>NZ_JAAXPG010000019.1 GCF_012396365.1 Nocardiopsis alborubida | reverse complement strand
GGGGGGAGGGAAGGCCGGGGCGGGCCGCCCGGGGGAGGACGGCCCGCCGGGGTCACGCTAGAACCGGGTGATCCAGTCGTGCTTGTCGGCGCGCAGACCCGTCTGGATGCCCACCAGCTCCTCGCGCAGGCGCATGGTGACCGGACCCGGGGTGCCGTCGCCGACGGTGAACTCGCCGTCGTCGCCCTTGACCCGGCCGACGGGGGTGATGACGGCCGCGGTTCCGCAGGCGAACACCTCGGTGAGCTCGCCGGACTCGGCCGCCTCGCGCCACTCGTCGGTGGAGATGGGCGCCTCCTCGGCCGGGATGCCCAGATCGGGGGCCAGGGTCAGCAGCGACTCGCGGGTGATGCCCGGCAGCAGGGTCCCGGTCAGCGGGGGCGTGCGCAGCCGCGCGTTCTCACCCGAGCCGAACACGAACCACAGGTTCATGCCGCCCATCTCCTCGACCCAGCGGTGCTCGCGGGCGTCGAGCCAGACCACCTGGTCGCAGCCCTGCTCCACCGCCTGCGCCTGGGCGAGGAAGCTCGCCGCGTAGTTGCCCGCGAACTTGGCCGCGCCCGTGCCGCCCGGAGCGGCGCGCGTGTAGTCCTTGGACAGCCACACCGTCACCGGCTGGACGCCGCCCGAGAAGTAGGAGCCGACCGGCGAGGCGATCAGCAGGTAGACGTAGGAGCGGGACGGGTGGTTGACGCCGAGGCCGACGTCCGTGGCGACCATGAACGGGCGCAGGTACAGGCTGAAGTCCTCCTTGGTCGGCACCCAGTCGCCGTCGTGCTCCAGGAGGAGTTCGATGGACTTCAGGAAGAGCTCCTCGGGGAGCTCGGGCATCGCCATGCGCGCCGCGCTGCGGTTGAAGCGGGCCGCGTTGGACTCGGGGCGGAAGGAGGCGAGCGAGCCGTCGGGGTGCCGGTAGGCCTTGAGGCCCTCGAAGATCTCCTGGGCGTAGTGGAGGGCGGCGGTGGCCGGGTCCAGGCTCAGCGGACCGTACGGCTCCAGCTTGGCGTCGTGCCACCCCTTCCCCTCGGTGTAGTGGATGCTCACCATGTGGTCGGTGAACACCTTGCCGAACCCGGGACTCTCCAGCAGTGCCTCTCGTTCCTGCGGGGTCTTCCGCCTGTCGGAGAGCTGGATGTCGAACGTCAACCCGCTTGTGGTGGTGTCGTTGTTCATGGTGTCGGTGGTCCTCTCGGGTGCATCAGGCCGGCAGCATCGCCGGCCTGGGATCTAGTCTGTCTGAAGAGCGCACCCGGTGCCAGAGCAGGAGTGATGCACGCGAGGACGGCACCGCTCGGGGAACGGAGCCGCACGCGGACACGGCGACGGGCGCGCTCGGGAACCCGGGCGCGCCCGTCGACGGTGAAGGTGAACAGGGCCGTCAGCCGCGCCTCGGGAAAGGGCAGGGCTTCCGGCGTGTGCGTCAGCCCTGCTCGGCTACTCGCGCGGCGAGGTCGTCGCCGATCTGGGAGGTGGAGCGGACCGTGCCGTTCTGGGCGCGGGTCTTGAGGTCCGTGGCGACCGCCGCCTCGATCCGGCGGGCCGCCTCGGGCACTCCGAGGTGCTCCAGCATGGTCGCGGCCGAGAGCACCGTGGCGGTGGGGTCGGCCTTGCCCTGGCCCGCGATGTCGGGCGCGGAGCCGTGGACGGGCTCGAACATGCTGGGGAAGGTGTTGTCCGGGTTGATGTTGCCGCTGGCGGCCAGCCCGATGCCGCCGGTGATGGCCGCGCCGATGTCGGTGATGATGTCGCCGAAGAGGTTGTCGGTGACCACCACGTCGAAGCGGGCGGGCTGGTTGACGAAGAACATCGACGCGGCGTCGACGTGGCAGTAGTCCACGGCGACCTGCGGGTACTCGGCGCCGACCTCCCGGACCACGCGCTGCCACAGCTCACCGGCGAAGGTCAGGACGTTGTCCTTGTGGACCAGGGTGAGCTTGCGGCGGGGGCGGGAGGCGGCCTTGTCGAAGGCGTAGCGCACGACGCGCTCCACCCCGAAGCGGGTGTTGACGCTGTCCTGGGTGGCGATCTCGTGCGGGGTGCCCTTGCGCAGGACGCCCCCGGCGCCCGCGTAGGGGCCCTCGGTGCCCTCGCGGACCACCAGCATGTCGATGTCCTCGGGGCCCACGCCGGCGAGCGGGCTGTCCACCCCCGGGTAGAGGCGGACGGGGCGGAGGTTGACGTAGTGGTCGAAGTCGAAACGCAGGCGCAGCAGCAGGCCGCGCTCCAGGACGCCGCTGGGGACCGACGGGTCGCCGACGGCGCCGAGGTAGATGGCCTCGTGCCCGGCGAGCTCGGCCTCGACCGAGTCGGGCAGGGTCTCACCGGTGCGGTGCCAGAGCCTGGCGCCCAGCTCGTACTCGGTGGTCTCCACGGCGAGGTCGTGCTGGGAGGCCGCGACCTCCAGCACCTTGAGCCCTTCGGCGATGACCTCGGGACCGATCCCGTCGCCGGGAATGACCGCCAGTTTCACGGTGCGCGCTGCCATATGGACTGCCTCTGCTTCGACACGGCCCCACCGGCCGCTTCTCATATGGTGAGACCAGGATGAACACTGAATGAGACAACCCTACCGCCCCGGCGGAGTGCGGGTGCCTCCGGCCGGGGGTTCGCGCGGCCGTCGCCGGGACCGGGCCTCAGGCCCGCCGGTTGAGGGCGTCCTGCAGGGCGCGGTTGATCTCGTCCTGGGAGTCGGGCGCGGACGGGTACTCGATCATGTCGTACATGCGATCCTCCGGATGCGTTGCGTGACCGGAGCCGGGAACGGCGCGGCCAGGGAATGCTCTGCGGCGGTGTGCACTACGGGACCGGGGTTCGGGACGGATCGCGCCGAACGGCGGCGGAGCGCGGAACGTGGGCGGCGGTGTCCACGGCCAGGGGAGCCCTCCCGGCGGGATCGCCTGCCGTGGAACACCCGCACGGGCCCCGGGTGGGGGCGCTCGCGGCGCGGGGCGGCGGCATCCGGCCGTGAAGCCGGTACCACTGACTCCTAGGACCTCAGAATATCGGATGTCCAACTATATGGCCAGGCTTTCTCAGCATGCGAGACAATCTGGCATCGTGGCTGGTCAGGAGCCGCTCGCGACGAACCTCGGACCCACGCCATAGCGATAGAAAGGTAGAGAAAAGCCGCGAAGAGCGCATAATTCACCGCACCACGCGGCCCCCGGACAGCACGAGGGGCCGTACCGCACGCGGCGCCCGTGAGCGCCGGATGCGGTACGGCCCCTGCCGCGACCGCCCGGAGGGGAGTCCTGGGTCCCCTAGTCCTCCAGGTCGACCTGGCGGCTGATGTCGGCGTCGATCTCGGCGGAGATCGAGGCGAGGGTCTCGTCGGGCACCGCGGAGTCCACGGTGAGCGCGATCAGCGCCTTGCCGCCCTCCTGGTCCCGGATGACCTGCATGCCCGCGATGTTGACGCCGGCGTCGCCCAGCAGGGCGCCGACCGTGCCGACCACGCCGGGGCGGTCCTCGTAGGACAGGAACACCATGTGCTCGGCCAGGCCGATCTCCATGGTGTAGTTGTTGATCTCCACCAGCTTCTCGACCTGGCGGGGGCCGGTCAGGGTGCCCGAGACCGACACGCGGGTGCCGTCGGCGAGCACGCCGCGGACCGTGATGAGGTTGCGCCAGTCGGTGTTGTCGTCGCTGGTGACGAGGTTGACCTCGACGCCGCGCTCCTTGGCGAGCAGCGGGGCGTTGACGAAGGTCACGGTGTCCTCGACCACGTCGGCGAACACGCCCTTGAGGGCGGCCAGCTCCAGCACCTTGACGTCGTGCGAGGCGATCTCGCCGCGCACCTCGACGTCGATGCGGCTGGCGATGCTGCCCGCCAGGGAGGTGAACACGCGGCCGAGCTTCTCGGTCAGGGGAAGGCCCGGCTTGACGTCCTCGGCCACGCCGGTGCCCTGCACGTTCACGGCGTCGGGGACGAACTCGCCGGAGAGGGCCAGCTTGACCGAGCGGGCGACCTGGGTGCCCGCCTTCTCCTGGGCCTCGGCGGTGCTGGCGCCCAGGTGGGGGGCCACGACCACGTTCTCGAACTCGAAGAGGGGGCTGTCGGTGCACGGCTCCTTGGCGAACACGTCGATGCCCGCGCCCGCCACACGGCCGTCCTTGAGGGCCCGGTAGAGCGCGTCCTCGTCGAGGATGCCGCCGCGCGCGGCGTTGATGACGCGCACGGTGGGCTTGACCCTGCTCAGGGCCTCGTCACCGATCAGGCCCAGCGTGTCCTTGTTCTTGGGCAGGTGGATGGTGATGAAGTCCGAGCGCTCCAGCAGCTCGTCGAGCGTGGTCATCTCCACGCCGATCTGGGCCGCGCGGGCGGGCTGCACGAAGGGGTCGTAGGCGATGACCTGGGTGCCGAAGGCCGACAGGCGCTGCGCGACCAGGGCGCCGATGCGGCCGAGGCCGACGATGCCGACGGTCTTCTCGTAGAGCTCGACGCCGGTGTACTTGGAACGCTTCCACTCGCCGTTGATCAGGGCGTTGTGCGCCGGGGCGGTGTTGCGGGCGCTGGCCAGCAGCAGGTTGATGGCCTGCTCCGCGGCGCTGATGATGTTGGAGGTGGGCGCGTTGACCACCAGGACGCCGGCCTTGGTGGCGGCCTCCACGTCCACGTTGTCCAGACCGACACCGGCCCGGGCGACCACCTGGAGGCGGGAGGCGGCGGCGATCGCCTCGGCGTCCACCTGCGTCGCGCTGCGCACGATGAGGGCGTCGACGTCGGCGAGGGCCGGCAGGAGCTGGGACCGGTCGGCGCCGTCGACGTGGCGTACCTCGAAGTCCTCCTCAAGCAGCGCGATTCCGGCGGGCGAGAGCTTTTCCGCTACGAGTACGGCGGGTTTGGGCACAACGGTTCCTTTTCGGGTGGTGCGGCCCGACCGCGCAGGTGGTGGGCGCTGCCCGGATCGGGGGTGACGGCTGGTCGAAAGTCTACCGGCGGGGTAGGGAAGCCTGACGGGGACGGGTGGCCGAGGGCCGCCCGTCCCCGCGGTTCACCGGGACCCGGCCCCGGGATTCGTCCTTGAACGGGCCGAAGCGAAGCGGAGGCCCAAAGGAACTAGGCCTTGAGCCAGCTCATCAGCGGGCGCAGCTCGGCACCCACCTTCTCGATCTGCTCGTTCTGCTCGGCCTCGCGGCGCTTGGTGAAGGTCGGCTGCCCGGCGTCGAACTCGTCCATGAGCTCCTTGGCGTAGGAGCCGTCCTGGATCTCGCCGAGGATCTTGCGCATCTCCTGGCGGGTCTGCTCGGTGATCAGGCGCGGTCCGCGGGTGTAGCCGCCGTACTCGGCGTTGTCCGAGACCGACCAGTTCATCTTGGAGATGCCGCCCTCGTACATGAGGTCGACGATGAGCTTGAGCTCGTGCAGGCACTCGAAGTAGGCGATCTCCGGCTGGTAGCCCGCCTCGACCAGGGTGGCGAAACCGGCCTTGACCAGCTCCTCGGTGCCGCCGCAGAGCACGGCCTGCTCGCCGAACAGGTCGGTCTCGGTCTCCTCGGTGAACGTCGTCTTGATCACGCCCGCCCTGGTGCCGCCGATGCCCTTGGCCCAGGACAGCGCCAGGTCCCAGGCCTGCCCGCTGGCGTCCTTCTCGACCGCGACCAGGCAGGGCACGCCGCGCCCGGCCTCGTACTGGCGGCGGACCAGGTGGCCCGGGCCCTTGGGGGCGACCATGGCCACGTCCACGCCCTCGGGCGGGGTGATGAGGCCGTAGCGGATGCTGAAGCCGTGGCCGAAGAAGAGGGCGTTGCCCGCCTCCAGGTTCGGCGCGATCTCGGCCGCGTACAGGTCCCGGTGGATGTGGTCGGGGACCAGGATCATGACGACGTCGGCCTCGCGGGTGGCCTCCGCGGGGGTGAGGACGCGCAGGCCCTCCTCCTCGGCCTTGGCCCGGCTCTTGGACCCCTCGGCGAGGCCGATCCGCACGTCCACACCCGAGTCGCGCAGCGACAGCGCGTGCGCGTGGCCCTGGCTGCCGTAGCCGATCACGGCGACCTTCTTGCTCTGGATGAGCGAGAGGTCCGCGGCGTCGTCGTAGTACATCTGTGCTGCCACTTGGGGTTGCTCCTTGTTTCTCGGTTTCGTGGGGGACGCGGTGGGGTCCGTCCGTGCACGGGCCCCGGGTTCACCAGCGGGCGCGGTGAACCTGAGAGCACCGCTACGCGCTGCGCTCGACCGTGCGGAGGGATCGGTCGGTGATCGACCGGGGTCCGCGTCCCAGGGCGACCAGCCCTGATTTGACGAGTTCCCGGATGCCGAACGGCTCCAGGTTCCTGACCAGGGCATCGAGCTTCTCGGGGTCGCCGGTGGCCTCGATGACGACGACGTCCGGGCTGACGTCCACGACGTGCGCGCGGAACAGCTCGGCCGTCTGTAGCACGTGGGTGCGGCTGGACGCGTCGGCCTTGACCTTGACGAGCAGGAGCTCGCGCCGGACCGACGCGGTGGTGTCCATCTCCACGATCTTGACGACGTTGACCAGCTTGTTGAGCTGTTTGGTCACCTGCTCCAAGGGGTGGAGGTCGCAGTTGACCACGATTGTCATCCGGGACAGTCCTGGGTACTCGGTGTTGCTCACACTGAGCGAGTCGATGTTGAAGCCTCGACGGGAGAAGAGGGCGGAGGCGCGGGCGAGGATACCCGGGGTGTCCTCCACCAGAACGGAAAGCGTGTGACTGCTCATGGTGGTTTCGCCTGTTCCTCTTAGTCCTCGTGTTCCCAGTTCGGCGCCATGTCGCGCGCGTACTGGATGTTGTCGTTGCTGACGCCGGGACCGACCATCGGCCAGACCATGGCGTCGTGGTTGACGGTGAAGTCCACGACGACGGGGGCGTCGTTGATCGCCATGGCCTTCTCGATGGTGGCGTCGATGTCCTCGGCTCGCTCGCAGCGCAGGCCGACACAACCGTACGCCTCCGCGAGGCGGACGAAGTCGGGAATGCGGACCTTCTCGTCGCGCGGGGAGGTCTGGAGGTCGGTGTTGGAGTAGCGGCCCTCGTAGAACAGGGTCTGCCACTGGCGGACCATGCCCAGGTTGCCGTTGTTGACCACGGCGACCTTGACCGGGATGCCCTCGATCGCGCAGGTGGCCAGTTCCTGGTTGGTCATCTGGAAGCAGCCGTCGCCGTCGACCGACCACACGGTCCGGTCGGGGTCGCCGACCTTGGCGCCGAGCGCGGCGGGGACGGAGAAGCCCATGGTGCCCAGGCCGCCGGAGTTGACGAAGGAACCGGGGCGCTCGTAGTCGATGAACTGGGCGGCCCACATCTGGTGCTGGCCCACGCCCGCGACGTAGGTGGCCTCCGGGCCGACGACCTTGCCCAGGCGCTCGATGACGGCCTGCGGGGACAGGCTGCCGTCCTCGGGGGCCTCGTAACCCTTGGGGTAGGTGTTGCGCAGGCGGTTGAGCTGCTGCCACCAGGCCCCGTAGTCGCCCTGGCGGCCCTTCTCCTGGTCGGCGCGCACGGCCACGACCAGGTCGGCGAGGACCTCGCGGCAGTCGCCGACGATGGGCACGTCGGCGTGGCGGTTCTTGGAGATCTCGGCCGGGTCGATGTCGGCGTGGACGATCTTGGCGTCGGGGGCGAAGCTGTCCAGACGTCCGGTGACGCGGTCGTCGAAGCGCGCGCCCAGGGCGACGATGAGGTCGGCCTTCTGGAGGGCGCCGACGGCGGCGACGTCGCCGTGCATGCCGGGCATGCCCACCGACTGCGGGTGGCTGTCGGGGAAGACGCCGCGGGCCATCAGGGTGGAGACGACGGGGGCGCCGGTGAGCTCGGCCAGGACGCGCAGTTCGGCGGAGGCTCCGGCGCGCAGGACCCCGCCGCCGACGTAGAACACCGGGCGCCGGGCCTCGGCGATCATGCGGGCGGCCTCGCGGACCTGCTTGCCGTGCGGCTTGGTGACGGGGCGGTAGCCGGGCAGTTCGAGGCGCTCGGGCCAGACGAACTCGGCGGAGTTCTGCAGGGCGTCCTTGGAGATGTCGACCAGGACGGGGCCGGGGCGTCCGCTGGAGGCGATGTGGAAGGCCTCGGCGACGATCCGCGGGATCTCGCGCACGTCCTTGACCAGGAAGTTGTGCTTGGTGATCGGCATGGTGATGCCGCAGATGTCGGCTTCCTGGAAGGCGTCGGTGCCGATCATCGGGGAGGCCACCTGGCCGGTGATGGCGACCATCGGGACCGAGTCCATGTGCGCGTCGGCGAGCGGGGTGACCAGGTTGGTGGCGCCGGGTCCGCTGGTGGCCATGCACACCCCGGGGCGGCCGGTGGCGTAGGCGTAGCCCTCGGCGGCGTGACCTGCTCCCTGTTCGTGGCGCATGAGGATGTGGCGCACCTTGGCCGAGTCGTAGAGCGGGTCGTAGGCCGGGAGGATGGCGCCGCCGGGAATCCCGAAGACAGTGTCAACGCCGACCTGCTCCAGCGACCTGATCAGCGATTGGGCGCCGGTCATCTGCTCGGTCATCTCAAGATCCTTCAGCGAGGGTCAGAGCGGCACGGGGGCTCTGGCCTGGTGGGTCTGGCTCTGGGCCTGGCAATAAAAAAACCCCCACCGCCGACGGCGGTTGAGGGGTGGCGCGCAGCAGAAGAAACTCAGCGGGCTGCGCGCCGACCAAGTACGAGAATCAGGGAGTTGCTCTGCACGTTCACCACATTGGCCGACGGAGAGGCCGCCCGTCAACCAGAACGACATATTGTCTCAGAATTTGAGACGGAAATGTCAGAATGCGGCCGCAGCTGATGACACGACAACCCCTGTGAACTGGGCGAATACTGGCAAGCCACCCCGGTTGTGTGTGACGCACACCGCACGGGCGGCGGCCGGGGTCCGAGGAGTGGGACGGGGCGCGCGGGCAGCGCACGCCCCGTCCGTCCGTTCCAAGCGATCAGAGGCTGGCCCCGGCCTCGCCGCCGACGAGCGACTCCACGCCGCTCGCGGGCATCGGCCGGGCCACCAGGAACCCCTGGCCGTGGTCGCAGCCCATCGCGCGCAGCTGCTCCAGCTGCTCGGGGCGCTCGATGCCCTCGGCCACCACCTGCACGCCCAGGTCGCGCCCCAGCTGGATGATGGTGTGCGTGAGCAGTGTGACCGTGTCGTCGCGGCCCAGGTCCGCCACGAACGACGGGTCGATCTTGATCGCGTCCACGCTCAGCCTGCGCAGGTGCGCCAGGGACGCGTAGCCCATCCCGTAGTCGTCGATGGCCAGTCGCACGCCGAGCTCCCGCAGTTCGCCCAGGCGCTGCACGGCCTCCCCGCCGTCGTCGAGCAGGACCTCCTCGTCGACCTCCAGGGTCAGCACCTCGGCCGGAAGCCCCGTCTCGGCGAGGACCCCCGCCACCGACTCCACGAAGCGCGGAGACAGCACCTGCTTGACCGAAAGGTTCACCGACAGGCCGATGTCCCAGTCCGAGACCCGCCACACCGCGACCTTCCCGCAGGCCTCGCGCAGGATCCGCTCGCCCAGCGGCACGATCAGGCCCGACTCCTCGGCCGCGCCGATGAAGCCCTCGGGGCCCACCGTCTCGCCGTCGCGGTCCCAGCGCACCAGCGCCTCCACCGAGGTCACCTGGGAACTGCCCAGGTCCACGACGGGCTGGTACTCCAGGAAGAACTCGTCCTTGGCCAGCGCCTCGCGCAGGCGGATCTGGAGTTCCAGGCGCGAGACCACCGTGTCGTGCATGTGCGCGGCGTACACCTCCACGTGGCCCGCCCCGCGCTCCTTGGCGCGGGTCATGGCCACGTCGGCGTTGCGCAGCAGCTCGCCGCTGTCGGTGACCGGTTCGGCGAAGGCCACGCCGATGCTGGCGGTCAGCATGATGTCCCGGTCGGCGACCGGGAACGGCTCCGAGGCGATCACCCGCCCCAGTCGCTCGGCCAGGTCCACCACCCGCTGGGCCCGGGACACGTTCTCGACCAGGACCGCGAACTCGTCGCCGCCCCAGCGCGCCAGGGTCGCGTCGGAGTCCACCTCGCCGCGCAGCCTGCGGGCCGCCTGGCCGAGCAGGTGGTCGCCGCGCACGTGCCCGGCGGAGTCGTTGACCGCCGTGAACCCGTCCAGGTCCAGGAAGATCACCGCGACCTCGCCCTCGGGCTCCTCGTTGATCGCCCGGTGCGCCAGGACGTCGCTGGCCCGCTCCTCCAGGTAGGCCCGGTTGGGCAGACCGGTCACACCGTCGTGGAACGTCAGGTGCTCCACCTCGTCCTGGAGCGCCACCTGCGCGCTGATGTCGCGGGTGGTCACCAGCAGCCGGTCGGGCTCGCCGGGCTGCTCGTACAGGGACATGGTGGACTCGGTGTGCCGCCAGGTCCCGTCGGCCGCCCGCACGCGCAGCCGCATGTGCACACCCTGCGTGCCGCGCTCGGAGAACAGGTCGGTGACCGCCTTGGTGCGCCCCAGGTCCTCGGGGTGGATGAGCGCCGTGACCGGCGCGGCGAGCACGTCGTCGAGCCGGTAGCCGAAGGCCTCGGCCGTGCCCGGGCTGACGTAGTTCACGCCGCCGTCGCGGTCCAGCACGAGGATCACGTCGCCGCTGTTGCGCGCCAGCTCGTGGAAGTGGACCTCGCGGTTGCGCACCATGCGGGAGAGGGTGGCGTTCTCCTCCAGCATGCCCACCATGCGCACCAGCAGCACCACCACGGCGGTGCCCGCGGCCAGCGGCAGCACCGGCGCCACCCCGGCCAGGCGGACCCCGGCCACGGTCAGCACCACGGCGGCCACGAACACGGCGCCGATCGCGGCGAGCTCGGGCGCGAACCGGTACAGCCCCCGGCCGGTGATCCGGCGCGGGTCGGTGCCGGGCCGGTGCTCCACGAGCCACGGCAGGGCGCCCAGCAGGGCGAAGCCCAGGAACCTGACCGGGTGTTCGACCCCGCCGAGGACGGGCGGGCCGGTCAGACGGGTGAGCGCGCCGAGGATGTCCGCCCCGGCGATGACGATGAGGGCGCCGATGGCCACCAGCACCGCGCGCCGCGTGCTGTGCGGCGACATGAAGACCAGCGGCACGAGCAGGCACAGCACGACGATGTCGGCGACCGGGTAGACCAGGGCGAAGCCGAGGAACCCGGCGCCCTCCCCGAGTTCCTGGTAGAGCGGGGAGAACAGCAGCAGCCACACCACGGAGAAGACCGCCGCGGCGCACACGTAGCTGTCGGTGACGTGGCGCACGGCGGTTCGCAGGCCGCCCGGCCACGGCGCGAACTTGGTGAAGCCGATCACGAAGAGTGGCAGTGCCGCGAGGGCGAAGAGGTCACCCAGAGTGAGCGACAGGACCGTGGCGGAGCTGAACAGGCGGATCAGACCGTGAGTGATGCCACCCGCGCACCAGGCGAGCGCGGCGAAGCCGAGGTGGCGCAGGGCGGAGGGCCCGTCCGCGCCGTCGGCGTGGGCGTCCCGGTCTGCGCCGGTGGCCGCCCAGCGGCGCGAGGCGTAGAGCAGCGACAGCCCGGCGGCACCGGCCGCGACGGACGTGGGCCACTCGCCGAGCGCGGCGGTCACACTGCTCTGCGCCGAGGGGACGAGGGTCCCCACGAGGTAGAGCAGGAACAGCGCCACCAAGGCCACGATCCACAGGCGGCGTGCCCGGGTTCCCATTACCGACCTCCCAGTGGGCGCGTCACGGTCGACGCGGCGTACCGCCGCGGTCACGCTCTCTCCTCGGACATGGAGCACCCACCTCGCGTCGTTCGAGTCCGGGCGCGGCACAGCACCCGGCACCGCGTCTGCCGCCCAGGATCTCGCGGGACTGGGACGGGCCGGTGGCGGAACGGCCCGGGGGACCGTACACGTCCCCGTGCGTCGCAACCCTACGCAACCAAGGTCACACAGCGATTGAGGACCGGATGAGAGATGACGACGGAACCATCACCCACGGTGATGCTCACGCCTCGCCCGTCCGGTACCGGCCCCGGCGCGTCGCGGCCTCCGCGGACACCCGCCCCGTGTGCGGAGCACGGTGCGGGCCCCGGGGCCCTTCCGTCCACCCGGCCGACCACGGCCCGTGCAGGGTGCCACCCCGCACCGACAGAACAGGACGAACCGGGCGACAAGGAGCGCGGCCTCCGCGGAACGGCCGTCCTCGGCGGCCGTCATCGGAGCGCGTCCGCCGCAGGGGGCCGGCCGAGGGGCACCGGGCGGTGAGGCCCGGTGCCCGGACGGAGACCGGAGGAAGGGATCAGCTCGCGCCGAGTTTGGCCAGGATGAGTTCGCGGGCGCGCCCCGCGTCGGCCTGACCGCGGGTCGCCTTCATCACGGCGCCCACCAGGGCGCCGGCCGCGGCGACCTTGCCGCCGCGCACCTTGTCGGCGGCGTCGGGGTTGGCGGCGATGGCCTCGTCCACGGCGGCGCCGAGCGCGCCGTCGTCGCTGACCACCTTGAGGCCGCGGGTCTCGACCACGTCGTCGGGCTCACCCTCACCGGCCAGCACGCCCTCCACCACCTGGCGGGCGAGCTTGTTGGTGAGCGTGCCCTCGGCGACCAGGGCGATGACGCGCGCGACCTGCGACGGGGTGATGGGCAGAGCGGTCAGCTCCACCTCCTGCTCGGTGGCGCGGCGCGAGAGCTCGTTGAGCCACAGCTTGCGCGCCTCGGCCGACGGGGCGCCCTCGGCCACGGTCGCCGCGACCAGGTCGATGGCGTCGGCGTTGACCAGGTCGCGCAGTTCGGTGTCGGTGAGGTCCCACTCGGCGCGGACCCGCGCGCGCTTGGCGGCGGGCAGCTCCGGCAGGGTGGCGCGCAGCTCCTCCACCCACTCCTCGGAGGGCGCGACGGGCACCAGGTCGGGGTCGGGGAAGTAGCGGTAGTCCTGCGCCTCCTCCTTGGAGCGGCCGGAGATGCTGCGGCCGGTGTTCTCCTGGAAGTGGCGGGTCTCCTGCACGACCCTCTGCCCGGCGTCGAGCACTCCCGCCTGGCGCTCGATCTCCGAGCGCACGGCCCGCTCGACCGAGCGCAGCGAGTTGACGTTCTTGGTCTCGCTGCGGGTGCCCCACTCCGAGGCGCCGCGCGGATTGATGGAGACGTTGACGTCGCAGCGCATGGAGCCCTCCTCCATGCGCACGTCCGAGATGCCCAGGGAGCGGACCAGGTCGCGCAGCTCGGCGGCGTAGGCGCGGGCGACCAGGGGCGCCAGCTCGCCGGTGCCGGTGACGGGCTTGGTCACGATCTCCAGCAGCGGGATGCCCGCGCGGTTGTAGTCGACGATGGAGTGGTCGGCGCCGTGGATGCGGCCGGTGGCCCCGCCCACGTGGGCGGTCTTGCCGGTGTCCTCCTCCATGTGGACCCGCTCGATGTCCACGCGGAACACGCGCGGGCCGTCGGGGGTGTCGACGGTGACGTCGAGGTGGCCGTCGACGCAGATCGGCTCGTCGTACTGGGAGATCTGGTAGTTCTTCGGCATGTCCGGATAGAAGTAGTTCTTCCGGGCGAACCTGCCCCAGGGGGCGATGGAGCAGTTCAGCGCCAGGCCCAGCCGGATGGCGCCCTCGACCGCCTTCTCGTTGACGACCGGCAGGGAGCCGGGCAGCGCCAGGCAGACCGGGCACACCTGCGTGTTGGGGTCGGCGCCGAACGCGGTGGGGCAGGAGCAGAACATCTTGGAGGCGGTGCCCAGCTCGATGTGGGTCTCCAGGCCGAGCACGGGCTCGTACCTGGCCAGTGCCTGCTCGTAGGCCACCGGCGCAGGACCGCTGTTCGTGGCAGAACTGGGACGTACCGCGTGGGCCATCGCCGCAAACCCGCTTCCGTAGACGACATACCTTCCAGCTCAGCCTACCGAGCGCGCGGGAGTGGGGTGCCCTACAGCGGAGTCACGACCGGGTCACCGGACATCACGGCCAGTACACGATTGGGACGCTGTCAGGGGAATATCCGCTGTCACCGGGTGCCGGACCGTTAGTCTGGGTGGCCGAGGAAGACGATTTCGCCGGTGGCCCCGCACTGCGGCCGCCGCCTTCTCACGGGAGCGCACGAGCATGTCCGGCATCCTGCGTCGGTACGCCGCGCTGCTTTCCGCCTCGGCCCTGATCGGCACCCTGCTCGGTGCCCCGGCGGCCAGCGCCGACGACTTCTCACGCGTGGACCGCGACCCCGTCGAGGGCGCGCTGCTCGTGCTCGCCGACGGCCGGGAGGTCGACACGGCACTGTTCAGTCTGCGCGTGGCCGAGCACGCCTCGGTCCGGGCCTACACGGTGACCGCGGACGGGGAGGTCCAGCCGTACGCCGCCTACGTGGAGTCAGCGTGGTCCGACGTTCCGGAATGGACCGAAACCCCACAGGAAACGGATCCCGCCGACAGGGCGAACTGGATCGTCTCCCACTCCTATCCGGCGGTCGGCATGGAGCCCCTGCTGGAGGGATCGGAACTGCCCCAGCTGGACGAGGCACGGGCGATCGCGGGCACCCAGGCCGCCCTGTGGCACGTGCTGGAGGGGGTGCAGCCGGATCCCGGCGCGAACGACCCGGCGGTCATGGCCCTGTACGACCACCTGCTGGAGGGCAGCGCGTCCGCGGCGGACAACACCGTCTCCCGCTCCCTGGCGGTGTCGCCGTCCCACGTGGAGGCGGTCGCCCCCGAGGAGCCGCTGGGGCCGTTGACCGTGCACAGCTCCGGAGCGGATCCGGTGTCGGTGTCGGTGCGCGGCGCCCCGGCGTCGTGGCTGGTCGACGCCGACGGAGAGCAGGTCACACAGATGAGCGACGGCGAACGGGTGTTCCTGGACGTGGACCCGTCGGTCCCGGCGGGCGTGGCGACCCTGCACCTGCACGGCCGGGACTTCCCGCTGCCGCAGGGGCGCCTATTCACCGGCAGGGACGGCGTGCGCACCCGGTCCCTGGTGACCGCGGAGCCGGGTTCGGCGACGAGTTCGTCCACCGCGACGTTCACGTGGCACCCGGAGCAGACCGAGGAGCCGGTGGCCGGGGTGAGCCCGGAGCCCGTACCGGAGGAGGAGCCCCCCGCCCTCGACGAGGTCGTCGAGGAGGAGGTTCCCACCGAGGCGGTATCTCCCACAACGGAGGACCAAATCCCCGAGGACGATCTGGCCGTCACCGGAACCTGGCTGTCCGGTCTGCTGATCATCGCGGGGGCTCTGGTGGTATCAGGCCTGATCATCCTGGTCGTAGGCCGCAAACGACGCGACTGACCGCGTTCGGGGACGCCGAGCTCCCGTTTTCGTTGCATAGCTTTTGGACATAATGCGGATCTACCTGCGAGGAATTTTTTCCTGCCCGTATCCGGTCACATTTTCCGTGAACCAGCTTGGAAGTGGCGAAGGGGATCGCTAGTATCAGGCGAGCGCTGGCACCCACGGCGAGCGCGACCGGCTCCCGCGTCACAGCGAGCCCTACCGGAAGATCGCGCCCACCCCGCACGGCGCCACGATCCGACCCCGACGTGGTGACCCCCCGGAACGGGTGAACGCAGCAGGCGGCACCGGTTCTCCTCCGGCGACCGCCGCGCCGTGGCCACCGTTGTCCGTCCCATCGGTTCCCGACGTCCTTTGGGCAGGCATCTTTCCATCCGGTTACCCCTAGAACACACCGGGACACAATTTGAGCAACTCCTCCCTCCCCCGCACCGTCGGCCGTACCGGCCTGGCGGCCACCGCAGCCGCGTTCCTGGCCTTCGGCCTCGCCGCCCCCGCGGCCGCGGAGCCCGTTGAGACCTACGAGGGCTCCACCCGCGCGCAGTACATCGGCAACGCCCAGGACGGCAGCGACGTCAGCACGTCCGGCGGCACCATCGGCACCAGCCTCTTCAACCTGGAGCTCGAAGACGGCACGATCCTGACGACGTACTGCATCGACTTCGAGACCAACATCCGCGGTGGCGCCTGGTACCGCGAGGACGACTGGGCCAACTACCCCGGCAAGGGCGAGTTCGCCGCGCCCGCCAAGGTCCACTGGATCCTCCAGAACGCCTACCCGGCCAAGACCGCCGAGGAGCTGGGCGCGGACGCCGGCGTCGAGGGCCTGAGCCAGCGGGAGGCCCTGGGCGCCACCCAGGCCGCGATCTGGCACTTCAGCAACGGCGTGGACCTTGAGGACCAGGGCAACTCCGACGCGATCAAGGCGGTCTACGCCTACCTGATCGAGAACGCCGAGGAGCTGCCGCAGACCGCCGAGCCCGCCCCTGCCCTGAGCATCACCCCGGGCACGGCCTCCGGCACCGCCGGCGAGACCGTCGGTGAGTTCCTCATCCAGACCAATGCCAGCGCCATCCCGGTCGTCTTGGACGCCCCCGAGGGCGTCACCCTGGTCGACCTGGAGACCGACGAGCCCGTCACCGAGGTCGACAACGGTGACACCGTCGGCTTCTCCGTCCCGGCCGACGCCGAGGCCGGCCAGGCCAGCTTCTCCCTGGAGGCCAGCGCGACCGTCGCGACCGGCCGCCTCTTCAAGGGCGAGTCCGAGGAGCCGACTCAGACCCTGATCACCGCTGAGGGCGGCCAGGCCACCGTGTCCGCGTCCGCCTCGGCCGACTGGACCGTGGGCGGCGAGACCCCGCCGGAGTCCCCCGAGCCCAGCGAGCCGGAGTCCCCCGAGCCGAGTGAGCCCGAGAGCCCGGAGCCGACCCCGAGCGACGAGCCCTCCGAGCCCACGGACAAGCCGTCCGAGCCCGCCGACGACCGGAACGAGCCGACCCTGCCCGTGACCGGTGGCGCGCTCGCCGGCCTGGTCGCCGCCGGTGTGGCCGCCCTGGGCGCCGGTGGTGGCGCCATCTACCTGAGCCGCAAGCGCAAGGCCGCCAACGGTCAGGACCTGGAGGGCTGATCCCCCTCCCGCCGTCCGATGACGGTGGAGCCTGAGGGCCCGCTTCCGTGGGAGACCACGGAAGCGGGCCCTTCGTGTCGTCCGGCGCGGGAAGGCGGGCGGAGGACCGTGTGCCGGTGCGGTCCGGAGCCGAGGCGGTCCGGAGCCGGGTCAGGGCGCGGAATCCGCCCGCCGCGCGGGTGTGCACCGACACGCGCCCCAGGCCGACAACAGAAGTCGCGCAACCCAGGTTGACAACAAGAGGGTGCGCAACCTAGGTTGACGCCATGGATGCGGTACAGCTGGCGGCCACCGCCTCGGACACCTCGACCCCCGTGCAGGGGCTGCGCGCCGTCGCATCGTTGCGGGCGGTGGTCGACTCCCTGGAACTGCGGCAGGTCGAACAGGCACTGCGGTCGGGTGAGTCGTGGAGCTCCATAGCCGCCGCGCTCGGAGTGACCCGTCAGGCCGTCCACAAGAAGTACGGAAAACGGCTGAGCCATATCGATACAACCGAAGGCAAGAGAGGTCAACGATGACGAACCCGTCGGCGAAGCAGGGCCTGGTCAACCGGGGCTTCGACCGGATCGCGACCTCTGGGGCCGCGAGCCGCGAGGCCGCCCGCGCGGGACAGGCCGAAGTCGGTTTCGAGCACCTGCTGTTGGGAGTGCTGGTCACCGGTGGTCCGGGGGCCCGTCTGCTCATGGACTCCGGGGTGGGCCTGACCGAAGCGCGCTCGGCGATCGACGAGATCCTCCGCGAGGACCTCGCCCTGCTGGGGGTCGACGTACCCGTACCGGCTCCGTCCGGCGAGGACCCGAAGGGGTGGCTTCGGTTCACTCCCCGTCTGGAGGAGCTTGAGTACGACATCCCGTTGGCCGGGGGCGACGCGGCCCTGCTCGCGGCGCTGATCGACGACGAGGGCGGCCGGGTGCGGCGGGTGCTGGACCGGCTGGGAGCGGACACCGACAGGATCCGCCGCGACCTCGGCGAGCTGGTGGAGAGGCCGCAGGCCCCGGAGCCGTCGTCCCCGGCGGGCGGCGCCGACGCCTCCGAACAGCCGCCCGAGGGCTGGGAGTACACGAACTACGACCTTGAGGTGCCCGTGTCGCCCGAACGGGTCTGGGAACTGGTCAGCGACCCGGAGCGCCGGGGCGAGTGGGACCCGGCCTCCGTCTCGTCGCGGCAGCTCGGCGACGGTGTCGTGGAGCTGACCAACAGCCTCACGGAAAACGCGGTCAGGGAGTCGATCACGCACAGTGTCCCCGGCCGTGAGGTCACCTGGACGCAGGACGACAGCGGTCGCACGCTGCGGATCCTCATCGAACCGCTGGGGGACCGCTCCAGGCTGCGCCTGCGCCGGGCCTGGCGCAACGGCCTGAAGCACCGGGTGATCGCCAACCGCGTGGTCCGGTGGATCGCCTGGCAGAACCTCCGGGGGCACGCCCAGTCCATCGCCCAGGCCGCCGCGTCGTAGCGGGCACCGCCGGGTGGGGGCCGCGGCCCCCACCCGGCGCGGTGTCACAGCCCGCCGAGGGCGATGGCCGCGACCAGCCCGTTGTTGCAACAGTGCAGCACGACCGACGGGATGATGGACTCGTACCGGCGGTGCAGCCACCCCAGCCACAGGCCCAGGACCAGGGTGTAGGGCATCAGCAGGGGGGTCACGTGGACGAGGGAGAACACGACGGCCGAGAGCACGACCGCAGCCCACGGCGCCGTGTGACGCGTCAGGGCTCCGTGGAGCATGCCGCGGAAGAGGACCTCCTCGACGAAGGGGAAGAGCAGCACCGAGCCCAGGGCGATGGTGATGCCCGCGGGGAGCGGAAGTTCCGCCACGAGACCGGAGGATCCCGAGGACGAGGAGCCTCCTACCTCCTCCCCGAAGCCCAGGAGGGAGGCCGCGCCGAGCGCGATGCCCGTCGAGAGCGCAGCGGACGCGATGGCCAGCGGAACCCACAGCAGGAGGCCGGCGGGGACGCGGTTCGGCTTCGTCAGTCCCACGTCGCTCAGGGTCAGGCGCGGTCCGCGTCGCATGAGAAGGGCGTGGCCCGCGACACAGGCCGCCAGCGGGGTGAGCAGCACCAGAGGGCCGATCGCGAGGGCGACCCGGGCTACGGGCGGCCAGTCCGCGACCGTGAGGGTGACCACCAGCAGCCCCGCGCCGAGCAGCAGCGCCCCGGAAACCACCGTGGCCGCGCCGAGGAGTGCCGCGTCCCGGAGGCGCACCCGGGTTCCCAACAGCGGAGTGGCGCGGCGTCCGAGACGCCCGACGCCTGTGGGAGCGGCCCGGCCGGGGTCGCGGGCGCTGGCGGTGCCCATGTCGGCGTTCACTTCTCTCCATCGAAGAAAGCGGTATACGGCTGCTTGGAGCGTCCGCGGGCAGGTGCCGGACAAGCACTGGCCGGAAACGCTACTGGTGTGACGCGAGGGCCCTGTCCTGCGGTGATCTTGTACTTATCTCGACCGTCGGGCCTCGGCATGGGTACAAGATCACGGCCTGAGAAGCAGCGGCCACCGTGCGAGGGCGCACCCGGGCGGAGGACTACTGGCGGACGCTCCCACCAATCCATGCTCCCCCATGACGGGCGACGCGCGGACACGCTCCGCTCCCCGGCTCCGACCCCGGAGGAGCACGGGCGGCAGGAAGCCGGGCGGGCCGGACCCGACCTGGCCCCGGCGGGGCCTGGGTGAGAGGCGGGCGACGGAGCCGGGTGAAGAAAGTCCGGTGAACCGGGGGTGACGGACCGGGAGCGCCCTCGGTCGTGGTCGGCCGCCGCCACACGGCTTGGCGCGCGAGGAGGGTGCGCGGACCCGGTGTACCGGTGTGAGGGCAGCACAGAGCCGGAGCCCCTGGGGACCCCCCGCTATCCACGTTAGACCTGCGCGAACACGCCGCACCAGATCCGGTTTCCGCCTGTGGACAACCCGGAACGGGAACTCGGCGTCCTCTCTGTGCACGCCCCTCGGCCCTCTTCCGGCCCGGTACGCGATCCCGGAAACACGGGGTTGGAGGGGACAGGACATATCGCTAATATCGGACGGGCGCCAACAGCTTTCCGCTGTGGCCCGGGCTCGGGTCCGGGCCCGTCCCCGCAACCGACCGCGCCGGAGAGGTCCCTCGGCCGGGCGGTTCCTCAGCCCCTTCCCCGGCACTCCGCACACCGCTGTTGACCTGGCCACCCCCGACAGCCGACCGCCACCGTCCGCCACGCGGCGACCGGCCATGGCGAACGGCTCGGTCGGCACCGTGACATCCCCACAGGAAAAGACGTGACGTACGTGTCCCTCCCCCATTCCGTCGGGCGCGCGACTCTCGCCGCCTCCGCCGCCGCGCTCCTCGCCTTCGGGCTCGCCGCCCCGGCCTCCGCCGACCCCGTGGAGACCTACGAGGGCTCCGTCCGCGCCCAGTACCCCGCCACCGCCGCGTCCGGCGTGGACGTTCGGGTCAACGGTGCGATGGAGAGCACGAGCCTCTTCGACCTCCGGTTGGAGGACGGCACCGCCCTCACCGCCTACTGCATCGACCTTGAGACCAAGATCAAGGACAACGCCTGGTACCTGGAGGACGACTGGGCGAACTACCCGGGCAGGGGCGACTTCGCCGAGCCGGGCAAGGTGCACTGGATCCTCCAGAACAGCTACCCGACCGTCAGCGCCGCCCAGCTCGCCGAGAACGCGGGGCTGAACCGGGGCAACGCCCGCCACTTCGGTGACGAAGAGGCGATCGCCGCCACCCAGGCCGCCATCTGGCACTTCAGCAACGGCTCAGAGGCGACCGCGAACGACCCGAACGGCGTCAAGGCGGTCTACGACTACCTGGTCGGGGAGGCCCAGGACCTCCCGCAGGAGCCCGGCCCGACCCTGAGCATCACCCCGGGCGAGGCCACCGGCAGCGCGGGCGAGACGATCGGTGAGTTCCTCGTCGAGACCAGCGACGAGGACGGCATCGAGGTCAGCGTCCAGGCCCCCGAGGGCGTCGAGGTCCAGCTGGTCGACCTGGAGAGCGGCGAGCCCGTCACCACGGTCAACAACGGTGACACCGTCGGCCTGGCCGTTCCGGAGGGCGCGGCGGAGGGCACCGCCTCCTTCTCCCTGGAGACCACGGCCACCGTGCGGTCGGGCCGCCTGTTCAAGGGCGAGGAGGAGTACCAGCCGACCCAGACCCTGATCACCGCCGAGGACAGCGACGTCACCGTCTCCGCCTCGGCCTCGGTCTCCTGGACCGGCGGCGGTGAGACCCCGCCGGAGTCCCCCGAGCCCAGCGAGCCGGAGTCCCCCGAGCCGAGTGAGCCCGAGAGCCCGGAGCCGACCCCGAGCGACGAGCCCTCCGAGCCCACGGACAAGCCGTCCGAGCCCGCCGACGACCAGAACGAGCCCAGCCTGCCGGTGACCGGTGGCGCGCTCGCCGGCCTGGTCGCGGCCGGTGTGGCCGCGCTCGGCGCGGGCGGCGGCGCCCTCTACCTGAGCCGCAGGCGCAAGGCCGCCGACAGCCAGGACCTGGAGGGTTAGTCCCCCTCCGGCCGCCGCGGGGCGGCCGTGACCGAGGGCCCGTTCCGGAACAGTTCCGGGGCGGGCCCTCGGCGTCGGCGCCCGTGGCCGCCGCCGGAGCGGCCCGAGGGCAGCACGGAGCCGGGAAGCCCCGGGGACCCCCCGATATCCACGTTAGAGCCGCGTGCGGACGCCCCACCAGCCCGGATTCCGCCTGTGGACGACGCCTCCTCGTTGCCGGAACCCGGCGGCCTCTCCTCCGGTTTCCCCGGCCCCCGAGCGCACGGAGGCGCTGGCGGGCCCCAGGGGTTCCCGGGCGCCGACAGCACGGCGCCCGCCGCCCCTCTCGGGGACGGCGGGCGCGCGGATGACCCTGTCGTGGCCGCTGGCTCCTAGCGGGCGACCGCGTAGGGGCTGCGGGCCAGCAGGTCGCCGTCGCGCGCGGTCAGCGCGCGCTCGACCGCCGCCGCGACCCGGTAGGTGCGGTCGTCGGCCAGGGCCGGGGCCATGATCTGGAAGCCGACGGGCAGGCCGTCCTCCGGGGCCAGGCCGCACGGCACCGACAGCGACGCGTTCCCGGCCAGGTTGGAAGGGATCGTGCACAGGTCGGCCAGGTACATGGCCATCGGGTCCTCGGAGCGCTCGCCGATCGGGAACGCCGTGGTCGGCGTCGTCGGCGAGACCAGCACGTCCACGTTCTCGAACGCGGCGTCGAAGTCGCGCTTGATCAGCGTGCGCACCTGCTGGGCGCTGCCGTAGTAGGCGTCGTAGTAGCCGCTCGACAGGGCGTAGGTGCCCAGCATGATGCGGCGCTTGACCTCGGGGCCGAAGCCCTGGGCCCTGGTCAGCGACATGACCTCCTCGGCGCTGCGCGTGCCGTCGTCGCCCACCCGCAGGCCGTAGCGCATGGCGTCGAAGCGGGCGAGGTTGGACGAGCACTCGCTGGGCGCGATGAGGTAGTACGCCGACAGGGCGGCGTCGAAGCTCGGGCAGGACAGCTCCACGATCTTCGCGCCGAGGGACTCCAGCAGCTCCAGCGTCTCGTGGAAGCGCTGGCGCACGCCCGGCTGGAAGCCGTCGCTGTCCAGCTCGCTGACCACGCCCACACGCAGCCCGTCGACGTCGCCCAGGCGGGCGGCGTCCACGACCGGCGGGACCGGGGCGTCGATGGAGGTGGAGTCGCGCGGGTCGTGCCCGGAGAAGGCCTCGTGGAGCAGGGCGGCGTCGAGCACGTTGCGCGCGAACGGGCCCGGGGTGTCCAGGGAGGAGGCGAAGGCGATCATCCCGTAGCGGGAGGCGCCGCCGTAGGTCGGCTTGGCGCCGACCAGGCCGCACACGGCGGCGGGCTGGCGGATGGAGCCGCCGGTGTCGGTGCCGGTGGCCAGGGGCGCCTCGAACGCGGCCACGGCCGCGGAGGAACCGCCGGAGGAGCCGCCCGGGATGCGGTCGGTGTCCCACGGGTTGCGGGTGACCTGGTAGGCGGAGTTCTCCGTGGAGGAGCCCATGGCGAACTCGTCCATGTTGGTCTTGCCCAGGATGACCAGCCCGGCCTCGCGCAGGCGCGCGGTGACGGTGGCGTCGTAGGGCGGCTGCCAGCCTTCGAGGATCTTCGAGGCGGCGGTGGTGGGCATGTCCTTGGTGGTGAACACGTCCTTGTGGGCGACCGGGACACCGGCGAGCGGGCCCAGCTCCTCGCCCGCGGCGCGGCGGGCGTCCACCGCACGGGCCTGCTCCAGCGCGGTCTCGCGGCGCACGTGCAGGAAGGCGTTGATCTCGCCGTCCACGGACTCGATCCGGTCCAGGTAGGCGGTGGTGGCCTCCTCCGAGGACACCCGCCCCTCCCGGATGGCCTCGCCGAGTCCGGCGGCGGTCAGGCTGATGACGTCGCTCACCACTACTCACCCTCTCCGAGGATCCGCGGAACCCGGAAGCGCTGGTTCTCCACCGCCGGGGCGCCGGCCAGCGCCTGGTCGTGGGCGAGGCCGGGCCTGGCCTCGTCGGGGCGGTAGACGTTGGTCAGCGGCAGGGCGTGCGAGCTGGGCGGGATGTCGCCCTGGGCGACCTCCTGCACCTTGGCCACGGCGGTCAGGATGTCACCGAGCTGGGCGGCGAGCGTGTCGAGCTCGCTCTCGTCGAGCGCCAGCCGCGACAACCGGGCGAGGTGCGCGACCTCATCGCGGGTGATGGCGGTCATGGAATGCGAACCGTTTCTTCGGCGGAAGGACTATCGGGACCAATCCTATGGCTCCGGTGCCGGTCCCGGCGCCGGTCGGTCCGCGAACACCGGTCGGCCGGGCGGCACGGGTTCCACGGGGACCGCACCGCTCGGCGGATCCCCGGTCAGACGCGGGTGCCCGCCGCGGTCCCTCCGTCGTGGGCGGCGACCCAGTCGGCGACCTCCCGCGCGGTCAGCGGCGCGGAGAAGTGGTGGCCCTGGGCGGCGTGGCAGCCGGTGTCGCGGGCGGCGCGGGCGAGCTCGGAGTTCTGGACGCCCTCGGCGGTGGCGCGCATGCCCAGCGCCTTGACCAGGGCGATGGCGGCGCGGACGACGGTGTGGCCGTTGTCGGACCGGTTCACCAGGCGGGCGGTGAAGGACTCGTGGATCTTGACCTCGTCCAGGGGCAGCCCGGCGAGCTGGGCGAGGGTGAAGTGGCCGGTGCCGAAGTCGTCCAGGGACAGGCCGACGCCGAGGTCGCGCAGGCGGCGGACGGCCGCGGTGGCGGCGTCGGTGTCGGTGATCAGCGCGTGCTCGCCGATCTCCAGGACCAGCCGGTCGGCCGGTACGCCGTGCTCGCGCAGCGCGGAGGCGACGGTGGCGGGCAGCGCGGGGTCGAGCAGTTCGCGCACGCCGAGGTTGACGGCGACGGGCAGGTCGAGGCCCTCGGCGTGCCAGCGGGCCGCGCGGGCCAGGGTGATGTCCAGGACCTGGCCGGTGAAGGCGCGCAGCAGGTTGGACTGCTCCACGACCGGCATGAACTCCTCGGGGGTGAGCAGTCCGCGGCTGGGGTGGCGCCAGCGGGCCAGGGCCTCCAGGCCGATGGGGCGTTCGTCTCCCAGGTCGACCTTGGGCTGGTAGTGCATCTCCAGGGCGCCCTCGGACAGTCCGCGGCGCAGTTCGGTGTACAGGCTGAGCCGGGCGGTGGAGTTGCGGTCCTTGCCGGGGTCGTAGGACTCCACGCCGGTGCGGTCGGCCTTGGCGACGTACATGGCCACGTCGGCGCGCTGCATGAGGAGTGCGAAGTCGGGCGCGTCGTGGGGGTGCAGGGCGATGCCGATGCTGGCCTGGAGGTCGAAGTCCATGCCGTCCAGGCGGACCGGTTCGGCGAGGGCGCCGCGCAGCCGGAAGGCCACCTCGCACGCGGAGGCGCTGTCGCGGACCTGGGGCAGCAGGACGGCGAACTCGTCCCCGCCCAGGCGGGAGACGAGGTCTCCGGGGCGGACGCTGTGGGTGAGCCTGCGCGCGACGGTCTGGAGGAGGCGGTCGCCGGTGGGGTGGCCCAGGGTGTCGTTGACCTCCTTGAACCGGTCGAGGTCGAGCAGGAGCAGGCCGACGCTGCCGCCGCGCTGCTGGGCGTGGGCGATCTCCTCGTGGGCGCGGAGGGTGAGGAGCTTGCGGTTGGCCAGGCCGGTGAGCTCGTCGTGGTTGGCCTGGTGGTCGCGTTTGACCGACAGCATGGCGCTCGTGTAGAGCGCGCTGAGCGGGAGGGCGAACAGCGGGACGTAGAGCACCGAGTGGGTCGCGGCCACGACCACGAGCGGGGCGAGGCTGAGCAGGACGACGTTGACGTGCACCTGCTGGGCCAGGCCCTTGGACATGACCTGCCGGAGGGGGACGCGTTCGTGCATGGCCACCGCGCACAGGACCAGGACGCGGTTGACCGCGAAGTAGCCCGCCCCGGCGAGGGCGACGGCCAGGAGCTCGCCCGCGGCGGGCAGCCACGTGCCCTGGACGGCTCCGGGCAGCAGGAGGCGTAGGACGGCGTCGGCGACGCCGAGCGAGAGCGTGTACTGGGCGGCGTTGAAGGCGATGCGGTGGGGGGCGTGGCCGCGCGCGAACCCGGCGACCGCGGTGGCGACGACCTGGGCCAGGGCGGCCACGGGCAGACCGTGGAGGATGACGAGGGCGAGGGAGAAGGGCAGCGAGGTGGGCACGCCGTCGCCGGGTGCCTGGCCCGGGAGGGAGAGGGGGCGCAGTTCGCCGAGGACGATCATGCACAGCAGAACCCAGACGAGCGGTTCGACGGCGAGCGCGCGCAACTCGTCCGTCCCCAGCCCGAGGCCGGAGACGACGAGCAGGAACGCCCCTGCGGCCGTGGCGCCCAGCATGTACAGCCAGAGCGGTGTCCCGACCCGGGGACCGATGTCCCGTGTGCTGTGGGGATCCTTCATGCCTGGTCCTTGTGAGGGGGCCGCGGAGTACGGCGGCGCCGGACGGTGCCGCCGCTCCTGCTCGGGGTTCCCAGCACCCGGCCACCCCTCATGACCGAATCCTGGTTTTGGATACACCCGCATCCTGTGCGTTACCGTCCACCTTACGTGGTTTCGTCACCAACTGTCGCTTGCCAGGAACTATCAGTTAACCAAGGCGGGGCCGCGTGTGGTGAGAGATCCCCAAAAAGGTACGCGGGTCCGACACGGCCGCGGGCCCGGTACGCCCCGGGTCCCGCGGCCGTGGTCAGCGGTTGCGGTCCGCCTTCCTCAGGCGTCGCCCCTGACAGCCTCCGCCGTCTCGGCATCGGCGGCGGTTTCGGCTGCCCGCGTTTCGGCTGCTCCGGAGACGGCGTCCGCCTCGGGCCCGGCCCCGGCCTCAGACCCGGCGGCCTCTGGGGCGTCCTCGGCCCCGGGCTCCTCGGGCGCGGGGTTGACGCGCTTGACCGCGGCCGCGTCGGGGCCGGCCTCCAGCAGGACGCGGAAGCCCTCCTCGTCCAGGACCGGCACCCCCAGTTTGACGGCCTTGTCGTACTTGGAGCCGGGGCTGTCGCCGACCACCACGAAACCGGTCTTCTTGGACACCGACGCCGTGGCCCGGCCGCCGCGCTCGGCGATCGCCTCCTTGGCCCCGTCGCGGCTGAAGCCCTCCAGGGACCCGGTCACCACGACGGTGACCCCCTCCAGGTGGCGCGGCCTGGAGCCGTCGTCCTCGTCCTCCATGCGCACCCCGGCGTCGGCCCACTTGCGGACGATCTCGGCGTGCCAGTCCACCGCGAACCACTCGCGGATGGAGGCGGCGATGGTCGGGCCGACGCCGTCGACCGACGCCAGCTCCTCCTCGCTGGCCGCGCGGATGGCGTCCATCGAGCGGAAGTGGCGGGCCAGGTCCTCGGCCGCGCGCGGGCCCACGTGCCGGATGGACAGCGCCACCAGCACCCGCCACAGCGGCTTGGACTTGGCCTCCTCCAGCTGCTCGAAGAGCTTCTCGACCGTTTTCTTGGGCTCGCCCTTCTTGTTGGCGAAGAAGGACACCACCTTGGGCTCGCCGGTCTTGGGGTCGGTCTTGGGCTCGGTGGTGTCGGGGTCGAGCACGTGGGTGCGGATGGGCAGCAGCATGTCGACGGTGAGGTCGAACAGGTCGCCCTCGTCGCGCATCGGCGGCTGGGCGGGCTCCAGCGGCTGGGTGAGGGCGGTGGCGGCCACGTAGCCCAGCGCCTCGATGTCCAGGGCCTTGCGGCTGGCCACGAAGAACAGGCGCTCGCGCAGCTGGCCGGGACAGGAGCGGGCGTTGGGGCAGCGCAGGTCGACGTCGCCCTCCTTCTGCTGGCCGAGCGGGGTCCCGCACTCGGGGCAGGTCTCGGGCATGGCGAAGGCCCGCTCGGTGCCGTCGCGGCGGTCGAGCACCGGGGCCACGATCTCGGGGATGACGTCGCCCGCCTTGCGCAGCACGACGGTGTCGCCGATGAGCACGCCCTTGCGCTCGACCTCGCGCGCGTTGTGCAGGGTGGCGAACTCGACCTCGGAACCGGCCACGACCACCGGCTCCATGACGCCGTAGGGGGTGACGCGCCCGGTGCGGCCCACGCCCACCTTGATGTCGAGCAGGCGGGTGGTGACCTCCTCGGGCGGGTACTTGTAGGCGATCGCCCAGCGCGGGACGCGGCTGGTGGAGCCCAGGCGCCGCTGGAGGGCGAAGTCGTCGACCTTGATGACGATGCCGTCGATCTCGTAGGCGGGCTCGTGGCGGTGGGCCGCGTAGTACCCCACGTACTCGCGGACCTCGTCCATGGTGGTGACGACCCGGTAGCGGTCGCTGAGCGGCAGCCCCCACTCCCCCAGCAGCCGGTAGGCCTGCGACTGGCTGGTGAAGGCCACGTCCCCGCCGCCGTCCCGCACCCCGTTCCCGCCGCTTTCACTCCCCCCGGCGGGAACATAGGCGCCCACGCCGTGCACGATCATCGACAGCGGCCGGGTGGCGGTGACGCGGGGGTCCTTCTGCCGCAGCGACCCGGCGGCGGCGTTGCGGGGGTTGGCGAAGGGGGTGTGCTCGCCCGAGGCGGTGATGCGCTCGTTGAGCCTTCCGAAGTCCTCCACCGGCAGGAAGACCTCGCCGCGCACCTCCAGCAGCTCGGGCGCGGGGCGCACGCTCTCGTCCAGGCGCTCGGGGACGACCCCGATGGTGCGCACGTTGAGGGTGATGTCCTCGCCGACGCGGCCGTCGCCGCGGGTGGCGGCGCGCACGAGGCGGCCCTTCTCGTACACCAGGTCCACGGCCAGGCCGTCGATCTTGAGCTCGCACAGGTAGCCGTTGACGGGCACCTCGGCGCTGGCCCGGTCGGCCCAGGCGTTGAGCTCGTCGACGTCGAAGGCGTTGCCCAGGCTCTCCATACGCACCAGGTGCTCGACCGCGGCGAAGTCGACGCTGATGGGCGCGCCGACCTTCTGCGTGGGCGAGTCCTGGGTGGCCAGGGCGGGGTAGGAGTCCTCGATGCCGACCAGCTCGCGCATGAGGGTGTCGTACTCGGCGTCGGAGACCACCGGTGTGCCCAGGTAGTACCGGTAACTGTGGTCGTCCAGTTCCTGGCACAGCTCGGTGTGCCGGGCGCGAACCTCGTCGGGGATGTCGGTGGTGGTGTCGGGCGCGCTCACTCGGTACCTTTCTCGCTCTCGTGCTCGCCTGCTGCGGGCGCTACCTTCGGGGCTCGTCCCGCAGGACCCGGGCACCGGCGCGGGAGGCGCTCAGGGCCGCCCTCGCGTGGCCGGGTGAAGCGCCCGCCAGCCCGCACGTGGGTGTGGTGACCACCGCACGGGAGAGCAGGTCGGGGGAGAATCCCAGCCGGTTCCACAACTCGCGAACAGGATCGACAGTAGCGGCGGGGTCCGACATTCGGGCGGTCCGCGCGGGCGCGGCGTCGTCGGTGGAGGGGACCACGCCGAGCAGGAGTCCGGTGCCCGCCTCCACGGCCGTGCCGACCGTCTCGTCGTGGTCGCGGGTGAGGAGGAGGGCGTTGAGGCTCAGCGCGCGGGCGCCGCTGCGGCGCAGCAGGTCGACGGGGGCGCCGGGGGCGCAGCAGTGCGCCGCGGGGACGGCCCCGGTGTCGGCGACCGCGGCGAAGAGGACGCGCAGGACGGCCTCGGCGCGCACCCGGTCGACGGCGGGCAGACGGCCGTAGCCGCTGGCGGTGGGCAGGGCGCCCAGCAGGACCGCGGGCAGGGAGGGCTCGTCGACCTGGACGAGGAGCCGGGCGCCGGGGACCCGCCTGCGGACCTCCGCCAGGTGTGCCAGGACGCCCTCCAGGTGGGACTCGGCCAGGTCGCGGCAGGCTCCCGGGTCGGAGACCAGGCGCTGCCCGTTGCGCAGTTCGACCGACGCCGCCAGGGTCCACGGCCCGGCGACCTGCACCTTGAGGGTGCCGGTGAAGCCGTGGGCGTGCTCGGTGAGGGCGTCGAGGTCGTAGGACATGAGGCTGGCCGCGCGGCCCAGGTCCCGCCCGGGGCTGTCGGCGACCCGCCAGCCGCTGGGCTGGACCTCCATGGGGAACTCCACCAGGAGGCCGCCGGTGCGGCCGACCATGTCGGCGCCGACGCCGCGCGCGGGCAGCTCGGGCAGGTGCGGCAGGTCGGGGAGTTCGCCGAGGACGGTGCGCATCGCCTCGTCGGGGTCCTCTCCCGGCCAGGACCCGACCCCGGTGGAGGACGCGGCGGGCCAGGGGTAGGGGTGCTGTTCGCTCACATCGCCCAAGGTTAGGGCAACGCGGGGCGGGGGGCGCTACCGGCGGGACACGCCGGCGCTACCCCGCGGAGGCGCGGCGGGAGTCGGCGGCACCGTCGTTCCCGGGCGTGTCGGCGCCGTCCTGGTCGGTGCCGCTGCCCGCGCCGCCGCCGGAGGCCCCCTCCTCAGCGGGGTCCCCCGCCTCCTCGGCGGCTCCGGCGGCGGCGCGGGAGCGGCGGGAGCGCAGCACCATCACGGCCACGACCGCCGCGGCCAGCGCGGCCACGCCGAGGGCCGCCCAGGGCGAGTCCAGGAACAGGGAGAACCAGGTGCCCACCAGGCCGCCGATGACCACTCCCCACAGGCCCGCCCAGATCAGCGAGCCGACGAACATCGCGGCGAGGTAGCGCGGGAAGCGCATGCGCATGGCGCCCGCGGCGAGGTTGACGGCGGTCTGCACGCCGACGGTGCAAAAGCTCAGGGTGACCACGGGCGCGCCGTAGCGGTCGATGCGCCGCCGGGCGGCGTCCAGCCGGGGGCCGAGTCTGGCGCCCATACGGCTGCGGGTCACCCCGGCGCCCAGGCCGCGGCCGATCCAGTACGTGGCCTGGGCACGGCACAGGACCACGCCGAGCAGCGTGAAGTAGACGATCCAGAACGGCTGGCCGTCGAGGAAATCGAACTCCGGCATGGGCAGGCCCCCTCACCTCGCCCCGCAACTATGCTATGCCTTACCTAAGTTCGGCAAGGGATCGCTGACGACGAACCAGGTGGGACGTCCCACTCCGGCCGTCGCCGCGTTCCCGGACGGTCGCCCCGGACCGCCCCTCGGTGCGCTCCCGGAAGGCCGCCCTCGAGCCGCCGCGCCAGGTCGCCGACCCGGACCGCCGAGGCGGGCGGTCCGTCAGACCGCGGCCCCGGTTCTGGAGGTGGCGGAGATCGTGGCCGACCCCAGCACCGTGTCGCCCTGGTAGACCACCACGGCCTGCCCGGTGGCCACGCCGGTGGCGGGCTCGGCCAGCCGGACGACCAGCTCGGGACCCCCGTCGCCCTCGCGCTGCCACACACTCGCCGGGTAGACCTCCCCGTGGGCGCGCAGCTGCACGTGGCAGTCGGTCGGCTCGGTCAGGGGCTCGCTGCCGCTCCACACGGGGCGCACGCCCGTGATGGCGTCCACCCGCAGGGACGCCCGCGGCCCCACCGTGACGGAGTTGTCGACCGGCTCGATGGACAGCACGTACCGCGGGTGGGCGGCGCCGCCCAGGCCCAGGCCCTTGCGCTGGCCCACGGTGAAGGTGTGCGAGCCGTTGTGCGTGCCCACCACCGTGCCGTCCTCGTCCCGGATCGGTCCCGGCCGCTCGCCGATGCGCCGGTTGAGGAAGCCCGCCGTGTCACCGTCGGCGATGAAGCAGATGTCGTGGCTGTCGGGCTTGTCCGCCACCGACAGGCCGCGCCGCTCGGCCTCCGCGCGCACCTCGTCCTTGGTGCAGTCCCCCAGCGGGAACACCGCGTGCTCCAGCTGCTCGGCGTTGAGCACGCCCAGCACGTAGGACTGGTCCTTGGCCGCGTCCACGCTGCGCACCAGGCGCCCGTCGACCTTGCGGACGTGGTGTCCGGTGGCCACGGCGTCGAAGCCCAGGGCGACGGCCCGGTCCAGCACCGCCTCGAACTTGATCTTCTCGTTGCAGCGCAGGCAGGGGTTGGGGGTGTTGCCCGCCTCGTACTCGGCCACGAAGTCCTGCACGACCTCGCGGTCGAACTCCTCCGACATGTCCCACACGTAGAAGGGGATGCCGATGACGTCGGCGGCCCGCCGCGCGTCGTGGGAGTCCTCCACGGTGCAGCAGCCGCGCGCGCCCGTGCGGTAGGACTGCGGGTTCTTGGAGAGCGCCAGGTGGACACCGGTGACGTCGTGGCCGGCCTCGGCCACACGGGCCGCGGCGACCGCGGAGTCGACCCCGCCCGACATGGCGGCGAGTACACGCAAAGTCATAGTGCGTCCAGGGTATGCGCTAGTGGGGGGACAGAGACCCCGGCCGGGGACGGGAACACGCGCCGGGGGGACGGGAACGCGCGTCAGGGGCACGGGGGGATCCGGCCTGGGTACGGCGGCACCCGGGACGGGAACCCGGCCGCCGCCCCGGGACGAGGAGCCGTCCGGTGGGCGGCGCCCCGGCCGCGACGGCGAGTGTGGTCGTCCGCTTCTGCGAAAATCGGGACATGGCTCTGTTCCGTCGTCGCCGCTCCGCCGACTCCACCTCCTCAGTCACCGCCTTCTGGGACGCCTGGCCCGCCGAACGCGAGGCCCTGGCCAGCGCGGTCGAGTCGGACCAGCCCGTGCCCTCCGAGGTGTCCGAGCGCGTCACCGCGCTGGTCCGCTCGATCCACCCGGACATGGAGTGGGAGGTGGGCCGCGCCCCGAAGCCGAGCAGCGGCCTGGAGGACCTCGACCTGTCGGCCGACGTGGACCCGGGCAAGCTCCTGGAGCAGCTGGCCGCCCTGGACGACCCCTCCCGGCTGACCGACGGCCCCGCCTACGCCCTGACGCTGCGCCCCGGCGGGTCGGAGGAGGCGCGCATCCTGTCCGAGCGCTGGGCGCGCTCGGCCCCCGAGGACTCCCGATGGCTGTTCCAGCCGGTGCGGCCCGCCGACCACGACCAGCTGTCCGCCACCGTCAACCTGGACGACCACGAGCTCGACCTGTCGCACGTGTCGGTGTCCATGCGGGTCGACCACGCGACCGGCAAGGTCGAGGTGGGCGTGTACCACCCCGACAACATGTTCCTGCCCGAGAGCACGCGCGCGGCCGTGGCCGAGCACGTCACCCTGCTGGCGCTGGGCGAGGACGACCGTGTGCGGTGGATCGGCGAGACGGCGCCGCTGGACGAGCCGCCGCTGGACCCGCTGCCGCCCACGTCGATGCCCGCCGTGGTGCGGCAGATGGCGGACATGCTCGGCGGTTCGGGCGGCTGGGCGACACTGCACGGGCGCATCCCCCTCCAGGGCGCGGTGGAGATCCTGCTCCGCCACCCGCTGACCCGCCGCGACTTCCCGGCGTTCACGCTGTTCGTGCAGGTGGTCGTGCCGTACACGCACACGGACGAGGACAGGCTGCCCACCGGCGCCTCCGCTTCGGCGCTGGACGACCTGGAGGCCCGGATCTCGGGTGTGCTGGGGGACAACGGCGCGCTGTTCATGCGCCAGACCGTGGGCGGCAGGCGCGACTACCGCTACTACCTGGACCCGGACTCGGGTGTGCTGCCCGAGTTCGAGGCCGTGCTGACGGACTGGTCCGAGGGGGAGGTCAAGCTGCGCAGCCAGCTCGACCCCTCCTGGGCGCAGTTCAACACCGCGCGCAGGCCCTTCCGCCGCCAGCTGGGCGAGTAGGGCGCAGCGGGGCAGGCGGCCGGGGCGGCGGTTCACCGCCGCGAGGGGAACGGACCACCGGTGCTTGGTCCGCCGCCGGCTCCGGGCCCCTCGGGGTCAAGCCGAAATCCCGCCTTGCACATCTGGCTCCCAAGTCACAACAGGCGTAACGTGTCATTCCCGCCGGGAGGATGATGCGGCCTTGGACGGTGTGCTGCCACGAGCACCCTCGGGCCGGCCTCGGGTCGCCGCGGTCGGCGCGATCCTCTCCCTGTGCCTGGTGGGGGCTCCGCTGATGTCCCTGTTCCCCGTGGGGGTCTGGGACACCGCCCGCGCCCTGACGATGAGCGGCGCGGGCCAGGGGGTGCTGCTGCTCGCGCCGGTGGTCGCCGGGGTCATCCTGCTCATGTTCTGGCTGGGGTCCCAGTGGCTGGAGAGGTCCGGTGTGAACCACCCCTCCGCGTCGGCCGCGCTGGTGACGGCCACCGCCATGGCCACGCCCGTGGTCGTCACGTTCCTGGCCCCGGAGGTCATGCCGCTGCCCTGGGGGACGACCGCCAACACCGCCTTCCTGTCCGGGGCCGTCGCGACGCTGGGCATGGGCGCGTCGATGCTGGTGGACCGGCCGTCCGACCGCTGGCGGCCGGGGGTGCTGCCCGCCGTGGCGGTGGTCGCCGCTCTGCTCGCGGCGCTGCCCGCCGTGGGCGACGCGGTGCTCGCGCGGGCGGCCGACGAGCGTTCGCGCGCGCAGATCATGTCCTTCGAGCAGACCATCGCGGTGCTGGACCACCCGGGCTGGTCGCTGACCCAGGTGCACGAGGTGGAGGGCGGCCTGCGCCTGACCTACCGCGACGAGGACGGAGCACCGTTGCACGTGCTGACCTGGGACGACGCGCGTTCGTCCCATGCCGTGCTGCGCGCGGGCTGCGGTTTCCCCGGCACGTGGTGCCGCGACCTGGGGGAGGGTGCGGTGGTCGTGCACCACTCCGACGGCCACCCGAGCGAGCTGCGCACGCACCTCGACGACGGCACGGTGGCGAGCCTGCTCCCGGAGCCGGGCACGCCCGCCGACCTGGTCGGGGTGTCCCGGGCGCTGCGCCCCGAGGAGCCCGGTGAGCGCGGCGCCCTCGTGGAGGCCGTCACCGCGTGAGGTGCCGCGCGGGCCCGCCCCCCGCCGTGCGCGGTCCGGCTGCTCGGCTCCCCGGCGTCCCGGCTACTCCGCCGCCGCGGTGTAGTACTCCGGTTCGCCGTCCCCGTAGTCCTCGGGCTCCATCGGGTCGGAGAAGTCGACCTCGACCCCGCTCCCTGCGAACGCGGCCCGCACCCGCTCCACCGCCTCCCCGCTCATGAAGTGGTGGTGCAGGTCCAGCCTGCGCAGACCGGCGAAGGCGTCGTTGCGTTCGACGAGTGCCCGGGCTCCCTCGTCGGTGAGGATGCCCAGGGACAGGTCCAGCACCTCCAGACTCCTGACCGCGGGTGCGTCGGCCAGCACCGGGATCCACGCGTCCACGTCCTCGGCGTTGCGCACGCCCAGGTAGCGCAGCCCGGGGAACGCCCCGCCCGAGAGCACCGCCTCCAGGTCCTGGGGGCAGACGTCACGGCCGTAGTCCTCCATCCCCAGCCACAGCTCCAGGTGCTCCAGCGCGGGCAGGCCCGAGGAGGCTACCTCGCGCACGACACGGCCCGGCAGACCGCCGCTCTCCAGGGTGAGGGAGCGCAGGCCGGTGTGGGAGGGCACCTGAAGGCTGAGGCCGCCCCCGCCCAGGACGCTGGCGGCGCCCCGCGTGGCCAGCAGCTCCAGGCGGGGGAAGGCGGCCAGCAGCGGGGCCATGTCACCCTGGCTGATCCAGGAGAGTTCGCACTCGTCGGAGGTGATGTCGCCGACGAAGACCGAGCGCAGGTTCGGCAGCGCGTCGGCGTGCTCGGCCAGCAGCTCCACGGCCTCCTCCGGGCCGCACTGGTCGGGGTTGCCCCAGTCACCGAGGACCAGTGCCGTCACGTGTTCGGTGGCCACCTCGGACATGAAGAGGGCGAAGTACTCGTCGTAGTCGTCCTCGGGATGCCTCCCGTCGCTTCCGCTGGTCCGCAGCCGCCAGGCCGTGGAGGCGGGGTCGTGCGGGTTCCCGCCCTGCCAGCGGGTCCGTTCCAGCCGTTCCTCCGGCGCGCCCTCGGCGGGGAACTCGACCACGGGCAGACCCGCGAACTCGATGAGGTTGGCCATGGGGGCTCTCTTTCCGGGGGGATGGGGATGGGGATCGGTTTCCCCATGCCTAGCAGTCCCGGAAGACAGACAGGCACGCTCGGAGCCGCCACCTGGGACGGACTCCGCTCACCTGTCCGCTCCCCGCCGCTCACGCTGTCGTCCCGTGCGGGTGCCGCTCGACCGCTCGCACCCCGCCGTCCCGTGCTTCGCTCCGCCGCGCGCCGCGCACGACCGCCCCCGCGGATCCGTCAGGGCCCGTCGAGCGGGTCCGGGAGCGCGGACCGGCAGGGGTCCCCGTACAGGCGCCGGGACAGGTTCCTCATGGCGCCGCGCATCCCCGGCGGGTCCTGCTCGTCCGAGCCCACCGACGCCAGGTGGGACGAGAACGCGCCGAAGAGGCGGTCGCCGTCGCGGATCCCCTCGGGCAGTTCGGCGAACCACCGGTACCCGCACGGCTGGTGCGGCACCCCGGCCTCCGCCAGGAAGTCGTCGATGCCGCTGTCGACACCCGCCCGGTCGGTGCGCGTCCTCTCCTCCCACCGCCGGACGCGCCTGCCACCGCTCTCGCAGGTCACGTGTACCGGGGAGGGAGTCCGCGGCTCCGGGCAGCGGACCGCGTGCTCGGGGCCGACCGCCCAGGCGACAAGGGCGTGCCAGCCGGTTTCGGGGACCTCGACGAACCTCCTCCCCCGGAGTTCGGGGTGTTCGCCGGTGTCCGCCTCGTGCGGCGGCCGGGGAAGGACGGGGTACTCCGACCACGAGCGTCCGCTCAGGTCCTTCCGGCGCCCTCCCACGTGGAAGCGGACCAGCTCCGCCCCGGTCTCCTCCCACGCCCCGGAGGCACGGCGACCGTCTTCCCGACCGTCGCTCATGGACAGCACCCTCTCCCGGCGTCTCGGGGGTCGTCTCGCCCGTTTGTACCGCGCGGCGGGGGCACGGAACCAGGGACGAAGGACCGGCCGCGCGGCCGGAAGCGGCCATGTCGGCCGGACCGGACGGACCTCCGCGCGGCCTCCGTGGCCGGGCCCGTCCCGGAGCCGCCGTCCGCGGGAGGGGCAAGAGCCTGTGCGCGCGGAGCCCCCGCGCGCAGGGAGGCGCCCCCGGCGCCGGGACGGAACCCGGGTGGGTCACGGCCGCCACACTGGGCGCCCGGCGTCGTCGGTCTCCACGTTTCCACTGACCACGATGTCGACGGACACCGTGCGCTCCTCCTCCTCGAGGATCGCGTAGGTCACCGACGCCCTCCCGGGGCGGACCGTGGTCACGGCGGCCGTCGGCCGGTGGAACCCCTGTGCTGGGTCCTCAACCTCCAGGTCCACCTCCGGCATGCTCTCGACCTCCCAGCGCGCCTCGCCCCGCAGCGGAAAGTAGTGCCCCGGGTCGTGGTGCAGGACGCACCCCGACGGCCGCAGCTCGGTGGCATCCTCCGCGCAGGTCCGGACGTGCGCGCGGATCTGTTCGTCGACCTCCTCGGCCACACCGGTGCGCACCCCGCCGACCGGGAGAGCGAGTTCGGTGGCGGCGCCCGACCGCACCACGAAGGTCTCCTCCACCGGCTCGAACAGCGGGTGCTCGTAGGTGGCCGTGTAGGTGCCGACGAGGGCGTCGGCACGGTTGCGCGCCCCCGGGACGCGATCCGACCCGGTGGGTTCGAACCTCACCCCGGCGATGACCAGAGGCCCGGCCGGTGTGTACGGCAGGGTGATCCCACCCAGGACGGCGGGCAGTGCCGTCTCCTCACGCAGTTCCCAGTCCCGGATCCACCCCGTGTCCGAGCGGTCCGTCAGGACACGCACCGTCCAGTCGTCCTCGAAGGTCACCGGCGTGGAATGCGACTGCGGTCCGCGTGCACGTCCGGTGTCTCCGGTCGCGGGATCGGGTGTCCCGCGGCTTTCGCCCAAGCGGACGTCCGGAGGCTCGTAGCCCTCGGTCAGGGCGTCGGGCCCCAGCAGTCCGTGGGCCCGCGCCGACCGGAGCCCGGCGAAGGAGTCCGCGTCACCGACGTCGAACCCCACCATGGCGAACAGCCTCTCGGTGTCGTGCTCCTCCAGGGCCGTGACGAGTTCCTCCACCGGAGCACTCGGATCGGCGGTCAGCGAGGCGGGCACCCGTACCAGAGCAGCCACCAGCAGAACCGCGCACACCGCGGCCGCGGTCCACCGGGCGCGGCGCCCGGCCCACCATCCGCGGCGCCTCTCCGGCAGACGCGCACCGCACCCCACACAGAACACGGACTCGCGGCGGGCGGCGGCGGTCCCGCAGTCCGGACACGGACGGCGGTACCCGGTCATGGCTTCGGGGTGTAGCCGCTGACCCGCCGGTACTCCTCGATGAGGCCGGCCGGCCGGGTCTCCACGTGCAGCGGCGGCTCGGACCGCCACCACAGCCACGCGTTGTGCGGCGGCATCCGCTGGATGGCCTCCAACGGCAGCGCGGGACGGTAGGCCGGGCTCAGGGAGTACTGGCGGGCCGGGTCGGGCTGGATGACCGCGGGAAGAGCGGGCCCGGGCCCCGGGAACGCGCCTCCTCCGTGGGTCGTCACGTCTGTCTGCCGCGTCTCCCCTCCCCAGGACGACACGTTGCGCAGGTCGGCCTCGTTGGACATGCCTCCGTAGACGACCTTGGCGGTCGTGGCGGTCAGGACGGCCTGCTGCTCGTCCGCGCCGTACCTGGCCCGCAGCTGGGCGAGTGACTGGGCCGCCCACAGCGTGACCACGCCCCGGCCTCCGCCCTCGGACACCAGAGCGGGCAGACTCGGCAGCGGCGCGATGTTGGCGACCTCGTCCAGGGCCAGCAGGAGCGGCGGGTCCAGGCGCCCTCCCCGAGCCGCGGCCCGCTCGGCCGCACGCTGGGCGATCGCGTCCACCAGTCCCACGACCATGGGCGCCACCACGGCCTGGTAGTGGCTCGGTCCGACGATGAACAGGGTGGAGTTGGTGTCCAGGAACGCGTCGATGTCCAGGTCGACGGCCGAGCAGGAGTCCAGGACCTTGGGCTCGGCGGTGGCGTCCAGGCAGTTGCGGGCCACCGAGTAGAACGATCCGCGTTCGCGCTCACCCAGCAGCTGCACGGACTCCAGGTCGTCCGCCCATCCGGGAGCCGCCCCCGGATGGTCGCGCAGGACCTGTGCGGGGCGCCGGGTCTCCTGGGCGGCCAGCCACCGGCGGACCTCGGCCATCGGCGCCCCTGACAGTGCCGCCGCGTGGAACAGGCCGCGCAGGACAAGCGCGGCTCCGCCTCGCCAGTGCTCCCCGTCGGAGAGCCCTCCGGCGGCGGCCGTCATCGCCTGCACCCGCCGGTAGCACACCGACGGGTCCCCACACCCGGCCAGCGGGGACCACCGCATCGTGCCGAACCCCTCGCTGTCGAAGGGGTCGTAGACGTACACCCGTCCGCCCGGGGCCGCGATCCGGCGGCGCCGGTCCCCGCAGAACCGCAGGACGTCGCCCCGTGTGGTGGTGCTGACGACGGGCCCGGCCCAGTACAGGAGAGTGGGGATGATGATCCCGGAGGTCTTGCCGTAGCGGGGAGGGCCGACCACGCCGACGGAATCCGCGGGGGAGGACCACACCCGCTTGTACCCGTCGGCCGGATCAAGGCCCAGGTACACGCGGTCGCGAAGGTCCAACCGGACCGGTGGGACGGGTGCGAAGGTCTCGGTCATGGAGTTCAGTCCTTGAGCAGCTGGGAGCGGAGACCGCTGGTGAGCGGCGCCCCGGTGCGGTGGAGCGGATGGTGCGCCCCCGGTGTCTCCAGGCGTTCCAGACGCAGTTCGGTAGGCGGGTGGGTGGCCAGGACGGCCGCGTCCCAGCCGCTACGGGCCCCGTCGAAGCCCTCGCCGAGCCTGGCCAGAGCGGTGTACAGCCCCGGGCCGTACCCGGCGGCCCGCGCCTCGGCGTCGGCGCGCAGTTCGGCGCGCCTCCAGTGCCGGGCGTTGACCGGCATGACCAGGAGGCGAACGGTGACGGTCACGCTCCACAGCAGGACGCGCACCAGGGCGAGGAGGAAGGTCCAGTACACGGCGGAGACCTGGGCCCGGTGAGCGAGCTCGTGGACGAGGAAGACCGGCCAGGCGATGCCCCGGTTCCATGCGAGGCTGACGGCGTCTCCGTGCTTGTGGTGGGCGACCTCGTGGGCGATCACCCCGGCGACGGCGTCGGCGTCGTGCCCCAGGACGTCGAGCAGGCCGCGGTTGACGACGATGTGCCGGATCCCCGCGTAGGCGTTGGGCTCACGGCTGTCGTCGACGAGGAGCTTGGGGGGACGGTCCAGGCCCATGCGGGCCGCCGCACGGGCGACCACCGGTTCCAGCAGTTCGGCCTCGCGGCGGCTGGGGCGGCGGGCACCGGAGACGCGCAGCCTCGCGGGTTCGGCGGCGCCGCAGTAGGCGACGTAGGCGGAGGCGACGGCCAGGGCGGTGACGACCTGGCCGACGGCGAGGGCGAACGGCCAGGCGGGATCGGCCTCCCACAGCAGGAGCCACGGCGAGACCAAGACGTGGAAGGCCATCGTGGCGCCGCCGCTGACCGCTCCGAGCAGCGCGCCGACGGTTCCGCCGATCTGGACGGCCGCGGTGGGCAGCAGGTCGTCCATGCTCACGGGCAGCGGCAGGATCCACGCGAAGACCGTGTTGAGCTGGCGCAGCACCCCGGCGCCGGCGAACGTACCGGAGACGAGTCCGCCGACCGCGCCGAAGACCGTGCCGACAGCGGTCAGGAACACGGCGAGGGGCAGGTTGAACCAGGCCGCGAGCAGTGCGACCGCGTTGCCCGCCGCGTTGTCGCGCAGCCGTGCCGGTCCGCGCCCGGCAGGACGGGGCGCGTCGCGCAGTGTCGCGGACCGTCCGTCCCCGGTTCGTTCGGCCCGGGCCCGCTCAGTCCGGGGCCGCCCGGTCAGGCCCTCCTCGGGTGCCGAGACCGTACGCGGACGAGGCCCCGCGGGGCCGGGTGTGGAGCGCCGAAGGCGTGGCGGCTCCGGGGCGGGGCCGGAATCCGGGTCGACGCGGTGGGACGAACCCGAGCGGGAAACCGGATCAGGGCCGGACTCAGCGACGTGGGAGAGCCCCGTGTAGCCGCCGGTGTCGCCCCCGGGCTCCCGTGTCGCCCCCTCCCCCGGCGACTCCGGTGAGGAGCGTGTCAGCGACCAGGGCGGGGCCGGGGCGTCGTCGACGGTGCGGGACGCAGCGCGACGCGACGCCGACCTGCTCCGTGTGCGCGGCGCGGACGGAGGCGGTGCCGCGCCGCAGGCGGTACAGGAGTTGGCGACGGCGGGCAGACGGGTGCCGCACTGGTCGCAGTACATGAGGGTTCTCCAGTGCGCGGGGGTCGGATACGGGGCTGGGGTGTGGCGGCTGAAGCGGGCGGGGCCGTGCGGGGGCCGGAGTGCAGGGGGTCGGGCGGATGTGGAACGGGTGTGGGTGGGCCCGTGCGGCGCGGACTGGCAATGCCGCCTCAGGGCGCCGGGGGTTCGTCTCCGGGGGCGCGTCCACCGCCCCACCAGGCCGTGTAGGCGCGAACGTCCCCGGGGGCGGCGAGCGGCGGAGGCACCCGGTCGGGGTCGTGCCGGACGCTGGTGCAGTGTCCTAGTTCGGCGGACATGTCCTGGTCCAGGCGGGGGAGGTGGCGCTGCCACCACTCCAGGGCGAGGTAGGGGTCCTCCGCCCTGTCGCGGTAGGCGTGTTCCCAGGCGCGGTGGAGGTCCAACAGCATCTGGACCACGGCGGGGTGACGGTACCAGCAGGGCCGCAGGCGGGTCATGGTGCGGGGGTGGTGGACGAGGACCCGGGTGATCCACTCCTGGAGGCTTCCCAGGGCGGACGCGGCCTGACGTCCGTCCATGTCGACCCACGCGGCGGCGGGCTGCCCCGGCCGGTCCGTGCCCGCCGGGGCCGGGGGTGCGCTGATGGAGACGAGGGAGAGGACCTCGTCGGCGAGCTGGTGCACCTGGTTCTCGATCCGGTCGAGCCGGGTGGAGGGGTCGGGCGGTCCGGACCGCTCGGGCGGTTCGGGGCCCTGGGGGTGTGGGTCGTTCATGAGGATGCTTCTCCTGCTGGGGGCCGTGGTCACCGCTCGGGTTCCAGGACCTCTCGGCCGAGATCGTCGCTGGTCTCCCTCCGGCGGCGGACATCCCGCTCCGTGACGGCGTCCGGATCCGGGGCTTGCTCACGGGCGCGTCGTTCCCGGCGGATCCGTTCGAGTTTGGCGTCGAGGTCGTCGGCACCGGCACGGGGGGTGTCGTCGGCGTGCTCCGGGGCGGACTCTGGAGCAGGTGGGGCCGGGGATGGGGACTGTACCGGAGAGTTCTGGCGTGTGGGAGTCTCGCGCCCGGGGTCGTCGGCTCGTTCGGCATCGCGTCTGGCGGCTTCCCGGAGCGCCTCGGGGAGGGTGGTCTCCGACACCGGAGGGCCTTCCCTGCCCGCGCTCTCCAGCCGGTGCCCCCTGTGGCGGCGCTCGGCCTCGGCCGCTGTGTCGGCGACGAGGGGGTGCACGGGTTCGGCCTTCTGACCGGGCCCTAACCGCTCCGGATCGCGTAAGTAGGCCGTGCTCTCCCCGAATCCGCGAATCTCCTCGCCCGTCGGCTCCCGGGCGCGCTCCTGGACGATGGTGTCGCGGGCGCCCAACTGGTGGCGCATGTTTCCGTCGGGACCACGGTGGTTCTCGTAGAGGAGGTCGCCGTCGCGGTTGGTGACGTACATGGAGTCGACGAGGCCTCGGGACTCCAGGTGGTGGGCGACGTCGGGGATCTCGGAGTAGAACCGGTCGTGGACCTGGGCCGGAAGCCAACGGCCGCCCCCGTGTTGGTCGCGGGCCGTCTGGTACCGGTCGGCGATACCGAGGAGGCTGTTGGACTCGTGGGTGGCGACGAAGGCCACGCTGACGTGGTAACCCTCGTCGGAGAAGCCCTTCACCCAGCCTTCGGCCCAGTCCGCCCTGCCGAGGGGATGGCTGGCGACGACGTCGTACTTGGTGTCACCGGCGCGTAGATGGTCCATGCACCGCCGGTACAGGTCGTCGGGAAGGTGTTGCCCGGCTATGTTGTGCCCGTCGAAGGGATACTGAGCGACGATCTCCTTGTAGTTGGGATGTGACTCCGCGAATTCGTCGCCGTCATAGAGAGCGACCCCCGTTCCGAGCTCATCGCGGACAAGCTTCTGCGCCGAACTCTTGCCCGCACCGGGCTGACCACCGATGATGACCGCTCGCGGGCGCTGGCCTGGGCTCCGCTCCGGAAGTTCGTGTGGTGTAAGGGCTTGGATCCTGTCACGGACAACATCCGCACGTTCCCCGGCAGAGATCTCCCAGCGACCCGTCAAAGCCCGTGCTCCTCTTCAAGCCGGGCAACCAACTGCGGGTACTCCTCCAGGATGCGGTCCTGCTCCTCTCTCGTGAGAGAGCCGACCCTCTTTTCGACCTCCACGTAGTGCCTGCGCTTCTGGTCGAACTCCTCGTACTCTGTGGATCCTCTTTCGGCCCTGTGCCGAAGGAGCTGATAGGTCAGCCACACACTCTTGGCCGCACCTTCCAAACGCTCACGGCGCTTGATCTCCGCATAGCGGGAGCGGTGAGCCGTGGTGCTCTCCCCCGCCTTGGGAGTCCTGCCCTCGTGCTGCTCGTCGTTCACGGGTAACACCCTCCCCCTGGGGTCGCAGAAGCCGTCTCGCTCGTTCCTATCGCGAGACGAGGACACCGAACCAGGGCAAGGTGGGCATACGGTGTGGCCGGGAGCGGCCACGCGCCCACCACCGGCACGCGGAGGCCTCGCCGCGCACGGAGCGCAGAGCCCCGGCACGCGCGAAGGCGCCCCCGGTCGGGACCGGGGGCGCCTTTCGGTGCCGGGATCAGAAGACGGGCGGAGTCAACCGCCTCGGCTGGTGGATCCGCTTTCGCGGTGCCTCAGCCGTTCTCCTTCTTGATGCGCTCGACGAGCATCTTCTTGCCCTGGTCGCCGGCCTTCTGGTTGTTCTCCTGGATTCGGCGGAACCACGTGGCGAGCTCGTCGTCGCCCTGTCTCTCGGCGTCCTTGATGTAGCCCTCCAGGCGCCAGACGTTCTCCAGCGACTGGTGGACGGCCCAGACCAGGTTGTAGTTCTTGTCCTTGAGCGGGCTCTCGGGCTCAGCCATGACAGCCTCCTCGGTGTCGTGTCTTTCCGCTGCCGGAATCCCACTGCCCAACCCGCCCGCGGGTACACACAGCGACGGACGATGACGCACAGCCCTTACTCCACCTCGGCCGGGCCGGGGTCTCGCGGTCCGGGCCGCTCGCCGGCCCGGCTACTCGGCCGCCGCGGTGTAGTACCAGAGGCTCTCGGCGTACTCCTTCGGCTCCTGCCGGTCGGACAGGTCGACGTCGACCCCGAGTCCGTCGAACTCGTCGTACAAGCGCTCCTCCATCTCCTCGCTCAGGTAGTGGTGGTGCAGGTCGAGCCCGCGCAGACCGGCGAAGGCGTCGGCGCGGTCGAGGAGCACCCGACCGCCCCTGTCGGTGAGACAGCCCAGGGACAGGTCGAGCACCTCCACACGCCGGACGACGGGAGCCCCGGCCAGTACCGGGATCCACTCGTCCAGCCTCTGGGCGTTGCGCACCCCCAGGTACCGCAGCCGGGGGAACACCTCGCCCGAGAGCACCGGCCCCAGGTCCGCCGGGGTGGTGTCGCCGCCGTAGTCCTCCATCCCCAGCCACAGCTCCAGGTGCTCCAGCGCGGGCAGCCCCGAGGAGGCCACCTCGCGGGCGACGAAACCGGGCAGGCCGCCGCTCCGGAGGGTGAGCGAACGCAGCGCCCCGTGCGAGGGCACGTGCAGGTGGAGGGAGCCGTCCACGCCGTCGGCGCCCTTGGTGGTCAGCTCCTCCAGCAGGGGAAAGGCGGCCAGCAGCGGCGCCATGTCGCCCTGGCTGATCCAGGACAGCTCGCACTCGTCGGAGGTGATGTCGCCGACGAAGACCGAACGCAGGTTCGGCAGCGACCCGGCGTGCTCGGCCAGCGACAGCAGGAACTCCTCCGGGCCTCCGGCGGCCGCGTCCCAGTCGCCGATGACCAGCGCCCGCACCTGCTCTGCGTCCACCAGGGACAGGAAACGGGCGACGTACTCCCCGATCACCTCGCCGTCGTACCGCAGGCGCCAGGCCGTGGGGGCGGGGTCGTGCGGGTCCCCGCCCTGTCTACGGATCTGCTCGGTCCGTTCCTCCTCCGTGCCGCTGGCGGGAAACTCAACCACGGACAGACCCGCGAACTCGGTGAGTTCGGGCATAGGAAATCCCTTCGGAGGGGTGGGTATGTCCCCCATGCCTAGCAGTCGCAGGCGGCAGACGGAAACGGGCGGAGAGCGGCCGGGGCTCCGGGAACCGCTCACGGCCGGGCTGGCCACCGCTGTCAGCCCGGCCCCGGCCGTGAGCGGTCCGGTTACTCGGAGACCGCGGTGTAGTAGTAGAGCTCGTCCTCTTCCTCATCCTCGTCCTGGTCGGGCTCCAGCCGGTCGGACAGATCGATCTCGACCCCGGACCCGGCGAACGCGGCCCGCACCCGCTCCTCCATCTCCTCACTCAGGAAGTGGTGGTGCAGGTCGAGCTTGCGCAGACCGGAGAAGGCCTCGGCCCGGTCCACGAGCACCTCGCCGCCCCGGTCCGTGAAGATCCCCAGCGACAGGTCGAACACCTCCAGGTGCTTGACGACGGGCGCCTCGGCCAGTGCCGCGATCCACCCGTCCGCCCCCTCGGCGTTGCGCACGCCCAGGTACCTCAGCCGGGGGAACGCCTCGCCGGAGAGCACCGGCGCCAGGTCCTGCGGGTAGGTGTCGCCGCCGTAGTCCCACACCCCCAGCCACAGCTCCAGGTGCTCCAGCGCGGGCAGGCCCGAGGACGCCACCTCGCGCACGACCCGGCCGGGCAAACCCCCGGTCTCCAACGTCAGGGACCGTAGGGAGTCGTGCGAGGGCACGTGCAGCCCGAGCTGGCCCTGCACACCGTCGGCGCCCTTCACGGCCAGCGCCTCCAACCGGGGAAAGGCTGCCACGAGCGGCGCCAGGTCGGACTGGGAGATCCAGGAGAGCTGGCACTCGTCGAAGGAGATGTCACCGACGAAGACCGAGCGCAGGTTCGGCAGCGCGTCGGCGTGCTCGGCCAGCAGAGCCGCGGCCTGGTCCAGTCCGTCGGCGGCGTAACCCCACTCACCGAGGACCAGCGCGCTCACCCGCTCGGTGTCCACCGTGGACAGGAAGCGCGCGAAGTACTCGGGGCCTTCGTCCCCGGGGGTTCTCCGGAGGTGCTCGCTGGTCCGCAGCCGCCAGGCAGTGGAGGCGGGGTCGCGCGGATCCCCGCCCTGCCAGCGGATCCGTTCCAGCCGTTCCTCCTCCGTGCCGCTGGCGGGGAACTCGACCACGGGCAGACCCGCGAACTCGCTGAGGTCGGGCATGGGGACTCTCTTCTCAGGTTTCAGGGGGCGAAATGCTCCCCATGCCTAGCAGTTTCGGATGACAGACGAGGACGGGCGGAGGACGGGCGGGGCGCCGGAAACCGCATCCGGCCGGGGCCACCGCTGGTCAGCCAGGCCCCGGCCGTGAGCGGACCGGCTACTCGGACACCGCGGTGTAGTAGTAGGGCTCCTCGTCCTCGTCGTACTCCTCCCTGTCCTCGGCGTCCATCCCTACGTCCAGGTCGAGTTCGACCCCGGAACCGGCGAACGCTGCCCGCACCCGCTCCACCGTCTCCTCGCTCATGAAGTGGTGGTGCAGGTCGAGCTTGCGCAGACCGGAGAAGGCCTCGGCCCGGTCGACGAGCTCCTGGGCGCCCTGGTCCGTCAGGATGCCCAGGGACAGGTCGAGCACCTCCAGGCGCCTGACGACGGGCGCCTCGGCCAGCACCGGGACCCACTCGGCCCACTTCTCCGCGTTGCGCACCCCCAGGTACTTCAACCGGGGGAACGCCTCCCCAGAGAGCACCGGCGCCAGGTCCTGCGGGGAGGTGCTGCCGCCGTACTCCTCCATCCCCAGCCACAGCTCGAGGTGCTCCAGCGCGGGCAGCCCCGAGGACGCCACCTCGCGCACGACCCGGCCGGGCAGGCCACCGCTCTGGAGGGTGAGGGAACGCAGCGCCTCGTGCGAGGGCACGTGCAGCCCGAGCCGACCCTCCATACCGTCGGCGCCCTTCACGGTCAGTTCCTCCAACCGGGGAAAGGCGGCCACGAGCGGTGCCAGGTCGGGCTGGGAGATCCAGGAGAGCTCGCACTCGTCGAAGGTGATGTCACCGAAGAAGAGCGAGCGCAGGTTCGGCAGCGCGTCGGCGTGCTCGACCAACAGGTCCGCGGCCTGGTACAGGCCTCCGTCACTGGCATAGGACCATTCGCCGATGACCAGTGCCCTCACCCGCTCGCCGTCCACCTCGGACAGGAACCGGGCCAGGTAGTCGGGACCCTTGTCCTCCGGGATTCTCCGGATGTCCTCGCTGGTCCGCAGCCGCCAGGCCGTGGAGGCGGGGTCGTGCGGGTCGCCGCCCCGCTCCCGGATACGTTCGAGCCGCTCCTCCCGCGTGCCGCTGGCGGGGAACTCGACCACGGGCAGACCCGCGAACTCGCTGAGGCTGGACATGGGGAATCTCTTCTCATGCTTCAGGGGGCGAAATGTTCCCCATGCCTAGCAGCTCTGGATGACAGACGGGGGTTCGGGAGCCTTGAGGCGCGGCCTCCACCAGCACCGGCCTCGGTCAGGGAACGAGACCGACAAGACGACGGGATAGCCCGTTTCCCGTCTTCAGGTCCTCTGTGACCACCAGGGCACCAGGAGCGATGACCATGTCTCCCGGATCGGGGTTCGGTGCGAAACTATGTGACCTATCTTCGTTTGGACGCCTCTCCACTTTGATTCCCAGATCGATCGCACGCGTTTCCCCATCGTCCCAATCAGTGACCATCAATTGCGCTTGCCCCCAGGACAAATCATCGGTCGCCTGCTCGTTGACATCCAACCATGCGACCGATTCCTTCAGAGCCAGGGTAAACCGCCCCTCCCACCGTTCCACAGGACCCGGAACAGTTACGGACTGTTGAACTTCACCAGACAGGTTTGAATAGGAGTACTCGTACTCCCCCTCGGAAACCCTGCGCAAACTTACGATGGCTTCCTCAAGGATTCCGATCGCTGTGTCATCCCGACCGGTGAAGAAACCCGTGTCCGTGAGAGTCTCTCCGGTCACCGGATCCAGCAACCATTCTTCGTAGTAGTTGGTTCCTACGGCGACTGCTGCAACCATGCCCGACTCAGGTTCGACGACAATATCAAACGGCGTGAGGTCGATTCCTGCGTTCGCTTCGAGTTCATGACGCCATAGCTCAGAGCCGGTTTCGATGTCAATTCCGATCAGGGCAAGCGTGTGGTCCTTAACCCCACTCAAACCCCCAGGTTCCAGGACACTCTCATCCACAAAACTACTGGACAGAATCAGCACGCCACGCGATACCACAGAACTCCTGGCGACGAAAAACAGTTCTTCGTCCCCGCTCTGCTCCGGAGACGTACTCCAGAGCTCTTCATCGTTCTCCAACCCCAGGGAGACAACCTCACTCTCCCCCTGTTCATCATCTCGGTAAATGATCCGAGAACTGTTTGAAAGAACACCCAACTCTTCGTCCACTGATGTATACGAAGAGATCCCAAACCCATCGAAGGGCATCTTGGCGAACTCTACGACTTGAGTCCCCTTGATCTGGCCGGTGGAAGCATCAAGAAGCACGACCTCATAGAGAGGAGGGGGTTCCTCTTCGCCCTCGGTTTCTCCGTCGTGAGCGCCGTACGACACAGCAACGGTTTCCCCGTCTGGAGTGACGTTCATGCTCGCCGCTCTTTCGCCCAGACGCCTGTACCTCCAGAGCTCTTCTCCAGATTCTCCACTCACGCCGACGACGCCGTCGGAAACGTACACAGAAAGACCATAGGACGTGGGACTAACGTGCCTGACGCTGGTTTCCTCCGGAGAACTCCACGTCCAGCCGACAGATCGCACGTTCGCCGGCACCTCAAGGGCTTCGGCAGGCTCGGAGAGGGTGACATGATCAACCTCAGGATCCCCCCAGCCAGGAAACACAGAACACGAGGCCAGCAGAGGAGTGATGAGCAGAGCAAGAAACGGAATACTCTTTTTCGCTCTCGCGGTTCTATTCATCATGAGATACCCATGACACCTTCCATTGCCTCCATGAAATGGTCGAAATGCGTGCCCACATTAGGACTCCCTGAAGGAACTGGCATATCTTGTTGCTCGACAATTGTCCATGTACTATCCCTGAGGGGGCGAGTTTCAGGGTCGCCCGGACCCCACTCGCCCCAATCCCTGATGAAATCTCCATTTTCATCGACCATTTCATCCGGAATATGTCCATCCCCCCCGTCAGTTGAGTCATAAAACGCCTCGAGGGCGGAATCCAAGAGGATCGCATCAAGCCTTGATGAAATGTTATTATACATCTGCCCATTGCTTGGTGGGTTCACATCCCGAGAATTCAACTGTTCTTCCGTGAACATCTCCTTGAGGAACATCTTCACTGGCTCCGCGGCGAGTGCTTCAGGGATCCCTGCCGCCATCATGTCGACAACGTAACCTGCATTCTTATTCCAATTCATGATATCAGCGTTATGGCTATCAATACGGTCACCCACAGCGTCAGCCATACCAAAGCCTACAGAATTCCACAGGATTCCGACTTCTCGCCCTGGCTCATAATCTTCTCCAAATTCAGAATCGGTGAAGTACTCATACATATTATTCTGCGCGTAATCTCCAGCGGCCTCAAACATGCGCACCGTAGCCTCCCCGTCGCCTGCGATCAAGCTCGTGAAAGCCGTGCGTCCATCTAGACCTATAACCAGACCCTGCTCAGAACTGTAACTGGTCTCTATCTCATCATTGATACTGTTACTTCCATCCAGGATGTCAAGGCTGGCAAATTCGTCGATGTAGGCTTCGAATATTCCAGCAAAACTATCCGATATCTCCGGGTTCAAGAGTCCCATCGGCGCTTTTCTCCAGGTGAACTCCTCGCCGTCCGGCCCCTCACCCACCACGTCGTACTCGGTGCTGCTGAGCTTTTCCTGGGCATCCGGATCGGTGATGATGTTGATCAGACCCTCGAATGCCCGGTCAGCCCGCTCCTTGATCGCGTCGTCGCCTGAACCACCGTCTTCGGCGATCCAGTCCGTCAGTCCCCTGACGGCTTCGCCCCCGTGGTCCCAGTCATGACTGAACAGGGCCGCGACCAGTGCTGCTTCGTCGGTCCCGGCCTGGCTTCCGGGACCGACGAACTCCACCGGGTGCCGGTAGCTCTCTCCGTCCGGGTACTCACCGGTCAGGATCGTGTAGTTGGCGTCCGTGTTCTGCGTGGCGAACTCCAGCATGGTCCGCAGGGTCTCCTCCGCGGCTCCCCCGGTGTCCGTGCTCTCAACGGCGCCCGCGACGGTACCGATCGCGTGAGCTGACAGTTCCGTGCCGCCCTGGAGCGGATGACCGGTCTCCTCCTTCGCCGTCTGGTTGGCGCTCTCGAACATCTCCGTCAGCGTCTCGAAGTCCCCCGCCCAGTCAGGCGAATAACCGTTGCTCAGCGCTGACGTGGGACTGTGCATCCTCGGACCCTCGATCGTGTTCCTGACGACCTCGGGCAGGTTCTCGTAGCCGCCGCCCATGCGTTCGTCGGAAGCGGCGAGGACGGAACCACCGATCACGGCCAACAACTGGTCCCGCTGTTCCTGTGACAGGTGCTCGCTGTCACGGATGGCCTCGATCGAGTCGAAGAACTCGTGCTCCTGCGCGTCAAGGTTGGAACCCGAGGTTGTCCCCTGGCCGCTTGACTCCGACGCGTCCGCGTCATTCAGGTGAGCGTTCAGATCATTCAGGATCTCCAACTCACGTTCGGTGAACTGGCCACCGTTCTCCTGTTTACGCGCGACATACGCCATGAAGGCATTCATCAGTGCGAGGTTCTCATCAAGCCGCTCCAGAGCAGCCTCGTCGCCTTCCGCGGCGAGCTGGATGGTCTCGCCTATCTCGGAACCGTCCATGCCGGGTGGGACCGCGAAGTAGTCCTCGTCCCCCGTGACGACATACAGAATCCCACCGGGAACATCTCCCAGGTGCCCTGCTTCGGTGAGAGTGCGGATGTGCTCGGGTGTCGGACCGTCCGCCAGCATGTCGGACACTACTGCGGCCTGCTCCTCCAGTGAGGCCCACGCCTCGTCAGCCTGCGGCTGGTATTTGTCGACCGAGGCCTGCCTCTCGGAGTCGGTCTCCGCTCCGGCTATGTCATGCCTGAAGTTCTCTTCGATCTCCTCGGCCCGGTCGTTGTAGTTCTGCACTGCCACGCGATAGGTCGAGATGACCCCCACAGCGTGGATACAGGCTGTCAGAGCGCTGCTCCAGGCCTCTTCGTTCTCGTCCACCGCCGCCATGATGTCCTCAGACACCAACTCGGAGAACTCCGTCGCGGTCGTGTTAGCCACGGCGTTGTAGGTGGCGGATTTCCCGCAAATGTTCGAGTACATTTCGTCGAACCTCTGCTGTTGACTCTGCAGCAGATGGACGCTGACGTCACACTCTTTGATGGAGATCTGGTAGTTTTCGTCGGCCATGGACGCGTCTTCCAATTATGGTGGGGGAGGGGGAGGGAAATCTAGAACTGCTGTGCGTTGACCGCGCGTCCGAGGATGGGGGAACTCGACGTCGAGCGGTATTCCCATGCGGCCTCACTGTCGGTCCGCTCGCCCTCTGAAGCCGCCGCCTGGATGTTCGTGGCAAGAGTCCGAGCATGTCCCTGGACATCCTGCATGTGCGTCTCCTGCTCGGTTCCGAAGGAACCCCATCCCGTCACGCCCGGCGCATGGGTCATGGTCGTCTCGACGTCTTCCACGGCTTCGGTCCAGTCGTCAGCGAGGTCACGGAGCCTGGAGGCGGCGGTGAGGGACGCGTCTCCTCCAGCGTAGGCCTCAGTAGCGTTCATACCGACTGCCATGATCTCTCCTGAACTTCGCTCTGCATTGACCTCACATGCAGCAGGCCAGCAGTCTCGGAAGCCGTTGGCCCTGCCATGGTCGGCACTGTCTATGTGCACACCCGAGCAGAAACAGTGGGTAATGTCCCGAATGCCGGATGTCGACGACACTCTAGCTTTCTGAGGGCAGGCTGAGACGCGCGGACGCCCAGGAGAAGCAGGACGATCGTGGCCGCATCCGGACAGCTCTTGTGAACACGACCGGTGAACCCACTGGCCTCCACGGCCTCCACGGCCTCCACGATCTGCGGCAATTGACTGAGCCGCTGAGTAGGAAACGCCGCGTTTCGCTCCGTGTGGCGGAGGCAACGCCGGGCACGGGTTCGCGTCCCGGTCCGGGCCGAACCGGGCAAGGGTCGGCCGTCCGCACGGGAGACTAGGCTGGCCGGGACCCCCATGCGGACGCGGCGCCCCCTCCCGCACGCCGACAGCGGTACGGAAAGCAGGGCGCGCAGTGGCCGAAACGACCAGCCCCTCCAGGACGGTGCACGACATCGTCGCGCACATCCGCGAGATCTCGACGAGCAACCACCAGCGCGGCACCCTCTTCGAGAACCTCATGGTCGCCTACCTGAGCACCGACCCCACCTACGCCAACCGGTTCGACAAGGTGTGGCGGTGGGCGGACTGGCCCGACGCCCCCGACCGGCGCGACGACGGCATCGACCTGGTCGCCAGGACGGTCGAGGGCGGCTACTGCGCGATCCAGTGCAAGTTCTACGAGCCGCAGCACACCCTGCGCAGGGAGGACATCGACTCCTTCTTCACCGCCTCGGGCCGGGCCCCCTTCACCGAGCGCATGATCATCTCCACCACCGACAAGTGGGGGTTCAACGCCGAGAAGGCACTCGACCAGCAGGTCAAGGTGGTATGTCTGGGCCTGGCCGACATCGCCGACAGCCCCATCGAGTGAGAGCGCGTCTGGCCCGCGCTCGACGCGAGGATCGAGCTCCAGCGCACGCCCCCCAACGAGCTGCGCCCCCACCAGGCGGAGGCCGTGGACGCGGTCTTCGACAACTTCGCCTCACTCGACCGCGGCCAGCTCATCATGGCCTGCGGCACCGGCAAGACCTTCACCTCGCTCAAGATCGCCGAACGCCTGGCCGCCGAGCGGTCCGCGGAGGGCGAGGGCCCCACCCGGGTGCTGTTCCTGGTCCCGTCCATCTCCCTGCTGTCGCAGACCCTGCGCGAGTGGTCCGCCCAGTGCCAGACCACCCTGCGCAGCTTCGCGGTGTGCTCCGACACCAAGGTCGGCAAGAAGGCCGCCGAGGCCGACTTCCAGGACATGGGCACCCATGACCTGGCCCTGCCCGCCACCACCGACGCCGCCAAGCTCATCGAGCAGGTCGAGCGCACCGCGACCGGCGAGGGCCTGCAGGTGGTCTTCTCCACCTACCAGTCCATCGCGGCCGTGCACGGGGCGCAGAAGGCCGGACTGGGCGACTTCGACCTCATCATCTGCGACGAGGCGCACCGCACCACCGGCGTCATCCTGGCCGGGGAGACCGAGTCGCACTTCGTCAAGGTGCACGACAACGACTACCTGCGCGCCGACAAGCGCCTGTACATGACGGCCACGCCCCGGATGTTCGACGACAAGACCGCGAGCACCGCCGAGGACAACGACGCCGTCCTGTGCTCGATGAGCGACGAGTCCCTCTTCGGCCCGGAGTTCCACCGGCTCGGCTTCGGCGAGGCCGTGGAGCGGGGTCTGCTCACCGACTACCGCGTGCTCATCCTCAACGTCGACGAGACCGCCCTGTCCTCGACGCTGCAGTCCCAGATGGCCGAGGACAGCGAGCTCAACATCGACGACGCCGCCAAGATCGTCGGCTGCTGGAACGGCCTGTCCAAGCGGGCCGGACACACCCCCGAAGGCGAGGGGTTCAAACCGGGTGAGGCCCCGATGCGCCGGGCGGTGGCCTTCGCCCGCAGCATCGCCGAGTCCAAGCACATCCGGGACAAGTTCCCCGCCGTCATCGACGAGGTCAACGTCGAGCGCGACGAGCAAGGCTAGGCCCGCCTGAGGTGCGAGGTCCAGCATGTGGACGGCGGGTTCAACGCCCTGGAGCGCAACAAGCTCCTGGAGTGGCTCAAGGCCGACCCGGGCGAGGACACCTGCCGCATCCTGACCAACGCCCGCTGTCTGTCGGAGGGCGTGGACGTCCCCGACCTGGACGCGGTGCTGTTCCTGCACCCGCGCAACTCGGTCGTGGACGTGGTGCAGTCGGTCGGGCGCGTCATGCGTAAGGCCGAGGGCAAGGAGTACGGCTACATCATCCTGCCGGTGGGCATCCCCACCACCGGGAAGCCCGAGAAGGCGCTCAGCGACAACAAGCGCTACAAGACCGTCTGGCAGGTGCTCCAGGCCCTGCGCTCCCACGACGACCGGTTCAACGCCACCGTCAACCAGATCCACCTCAACCGCAACAAGCCCAAGAACATCATGGTCGGCTCGGTCACCGTGGAGGACTTCGACAGCACCCGGGAGGGCCTGGGCGGCCAGGGGCGGGACGGAGGCGGCGAAGGCGCGGACAGCGCCAGCGGGGCCGACCAGGCCGTGCAGGACATGATCGCCTACGACTGGAACCAGCTCCACGAGACCGTCTACGCGCGGATCGTGACCAAGGTCGGCGAGCGGCACTACTGGGAGGACTGGGCGGACGACATCGCCACGATCGCCGAGCGCCACGTCACCCGGATCACGGCGGCGATCGCCGATCCGGGGTCGGAGAAGGCGCAGGCGTTCCCGAGGTCAGCAAGGACGACATCTTCTACTACGTCTACGGCCTCCTTCACTCCCCCGAGTATCGCAGTCAGTTCTCGGCGGACCTCAAGAGGTCCCTACCCCGTGTCTCCAAGGTCGCGGACTTCCACGGCTTCGCCGACGCCGGGCGCAAGCTCGCCAAACTGCACATCGGCTACGAGAGCGTGAAGCCGTACCCGCTGGAGGAGAAGGTCACTGGCCCCACCCCGACCCCGCTCACCGAGCTGTACCGCGTGCAGAAGATGAAGTTCAAGAGCAAGGACGACCGGTCCACGATCGTCTACAACAGCCGGGTGACCGTCAGCGGTATCCCCGAACGCGCCTACCGCTACCAGCTCGGCGCACGGTCGGCCATCGAGTGGATCATCGACCGCTACCAGGTCAAGACCGACAAGGCCAGCGCGATCGTCAACGACCCCAACGACTGGTCCGAGGATCCCCGCTACATCATCGACCTCCTCGGGCGCATCGTCACGGTGAGCCTGGAAACGGTCGACATCGTCGAGGCGCTGCCTCCCCTGGAGATCCTGGACGCCTGCTGACAGCCCAGGGGCCCGCCGTTGCTGCTCCCGTACCGCTGGGAGCAGCAACGGCGGTCCGAGTCCGGTCAGGCGGGCATGGAAGCCCGTGGGCGTGCGAAGGGACGGCGGCCGGTGCGGGCGTTCCTACGGATCCGCTGGGAGACGGGCACGGGCTCGGATGTGTGTCCGACGGACGGCCTGGCCCAGGAACGGGTGACGGGCGGGTCGGTGTCCAGGGTGCTGTGCGGTCGCAGGGCCAGGAGGAGGGCGTCGATGTCGGCGGCCTCGGTAAGTCCGGCCGGGCTGGCGATCCAGAAGGACTGGGTGGCCTCACCCCACCAGATGGTCAGGTCGCGGTGGCGGGCCTGGACGGCGGCGGCCTGGGCGTGCTCGTGGGCGAACTCGGCGCGGTGACCCCCGAGACGCGGAAGCTGCTGGGCGCGGCGGGTCCGGCAGGAGGGGTGGTCACAGACCGGGCAGACCGGACCGACGAGCGGAGTGCGGCGCGGGAGTGGCCGGGAGATGGGGCGAACCTCTTCGGAGGGGCGGGGCAAGGGGATAGGGTTCTTCATCAGATCCTCTTTTCTTACTTATGTCTGAGTTGGTTTTGGGGATTCAGGGCCCGGGAGAAGCGGTGGTGCGCTCTCCTGGGCCCGTCTTGCGTCTCAGGTCAGTCGATGCGGGTTCAGTCGCCGGATTCCCACTGACTTCCGGTCAGGTCGTAGGCCAGGTAGAACCACACCGTGCGGAAGTGGGCGTTTCCGTTGTCGCCCCACTCGGAGGCGAAGGCGTTGACCATGGCCAGGCCCCGACCGGATTCGGCGTCCAGGTCCAGCCCGTTCGCCCGGGGCTCCAGGCGGGCGTCCTTCTTCCTCAGGCCGCCCCGGTCGCGGCAGGCCAGGTGCAGTCCGGTGCGGTGGCGGTGGACGAGAAGGGTGTAGGTACCGCCGGGCTGACCGGAGAGGCTGTGGCGGATGCTGTTGTTGGCGAGTTCGCTGCCCAGCAGGGTGAAGAGGTAGCGGTAGTCGGCGGACTTCGCGGCGGCGCAGGTATCCAGGAACGCCCGGACCAGAGGCATCACGGCCGGGGTTCCGGCGAAGTCGTAGCGGCGCAGCCGGTAGTTGGGCCGCTCGGGCTGGCTGGAGAAGTAGTGGCGGTGCGCGGGCCGGATGAAGCTGGTCAGCGGGACCGTGGCCTCACCCAGCGCGGGCATGGGCAGCGGGGCTTTCGCGGGCATGACGAACACACTCCTTGGCATGGCAGGTCATGAGCAGGGGTTTCGCGGTGCCCGTCGAAGGAGTCTCACGGTTGACGTGATGCGCGGCACGGGCAAGTCGTAGCCTGAGCGGCAGGAACCCTCTGTGATGAGCCGATCACTTGCTACACCTCTATAGTCATACTCAGAATCTGGGTTGTCAACGGCTTCACTCAGAATCCAGCCAACTTAGGACGTAGAATCCCCTCATGCAGAGTCCGATCAGCCCCTCCGTACGGCGTCGACGTCTGGCCCGCGAGCTGCGACGTCTACGCGAAGCGCACGGTCTCAAGCTGGCCGCAGCCGCCAAGGACTCCAGAGTCCCCCTGTCAACGATCAGCAGCATCGAGAACGCGACAGCAAGACGGATAAGGGCACGTGACATCGATGCGCTCGCAGACCTCTACAACGCCTCGGAAGAGATGCGGGAAGCCCTGCATGAACTGACGCGCGAGTCCAAGGAGTCGGGGTGGTGGTCGCGCTACAGAGACGTCTTCGAAGGCAACGCCCTCCCAGACTTCGAAGCCGAGGCATCTTTGATCCGCCGCTTTGAGGGACTGATCATCCCTGGGTTGCTCCAGACTCCGGCTTACTCTGCTGCGGTCTTCCGTGCCGGGCGCGTCTTGGAGGAGAGCGAGGTTGGCCGCCGCGTCCAAGCCCGAATGGAGCGGAAGAACATCTTCAACCGGGTCAAGCCCCCACATATGATCGCGGTCATCGATGAAGGCGCTCTACAGCGAGCCATCGGTGGCCATGAGGTGATGCGTGAGCAACTTGAGCACCTCAGGAACATGGCCCTCCGTCACCACATCGATATCCAGATACTTCCCTACCAGGCAGGCGCCCACCTAGCTTTGGCTGTCCCCTTCACCATCTTGGACTTCCCTGCCGCAAAGGACCCTTCCATTGTCTACCTGGAAACCGTTACAGATGACCTCTATCTGGACAAACCAGAAGAAGTAGAGGCATATAGTCTGGCTTTCAGTAACGTTCAGGGGGTTGCACTCTCCACCACCCTGTCTTTCGAGCTCATCGAAGATGTCCTGGAGTCTCTAGAAAGCGCACGATGATCACCAAGCTTGAGTTCCGTAAGAGTAGCTACAGCGCACAACGACAGGAGTGCGTCGAGGTCGCCCACATCCCCGCGAACTTCAGGAAGAGCACATACAGCGGACGAGACGTCGACTGCGTGGAGGTCGGCGACCTCCCCTGCGGCGCCGCCATCCGCGACTCCAAGCACCCGGACGCCGGACACCTCCCCTTCCCCGCCCCCGAGTGGACCACCTTCCTCAACGCCGCTCGCGGCCGGAAGCTGTAGGTACCCCACACCTTCCCGTCCTCCCCGCCACCCTTGACCCGCAAGGCGTGACACAGACACGCAGACACCCGGAAGCCCGCCCCCGGGCCTCCGGGTGTTTCGCTACAGGGAAGCGGAAGGCGGCGGCTGCGCCGCGTCCCCGTTCCCGCGCCTGACGGGCTCGGCAGGTTCACCGGGCTGGATCGTCTGGACGGCCTGGGCTGTCTGAGTCGCCTGGTCTGCCTGAACGTTCCCCGGAAGGCCGTCAGTGCCTGGGCCCGTGTCCCGCTCTCGCAGCATGCGGTCCAGGCGCTCGACCTGCTGCCCGAGTTCGACCAACCGGTTCATGACCGCCTCGTGCTGGACCTCCTCCAGCTCCTGGTCCTCCGCCCAGCGGACCTCGCTGATCTCCTGCTCCAGGGACGTGACGATCACCGCGATGACCAGGTTCAGCATGATGAACGCCGTCAGCACGATGTAGCACACGAAGAAGATCCAGGCCGTCGGATGCTCCGCCAGCACCGCGTCCGAGACGTCCGGCCAGCCCTCCGTCGTCATCAGCAGGAACATCGTGTACAGCGACGTGCCCAGGTTGCCGAAGAAGTCCGGCACGGCCTCACCGAACAGCTGGTGGGCGATGATCGCCGAGGTGTAGATGACCACCAGGAGGAGGCCGATCACGGTCCCCACCCCCGGCATGGCCTTGAACAGCGCGGTGATGATCTGCCGCATCTGCGGGACGGCGGTGATCACCCGCAGGATCCGCAGCACCCGCAGGATGCGGAGCACGGCGAACGGGCCGGTGGCCGGGATCACGGAGATCGCCACCACCAGGAAGTCGAACCAGTTCCAGGCGCTCCGGAAGAACCGTCCCCGCCAGGCGTGGATCTTGAGCAGCATCTCGACGACGAACACGGCGACGACGACGTACTCAACGATCACCAGATACGGAAGGGCAGAACCCCCATAAGTCATCCAACCCAAAATCACGGCATTGACCAGAATCACCGCGAGCATGATGTTGGAGAACCACCGACTCTCCACAAGCCTGGTGATCTGAGCACGCCGCAATGCCACTTCCCCCTTATCAATTCCACTTCCGAGTGATTCGGACATGGGGCACCAAATATATCGAAGTGGACTCAACTCCTGTGCGGCGCACCTGCCTTTGATCGGGTGCGTACGGCTTCGCGCTCACATCAGTCGTCACCGCCCCACCCCGTGCCCACGCTTCACGGAAGGCACACCCTCACTGGTTCGGCCGGTCTCCGGGAAGGCACCGGAAGAGGAAATAACTGGTGCCGTATCCCACATCACTACTTTCGGCCCGAACAATGACCGAAGGCGGTAAGACCGGAAACACCGCGTCCGTCGAGGCGCCCCGTCCGAGCGGGAGGGCCTTCCCGACGAGGAGGACGTGGGCGCGAGGGGTCGCGGGGGAGGCGTGAGAGAGGCGTGAGGGAGTCGCGAGGGCGCGTAGGCGGGCGAGCGGTGGTTCGGGAGGCCACGCGCGTCACTGGTATGTTCACTGCTGGCCACGGCAGGAAGCCCGACACGGTGACGAGCCCGAGCCGTCGACAGCGCCAGCGCCCGCGACACAGGAAGAGACATGGCGGAGCTGAAGTACTTCACAGGTTCGATGAACTCGGGCAAGAGCACGATGGCCCTCCAGGAGCACCACTCACGCGGTGGCGAAGGGGTGCTCTACACGAAGCAGGACCGTGCCGGAGCGGGCATCATCTCGTCCCGTCTGGGCCTGGAGTCCCCCGCCGTGGAGGTGGGCGACGACCTGGACCTGTACGACGACATCGCCGACCGCAAGGCCCCCTACGTCATCTGCGACGAAGCCCAGTTCCTGTCCGACAAGCAGGTGGGACAGCTCGCGGGCGTGGTGGACGGCATGCGGATCGACGTGTACTGCTACGGGATCCTCACCGACTTCCAGGGGCAGCTGTTCCCCGGCTCGAAGCGCCTGGTGGAACTCGCCGACAAGATCGAGGTCCTGCCGGTGTCCGCGCGCTGCTGGTGCGGCGGTCGCGCCACCCACAACGCGCGCGTGGTGGACGGGGTCATGATCTACGAGGGCGAACAGGTGCACATCGGCGGCAACGAGTCGTACGCGACCCTGTGCCGCCACCACTTCATGGCCGGGGTCGCCTGATCATCCCGCAGCCGTGGATGCCCACGGCCGCCCGGGCGCCGTAGCCGCAGGAAAACCGACGGGCTCCGCCCTGTCGTCTCACGCCGGGATGAGGTTCTGCAAAGCCAGATCGAGATGAGCTTCGAACTTGGCCACCTCATTCTCGAAGTGCGCAGGGGTGTTGTCATCCTCCGAAACCATGGAGAACTGGAGGACAGCGCTCCTTTTTCGAGCTACTGCTATGTACTCAGACCCACCGCCAGGAGTCGACCCATAAACATAATAGGCCTGATCCAGGAAGTCTAACTCCTCGCCTTCCTGGAAACCAGACAGTGAGGCTTGAGCTTCGTCCCTCCATTCCTCCAGGTCACTTTGGGATAGTTGGTCTCGACCACCATCTGGGGAGAAGATAATCGCGCGGTAGGAGAACTGGAACTCCCAAGGAGTGGTTGCGGCGACTGTTGGATGCACGACACCGGCGCACTCGTCAGAGCGGACCAGGTTATCCTCTGTCGAATCTCCACCTTCAATAGCCGTGTCTACTGGACCTTCGGAATCTTCATCAAGGTTAAGGCTTACCCCTGATATCGAAGGCAGAGATATACGACAGAGGTCGAACTTATCCGCCACAAACTCGTCTCGTGGCGAAGTAGTTTCAGCTGCTCCTGCCTCGGCTGCCCCCTGGGGTTGCTCCGTATCCCCAAAGCCCGAAGACAGAGTCGTCAGGAAGCTACCGAGGAGTGCAATAACGACGCCGAAGACCCCGAAGGCCGCCAGGGTCCCACACCCGAAAACCGCCCCGGCGGCCTTCCACCCGTGCAGCCCCTGCTTCCTTGGCGGCGCCTTCTCGTCAACCACGACTGTCCTGTGCCTCCAACTGGGCCTGCACGTCCGGGTGCTCAAGCGGACGGGTAAAACCCATGACATCCGCACGATTGGGGTCATCGTACTCGCGCACCGCGATCGGGCCACAGTTGGTGCACCAGGCCTCGACCATCAGCCCGTCACCGATCACCATTCCCACGTGTCCCGGGCCGGGAGGCTCCCCCGCCCGACTCACATGGAAGAACACCAGGTCGCCGGGCTGTTCCTCTCCCGGTGAAACCTCGGGGCCGAAACCCCACTGGTCCTGGGAGATCCGCGGAATGGTGACGCCGATGCTCTCGTAGGCCTTCTGCATCAGGCCGGAGCAGTCGAATCCGTTCGGACCGACACCACCCCAGATGTAGGGCTTTCCACGCTGGGCCAGGGCCCAGTCGACCACGGCCTGGGTCAGCTCGTCCGGGGCGCTCCCGATCGGTGCGCCCTGCGCGTCGAACTGGCAGGCGACCGCGCTCTCGATGGAACCCGACGTGTCGTACTGCCCCTCCGCGTACTGCTGCGCCCACTCCAACACGTCGTCCACGTACCACCAGGCGTGGTTGTAGCCGTAGATCGCCTGCCGGACGTCCTCCTTCAGACCGTGGGCGATGAGGTAGTCGGCTGCGGCCGGGATCGCGTCGGCGGGGTCGTAGACGCTGACGACCCCGTCGTCGTTCCCGTCGACGCCGTACCCCTGCTCCGGGCGCTCGTCCACGGGCTGCACGGGCTCGCCGCCCCAGCTGTTGCCCGCCGCCGAGCCGTCCAGGGAGCCGAACTGCATCGGTCCGGCCGCGCCCCAGTCGTTGTGCCCCTCGGTGATCCCCGGGCCCTCCCAGCGCCCGTGGTGGGACTCCACCTGGCCCACACCCGCCAGGATGTTCCACGGGATCCCGCGGTCCTCCCCGACCTCCATGTAGATCTCCAGGTAGTTCTCCGGGATGGAGTTCATCGCGTAGCCGCTCGCGTCCGGCTGCTCGGCGTCCGCATCCGGTCCGCAGACCAGGCCGTTCGCCATCATGGAACCGATCTGCTGGGTGGTGTTGGTGATCACGGGGATCACCAACATCGCGAACATGGTCATCAGGGCGACCGTGACGGCGACGGCCGCGCCGAACCACAGGCCCGCGGCGCCCCTGTCAGAGGACCTGCGGGTGAAAAGGGAGATCACGGGGTCACTCCTCCCCTCCGAACTGTCCGGCGTCGGCGGGCTGGAAGTCGAAGACCCTCCAGGAACCGCCGCTGCGCACGACGGTGACGGCGAACTCGCCGAGGTTCTCGTCGAACTCGGCGTCCCCCGTCTCGGTGATGGACTGCGCCGTCACGACGAAGGTGACCGAGTCGGCGTCGAAGGTCCGTACCGAGTCGACCTGGGCCCGCCCCTCGGAGACCGCCTCGGCCTCGGACATCTCGCTCCAGAAGGCGCCGACCCTGCTGGTCTCGGCCAGCACCCCGGCGAACTCGGGGGTGGCCAGCTCCTCCATCGAGGCGTAGTAGGACTCGGGGGACTGGGTGTAGTCGATGGTTCCGTAGGCCTCGGCGAAGGCGCGGGCCGCCGCCCCGGCCGCCTGGAACTCCGCCTCCGTGAAGGGGAACCAGTCCAGGACGTCCACGTCCTCGGCTGCGGTGGTCGGGATCGGGCTCGGCTCGACCGTGGACAGCCCGTCCGGGCCGCCGGGGCCGCCCGGGGGTTCCTCCTGGGCGGTCCCGGGGTCCGGGGAGGCCGCGGAGGGATCGTCGTCCTCCTCGGCGCCCCCGAAGCCTCCGAAGCTGAGGTAGAGCCCGAACACGACCAGCACGACGATCAGTCCGAGGAAGACAGCCCGCTGGGCGCGTTCGGGGAGAGGGTTGGGCATCGCTTCGGGCCTTTGTTCGTCAGTCGTCGTTCAACCAGAAGGGGACGTCCCGCTTGCGGTCCCTCGTCGTGGAAGAACTGCTCTCCCCCCAGAAGGGGGTGATGGGCGCGTTGTCCTTGCGCTTGCCGGAACCGGTCAGCCAGCCGCCGTCGCCGTCGCCCCGGCCCCGGCTCTCGCCGGAGGGCGCGGGACGGGCGGGACGCTGGGGGGCGGGGCGTTCGCGCCGTTCCCTCGGCGAGCCCCAGCGCGAGGCGCGGGCGTTGGGGTTGCCCCGGGCCGGGGTGTCCGCGCGACCGCCGAAGATGCCCTGTCCGGTACTGGGTTCGGGCCGTTCGGAACTCGCGGCGCGTCCGCTCCCGGCCGCGGGTGCGCTCCCGCCGAACACCGAACCGCCGCCTCCGCCGCCGTCCCGGCGCTCGGAGCCGCCACGGCCTCCCGAACCGGTACCGAACACGGAGGCCCAGCCGCTGTCACCCGTCCCGGTGTAGCCGCCGCTGGGTCGGGGCGGGATGGATCCGGAGGCCGCACCGCTACCGGAGAGGCTCGGCGCCTGGTCGCCGCTGCGCGCGGGCCCGGCGGGCCTGGTGCCGCCACCACCGCCACCCCCGCCAGCCGGAGCGCTCCTGGTGACGTTGAGGGGCGGGGCCGCGTTGTCGCGGACCCTGCCGTACCCGGCAGTGCCGCGTGCCCGCGCTCCGTCCGCGCGGACCGGACCGCCGTCGGCCGGGACTTCGTCGCCGACCCCGGTGTCCACACCGCCGTTCGGGACTCCTCCTCCTGCGGGCACCCCCGCGGCCACTCCGGCGATCTGCGGTCCCCGGCGCAGCCCCCAGGCCTGCGCCTTGAGGTTGGCGACCGGCGGCAGTACCACCGCGCTCCGGCTGAGCGCCTGGCTCTGCGCGGCGTCGCTGACGATGCGCGAGGTGAAGGTGTTCGCGTTGACCGAGGAGAACAGGTAGGCGAAGGGCTTGCGGTAGACGAACAGGGCCACGGTGAAGAGCGCCAGCAGGATCATCTGCAAGCCCCAGCCGAGGCTGGTGGACATGACCATGCCGTAGCACATGACCAGGAGCGAGATCAGGAGTACGACGAAGATCTGCTTGAGCAGGAAGCCGATCATCAGCTCGACCCAGCGCAGCAGGACCATGCGCCCGTAGCCCGGATGGATGCCGATGAGCAGGAATATGGGAGCCAGGAGGAAGAGCAGGAGGAAGGCGATCTTCAGCACGATGAGCGCCACGGATCCCGCGAGAATCAGACCACCAGCGAAGACCGAAGCAAAAAGCGCGAGCGTCGCAACTCCGAGGCGGCTTCCCTGGTCATCACCCGAGAAGAGAGGGTAAACACTGGGGTAGAACTCCTGCACGTCAGCAGCGATAGCCTCATATGCTTCCTGCTTCTCCGCAACGATTTCGTTCGCGTCGATCTCCGCGTCAGCGATCTGCTGCTGCTCAATTCTGCTAATCCCCTGAGCAGCTATCAGGTCAGTTGCATGGAACGAGGCGGCCACCTCGCCCACGTCGCTGTTGCCGAACTGCCCGGCGAGCCAAGGCTGGCACACGAGACTGGACCACAGCATGTCCGCATTGCGCCTGACCTGGAAGTCAGCTTCGGTTTCCCAGTCCGCGCGCTCTGGCGGTTCCGCCCCCGAGGGACAGGTCCCCGACCCCCCTCCGTAGGGCACCTGCCCGATCGTGCTCGTCACCAGCTGACTGCCGGAGTTCACCAGACCGCTGGCCATACCCATGATCTGAGCCGGGTTGACGAGGATCCACAGCCCCAGGGCCGTCGCCGCGATCATCCAGATACTGGACTCGATCGTGAGCGTCATCCTCTTCCGGATGAGCCCGTACCAGCCCAGCCACAGTGCGCCGAGGATGACGACGGTGGGGATCAGCGGACGCCAGATGCCCTCCCTCAGCGTGACGACCACGTTCTCGACGAGTTCGTTGAAGCTGGCGAGGAGGCCGTCGGAGGTCGCGGCCTGGTACACCGTGATCGTCGACTGGTTGATGGTCTTGGACAGGTCCCAGGCCGTGTTGGCCAGGGTCGCCTGCGCGCCGTTGCTGATCCCGTCGACGCAGGACTCGGTGATCATGTGCCACTGCTGCCCGGCGGTGCCGTACTGGCCGTACATGCTGGCGTCGGGCGGCAGGCCGTCCGTGGAGCCCTCGATGGAGGACTGCGACTGCGGGGGTACGAGCAGGCCGTCGGAACCGCTTCCCGCCGACTCCGGCAGCGGCGCGGGCTCGCCCGGGCACAGCGGGTTCGCCTGCGCCCCGGTGAGGGGCAGTACGACGAGACCGGTCAGCATGAGGAACGTCATCAGGAGGCGTCGCCATCCCCGCCGTCGGACGTGCTGATGCGTCATCTGCTGGCTCCTGCGTCGTGGTTCGGCCGAAGGCGATGTTCGCAGACACCGGGGCCCCGTCGACGCGCCCGTACACGCGTGCACACCGCACGCGGTCGTGCGCGACCGCAAGGCCCCCGCATGTCTCTACCCCATCCTCTATGGTGCGCCATCACCGGGTTGGGGAACGGGCGCAACGCGTCGGGTTTTCCCCTTCTCTCCCCCGTTGTGGCCAGACCCTGGGGGACAAAGGCGACCCCTGTCAACGTTTGCGCAGGTAGTGGGCGTGAACGGCCTTCCGAAACACCCAGAAACCACAAGGCCACAATTTCCTAGCCATCTCAGCACTATGAGGGGCGTCACACTCAGTTTCACCGCCAAAAGCGGACACCACGCCATCAATCGGACTGACACCCGACACCAGAACTGCCTTCGGTGGAACCCCGAGTCCGCATTGCCGCAGGACCGAAACCTGACCTAGGTCCACAACGGCATCGCCCTGTTCCCTCCCGGCTCAACAGTCCCTTGCCACCCGGCCACCCCCTCGTCACCGAATGGCGCCCCGGGCGCCTCCGGGCGGCACCCGCCCACCAGACAGGGGGCCGTGGCATCGCGGGAAGCGATCATCTGACCCTCACCCCCGTCCCGGAGGGTCAGCCATGCTCGCCCCCGCCGGGTCCGCGCCGGACCCGGGGCCCACACCGAACCCGGGAGCCCTCGGAGGCGTCACATCACATGACTCCCCTCCCCCGCTTCTGTGAGGCCCCGTGAGCATCGCCCCCGATCCGCCGCCCGGTTCCGAATCCGAGCCCGCGTCCGACCCGGCGCCCGCGCCGCCATCCGGCCCGGAGTCCGAGTCCGCGCCCGCCCTCGGCAAGGGCGCCGTGTGGACGGTGGTCGTGGCCACCACCCTGTACCCGCTCCTGGTGGGCGCGGCCCTGTGGGTCGGAGGGATGTTCGCCCTCCTCGGCCTGCTGTACTCCGGCTGGGGTTACACGGTCCTGCTCGCCGTGGCGGCCCTCGCGTTGGTCGGCGGCGGGCACTGCCTGTTCCTGTGGATCCTGCGACGGCAGGGTGTCGCCCGCCCCTGGGAGTTCCCGACGGTCGTGAGCACGGCGCTGGCCCTGGCGCTCCTCCAGCTGCCGCTGGTGGTACTCCTGCGCCTGGACGGCTCCCCGCCCCTGCCGCTGACGTGCCTGGGGCTCTCCCTGCTCGGTACCGTCACGCTGGCGGCGCTCCGGCACCGGCACAGGTTCGTGTCCGCGCTCGCCCTGGTCGTCGCGGCGGCGCTGCTGCTCCACGGCATGTCGTGGACGACCGCTGTGGAGAGCCAGCGGCGGGACCGGGAGGAGCTCCTGGGCGAGGTCTCCGACTTCCCCGTCGCGATCGCCGTACTGGACTCCCCTGACTGGGAACCGTCGGGCATGCACGTCATCGACAACGACGTGCAGGAGAAGAGCGCCGACATCACCTACGTGCCGGTCGACCCCTCCCCCGAACTCGACGGTTTCGGTCTCACGTTGCGCAGCCACCCTCTGGAGGGGGAGCACGAGTCGGGCTGGACCCCCCTGTACGAGCTGTGCGACCTGGAGGACGGGCCCTGGGCGTGCGAGGAGCACGGGGACACCGTCATCGCCGTCGACGCGGACGGGGAGGAGATCGAGTTCATGGAGGCGCGCACGGAGTTCACCGACGGGGTCAGGGCCACGCTCATGACGGACCCGCCCAACGACCCGCGGCGCGCTTCGACCATGGAGTTCCCCGACATCGACATGGCGCGGCTGTCGGAACACATCCGGGAGGCGGAGCCGGGAGAGGCGGAGGAGATCATTCTCGCGGTCACGGAATGACATTCCACGAGCACGCGGAACAACGGGTCCTGTCCTCCGCGCCGTGCCGCGCAGGTGACCGCTACCGGCCAGCCTCCCGACGGGGTATGGGGAACTGTCCGCAATCGAGGGAGAATAATTCAGGAAACACGGACGAGTGTCACAAAGTGCTGCTGTAGGGCTTTTCTCGGATAGATTGTCCTGCGCATCGTCACCCCTCTCCCGACCCCCTGAAGGGATGCGCGCCTATGTCCTCCTCCGGTCACTCCTCCGTCGGCCGCTACGAGCTGCGGGAGAGGCTCGGCGCCGGCGGGATGGGCACCGTGTGGCGCGCCTGGGACCCCTCCCTCCAACGTGACGTGGCCATCAAGGAGGTCCTCCTCCCCCAGGGCATGGACGCCGAGGCCCGCGCCGAGGCGCACGCCCGCACGCTGCGCGAGGCCCAGGCCACCGCGCGGATCAGCAACACGGCGGTGGTGACGGTCCACGACGTCCTCGAACACGAGGACAGCCCCTGGATCGTGATGGAGCTGCTCAGCGGCACGTCCCTCCAGTACCAGCTGGACCACCACGGTCCGATGCCGGTGGAGCGGGTCGAGGAGGCCGCCAGGTCGCTGCTCGGCGGACTGAAGGCGGTGCACGCGGGCGGGGTCACCCACCGCGACGTCAAGCCCGCCAACATCATGCTCACCGACGACGACCGGACCGTGCTGACCGACTTCGGGATCGCGAACGTCGACGGCGGCGCCGCCCTCACCCAGACCGGCGTGTACATCGGGTCGCCCGAGTACATGGCGCCGGAGCGGTTCGAGGGCAAGCGCGCGCTGCCCGCGTCGGACCTGTGGAGCCTGGGCGTCACCCTGTACGCGCTCCTGGAGGGGCGCTCGCCCTTCAAGCGGGAGAGCATCACGGGGATCATCAGCGCGGTGCTGACCGCGCCGATGCCGCCGCGGCTGTCGCTGGACGAGGGCGGACACAGCCCCGCGAGCGCACCGCTGCGGGCGCTGATCGCGGCGCTGCTGGCCCGGGACGTGTCGGCGCGGCCCAGCCCCGACGAGGCGCTGGCCCTCCTGGAACGGGAGAAGCAGGCACAGGACGGCAGCGACGACGGCAGCGGCGGCGACGGCACCGGGACGCGGGACGCCCCCGGCACCGGGGGCCGGCCCGTGCCCCCCACCGGCCCCCAGGACGCGGGCAGCGGCTCGTGGAAGGCCCCCGGCACCGGAGCGCAGAGCGCGCCGGGCGGCGGCGACGTTCCCACCGGACCCTCGGGGGGCTACCGCCCGCCGTTCCCCGCCGTGGGTGCGGGAGCGCCCGGTCAGGGAGCTCCGGGTCAGGGCGGCCCCGGCCCGGGCCCCCACCCGCCGTGGCACGCGGGCCCGAGCGGCCCGCACAACCCCGGGTTCGCGAGCGGCCCGCACGGCCCCGGTGGGCCCCAGGGCGGACCGAACGCCCCGGCGTTCCCGGGCGGGCCCCACAACCCCGGCGCCCCGCACAACCCCGGCGGGCCCCAGATCGGCCCCAACGACCCCGGGTTCGCGAGCGGACCCCACAACCCCGCTTTCCCCTCCGGCCCCCACGGCCCCGGTTTCCCGGGCGGGCAGACCGGTCCGAACCTTCCGGGCGGCACGGCGGCGAACGGCCCGGGCGCGCGTCCCGGGGCCTACCCGCCGGCACCGCACGCCGCTGGCCACCGGTCCGCGCCGCAGACGGCCCCGGTCCCCGGGGCGACCGGCCGGTTCCCCCAGCCGCTCCCCGCCGCAGGCACGCCGACGGGGCGGGGCCCGCTGCCAGGCCAGCCGGTCGGCGGCCCCGGGCACCCGGGGATGTTCCCCGGGCACGGCGGCGGCCCGGCCGCCGGCGGCCAGACGCCGTGGGAGCGCCCCCGGACGCGCATGCCCGGGACCGTGGTCACCGCGGCCGTGATGCTGGTGCTCAACGGGCTCTACCTGCTGGTCCTCGCGGTGCTGTTCACCGTGGAGTCCACCAGCGGGTCCCAGGAGGTGAACGGGGCCTCCATGGCCCAGCTCTACGTCTGGGGCCTGCTGTCGACGGTCGCGGCGCCCGCCCTGATGACCCGGTCACGCCTGGTCTACGGGGGCGTCGTGCTCCTGCAGATGGTGGCGGCGGTGGTCCTGGTGCTCAACATGTTCACGGTGCTGGTCTACGCCCCCGAGCAGCTGCTGATCTACGTGCTGGTGCTGGTGCTGAACCTGGCGGTCGCGGGCCTGCTGCTGGTCCCGGCGGGTGCGCGGGCCTACTTCGGGTTCGGGACGGCCTTCCGCTGACGTCACCCCGGACGCCTCTCCGCAGGACCCCGGGGCCGGAAGCGCTGGTTCCCACGGCGCCGCGGGCACCGGGGTGCCGGGGCAGTGGCATGCTGCTCGCTATGTACGAAGATCCGCGGGACGGGGCGGCGCCGGGACTGTGGGGGCGCGTCGCGTGCGCCTGGGCGGTCGCCTTCGCCGTGCTCCACCTCTACTGGGCGCTGGGCGGCAACTGGGGCCTCGGCGCCTCCGCGGGCCCTGTGGCCGAGGAACGCCCCGGGTGGTTCGTGGTGGTGGGCCTGTGGGGCGTGGGGCTGCTGTGCCTCGTCGGCGGTGCGCTGGGCTGGCTCCTCTCCAGGCCGCGGCCTCCCGGCCCGACGGGGCGGCTGGTCAGGGTCCTCGGCTGGTGCGTCTGCGCCGTGCTGCTGCTACGCGCCGTCACCGTCGAGGTGATGCTGCTGGCCGGCCCCGCGGGCCGGGAGAGCGCCGTCAGCCCGGAACAGCGGCTGTGGACGCTGCTGCTGTGGAACCCCTGGTTCCTGGTCGGCGGGCTCGTCTTCGGCCTGGCCGCGCTGGGGTTCGCACGAGCGCGCGGTCCGGGGAACGGCGCCTGAGGGCGCAGCGCGCAACGCCGGGAGGGGCCGGGGAACACCGCGCAACGGCGGGAGGGGCCGGGGAACACCGCGCAACGGCGGGCGGGGCCCGTGACCACGGCGTCGGCGGCGAGCCGGAGCCCCGCTGACCGCTCCGCAGGCGGGGGCCGACACCCCCACGCGGAAACCGGCGACGCACGGGTCCGACACCCCCACTGGCACCAACGCCCCGCGGGGAGACCGAAGCCCCGCACGAAGGCCTGCCGCGCACGAGAGGCCGACCGGCCCCCGACCGGTCCCGCCCCGCTCACCAGCGGGTGACCCTCAGCTCCCCCAGGTCCGCCAGGGCGACGCGCCCCTCCTCGGCCAGGACGCGCACCGTCTCCTCCGCCTCGGAGAGGGTGACGTGGCGGCCCCTCGACACGGCCTCGGCGGGCGAGGGGCTCTCCATCCACAGCCGGGGCCCGCTCTCCCACACCATCTGCACGACCGCGCCGCCCGGGGCGGTGAACACCGCGAACGTGCCCTTGCTGGGGGTGAGCCGGTGGACGATCAGGCGCGCGGCGGCCGTCTCCAGGGGCTCGGCGTAGTCCATGAAGCCGAGCCCCTCCTCGGCGGCGTCCGCGTAGTGGACCTCCAGCAGGCCGGTGTGGGCGGAGCGGGCCTCCTCGCGCGGCCAGACCGCGCCCACCACCCAGCGGCTGAGGGGCTCCTCGACGCGTTCGCGGGACAGCGCCGGTCCGTGCCGGACCCGCAGGAGGTCGAAGTCGCGTTCGAGGGCGATGGTGTGGCCCCGGTCGCTGCTCAGCGTGGCGACGAAGAAGCGCGGCAGCCAGGGCAGGACCATCCGGGACAGCTCGCGGACGCTCACGCGGCCCTGGTAGTGGGAGATCCACTCGGGGACCTCGTAGGGCCCCGGGTTGTTGAAGGACACGTGGACCATGGGCTCGCCGTCCACGGCGGGTCCGGGGAAGGCCGCTCCGCGGCCGAAGCGGCGGCGGCTCCAGTCCATGCCGACGTGGAGCTTGCGGTCGGGGTCGCCGTCCCACTCGACCGTGAGCCCGTGGGCGCGCAGGGCCTCGGCGACCTCCTCGCCGACGGCGGCGCGGCGGATCGGGTGGCTGGCCCCGAAGCCGATGGTGAGCGAGGACCCCGCGACCGCGTGCGCGGCGTCCTGGCTGTGGTAGAACGCGTACCCGCGCGCCGCGGTGTCGGCGGGCCGGGAGTTGCGGGCTGCGAGTTCGCCCTCCAGCGCGGTCCTGGCGCAGCGCTCGCAGCAGGTGAACTCCTCGCGGGCGATGACGCCGGACTCGTCCAGCGCGCGGAAGGCGCGCGTGAGGCGCTCGCCGTCGGTGCGGGCGGGCCAGCGGCGCTGGCGCTGGACGTGCTCGGCCAGGGCCCGGTCCACGTGGTCGTGGAGCCGGGCGGAGGCCTCGCGGACCCCCCGCCCGCCGGGGTCGCCGTCCTCCAGCGTGTCGAGCAGGCTCCGGCGGGCGTCCCGGAGGAGTTCGACGAACCCGTCCCGGCCCGAGGCGACCCCCAACGCCACCGTCTCCCTGGCGGAGACGAGGGGGTGGACGCTCTCCCTGACTTCACTCATTCGCCCAATGTGTCAGAAGCGGGAGGTGTTTGGGGACGATTGCCGAAGCCGCCACTGTCCGCATCCGGACAACTACCGAGACGCTGGTCACCACAGGTGCCGCGGGGATCGGGCGGTGTCCGCGGCCAGCGCTCCACGCGGCCGCGGGGCCTCACCCGTGGGCGACCAGGTCGTGTCCGGCCAGGCGGCTGACGCGCTCGTCGCGGACCTGCCGGGCGAGGGCCGCGGTGGCGGCGAGCTCGGCGACGTCCGCGGCCCGGGTGCCGAGGAAGCCCGCCGAGGCCAGGTGTTCGGCGTACTCGGCGGTGGAGTCCACCGCCTCCTGGCACTGCTCCCACTCACGGTGGGCCGCGACGGCCTGCTCGACCAGGCGCCCGTACTCGGTGATCTGGGCGACCCGTGCGCGCACGGCGGTCTCCACGGCGTACAGGTGCTCGCGCTGGGGCTTGAGCGCCTCCCTGACCCGGGGCGAGACCGCCCGCTGCCAGCGGCGCTGGTGGGAGCGGCGCAGTTCGCGCTGCCGGGCCAGGAGCGAGGCGATCCGCCACTCCTGCTCGTACAGGACGGCCAGCGCCCGGTCGGTGTCCAGGGACTCCCCGCCGAGTTCGGTCCGGGCCCCGCGCACCAGGTCGATCGTGCGCTGCACCTCCACCAGCAGGGCGTGGTCGCCCTCGCTGACGTCGTCGGGCAGCACCACGTGCTCCCGGTGCCGCTCCCGGTCGGTCCGGCGCACCCGCGAGGTGAGGGTGTCGGCGGTGACCACGGCGACGAGCACCCCGAACACCATCCACGGGATGCCCGGCGAGGGGTCCTGGGGCACGACGTCCATCAGCCAGGCCGGGGCGGCGGCCAGTGTGCCCGCTCCCGCCGCGGCTCCCGCGGCCCGTACGGCGGGGTGGGCGTCCCGCCGGAAGGCCAGGGCGGCGACGTAGGCGACGAGGCTGACGCTGGCGACCACCATGCTCAGGTACCAGCCCGCGGCGATCAGGGCCATGGCCGTGGTGAACCCGACGCCGAGCAGGTGGACACCGCTGTCGGCCAGCCGCGGCGGACGGGCCTCGGTGGACCCGCCGCGGCGTCTGGGCGGGGGTCCCGGGGGCTCCGTCCCCCGGAAGGCCTCCTCGCGCCGGCGGTCGGGCAGGGCGGGGTCGATGACGGGTCGCGGCCGGATGGCGTCCTCACGCATGGGCGGTCCCTCGTGAGCGGTGGGGGGCGGAACGCGGGGCTGGGGAGGTCGGGCACCCGGGGCGGAACCCGACAGGGTAGGAGATTCCCACCCGGGAGCGCCCCGAACCAGGCACCGCGCGCCCCTTGCCCGGAAGGGCCCGTCGGCCCGCCCCACCCGCCGTGGTCTTGTGCTTGTAGCGAGGCTGGGCGCTCGAGCCTCGCTACGAGTACGAGATCACCGCAGTTCAGGACCCCTTGCGTCACACCAGCAACGGTTTCGGACGACCACCTAGAGCTGCTCGTCCCGTCCGCCCGCGGGCACCAGGTTCTCCGCCGCCTCCTCCTCGCCGGGACGCTGGCGGGTGGGGTTGGTGTCCAGCCAGCGCAGCAGGTTCTCCGAGACCAGGTCGACGCCGATCCGCCCGACCCTGCCGTCCAGGTCCCGGAACAGGCACTCGCCGTTGCCGAGGTTGCGCAGCACGGCGAGGTGGTCCTCGTTGGTCTCCACGCCCAGCAGGGACATGACGCTCTCCACCTCGAAGCGCTCGCTGGAGCGGAAGGCGAACACCGAGGACAGGCAGTTGGTGACCTGTTCGTTGAGGAGGTCGCCCGCGTTCTGCGAGACGAGGATGAGCGCGGTGTTGCGGGAGCGGCCCATGCGCGAGACCTCGGGGACGAGCTTGGCGCCCTCGGACGTGGAGGTGACCGCCCAGGCCTCGTCCAGGAAGATCGCCTTGGGCAGGTGCCGGTCCAGGCCGTTCATCAGGCGGCGGGCGAACTGGGAGACCAGGTAGAGCAGGGCGACGGACAGGCGCTGCTCGTAGGAGTAGTCGTCGCGGCCCACGCCGGAGTCGGGCAGGGTGAGCCCGCCCAGGGTGAACACGGTGGTCCAGCCCTCGGTGTCGATCTGGGCCTCGCCCTGGGGGTCGAAGCACAGGCTGGCCAGCCGCATCTCCGACATGGACTGGAGGACCGCGCCCAGGTTGCGCGAGGCCGCGCCGGGCGAGGAGACCAGGTGGTCCACGACCTTGGCCAGGGAGGGCTGGGGTTGGTTGGCGACGGCGGCCACGGCCTGGATCATGGCGGACTCGCGCTCCTCGCTCATGCGGGGCAGGAGCAGGCGCAGGGTCTCGGTGGCCATGGTCTTCTTGGCGGACAGGTCGTCGCCGAAGGCGAAGGGGTCGAGCAGGCCCGGCTGGGCCGAGCCCAGGGACATCATGCGGGCCTTGCGGCCGCGTCTGCGCAGGAGTTCGACGAGGGACTCGGCGTCGCCCTTGGGGTCGATGGCGGCGACGGTGACCCCGCGCAGGGCGAGTTGGTAGATGAGCAGGAGGGCGAGGGTGGTCTTGCCGCCGCCGGGCTCGCCGGTGATGGCGATGGCGGTGGGGCGGTTGCGGGCGGCGGCGACCATGGGGTCGAAGTGGACGATGGAGCGGGCGCGGCCGATGGTCTCGCCGACGTAGGGGCCCACCCAGCCGCCGCCGGAGTGGTCGACGCGGTCGCCGACGTCGACGGTGGCGGTGGGCATGCCGCCCGCGATGGTGCGCAGCGGCTGGCGCTGGGCGTAGGCGTTGAGGCGGATGCGGTCGCCGGGCAGCGACTCGTTGAACAGCGAGAACTGGTCGCCGGTGGAGTTGATGACGTCGATGCCGATGTCGCGGTAGTGCTCGATGACCGCCTCGACGTGCTGGCCGAGGAGGCGCTCGGTGGGCGCGGACACCATGAGGCGGTGCCAGCCGTAGACGAAGGGCAGGCGCTCCTTGGTGATGCCGTGCTCCAGCATGCGGGCGGCGTCGATCTGCTCGGCGAGCGCGATGGGCGCCTCCACCCCGGCCTCGCGGATGTGGGCGTCCATGTCGCGGGCGTGGGCGAGCTTGCGGCCGACGTCCTTGGAGGCCTTGGCGGGCGGGATGAGCTTCATCCGCAGGGACATCTCCACCGGGAACGGGAGCGCGTCGGCGTGGTGCATCCAGGGCTCGCCGTCCGGGAAGGGCATCAGGTCCGGGAAGCGGGCGAAGGACAGGAACGCGACGTGGGTGGACCCCGCGGGCTGTTCGAGGCGCAGCGCGGAGCGGCCGTTGTGCACGACGCCGTCGACGAGCGCCTCGATCTCGCCGCGGCCCCAGGTGCGCCGTCCGGCGGCCGAGGGGCGGATCTCCTCGGCGGTGCCGCTGACGGCGTGCCGGATGAGCCAGGCGATCTCGTCGGAGGTGGCGTGTCGGGCGTGCAGCGAGCTGGCGGCCAGGGCGCGGCCGAGCCGCTCGGCCTGGTCGGTCCAGCGGGCGATCTCGCGGTCGTCCACGGCGTCGTCGTTGATGCCCAGGACCTGCTCGGTGCGCTGGTAGGCGCCGAAGAGCTGGGAGAACAGGCCGAGTCCGCCACCGGCGTTGCGCTGGCCGAGGCGGACGCCGAGGTAGACCTCCTTGGTCCAGAAGTCCTTGGCCCACACGTGGCGGTACGTCTCGTCGAGGTAGTCGTACCAGCCGGGGCCGGAGTCGGAGGTGGCGTCGAGCCGGGTGGCCCACTCCGCGGCCGGGTAGGTGCGGTGGGCGACGCGCAGGTGGACCTCGGCGTCGTTCATGCGGATGGCGGCGAGGGCGATGGTGACGTTGGTGGCCAGCGCCTGGCGCTCCTCGGGCGTGGTGAACTCGTAGGAGACCGTGGGCAGGCGGAAGTAGGCCCAGGCCTCGCTGTCGCTGAACAGCACGCGGTCGTCGAAGTAACGGACCGCGAGGCGGGTCGCGCCACGGGTTCCCCTGGTGCCGGTCATCTCTTCGCCCTCCTGGTCGCGTCGCGTGGCGGGGTTCCGTCGTTCCTACCCGAACCCGCCGCCCCGCCCCCTTCATAGTGGAGTATCGCCCCGGAACGGGAGAAGCGGACGGGGTTACGGCGCGCCAGAATCCCGCCGGACGGCGATGGGCCCGCCTCCGGAGGAGACGGGCCCGACCCGCCGCGGGGCGGGGGGAGCGTTCGGCAGCCCCCTCCTAGCAGGCGGTGTCGATGGTGTCCTGGATGGCGGACCTCTCGGCGGAGGTGACGGTGAGGTCGTAGCGGTGCTTCACGTTGACCCAGGCCTTGACGTAGTCGCAGTGGATCGCGGTGTTGTCCGGCATCCACTGGGAGGGGTCCTTGTCGCCCTTGGAGCTGTTGCTGCTGACGGTGACGGCCCACAGCTGGGGGGAGTCGACGTCGTTGGCGAAGTCGCGGCGCCGCTCGGTGGTCCAGTCGGCCGCGCCGGTCTTCCAGGCCTCGCTGAGCGGGACCATGTGGTCGACGCTGATCTGGGAGACGTCGCCGTCCCACCACACGTCGTCGAAGGTGCTGTACCAGCGCCCGGAGGTCGGCTGGCAGTCGGAGTCGGTCACCACGTCGTGGCCGTCGCGGACGAGCACGTACTGGCGGGCGGTGCAGGGGCTGTCGACGACGTTCCAGTGCGGGAAGAGGCTGCGGTCGTAGCCGGTCTGGGGGCCCTTGGCCCGGACGGTGAGGGAGTCGAGCTGGCTCTGGGCGGTGGCGGTGCCGGGGATGCCCGGGGGCAGGACGTGGTCGGCGGCGGCCGGGGCCGACCAGCCCAGGACGACGGCGAGGACGGCGGCGCTGAGGGTCGCGAGCGCGCGGGGAAGCGCGCGGGGGCGGGGGGACGACACGTTTTCTCCTCTGTGAGCGGGTGGGAGGAAACCACGGACCCCACCACTGTGCGGCAAACGCCCTTCTCCCACCAGTACCCCGCGGGAAATTCCGTCCGAATCGGGGATGACGCACCGGCACTTCCCGCGGAGTTCTGCACCAGCCCCTGAACCGTATTCGTGTGAGCTAGCACACAGCAAGAGTGCGTCCTTTCACAAGCACCCCCAGGGGCGAAGGGTGCACCTGGACGACCTGGGAAGACGCACCCTCCGACCGCCGCGCGGTCACGCTGGGTGACACAGTGCAGGTGAACGACCGGATCCAGCCCCAGGAAAAAGAGAAGAATGGGAGGCGAAACCGGTGGCCCTCACAGTTTTCCCCCATATAGTATAACTGTCATACCCGACAAAAAGGACACTAAACACCGCGCATAAAGAAGCCGTAAGTAGGCTTGCCTGTCCTTTGTTAAATTCGCATGTCGTAGGAAAAACCGTCGACCTCAGAGAGGATGAGCCCCGCCAGGGGATCGACCATGACTCTGCAGATGGACCTTCCGACAAGCACCGCGGACGAGTACCCCACACGCAAGAGCACCGAACCCGCCCTGCTGTACCGCAGGGACCCGGCCGTCTGGGGGACCGACGAGGGCCCCTTCTCCCACGACGAGCTCTGCGCCTACGACGGGCGCGGCTACACCCAGATCGAGTCCCTCGTCACCGAGGACGAGGTCAAGGCGTACAGCGCCGAACTGGAGCGGCTCGGCTCCGACCCCGGACTGCGCGGCGACGACCGCGTGGTCGTCGAGCCCTCCTCGGACGAGGTGCGCTCGGTGTTCGAGGTGCACAAGGTCAGCAAGGTCTTCGCCGACCTGGTGAACGACCCGCGCCTGGTCGACCGCGCCCGCCAGCTCCTGGGCTCGGACGTGTACGTGCACCAGAGCCGCGTCAACTACAAACCGGGCTTCGGCGGCGGCTCGTTCTACTGGCACTCCGACTTCGAGACCTGGCACGCCGAGGACGGCATGCCGCGGATGCGGGCGGTCAGCTTCTCGGTCGCCCTGACCGACAACTACGCGCACAACGGCGCGCTGATGATCATGCCGGGATCGCACAGGACGTTCGTCTCCTGCGTGGGCGAGACCCCGGACGACCACTACCGCGACTCGCTGAAGAGCCAGCACGTGGGAACCCCGGACCAGAGCTCCCTGTCCTACCTGGCCGACCAGCACGGCATCGACGTGCTCACCGGCCCCGCGGGCGGGGTGACCGTGTTCGACTCCAACTGCATGCACGGCTCGGGCGGCAACATCACGCCCTACCCGCGCTCCAACGTCTTCATCGTCTTCAACAGCGTCGAGAACACCTGCGACAGGCCGTTCAGCGCCCCCGCCCCGCGCCCGGAGTTCCTCGCCTCCCGCGAGTTCGACCCCGCGGGCCGCTGACGCGCCCGAGCACGCCGCGTGCCCGCCGGGAAGGTGTGACCCGGTGCTGTTTCCGAACCGTCCTCAGCTCGCGGGGGGTCGGTGCGGGCACCCACCGGGTTCTGGAGGTGGCGGAGGCGGGTTCGTGAGGAACGGGCGGACCCGCCGTGGGCGCCGCCGTGCCCGCTACGACCCGGTTCCCGTTCTCCGTGCGCCCGGACACGGGCCGGAGCGAGGCGGAGGTCCCCGAGAACGAGGCATGACCCCCGCGCCCCCGTGCCGGGAGCTGCCCGGGCCCGCATCCGGGGGCCGGGCGGCTTGCGTTCGGCGCTACTGCTGGGTGAGGGAGTTGACCAGGACCCCGCCCAGGGCGCCGTGGGCGCGCTTGGTGGCGGGACGCAGGGCGCCCACGTCGATCCTGGTGTAGGACGAGCCCAGGTGGTCGTCCCAGGGGATGCGGACGATGGCGCGGCACCGGCCGCGGGCCACCCGCTCGGCGGCGTCCACGTCCTGGAGGCTGCGCTTGCTGACCCCGTTGACCACGAGCACGGACCTGGCGCGCAGGGCGCCGTAGCCGTTGCCGTCCAGCCAGTCGAAGGTCATGGAGACCGCGCGTTCGGCGTCGGCGTTGGCCGGGGCGACCAGCACCAGCCCGTCGGCGACCGGCAGGGCCCGCGCCACGCCCGTGGCCGCCGGGTCCAGCAGGGTGACGCCGTAGAACCCGCCGAGCAGCGAGGCCAGCTGGCCGTAGTCGCGGTCGTCCAGGGTCTGCACGTAGGGGTCGTCCAGGGTCTGCACGACCTCCAGGCCGGTCGAGGTCCGGCTGGTGTAGCCGCTCATCCGTGGGTAGTCCTGGATCGCCTCGGCGTTGGCGAGCAGCCCGGTGAGGGTCTCGGGCGTCTGGGCGCCGACGCGGCGGGAGAGGCCGTTGGGGCCCGGGTTGACGTCGACGGCGACGACGAGGTCGTCGCGGTGCGCGGCCAGGGTGTGGCCGATCATCAGCGCGGTGACGGTCTGCCCCGCGCCGCCGGTGCAGCCCAGCACGACGAGGCTGCGCGGACCGTCCAGCGGGGTGCGCAGGCGCTCGATGTCGCTGGGCGGCAGGTCGGAGCGCACGGGTGCGGCGCCGCCGGTGACGACCTTGGCCAGGCGCCGCCAGCCCCGGGTCCCGCCGGAGTCGCTGGCGGCGGGCTCCTCGGCCCGCCGCCGGGGCTCGGGCTCCTCGGCCCGGTACGCGGGGACGCCGTTGGGGGTGTCGCCCAGGCGCTCCTGCTCACCGGTGCCGTGGTCGAGTTCCAGGGCGGTCCTGGGCTCGCGCGCGGAGGGTTCGGGCTCCTCACCGGGCGCGGGCTGGCCGAAGAGCTGGCCGAGCCTGCGCGCGTTCTGCGCCACCCGGTGGAAGACGCCGTCGTGCGGGTCGCCGGACTCCTCGGGCTCCTCGGAGGGGTGTTCCCGACCGGCGGTCGGGGCGGGGCGATCCGCGAAGGCCTCGTCCTCGGGCCGCCCTGTGTCCTCGGCCCGCCCGGCGTCCTCGGTGCCCCGGTCTGCGTCCTCGGTGTCCCGGCCGGTCGGCGTGGCGGTCCGCTCCTGCCCGGAGGAGGTCCGCTCCTGCGCGAGGGCGTCGGCCATGCTGGGGTTGGCCCTCGGGTCCCGGGCGGCGCCGGTGCGGTGCTCCTGGACCCCGGAGGCGGCGCGGGCGGTTCCGGTGTCCGCGTGCCCGCTGCGGGGGTCGGCGTCCGACGGGGGCTCTCCGGAGGCGCCGGTGTCCCGGCCGGCGGAGTCGGCGACGCCGGTGGCGCGCATGCTCCAGCGGGCGCGGAAGGAAGCGTCACCGCGGTCGGCTCCGGCGTCACCGGTGGCCGGAGAGGACGCTACCCCGTCGGAGACCCGGGCGTCACCGGGGTCGCGGACGTCCCGGCGCGCGGTCTTCCGGCGGCGGGCCAGGGCCTCGGCCTCGGCCCTCTCCAGGTCGGAGGCCGTGCGTCGGCGGACCTGTTCGCTGCCCGAGTCCGCGCGGACGTTGCTGTCCCCGCGCCCGTGGTCGTCCCGGACCTCGACGAAGCTGACGAGCTCCCCGGTCCCGTGGTCGAGCTGGGTGGGCGGTTTGGGCTCGTCGGCGGGGGCCTGCCCGGTCGGCTCGGCCTTCCGGACCGCCTCGTCGGCGGTGCCCTCGGATCCGGTCGGGGCGGCGTTCTCCTCGCGCTCCTCGCGCAGTTCGTTGGCGGGGATGACGGGGTTGCCCCGGTCGCCGACCTTGGGCTGGTCCGGGTGGCGCTTCCTGCCGTCATCGAACCACCGCGAGGGGTCCTTGGCGTCGCGGTCCTGTGTGGGAACGGCGTCGGCGAACTTCGGGCGCGGCGGTGCCGGGGTGTCGGCGGTGATGAGGTGGCCGTCGAGCACGGACATGTGCTCGTTCCACTCGGGGCCTCGGTCCTCGGACTCCTCACGCGGCTTCCCGGGCATGGCGTCCTGCTCGCCGGTGCCGTGGTCGATCTCCAGGACGGGCTTGTGGGCGGAGCGTCCGGTCGCGGGGGCCGCGGGCACACCGGTGTCCGGGGTGTCCGTGGCGGCCTGGACGACCGTGTCCGCGGTGGCCTGGGCGTCCGCACCGTCGGGAGCGGTCCGCTCGGGTGCGGCCTCGGTGACAGCGGTGTCCTCGTGTCCCCTGGCGGGGCGGTGCCCGGCGGTGCCCTCGGGTCCGGCCGGGCTCCCGTTCCCGGCGAGGCTCCGGTGCGCGACGGTCTCCCCGTCTCCCGTGACGGACCGGTGCTCGGCGTCCCCGGGCCCGGTGGCGCTCCGACGGGGAGCGACCGAGGGGCGTTCCTTGGCCGCCCCGGGGACGGCCGTGTGTCCGGGGGTGGCCGCGTCCCCGGTGCCCGCAGCGGGAGCGGCCTCCGCGGGGGCCCCGCCCTCCTCGCCGGTCGCGGCCTGTTCCGCCCGCGTCACCGGGCGGCCGGTGTCCGCGGTCCCGTCCGTGTCCGTGGTCCCGGGCGCACCGGCTGCCGGCGCGGTGTCCTCGGCTTCGGCCGCGCCGTCGCGTCGGTCGGTGCTGGCGGGCACGCTACCGTCCAGGTCCGCGGTCGCACGGGCCTCCTCCTCCGGCGCCGCGGAGGAGGGCGGCAACCAGGGCAGGGAGCCGGCCTCGGCCGGGGGGCGGCCGGTGGCCGCCGCGTAACGGGCCGCGTAGTCCGACAGGTCGCCGTAACCCCCGGCGGGCTCGGCCTTCTTCTCCAGCTCCCACGGGGCGGCGTGGGGGCGCCCCCGGCGGCGGGGCCGCTCCGGCTCCTCGCCGGTACCGGGAAGCGCCTGGCCCCGGGCTCGGGAGGTCGGCAGTTCCCTCGGTCCGCGCTCGCGCACGCGCTCGGTGCGGCGCTGCTCCTCCAGGTCCTTGGCGACCCTGAGGCCCTGGGTACGGCCTCGCAGGCGCCGGGCCGCGGCCGTCTCCTCCTCGTCGAGGTCGGAGGCACGCCGTTCGTCCACCGCGTCGGCCAGCTCTCCCCGGCTCATGGCCGCGGTGTCGCCGACGTTGTAGGCGCTCTTGGAGGTCAGGCCGACCGGGGTCTCGCCGGAGGACGCGCGCAGGCGGGCGAACCACGCGTCGCTGTCGCGCTGTTCCTCGCCCTCGGTCTCGTAGACCCTCTCCCCCGCGAAGCCGTCGTCGGGCTCCTCCCCGGCGGGCGCCTCGGAACCTCGGGGTTCCTCCTCCCGGGCCTCCCGGGGGCCCGACCCCAGGGCGAAGCCGAAGTAGTTGAGCACGCGGCGGCCGACTCCGCGCCGGGGCCCGTCGGGCGTTCCGTCGTCCCCTCCGGAGACGGCGGACGCGGCGGGCCCCTCCTCGCGCGGGTGCGACGGGGTGCGCCGCTCCTCGGGTTCGGGGCGCGCGGCGACGGCCACGGGGGCGCGCTCGGAAGCGGCCGGGACCCTCTCCGCCGGGACCTCGCGCTCCAGAGCCGGAGCGGTTTCCGTTCGGGCGGGGACGGCCTCCAAGCGGGAGATGACGGCCTCCGTCCCGGCCGGGGCGGCATCGGCCCGGACGGACGCGGCCTCCGAGCGGGCGGGGGCGGCCTCCGACCTGACCGGGACCCGCCTCTCGGGCTCCTCGTCGTGCCGGGGCCGGATGCGCGGAGCCTCGGCCGGAACCCTCTCCTGCCCCCGGCCCGGCGTCCCGGACCCGACCCGGGCGGGGACCCCGTCCTCGGTCTCGACGCTCGGAACACGGTCGGCGGACCCGCGCACACCGAGCAGCGGCGGCGCGTCGGAGCGGGACGGACGGACCTCGGTGTCAACGGCCTCGGCGACCCCGGCCCCGGCCGCATCCGCCTCGGGTTCGGCGCGGCGCCGCGCCGCCAGCGGGAGCGGACCGGACTCGGGGTCGCGGTGCCACACCCGCACGGCCACGCGGACCTCGGCGGGCTCGTACTCGGGGGCCAGGCGGTTGTACACCCGCGCCTCCGCGAGGAAGCGCGCCTGGGAGATGAGCAGCTCGGTGAGGCGCTTGCCCTCGATCACCGGCCGGGTGGCCAGCACGGTGATCACACCGGGCGGAACCACCCACAGCACCAGGTGCCAGCCGTTGCCGAACACGAAGGGCGCGTTGACGAGGCTGAGCAGGACCACCCAGAGCGCGAACACGCCCAAGGCGACCCCGAAGGTGCCCACCGGGAGCGGCATGGGCAGCCGGAAATCGTAGAGCTTGTAGAGCCGCTTCTCGATACGCCAGATGTTGGTGTACGTGGGCAGATCCACGTTCCCGGCCTCCCTCGCCTATTCGGTCGATACGCCCATCGCTCGGGCGAGCGCCACGGCGATGACCTCGATGATGCCGGGGACGTAGAACACGATCCCGATGAAGATCGCCAGGATGATGAACTGCGCGAACCTCGTGATCTCCCTCGTGAACAGGAAGAACACCGCCACGATGGACACGATGACGAGGAAGAGCGGCCCGAAGAAGCCCCTCAGGAAGTCGGCGAGGCCACCGGTGTCGGGGGCGTTCTCGGTGGTCTGCGCCGCGAGGAAGAGCAGGTCGGCACCTCCGGCGGCGTGGAACACGTCCGGTGTGGAGGACAGCAGGGGGAGCATGTCAGGCGCCGCCCCCCGGTGTCGTTTCTGGTGTGCGCATGGTCCTTCTCTTCTCCTTGCCTACAGGCCCCGTCATCCGCCGAACGAGCGCGGGGCACCCTGGATGTCACGCACGTGCCACTCGCTTCCGGAGTCCACGACGGTGACCAGGTAGTTCTGCGTGATCTGCCCGGTCTCGGTCCCGTCGGAGGCCGGGACGTTCCACCGGACGGTGGCCGCTACCTGTCGTACGTCATCATTCCCGGTCGAGGCCCGTGTTGGCACCGTGATATCGGGCAGTTCGCCAAATTCCAGACTGTTCTCCGGAAGCGGGGCGATAGTGACACCCGGTTCCACATAGCGCTCCAGGTGCGCCGGCTCCCCCGCGTAGGCCTCGAAGAAGCCGGACAGCACCTCCCTGAGCTGCTCCTCGGCCTCCGGGTCGGTCTCGAAGGCCGAGCCCTCGGGCAGGCTGGCCTGGGTCGGCGCGGCCAGCAGCGCCGGGGTACCCGAGACCACCAGGGCCTCCCCGTCGGCGTAGACCGGCACGTCCAGGCGCATGGGCTCGCCGTTGACGTCGGCCCGCACGACGACGAGGCCGTTGTGGTCGTCCTGCACGTGCACGGCGACGACCGTGAGGTTGTCGCCGGCGAGGCTGTCGGCGGGGACGTCCAGGGAGGCGGCCTCACCCTCGGGGACGAACCCCGCCAGGTCCGACAGGCGCGCCTCGGGGTCCGCGGTGTCGAGGTAGGCCTCGGCGAACCGCATGCCGAAGGCCGCCGCGGCGGTCTCCGGATAGGTCACCGTGTCGCCCTGTTCGGGTTCCTCGGAGGTGTCCGGAAGGGCGAACCCGCCGCGCAACGGGAACCAGATGCCGTTGAAGACGACGACGATGATGAACGCCCACAGGACGGCGCGGCCCACACCGACCCACCAGCGCCCTCCGGCTCCGGCCCGGGGCCGTCGGCCGCGGGGGGCGTCGAGCCCCACACCGCCGTCATCCGGCTCACCCGCGGCGGCACCGCGCCGCGACGCCTTCGCCATCCCCGCCTCCTGCACCCAGGTCCGTGCCGCCCGCTTCGGACGGCGTCTTCGCCATGCCCTTGTCTACCCCATCCCTATAGTGAGGCATTGTGCGGGTTGGGAGCGTCCTTGGTGACTCCGCGTTTCCCCGCCAACCGCACATTACGCACATGGGCTTAACTTCCCAAAAGGTGCACATCACGGCAAGAGTTGCACTAACTACCGCCGCGGTCACACACTTCGCCGCAATTATGGTCGGACCGGAAAGAGATTAGTTCCCCCGAGGGCAGCAAGATGTGTCCCCGCGGACCGGGAAACCGTTGACGGGATGTGACCGGGCCCCGGACTGCCGTGTGCCCGTTCCCGCGTTGGCCCGGCCGCCCGCCGGTTCCCGGCCGTGAACGCAGGCGGGCGCCCACCAGGGCGCTTCCCCCGGCTTCGGGCCGATCCGGCCCCGAGCACGGACCCACCGTGTGGGCCCGGGGGCGTGCCCTAGATTGGCGGCATGCTCCGATACCTCGCAGCCCGGGTGTTCTGGTCCCTCAGCCGGTGGAAGCTGGCCACCGAGCCCAAGCCCGACCGCCCCACCGTGCTGATCGGTGCCCCACACACCTCCAACTGGGACTTCGTGCTCATGCTCGCCATCTCCTGGCGTCTGGGCCTGGAGCTGCACTGGCTGGGGAAACAGAGCCTGTTCACGGGCTGGCGCGGCCCGGTCATGCGCGCGCTCGGCGGAATCCCCGTCGATCGCGCGAACCCCGGCCGGGTCGTCGACGACGTCGTCCGGCGCGTGCGGTCCCGCGAGACCTTCGGCCTGGTCATCACCCCCGACGGCACCCGCGGAGCGCACACGCGCTGGAAGTCCGGCTTCTACCGCGTCGCCCGCGAGACGGGGATGCCGGTGACGCTCGGTTTCGTCGACCGCACCACGATGACCACCGGGCTCGGCCCGACCTTCGAGCTGACCGGCGTCGTCGCGGAGGACATGGGCCGCATCCGCGCCTTCTACGCCGACAAGGCGGGGCACAGCCCGGAGCGGCGCGTCGAACCGCGCTTGCGCGATGAGGGCGGCGCCGGCTGACCCCCGTCCGGGCCCGACGATCGACCTCTCGCCACGAGACGGAAACCGTCGGCCGTCAGTAGTGGTGGCGAGCGGCGGTGACGACGGTCCCGCGCCCCGTGGCGACGCAGACCAGGCGGTGCCCGTCGTCGATGTGCCGTGACCAGGCGCCGGGCAGGTGGCGCTTCAGGGACTCCGGCCTGCCCATGCCGGTGAAGGGGTCCCGGCGGATGTCCTCGGTCAGCTTGCTGGTCCGGGCGAGCGCCCCGCGACACACGACAGGGGCCGCGGACCCGGGCGCCGGAGGTTCGGCGCGGGTCCGCGGCCCCTGTTCACGGGTGCGCGGCGCGGTCAGACGTTGAAGCGGAACTCCACCACGTCGCCGTCGGCCATCACGTATTCCTTGCCCTCCATGCGGACCTTGCCCGCCGCGCGGGCGGTCTGCATGTCGCCCGCGGCGACCAGGTCGTCGAAGGAGACCACCTCGGCCTTGATGAAGCCGCGCTGGAAGTCGGTGTGGATGACCCCGGCGGCCTCGGGGGCGGTGGCGCCCTTGCGGATCGTCCAGGCGCGGGCCTCCTTGGGCCCGGCGGTCAGGTAGGTCTGCAGGCCCAGGGTGGCGAAGCCGACCCGGGCGAGCTGGGCCAGGCCCGACTCGGTCTGGCCCATGGACTCCAGCAGCTCCTGCGCCTCGTCCTCGTCCAGCTCGGCCAGCTCCGCCTCGATCTTGGCGTCCAGGAAGATCGCCTCGGCCGGGGCGACGAGCTCCTGGAGCTTGGTGCGCAGCGCCCCGTCGGCCAGCTCGTCGGTGTCGAGGTTGAACACGTAGATGAACGGCTTGACCGTGAGCAGGCTCAGCTCGCGCAGCCGGTCCAGGTCCACGCCCTTGGCCGCGGACAGCGAGGTGCCCCCGTCGAGGACCTCCTGGGCGTCGCGGGCGGCCTGGAGCAGCTCCTGGGCGCCCTTGTCCTTGGCGTTGCGCTTGGCGTCCTTCTCCAGGCGGGGAAGCGCCTTCTCCAGGGTCTGGAGGTCGGCCAGGATCAGCTCGGTGTTGATGGTCTCGATGTCGCGGGAGGGCTCGACGTCGCCGTCGACGTGCGTGACGTCGGGGTCGTCGAAGGCCCGGATCACCTGGCAGATGGCGTCGCTCTCGCGGATGTTGGCCAGGAACTTGTTGCCCAGGCCCTCACCGGTGGAGGCGCCGCGCACGATGCCCGCGATGTCGACGAAGTCCACCGTCGCCGGGATGACCTTCGCCGAGCCGAAGATCTCGGCCAGCTTCCCGAGCCGGGCGTCGGGAACGCCCACGACCCCGACGTTGGGCTCGATGGTCGCGAACGGGTAGTTCGCGGCCAGGGCGTCGTTCTTGGTCAGCGCGTTGAAGAGGGTGGACTTGCCGACGTTGGGCAGGCCGACGATCCCGATAGACAGACTCACAAGGTCAGAGTCTATGCGGACCGGCGGGTGGGCGGTCCAGCCGTGTCCGGCTCCCGGTCGCCCCGCCCGGGGCCGGAGACCTCCCCACCGCCGCCCCCGGCCCGGTCAACGGGCCGGGTCCCGCCCCGGACGGCGGGGCGGAAGGCGGGACGCGGGGCCTCGGGCGATACCGGACCGGAAAAACAGGGCCAATCGCCGAAACGCAGTGCACAGGAGACGCTACTCACAGTAGGTTCGACAGATGCTGCCGGGAACCGGGGCGGCGACCGTCCGGTGCGCGGGCCGCCCGTCGCACGCACGGCTCCGCCTTCCCGGACCCGGACCGACACACCGCCGCTGGCTCGGCAGGCGCGCGGTGCGGCGACCGGTGGGAGGACCGGCCCCGGACCGCGTCGGACGAGGGCGCCGGAGCACACGGCTGACGCCGTGGACCGGCGCTCCCCGTCGCAGCACCTTTCCTGGGGGGAGACAACCGTGGTCACCGACCAACTGAGGGCGCTCGTGCGCCGCTACCCGCTCGTACGCTTCGCGGCCCGCAAGATCCGCGTCCGGCTGCCCAGACGGCTGGGCGGGCTGGACCCGGACCGGGTCCCTCCGTGGACCCGCGAGGTGGTCTTCTCCCTGCCCCGCCTGGACTCGGACACGCGCCGGATCGGCCCGGACGGCCTCTCCCTGCGGCTGCCCGGCGACCTCACCGTTCCGCGGCGACTGGCCGCCTTCGGGCTGGCCCGGCACGAGCCCGACAGCCTGGCCTGCTTCATGGCGATGCTCGACCACACCCGCCCCGGCGCGGTGTTCGACGTGGGCTCCGGGGTGGGGGTGTACTCGCTGCTGGCCGCCGCGCGCACGCGCCGCCCGGTGTTCGCGTTCGAGCCCACCCCTGAGATCGCCGCGGCGGCCCGGGTGGTGTCCTCGTCGGCGGACCTGGGCTTCACCGTGGTGGAACTGGCGTTGAGCAACCACACCGGCACCGCCCACCTGCGGCGGGCCCGGCACAACGACATGTGCAACACGCTGGTGCGCTCGGCGCGCACCGACCTGTCGCACATCACCGTCGAGGTGACCACCCTGGCGCGGTGGAACGAGGACGCCTCGGCCTTCCCGACCGTGCTCAAGATCGACACGGTCGGCACGGAGCCGGACGTGGTCGCCGGAGGGCTGGAGGTCCTGCGCCGCTACCGGCCGTGGATGCTGGTGAAGGTGCGGCCCGACCGGGGCGTGGAGGAGCGGCTCATGGCGCTGCTCGACCCGCTGGAGTACACCTGGTACCCGGTGAGCGGACCACCGCCCTACGAGCCGCGCCCGGAGATCTCGGGCCGGGCCTCCCCCGCGTGGGAACGGATGTGGCTGTTCACGCCGGAGCCGGTGACGGAGGAGTTCTGGCCCTCGGTGCGCGGCTGGCGCAGGGCGCTGGAGTCCTGCCGTCCCGGCTCCCGGGGGAACCCGGACCCCTAGGTCGTGCTCCTTGGACCGTTTCGGGCTCGCGGGCTCGCTGACCCGGAAGCCCCCGCGGAACACCCCCTAGAGCCACCCCTCCAGTGCGGCGAGGAACCCGGGCAGGTTGTCCCGGTGGACGCAGTGCCCGGCGCCCTCCACGACCCGGACGGTGAAGCCGCGCCGGGTCAGCTCGTCCGCGGTCTGGGGCGTGACGGTGACGCTGTCGCCCGCGCGCAGGACGAGGGAGGGTACGACCGGTTCGCCGGGGAGGAGGTCGTGACCGGCGATCTCCTCGGCGACGAAGTCGAAGAACTCCGGGTCGAAGGCGGCGAAGCCCCTGACCTCCCTCTCGACGTCGTCGTCGGTCCACCTGGGGTTGCTCTGGCGCACGCGTGTGGCGTCGGCGGTGACGAAGACGCGGCGCACGCGCTCGCCGGCGTCGGCGTGCATGGGGGGCAGGCGGAACGCCGGGTCCACGTACACCGCGCGGGCCGGGCGCAACCGCTCCACCGCCAGCGAGAGCGCGACCGCGCCCGTGGAGTGGCCGATGGCCAGGTCGGCCCCGGTGGGCAGGGAGTCCGCCAGGTCGTCGCCGAGCGCCGCCACGGAGTAGGCGCCGCGCGGGCTGCTGCCGTGGCCGCGCATGTCCACGCTGACCACCCGGCGGCCGCGTTCGACCAGCGCGTCCTCGACGGCGTGCCAGGTCTCGTGGGTGGCCATGGATCCGTGGACGAGGAGCACGGTGAGGTCTCCGGTGCCGCGGGTGTAGGTCTCCAGTCTCATGGGAGCGGGCCTCCTGGGGAAGTGAGGGACTGCCAGGTACGGGGGCCGGCGAGAGGTGCTCCGGCCCCCGTACGGAGACCTCAGGTTCTCGAAAACTTTTGCACAAGGGAAGTGAATGACCGGAAGCGGCCTCGTGTCCGATCCCACTCCCCTTCGGGGCTCCGTACCGTTCGGGTCCGCGCACCGAAAACCCGTCCCCGCGGAGCCCGGGGCCGGCGGACATGCCGGACTTGGCGGGACTGCTCACCGATGTCCTGCGTGGCGGGGGCCCGCACGACGGCGCGGGCTGACACCATGGACGGCCATGAACGGCCTCGCACTCGTACTCATGCTCCTGATCGGTCTGGCGGTCGGCACCGCCGTGGGCTGGGTCCTGGCCCGCGGCCGGGAGGCCGAGACTCGGGCCGACGCCCGCGCGGCCCAGGAACGGGCGGCCTACGTGGAGGAACAGCTCGCCGACCGGTTCCGCGCCCTGTCCGCGCAGGCCCTGGACCAGACCAACCAGCGCTTCATGGAGCTGGCGGAGGGACGGCTGCGCGCGGTCAGCGCCGAGGCCGGGGGCGACCTGGACGAGCGGCGCCGCGCGGTGGAGCGCATGGTCGAGCCGCTCACGCGGACCCTGGACCGGGTGGAGCGCCAGCTGCGGGAGGCCGACGCGGGGCGCGCCGCGGCCCACGCGGAGCTGGCCAAGCAGGTCGAGTACGTGCGCGAGGGCTCGGAGCGGTTGCGCGACCAGACGCAGTCGCTGGTGACGGCGCTGCGGCGGCCCGAGGCGCGCGGCCGGTGGGGCGAGCTCCAGCTGCGCAGGGTGGCGGAACTGGCGGGGATGGGCTCGCACTGCGACTTCGAGGAGCAGGCCGCCACGCGCGACGGGTCGCAGCGCCCGGACATGGTGGTGCGCCTGGCGGGCGGCAAGAACATCGTGGTGGACTCCAAGGTCCCGCTGGCGGCCTACCTGGACGCCGTGGAGGCGGGCGCGGAGGAGGCCGCGCGGCACCTGCGCGTGCACGCCAGGCACCTGCGCACGCACGTGGACCAGCTGGCGGCCAAGGCGTACTGGTCGGCGTTCACCCCCGCGCCGGAGTTCGTGGTGCTGTTCATCCCCGGGGAGGCGTTCCTGGCCCCGGCCCTGGAGTACGACCCGGAACTGCTGGAGTACGCGATGGGGCGGCGGGTGCACATCGCGACGCCGACGACGCTGATCTCCCTGCTGCGGACGGCGCAGTACGCCTGGCAGCAGGAGGCGCTGAGCGAGAACGCGCGGGCGGTGTTCGACCTGGGCAAGCAGCTGCACGAGCGGCTGGGCACGCTCGGCGGGCACGTGGAGGGGTTGGGCCGGGCCCTGACCCGGACGGTGAGCGCCTACAACCAGACCGTGGGGTCGCTGGAGAGCCGGGTGCTGGTGACGGCCCGCCGGTTCGGCGAGCTGGGGCTGGTGGACGGCGAGCTGGACCGGCCCGTGGGCGTGGAGGAGCGTCCGCGCGCGGTGGTGGCGCCCGAGCTGTCGGACCAGGGCGGCACCGGGGCAGGCTCTGGAGGCCGGAGTGGTCCGGGATCCGGGGGGCAGAGGAACGGAACGGACGTTCGTCGCGAAACATCGGAACCACAACGGCCCAAGCCGGTGTCCAACGGGGAGGACGGCGTGTTCGTCGCGGATGGGACAAGCAGCCGGAAGGACGACACGATCCATGGAAAAGACACCGAACATTCACGAGAAGTGACACACTAAACACCGTGAGCAACACACTGGGGAGGCGGACGGCTATGCCCCCGCGGAAGGCGGACGGCCCCGAACGCGGGCGCGCACCGTACTTCGTGCGGCCCGACGGTCGCGTCCGGGACGTGCCGCATGTCAGGAAGAGGGAGCGCCCGGTGTCGAGTCCGAAGGAGAACGCCCCCGGGACCCCGCCCCGCCTGACCGGACGCGGCGGTGTGCTGGCCATCATCGTGTTCAGCTTCGCCGGGGCCATGGTCTCGCACTGGGCGGGCACCCCCGCGGCTCCGGGAGTCGCCTTCACCCTCGCCTGCCTGCTCGGTGCGTTCCTGGTCCGGCCCAGCGACCTGCTGTCGCTGTCGGTCAGCCCGCCCATCGCCTTCTTCGTCGCCGTGGTCGCCGCCGAGAGCGTGCTGGCCCTGGGCAGCGAGGGGTTCGCCCGGGTGCTGCTCCTGGGGCTGGCGTCGCGGCTGGCCGAGGTCGCCCCCTGGCTGTTCCTGGGCACGGCGCTGGTCCTGGTGATCGGGGTGTTCCGGGGCCTGCCCGGCAACATCCGCGACCTGGGCGACCAGCTGAACGGCCGCAGGTAGGACCAGGCCGCGCGGCTCGGCGCGGAAGGCCCGGCGCGGGCGGGTCAGCACGCGCGGAGGAGTGCACCGCACGGGCCGCGCGCGTCCCGGGACGCGGACCGCGAGGCGGCCCCGGACCTCAGAAGGGCGTGTCGCCGTCCCCCGGTTCGTCCCCCCGGCGCTCGTCCATGGCGGCGGCCAGTTTGGCGCGGGCGCCCTCCAGCCACTGCTCGCACACCCGGGCCAGTTCCTCGCCGCGCTCCCACAGGGCCAGCGAGTCCTTCAGGCTGAGTCCGCCCGACTCCAGCTGCCGGACGACGTTGTTGAGCTCCTCCCGGCTCTCCTCGTAGCTGAGCTCGGGCTCGGCGGTGCCCTCGTCGCGGGTCTTGGCGCCCTTGGCTGCCATCTCCTACCCCTCCTCGGAGGTGTCTTCGGTGTGGACTGACTCCACGGTTGCGGTCAGGCTGTCCTCGGCGAACCGTACGCGCAGGGCCTCCCCCGCGTCCGGTTCCCGGGCCGAGCGCACCACCGACCCGTCCTCGCGCTGCACGATCGCGTAACCGCGCGCCAGCGTGGTCGCCGGGGACAGGGCGTGCAGGCGCGCCCGGGTGTGACCGAGGCCGTCGGCGGACCGGTCCAGCGACACGGTCAGGCTCCGGCGGGCCCGGTCACGCAGGTCCGCGACCTGCTCGGCGAGCCGGTCGACCTCGCGCACCGGGCTGGCGAGCACCGGACGCGAGCGCATGCCCTCCAGCCAGGAGAGTTCGCGCTCCACCCCGCCCCGGAGGACCCGGCGGCCCCGGTCGCGGAGCTGGCGGATGATCTCCAGCTGCTCGCCGACGTCGGGAACCGTCCTCTTGGCGGCGTCGGTGGGGGTGGAGGCGCGCACGTCGGCGACGTGGTCGAGCAGCGGGGCGTCCTGTTCGTGGCCGATCGCGCTCACCACGGGAGTGCCCGCGGAGGCGACGGCGCGCACGAGGGCCTCGTCCGAAAAGGGCAGCAGGTCCTCCAGGGAACCGCCGCCCCGGGCGATGACGATGACGTCGACGTCGGGGTGCGAGTCCAGGTCCTTGAGCGCCTCCATCACCTCGCGCACGGCCCGGTCCCCCTGGACGGCGACCGGGCGCACCTCGAAGCGCACGGCTGGCCAGCGGCGGCGCCCGTTCTCCAGCACGTCGCGCTCAGCCGCGGAGTCGCGCCCGCAGATGAGCCCGACGGTGTTGGGCAGGAAGGGCAGGGGGCGCTTGCGCGCGGCGTCGAAGAGGCCTTCGGCGGTCAGGGTGCGGCGCAGCTGTTCGAGCCGGGCGAGCAGCTCGCCCAGACCGACGTGGCGGATCTCCAGGGCGCGCAGCGAGAAGGTGCCGCGGACCTCGTAGAAGTCGGGCTTGGCGTGCACGACCACGCGCGCCCCGGGTTCGGGCGGCGGGCTCTGCGCGTCCAGGACCGAGGTCTGGCAGACCACGCGCACCGACACGTTGGCGACGGGGTCGCGCAGCGTGATGTAGGCCATGCGGCCGCGCCGGTTCAGCTCGGCGATCTGGCCCTCGACCCAGATACGGCCCAGACGGCCGATCCACTGGCCGACGGCGTTGAGGACGACGCGTACCGGTTGCGGCGCCTCCGCGGAACTGTCCATGCCCATGCCAACCGAGCCTAGGCCAGGGCGGGGACAGTTCGGGGCAGGCCCGCCAGGAGCGGGGGCGGAGCGGCCGGGCGGGGTGGGGCAGGGACGGCCGGAGGTCGCCGGACGCGACCGGGCCGGGTGGGGCGCCGTGTGCGGAGCGGCGCGGTCAGGCGGTCGCGTCTCCGCCGGCGGAGACGGTGTTGTTCAGGCCGATGTCGGTGACGGAGGGCTCGCCCTCGGCGTGGTGGACGGTGTTGTCGGCGCCGGTCACCCGGATGGAGCCGGCGCTGCCGATGTGCACCGTCAGCTCGTTGCCCAGGATGGAGACCTCGCCGCACTGGCCGTTGAGGACGACCTCGGCCCCGCTCGCGGTCACGTTGACGTTCTGGCCGTCGCACTCCTCGGTGACGCTGCCCTCGACCGTGGCGATGGTGAGGTCGCCGGTCTCGCTGTCCACGGAGATGCCGCCGCCCTCGTCGAGGGTGACGCCGCCGTCCTCGTTGCCGACCGAGATGTCGCCGTCGGAGTCGACGGAGACCTCTCCGTCCTCACTGCCGACGGACACGCCGTCGGGGTCCACGGAGACCTCCTGGTCGGTCCCGGGGATACCGACCGAACAGCCGGTCAGCCAGAACGCGGTGGCAGCGAGGAGCGCGGCGGCGGGGGCAGCGGAACGCATGTGGTGTCCTTTCGGACGGGAAGCGCCGGTGTGGTCACCTCTATGACGTTCCGTACCGCCCCGCGGTTCCCGTGCCCAGCGGACGCGGCCGTCAGCGGGACCGACGGCGCTCCCGCCCCGGCGGTCCGCGCGCGTCAGGCCTCGGCCTCCAGCTTGGCGATGCGGTTGTCGTACATCCTGATGAACTCGGGGCGGCTCTGGTGGGCGACCTCGTAGGCGCGCAGCTCGCGGACCTGCTCGATGGTGAGCTTGCGCAGGCGTGCGCGGACCGAGGGCAGGGTGAGCTCGTCGTACGTGGGCACGGCAAGGTCCTCCAGGGAGGGGGCGGCCCCCTTGCGCACCCTCTCCAGGATCTCGTCGCTGCTGACCTTGGTGTGCGCCTCGGCGGCGGCGAGCTCCTCCGCGATGGCGGCGCCCTCCTCGGGGACGTCCGCGGTGGCGGGGGTGGCGGGCTCGGTCCGCTCCTCCAGGCCGCTTCCGGTCTCCTCGGTCCCGACCGGCTCGGCGGCCTCAGCGGTCGCCGGGGCCTCGGAGGTGGCGGGGGTCTCCTCGGGCTCCTTCTCGGCGGGCTTGACCGGCTCGGCGGGCTTCTCCCGCACGGCCTGCTCAGCGGCCGCGGGCTCCTGCTCCGCGGCGGGCCCGGCCTTCTCGGGCTCGGATCCGACGACCTCTGCCGCGGCGGGCTCCTCGGCCTTCGCCTCCGATGTCGCGGGCTCCTGCTCCGCGGCGGGCCCAGCGGCCTCGGCCTTCTCGGCCTCGGTCGCGACGGCCTCGTCCGCGGCCGTGCTCGGCGCGGTCACGTCCTCGGTCTCCGCGGGAGCGGGGGCGGGGGACTGGGGGGTCCCGTCCGCCTCCCGGGCCGCGGGCTCAGGCGTGGCCGCCGTTTCCTTGCGCCCGAAGATGCCCTTGACCAGGGCGACCAGCTTCGTGGCGAGCGTCGGGTTCGACATAGGACGGGGGCTCCTGGTGATCTCGGCGGGTGGGGTGAGCGGCGCGCGAACAGCCGACCGGCAGGGCCGAGGTGAGGGCGAACCGCCTGCAATGCGTGTGATGGTGAACCAGGATAGAGGAGGGAGGAACACCATGAGCAGGGGAGAAGTGAACGATTTCGCCACTTCGAGGCGCAACCGGATGCGCCCCGTTGCGGTACCGTCACCTTGGCGCCGGTCGCGCGCCGAAGCGGCCTGTTCAGTGCCGTCTCCCACACCCGGGTCGCACGCCGCCCAAGCCACCTAGGATGTAACACATGACTGCGATGACGACTGCCACGAACCAACGCCGTGTGCTCCTCGCCAACCCCCGGGGCTACTGCGCCGGTGTCGACCGCGCTGTCATCACCGTCGAGAAAGCCCTGGAGCAGTACGGCGCGCCGATCTACGTCCGCAAGCAGATCGTGCACAACACCCACGTGGTGCGCACCCTGGAGGAACGGGGCGCGATCTTCGTCGAGGAGACCGAGGAGGTGCCCGAGGGTGCCATCGTGGTCTTCTCCGCGCACGGCGTCTCCCCGGTCGTGCACGAGGAGGCGCACAGGCGCAGCCTCAAGACGATCGACGCCACCTGCCCGCTCGTCACCAAGGTCCACAAGGAGGCCAAGCGCTTCGCCTCCGAGGACCGGGACATCATCCTCATCGGCCACATCGGTCACGAGGAGGTCGAGGGCACCAGCGGTGAGGCTCCCGAGCACATCCAGATCGTGGAGAGCCCGGACGAGGTGCACAAGGTTCAGGTGCGCGACCCGGACAACGTGTCGTGGCTCTCCCAGACGACCCTGTCGGTGGACGAGACCACCCAGACGGTGGACGCCCTGCGCGAGCGCTTCCCGAACCTGCTCGACCCGCCCAGCGACGACATCTGCTACGCCACCTCCAACCGCCAGGACGCGGTCAAGGCGATGGCGCCCGAGTGCGAGCTGGTCATCGTGGTCGGCTCCGACAACTCGTCGAACTCGGTCCGCCTGGTGGAGGTGGCCCTGGACGCCGGCGCCGACGCCGCCCACCTGATCGACAACGCCTCGCTGATGGACGACTCCTGGCTGGAGGGCGTGACCACGGTCGGCGTGACCAGCGGCGCCTCCGTGCCGGACATCCTGGTGCGCGAGCTGCTCGACAAGCTGGCCGGACACGGCTACGGCACGGTCACCCCGGTGACCACCGCCGACGAGACGCTGACCTTCTCCCTGCCCAAGGAGCTGCGCCGCGACCTGCGCGCCGAGTAGCGCCCGGGTTCCCGGGGCTCCGGGGCACGCCCAGTACGCGAAGGCGCCCGGTCGGGAGAACCGACCGGGCGCCTCCTCATGCGGGGGCCGGACGCGAGAACCGCCCGGCGCGCCCGCGAGCGCTCCGTCAGCCCCCCAGTGCGGCGTCCACCTCCGACAGCAGCCGCGCCTTGGACCGCGCGCCGACCAGCTTCAGCACCGGCTCGCCGTCGCGGAAGAGCATCAGCGTCGGCAGCGACATCACCCCGTGCCCGCGTGTGGTGAGGGGGTTGTCGTCGGCGTTGACCTTGCGGACGGCGAGCGTTCCGGCGCGCTCGTCCGCGATCTGGTCGAGCACCGGGGCCAGCATGCGGCAGGGCGGGCACCAGTCCGCCCAGAACTCCACCAGGACCGGCCCCTCACCGCCGAGGACTTCGCGTTCGAAGGTCTCGTCGGTGACGGCGGACACCTCGGCGGTCGAGTTCGTGGACGGCATCACGGCTCCCTGGGATCGTTCGCTTCAGCGGTGCACAGCCCAACCGCCCCGCAGCCCCCGGCCTCGCGGGCCAGGGCCTCGGACAGCTTGGCCGTGAGACTGTCGCGCATCGCGCCGAGCCGCTCCAGACAGGCGTCCACCTCCGCGAGCCTGCGCCGGTAGACCTCGATCGAGTCGGGGCAGGAGTCCCCGGTCTCGTGGCCCGAGCGCAGGCACTCGACGAACGGACGGGTGTCGTCGAGGCTGAGGCCGACGGCCTGGAGGGTCAGGATCTCGCTGACCAGCCGGTAGTCGTCCTCACCGTAGTCCCGGTAGCCGTTGGCCGAGCGCCGTGCGCTGAGCAGCCCCTGGGTCTCGTAGAACCGCAGGGCGCGGGCCGTGGTCCCGGTACGTCGGGCGAGTTCACCGATGCGCATGGGACGACCGTAGACCCTGACGCTGGCGTCAAGGCAAGGAAGCGGGCACGCCCGGAGGCGGCCGGGGCACGCCGGTCCCGCTCAGGCGCCGTCCGCGGGCTCCCCGCCGCCGTCGGCGTCGGTCTCCAGGCCCTCGGCCAGGTGGGTCAGCTCGTCCAGGTCGGCGGGGCCGAACACGACCAGGGTCGCGCCCTCCTCGCGCAGGACCAGGGCGTTCTCGTCCTCGGACTCGTGGTGCTCCCACTCGCGGCCGTCGATCGCGACCGTACCGGCCTGCTCGGCGCCCGGGACCCTCTCCGCGAGGACCGCGCCGGGGTCGGCGTCGCTCTGGACCAACATGGCGTGGCTGTCCTCGGCCGTGGCGAATCCCACGCTCCACTGGACCGGCCCGGACACGTCCAGCGTGGAACTGGTGGGCGTCCACCCCTCCTGTTCCAGGTCGGCGGAGGGCACCGTCACCGGGTAGTCCGCCGCCTCCCGCAGGACGTCGGCGTCCGGCCGGTACTCCACCGACGGAATGCTCTCGCCCGAGCGCGTGGCGACCACGAACGCCATGACCAGGACGATGCCGACGATGACGCCGAGGGAGATGGCGTAGTTCTTGAAGGTCGCGCTGGACCGGCTGTGCTCACTCATGACCTCTCCAGCTTGCCGCAGGTCCCGGACCCGGGGGACCCGGGGTGCGCTTAGGACGTCCGCCGTTAGGTGCCGAGTGTGTACTGGCCGGAAACGCTACTGGTGCGACGCAAGAGCCCTGACCTGCGGTGATCTTGTACTTATAGCGAGGCTCGACGGTCGAACCTCGCTATGGGTACAAGATCACGGCGAAAGGAGCCGCGGCCGCTGTGCGGGGGGCACCCGGACGAAGGACCTACCGGCGGGCGCCCTTAGCGCCGGGGTTCGAGCTGGGTGAGCAGACCGGTGATGTCGTCGGCGAGCCGGCGGGCCTCGGCGTCCTCACGCTGGACCACCTCGGCCACGGCCAGCAGCATGGCGCCGCTCACGACGATGAGCAGGGCCTCGTCCACGGGCTCGTCGGCCTTGCGGAACAGCGCCACGTTGCGGTCGGTCCACTGGGTGAGCCGGGCCCGCAGCTGGTAGTCGAACCCGGGAGGGCCGTCACCGCTGAAGAACAGCCGTGTGGTCTCCCTCTCCTCGATGCACCCGAGCAGGTAGGCGCGGGCGGCGATGTTCATCAGCCGCGTGGGGTCCTTCTCCCCGTCGGAACGGGCCTCCACGACCGCCTGGTGGGTGCGGTCCTGCTGGCGCTGCTGGAACTCCTCGTACAGGGCGAGGTAGAGGTCGGCCTTGCCGCTGAAGTGGTGGTAGAGGCTGCCGACGCTGGCCCCGGCCGCGGCGACGACCTCGCTCACCCCGGCCTTGGCGAAGCCCACCGTGCGAAAGACCTGGGATGCCGCGTTGAGCAGGGCGCTGCGGGTGGCCGCGCCGCGCGGGGAGACCCTCGCGGGCTTGTCCGTCTTGTCCACTGTCACGCCTCACTCCAGTCCGGGTCACGCCAGAGTAGTCCGTCCCCGTCCACCCGTGACCGCCCCGAGGGGTACCCGTGGCCCGGCGGGTGTCACATCGGGTGACTACCCTAAGACCTGCCCCCGCCCTGTTCTCCCGATGAAAGGTGTGTCCATGTCGCAGTCCAGCAGCCCGCCCAAGGCCCCGGATCGCAACCTCGCGCTGGAACTGGTCCGCGTCACCGAGACCGCGGCGCTCGCCGCGGCCCGCTGGGTGGGCAAGGGCGACAAGATCGGCGCGGACGGCGCCGCGGTGCGCGGCATGCGGCACATGATCAGCACCGTGTCCATGAACGGGACCGTGGTGATCGGCGAGGGCGAGAAGGACAACGCCCCGATGCTCTACAACGGCGAGCGGGTCGGCGACGGCGGCGGCCAGGACTGGGACGTGGCGGTCGACCCGATCGACGGCACCACCCTGACCGCCATGGGCATGCCCAACGCCGTGTCGGTGATCGCGATGAGTCCGCGCAACACCATGTTCGACCCCTCCGCGGTGTTCTACATGGAGAAGCTCGCCACGGGCCCCGAGGCCGCCGACGTGGTGGACATCGCCGCTCCGGTGGCCGACAACGTCCGGGCCGTGGCCCGCGCCAAGGGCAAGTCGCCGCAGGACGTGACCGTCGTCATCCTGGACCGCCCCCGGCACAAGCAGATCGTGCAGGACGTGCGCGACGCGGGCGCCCGGATCAAGTTCATCAGCGACGGCGACGTGGCCGGGGCGATCATGGCGGCCCGCGCGGGGACCGGCGTGGACCTGCTGCTGGGCATCGGCGGCACCCCGGAGGGCATCATCACCGCGTGCGCGATGAAGTGCCTGGACGGCGTCATCCAGGGCCGCCTGTGGCCCAAGGACGAGGAGGAGCGCCGCAAGGCGCTCGACGCCGGGCACGACCTGGACCGCGTGCTCCGCACCGACGACCTCGTCTCGTCCGACGACGTGTTCTTCGCCGCGACCGGCATCACCGACGGGGAGCTGGTCGGCGGCGTCCGCTACGAGTCCGCGCGGGTCATCACCGACTCCCTGGTCATGCGCGGCCGCAGCGGCACCGTCCGCCAGGTGCTCAGCGAGCACCGCCTGGGCAAGCTGGCCTCCTACAGCGGCGTCGACCTGACCTCGGCCCCCTACCGCGGCGAGGAGCCCCAGTCGGTCTAGGCCGCTGACCCGAGGACCTCCGCGGAAAGCTCCACCCCGGTGTCCCGTCCCGGCCGGTACGGGACACCGGGCCCTTCCCCACCGGCCGACCGAAAAGGGCGCGGAACGCGAACCACACCGGGTCGATGCGGCATCAGACCCGGCGTTGGTTGCGCGGTGCACGCGCCAAGGAATTCCCCGCCGGAGGTTTGATGTCCTACCCCGATCCCCCACAGCAGCCCCAGTGGCAGCCCCAGCAGCCGGGGCAGGGCTATCCTCCGCCGCAGGCTCCCGGCCAGTACCCCGCGGGCTTCGGCGGCGGCGCACCCGGCGGCCCGCCCCCCGCGGGCCCCTTCCCGGGGGGCCAGTACTCCGGCGGGCACGTGCCGCCCTCCGGCGGCGGCCGCAGCAGGCGCTGGCTGATCCCGACCGCGGCGGGCGCCGCGCTCCTCCTCATGGGCGGCACGGTGTGGGCCACCGTCTCGCTGGTCAGCTTCGGCGGCCCCCAGCCGGAGGACGTGCTCCCGGGCAGCGCGCTCGCGTTCGGCAGGATCGACCTGTCCATCGACGGTTCCCAGGCCATGGAGCTGTTGCGGTTCGTGGACCAGCTCCCGGACGAGGTCACCGCGGAGATGGACGAGCCCGACGGCGACATGACGGGACTGTTCGCCGAGGGTTTCGTGGCCGCCTTCCCCGAGGCGCAGCAGTCCGAGGTCGAGGAGTGGATCGGCCAGCGCGTGGGCTTCGCGATGTGGCCCGCCAGCGGAGAGGCCGAGCTGGGCGAGGGCGCCGGCGTGGCCGGTGCGTTCGCCCTCGCTGTGGAGGACGAGCGGCTCGCCCAGGAGGAGCTGGACCAGCTCAGCGGCGACTACGACGACCTCTACTTCGAGGTGGTCGACGACTTCGCGCTCCTCACCACCTCCGACGCGGCGCTGGCCGACCTGCACGCCCAGGTGGACGAGCACGGCCCCCTGGCGGACGCCGACACCTTCTCCGGCGACATGGCCGACGTGCCCGGCGGCAGCCTGGCCGTGGGATGGACGGACCTCGCGCGCATGATGGAGGTCGAGGAGTTCGCCCAGGAGTTCGAGGCCGACCTGGCCGCCGAGACCGGTGAGCTGAGCGGCCGGATGACCGCGTCCCTGCGGGTGGACGGCGAGTACCTGGAGGCGCGGACGGACGTCTTCGACCTCACGGTGGACGGCACCGACCTGGCGTGGCTGGCCGAGACCCCGGGCGCGAGCGTGGCGGCGATGGAGTCGCTGCCCGAGAGCACGGTCATGGCCGTGGGCGCCAGCGGCCTGGACACGGCGCTGGCCGACGCCTACGAGAGCGACTCGATCCCGTTCATGACGAGCAGCGGCCAGATGCAGGAGATGGAGCGCCAGTTCAACTCGATGGGCGCCCCGCTGCCGGAGGGCTTCACCCAGCTGCTGGGCTCCTCGACCGCGTTCGGTGTCACCGACATGAACCTGGAGGGCTTCTTCGGGTCCTCCTACGGCGGCGGTGGGGAGGCGTCCTTCCAGTACCGCGCGGTGGGCGGCGACGAGCAGGTCCTGAGCGACTTCGTCGAGGGCATGGTCGTCGACTCGTACAGCACCCCGCCGGGGGTGAGCACCGACGGCGACGCCGTGGTGGTGTCCCAGGGCAGCAGCGCCACCGGGCGCCTGGGCGACGACCCGGTCTTCCAGCAGACCATGCAGGAGATGGACTCGGCGGTGATGGCCGGGTACATGGACCTGCGCCAGGTGCTGACCGACAGCGAGGTGGAGGCCCCCGGCCAGTGGGGTGCCGTGGGCGTGGCGCTGAGCGTCACCGAGGAGGGTCAGCGCAGCAGCGTCGAGCTGCGCTGGTCGCCCAGCGGCGGCGAGTAGCCGCACGGCTCACGGGTGCGCGGACGGCGTGGGGGACGGTGGCCCCCACGCCGTCCGTGTGTGTGGGGGGGGCAGCCGACCACGCGGCTTCTCATCCGGGCGCACGCCAGGAACCACATGAGGACCACGCACACCAGCGGCACTCCGAGGTGGAGCAGTGCCGGTCCGCCCCCGAGGGCGCCGAAGACCGCCCCGCGGGTCAGTTCGACCGAGTGGTAAAGCGGGTTGACCATCTGCGGTTCTTGACCAGGTTGCGCACCGTCGAATCCTCGATCACGACCGCTTGGTTCTCGCGGACGAGTCGGGTAGAGGGTTTGTGCAGGAAGTCCCGACGCCGGCCGGTGATGCGGGCGTGCACCCGCGCCGCCTCTCGGCGCGCCTTGTCCCGGTTCGCGCTGCCCCTGGCCTCAGCCGCCTGCGCACCGGTCGGATGGAAGCGGTACCGAAACGCCCGCTTCACGCTCTTCCTGGTCACGGCGCACACCGCAGCGACCGCCTTGCGGTCGCGTGAGCCGAATCCAACACAAAGCCACGAGAGGGAAAGCGCGTTTCCTCGGACAGCCGGGGCGCCGGATTTCCAGCGGGTTCCCGCGGCTGTGGAAACACCCCCGCCGCGCCGGGCGGTCCGACCAGCGAAAAACCCGTTGCCCCGGTCGGGGCGTCCGCCTACGATCGTCCTTCGGCCCCGTAGGAACGAGGATCCGGAGGACGACTCCGGACGGAGAAGGGTGAGTATGCCCCGGAACGCGCCGAGCGCGCCTGACAGTCACGCGTGCCACCGCCGTACCCGGCCCCCGGGTAACTGAGGCGGCCACGCCCCTTCCGTCGAGAAGCGCTCGGCCTGCTCCCTGCTGTCTGTCACCGTTTCCAGCAAGGAGTACCTCCGGGTGTCCACCACCGATTCCTCCGGCCGTTCCGGCCGACGCACCGGCTCCGGCCACCGCTCCGCATCCGTTCCGCGCACCGGCGCCTTCGCCTGCGTGCGCTGCGGTCTGTCCGTGTCCCTCCTCGATCCCGAGGGAGAGCCCCGCGACCACTGCCCGAGCTGTCTGAGTTCCCGCCACGTCCTGGACCGGGTCGGGGGCGGCGCCTCCGACTGCGGCGGGCGCATGGCACCGATCTCCGTCGCGGTCCCGCGCGGCGGCGCCTGGACGCTCATCCACCGCTGCGGCGTGTGCGACGAGATGTCCGAGAGCGCCGTCTCGCCGGACGACAACCACCTCGTCCTCATGCGGATCGCGGTCCGGCCGTTGGCCGAACCGCCCTTCCCGCTCGACCTGTTCGGGGAGGTGTGAGCGTGGGCCGACGCAACACCCGCGTCACCAGGCGTCCCCAGCGCCCCAAGACCGTGCTGCACGCCCACGGCGAGGCGGGCGGCGCGGGCTCGTTCCGCTGCGTGCGGTGCCGCCTGGAGATCCCGGCCCACGCGCCGGGGACGGCCCACCGCAACCACTGCCCGCACTGCCTGACCAGCCTGCACGTGGACCTGCGGATCCCCGGCGACCGCGCGTCCGGCTGCCGGGGCGCGATGGACGCGCTGAGCATGGCGGCGCGACCGGACGGGGAGTGGATGATCGTCCACCGCTGCGCGCGGTGCGGCGAACTCGGCTCCAACCGCGTGGCGGGCGACGACAACGCCCGCGCACTGGTCAGGGTGGCGGTCCGGCCGCTGGCCGCCGCCTCCGACGCGGTCGCCAGACGGGCGCTGATGGACCTGTAGCGGCGGGCGGGGCCGGGGGCCGTACGGCTTCCCGGCCCCGCCCGGCTCCGGGCCGCCACGCTCCCCTGACAGGCCGACGCGGGGCGCTTCCGGGGCAGGCCGACACGCGGTGCTCCCGGGCGGGGCCGTCCCGTGGCACTCCCCGGGCGGGGCCGACGCGGGGCGCTCCCCGGACACCACCGACGCGCGGTACTCCGCGGACGGGCGACCGTCCCGGGGTTTCGCCTAATGTGGGCGGTGTGAGTGAGGAAGTGTCCCCCGATCGGCTCCGCGCCTCCAACACCGACCGCGAACGGGTCCTGCGGGTCCTGCGCGATGCCGCCGCCGACGGCCGCCTGGACCTGGAGGAGTTCGAGGAGCGTTCCTCCCTCGCGCACGAGGCCCGGACCCTCGGCGAGCTGCCCGGGATCACCGCCGACCTCCTCCCCGCCGAGCAGCAGCCCATCCGCCTGGACCGCCAGCCCGTCCTGGGCCTGTTCGGCAGCGCCGAGCGCAGGGGCCGCTGGGTGGCCTATCCGAACGAACTGGCCGTGGCGCTGGTCGGCAGGGTCGAGGTGGACATGCGCGAGGCGCTCCTGATGCACAACCACCACCGGATGACCGTGACCGCCGTCCTGGGCCGCGTGGATATCGACGTCCCCGAGGGCGTCGAGGTGCGGCTGACCGGCTGGTCGTTCCTGGGCAGGCGCACCACCACCGCGCGCCGATCCGAGCTGTCCCACCCCCCGGTGCTGGAGATCGACGGGTTCTCCCTGTTCGGCGTGGTGCGCGTGCGCGCCCCCAGGAGGCGCCGCCTCCTGGGGTGGCGCCGCCGCGAGCGCCGACGCGGCATCGGGGCCTGACCGCGGCCCGCACGGTGCCGCCGCGGACCGACCGGCACGCCTCGTCCGTCCCGCACCGCGCCCCCGGAACCGCCGTGGGCCGCACCGGACCCGCACCGACCTGCGAGGACCGCCGACCGGGCACAGCGGACGGCCGCGGTGTCAACATGACGCGCGCAACACCGCCAACCCCGGGTGAGGTGGCGGTGTGCTCCGGTGCGTCTGGCAGTCTGGGGCTCACAGGTTTTCCCAGGGAGAGTTGGGTTGCAATGAGCGAGTTCCGTATCGAGCACGACTCGATGGGTGAGGTCAGGGTTCCGGCCGAGGCCAAGTGGAGGGCCCAGACGCAGCGTGCCGTCGAGAACTTCCCGATCTCCGGCCAGGGGCTGGAGGGCGCGCACATCGCCGCCCTCGGCCAGATCAAGGCCGCCGCGGCCAAGGTCAACGCCGAGCTCGGCGTCATCAGCGACGACCTGGGCAAGGCGATCCGGGAGGCCGCCCTGGAGGTCGCCGAGGGCAGGTGGAACGACGAGTTCCCGATCGACGTCTTCCAGACCGGCTCGGGCACCTCCAGCAACATGAACACCAACGAGGTCGTCGCGACGCTGGCCACCGAGCGCCTCGGGGCTCCCGTGCACGCCAACGACCACGTCAACGCGTCGCAGTCCTCCAACGACGTGTTCCCCTCCTCCATCCACATCGCCGCCACCTCCGCCGTCCAGAACGACCTGGTCCCGGCGCTTCGGCACCTGGAGGAGGCGCTCAGCGCCAAGGCGACCGAGTTCGCCTCCGTGGTCAAGAGCGGCCGCACCCACCTCATGGACGCCACCCCCGTCACCCTGGGCCAGGAGTTCGCCGGGTACGCCGCCCAGGTGCGCTACGGCGTGGAGCGCCTGGAGGCCGTCCTGCCGCGCGTGGCCGAGCTGCCGCTGGGCGGCACCGCCGTGGGCACCGGCATCAACACCCCCGAGGGCTTCTCCGCCCGGGTCATCGCCGAGATCGCCGAGCACACCGGTCTGCCGCTGACCGAGGCCCGCGACCACTTCGAGGCGCAGGGCGCCCGCGACGGCCTGGTCGAACTGTCCGGCCAGCTGCGGACCATCGCGGTCGGCTTCGCCAAGATCGCCAACGACATCCGCTGGATGGGCTCGGGCCCGACCACCGGCCTGGGCGAGATCCTCCTGCCCGACCTCCAGCCGGGCTCCTCGATCATGCCGGGCAAGGTCAACCCGGTCCTGTGCGAGGCCATGCTCCAGGTGACCTCGCAGGTCGTCGGCAACGACGCCGCGGTGGCCTTCGGCGGCGCCAGCGGCAACTTCGAGCTGAACGTGCAGCTGCCGATGATCGCCCGCAACGTGCTGGAGTCGATCCGCCTGCTCTCCAACGTCTCGCGCGTGTTCGCGGACCGCTGCGTGTCCGGGATCGAGGCCGACGCCGAGCAGTGCCGCGTCTACGCCGAGTCCTCGCCGTCGATCGTGACCCCGCTCAACCGCTACATCGGCTACGAGGAGGCCTCCAAGGTCGCCAAGCAGTCGCTGAAGGAGAAGAAGACCATCCGCGAGGTGGTCATCGAGCGCGGCTACGTCCAGGACGGCAAGCTCACCGAGGCGCAGCTGGACGAGGCCCTCGACGTGCTGCGGATGACCAACTCCCGGTAGTACGGACCCGTCGCGCCACGGGGCACCCCGTGCACGGGGTGCCCCTTCCGTGTGCCGGTCAGGGCGGCCGTTCACCGGGCGGGGCGGCCGTGTACCGGGCCACTGCACGGTGCGCGCGGGCCTCGGTTGTGTCTCGCTCGGCCGCGGAGGGCTTCGACCAGGAACCTTCCGCGCGCGGGAGGCGTCCGACATTCTTGAACAGAGCACCTTGGAAGCCCGCCTTCGAGAGGGCAGTACATGTCGAGCAACAGCGACAGTGAACGCATCGTCGCGGACCGCTACGTCCTGCGCCGTGAACTCGGCCGCGGCGGCATGGGGGTGGTCTGGGAGGCCTTCGACCCGGCGCTGGACCGTGACGTCGCGATCAAGCAGGTGCTGCTTCCCGACCACTTCACCGACTCCGAGCGCGCGGACGCGCACGGCCGGGTCCGGCGCGAGGCCCGCTCCGCCGCGCGGATCAGCCACCCCACGGTGATCACCATCCACGACGTCTTCGAGTACGACGGCAACCCGTGGGTGGTCATGGAGCTGGTCGAGGGCGGGTCCCTCCAGGACCGGCTCAACGAGCGGGGCGCCCTGCCGCCGGACGAGGTCGCGGAGATCGCCGAGTCGCTGCTGCGCGCCGTGCGGGCGGCGAACGCGGCCGGGGTCCTGCACCGCGACATCAAGCCGGGCAACATCATGACGTCCCTGGACGGCCGGGTGATCCTCACCGACTTCGGCATCGCGACGATGGAGGGCGGGCCGAGCATCACCCGCACCGGCGCGCTGATCGGCTCCCCCGAGTACATGCCGCCCGAGCGGCTGTCGGGCGGCCCGGCCGAGCACCGGGGCGACCTGTGGAGCATCGGCGTGACCCTGTTCGCGGCGGTGGAGGGCACCTCCCCGTTCCGCCGCGACAGCCTCACCGCGGCGATCGCGGCGGTGATGTCCGCTCCGCTGCCGCCGATGACGCGCGCCGGGTGGCTGGAGCCGGTCATCTCCGGCCTGCTGGAGCGCGACCCGGACCGCAGGCTGAGCGTGGACGAGGCGCTGGCGCTGCTGCGCGGGCGCGGTGGGCCGAACCCGGGCGGCGACGGCAGCGGCGGCTTCGGTGCGGCGGGTGCCGTGGGAGCCTCGGGGGCGGGCGCCTTCGGGGGCGGTGCCCCGGCCTTCGGCAGCGGCCCGCAGAACCCCCACCACGCGCCGAGCGGCGGCCGTCCCGGCGCGGGGCCGCAGGGCGGCTACCCCCACACGCGGGCCCCTCTGCCGCAGGGCCCGATGACGGGACCGCGCGTACCGCGGGGCGGACCCGCGAACCCGGTGACGCCCGCGACGCCCTTCCCGCACGGGCACCACCCGGCCTACCCGCACCAGTCGACTCACTCGGCGGGAAGCGGGCACGGCGGCATGGGCCGTGGCCCGGGAGGGCCCGGGACTCCCGGTGTCCCGCTCCACTCGGGCGGTCACGGCGGCGCGCGCCCGGCTTCGGGTTCGGGTAACACCAGGCTCCTCATCGGCGTCGGCGCCGTGGTGGTGGCCCTGGGTCTGATCAGCGGCGTGGCCGTGGCCGGCGCGACCCTGCTCGCGGGCGCCGAGGCCGAGGGCGGCGCCTCCGGGGAGCTGACGGAGTCCGAGATCGCGAGGCCCCCCGCGGAGCCCTCCGCCCCGGTCGGCGGGGACGAGGGCGGCGCCGGCAGCGGCGGGGAGGGCCGGGGCGACGGCGGCCAGACGAGCGGCGAGGACGAGGACGGGGAGCCGCCGTCCTACGACGAACTGGAGACCTTCCAGTCCCAGTGGTTCCACGTGGACTACCCGGCCGGGTGGCAGGTGGACGACAGCGAGATCGAGAACACGCTGGCGGTGTTCGTCGCGCCGGGCGGTGACCACCAGGTGTGGGTGACCGGCTGGACCGAGCAGGAGTTCACCGGGACGAGCGCCGAGTACCTGGAGGAGACCAACGGCGGAACGCAGGTCGAGGGCGACGTCACCGCCGACTACACACAGCTGGAGTTGGAGGAGTTCGACGACGGCGACTTCGAGGAGGGCTGGGACGTCGCCATGGTGGAGTCCGACTTCACCAACGAGACCTGGACGAGCCAGGAACGGCGCTTCTGGGCCTACGCGGTCAGCACCGGGCACGAGGGCGACCGGGTGTTCTACCTGGTCAGCGTGAACGTTCCGCGTGAGGACGCCGACTACTACGACGACCTGCCCGAGGACGTCATGGAGTCGTTCGACCCGAAGCTGTGAACGCGCCGCCCGGCGGCCTCGGCGAACGGGCGGGCGAACGGGCGGGCGAACGGGCGGGGCACCGAACAGGACGGGGGCCGTTCCGGAGGGGAACGGCCCCCGCGTCTTCCGTACATTCCGGAAGAGGCCTCCGCCGGCGGGGGCGCGGACGCCCCGGGCGGATCAGTACCAGCCGATGGACTGGGAGTGGGCCCAGGCCTCACAGGGAGTGCCGTAGCGGCCCTTGATGTAGTCGATGCCCCAGGCGATCTGGGTGGCGGGGTTGGTCTGCCAGTCGGAGCCGTGGGTGGCCATCTTGTCGCCGGGCAGCGACTGGGGGATGCCGTAGGCGCCCGAACTGGGGTTCTGCGCGCTGGGGTTCCAGTTGCTCTCCTTCTCCCACAGGGGTTCGAGGCAGTCGTGGAACTCGCTGGCGGCCCAGCCCTCGGCGAGGACCATCTCCAGGGCGATGCCCTTGGGGTCGCCGGTGAAGACGGGAGTCTCCTCCTCCTCTTCCTCTTCTTCTTCCTCCTCCTCGATGTCGCTTCCCTCGACCTGGGCCGTCAGGACCCCTTCGGTGAGGGCCGCGTCACGCTGCTCCTGAGCCTGGATGCGCAGGGTCTGGAGTTCTTCCTGGGACAACTGCTCGGAGAAGAACGCCTCCTCCCCGGCTTCGGTGTCGGCGGCGGGTTCCTCGGCCTCCGGAATGGCGGCGCTGGCCACCGTGTCCGGATCGATGTCGTCGTCCGCGAACGCGGTGACGGCGAAGGTCGCACCCGCGACGAGAGTCGCCGCACCGACCGCCGCCGTACTACGCAGCGACATTCGGTTGATTAGCACGATTGCCTTTCCCAAGAGGGGGTTATTGGCAGGGAAAGCCCTATTAATACCAGTTGTTGGACTGGGAGTGGGACCAGGCGCCGCAGGGGTTCCCGTAGCGGTCCTTGATGTAGTCGATGCCCCAGGCGATCTGGGTGGCGGGGTTGGTCTGCCAGTCGGAGCCGTGGGAGGCCATCTTGTCGCCGGGCAGCGACTGGGGGATGCCGTAGGCGCCCGAACTGGGGTTCTGCGCGCTGGGGTCCCAGTTACTCTCCTTCTCCCACAGGGGTTCGAGGCAGTCGTGGAACTCGCTGGCGGCCCAGCCCTCGTCCAGGACCATCTGGAGGGCGATCTCCTTGGGGTCGCCGGAGGGGGCCGACCCGGCGGAGCCGCCGCCGGAGGAGTCGGAACCGCCGGAGGTGTCGGCCTCGGGCTCCTCCTCGGGCTCGGGTTCGGGTTCGGGGATGTCGCTGGCCGTCCCGCTGTCGGCGCGAACGGCCTCGTCGACGGCCACCCTGGCCTGCTCCAGGCTCTCCTCGCGCTGGGTCTCCCGCTCCTGGTCGCTCTGTTCGGGCGGCGCGGCGAAGAAGTCCTCGGGTTCGCCGTCGCCGCCTCCCGCCGCCGTCTGCTGGTCGGGGACCACCGCTGCGGAGCTGAGCTGGCCGGGGTCGATCGCGTCGCTCTGGGCGAACGCGGCGACCGAGAACGTGCCGCCCGCGACGAGGGTCGCGGCGCCGACGGCGCCCGCATGTCGCAGTGAGATGAGGTTGAGTAGCAAAATCGCCCTTTCGCGTAGACGCACACGCGCCTGACGGGGTCCGCGTGTGTGAGAGTTCGCCGCCGCTGACCACGTGGCCCGGGGTGGTGCGCGCGAGGGAAGGGGCTAGCCGTTCGACCGACCGCGGCGCGGGTTCCCACGTGGGAGGGGATGTTCGTGCAGCGGGTTCAGCCTGCATCATCGTCACGATGAAGTAACGCCAGTTTTGCTATGTCTTGGATCACATCACGGAATGCATCCGGAATGCAGTGCTTTGACCTGCACATCGCCACGCAGAGTCAAGGAGTGGTCAAGCCCTCGGCGCTGTGGCGGGGATCTCCACGCCTTGCGGAAGGAGACGGAGGTCACCGGGAACGCTGTGCCTGAGTACCCGTACGGATGTGCGCGGACGGCTCCGGGGGTCAGGATGGCGCCATGAACGTCCACGGATCCCCGCCGTCCCCCGCGGGCCCCCGGCTCAGGTGCCCGGACTGTCACGCCACGCTTCCCGCGCTGCCCCGGGCCTGCCAGCGGTGCGGGCTCCTGCTCGTCGGCTCCACCGCCCAGCGGCTGTGGCACATCGACACGGAGATCGCGCTGCTCGACAGCCGCAAGCGGAGCCTGAGCGAGGAGCGGGCCGCCGTCGTGGCACTACTGCGTGAGGAGTCGGACCGGGGTGCGCCCCCGGCCGGTTCCGGAGCCGGGCCCGGGTTCGCGGACGGGCAGGCCCCGTACGCGTCGGCGCACGGCCCGGCCGCGGGGGCTCCGGCCGGGCGGCTTCCCGCCGGACGGACTCCGGTCGGCCAGGACGCGTACGGACAGTCCCCGCCCGGGTGGGCGCCCGGCACGCAGGTACCGGTACCGGCCGGGCAGGCACCGGGAGGGCGGTTCCAGCCCTCACGGGTCGCGTCCGGGCCGCCCGGGGAGGTCACCCGCCGCTCGGCGCAGAACATCATCCTCGGGCTGGGCGGCGTGCTCGTCGGCATCGCGGCCCTGGTCTTCGCCATCTGGACGTGGAGCGACATGGGCACCGGCGCACGCGCCGGGGTCCTCGGGCTCACCACGGCGGCCTTCGCCGTCCTGGCCGTGCCGCTGCACCGGCGCGGCCTCAGGGCGACCGCGGAGACCTTCGGCTGCCTGGCCGCCGTGCTGCTGTGCGTCGACGCCCTCGCGCTGTGGCTGCTGATGTCGGAGCGGCTCGGGAGCGGGCCCGGCTACACCGCGGCCGCGCTGGTCGTCATCGGCGCGCTGCTGGCGTCCTATCCGCTGCTCGTGCCGCTGAGGACGCCGCGCGTCCTGGCCGTCCTGCTCCTGCAACCGGTTCCCGTCCTGCTGGTGGTGGCGTCCGGCTCCCCCGGCCTCTGGTCCTGGCTGCTGCCCGCCCTCTCCGCGACCGGGCTCGTCGACCTGTTCCTGGCCCGGTGGTTCGGACCGCCCCGTACGGGCGTCCCCGTGCGCACCCTCCGCGTCAGCGCGACCGTGCTGTGGGTGCTGACCATGGTCCTGGCGCTGCTGTACACGGCGTTCGTCCTGGCCGCCTCCACCGCGGGCGTCGACCGCGTCGGAGCCTGGTGGTTCGTGGCCGTCGCCCTGCTGCTGTCGGGCGCGACCGGTCTGCTGCTGGCCCGCGAACCGCTGCCCCGCGTCCCGGAGGGCCCCGGTTCCGCGGGCGCCGCGGGCGCTGCCGCCGGCCCGGGTGTCCCGAGCGGTACCGGAGCCCCCGGCTACGGCGTCTCCAGGGTTCCCGCGGTCATCGCCCTGCTGGTCCTGGGGATGGCACCGCTGGCCGCCGGACCCGCACACCTGCCCGCGCTGCCCAGGGTGCCCCCGCACCTGTGGAACGGCGTCCCTCCGACCGCACCGGTGTCCGGCGTGCTGGGGCTGCCGACGACGGCCCTGCCCGACACCGTGTTCCACCTGGTCGCCGTGCTGGTCTGCGCCGTGCTGTCCCTGGGCGCGGTGCTCCTGCTGCGCCGCCGGGCGCTGCTGCCCGCCGTCGCCCTGACCGCTCCTCCGACCCTGCTGACGGCCGTGCACCTGCTGGACCCGCCGCACGCGGTGGCCGTGGCGTGCGCGCTCCTGGTCGGCGCCGCGCTGCTCCTGGGCCCGGCCCTGTCGCCGCGTCGGACCGGCGCCTGGGTGCCCGCGCTCACCGGAGCCCTGACCCTGGCCACCGGCGGCCTGTGGTCGCTCCCGGACCAGTACACCTCCCTGGCCGCCCTCGTGCTCGTGGAGGCGGCGGTCCTGGCCGCGCTGCTGCTGTACCGCCGGTCCGGCCGTCCCGCGGCGCTCTACGCGACCGGCCTGCTCCTGTGGGCGCTTGCCCTGCTGACCGGCGCGTTCTTCGGACTCGGCCTCGTGATGTCGGACACCGTGCCGCCTCCGGCGTGGTGGCTGCTGGCCGCCTGCGCACTGGTGGCCGGGGCGAACGCCGTGGTGTTCGGACGGATCCCCCTCCCGGCGGCGAGCGGTACCGGAGGCGGCCCCCGGCCGGTGTTCACCGTGGTCGGGCTGCTCCTGCTCTCGTCCGCCCCGCTGCTGGTCGGGCGGGGGCACGGCCCCGGCCTGCCGCTGCTGTCCGGTGCGTACGGGCCGTGGGCGGCGCCCGTGCGGGCGCTGGGCGACCCCGCCTACTCCGTCCTGGGGCTCCACCGCGTGACGGTCCCGGCGGAGGCTGTCGCGACGGCGGCCGGGATGCTGCTGGCCGGTGCGGTGGCGGTGGCCCTGGTCGCCCTGCTCGACCGCGGGCGGACGGCGGCCGCGGCGGTGCTCGCCGCTCCGCCCGCGCTCGTCGCGCTGCCCCTGGTCCTGGACGCGCCGTTCCTCGTCGCCCTGCTGTGGGTGTTCGCGGTGGGTTCGGCCCTGGCACTGTGGTCGGCGCTGACCCGGGACGATCAGCTCGGCTGGCTGGCGGGGCTGACCGGCCTCCTCACCCTGCTGCTCGGTGCGGGCTGGGCGCTGGTCCAGGAGCACGCGACCACGGGCGCCCTGATGGGGGTCGCGGTGGTGGCCGCGGTGGCCGCGGCCCTGGCCCGGACCTCCGCCGCTGCGGTCGGCGCCACGGCGGTGGCGACGGCGGCGACGGGCGGGTTCGCGTTCGCGCTGCCCCTGCTGCTGGGTGCTCCGGTGGAGTACGCGGCGCTGGCCCCGATCGCGATGGTCGCCGCGGTGGCCGTGGCCGCGCCGCGGCTGCGCGGACCGCTCGTACCGGCGACGGAGGTCCCCGCATGGGTGTGGGCGGCGGTCTCGCTGGGCGTCACCGTGGCGGCGGGGGCGCGGCTGGAGCTGGTCGCGCTGGCGCTGGCCGTGGTCGGGGTCGTCGCGCTGGCGACCGCCGCGCGGCCGGACCGGCGCTGGTTCGCCCTGGTGGGCGCGCTGCTAATGCTGGCCGCGCTGTGGACGGTACTCTCCGCGTGGGACGTGGCCGTGCCCGAGGCGTACACGATGCCGCCCGCCCTGGCGGCACTGGCCGTGGGCTGGGAGTGGAGCCGCAGGGCGGCCGAACCGCCGTCGAGCTGGGCCGCCCACGGCGGCGGCCTGGCGCTGCTGTTCCTGCCCACCGTCGTGCTGGTGCTGGCGGAGGACGGCATGGTGTGGCGGGTGCCCGCCGTGCTCGTGCTGGGTCTGGCGGTGACCGTGTGGGGCCTGCGCCGACGGCTCCAGGCGGTCCTGGTGACGGGCGGGCTGGTGCTGGTGGCGACCTCGCTGCGGGCGTTCGGGCCGCCCCTGTGGGACCTGACCCAGCTGGTGCCGAACTGGGTGCCGTTCGCCGTCGCGGGTGTGCTGCTGCTGGTGGTCGGCGCCCGCTACGAGGCGAGCCTGGAACGGCTGCGGCGCCTGGGGCGCCTGGTGGCGGGCATGCGCTGATCCGGGAGGCCCTTGCCCCTTGACCTCAATCCTGGTTGGGGCCGCAGACTCGTGTCCCCGACGTTCCACGGAGGAAGCATGACCGAGACCACCGTCCCCGCACCCGAGGCGCTCGCCGGGAGGCTGGGCACTGACCGGAACGCGTGGCTGTGCACGCTGCGCCGCGACGGCTCCCCGCACGTCACACCGGTGTGGTTCGCCCACCTGCGCGACCGCTGGTGGATCAGCGTGGACGCGCGGTCGGTCAAGGCGCGCAACGCCGCCGCCGATCCGCGGGTGTCGCTGGCCCTGGAGGACGGCGACGTCCCGGTGGTGGCCGAGGGGCGGACACGGGTCCACACCGACGGTTTCCCCGGTGATGTGGTGGCCGCTTTCCGGGACAAGTACGACTACGACATCCGCACACCGATCGACACGCGCGATGAGCCCCGGGCCCTGCTGGAGATCAGGGTGACCCGCTGGCTGATGAGCGGCGCCGCGCACTGACCGGGGAGGTTGTCCACAGAACCGGGGCGGCCCCTGCCGCGTCGCCCCGGTTTCCGGTTGACTGGAGATCGGGGGGCCTCCCCGGCCCTCCGGCTTCGGCATGCCCGGCCCGCCACCACGGGGCGGCGAGCCCGTCCGGCCGGACGGGCCCGCCGCGGTACCGCGTCAGTTCTCCAGCATCTCCGTGACCAGGGCGGCGATCGGCGACCGCTCGGACCGGGTCAGGGTGACGTGCGCGAACAGGGGGTGGCCCTTGAGCTTCTCGATCACCGCGACCACACCGTCGTGGCGGCCCACGCGCAGGTTGTCGCGCTGGGCGATGTCGTGGGTGAGCACCACCCGCGAGTTCTGGCCGAGGCGGGAGAGCACGGTGAGCAGGACGTTGCGCTCCAGGGACTGCGCCTCGTCCACGATCACGAACGCGTCGTGCAGCGAGCGGCCGCGGATGTGGGTGAGCGGGAGGACCTCCAGCATTCCCCGGTCCACGATCTCCTCGATGACCTCCTCGGTGGTCACCGCGGACAGGGTGTCGTGCACCGCCTGGCCCCACGGGGTCATCTTGTCGTTCTCGCTCCCGGGAAGGTAGCCCAGCTCCTGGCCGCCGACCGCGTACAGCGGCCGGAACACCATCACCTTGCGGTGCTGGCGGCGCTCCAGGACGGCCTCCAGACCGGCGCACAGCGCCAGCGCCGACTTGCCGGTGCCCGCGCGCCCGCCCAGGGAGACGATGCCCACATCGGGGTCGGTGAGCAGGTCCAGGGCCACGCGCTGCTCGGCGCTGCGGCCGTGCAGGCCGAACACGTCGCGGTCGCCGCGCACCAGCTTCACCGACTTGTCGGGCTGGACCCGGCCGAGCGCCTTGCCGCGCTCGGAGACCAGCACCAGCCCGGTGTGGCAGGGGAGCTCGCGGGCCTCCTCGATGTCGCTCTCACCGCTGGTGAACAGCTCGCCGATCTGGTGCGCGGGCACGTCCAGCTCGGCCATGCCCGTCCAGCCGTGCTCGATGGCCAGTTCGGCCCGGTACTCGTCGGCGACCAACCCGATGGAGGACGCCTTGATCCGCATCGGGAGGTCCTTGCTCACCAGCACGACGTCCCCGCCCTCCTCCTGGAGGTTGCGGGCCACCGTGAGGATCCGGGTGTCGTTGTCGCCGAGCCGGAAGCCCGCCGGCAGGATCTGCGGATCGCTGTGGTTGAGCTCCACCCGCAGCGTGCCGCCGAGGTCGTTCACCGGTACCGGGACGTCCAGACGGCCGTGGGCGACCCGCAGGTCGTCCAGGCGGCGCAGCGCGTGACGAGCGAAGTACCCGAGCTCCGGGTGGTGACGCTTGCTCTCCAGCTCGGTGATCACCACCACGGGGATGACGACCTCGTGTTCGGCGAACCGGCTCATGGCGGCCGGGTCGGCGAGCAGGACACTGGTGTCGAGCACGTAGACGCGTCCGTCCTGGCCTACCTCCGTACGGGGGTCGGGGGACTGGGTGTCGCGGCGATCGGTCGAGGAACTAGCCACTCGTTCTCCCCTTGGGCACCGCTGGGGCGCCCTACTGTCACGGGATCATGGAGGACCGGGACCTGGCCCGCGAGGGCCGGGTCCGGCCCTCCTCGTTGACGTTCCGCGATGGCGGAGGAGATCAATGAGACGGGGCCTCCCGAACGGGTGGACGAACGCCACCCGCTACTTCCGACGCTACGCGTCCGTGCTCCCGTTTCCAAGGGACCTCTCCCTCCGCGCGGTGAACTCCGCGTTAAGGGGTAGGGCTTCGGGGGGTCAGGATCCGTAGCGGCGGTTGCGCGCGCCGTACGAGCGCAGTGCACGTAGGAAGTCCACCCTGCGGAAGGCAGGCCAGTAGACCTCACAGAAGTAGAACTCCGAGTGCACGCTCTGCCACAGCATGAAGCCGGACAGGCGCTGCTCCCCTGACGTGCGGATGAGCAGGTCGGGGTCGGGCTGACCGCGCGTGTAGAGATGCCGTGCGATGTCCTCGATGTCCAGGCGCTCGGCAAGCTCCTGGATACCGGTGCCCTTGGCCGCCTCCGCCTGGAGGAGGGACCGAACCGCATCAGCGATCTCACGTCTACCTCCATACCCGACGGCGACGTTGACAACCAGTCCGGGGTTGCCGGATGTGGCCGTCTCCGCCTCCTTGAGCGCCTGGGCGGTGGAGGAGGGCAGGATGTCGAGGGCTCCGACCGGCCGAGTGTTCCACCCCTCCTCGCGCAGCCGGGCGATGGTCTGCTCGATGATGCGCACCAGCGGACCCAGCTCGGACTCGTCCCGGGTGAGGTTGTCGGTGGACAGCATCCAGAGCGTGACCACCTGTACGCCGACCTCGTCGCACCAGCGCAGCAGTTCGAAGATCTTGTTCGCGCCCGCCTGGTGGCCCTGTTCGGCCGCGCCGAGCCCGCTGACCTTGGCCCAGCGGCGGTTGCCGTCCATGGCGACACCGACGTGGCGGGGGATCTCCTGACTGGTCAGCCGACGCTCCAGGCGCCGCTCGTAGAGCCAGTACAGGGGGTCACGAAGCCCCATTGGCGAAACCTCTCAGAGCTGGATCTGGAACAGCACACCGCTGGAAAGGATGTGCCGACGGGGATGCCTCCAGCGTAGTTCGCCCGCGGGGGCTACGTCACGGCCAGGGACTTGCGCACGTGCTTGCGCCCCTGGTGGATGCGGGACTTGACGGTGCCCAGGGCCAGGTTGAGCTCGGAGGCGATCTCGTTGTAGTCCATCTGGCACAGGTCGCGCAGAACCAGGGGGGCCACCAGGTTGGGGCGGTCCTTCTCCAGCTGGTCGAGGGCCTCCAGCAGGTCGATGCGGGAACCGGCGATGACGCTGGTGGTGCGGGGGTCGCTCTGGTGGGGCATGCGCTCTGCCTCGGTGGGGAACTCCGCCGAGCGCCGCTTCATCGAGCGGTAGGTCTGCCGCGCGGAGTTGGACACCACGGTGTACAGCCAGGTGGTGAACAGGGAGTCGCCCTTGAAGCTGTCGATCTTGCGCGCCACGCGCAGCAGCGCGTCCTGGCACGCCTCCTCGGCGTCCTGCCGGTAGGGCAGGAAGCGGGAGCAGCGGCGCAGCACCTCGGGCTGGATCCGCCGGAGCAGGTCGTCCAGGGCCATGGCGTCTCCGGCCTTGGCCCTGCGCGCGAGGTCCTCCAGCTCCTCGTCGACGTTGCTCGCCACCCGGCGCCGCGGCGCGGGGCTCTCCTCGTGGTCTGCGTGATCACTACTGCGCATGGCTGGTCTCTCCCTGACTGACGGCAGACATCCGGCCGTCCGCTGCGGACGCGGGTGCGCCCCTTGTGTTCGAGGGTCACACGTCACTGGGACGTCTACGGCCCCGGTCCGGATCCGCGCTCGCGAAAAATCGTCGCTCTCTCGCCGCCGCGCACGGCGCGGAGCCCGTCGGGCCCCCTCCAGTCTCCACGGCCCGAGGGCGTCGGCGCCACCCGGAGAGGGGATCATATCGGCGGGAGGCAATGTGAAGGTACAGATGGTGTATTAGTGGGCAACGACCGCGTGTTCACCCCTGACAGACCGAGGCGGAGATGAGCCAACCTGAGGCCTTCGGGCGCTACCGCGTCATCCGGCGCCTTGGGTCGGGTTCCTTCGCCACGGTCTGGTTGGCGCAGGACGACCTGTTGAACTACTCGGTGGCCATCAAGGTACTCGCCGAGAACTGGGCGCACCAGATGGACATCCAGCACCGCTTCCTGGAGGAGGCGCGCATCCTGCGCCAGACCGACTCCACGTGGCTGGTGGCGGTGCACGACGTGGACGTGCTCCCCGACGGTCGGCCCTACATGGTGATGACCTACGCCGACCAGGGCAGCGTCGCCGACCTCGTCCACCGGGGCACACTGCCCCTGGACGAGGCCCTGCGGCTGCTGACCGAGATCGGCCAGGGGATCACGGTGCTGCACAACCACGGCACGATCCACCGCGACATCAAGCCGTCGAACGTGCTGCTCCAGTCGTCGCCCGTGGGGCAGCGGGTGCTGGTGGCGGACCTGGGCTTCGCCAAGTCGATCGACGAGGCGTCCGGGTTCACCGCGGCGGCCGGGACCCCCGGCTACATGTCCCCCGAGCAGAGCATTCCCGGCGGTGACCTGGACGTCCGCTCGGACGTGTACTCGCTGGGCGCGGTGGCCTACGAGCTCATCACCGGCCGTCCTCCCTCGCGTCCGCCGGTGAAGGTGGCTCCTGGCCAGATCCGGCCAGGTCTGCCCCCGGCGCTTGACGAGCTCATCCTGTCGGCACTTTCGGTGGACCGGGAAAGCCGTCCGGCGGACGCCAAAACCTTCACCGACCGGGTCAGAACCATCCGTATGGCGCCCGACCTGCCCAGGGCGGCCGTGCCGTGGTGGCAGCGGCTGCGCATGCCGTGGCGTCGGGCGGCGGCCCTGGCGGGGGCACTGGCACTGATGGGCACCGCCCTCTCCGGGTCCCTCGGCAGGCCGGGTATGTCCATGGCCACCGTGCACGACGTCACACAGGGGATCCACATGGAGGTCCCGTCGGTGTGGGCCCACGAGATCCACACCGCGCAGGAGGCCCTCCCCGCGGCGGCCGAGGCCGGCGCGGGGCCGGGGCTGCTGGTGGCGACCGACGCCGGGGACTGGGCCTCCGCCGAGGCGGCGGCCTACGGGGTGTACGCGACGGTGGTGCGGGGCGCCGCCGACCTGGGCGGGATCGCCGGCGCCGACCCGTGCGGAAGCCCCCCCGAGGAGCGGCCGCTGGACACCGGGGCCTGGGAGGGCACGGTGTGGGACTGGCCCGAGTGTCACGGCAACGGGTCGCTGAGCAGCGCCGCCGTGCACGAGCCGGGCGAGCCCACGACCGTGTACCTGGAGATCCGCCAGCCGAGCTACCGGCCCGACCTGGTGGACCAGATCATCGCCGGTACGCACCTGGGATAGCGCCCGGCGGCGGCACCCGTCAGGCCAGCAGCTGCTCCCGCAGGTCCTCGGGCGAGGTGACCGGGAGCTTGCAGACGAAGCCCTCGCACACGTAGGCGGTCGGGCGACCGCCCACCGGCGCGCGGTCGCGCAGCAGCGGCACCCCGCCGTCGTCTCGGCCGTCGCCGCGCGAGAGCACGGTGCCCAGCGGCGCCCAGACCAGCGCGGCGCGCACCAGCTCCGCGGTCCTCGGGTCGTCGGGGTCGCCCACCACCGCGACGGCGCGCGGTCCGGTCAGGAGGGCCTCGCCGGTGGCCAGGCCCCATCCGGCGAACCGGGCGGCCTTCTCCGCCAGCAGCGCCACCGGGGACAGCGCCTCCTCGGCGGCGGTGCGGTGGCGCTCGGAGCCGGTCAGCGCGGCGTAGGAGAGCAGCGCGGACGCCGCCGCCGACCGGCCGGACGGCGTGACGTTGTCGGTGGGGTCCTGGGGGCGGTTGAAGAGGCGCTCGGCGTCGTCGGCGGTGTCGTAGAACCCGCCGGAGCCGTCGCCGAAGCGCTCCAGGACGGTGTCCAGCAGGCGTCCGGCCTCGTGCGCGTAGCGCGCGTCCCCCGTCACACCGTGCAGGGCGAGCAGCCCCTCGGCGACGTCGGCGTAGTCCTCCAGCACCCCGGCGCTGGTGCCCGCGCGCCCGTCCCGGGAGGTGCGGGCCAGACGCCCGTCCCGCAGGTGCACGCGCAGCAGCAGCTCCGCGGCCGCGCGGGCGGCCTCCACCAGGTCGGGCCGCTCCAGCAGCACCCCGGCCTCGGCCAGCCCGGCGATCGCCAGACCGTTCCAGGCGGCCACCACCTTGTCGTCGCGCGCGGGGGCGACCCGCTCGGCGCGGGCCGCCAGCAGGGCCTCGCGGACCCGCTGGTAGCGCCAGACGTCGGCGGGCGGGACGGGCAGCTGGAGCACGGAGGCGCCGCGTTCGAAGGTGCCCTCCTCGGTCACGCCGAACACCTCGGCGGCGAAGGCGGCGTCCTCCTCGCCCAGGACCTCCCGCAGCTGGGCGGGCGTCCACACGTAGTAGGTGCCCTCCTCGCCCTCGCTGTCGGCGTCCAGCGCGGAGGCGAACCCGCCCTCGGGGGTGCGCAGGTCGCGCAGCATCCAGTCGGCGGTCTCCCCGGCGATCCGGCGCAGCAGGGCGTGGGTGGCGGCGTCGGAGACCCCCGGACCCGAGGGGCGGCGGCCCATCCGGGCGTAGGCGCGCAGCAGCAGCGCGTTGTCGTACAGCATCTTCTCGAAGTGCGGCACGGTCCACTCGCGGTCCACGGAGTAGCGGGCGAAACCGCCGCCGAGCTGGTCGTACATGCCGCCCTGCGCCATCGCCAGGGCGGTGCCGCTGGCCATGAGCCAGGCGGGCGTGGACTCGTCCGCGCTCTGCAGGGGCCGGGTGCGCTCGTCCTGCGCGGTGAGGAAGGAGAGCAGCATCGACGGCGGGAACTTGGGTGCGGTGCCGAAACCGCCGTGGACGCTGTCGTAGTCGCGCACCAGCGCGCGGACGGCCAGGTCGAGCCGGTCCGCGGAGGGCGGCGGCGCGGCGGCCAGGGTGCGCGGGCCGCTGAGCGCCTCCACCACGCGCGCGCCCTGGTCGACCAGTTCGGTGCGCTGGTCCCGCCAGGCGTCGGCCACCCCCCGCAGCAGGCGCTGGAAGTGCTCGCGCGGGAAGTAGGTGCCGCAGTAGAACGGGGCGCCGTCGGGGGTGGCGAACACGGTCATGGGCCAGCCGCCCTGGCCGGTCATGGCCTGGGTCGCCTCCATGTACACGGCGTCGACGTCGGGGCGCTCCTCGCGGTCCACCTTGACGTTGACGAACAGGCTGTTCATCAGGGCCGCGGTCGCCTCGTCCTCGAAGGACTCGTGGGCCATCACGTGGCACCAGTGGCAGGCGGCGTAGCCGACGGAGACGAGGAGGGGCACGTCGCGCCGACGCGCCTCGGCGAGGGCCTCCTCACCCCAGGGCCACCACTCCACGGGGTTGTCGGCGTGCTGCAACAGGTAGGGGCTGGTCGCGTCGCTCAGGCGGTTGGGCATGCCCCCAACTCTGCCATCCGGGGCGGTGGGACGCCGCACACCCGCCGGAGCGGAGCGGGTTCCACCGCCCGGGAGGAGGGCGGGCTGCCGTCCCGCGGGGTCAGGGCGGGAACGGTCTCTCAGGTCCGCGTGGCGGTGTCCTCGGCGGAAGCGTCAGCGGAGGCGTCGGCGGGAACCCGCGCCGCGTCGGCCGACCCGTCGTCGGAGGCCGCGGTCCCCGCACCGAAGTCGTCGTCCTTGGGCAGGGCGCGGAGCTTGCCCAGGAGACTGCGCATGAGGAAGTACAGCCCGACGCCGATGACGAAGATGACGAGGAAGCCGAGCACACCGGGCGTCACGGTGTCCCTGTCGAGCTCGAAGTCGCTCGCCAGCACCGTCGCGGACGTGAGAAGGGTGTTCATACCGCTCATACTCTCACTGCTTCTCGGACACCCGCGAAGAGGTCCTTCTCAGGGACCTCGGTGTCCACCAGCGAGCGCACCAGGTGGTAGTCCTCGCTCGGCCAGGCCTCCGCGACGACCTCGTTGGGCACGGCGAACCAGAACCCGTTGGGGTCCACCTGGGTGGCGTGCGCCTTGAGCGCCTCGTCGGCGACGTCGAAGTACTCGCTGCAGTGCACGCGCGTGGTGATCTCCCAGCGGGGGCGGTCGCGGTCCCCGATGCGCTTCATCCACTCCTCGAAGGGGTTCTCCAGGCCGCGCGCGGCCAGCACGTCGGCCAGGGCCTCGAACCGCTCGGGCGGGAAGGAGACGAAGTAGTACAGCTTGAGCGGCTGCCAGGGATCTCCCGCGTCCGGGTAGGCGTCGGGGTCGCCCGCGGTGTCGAAGGCGTGCATCGACACCTTGTGGGTCATGATGTGGTCGGGGTGCGGGTAACCGCCGTTCTCGTCGTAGGTGAGGATGACGTGCGGCCGGAACCTGCGGATGGACTCCACGAGGGGTGCGGCGCCCTCCTCCACAGGAAGGGTGGCGAAACAGCCCTCGGGAAGGGGCGGCAGCGGGTCGCCCTCGGGCAGGCCGGAGTCGACGAACCCGGCGAACTCCTGCTGGACGCCGAGGATCTCCCTGGCCCGTTCCATCTCCTCTCGGCGCACCTGCGCGATGTTCTCGCGGATGTCGGGACGCTCCATCGCGGGGTTGAGGATGTCGCCGCGCTCGCCACCTGTCATGGTGACAACGAGCACGTCGACGCCCTCCTCCACGTAGCGGGCCATGGTGGCCGCGCCCTTGCTGGACTCGTCATCGGGGTGGGCATGAACGGCCATGAGCCGCAGGCGCTCGGACAACGAAGGGTCTCCTTGACTAGGTGGACGGACGCGGGGGCGCGGCCGTCCGGCTCCCCCCGTACACAGGCTCGGACGACTTCCGCGCGGGGCGCGTGGGGAGGCTGTCAGGTCGGGGATATCTTAGACAACACCGTCCCCTTGTTCGGAGATTCCCGATGCAGCCGACCCCGGAGGAAGACGCCGTGAAGAGCGCCGACACCACGGCCGACACAGCGGCCGGCTCCTCGGCCAGTACAGCTCCCGCGCTGCGCAAGCGCCACGGGAACGGACCCGTCTTCTTCGTCATCGCCACCCTCTTCGCGGTGGTGTGCGCGGTCGGCTGGGGCTATTCCGTGATGAGCTTCAGCGGTCTGGGCGGTGGCGTTTACCACCAGGTGGTCACGTTCTCGGCGTCCACCCCCGAGGAGGCCACCATCAGCTATGAGGTGAACAGCAGGAACGGCGCCGAGTGCCTGATCGTGGCGCTGGACGAACAGCTCGTCGAGGTGGGCCAGACGCGTTCCGAGGCCGAGGCCGGGAACCGGATGGTCACCACAACCGTTGAGACGGTTCGTCAGGCCGCCACGGTAGAAGTGGCCTCGTGCAGGGAACAAGGTTCGCAGGACTGATCCACCGAGCCCCTTAGCCCGGCTCCGGAGGCACCGCCGAACCGCGGGAACCCGTGTGTCACGACGCACGGTGATATTCTCGTAAGTTCAGCTCTGGCCGCCTGGTGGCCTTTGCTACTAGTACACAAGGAGTTCCCGTGACCCAGACCCGCGATGACAACGTCACCTGGCTCACCCAGGAGGCGTACGACCGGCTCAAGTCCGAGCTGGACCACCTGTCGGGGAGTGGGCGCATCGAGATCGCGGAGAAGATCGAGTCAGCCCGGGAAGAGGGCGACCTCAAGGAGAACGGCGGCTACCACGCCGCCAAGGAGGAACAGGGCAAGATGGAGGCCCGCATCCTCCAGCTCACCGAGATCCTGCGCACCGCGCGGGTCGGCGAGGCGCCCCACACCGAGGGCGTGGTCGGCCCCGGCATGACCGTCACCGTCAAGTTCGACGGTGACGACGACGAGGTCACCTTCCTGCTCGCCTCCCGCGAGGAGAGCGGCTCTCCCATCGACGTGTACTCTCCGAAGTCGCCGCTGGGCTCCGCCATCAACGGCAAGCGCGTGGGGGAGAACGTCAGCTACACGCTGCCCAACGGCAAGAGCCTGGGGGTCGAGATCATCGACGCCGTGCCCTACACCGGCATGTAGCAGCGGTCCGGCGATCACGGGGGCGGTGTCCGACCGCCCCCGCCGCTTTGGGGGCGCCCCTCGCCGGGGCGCCCCTTCCGTGTTCGGGGCGGACGTTGGCCGCCTCCGTGCCCGCGCCCGGACCAGAATCCCGACGAGGGATCCTGCGGAGGGTCCCCCGCGTCGTAATCTCGAAGCACACTCCCGCGGCGGCCTCCCCGGACCGCCGATCCGACGAACCGAGGGATCCCCTGCCGACATGTCCTCGCCCTACTGGAATCCCCAGGAACCCCGCCCCGGTGCGTACCCGCCCCCGAGCGGGGGATGGGGTCCCGGCGGCCCCGTGCCCGGCCAGGGCGCTCCCCCTCCCGGCGCCGGTTGGGGCGTGCCGGGGCAGGGAGGACTGGGGCACGGTGTGCCGGGGCAGGGCGCGTTCCCGGGACCGGTGCCGGGTCCGGCGCAGGAGAGGGCCACGTTCGGCCGCCGCCTTGCCGCCCGCGTCATCGACTACCTCCTCGTGGTGATCGCCGCGCTCGTGTTCTTCGTCCTCATGGCCATCGTGACGGTGGTCCTGACCGGCAACGGGCAGACCACCGACGCCGAGGGCACGCTGTGGGCCCTGCTGTTCGTGTTCGGGTGGGGTCTGCTGCTGTTCTTCTACGACTGGCTGTACCTGGTCACCTGGGGGCGCACGCTCGGCAAGATGGCGGTCGGGATCAAGGTGGTCAGCGCCGCCGACGGCGGCAGGCTCGGCCAGGGGCAGGCGATGGGCCGCTCCGCCTTCTTCGGCCTCCCGCAGTCCCTGCCGGTCGTGGGCCACATCTTCACGCTGGCCGAGTCCATGGCGGCGCTCGGCGACGAGAGGCGCGCCCTGCACGACCGGGTCGCCGGGACCGTGGTCGTCCGCACCTGAGCCGCCCGCCACCGGGTTGTCCGCAGACGGGAACTCCCCCCTTCCGGCACGGGTCCGCCGCGGCCTGGCGTGGTAAAGGGGGTCCCCACCCCGTCCGTCCCGTGCTGCCCGCACACCGCCGGCGCTCCGTCCCGCGCCTCACACCCCCGCCTCACGGTTCCGCGCAGGCCGGGGCGCCCGTCCCTCCGTCGGCGAACACGGCCGGGACGTAGTCGCCCTCCCCGATCCGGTACCAGACGGGACTCGTCCCGAACGTCCCCGCCGTCACGTCGCCTGCGGCCTGGCAGGCCACGTCGACGTCGGCGCTGTGCGCGGCCAGGCCCACCGGCTCGTACTCCAGCCCCGGTCCCCCTCGCACGACCACGGGGTGCCGCTGGTCGGCCGCGGTGATCCGCGCACGCCTCCGGTACTCGCCGGTCCACAGGTAGTCGACCCGCACCCATCCGTTGGTGGGCAGTTCCAGCCCCTGCCGGAACGCTCCGTCCGCCAGGTCGATGCCCGCCGGGTTGCGCACCCTGCGCCCGAACCCGTCGAGACCGCCGTTGTGCCCCAGTGTGTAGGCCGCCTGCGCCTGCGGGCGCCCGCGTGCCAGGTCGGGCCAGGACTCGCGTTCGGCGTTCCAGTGGTCGTCCCTGGTGTTCCAGGGCCCCACGTCCCACACCGGCAGGTAGGCGCAGCGCGACCGGTGGTTCTCGGTGTCGCCCCGCCCCTCGGGGCCCAGAGCGCCGGTGGTGCACACCCGGACGGTGTACTCGCCACCGCCCCGGGCCGCCAGGCCCCGGCGCGAGGGCAGGGCGGCGAAGTGGTCGTTCTCGCGGATCCTGTGACCGTTGGCGGTGGTGTCGCCGACCAGGCCGATACGGGTGGCGAAGAGGATGGCCGAGAACGGTTCGGCGTGGTCGACGTGGTCGTCGGGCTCTCCGGCACCGCCGTCCCGCGGCGGCTCTCCCTCCTCCAGAGGGCGGATCCGCAGGTCCGTGAGTCCGGTCTCCTCCCCGCTGACCCGCACCCGCAGCTGCACCCGCGCGACCTCGTGCGGCAGCGTCACCCGCCCGCCCCCGACGGGGTGCCACTCGGTCCACGCCCCGCCGGTCCGGCCGCCGCGCAGTTCGGTGTCCACCTCCCCGGGGCCACCGTCCGTCCGCACCCGCACGTCCACGGTGTCGACCGGGACGTCCAGCGGCTGCGGGGGGAAGACCGCCAGGCCGCTGCGCCGGGGCGCCGCCTCCCACCGGGCCACGATGCCGGGCCCGTGGTCCGCGTCGCCGTCCAGGCGCAGCGTTCCGGACTCCAGGACCAGGCCGATCCGGTCGGCGGAGCCCGGCTCCTGTCGCAGCCAACCGTCCTCCGCGAGCGCCGGGGCCGGGGTCAGGGGCGTGAGGAGGACGAGAGCGCCCAGGGACGCCAGGGTCTTCGCGGTGCTGGTGGCGCGCTCGCGCCTTGTGTGGGACATACCCGCCCTGCCAAACACGTGGAGTCACACATGGACACTCCCAGTAAGCGATCTGGCGCGAACGCACTCAAGCAGCTCGTGTCGGGTGTCGGTGTTATGGCGGCAAAAGTCCGACTCGGGAAGACGGTGGAGCCTGCTCCGGAGGCAGGCGCGGCCCGGCCCCGGCGGACACGGACCCGGCAGGCCCCGCACCCGCCCCGTGACGGGTGCGGGGAACGGCGTTCTAGGCGAAGGCCAGCAGGCAGGCGGTGAACCCGTGCACGTGGTTGACCCCGCCGACCGGTCCGATCTCCCCCGCGGCGAAGAACCCGGCGACGGCGTCGACGCCGAGGACGCGGTGGACGGCCAGGACGTCGTGGTCGGACTGCGGGAAGAGCGAGGACCCGCGGCCGTTGCAGGAGAAGAGCAGACCGGCGCCGACGGGGTGCTCGGCACCGAAGTCGCTGAGGCGGCGGGCCAGGTCCTCGTCGGCGGTACCGGCGTCGCGGACCTGGAAGCGGACGGTCTGGCCGACCTCGACCATGTCGTCGATGGTGAGGGCGCCGAGCTCGGGGTCGGCTCCGGCCAGGGTGCGGACGAGGAAGTCGCCCTGTTCGTGGCGGTCGACGTACTCGTCCATGGCGATGCCGATGTGCAGGCCGTGCTCGGCGAGCTCGCGGTCCTCCTCGGAGAGGGACTCGACCAGCTCCTCCAGCTTCTCGTAGGCGTTGGTGCCCGCGAGTTCGAGCAGGAGGTTGCCCTCGGCCTTGGTGACGGTCATGGGCGAGCCGATGGGGCGGCAGCCCTGGCTCACGACGGTGCCGAGGACGTTCTCTCCGCCGACGAGGACGCCGATGGCGCCGTGCTCGGCCACCTCGCCGTCGCAGAAGAGCCGCACGGACTCCTCGCCGCGCATGCCGTCGGCCATGCCGCCGACGAGGGGCAGGCCGCCGAGGGCCTCGGTGGATTCGCGGACGAAGGCCTGGGTGGGGAACTCGTAGGGGTTGGTGAGCAGGATGGCCACGCTGTCGCGGGGACCGGGCTCCTGCATGCCGATGACGGCCAGGTGGTCGTCCTCGACCACGGTGTCCAGCCGGAACGGGGTGATCTCCACGCCCGGCAGTCCGGCGCACCACACGCTGACCGAGCCCTGGCCCTCGACACTGCGGCCGCCGCCGATGACCCCGGTGGAACTGCATCCGAGGGTGGCCGCGTCGCCCGCCAGCTCCATGACGCGCTTGCCCGCGAGGGTGACCTCCTCGGGATCGGCGCCGCAGACGAAGAAGCACACCAGGTCGGTGGGCCCGTCCACCTGTTCCAGGGCGCTCAGTACGGCGCGCTCGGCCGCGTTCACGAGGTCCGCCCCCGTCGTCAGTGCATCGCCGAACCGTGCCACCAGCTGCCACCCCCGGTTTCGCCGGCCGTCGCGGCCGGACACAGGACTCCACCGTCACGTCCCATTCTTCCACCTCGGCGTCGAACAGGAGGTTTTCCGGTGAACGAACACGGACTCCGGCAGCGGCGCGGTGTGCGGGCAGCACGATGCGGCCGGAGCCCCTGGGCCCCCTTGTATCCAGGAAACAGCACGCCAATCCCGGAAACCAGGCGCTCCTTGACGGCTGTGGATAGGTTCGTGGGGTGAGCGCCCTTCCCGAACCCCCCTTCCCCGTTCCGCCCCCGCTCCCGCGCACCCGCGCGGACCTGCGCGAGTCCGGGCACGTCCACCGGCCGGTCGCCGCCGAGGTGCGCGAGAACCTGCTGCGGCGGATGGGCTCGGGACGGCCCCGGTTCCCCGGGGTGCACGGGTTCGACGCCACCGTGCTGCCGCAGGTGGAGCGGGCCCTGCTGGCCGGGCACGACATCGTCCTGCTGGGAGAGCGCGGACAGGGCAAGACCCGGCTGATCCGCACCCTGGCGACCCTGCTGGACGAGTGGTCGCCGGCGGTGGCCGGGTGCCCGGTCAACGACCACCCCTACGCGCCGGTCTGCCCGGCCTGCGTACGCCGTTCGGCGGAGGAGGGTGACGGCCTGCCGGTCGTGTGGCGGCACCGCGGGGAGCGCTACGGCGAGAAGCTGGGCACGCCCGACACCGGGGTGGGCGAGCTGGTCGGCGACGTGGACCCGGCGCGGCTGGCGCAGGGACGCTCCCTCGGTGACCCCGAGACCATCCACTACGGCCTGGTGCCGCGGGCCAACCGGGGCGTGTTCTGCGTCAACGAGCTGCCCGACCTGCCCGCACGCGCCCAGGTGGCGCTGTTCAACGTGCTGGAGGAGCGCGACCTCCAGGTGCGCGGCTACAGCCTGCGGCTGCCGCTGGACCTGCTGCTGGTGGCGAGCGCGAACCCGGAGGACTACACGAGCCGGGGGCGGATCGTCACCCCGCTCAAGGACCGCTTCGGCGCGCAGGTGCGCACCCACTACCCGTTGACCCTGGCGGACGAGCTGGCGCTCGTCCGCCAGGAGGCGGCTCTGCCCGAGGGCACGACGGTGCCCTCGCACCTGCTGGAGGCCGTGGCGCGCTTCACCCGGCTGGTCCGCGCCTCCAAGAAGGTGGACGCCCGCTCGGGGGTGTCGGTGCGCTTCTCGGTGTCGGCGGCCGAGACGGTGGCGGCGTCGGCGCTGCGCCGGGCGGCCCTGACCGGCGAGGAGGTCCCGGTTGCCCGGGTGTGCGACCTGCCCGCCGCGGTGGAGCCGCTGCTCGGCAAGGTCGAGTTCGAGATGGGCTCCGAGGGCCGCGAGGCGGAGGTCCTGCACGCGCTGCTGCGCCGGGCGGTGGCGGAGGTGTTCCGCGAACGCCTGGGAACGGCGGACCTGTCCGGACTCGCTGACCGCTTCTCGGGCGGCGGCACGGTGGAGACCGGGGACCTGGTGGGCGCCGCCGAGCTGCTGCGGCGGGTGGGCACGGTGCCTGGGCTCGCGGCGATGATCGGGCACGCGGCCCCCGATGACGAGGGCGACCCGCCGACCCCGGGATTGGCCGCCGCGGTGGTGGAGTTCGCGCTGGAGGGCCTGTACCTGGAGCGCCGCCTGTCCAAGGACGCGCTTCCCGACGGAGGGGTCTACCGCTTCTAGGCGGTGCTCTCCGGGGAAGCCCGCGTACCGGGTCCCCGCCGTGGACAGGGCGGGCTCGGTGGTCGGCGCGCCCGGACAGGACTGCCGGTTCCCGAATCGGGAAGGTAGCCGGTGCGTGTGTGCGAGGCGAGCGGTGTGTGTGCGAGGCGAGAAGGAGGCGGACGCCTGTGAGGTTCCGGTACCGGGCGTACATGGGCGGCCCCGACCCGCTGGCCGAGCCCGACCCGCCGCCCGAGGAGGCCGTGGCGGCGGCGCGTGAACTGCTGGTGCTGGTCACCTCGGCCCTGGAGACGGGTTCCGCCGCCTCCTCGAAGGAGCCGGAGGCGGGTTCCGCGACCGGCCCGGAGGGTTCGGCGTCCGACTCGGAGCCCCTGGGGGCGAGTCACGCGACCGGTCCTGGCGTTCTGGCCGAGGAGGACCGGCGGCGGCTGTCCGCCCTGGAGAAGGTCCTGTCCCGGTACGCCGACGGCGACCGCGCGGCCCTCGGCGAGGCCGACGTCACCGCCCTGGGCCGTCTGCTGACCCTGCTGGGCGGGGAGGCCGGGCAGGCCCTGGACCGCCTGGACCGGGCCGACCACGGTCTGAGCCCGCGCGAACTGCGCCGCCTGGGCGAGGTGGCGCTGCGCGAGGTGGAGGCCTCCCGGCGCGGGCACGGCGGGCGCGGCGGCGCGCACCGGGGCGGCACCGCGCCCGGCGGGGAGCCCACGGGCCTCCCCCTGCCCCGCGACGAGGACGGCGACCGGCCGTTGGACGCGGTCGCGACCGTACGCGAGGCGGCCCTGCGCCGGGCCCGCCCCGGAGAGCGCGGCGTGGCGCTGCGGGCCGAGGACGTGCGGGTGGTCGGTTCGGAGCCCTCGGAGGCCGCCGCCGTGTCCCTGCTGGTGGACCTGTCCCACTCGATGGTGACCCGGTCGCTGCACGAGGCCGCCATCCGGACCGCGCTGGCCCTGCACACACTGGTGTCCACGCGCCGCCCGCAGGACCGGCTGCACCTGGTCGGCTTCGGTGAGCGGGCGCGCGAGCTCACCCCCGCCGCGCTGGTCGCGCACGACTGGCGCCGCGTCCCCGGGACGAACCTGCACCACGCGCTGAGGCTGGCCCGCGCCCACCTGCGGCGCAACGGAGGCCTGCGCCCGCAGGTGCTGGTCGTCACCGACGGCGAGCCCACCGCGCACCTGGGCGAGGACGGCGACACCCGGTTCTCCTGGCCTCCGGCGCCCCGCACGGTGGAGCTGACCTTCGCCGAACTGGACGCCGTACTGCGCGAGGGCGCGGAGGTGACCTTCTTCCTGCTGGCGGACGACCCGCGGCTGCGCGCCTTCCAGGAGCTGGTGGAGCGGCGGCGCGGGGCGCGGGTGGTGCACGCCGGAGCCGAGGAGCTGGGGCCGCTGGTGGTGGACCGCTACCATCAGCGCTGATCCGGGTAGGGGCGGGCCGGAGGGTCGACGCGGTCGGCTTCGGGCTCCGCGCGGGCCGCCAGCGGACCAGCGGGTCAGCGGGTCAGCGCTCGAAGATGCTGACGTCCGAGGCCAGTACCAGCAGCTCCTCCGGGGCGCCGCCGCCGGAGTAGAGCAACTGGTGCCGGTTGGCGGGCATGACCGTCTCGGTGAACCGCAGCGGGCGCATGCCCTCGTAGACCACCCGCTCCTGAACCAGCAGCGGGATGCCCGGCCCCAGTCCGAAGGAGTCCGCCTCGTCCTGGGAGGGCATCCGGGCGCCGACGATGTCCCAGTTCCACTCCTCCCGGTACCCCAGCGACCGCAGGACGGCGGTGACGCCCTCCTCCAGTCGTTCGGGGGACATGAGCGGGGTGTTGCTGGCGATGCCGTACGGGAAGTAGGTGACCTGGGACTGCCACAGACCGCCGTCGACGAACCGGTCGGAGGCGCGGATGACGACCAGGTCCCCGTGCGGGCCGCTCTCGGCTCCGTCGCTGCGCAGCCGCTTGGCCACCTTGGGCCGCATGGTGTCCAGGCTGACCTTGATCTTCTCCTGGACCTGGTCGTATCCGGCCTCGCGCAGATGGGGCTGGTAGCCCGCCTCGAAGCGCTCGGAGTCGCCGCCGCCCGTGACGGGAGTGGCCAGGTGGACGATGGGCCGGTGGTCGGCGACGAAGGCGCCCCGACCGGGCTGGATGGCGACGCGCCCCTCGTCCTGGAGGATGCGCATGCCCAGACGGGCGGTGGCGCGGGAGACGTCGAGCTGCTCGGCGATCTCCTCCTCCCCCGGCAGCCGCTCACCCGGCTTGTAGTCGCCCCTGGCCAGCGCCTCGCGCAGGTGGTCGGCGACGACCGTCTTCCTCGACGTGCTCATGCGTGTGCTCAGTCCCGGCGGTAGGCGTTCATATTGCCGTGTTCGTACTGGTAACGGATACTGTGCCCCGCGTAGACGGTGTGCACGATCCGGATGGGGCGCTCCTCGGACAGGTCGGTCCGGTGGACGGTCAGCACCGGGACCCCGGGCGGGAGTTCGAGCTGGCCCGCCTCCTGCGGGCTGGGCATGCGGGTCTCCAGCTCGTCGACGAACCCGGCCTGGCGCTGCCCGTACTCGGCCAGCACCGCCAGGGCGCTCTCCACGTCCTCGGGCAGCATGAGCGGGGTGCCCTCGACGAGGTCCATGGGGTAGTAGGCGGTGCTGACGGAGGCCGAGACCTCCCCGGAGAACCGGTACATCCGGCGGACGACCGTCATGTCGCCCTCGGGGACGCGCAGGCGGCTGGCGATGTCGGGGGTGGCGCTGAGGAGCTGGAGCTCCTCCAGGACCTGCCCGGTCATACCGGACTCGTTGAGGCCCTCGGGGCCGCCGCGGTTGGCGTGGAAGGTCTCGGGGACGACGTCCTGGACGTAGTGCCCGCGTCCGGGGCGGCTGACGATCAGTCCCTGGTTGCGCAGCATGCCCAGGGCCAGCCGGATCGTGTTGCGGGACGCCTCGAAGCGCTCCTCCAGCTGCTTCTCCGACGGCAGCTGTCCGCCCCGGGGCAGGGAGCGCTCCTGGATCTCGCGCCGCAGGGTCCGGGCGATCTGTCGATATCTGCTTTCGGCCCGCATATATCAGTCCTAGCCGGGGTATGAGACCAACAACCTAGCTTGTACCAACAAGATGATCGGAACACCAGGAGATCAGGTCCATCCGGTCAACATGGACCCATCTTAAATGAAGGCCACCCTCAGTACACGACGTCACCGCCGGAAGGACACTCCCGAGGACGAGAATCGCCGGTCCCCCCACCCCTTCGACCCAGGCGCCTGACCCCCGCGGCACCGCAAAGGAAGACACGACGGTGAGACACCGCTCGGCGTCCCCCCTCCACGGAGGAGGGCACGCAGGACACAGATAGGGACTTCCCCCGAGGAGAACACCATGATCCACATCGTTATCGCCCTTGTCGGAGTCGTACTCCTGGGCCTGGCCGCGGGGTTCTTCCTCGCCGTCTCCATCGGCATCCGCCGACAGGACCGCCGGGGCACCTACCGCTCCCTGCGCAGGGACGACGAGGGCACCCCCCTCTCCCGTACCGGGAGCCTCGTGGTGGGGCTGCGCTTCCGCGACGGGGAGCACCCGGCCGCCCCCTCCTCGGGCCGCACGCCCACCTCGGTCTGAACGGGGAGCGGCGAGACGAACGCCGCGGCGACGGAGCCGCGGCGCGGAGCGGCCCGGCACCCCCGCCCCGCCCCGTCCCCCGAAACGCCTGACCCCTCCTCCCCGAGCACGGAGCCGAGGCGGCCGAGGCCGCCGACGCGGACCGGCGCGAGCCGATCCGCGCGACGCCCCCTCCTAGCCCTCCAGAGCCTGGAGCAGATCCGCCACGAGGTCGTCGGCGGACTCGATGCCCACGGAGATCCGCACCAGGTCGGCCGGGACCTCCAGGGGGGAACCCGCGGTGGACGCGTGCGTCATCCGCCCCGGGTGCTCGATCAGGGACTCCACCCCGCCCAGGGACTCACCGAGGGTGAAGACCTCGGTGCGCTCGCACAGAGCGAGCGCCGCCTTCTCCCCGTCGCGCAGAGCGAAGGAGACCATGCCGCCGAAGGCTCTCATCTGCCTTTCGGCGGTCTTGTGTCCCGGGTGAGCGTCCAACCCGGGGTAGAACACCCGGCGCACCGCGGGGTGGCCCTCCAGCGCGGCCACGACCTTCTCGGCGTTGGCGCTGTGGCGGTCCATGCGCACGCCCAGGGTCTTCACCCCGCGCAGGGTCAGCCAGGAGTCGAACGGCCCCGGAATGGCGCCCATGGTGTTCTGGTGGAAGGCCAGCCGCTCGCCCAGTTCGGCGTCGGAGACCACCAGCGCTCCCCCGACCACGTCGGAGTGCCCGCCCAGGTACTTGGTGGTGGAGTGCACGACCACGTCCGCGCCCAGCGTCAGCGGCTGCTGGAGGTAGGACGAGGCGAAGGTGTTGTCGACCACGTGCAGGGCGCCGGCGTCGTGCGCGATCTGCGCGACGGCCTCGATGTCGGTGATGTTGAGCAGGGGGTTGGTGGGGGTCTCGGTCCACACCACCCTGGTGTTGGGCCGCACGGCCGCGCGCACGGCCTCGGGGTCGGACTGGTCGACCGCGTCCCACTGCACGCCCCACCGCTCGACCACCTTGGAGACCAGGCGGAAGGTGCCCCCGTAGGCGTCGCCGGGGATGATCAGGTGGTCTCCGGGCGAGAGGACCGTGCGCAGCAGGGTGTCCTCGGCGGCCATGCCGGAGGCGAAGGCCAGGCCGCGCACCCCGGACTCCAGGGCGGCCAGGCACTCCTCCAGGGCGGCGCGCGTGGGGTTGCCCGTGCGCGAGTACTCGTAGCCCTGGCGCAGACCGCCCACGCCGTCCTGGGCGTAGGTGCTCGTCTGGTAGATCGGCACCACCACGGACCCGGTCCCGGCGTCCGGCTCCTGCCCCGCGTGGATGGCCAGCGTTTCAAACCCGTCGAACTTCATAGGGCCACCTTAGTGCCCGCTGACCTCACCGATCGCGTTTTCCACAGGCCGGCTCCGGTGGGCGCGAATGCGCCTGGGAGCCGTCCACAGGCGCGGACCGGGGCTGGCACCGGAGGTGCTCCTCACGGTTTCCTGGACAACGGGGGGTCCCCGGGGACCCCCGGCACCGGGCTGCCCGCGTACCGGCCGGCCCGGACCCTCCTCTCCCCATCCGGCGAACCCGGCCCGGCTGCGCAGGACGACGGTGTCGGCCCCCTCGGCCATCCTGTCCGACATGGACGCGAACCCCACCCGACCGCTGCGCGACCGCCAAGACCTGGAAGCGGTGCTGCGCACGGGATTCGACCTGATCAGACCCGTCGTCCCCGGACTGCGCCACCGGCTCGTCGGCACCGCGGCGGCGCGTCTCCAGGGGGTCGACCTGCCGGTGGGGGACGTCGACCTCCTCCTCTCCCGGCGCGAGGACGTCGACGCCGTCGCCGAAGCACTGGCGGGCCTGGAGTGCGTGGCCGCGCCGAGGTGGATCGAACCGTCCCGGCAGTACTTCGCCTGCTACGGCCTGGACGGCGTCGGGTTCAGCTTCAGCACGGTCGAGCAGTCCTGCGACGACTGCGGGTGGGAGTGCAGGGGGCCCGGCCCCTGGCGGCACCACGTCACCGTGGACGTCGGCGGTCACCGCGTCGACTGCGTGCGGCTGGAGTTGCGCCTGGTCACCGAGTTCCTCCGCGACCGCCCCGACCGGTACCGCCCGATACTGGCCCACCTCGGCGCGCACGGCGCCGACCTCGGGCTCCTGCGCCGGAGCATGGCCGTGTGCGGGGTCCCCGAGGAGTTCGCGGGCCGTACCCGCGGGCTCCGGGCACACGGCAGGCGCTGAGGACCGGCCTTGAGGGGGCGGGTTTCGGCGTCCTCGCTTCGGCCCGCACGCCGCCTCCCGCTGCCGCAGGACGTCCTGGCCCGCCTCCGCGAAGGTCGCCGGACCGGCCCTAGGCGGGCGGGAAGCGGGTGGAGGACCCGGGCCGGGGCGGCTCGGCGGGCACCTCCGGCGGCAGACCGGTGACGGGGGTGGGCACCCGGGTGGGGGTGCCGGTCTCGCGCAGCGGCGGGTCCCAGCCCAGTTCGGGGTCGTGGGTGCGCACGACCTTCCCGGGCACGCCCGCGATGACGGCGTGGTCGGGGTAGGTGCCCGGCCGGACCACGGTGCCCGCGGCCACGACCGAGTTGCGGCCCAGGTGCACGCCGGGCAGGATCACCGCGTTCGCGCCGATCCAGGTGCCGTCGCCGATGCTGACCGGGTCGTCCACCGGCCACTGGAGGCCGACGGGGATCTCGGTGTTGCCGTAGGCGTGGTTCTGGTCGGTGATGTAGACGTAGGGGCCGGTGTACACGTGGTCGCCGATGTCGACGGACCTGTGGGCGACGATGTGCGAGCCGCGCCCGATGGCGCAGCCCGAGCCGATCCGCACGACCGTCCCGGGGCCCAGGTCGTAGTCGGGCCCCATCCCGGCGGCGAGGGTCATGTCCCCGCCCAGGACGGTGTGCACGCCGATCTCGATCCAGGGCTCGCCGTAGAGGGTGGCCGTGGGGAAGGCGATCGCCGAGCCCGTGCCGAAGCGCGCGAACCTGCGGGCCGCCCTGGAGTCGGCGCGGATTTCGGCCTTGGTACGGGCGTACGACCAGACGGAGCGGAGAATCCAGGACAACAGCCGCGACACGCGTGCCCCCATTTATTACCTACCAGTAACTGTCGCGAACATTAGCAGTGTTCGAGTATGCGCTGACATGTCCGGTCGGTACACAGCGGGGCCCGAACCGCGCTCGGTCCGAGCGCGGTCCGGGCCCCGTGGCGGTCCCGCGGGGGCTCCCGCGGACGGGATCAGCCGGACAGGTGGGCCAGCAGGTCCTGGCGGGTGAGGATCCCCACCGGCTTGCCGTCGCGCAGCACCACCAGGGCGCCGGAGCCGCGCAGCAGGCGGACGCAGTCGCTCACCGGCGTGCCGGTGCCCACCGTGGCCAGCGGCCTGCCCATGTGGGTCTCCACCAGGTCGTCCAGCTCGGCGCGGCCGTCGAAGAGGGCGTCGAGAAGGTCGCGCTCGGCGATGGAGCCGACGACCTCGGCGGCCATGACCGGGGGCTCCTCCTTCATCACCGGCAGCTGGGAGACGCCGTACTCGCGCATGATGGCCACGGCCGTACCGACGGTCTCGTCCGGGTGGGCGTGCACGAAGTCGGGCATCTCGCCGCCCTTGGCGGCCAGCACCTGGCCCGCCGTGGCCTCCTCGGTCTCGGCGGACAGGAAGCCGTAGTCGGCCATCCACTCGTCGTTGAAGATCTTGCCGAGGTAGCCCCGGCCGCCGTCGGGCAGCAGCACGACGATGACGTCGTCGGGGCCGGCGTCCCGGGCCACACGCAGGGCCGCCTCGACGGCCAGGCCGCAGGAACCGCCGACCAGCAGGGCCTCCTCGCGGGCCAGGCGGCGGGTCATGAGGAAGGAGTCCTTGTCGCTGACCGCCACGATGTCGTCGCACACCGAGGTGTCGTAGGTGCCGGGCCAGATGTCCTCGCCCACGCCCTCGACCAGGTACGGGCGGCCCGAACCGCCGGAGTAGACCGAGCCCTCGGGGTCGGCGCCGACGACGCGCACCGCGCCGCCGGAGACCTCCTTGAGGTAGCGGCCGGTGCCGCTGATGGTGCCGCCGGTGCCGATGCCCGCCACGAAGTGGGTGATGCGGCCCTCGGTCTGCTCCCAGATCTCGGGACCGGTGCTGTGGTAGTGCGACTCCGGGTTGTTCGTGTTCTCGTACTGGTTGGGCTTCCAGGCGCCGGGGATCTCGGTGGCCAGCCGGTCGGAGACGGAGTAGTAGGACTCGGGGTGGTCGGGGGCGACGGTGGTCGGGCAGACCACGACCTCGGCCCCGTAGGCGCGCAGGACCGAGAGCTTGTCCGGGCCGACCTTGTCCGGGCAGACGAAGACGCAGCGGTAGCCCTTCTCCTGGGCCACGATGGCCAGGCCGATGCCGGTGTTGCCCGAGGTCGGCTCGACGATGGTGCCTCCCGGCCTGAGCTCGCCGCTCTTCTCGGCGGCCTCGACCATGCGCAGCGCGATACGGTCCTTGACCGAGCCGCCCGGGTTGAAGTACTCGACCTTGGCGAGGACCGTCGGGGCGTTCGGGCCGAGGACCTGGGTGACCTTGTTCAAACGGACGAGCGGAGTGTCCCCGACCAGATCGATCAGTGAGTCGTATACCCGCACTTGCGCTCCCTCTGCGTCTTGGCGACCGGGTCTCGGCCCGCCATGTCCTCGCCCCGGTGGCGAGTCCGGGGCCCTGGGCCGGTCCGGCCCGTCTCCGTTCAGACTCTAATGGTCTCCACCAGCGGGTTCTGCGGCCTCAGGAAACCGGTGGTCCTCCCCGGTGTCCGCCGGGCAGGAGGTGTCGGCGTGACCACGCGCACCTGCACCGCCACGGCCCGCCCCGCCGGGGCTCCGCCGTCCGCCCGGCGGAGCCGCCGTCCGTCCCTGTCCCGCCCATGCCGGTCCCCTCACCCCGGGGCGCGGATTGTGTACCGCTCAGGTACGTGATTCCGGAGTTCCCCACCGGTAACCTCGCTCGTATCCGTCCCGCCCAGGGCAGGCGGGTCCGAGCCTCGGGGGTGTCCGATGCTGCGAGCCGCACGCGCAAGACGGATCGCCGCTGCCACCGCGTTCGGCGGCGGCGGACTCACGCTCGTCGGCGGCGGCACCGTCGCGCTCCTCTACCTCCAGGCCAGGCTGGCCCGGCGCGCGGTCGGCTCCCCCCACTGGGACAGGCCCGTGGTCAACGGCGTCTACGGCGAGGGTTCCGGACCGCCGATCCGCATGCTGATGATGGGCGACTCCACCGCCGCCGGTTTCGCGGTCGAGCGGGCCGACCAGACCCCCGGCGTCCTCCTGGCCTCGGGGCTGGCGGCGGCCGCCGAGCGCCCCGTGCGCCTGCGCTGCACCGCCTCCCCCGGCACCACCTCGGCCAACCTGGCCGCCCAGATCGAGCGCTCCCGCGCCCTGGAGGAGGCCACCCGCTACGACCTCGCGGTCATCTTCGTCGGTGCCAACGACGTCATCCGCCGCGTGCGCCCCAACGACGCCGTCGGCCAGCTCCGCGAGACCGTCCGCCGACTGGTCGACCACGGCACGCAGGTGGTGGTGGGCACCTGCCCCGACCTGGGCACCGTCCGGCCCATCGGCTGGCCGCTGCGCTCGGTGGCCCGCCGCGCCTCCCGACAGCTCGCCGCCGCCCAGGTCATCGCGGTCACCGAGGCCGGGGGCCGCGCGGTCTCCATGAGCGACGTGCTGGCCGATGATTTTCGGACAGACCCTGGTTCCATGTTCGGACCTGACCGTTTTCATCCGTCAGCCCTCGGGTACTCGCAGGCCGCCTTCGCCGTCCTGCCCTCGGCCTGCGCCGCCCTGGGACTGCTGCCCGAGCTGGACGACGCCGAGCGCAGCAGCGGCGTCCTGCCGGTGGACCGCGCGGCCGTGGTCGCCGCCCAGACCCCCGGAACGGAGGTCTCCCGCGTGGACACCCAGGTCAGCGGGAACACGCCCGGTACGCGCGGGCGCTGGGCCGCGCTCGTCCGAGGCCCGTTCCACCTCCGGGGCGCCCGCGGGCGTCCGGACGGGGCGGCCGAGGTGGGCACGGCCGAGAACGCCGACCGTTCCGGGGAGGGCGTCTGAACGCCGACCCCCGGGTGGCGTGCGGGACCCCGGCCGGGTTTACTGGTCGGTAACAACCGAGGCCGGAGCAGGTCGCCCGGCCCTCCGGATCCACAGCTCCACACGCAGCACCTCAACCGTTAGGGACGCAGCCATGCCCGAAGCAGTCATCGTCGCAACCGCCCGCTCCCCCATCGGCCGCGCCTTCAAGGGCTCGCTCAAGGACATCCGGCCGGACGACCTGACCACCCAGATCGTCCGCGCGGCGCTGGCCAAGGTCCCCGAGCTGGACCCCCGGGGCATCGACGACCTGATGCTCGGCTGCGGCCTGCCCGGCGGCGAGCAGGGCTTCAACATGGCCCGCGTCGTGGCCGTCCAGCTGGGCCTGGACACCGTCCCGGGCACCACGGTCACCCGCTACTGCTCCTCCTCCCTCCAGACCACCCGGATGGCCTACCACGCCATCAAGGCGGGCGAGGGCGACGTCTTCGTCTCCGCGGGTGTGGAGACCGTCAGCCGGTTCGTCAACGGCAGCAGCGACGACGGCGCCAACGAGAACCCGCTCTTCGACGACGCCAAGGCCCGCACCGCCAAGCGCGCCGAGGGCGGCGCCGGGGCCTGGACCGACCCGCGCGAGGACGGCAACCTGCCCGACGCCTACATCGCGATGGGCCAGACCGCCGAGAACGTCGCCCAGACCACCGGCGTCTCGCGCCAGCGCCAGGACGAGTTCGCGGTGCGCTCGCAGAACCTCGCCGAGAAGTCCCTGGACAACGGCTTCTGGGAGCGCGAGATCACCCCGGTGACCCTGCCCGACGGCACCGTGGTCAGCACCGACGACGGCATCCGCCGCGGCACCACCTACGAGAAGGTCTCCGAGCTCAAGCCGGTGTTCCGCCCCGACGGCACCGTCACCGCGGGCAACGCCTGCCCGCTCAACGACGGCGCCTCCGCCGTGGTCGTCATGAGCGACACCAAGGCCGCCCAGCTGGGCATCACCCCGCTGGCCCGCATCGTGTCCACCGGCGTGACCGGCCTGAGCCCGGAGATCATGGGCCTGGGCCCGGTGGAGGCCTCCCGGCAGGCGCTGGCCCGCGCCAACATGGCCATGGGCGACATCGACCTGGTCGAGATCAACGAGGCCTTCGCCGCGCAGGTGCTGCCCTCCGCCGACCAGCTGGGCATCGACATCGACTCCCAGCTCAACGTCAACGGCGGCGCCATCGCGATCGGCCACCCGTTCGGCAGCACCGGCGCCCGCATCACCGGCACGCTGATCAACGGCCTGCGCTTCCACGACCGGACCTTCGGTCTGGAGACCATGTGCGTCGGCGGCGGCCAGGGCATGGCCGCCGTCTTCGAGCGCCTGAGCTGACGTCCCCGAGCAGTCCCCGGGCCCGGAACGCGCCACTCGGATCCCAGTGGTGCCTCCGGGCCCTTCGTCGTGTCCGGCCCCTCTCGTCCGGTCCGCGCCGCGACCGGCGGCCGCGTTCCGGACGCTTGGTCACGCAGTCACCGGGCGACTCTTCCGTCGCCGGAACACGCGCGGAACCCGTCTGCCACAGAAGGGTTCGTCTGGGAAGTCCCTCAAGACGAACGTTCTCACACTGGCAAGGTAAAAGCTGGTGACCAGGGCTTGTCCAAAACGTGATCCTGATGCAGGGTCGCAGGTAAGTGCCACACGCCAACGCGCTGCCGGAGGTGCCCATGTCGGTAACCCACTCGCCGGAGATCCACGCCAAGCTCATCGAACGCATCCCGGTCGTCACCGGCCGGGGACTCCACGAGTGGTTCGACGCCCTCGACGGGGGGCCGGGCCTGGTGCGCTGCCAGGACCGGTCGAACTGGCTCGCCGACGAGTACGAGTTGCCCCAGTGGTACGCGCAGGCCCTCGTGACGGAGTACGACCGCCGCCGCAGGAACCGCTCCATTCCCGCGCCCCGGCGCGGGAAGGCCTGAGCGCACCGCGGGCTCGCCGACCACGGCGAAGGGGCCGCCGCCCGGACGGATATCCGGGCGGCGGCCCCTCGCGTGGGTGTGCGGACGCCGCGGGCGACCGCGGGATACCTCCGCGCGTCGGACGCGGACTACTCCGCGAAGAGCGTCTTGATGATCCAGAGCAGGCGCAGGATCTCGATGTAGAGCCAGACCAGGGAGACGGTCAGGCCGAAGGCGAACTGCCAGGCGAACTTGTTGGGGATGCCGGCGTTGAGGCCCTCCTCGATGCCGCGGAACTCCACGGCCAGGGTCAGCGCGGCCAGGACCACGAACACCAGGCCGATGAGCAGGCCCAGCGGGCTGGGCTCGCGCAGGCCGATGCCGCCCGCGATGAAGAAGCTGGCCACGAAGTTGACCAGCATCAGGGCCGCGGCGCCGAGCACCGCGTACGTGACGACCTTGACGAAGCCGTCGGTCACCTTGATGATGCGGAACTTGTACAGCGCGAGCATCACGGCGAACACCACGACGGTGCCCAGCACCGCCTGGGTCACGAGCGTGCCGCCCGCACCGGCGTCACCGGTGGTGGCCGTCAGGCTGGTGGCCAGGATCGCGGAGATGCCGCCGACGAGCAGGCCCTCCAGGGCGGCGTAGCTCAGGATGGCGACGGGGTTGGTGATCTGCTTGAAGGAGATCACCAGGCCCAGCACCAGGCCGCCGAGCGCGCCCACGAGGGTGAGCGCCACGGCGATGCCCGGGGCCGAGCTGAAGAGGAAGTAGTTGACGACGGCGAAGGCCGCGACCACACCGAGCGTCATACCGGTGCGCACGACCACGTCGTCGATGGTCATCGGCTGGCTGTCGGCGCTCTGCACCGGGCCGCCGGGGTAGCCCTGCTGGGGGTACGGCTGGCCGTACCCCTGCTGGGGGTAGGGCTGGCCGTAGCCCTGCTGCGGGTACGGTTGTCCGTACCCCGACTGGCCATAGCCCTGCTGCTGGCCGTAGCCGTAACCCGGCTGGCCGTTGAGCCCCTGCTGGGCGCTTCCGGCAGGACCGGCCTGCTGGAGCGCCCGCTTGAGGACGGGGTTGGAACTCCGCATCCGCATGTCTAGTCAAGACCCTTTCACGCGTGGATTGCTGCCCACAACGTAACGTACGCGCCCCATCCGGAGTTCCACGGGCGAGGTCACCGTTCAGACACGGCGCGGCGGGGCCGCACCGACCGTGTCAACCGCGCGTGACCAGGGACCGGGCGAAGAAGAGCATGTTCGCCGGACGCTCCGCCAGACGGCGCATGTAGTAGCCGTACCACTCGTCGCCGTAGGGCACGTAGACCCGCATCCGGTTGCCCTCGGCGGCCAGCCGGACCTGCTCGGCGTCGCGGATGCCGTAGAGCATCTGGTACTCGAAGTCGTCCTCGCCGCGGCCGTTGGCGGCGGCCAGCGCACCGGCGATGGCGATCATGCGCGGGTCGTGCGAGGCCACCATCGGGTAGCCCTCACCCTCCATCAGCACGCGCAGCGCGCGCACGTAGGCCTTGTCCACCTCGGCCTTGTCGCGGAAGGCCACCGACTCGGGCTCGTCGTAGGCGCCCTTGCACAGGCGCACGCGCGAACCGGCCCCGCTCAGGTCGCGGCAGTCGGCCTCGGTGCGGCGCAGGTAGGCCTGGAGCACCGCGCCCACGAAGGGGAAGTCCTGGCGCAGTTCGCGCAGGATGCCCAGCGTGGAGTCGGTGGTGGTGTGGTCCTCCATGTCCAGGGTCACCGTGGTGCCGACCGCCCGGGCCGCCTCGGCGATCTGGCGGGCGTTGTCCAGGGCGATCTTCTCGCCGTCGCTGTTGAGGAACTGGCCCACGGCCGAGAGCTTGACCGAGACCTCGGCGCGCTCGGCCAGACCCGCCTCGCCCAGCGCGGCCAGCAGGTCCCGGTAGGCGGTCACCGTCGCCTCGGCCTGGGCCGTGTCGGTGGTGTCCTCGCCCAGGAAGTCCAGGGTGACGTGGCGGTCCCGGGTCAGCTCCCCGACCACGGGGAGCGCCTCCTCCTGGGTGGAGCCCGCGACGAACCGCTTGACCATGGCCCGGGTGACGGGAGTGCGCTCGACGACGGTGCGGCAGGCCTGGGACCTGGCGGCGAGCAGCAGGGGTTTGCGAAGCATGGTGACCTCGGGAAAGACGTGCGCGAGCCGGTGGGCTGGCGCGGACGGGGCGCGGCGGGGTCTTCCGGCCGCACCGGTGGATCCGGGCGGGGTCCGGGCCCCCTCAGGACGGGAGGGGGCCCGGACCCCGTCGTTGTTCGGACGCCCGAACACGGGAAATACTGCGCGTGGCGTCCGTCGGGGGCGCCGGCCCGTCCCGGCGCGAAGCGCCCTCGGCGGGCGGCGGGCGGACGAGGCGGAGCCCCCGAGGGGCGCTGTCAGCCCTGGTGGGGGTAGGAGGAGACCGTCGGCGCGACGAAGGTCTCCTTGATGGCGCGCGGGCTGGACCAGCGGGACAGGTTCTGCGCCGAACCGGCCTTGTCGTTGGTGCCGGAGGCGCGTCCGCCGCCGAAGGGCTGCTGGCCCACGATGGAGCCGGTCGGGCGGTCGTTGACGTAGAAGTTGCCCGCGGCGAAGCGCAGGGCCTCGCTGGCCTTGGCCACGGCGGCGCGGTCCCGGGCCAGGACGGCGCCGGTCAGCGCATAGGCCGAGCCCTCGTCGACGACCTTGAGGACCTCGTCGAACTTCTCGTCCTCGTAGACGTGGACGGCGACGACCGGGCCGAAGTACTCGGTGCGGAACACGTCGTGGGACGGGTCGGTGCCCTCGATGATGGTGGGGCGCACGAAGTAGCCGACGGAGTCGTCGGCGGTGCCGCCCGCCAGGACGGTCAGGGTCGGGTCGGACTTGGCGTCCTCCAGGACCTTGGCCAGCTTGTCGAAGGCGCGGCGGTCGATGACGGCGCCGACGAAGTTGGACAGGTCGGTGACGTCGCCCATGGTCAGGGCCTCGGTCTCGGTGACGAGGTCGTCGCGGACCTGCTCCCACACCGAGCGGGCGACGAAGGCGCGCGAGGCGGCCGAGCACTTCTGGCCCTGGTACTCGAAGGCGCCGCGCACGATGGCGGTGCGCAGGACCTCGGGGTCGGCCGAGGAGTGGGCGACGATGAAGTCCTTGCCGCCGGTCTCGCCGACGATGCGCGGGTAGGAGCGGTAGTTGGCGATGTTCTCGCCCACGCTCCTCCACAGGTGCTGGAAGGTCCTGGTCGAACCGGTGAAGTGCACACCGGCCAGCTCCGGGTCGTTGAGGGCGACGTCGGAGACGGCGAGGCCGTCACCGGTGACCATGTTGATGACGCCGGGGGGCATGCCCGCCTCCTCCAGCAGGCGCATGGTCAGCTCGGCGGCGAACTGCTGGGTCGGGGACGGCTTCCACACGACCACGTTGCCCATCAGGGCCGGGGCGGTGGGCAGGTTGCCCGCGATGGCGGTGAAGTTGAAGGGGGTGATCGCGTAGACGAACCCCTCCAGGGGGCGCTGCTCCATGCGGTTCCACACGCCCTTGACGCTCAGCGGCTGCTGGGCGATCAGGTCGCGGGCGTAGGAGACGTTGAAGCGCCAGAAGTCGATCAGCTCGCAGGCCGAGTCGATCTCCGCCTGCTGCACGGTCTTGGACTGGCCGAGCATGGTGGCGGCGTTGATGGTGGCGCGCCAGGGGCCGGAGAGCAGTTCGGCGGCGCGCAGGAGGATGGCGGCGCGGTCGTCGAAGGACATCGCGCGCCAGGCGGGGGCGGCGGCCTTGGCGGCGGCGACGGCGTCGCGGGCGTCCTCACGGGTGGCGTTGCGCATGGTGCCCAGGACCGCGGCGTGGCGGTGCGGCTGCACGACGTCGATGGGCTCGCCGCCGCCCATGCGGCTCTCACCGCCGATGCGCATCGGCAGGTCGATGCTCCGGCTGCCGAGCTCCTCCAGCTTGGCCACGAGCTCCTCGCGCTCGGCGCTGCCGGGCGCGTAGGACAGAACCGGCTCGTTCTGCGGCAGAGGGACGTTGGTCACGGCGTCCATGGGCACCTTCCCGGTGAAGAATGTCCCTGAAACAAGCAGGGTTGGCTGACTCAACGCTCCCAGAACCAGGGCGTGCGAACCTTGTGGACCAGGCCACTCTTTGCCCGCCTTATTTGTTCTCCAGGACAAAATGGGACACACATGAGTAATGACAGCCCAGCATCAGACCCGCTCCCCGCATCCGGTGGCGGAGCGCCCCGGACGACACCAAGGCCGGAGGTTCCGCCTGTTCAGGATGGTTCATCCGATGACAGGACCACAGGCCTGCCCCTGCGCGGGCTGCTGCTGGCCCTCGGCGATCCCGTCGTGGACGTGGCCGCCGCCCCGGACGGGCTCGATGTCCAGGTGGACAACGTCGTCATCCTCGACCCGGAGGACCGCACGGAGGTGCGCGAGGGGGACCTGGTGCTGCTGATCGGGGCACGGGGCGCCTCCGCGCGGCGCCTGGTCAGGACGCTGGCCGAGCGGGGCGCCACGGCCGTCGCGGTCAAAACCAGCGCGCACGCGGCGCCGGAGGAGGTGCTGCCGCCGCCCGCGGGGACGCGGTCCGGCCGGCCCCGGCCCGGAGGCGGCGACGAGGCGCGGGCGCTGCGCACCGAGGCGCAGGAGGCGGGGATCGCCCTGCTCACCGTGCGCCCCGAGGTGCGCTGGGACCAGTTGCAGTCGGTGTGCCGGTCCATCCTGGACGACGCCCGCCTGACCGCCTCGGAGGATCTGAGCGAGTCCGGCGGCGACCTGTTCTCCATGGCGCAGACCATCGCCCGGCTCACCGGCGGTCTGGTGAGCATCGAGGACGCGGCGAGCCGGGTGCTGGCCTACTCCAGCGGCGCCGAGGTGGACGAGTTGCGGCGGCTGTCGGTGCTGGGGCGGCGCGGCCCGGAGTCGTACCTGGCGCTGCTGCGCGAGTGGGGGGTGTTCGCCAAGCTGCGCGCGGGCGAGGAGGTGGTGCGGGTGGACGAGCACCCCGACCTGGGCATCAGGCGCCGGTTGGCCGTGGGCATCCACGCGGGGCGCCAGCCGCTGGGCGCGATCTGGGTGCAGGAGGGGGACCGGCCGCTGGCCGAGCACGCGGAGGAGGCCCTGCTCGGCGCGGCGCGCACCACCGCGCTGCAGATGATCCGCCAGCGAACGCAGGCCAGCGCGGGGCTGCGGTTGCGCGAGGACCTGCTGTCGAGCCTGCTGGAGGGGAGGATCGACGCCGGCGCGCTGGCCGACACCGTGGAGGTGCGAGCCGACCGGGGTGCGCTGGTGGTGGCGTTCGCACTGGTCGGAGTGGTGGAGGGTGCGGCGGAGGAGCGTCCCGACCGGCCCGAGCGCGAGCTGCGCCGCCGCCAGCTGATCGACCTGGTGTCGGTGCACACCGCGGCTTACCGGCGCAGCGCCCTGGTGACCGCGCTGGGCGGGCGGGTCTACGTGCTGCTGCCGGATCTGGCGCGCGCCCGGGAGGGGCGGCGCGGGGTGGAGCAGTCGGTGCTGGCGCTGACCCGCAAGACGGTGGCGGCGGCGCGCGCGGCGCTGGGGTTGGATGTGCACGCGGCGGTGGGGTCGCTGGTGGAGCGGCTGGGGGACGTACCGGACTCGCGCGCGGAGGCGGACCGGGTCCTGGACGCGATGGACCGCTCCCCGGACCGGAGTCCGGGCTGGGACGTGGCGACCATCTCTGACGTGCGCTCTCGGGTGCTGGTCAGCGAGACGCTGGCGCGGCTGCGCGAGGACCCGTCGCTGCGGGACCCGCGGGTGAGCCGACTGATCGAGCACGACCGTGCGGGCGGCGCCGACCTGGTGCACTCCCTGCTGGCCTACCTGGAGGCGTTCGGGGACGCGCGGGCGGCGGCGGAGCGGCTGCACATCCACCCGAACACGCTGCGCTACCGGGTGCGCCGGGCGGCGTCGGTGAGCGGGATCGACCTGGGGGACCCCGGCGAGCGCCTGTTCACGCAGTTGCAGCTGTTGATGGAGCAGCAGGGACCGACGCCCTGAGGGGCCGCCGCCGTACCCGCGGGCGCACGGAGCGGCGCCCGCCTCGGAAAACACACGACGCCCGCTCGGTGAGCAGGCGTCGTCGGGGCTGATGCCGTGGGTACCCCCGGTCGGACTCGAACCGACACTTGTGACCCTTTTAGGGGGCCTGCCTCTTCCATTGGGCTACGAGGGCGTGGCCCATCATACCGGGCGGGCTGATTGCCCACTTTGACTTGGCTTGGCCGCATTGGGACAGGAAACGACCGGCTCCCCTCCGGGAAGCCGGTCGTATCGCGCGCCTGTCGCGAAGACCGCGCCCGCGGGCGCGTCCCGTCCGGTCAGCTGACCCTGCGGAGGCGGCCGTTCTCGATCTGCGGGTGGCTGGCCTCCTCGAAGGCCTGGCGGGGCTCGGCCATCTCCGGGAGCGCGGCGTAGTCGCGGCGCAGGAAGAGGGCTAGCGTCCAGTCCGAGAGCACGCGCATCTTGCGGTTGAAGGTCGGGACCGCGAACAGGTGGTAGGACCGGTGCGCGTACCAGGCCAGGCGGCCGTTGAGCTTGATCTTTCCGAACAGCTGGGCGGCGCCCTTGTGGACGCCGAGCCCGGCGACCGCGCCCAGGTTCTTGTGGCGGTAGGCCTTGGGCTCGGTGCCGCGCAGGGCGGCGATCACGTTGTCGGCCAAGACCGGGGCCTGGCGGACCGCGTTCTGGGCGTTGGGCGGGTAGTAGCCGCCGTTGCCGTCGGGCACCTGCGCGTTGTCGCCGCCCGCGAAGGCGTTCTCCGCGCCGTTGACGGCCAGGTACTCGCTGGTGTCCAGGTGGCCCTTGGGCCCGAGCGGCAGGTCGCTGGCGGCCACGACCGGGCTGGGCTTGACGCCCGCGGTCCACACCAGCGTGCCCGAGTCGAACTCGGTGCCGTCGCTCAGCTTGATGTGCTGGTCGACCGCCGACTCCAGGAAGGTCTTGAGCCGGACGTCGATGCCGCGGCGGCGCAGCTGGTTGAGCGCCTTGCTGCCGACCTCGGGACCGACCTCGGGAAGGATCTTGTCAGCCGCCTCGATGAGGTAGAACTGCACGTCCTCCAGCCCGATCGAGGGGTGGTGGCGCACGGCGTCGCGGACCATGTCCTCCAGCTCGGCGATGGCCTCGGCTCCGGCGAAGCCGCCGCCGACGAAGACGAAGTTCAGCGCCTTGCGCCGGATGGCCTCGTCGTCGGTGGAGTCGGCGATGGAGAGCTGGTCCAGGACGTGGTTGCGCAGGAAGGCGGCCTCCTCGACCGTCTTGATCCCGATGCCCCACTCGGCCAGGCCGGGGATGGGCAGGGTGCGCGAGACCGCTCCGGCGGCCATGACGAGGTAGTCGTAGGCGAGGGTCTCGGCCTCGCCGACGTTGGGCTCGTAGCGGACCGTGCGGTCGGCGTGGTCGATGCGCACGACCCTGCCGCCCAGGACGCGGACCCGCTTGAAGACCTTGCGCAGCGGGACGACCACGTGTCGGGGCGAGATGCTGCCGGCCGCGGTCTCGGGCAGGAAGGGCTGGTAGGTCATGTAGGAGTTCGGGTCGATGACGGTGATCCGCGCCTCGCCCGCCCCGAGCTTCTTCTCCAGCCGCCTCGCGGTGTACATCCCGAGGTAACCGCCGCCGACGATGAGGATGTGCGGGATCTCCGCGTCGTCCCCTCCGCCGTGTACCAGCCGGTAGTTCCTGCTCTCGGTCATCGCATTTCCGCCCTAACGGTTCTTCTGTGTGGTGCCCCTTCCCAGGGGCCGCGAGGTTGTCACGGTCTTCGGTCGCCCGCGCCGTGGTCGCGGCGGGGTGCCGCCCGGGTCGGAGCGAGGTGCCTCGTCCCTTCGCTTGTGCATTCTTTCACAAGCCCCCGCCGACAGAGAAGGTTCACACCGGCTCACCTTCCGACCACTTCCCGCTTCACCTTACCGGCGTTTTCGCAGGTCAGAGCGGTTGTGAAAGCATTCACAAGGCCCCTGGGAGGTGACACGTCTCACCCGGGGCACCCTTGCGCGCGCTCCGTGAGGCGCCCCGCGGAGCGCCTCACGGAGGCGGTGTCAGACCACCAGGCTCCAGGCCACGCCGTCGAGGATGTCGTGCTCGCTGGCCGTGAAGGAGTCGGCTCCCGTGCGGGCCAGCACCCGCGACAGCACGAGCGCGCCCGCGCCGATGACGTCCACCCGGCCCGGGTGCATGACGCCGATCAGGGACCGCTCCCGCGAGGCGGCCTTGAGCAGCTCTCCGGTGATGCGCTCCAGGTCGGCGACGCCCACGCGGGTGTGGTGGATGCGCTCGGGGTCGTACTCGGGCAGGTCCAGGGCGATACCGGCGACCGTGGTCGCGGTGCCCGCGACGCACACGACCGAGGCGGCCTCGCGCAGCGGGACCACCCGCTCGACCTCGTCCAGCGCGGCCTCGATGTCGGCGGTCGCCGCCGCGACCTCCTCCGCCGTGGGAGGGTCGCTGCGCAGGTGGCGCTCGGTCATGCGCACGCAGCCGATGTCCACCGACAGCGACGCGCGGACCAGCTCGCCGCCGTCGTCCCCGGACAGGGCGCCGCCCAGGACGAACTCGGTGGAGCCGCCGCCGATGTCCACGACCAGGAACGGCGGGGCCAGGTCCTCGTCCGGGCCCTCGGCCTCCAGCTCGGCGGTGGCGCCCACGAAGGACAGCTCGGCCTCGTCCAGGCCGGTGACCACCTCGGGCTCCACCCCGAGGATGTCGCGCACGCCGTCGACGAAGACCTGGCGGTTGCTCGCGTCCCGGGTGGCGCTGGTGGCGACCATGCGCACCGCGTCCGGGCCCAGGGCGATGCCGTGTGCCTCGATGGCCTCGGCGTACCCGCGCAGCGCCTCGAAGGTGCGCTCCAGCGCCTGGGGCGCGAACGCCCCGGTCTCGTCCACGCCCTCGCCCAGGCGCACGATCTCCATGCGCCGGTCGACGTCGACCACCTGCACCTCGTCGTCGCCCACGTGGACGACGTCGGCGATCAGCAGGCGGACGGAGTTGGTTCCGCAGTCGATGGCCGCGACACCGCTCATGACCTGTTCCCTTCGTCGCCCTCGGGGGCGTTCTCGTCGACGCACACGCACGGGCCCCTGTCCCACCAGTGCGGCAGTTCCTCCAGCGCCTCGGCGCCGAAGGGGTTGGTCCCCGGCTCGGCCAGCTCGTGGGCGACCAGCGCGTGCAGGCACTTGACCCGGGTGGGCATGCCACCGGTGCTCTGCATGCCCTCGGGCAGCGGCTCGACACCGTCCAGTCTCGCCTGCTCGGCGCGCTCGGCCAGATAGGATTCGTGCGCCCGGGTGTAGGCGGCCCGGAGTTCGGGGTCCTCGCCCAGGCGCTCCTGCATGCGGCGCATGCGGCCCTCGTTCTCCATCCGGCCGATGGCCGAGGCGGCGCGCGGGCACGTCAGGTAGTACAGGGTCGGAAAGGGCTCGCCGCTCTCCAGCCGGGGCGCGGTGCGCACCACGTCGGGCAGGCCGCAGGGGCAGCGGTGCGCGATCGCGCGTACGCCGCGCGGCGGGCGGCCCAGTTGGAGTTCGACGGCAACGGTGTCGCGCTCGGCGACCGGGGCGGGGCGCCCGGCGGCGTGCCCGGGCGCGGGCTGATCTGCGGAAGTCATGGCGCACCCAGCATAGGGCCGCACGCGCACCCGCGGGCGCGGGCGGTCCGCCGGCGGTCCGCGCGCAGGTCCTCGCCGCGGACACACGGGCGCGAGCCGTCGGCGCCGGGCCGTCGGCGCACACCACCGCACCGGTTCCCGCGCGCCGGAGCCGCCGAAGGGAGACTCCGACGTGAGCAGCCCGCCCGAACCCGCCCCCCTCCGTGCGCGGGGTGTGGCCGCCATGGCCGGGATCGCCGCCTGCGGCGGGGCCGCGGGGGCGGTGGCCCGCCACCTGGTGGCACAGGCCTGGCCGACCCCCGACGGCGGGCTGCCGCTGGCCACCCTGGCCGTCAACCTCGCGGGTTCGGTGCTCATCGGCGTCCTGGTCGCGGCCGTCACCGGTCCCCGGCCCGCGCCGCCCTGGGTCAGGCAGCTGCTCGGCACCGGCTTCCTGGGCGGGTTCACCACCTACTCGGCCCACGTCCTGGACACGGGGACGCTGGCGGCGTCCGGGCGGGTCGCCGAGGCCGCGGCCTACATGGCGCTCACGCTGGTCGGAGCGGTGGCCGGAACCGCCCTGGGCGCGTGGGCCACGGGGCGCGCGATCCGCGCCATGGGGCGTGGGAGGCGGCCGTGAACTGGGAGGTGTGGCTCGTCGGCCTGGGCGGCGGCGCGGGGGCGGCCCTGCGCTACCTGGTGGACCGGGCCGTCTCCCGCGCGGTCGGCGCGGGGCTGCCCTGGGGCACGTTCACCGCGAACGTCGCGGGCACCCTGCTGCTGGGCCTGCTGGTCGGCGCCGCGGGGGCGGCGGCCGTCTCCCCCCGGCTGTGGGCCCTGCTCTCCGTCGGGTTCTGCGGCGCGCTGACCACGTACTCGACGTTCTCCCACGAGGTCCTCTCCCTCGCCCGGGAGGGACGCGCTCCGGCCGCCGTCGGCTACGCGGCGCTGACCGGGTGCTGCGCGCTGGTCGCGCTGGCGGCGGGGGCGCGGGCCGCGGGCGCCCTGCTCTGAGGGCGCGCGGAGGGCATCAGAGCCCGTCGCCCGACGGCGGGTCGTCGGCCTCCTCCACCGAGCGCCACAGGGCGGTGAACCAGGGCTCGCTGGGGCCGGTGTCGTCCTCGTCCTCGTCCTCGGAGTCGGGCGGGATGACGATGTAGGCGGTCTCGCCGGGGTACTGGTAGTGCAGCCGGACGCGGGCCTCGCGCTCCACGTAGGAGTCCTGGGTCATCTCCTCCTCGCGCCGGCGCAGGTCCTGCACGCTCTGCTCCATGCGCGCGCGCTCCTCCCGGAGTTCGGCGAGCTGGGCGCGCTGGGCGATGTACTCGCGCAGCGGGTAGGCCAGGCTGAGCGCGATCACGCACATCACGAGCGCGAGGATGGCCGCGCGGCTGGTGAGCATGGGCCGCACCCGGGGGGTGCGGCCCGTGCTCGTGCCGGAGGGTCCCGTCTTCCGGGCAGCACGGCGCTCGGGCCTGTCGGCTTTGGCCGCCTTCTTGGCCTTTGGACGCTGCTGCTCGGATTCGCGGGACACGGGGGCAGACTAGCCGCGCGCGGCGAAGCGCGGGAAGGCCGACACGCCCGCGTACACGGCGGCGTCGTCGAGTTCCTCCTCGATGCGCAGCAGCTGGTTGTACTTGGCGACCCGCTCACTGCGCGCCGGGGCGCCGGTCTTGATCTGCCCGGCGTTGGTGGCCACCGCGATGTCGGCGATGGTGGTGTCCTCGGTCTCGCCGGAGCGGTGGCTGATCATGGCCGTGTAACCGCTGCGCTGGGCGAGGGAGACCGCGTCCAGCGTCTCGGTGAGGGTGCCGATCTGGTTGACCTTCACCAGCAGCGAGTTGGCGGTGTCGGCCAGGATGCCGCGCTGGAGCCGCTCGGGGTTGGTGACGAACAGGTCGTCGCCCACGAGCTGGACCCTGTCGCCCAGCTGGGCGGTGAGCTTCTTCCAGCCCTCCCAGTCCTCCTCGTCGAGGGGGTCCTCGATCGAGACGAGCGGGTAGGCCTCCACCAGCTCGGCGTAGTAGGCGGCCATCTCCTCCGAGGAGCGGGCCTTGCCCTCGAAGGTGTACACGCCGTCACTGAAGAACTCGCTGGCGGCCACGTCCAGGGCGAGCGCGATGTCGGTGCCCGGGGTGTAGCCCGCCTTCTCGATGGCCTCCACGATCAGGTCGAGGGCGGCGCGGTTGCTGTCCAGGTTGGGGGCGAAGCCGCCCTCGTCGCCCACGCCGGTGGCCAGGCCGTGGGCCTTGAGGACCGACTTGAGGGCGTGGTAGACCTCGGTGCCCCAGCGGACGGCCTCGGAGAAGGTCGGGGCGCCGATCGGCGCGACCATGAACTCCTGGATGTCGACGTTGCTGTCGGCGTGCGCGCCGCCGTTGAGGATGTTCATCATCGGCACCGGCAGCACGTGCGCGTTGGGACCGCCGATGTAGCGGAACAGGGGCAGCCCGGCCTCGGCCGCGGCGGCCCTGGCCACGGCCAGGGAGGCGCCCAGGATGGCGTTGGCGCCGATCCGGGACTTGTCCGGGGTGCCGTCCAGGTCGATGAGCGCACGGTCGATGATGCGCTGCTCGTCGGGTGCGTGGCCGAGCAGCTCGTCGGCGATCTCGTCGTTGACGGCCGTGACGGCCTTGGTCACACCCTTGCCGCCGTAGCGGTCGCCGCCGTCACGCAGCTCGACCGCCTCGAACTGGCCGGTGGAGGCGCCGCTGGGGACGCCCGCGCGCGCGATGGTTCCGTCGTCGAGCAGAACCTCGACCTCGACTGTCGGGTTGCCCCGGGAGTCAAGGATCTCCCGCGCCTGTACTGCCTCGATGGACGCCACGGTCTCTCTCCGTCTCTTGGGGTTTCTCGGACCACTGGTTCAGGACCCGACACGAGACTAGCGACCCCGCACCGGGGAGGGAGCGCGCACCCGGCGGAATTGGTCTAGTCCATATCGGACATTCCCGACTCCAGGGCGGCCATGGCGATGTCGATGGCGCGTTCTCGGTGGTCGGCGGCCTCCTCAGCGGAGAACATGACCGAGAGGTCCTGGATGCCGCCGAGGGCGATCACGGCGCCCATCCGGGCGGGCACGCCGCCCTCGGGCCCCACGAGCAGGGCGTCCAGGCGTCGGCGCCAGGAGATGACGGACTCGACCAGGCCGACGTCGGCCAGCGCGCCCAGGTCGTTGAGGACGGCGAGCAGCAGGGCGCTGTGGCGCACGCAGACGTCGAAGTAGTCGCCCAGCAGCGCGCGCGGGTCGCCGGCCCCGCCGCGGTCCCCGTACCTGGCGAGGAGCGCCTCCATGTCCTCGCCCAGAGGCCTGACCAGCGACGTGAGCAGGTCGTTCTTGGAGGGGAAGTGGTAGTACAGCGCGGCCTTGGTGATGTCCAGGCGCTCGGCGATCTCGCGCAGGCTGGTCTTCTCGAATCCCTTCCGGGCGAACAGCTCCAGGGCCACCGCCCGGATCTCCGCCTTGGTGTCGTTCCGCACTCTGGGCACCCGTGCCACTTCCGTTCCCTCGCCACCTGGTCGGACGAGTCTAACGGCGACCTTCCGGCCGGTAGTTTACTTGTCGAACGGCAAGTTACTTGACGCACGGTAAGTAGCGTTCTAGCGTGGGGACGACGGCACCCGAAGGAGCGAGAACGCCATGACCGCCGTACGCAACGTCCTGATCTCCGGCGCGGGCATCGCCGGGCCGACCCTCGCCCACTGGCTCCACCGCCACGGCATCGAGGCCACCGTCGTCGAACGCGCCCCCGCGCCCCGCACGGGGGGCTACGCCATCGACGTACGCGGCGCGGCCCTCGACGTCGCCGAGCGCATGGGGGTGCTCGACGGCATCCGGGCCTCGGCCACCGAGATGTCCAGGGCCACGACCGTGGACGCCCGCGGCAGGCGCAGGGGCGGTTTCGAGGCGAGCGCGCTCACCGCCGACGACCGCTCCGCGGAGCTGCTGCGCGGCGACCTGGTCCGCCTGGTCCACGCACCGACCACCGCGTACACCGAGTACCTGTACGGGGACTCCGTCACCGCGTTCGAGCAGGAGGGGGACGGGGTCCGCGTGACCTTCGAGCGGGCCGGGCCGCGCGTGTTCGACCTCGTCGTGGGGGCGGACGGCCTGCACTCCACGACCCGGCGGCTCGCGTTCGGACCCGAGGCCCCCCACCGCCGCTTCCTGGGCAGCTACATCAGCATCTTCACCGTGCCCAACCACCCGGGGCTGGACCGCGAGGCCGTGCTGTTCAACACCCCGGGGCGGCTCGTGGCCATGTACCACACGCCCCGCGCGGAGGGGGCCAAGGCCATGCTGGCGCTGTCCGTGCCCGAGGAGAGCGGCGTCGACCGCAGGCCGCCCGAGGAGCAGAGGGAGTTCCTGCGCCGGACCTTCTCCGGGCACGGGTGGGAGGCCGACCGCGTCCTGGAGGAGATGGAGCGGGCCCCGGACTTCTACTTCGACTCCGTGGCCCAGATCCGCATGGGCCGCTGGTCGGCCGGGCGCGTGACCCTGCTCGGGGACGCCGGGTACTGCCCCTCCCCCATGTCGGGGCAGGGCAGCAGCCTGGCCATGGTCGGCGCCTACGTCCTGGCCCGGGAACTCGCCCGCAACGACGGCCACGGCGCGGCGCTGGCCGCCTACGAGGCCCGGATGAGGCCGTTCGTGGCGGCCAACCAGGACATCGCCGACCGGGGCCAGGCGTTCCTGCTCCCGCGCACCCGACCGGCGCTGCTGGCACGCGGCCTCCTGCTCCGGCTGGCCCCGCTGCTGTCCTCCCTCGGAGGCTTCGACAACCGGCTGTCACGGGCGTCGGAGGCCCTGGAGCTGGACGCCCCCGCACCCGCCGGGGCCTGACGCGGACCGGCGCCCGGCGGATCCGCCCGCCCCCTTCGCCGTGATCCCGTGCCTGCGGTGGGGTTCGGGCGCCGGCATCGGCTGAGACGCCGGTCAGGGCCCCCGCGCCACGCCGGCCGCGCCCGCGGCCGGCCCGTCAGGCCTCGCCCGCCTTGTCCCAGTAGGTCCGCCACTCCTGCCCGGACAGCTCGCGGGGCTCCCTGCCGTCCGCGCGGGCGGCGTCCTCGGCGGCGCGCACACGGGCGTCGAACCGGCGGGCCGCCGCCCTCAGGTCGGTCTCGGCGTCACGGCCCCGACCGCGCTCGGCCGCCACCGCCGCGAACAGCTCGCCGCCCTCGGCCCCGTCGTCGCCGACCAGGTCGGCGGGGAAGCCGTTGCGCACCGCCCTCCTCTGCAACTCGTCGGCCAACAGCACCGCGGGCTGGGCGAACGGCACCCCGTCCAGGACCGAGTTGCGCCCGTCGCCGCCCGCCGCCCGGGCCTTCTCCGCCCGCTCGGCGGCCTTGATGGCCTCCCAGTTGGACCCCACCTCGTCGGCGCCCGACACCTCGACCCCGCCGAACACGTGCGGGTGGCGGCGGGTCATCTTGTCGATGATGGCGTCGGCGACGTCGTCCACCGTGAACCGCGCCGGGTCCCCCTCGGGCCGCTCGGCGGCGACCGCCGCGTGGAAGACCACCTGGAGCAGCACGTCGCCCAGCTCCTCGCGCAGCAGCGCGAAGTCGCCCTCCTCGATCGTCTCCAGGGCCTCGTAGGCCTCCTGGATGAGGTACTTGGCCAGCGACCCGTGGGTCTGGCCGCGGTCCCACGGGCACTCCCGGCGCAGGGTGTCCATCACCTCGACCAGGCGCAGCACCCGGTGCCCGACCGGCGGGGCGCCCTCCCTCCCGCTCCGTCCGTCCCGCACGTCCTGGGGGTCTCGGGGGTCGTTCAACGCTCTTCCTCCACTGTTCGCGCCGCCGTTCAGCCGTCGTGCTCGGGCAGCCAGCCGCCCGCGCGCAGGGCCGACATCACCCGGGCCACGGACTCGGCCGGGTCCACGTCCTCGGTGTCCACCACCAGGTCGGCGTCGTCCGGCTCCTCGTAGGGGTCGGAGATCCCGGTGAACTCGGGGACCTCCCCCGCCCGCGCCTTGGCGTACAGGCCCTTGCGGTCGCGGGCCTCGCACACCTCCAGCGGGGTCGCCACGTGCACCAGGAAGAAGTCGCCGAACTCCTCCACCATCGCGCGCACCTCGGCCCGGCCCTTGGCGTAGGGGGCGATCGGCGCGCACACCGTGACCCCGCCGTGCCGGGTGATCTCCGAGGCCACGTAACCGATCCGGCGGATGTTGAGCTCCCGGTCCTCACGGGAGAAGGTCAGCCCGCTGGAGAGCATGCGCCGCACCACGTCGCCGTCCAGCAGGGTCACCGGGCGCCCCGACCTGCGGATGCCGTCGCACACCCCCCGGGCGATCGTGGACTTGCCCGAGCCCGACAGGCCGGTGAACAGCACGGTCAGGCCCCTCGACGTGCGAGCCGGGCGCAGCCGCGCCAGCTCCGCGCCCACCCGGGCCGGGGTGAACCAGGAGGGCAGCTCGCGCCCGTGCGCCAGCTCGGTCTCCACCTGCTCGTCGGTCAGCTCGGCCCGCGCGGACGCCGGGTCGATCCGGGTCACGGGCAGCCACAGCCCGTCGGAGGAGTGGTAGCGCCACGGTTCGGGGTCCAGCACGGTCAGGGGCGGGCGCAGCGCCATCACCCGCTCGACGTCGGGGCCGTCCCCGCCGGTCACCGCCAGCATGTGGGTGGCGCCGTAGGACGCGGCCACGTGCGCGGCCAGACCCACCTCGCGCGCACCCCACGGCCCGCCGAACAGGCCCCGGGAGCGGTCGGCGCTCCTGGGCAGCGTGCACACCACGAAGGAGGTGCGCGCGGGCAGCAGGGGCCCGGCGGCCAGCACCGCCGTGGCCATGCCCTCGTCCTCCAGGCCGGTGTCGACGATCACCAGCACGTCGGCGCGGCCGCCCTCGCCGTGGACCAGGCCCAGCGCGTCGGCCTCGGCCCGGATCTGGTGCAGGGCGCGGTGGTGCAGCGGACGGTCCGTGACCACGGCCAGCAGGGGGCGCTCGGAGGGCTCCAGTTCGCGCTGGGCCCGCACCTCCGCGGGCGAGGGCCGCAGCTCACGCAGCACGCCGTAGGTGGGCGGGCGCAGAAGGGTCACGGAACCGGCCAGGAGGTGGCGGCCGCCGGCGTCCCGCCAGTGCTCGGTGACGTCGAGCCCGGCCAGCGGTGCCCCCTCCGGGTCGGAGAGGGTCAGGTGGTCGGCTCCGGACAGCTCCTCGGGCACCTCCAGCGTGACCGGAACCGGCCAGGGACGCCCGTCGGGCAGGCGGCCGTCCCGCTCCACCGACTCCGCCTCGTCCCGCGTCATGAAACCGGGCAGCGGGTAGGCGCCGTTGAGGATCAGCTCCAGGTGGGCGAGCCCGTCCGGGCCTGGGGCGAAGACGGGGGCGTCCGGGCTCCCCGCACCGCCCTGCGGCGCACTCCCACGCCTGTTGGCACTCACCACGCGCTTCCTCTCCTCGGGCTGTCCGGCAAACGCACCCAGCGTATGACGCGGGCACGGGACGACCCGCCCTCGCACCGTGTCGGACGGAATAGAAGCAGTTCGGAGACGGTTCTACCCGGTGCGCCGCCGCCCGCGCCACCAGGCCGGGGACGCGGGCGGCACGGGGCAGCCCCGTGTCGCCGGTTGTCCACACCCCGCCCGCGCCGGACCGCCGGACTCGATAGTCTGAAAGGTGCCGGGCGTCCACTCACGCAGCCGCCTTCTTCCCGTGCAGGCCGCGACCTTCACCGCCTGATCCGGACCACTTCCACTTTCTGGTGCTATGAGCCTCATTGGACTTCTCGCCGACGTCTCCAGGGACCCGGCACTGCACAGCGCGATCGAGGCCGCCCGAGGCGGCCGCGATCCCCATCTCGACCTCGTCGCCCCGGCGGCGCTGCGCCCCTTCATGGTGGGGGCGCTGGCCGCCGACACCCCCGTGGGCGCGCAGCGGCCCGTGCTCGCCGTCACCGCCACCGAGCGCGAGGCCGCCGACCTGGCCGACGCCCTCGGCTGCCTGCTGCCCGAGGACTCGGTGGCCCTCTTCCCCGCGTGGGAGACGCTGCCGCACGAGCGGCTCTCCCCGCGCTCGGACACCGTCGGCCAGCGGCTGGCCGTCCTGCGCCGCCTGGCCCACCCCGACCCCTCCGACCCGCTGACCACCCCGCTGCGCGTGGTCGTGGCCCCCGTGCGCAGCGTCCTGCAACCGCTGGTGTCCGGGCTGGGCGACCTGGAGCCGGTGCGCATCCGCCCCGGCGACGAGGCGCCCCTGGAGGAGGTCGTCCAGGCTCTGGCCAACACCGGCTACGCCCGTGTGGACCTGGTCGAGAAGCGCGGCGACATGGCGGTGCGCGGCGGCATCCTGGACGTGTTCCCGCCCACCGAGGAGCACCCGCTGCGGCTGGAGTTCTGGGGCGACACCGTCGAGGACGTCCGCTACTTCCAGGTCGCCGACCAGCGCTCCATCGACTCCTCCGAGGGCGGCGGGGACCCGCGCACCAGCGCCTCCTCCGGGCTGTTCGCGCCGCCGTGCCGCGAACTGCTGCTCACCGACGCCGTGCGCGGGCGCGCGCGTGCGCTGGCCGAGGAGCACCCCTCCCTCGCCGAGATCCTGCACAAGATCGCCGACGGCGTCGCGGTGGAGGGCATGGAGGCCTTCGCGCCGGTGCTCGCCGAGCGCATGGAGCCGTTCCTGGCCCACCTGCCCGAGGGCGCGATGGTGGTGGGCTGCGACCCCGAGCGCATCCGTACCCGCGCGGTGGAACTGGAGGCCACCAGCGCCGAGTTCCTGGACGCGTCGTGGATCAACGCCGCCTCCGGCGGCGAGGCGCCCATCGACCTGGGCGGATCCGCCTACATGTCCATCTCCGAACTGCGCTCCGCCGCCACCGAGCTGGGCCTGCCCTGGTGGGGGCTGACCCCGTTCGCCGCGGACGAGAAGGGCGGCGCGGCCGAGGAGGACGACGCCGTCGTCGTCGGCGCGGTGCCCTCCGAGTCCTACCGGGGCGACACCGAGCGCGCGCTGGCCGACATCAAGGGGTGGCTGCACGACAACTGGAGCGTCGTCCTGGTCACCCAGGGGCACGGCCCCGCCGAGCGCCTGGTGGCGATGCTGCGCGACGCCGGGCTGGGCGCCTCCCTGGCCTCGGACCTGACCGAGCAGCCCAGACAGGCGGTCGCCACCGTCACCACCGGCCTGGTCGACCACGGGTTCCTGCTGCGGTCGGTGCGCACGGTGGTGCTCACCGAGACCGACCTGGCCGGGCAGAGGTCCTCCACCCGGGACATGCGGCGCATGCCGAGCAGGCGGCGCGGCACCGTCGACCCGCTCCAGCTCAAGCCCGGCGACTACGTCGTGCACGAGCAGCACGGTGTGGGCCGCTACCTGGAGATGGTCAGCCGCCAGGTGCAGGGCGCCACCCGCGAGTACCTGCTCATCGAGTACGCGCCCTCCAAGCGCGGCCAGCCGGGCGACCGCCTGTTCGTGCCCACCGAGCAGCTGGGCGAGGTCACCCGGTACGTGGGCGGTGAGGCGCCCACGCTGTCCAAGATGGGCGGCGCCGAGTGGAGCAAGGCCAAGAGCCGGGCCCGCAAGGTGGTCCGGGAGATCGCGGGCGACCTCATCCGGCTGTACTCGGCGCGCCAGGCCTCCCCCGGGCACGCCTTCGGCGCCGACACCCCGTGGCAGCGCGAACTGGAGGACGCGTTCCCCTACGTGGAGACGCCCGACCAGCTCGCCGCCATCGACGAGGTCAAGAAGGACATGTCCAGATCGGTCCCGATGGACCGGCTGATCTGCGGCGACGTCGGCTACGGCAAGACCGAGGTGGCGGTGCGCGCAGCCTTCAAGGCCGTGCAGGACGGCAAGCAGGTCGCCCTGCTGGTGCCCACCACGCTGCTGGTGCAGCAGCACCTGTCCACGTTCACCGAGCGGTACGCCTCCTTCCCGGTCACCGTCAAGCCGATGTCGCGGTTCCAGACCGACGGCGAGGTGGAGGCCACCCGCGAGGGGCTGCGCTCAGGCGAGGTGGACGTGGTCATCGGCACGCACCGGCTGCTGTCCTCGGAGACCCGCTTCAAGGACCTGGGCCTGGTCATCATCGACGAGGAGCAGCGCTTCGGCGTGGAGCACAAGGAGGCGCTCAAGCGGCTGCGCACCCAGGTGGACGTGCTGGCGATGTCGGCCACCCCCATCCCGCGCACCCTGGAGATGGGCCTGACCGGCATCCGCGAGATGACCACGATCCTCACCCCGCCCGAGGAGCGCCACCCGGTGCTCACCTTCGTGGGGCCCTACGAGGACAAGCAGATCACCGCGGCCATCCGACGCGAGCTGATGCGCGAGGGACAGGTGTTCTTCGTGCACAACCGGGTGGCGTCCATCGACAAGGTGGCGGCGAGCATCCAGCGCCTGGTCCCCGAGGCCCGGGTGGCGTACGCGCACGGTCAGATGAACGAGCAGCAGCTGGAGAAGGTGATGGTCGACTTCTGGGAGAAGAACTTCGACGTGCTGGTCTCCACCACCATCGTCGAGTCCGGCCTGGACGTGCCCAACGCCAACACCCTGATCATCGACCGCGCCGACACCTACGGCCTGTCGCAGCTGCACCAGCTGCGCGGCCGCGTGGGCCGCGGGCGCGAGCGCGCCTACGCCTACTTCCTCTACCCGCCGGAGAGGCCGCTGACCGAGACCGCCTACGAGCGGCTGGCCACCGTGGCCCAGCACACCGAGACCGGCGCGGGCATGTACGTGGCCATGAAGGACCTGGAGATCCGGGGCGCGGGCAACATCCTGGGCGCGGAGCAGTCCGGGACCATCGCGGGCGTGGGCTTCGACCTGTACGTGCGCATGGTCGGCGAGGCCGTGGCCGAGCTCAAGGGCGACCCGGACGCGGTCAAGGAGATCGAGACCAAGGTCGAGCTGCCCATCAACGCCTACATCCCGCACGACTACGTGCCGGGTGAGCGGCTGCGGTTGCAGTCCTACAAGCGCATCGCCAGCGTCACCAGCGAGGAGGACATCCTCGCCGCCTACGAGGAGCTCACCGACCGCTACGGCACCCCGCCCGAGCAGGTGGACAACCTCATGGCGGTGGCCCGGTTCCGGGTTCTGGCCAAGTCCGCGGGCCTCTCGGACGTGGTGATGCAGGGCAACCAGATCCGCTTCGCCCCGGTGGAGCTGCGCGAGTCGCAGGAGCTGCGGCTGCGGCGCCTGTACCCCAAGTCGATCCGCAAGGAGACGACCCGGACCCTTCTGGTGCCGGTGCCCAAGTCCGGCGGCCTGGGCGGCAGGCCCCTGCGGGACCTGGAACTGCTCAAGTGGTGCACCGACCTGGTCAACTCCATCTTCGAACCGCAGAAGAGGAAGACCGCGCCCAAGGAGAACGCCTAGGACCCGTCGCGAACAGGTCTCCGGTGTGAGAGGGCCGTGTCCGGGCGTCCTGGCGCGCTTTGGCCCACGGCCCGGAGCGCGGGCCCGCAGACACCATCCGACAACGCCGTGGGCCGTCCTGGAAAACCGGGACGGCCCGCGGCCGTGTTCAGCCCCGCGGCCGGGAGGCCGGGAGGCCATCCGTCCGCCGGTCGGAGACGGGTGAGGGCTTCGACGGGTACGGCGGCCAGCCCTTCCCCGGCCACCGCCACCAGCGCGGTGACCACGTCCGGTGTCTCGGGGTACAGGGGGCCGATCTCGGTCAGGATGCAGGACAGCAGATCCAGGGCTTCAGAGGCCCGGTCGGGGTCCCCCGACCCCAGATCGGCGAGGATGGCAGGAACGTCCGCCTTCCCCTCCGCATGACGCAGGGAGTCCCAGTCGGTGAACCCCGGTTCGATGCTGACCACCCGAACACTCCTTCCCGCGACTCGACGTCCGCTCAGGGCACCGGGCCCGGGCACTGGTCACGACAGGGGCCCTCTCCGGGCCCACCGCTTCACCGCTGCGGGGTGTCGATCTCGTCGGGCTCGGCCTCGTAGGTGATTCCGTACATCTCCTCGGACTCCTCGTCCTCGGCGGACCCGCGACGCCACCAGCGTCCGCCTCCGGCCCGCCCGGCCCTGCGCTCCTCGCGCCGCTGCCTGCGCAGCTCCCGGCGCTCGCTTCTGCCCTCCGCGCGTTCGGCTGCCCGGTCCGCCCGGTCCGAGTCCGGCTCCTCGCCCTCGGGGAACCCGTCCCGCGGAGCGTTCCGGTCGGGGTCCGGCCGCACCTCCTCCTCACGGCGGCGCAGCGGCGTGACCGTGGCCAGGCCCTCACCGACCGGCACGTCCGGGGGCAGCTCCACTTCCGGCCGGGCCCGCGCTTCCTCCTCGGATGGGCGCGTCACGTCCTTGGCGGGGGACGCCGTGCTCTTGGCCGGGCGCGCCGCGTTCCTCGCGGCGGGCGCCTCGTCCTTCACGGAAGACGCCGCGTCCTTCGCCGGTCGCTGCTCACGCCCGGTCGCCGAACGCGGATCCCTGCGCGCCGACGGACGCCGCCCGCGCGTGTACCACCAGTTGGCCACCCACGCCACGACGGCGGCGGCCACGCCCACCTCCAGGGCGGCGACCAGGCCCACCTGCCACGCCGACGGCCCGACCTCGCTCAGCCTCTCGCCGCCGAGCGGCCCGCCGGCCATCACGGCCAGCGCCGCGCACAGCAGCCCCGTGGTCACCCCGCACACGAACCCCCACAGCGGAGCGGCCTCGCTGACCACGTCCGGGGCGCTGCGCTGGGTGAGGGCGCCGCCCACCGCCCCCGCCACGAACGGCACCGCCAGCGCCAGCAGGGAGGCCACCGGCGCGGCCCCGTTCGACGGCAGCGCGGCCAGCATCGGGAGCATCGGCAGGGCCCCCACCGAAACCCCCGTCGGCGCGACGACGGTCCCCGCCCCCACCGCGAACCCCGGACCCAGCGCGTAGCAGACCGCGAACACCACCGCGTTGGGCAGGTAGGCCAACTGGACGACGACCAGCAACGCGCCGCCCACCAGGCCGGGACCAAGCACCCGGGTCGTCTCGACGACCTCGGGCAGACTCATCCCCAGAGCCACCAGGAACAACAGCAGCCCGCCCAACACAAGCGTTCCCGTGGAGGCGAGCATCCCCACCAGCAGGGAGCGCGACCGGGCGGGCATCAGCCGCAGCAGGTCCCGGGCGGGTACCTCCTTGTCGCGCATCAGCTGGCGCAGCACCCCCAGCCCTCCGGCGAGGAAGGCGATCACGAACCCCATGACCAGCGCGCGCGGCATGCTCGGCTCGACCGCCTCGGTACGCGCCAACAGGGCCAGGGTGCCCGCGATCGCCGCGTACGGTCCGGCGATCGCCAGCGCCGCCCGGTACACGTACCGCAGACGGGGAATGTCGCAGGATCGCGCCAGCCACCGTCCCGACCGGTACAGCAGCAGCCCCGGCAGCAACACCAGCCCCAACGGCAACAGGGCGATCTGGCCGTCGGGCACCGAGAACGACACGTGGTGGCCCACCAGCCAGGCCAGCACCGCGCCCTGGAGGATATCGACGATGTCCTCGCCGAAGGTGTCGTGCGGCGCGGCCACCCACCCGATGATGGTGAGGGTGACGATCACGGCCAGCCCCAACGCCGCGGCGGTGGCCGCGGCGATCCCGCCGGTCGCGTAGACGGGTCGGGGCGCGGCGGCCGCGTCGGGCTCCGCCGCGCCGCTGGACCGCGTGCGCTGGGAGGGGCGACCGCGGTCGGGGGGAGATCCTGGCGTACTCACCCGACTTATGCTGCCAGGGACCGGAATGCTCCGTGGTATCCCGGCCGCGCGTGTCGTGCCCGGAAGGACGGAACCGGATCCGCGGTCCGGCCGTCCTATCCGGGGAATGAGGCTCCTCCCCAAGCCCGAACGGATCGGTCCCGCATGGCAGGCCCCGAGTACCAGCGCCCCTACCGCCTCTCCGACGCCGAACGCGACGAAGCCCTGGTCCGGCTGCGCACCGCCTTCGAGGAGGGGCGCCTGGACATCGACGAGCACGAGGAGCGCGCCTCCCTGGCAGTGCGCGCCGCCACCTCCTCCGACCTGGTCCCCCTCTTCGACGACCTGCCCGCGACGAACGGAAGCGCCCCCGGTTCCGGGCACCGAAGCAGCCAGGGGCGCGGGGACGGGCGCGCGCCGGTCCCCGGTCCCCGCCGAGAGGACGGGAAGGCCGCGCCGGCCGCCAGTTCGGGCTGCGCGGACGCCGGGAGCCGCTCCGCACCCTGGTGGGGCGTGCTGCCCTGGGTCGGCTTCGTCTTCCTGTTCTGGGGTCTGCCCGCCGTCCTGAACGGAAGCACCGAGGCCCTCGTCGGCTGGGGGATCTTCCTCACCGTGATGATCGTCCCCCACGTCGTCGTGGGCGTGGCCCGGCACCGCCACCGCTCCACCTGACCTGCGGTCGGCGGACACGGGGACGCACACGACAACGGCTCCGCCTCACCGCTGAGCGGCGGGGCGGAGCCGTTGTCGGTACCGGAACGCGTCAGAACAGCGCGCGCGCCAGCTGAGCGGTCTCGCTCGGAGTCTTGCCGACCTTGACGCCGACGGCCTCCAGAGCTTCCTTCTTCGCGGCGGCCGTGCCCGAGGAACCCGAGACGATGGCACCCGCGTGGCCCATCGTCTTGCCCTCCGGAGCCGTGAAGCCCGCCACGTAGCCCACCACGGGCTTGGTCACGTTGTCACGGATGAACTCCGCCGCACGCTCCTCGGCGTCGC
>NZ_JAAXPG010000018.1 GCF_012396365.1 Nocardiopsis alborubida | reverse complement strand
CGTGGGTAGTGTGGGGCATCGAGGGCCTTCCGGTCCGGTGGTAGATGTCGCAATCCACACCGTTACCGGAGGCCCTCTTTGTGTGTGTCAGGTGGGGTGGGTGTTACCAACCTCAGTGGTCAATACAGCTAGGGCGTGTTCCTCGGATCGTCTCGGTCCCGCCCGTCGCCCTCCACCACCCCCAACGGAGAGCCTGCGGCCCCGGTCTCACCGCGGGCACCGGGCTGCCTCTCGCCGCGCCGATTCCGCTTGAAAAGCCGACCAGGCTGATCTGCGCGAACCGTCTTGCGAGAGGTCGCCCGGACGGCCGCTCGCTGGTCCGAAAGCCTCCGCGGAACACCTCCTCATCCGAACACCTCTCCTGGGCACATTGTCAGTCTTGAAATCTTGACTGACAATGTGCCTATACTGTCCTGCCTCCGTCGCGGAGCGCCTCGGGCGCGCAAGCCGAGCCGCGGCCGCGGCGGCCGAGCAGACGAGAGGACCAGCCACATGGCACAGGGTGTGACGGAGAGCGGGCCCGAGACCGCGGCCAGCGCGCCGCGCAGGGCCGACTGGCATCTGGGCGCGACGCGCTGGACACAGCTCACGCTGACCGAGAACGACCCCGGGCGCTTCGACCCCGACTTCTGGATCGACGTCATGCGCGAGAGCAGGTCCAACGCGGCCTGCATCAGCGCGGGCGGGTACGTCGCCTTCTATCCGACGGACATCCCGCACCACCACCGGAGCGTCCACCTCGGCGACACCGACCCCTTCGGCGCCCTGGTCGACGGAGCGCGCGGCCTGGGCATGCACGTCATGGCCAGGGTGGACCCCCACGCCGTCCACGCCGACGCCGCACGCGCCAACCCCGAGTGGCTGGCGCGTACCGCCGACGGCAGTCCGGTGGAGCACTGGGGGTACCCCGGCATCTGGCTGACCTGCCCGTTCGGTCCCTACAACCGGGAATTCATCACCGAGGTCGCCCGGGAGATCGTCACCCGGTACGACGTGGACGCCGTCTTCGCCAACCGCTGGCAGGGCCACGGCATCTCCTACAGCGAGGCGGCGCTGCGCAGCTTCCGCGACGAGACGGGGTTCGACCTGCCGCGCCGGGAGGGTGATACCTCCGACCCCGCCTGGCGCGCCTACGTGGTGTGGCGCAGGCGCAAGCTGAGCGACCTGGTGAGCCTGTGGGACCAGGCGGTACGCGACATCCGCCCGCACGCCCGCTTCATCCCCAACCTGGGCAGCATCGCCGCGCGTGACCTCGACCGCGACATGCTGGCCAGGCACTTCCCGTTCTTCCTCATCGACAAGCAGGGCCGTTCCGGGGTGGAGGCGCCCTGGTCGGCCGGCCGCAACGGCAAACGGAGCCGGGCGGTCTTCCGGGACAGGCCGGTCGGGCTCATCACCTCCATCGGTCCCGAGCACCACCAGCACCGCTGGAAGGACTCGGTCTCGCCCGGAGCCGAGACGACCATGTGGATCGTCGACGGCTTCGCGCAGGGCGCGTTCCCGTGGTTCACCAAGTTCAACGGCATGGTGCCCGACCGCCGGTGGGTGCGCCCCGTCGCCGAGGCCTTCGCGCTCCACGAGCGCCTGGAGCCCGAACTCGCCGGTCGCCGTATCACGGCGGACGTGGCGCTCCTGGAGACGGGCGGACCGGAGAGGGGACGCTCGCACGAGGACGGCTTCTACCACGCCCTGGTCGAGGCCCGCGTCCCCTTCGAGATCGTCGCGGAGCAGAACCTGACCGAGAGTGAACTCGGCCGGTTCAGGGTCCTCGTCCTTCCCGACGCCGAGCGGTTGAGCCAGGACCAGTGCCGGGCGATCCGGACCTTCGCCGAGTCGGGCGGGAGCGTCGTCGCCGCCCACCGCTCCTCCCTGGACGACGAGTACGGAACCCCGCGGGCCAACTTCGGGCTCGCCGACGTGTTCGGCGTGGACCTGAGCATGCCGGTGCGGGGTCCGGTCAGGAACAACTACGTCGCACTCACCGGCGAGCACCCCACCACGGGCGGGTTCGAGGGGGCGGAGCGGATCATCGGCGGCACCGAGCTCATCGGTGTGACCGCCCGTCCGGGTACCGACGTGCCCCTGCGCTTCGTACCGGACTACCCCGACCTGCCGATGGAGGAGGTGTACCCGCGCGAGGAACCCGGGAGTCCGGCCCTGGTCGCCCGGGAGCTGCCCGGAGGCGGACGCTCCGTCTATGTGGCCTTCAACCTCGGTTCCCTGTTCTGGGAGGCGCTCCAGCCCGACCACGGGGCACTCGTCGCCAACGCCGTCCGCTGGGCCCTCGGGGAACCGGAACGGGTGCGGGTCCGCGGCCGGGGCCTGGTCGACCTCGCGCTCTGGGAGGACACGGAGTCGGTCGTCGCGGTGCTTGTGAACCTCACCAACCCCATGGCACTCAAGGGGCCCATGCGCGAGATCATCCCGCTCCCCGAACAGGAGGTCTCGGTCGCCCTGCCGGAGGGCGCGGTGGGCGCCCGCGCCCGCCTCCTGGTCGCCGACTCCGACGTCCCGGTACGCATCCGCGCGGGGCGGGCCGAGGTCACCGTGGGCTCGGCGGACCTGATGGAGGCCGTCCGCCTCACGTGGATCCGGGGTGAGCGGGCATGACCGGGCAGAGCCTGTGGTGGCACCGGCCCTTCCAGATGTTCCAGACCAACCTCAGGGAGGTCGACGCACCCCTCGACGTCGACCGGGTCCTCGACTACCTGGAGGACTTCGGCGCGCGTGCCTGGCTCCTCAGCGTCGGCGGCATCGTGTCCAACTACCCCACGGAACTGGAGTTCCAGACCCGCAACCCCGCGCTGGACCGGCGCCCCTCGGGAGACCTCGTGGGCGACGCGGTGGCGGCCGCCCGGGAGAGGGGGGTGCGGGTCCTGGCCCGCATGGACTTCTCCAAGGTCGACCACCGCCGGGCCGAGCGCCACCCGGAGTGGTGCTTCACGGGGGCCGACGGGACGCAGCAGGTCTACAACGGCCTGACCAGCGTGTGCCCCAGCGGGGACTACTACCAGCACCGCCTCCTGGAGGTGGTCGACGAGGTCCTGGACCGCTACCCCGTGGACGGGTTCTTCTTCAACTGGATGTCCTTCAACGAGGTCGACTACAGCGGTGTCCACCGGGGGACGTGCCACTGCCTGCCCTGCCAGCGGGCGTTCGCGGCCTTCGCGCCCGGTGTCGAGATGCCGACCGGACCCGCGTCCCCCGCCTACCAGGTGTGGAAGCGGTTCACGGAGGCGGTGCTCGACGACCTGACCTCCCGCGTGCGCGACCACGTCAGCGCACGTCGGCCCGAGGCGCCGCTCATCCTCGGCGACCGCGCCGACATCGTCTTCCACGAGGCCAACAACGCCGTCGGACGCACCCTGTGGCACCACAGGACCGCTGAGCACGTCAGCGCGGCCCGGACGTACCGGCCCGGGGTGCCCGTGCTCACCAACGCCGTGGGCTTCGTCGACATGCCCTACCGCCTGGCGGGCGAGGAGCCCCACCACTTCGCCCAGTACCTGGTCCAGGCCGTCTCACGGGGCGCCAACCCCTCCACGTACATCATGGGGACCCCGGACGACGTCACCTACGAGTGCCTCGACGTGGCCGGTGAGCTGACCCGGTTCCACCGCGACCACGGCGGGTTCTACCAGGACCTGGTGTCCGCGGCCCGTGTCCTCCTCGTCCGGCCGGACCCGCTCAAGCTCGCCCCCGCCCGGTTCGAGGAGGCCGTCCACGAGTTCCGGGGACTGTACTCGGCGCTCCTCGAACGGCACATCCCCTTCGACGTCCTGCCCGAGCCTCGTGTCCCCGACGTCGACCGCCAGGGCCGGTTGGGGGACTACGGGCTGGTCGTCCTGCCCGACCTGGGACCGTTGGACCGGGAGGCGGTCGACTCCCTGGGCCGCTACGCCGAGGAGGGCGGAGGCGTGCTCGCCACCGGGACGAGCGGGTTCGACGGCGACGCCTCCCTGATCCAGGGCTCGCCGGTACTGCGCAGGACGGCGGTCCGGGACACAGTCGAGTCCGTGCGCTCGCTGCACCTGCGCCGCCCCGGCCGGGACGACGCGCGACGCGGGGGCGACCTCCCCGTCGTGGGCGCCTTCCACGTGGTCGAGCCCGTCGCGGACGCCGACACCGACCTCCCGGTGCTGTCCCGGGCTCCCTACGGCCCACCCGAGAAGTGCCACGGCCACCTTCTCCTCGACCACCCCGGCGCACTGTGGCGCGCCCACGGGCTCGGCCGGGTGGCCGTGCTGCCCTGGACACCGGGCAGGGCGTACCACCAGCTGGGCCTGAGCGGGCACCGGGACGTGTTCGTCGAGGCCGCGCTGCGCACCGCGAGCGGCCCGGTCCGGGTCGACACCGACCTCCCCGAGCAGGTCGAGGTGGTCCTGGGCGTCTCGGAGGCCGGGGGAGTGGTCCACCTGGTCAACCACTCCGGCGCCGTGCCCCAGGGGTTCCGCGCACCGCTGCCGGTCGAGGGGCGCCGCCTGCGGGTGCCGTGGTGGTCGCACCAGCCCTCACACGCCCTGCGCGCCGACACGTCCCTGGCGGTCGGGGAGGACGTCGCGCTGCCCCGCGTCGACCTCTTCGAGGTCCTGGTCACCGAGTGTCCCGTCACCACCCGGTAACTTTGTAAAACAAGTATTCATGAATCATTGACTTACCAGAACCACGCCGGAAACATGACCTGTGAAGCTGCACACTCACTGGGGTGACCTCCCCCGCAGCGAAGGGAACGTGATGAGAGATTTCGATCGGCGCGCATTTCTCGCGTTGACCGGCATGGGCGCCATGGGGGTCTCCGGGCTCCTGTCGGGCTGTGGCGGCAGCGGCTCGGGGACCGTCCTCCGGTACGCCTGGTGGGGCAACACCGTCCGCCAGCAGAGCTACAACCAGGCCCTGGAGGCGTTCCAGGAGGCCAACCCCGACATCACGGTCGAGCCGGAGTTCGCCGAGTACACCGCCTTCCAGGAGCGCATGACCACGCAGATGGCGGCCCGCAACGTCGCCGACGTCTTCTGGATCGCCTCCCCCCAGGTCATGACCTACGAGGCCAACGGGCTGTACCGCAGGCTCGACGACATCCCCACCCTCGACCTCTCCGACTACAGCGACGAGGACATCGAGTCCTTCTCCCTCAACGGCGAACTCCTGAGCATGCCGCACGGCGTCTTCGTCCCCGTGGTCCGCCACAACGAGACCTTCCTCGACGAGGAGGGCGCGCGGATGCCCGGAGAGGACTGGACCTGGGAGGACCTCTCGGAGTTCCTCATCGACTACAGCGCGAACAACGCGCAGGGGCGCCGGGGCGCGACCTACACGCCCGACCAGGACATGGCCTTCGAGGCGTGGCTGCGCCAGCGCGGCCAGGACCTGTGGACCGAGGAGGGGACCGTCGGGTTCGACGCGGAGGCCCTCGGCGACTGGTTCGAGTGGTGGCGCGTTCTCCTCGACGAGGGGGCGGTCCTGAGCCTGGGCGAGCAGGAGGGCATGCAGCCCGACTTCTCCGCGGTCGGCGACCGGGTCCTGCTCAACTTCGGCAGCTCCAACCACATCATCGACGAAGCCGCCATGTTCCCCGAATGGAAGTACCGCCTGCGGTCCGTGCCGGTCGGCGCGGACGCGGCCGACGGACACCGCTTCCTCTACTACCCGCGGCTGGCCGTCTACCAGGGCATCGACGACGACAACGTCGAGGCGGCGGGAAAGCTCATCGACTTCAACGTCAACAACGCCGACTTCCTGCGCACCGTCGGCCTCACCATGGGCGCGCCGCCCAACCCCCGCCTCCTCGCGGAGGCCTACGACTTCGCCTCCGAGGACGAGAAGGAGATGCTGGCCGTGGTGGAGGCGGACCGCGCCGAGCAGCAGCGCCCCCGGTACGAGGCTCCGCCCGGGACGGGCACCTGGAGGGAGGCCATGTCGCGGGCCTCGGAGAACGTCGCCCTGGGCAACGCCGGGGTCTCGCAGGTGACCGAGGAGCTCATCGCCGAGATCCAGGCCGGCATCGACCGGGGGGCGTAGGACGTGCCCCCCTCAGTGAGCCCCCGCCGCTTCGGCGCGCCGTCCCCGCGGCAGCGCCAGGGCCGTGCCGCCTACGTGTTCCTGTCCCCCTGGCTGTTGGGCCTGGGCCTGGTGACGGCCATACCGCTGGGAGCCTCGCTCTACCTGGCCTTCACCGACTACAACATCCTCAGCTCGCCGACCTTCACCGGTCTGGACAACTTCGCGCGCATGCTCGGCGACGAACGCTTCTGGGCGGCCTCCTCGGTCACCGCCCGGTACGTGGTCGTCTCGGTGCCGCTCCAGCTGATGTTCGCCCTCCTGCTGGCCGTCATCCTCGACCGGGGACTGCGCGGACTCCCGTTCTACCGCGGCGCCTTCTACCTGCCCTCGCTCCTGGGGGCGAGCGTCGCGGTCGCCATCCTGTGGCGCGAGGTGTTCGGCCACGAGGGCCTGGTCAACGACGCCCTCGCCCTGATGGGCATCGAGGGGCAGAGCTGGCTCCAGAACCCGTCCACGGCCCTGTCGACCCTGATCGTGCTGAACGTGTGGACCTTCGGGTCACCGATGGTGATCTTCCTGGCCGGCCTCCGGCAGATCCCCGAGGAGTACTACGAGGCGGCGCGCGTCGACGGCGCCTCACGCCTCCGGCAGTTCCGGCACATCACCGTCCCCATACTGACGCCGATCATCTTCTTCAACCTCATCCTCCAGACCATCGGCGCCTTCCAGACCTTCACGCAGGCCCACGTCATCAGCGGCGGTACCGGAGGGCCGGTCGACTCCACCCTCTTCTACACGCTCTACGTGTACCAGCAGGGCTTCAGGGCGTTCGACATGGGCTACGCCTCCGCACTGGCCTGGGTGCTGCTGCTGGTGATCGGCGCCGTGACGGCGGTCCACTTCTTCCTGTCCAAGTACTGGGTGTTCTACGGAGACGACTGATGACCATGACCGACGCTCCACCGGTCGCGGGCGCCGGCCGTCCGCGGCAGCGCCGCCGCCGACCGCGGACCGCGATCCTCAAACACGGCGGACTGCTGCTGTTCCTGGTCGTGATGGTCTACCCGCTGGTCTGGATGGTCGTCAGCGCCTTCAAACCGGCGCACCTCATCCTGACCGAGCCGGGACTGGTGCCCACCGAGGTCACCTTCGAGAACTTCCGTGAGGGCTGGCACGCCCTCAACCAGCCCTTCTCGGTGTTCTTCCTCAACTCCCTCGTGGTGACCGTGGGCTCGATCCTGGGCAACCTGTTCTCCTGCTCACTGGCCGCCTACGCGCTGGCCCGGCTGGAGTTCAGGGCCCGGCGCCTCTTCTTCGGGATCACCCTCGTCACCGTCATGCTGCCGATGCACGTGCTCATCATCCCGCAGTACATCTTCTTCGCCCAGCTGGGATGGGTGGACACCTACCTGCCGCTGCTGATCCCCAAGCTGCTGGCGACCGACGCGTTCTTCGTCTTCCTCATGGTGCAGTTCATCAGGGGCATCCCGCGCGACCTCGACCGTGCCGCCGAGATCGACGGGGCCGGGCACTTCCGGATCTTCTGGCACGTGATCCTGCCGCTGATGCGTCCCGCCCTGGTGACCACGACCATCTTCACGTTCATCTGGACGTGGAACGACTTCTTCACGCCGCTCATCTACCTGACGTCGACGGACATGTACACCGTGCCGGTCGCGCTGAGCGCCATGGTCAGCTCGGAGAGCCAACAGGGAATCGGGATGCTGTTCGCGATGTCCCTGGTATCCCTGCTGCCGGTCATCCTGTTCTTCGTCTTCGCGCAGCGCTACCTGATCCGCGGGATGGTCACCAGCGGCCTCAAATGAGCCCTACTCGGCTCCGGCCGTCTCCTGCGTCCCGGCCTCCAGCAGGGACAGGAGGCGGCCGCGCGCGTGGTCCAGGTGCTCGGACAGACGCAGGCGCGCCGTCTCGGGGTCCTGCGCCCTGATGCCTTCGAGGATCGTCGCGTGCTCGTGGGCCACGGTGCTGCCCTGCGTGGACCGGTGCGCCTGGAAACGGCCCATGGTCAGGTGCACCTCGCCCATGATCAGCTCGTGCATCCTGCTCAGCCGCTCGCTGCCGACACCGGAGACCAGCGCGGTGTGGAAGGCGATGTCGGCCTCCACCTGCCGCTCGAAGTCGCCGTCCCTGGCCGCGGCCTCGATGAGCGCCTGCGCCTCCGTGGCCTCCCTGGGCACCAGGCCCTCGGCCGCCAGGACGGTGACCGCCGCGCTCTCCACCGTGCCCCTGCTGAAGAAGAGGTCGCGGATCTCGTCGGCGTGGAAGTCGGGGACGACAGCCGTCTTGTGGGCCGATCGGCGCAGGAGGCCGAGGGCGGTGAGCCGCTCCAGACACGCCTTGGCGGTGGGGCGCGCGACGTCGTACTCGCTGGCGATCCGGTGCTCGGTGAGCTTCTCGCCAGCCGCGATCTCCCCGTTGACGATGCGAGCGCGCAGCGACTGGTAGAGCGCGTCGGTCAGGGACGAGGGGGCGAGGGTGAAGTTGGCCTGTCGGTTCACGTCTTCATGGTGCCACAGCCGAGTCACTGACACATACATCTGTCTGACCAGTGCACTGGTAAGTCCTGATGAGGGTGTGGGAGTGCGTCCGGTCTGTGACCACCAGCACAGTGCCGCGGTCGGGAGGCGGTCCCCGACGGGGTCCCGCGTACCACGAAGGAGTGTGGGCGGACGGGGAGCGCCCGTGCCGCACGGAGGTGTCCACCGGCTGTCCCGTACGCGCGGGCGCAATTGGCCCGGCCCCTCCCCCCGGCCCGCGGTGAGGGGCTGTTGCCGGCGTATGCCGGTCCTGAGTAACGGCTGGTTTCCGGTCTGGCGTGAATTGGATTTTTCTGGTTGTCATATAAAGACCCCCGGTGGGTCCGGGCGTCTTCGGGTGGGTTACGGCGGTGCCCGTGTTTCTGCTGGTAGTAATCGTAGTTTTGGTCTGCGTTTATACTTCTCGGGTTTGTGGGACCCTGTGGAATCTTGGTAAATTCCTTGTGGTTGAAGCGGGTTGTGAACGTTTCTTCTGAATTCTTTTTCGGTCGTAGCTGGAATGTGTAGGCACCAACCGTAATGCGTCGTTCCCTGACCCGTGCGACGGCGGCTTGGGCGGCTTATGCCCTGGTCCTTGCGCTGGGGACGGTCGCTCCCGCCACAGCCGACGAGAAGGCCCCCGCCGCCACCGATGGCACGTCCGTCCCCGGAGAGCACGGCGTCTCGGGGGAGCGGAGCGGTGAACCGCGCGGGGCCGCCGCGGACGCGGGGAAACCCGGCGACACGATCGGATCCGACGACCACTCCGCCGCCGTTGGCTCTCCCACCGACGGCTCTCCCGCCGTTGGTTCTCCCGCCCCCGGGCGCTCTGACGGCGGTCGCACCGAGGTCGAGAGCTCCGCGTGGACCTATGTGGACCGCGCCTCTCCCGACCGGTCCCACGGCGGCACCGAGAACGCCAGCGTGGGTACCGGGCGCCTCGAATGGGACCGCGTCTACACCCGCAGGGCCCTGCTCCGGTTCCCGGTCGCGCCGGGCCCCGGCACCGCCGTGGACTCCGCTGTGCTGCGCACCGAGGTGGTGTGGTCCTACGACTGCGGCAGCGACTCCTTCGTGCAGCTGCACCGGGTCGATCCCTTCGACGACGGGACCACCTGGAACGACCAGCCGCGGGCCCGCGCGCTTCTCGACACCCGGAGGGTCAGGGGAGGGCGGCCAGCCTGCCCCGTGACCGGCGGCGTGGAGTTCGACGTGACCGGGGCCTACCAGTGGGCCGTGGACAACGGAGAACCCCACCTTCACCTCCGGCTCGGCGAACGCGACGAGTCCGGGACCACGGCCTGGCGCCGCTTCGACGTTGAGGGCGATCCGCCGGTGCTGGTGGTCGACCACGGCACACAGCGGGCCCCGGACACGGCCTCCTCCCCGAATGGCCTGCGGGGCGACTCCGGGGAAGACACCGCCGTCCATGGCCGGGACGCGGCGGATCCCGCGCCGCACCGATCCGTGGAGGGGTTTGCTCCTTCCGGTGTCACCGATCCCGGGACCAGGGAAGATGACGCCCGCGTCCCGGGCCCCGTCTCCGCTGGCCGGCTCCCGAACGGGGGTGGACGGATCCGTTCCCGGCAGGGGGAGCGGACAGACCGTCCCACCGCTCCGGACGGCCAGCGGAAACGGGACGGGGACGCGCCTCCCCGGGTCCGGGGGCCGCCGAGCACGACCCGGTCGGGGACCGTTTCCCGGTTCACCGACCGCGAGGAACAGGTTGACGGACCACGGCACCCGCCTCTCCCGGTGCGACATCCGGCTGGGCACCGGCAGCGCACCGGCGGCAGCCCGAGGGGGTCGGGCAGGCCGTTCCCGGAGCACCGTGAGGTGGGCGGAGCTCGGAAGCGGCCACGGAGCCGTACCACCGCCGCACCGGCCACAGGGCACGGTGGCCGCCTGCGGTGACGGCACGGCTTCGCGCCGGTGAGAGAGGTGTCAGTCCCCGATACCGCACGCGCCCGTGGTGGAGCCCGGCAGGGGGCTCTGCCCCGGAAAGCCGCCGCGGCCCGGAACCTCCTGTGCGCATGGGCACCGCACAGGATGGTGTTCCGGGCCGCCGTCGGCGTTCGTGCGTAGGGGGCCGTGCGCTCCACCGTCAGCGGGCGACGGCGCTAGCCGAGTGCGGCCCGCACGGACTGACAGCTGACGGAGGGTTCCTTCTCCCGCGCTCACTCCGGCCCCGAAGGCACGGGCGGTGCGCGGGCCCGTCGACACGGTGGGGGAATCGGAGCGCCCGGCTGGACCGAGGACGCCATGGAGATCCCCAACGCGGTGCCCTGTTTCACCGGCGGGGTCCGGAGCAGAGGGTGAGGCGAGGAGGCTGGACGGTCGAGCCGTGCTATGAGCACAGGATCACGCCGAAACGGCGGGCCCGCCGCCGCACCGACAACCCAAAAGCCCCTGACCGCTGCGTATTCACTCTGGTCAGGGGCTTTCGTCTTGGAGTGGGTGACGGGAATTGACCTGTGGCCGGTAAGTGTTCCGAACCGCGAGAACGCAAGAAGCCGCGGATGGTGGGGGAATGCCTTCACCCGGTTGTGCCGCGTGGTCCCGGATTCCGCTGGGAGATGTGCAACCTCCGGGTGCACGCCTTTCGTCGCCGTGGCGCACCCGCGCGGGCGCACCGGAGGCTCACGGTACGGGGGCTGCTGGGAGCGGTTGCGTTGACCGATCGCGCCGGGTCTTGCCGTTCCGTGCCGGTGAGGTGGCACCCGCGTCCGAAGGGGCATCGGTTTCGGGGTGCTCGGACGCGAAAGCGGGTGGAGGATCCGTCGCGCGTTCGAACCACGGTTTCCCCTCGGCGGCCATGCCTTCGAGGATGCGGAGCGTGTGGGAGAACCCGGCGGCGTCGAGGTTGATATCCGATGCCTCGGTCTGCGGTTCCTCGTCCCCTTGGTCGTGAACGGGGGTGTCGGACACCGGGATGCTCTTGGCCGGTCCGTTGGTCAGCGTGATGTTCAGGGTGTAGCGGCGTGCACTCTTGATCTGCACCTGGACGGAGGAAAGCGCGTCGAAACGGTAGTTGTCCCGTTCGCTGCGGTGCCACCATGCCCGCTCGAAGTCGAGTTTGGCCGTGGCCTCCCGCACTCCTTCGTTGGTGACCAAGAAGACCCTGATCTCGTACTTTGAGTGACGCCAAGGGCCTCCCTGCACGCTGGCCGACTTGCAGGGACGGTCCGGTGTCGGGAGGAAAGCGTGGGTGGTGACCTCAGACCAGACCAGACGGTGGTGTTTCAGGGCCTCGTTGAGGATCAGGGTCTTATCCGCGTTCAACCAGGCTTCCATCTCCGTTTCCGTGGGCATCAGCGCTTTGAGCTTGCCCTTCCACCGCTCGTACTCGGCTTCCCGCGCGGCGAGGACAATCTCCCGTTCCCAGTTCTCCTCCCTGTAACGACGGTGTTCACTGTGAATCCTCAACCACAGGGGAATCGCGAACCTGCCGGCGATCACGGCGAGGAGGACACAGCCCACGGTTGAGACCGGTGACTCCTGGAACGCGATGCTGAGGGCCGTCATGGTCGCCGCCGCCGAGAGCAGACACAGGATCACGCATCGTGCTTTGGCCGCCGTTCCCACTGTGTGGATTTCGTCAGGTTCCAGCGGCAGGCCCTTGGTCCAGCGCCGCCGGACATCACGCACCATGAACCGGATCAGCCAGTTCACCGCTCCGTTGCGAACGCTACTCTCCCGGTAGACACGGGCGATCTCATCACGCAGAGACCGGCGTACGCCGATGGTCTGGCTCAGCCACTCGTCCCTGTTCTCCGGTTCGGGGGCGTACTTGGCGAAGTAGTGGTCGAACGCACGCTCCACATGATCAGCGAAACCGCGCTCGGGCGGACGCGTGCGCGAGCGTCGGTAACCGTACTCCTGTTCCTTGGCGAGCCTGCGCCGGTTCTTGTGATTCCAGAAGGCGACGTGCCAACCTGCGGCGGCCCCGAAGACGAGCATCGCCAAGCAGGAGACCAGCGACGGCAGGTTCCCCTGAGCCAAGGCGGACTTCATCACGACCGTGACAGGGAACAGGAACGTGCTCGCCAGGATCAGACCTCCGAAGATATCCCGGAGGGTGGTGGACTTCGGCTTGGGCCTCCTGGCCCTGGCCCCGGCGGGTACGGGTTCGAAGTAGACCCAAGCCCGGTCGACCCGTTCGTGGGCGCGTTGCTCCAGTCTGGCGCCCTCCCGGATCCGGTGCCACACACCCTGCTTCATACTTCCGGTGAGTACCAGACCGAGATGGCGCAGAATCAGGTCGCGCTGTGCGCTGGGCAGAGCGTCCAGGCGGATCATCGTGTCCGCAGGGTCTCCACCGGAGCCGTCCACACAGGACAGGAGCTCCAAGACGATGTCCAGGCCCCGCCACCACTCGTTACGTCCTACCGGTGTCCGCCGTGTTGACAGCTCTCCCAGGACCGTGCGGTCCTCCTTGGTGAGATCCCGGTAGGAGCGCTTGCTGAGGATGGCCAGAGCCCGATGGAAATGGATCTCCGGGCCGTCGAATCCGCGCGCGTAGGCTCGCTCCAGGTGCTCCCTCGCTTTGACCGGGACCCCGTCCGCGAGGTAACGGCGCCCGACTTCGTAATCACGCTCAGGCGGGTCGTCGGGGCCCACTACGTAAATGACGGAGTCGTGCACATGGCCCGCCTGGACGCCGACATAGGAGCCGGACTCAGCCGTGTTGGCGGTATCGGGTCCGCTCACGAGAGCCCCTTCACCGCGGTGATCAGCGTCGCGACGTGCGCGGCCAGCGACGCCAGGTCGCCGAGCAGCCCCCGCAGGCGCTTCAGGGCCAGGACCGAGGTCTTCCTGCTCTCGGGTGTTCCCTCCTCGATCCCCTTGTCGGCGATGTCGATCTCGGCCGACGCCGCCTCGTGGGTGTCCTCGTCGATGCGTCCCGCCGAGCGCTCCCGAGCCAGTTTCTCCCGGAGGACGGCGAGCTCGTCCGCGACACCGGACCCTCCGGTCCCGGCCGAAGCGAAGGACACGTGGAACGTGCTGTCGCGCACGTGGCCCGCTTGGACGCCGACACTCCCGTAGGCGGTGTTGGTGACGTTGCCTCCGTCGCCGGAGTCGCCGTTCTTGCGCATGGTGGGGGAATCCTCCTGCCCGATGAGTTCTTCCGCGAGGTCCAGGGCGAAGGCCGCGGCGTTCGCGGCGGCGACCGGTTGCCATTCGCGGTCCGCCTCGCTGGCCTTCGTGCCGTCGGCACGGTCACTGATGCCGCGCACGATCGCCACCGGTGCGCCGCTCAGGTGTCCGGCCTGGGCGACTCCGGCGCCCTCCATCTCGATGGCCAACGCGTCGTTGTAGGTCTGCCTGATCCACTCGGCCTCGCGGGAGATGCGCGAGTTCTGCACGATCTCTCCGGCGGCGATGGGGCCCAGGTGCGCCTGGGGGCGCGGCCTCTCCGGCGGTGCCTGCCGGGACCATGTGCCGAGCCTGGCCAGGTGCGCGGCCGTCTGGGCGATGCCGTGCGGTGACTCCCACGCGCGGGGCCGGGCCTTGAGGCCGTCGTCCTCGCTGGTCCCGCCGTGGTAGGCGTACACGTGCGTCGCCACGACCACGTCACCCAGCGGAGGTGTGTCCCACAGGGCTCCGGCCACGCCCACGAAGAGCACCGCGGCCGGTGAGAACTCCTGGACCGCCCGCTCGACCAGCACCGCCGACGACTGGTTGCCCTTGCCGGTGAGTCCGAGGACGACGCGTCCACGGCCGCCGGGCAGGGTTCCGATCTCGAACCGGGTACCCCGGGCGTGCAGGTGCGGTTCGGGGGAGTGGAGCCGCTCCCGCACGGCCTTGTACTCCAGGTTCAGGGCGGTCAGCACCACCACGAGGTCGTCGCTCATTCCTCGTTCTCGTTCCGGCTCGGGGACAGGGGCCGCATCATCGGAGGGCGCAGTACCTGTTGGGGTCCTGCTCGGAAGAGGCGCGCGGGGCGTCCCTTGGTCACGCGCCGGTCCGAGACGACCGGGGTGAGGAAGCCCGTCACCGCCTGGACCTTGCGGTAGAAGTTGCGCGGGTCGAGCCCGAACCCCCACACCGCCTCGTAGACCCGTTGCAGTTCGGCGATGGTGAAGGTCTCGTCGCAGAAGGCTGTGGCCAGCGAGGTGTGCTCGATCTTCGCGCGGGCGCGTTCCAGCCCGTCGTCGAGGATCTGCCGGTGGTCGAAGGCGAGCCGTCCGCGGCCTGAGGAGAACTCCTCGACGGGACGCCAGGAGGCCGCCGAGGCGTCGGTACCGGCCTCGGGCTCGGGCAGGCCGGGCGCGATGGCGAGGTAGGCGACGGAGACGATGCGCCCCCGCGGGTCCCGGTCGGGGGTGCCGTAGGCGCCCAGCTGCTCCAGGTGTAGTGCGGTCGCGTCGAGGTTGGCCTCTTCGCGCAGTTCCCGACAGGCCGCGTCGAAGACGTCCTCACCGGAATCGGCGATGAACCCGCCGGGCAGGGCCAGTTCGCCTTTGTAGGGGTCGATGCCCCTCTCGATGAGGAGGACGTGGAGGGCTGAGGACCGCAGGGTCAGGATGACCAGGTCAACGGTCAACAGCACGGAGGGTGGTTGCCAGGTTTCGTTCGGCATGCGCTGAGCCTAGCTTCCTGTCAGATCGACAGGAAGCGTTTTTCAGAAATTGGTGCTCGTGGAAATTTGATTTGTTGGTGTGTGTCGAGAAGCCTGTGTTGTTGGTGTTTCTGATGGTCTGTAAGTACTTTTTGGGGGTGGTGGGATTCGGTAGAGAGGCAGTGCAGATCAGAGGCTTGTCCGGAGGAGCGCCGGAAGCCCGTGGTTGGACGCAGCCCATGGATGTGTACGAGGTGCGCGTCACGTGTTCGGGCCTTCCGGAAAAGCAGGTGGGAGATAATTTCCGCATGCTCCATGTCCTGATCCTGCGCTACGTCGCCCCTGCGGACGAGGTCGCGCCCCACATCCCCGATCACATCGCCTACCTGGAGAAGCACCATTCCCATGGGGTGTTCCTCTTCTCCGGGCGTACCGTGCCCGCCGATCTCGGAGGGATTGTCCTGGCACGCGGAGCGCGCGGTGAGGTCGAGGCCGCGGTGGCGGAGGACCCGTTCGTCCGAAACGGGGTCGCCGCCTACGAGATCGTCTCGGCCGACGCGGGGATCGTCCACCCGGACCTGAACGTGCTGCTGAGCTCTCCGCCCGCTTCCCCGACCACGCTGTCCACCTCGCCCCCACAGTGGACGCTCCGGGAGTACCGAGGGCTCCGCCCGGATGCTGCCGGACTTGACACCGTCCTCTCCGAGGAGAACGTCAGGGCGGTGTCGCACCGCGCGGGCACCGCGGTGCTCGCGGCGCTGCGAGCGGGCGCCCCCGGCCTGGTGAACCCGGCACGAGGGTGCGCCTCCGAACTGCGCGACCGGGATTGGCCGGGAGACGGTCTGCTCGCCGACGAGCTGGACCGGGCCCTGGCAGGCAAGGACGCTGGTGCGGAGCTCACACCCGTATCCGCCGACCTGGAGGAGCTGGTCGCTGTTCTGGGCTCTGACCCCAACGAGGGGGACGGCGCCTTCGACCCGATGACCGGTGAGATCCTGTCCACCGCCCTCCTCGAATTCGAATCCGGTCTGGACGTGGACGCTTCCGCGGAGGACCGCCGGATCGTGGTCGAACCCGACAGCCGGTCCGCCTACCAGGACATGGCGGACTTCGCCGAAACGGTGGACGCCCCCGACCTGCGCGAGTGCCTGCGGCGGGCGTTGGATGGGCGCGGTGCGTTCGCGCGGTTCAAGGACGCTATCCACAGGGCGGGCGGTGACGACCTGACCGCCTGGACGATCTTCGAGGAAGAGCGCGCTCTGGGCCGCGCCCGTCGATGGCTTGCCGACCACGGATACCGCCCCAACGAGAGGACGGCCCTGGGGTGAGCGCCTACCGGCGCTACGGCTCCCTCGCTCCGGGCCGGTCGCTGGGCGAGGACAGCCCGGGCGCGCACCCAGATGCTCCGCGCCTTCCGGGAGGGCGGCCACGGCGTCTCGGCGGTGGCTGAGGGATCCGGGGCCGTGCGCGGGCGGTGGACGGTCCCGGGGAGCAGCGCGCTCGGAGAGAGCGAGAGGGAGCGGATCGGCAGGTCGTGCGGGAGAGGCGGCGTTGGGAGGAGCCCGCCAATCGTGCAGCCCGCCTGGACGACCGTGCCGTGGCCCTGGTCGCCGGTCTGCACGCCCGGACCGAACACGAGAGAGCAGGTCGCCTTCGACCGGAGATCGCGGGAACCGTGCGAGCGGCACCGGCGCAGGAACGAGCTCCAGGGCCGCATGGACGGGGCCGGGCTGGGACGCTGACTCACCCCGCCCGACGAGGCAGCGTCCCTTCTTGGCGTGGCCCTCTGGCCAGACGGATGCCACCCGAGCCGAAACCCGAGACCGAAAGGCAGGGGTACCTGGTGGCGGTGCTGGCGGCCGGGACGTGCCCGGCGAGGTCGCCGTGGTCCTCGTTCTCGAACGTCTGACGGGTCGGTGCGTGATGGGGGAAGCCGGAGGTGCGGACGAACCCCCACCGCCGCGCGCCCGCCACCGCTGGGATCCCGACAACGCGAAAGCCCCTGACCATCGCGCGTTTGCGCTGGTCAGGGGCCTTCGCCTCTGGGGTGAGTGACGGGACTTGAACCCGCGACTTCTTGGACCACAACCAAGTGCTCTACCGGCTGAGCTACACCCACCACGTGCGCCGGGCCTCTCGGCCCCGCGTACGTATGAAAGCTTAGCGGACTCCGGGGAGTGCTTCGATCAGTTTTCCGCCGCGTCGTCCGCGAGAGCCGCCTCACGCGCTTCCCTGCCGGTGCCCCCGGCCACCACGTCGGCGGCGATGGCGCGGGCGGTGGCCGAGTTCGGGCCGGGCTCGGGCACGAAGGCCGCGGCGCGGTAGTAGCGCAGCTCGTGGATGCTGTCGGTGATGTCGGCGAGCGCCCGGTGCCCGCCGTTCTTCTCCGGGCTCGCGTAGTACACGCGCGGGTACCAGCGGCGCAGCAGCTCCTTGATGGAGGACACGTCGACCATCCGGTAGTGCAGGAACTCGTCGATGCGCTTCATGTCACGGGCCAGGAAGGTGCGGTCGGTGGCGATCGAGTTGCCGCACAGCGGAGCCTTGCGGGGCTCGGTCACGTACTGGCGGATGTGCTCCAGGACGAGGTCCTCGGCCTCCTGGAGGCTCACGCCCTTGTCCAGCTCCTCCAGCAGGCCGGAGGTGGTGTGCATGTCGCGGACGAAGTCCCCCATGCGGTCCAGTGCGGCCTGCGGCGGTCTGATCACGACGTCCACGCCCTCGTCGAGGATGTTGAGCTCGCCGTCGGTGATCAGACAGGCCACCTCGATCAGCGCGTCGCTCTCGAAGTCCAGGCCCGTCATCTCGCAGTCAATCCACACCAAACTGTCATTCATACCGGTCAGCTTAGGGGTTGCGGGGAGTCCCGGGGGATGACGAAGGGGGCGGCCGGACCGTGTCCGACCGCCCCCTTGAGCCTGGGTCAGTCCCAGATCCAGGGGTCCGAGACGCCGGGCGGCTCACCGACGCTGAAGATCTCGTACATCCAGTCCCACACGCCCCAGAACTGGAGGTAGCCCAGGACCAGGACGGCGAGCAGGATGAGCAGGAAGGTGAAGCAGCCGCAGCCGCAGTTCCTGCATCCCCGCTTCTTCTTGGGCTTCTGCGGGCGGTGCTGCTGGTAGGGCTGCCCCGGGCCGGGGGGCTGGCCCGGACCCGGCTGACCCCACTGCGGACCTCCCGGGTGTGCGCCCATCGGCGGCTGCCCGCCGGGAGCGTTGGCCATGGGGCCGGGGGTCGGCGGGTACCCGGGCGGCGGGCCCGGCCGGTTCATCCGCTGCCCGGGCGGCGGAGCGTTCGGGGGCATGCCCTGCGGCGGACGCCCCGGAGGGTTCGGGCCGCCCATCTGCTGCTGGGGCGGGTACCCGGGCGGGCCGAAGCCGCCCTGCTGGGGCGGCGGGGGCTGGCGGTAACCGGCCTGGGGGCCCGACGGCGGGTGCTGCGGTCCCGACTGGCGCTGGGGCGAGAACATGCCCTGCTGCGGTCCGGACGGGGCCGCGGGCGGAACGGAGTGCCCCTGCTGGGGTCCGGAGGGCGGCTGCGCGGCGGGCGGGAAGCCCGGAGGCTGGTGCGTGGGCTGCTGGGCGCCGGGGAACGGCTGGGCGGGGGGCTGCGGCCCCGACGCCTGCTGGCCCGGGGCCTGCTGCTCGGAGGGCTGCTGACCGGGTTGGCTGGGCTGATCGGGCTGGCCGGACGGGGGCCACGGGGCTCCCGGCTGCGCGCCGACCGCCGAACCGGCGGCGGCAGCGGCGCCCGGGGCCTGCGCACCCGGGGGCTGCTCCTCGGCGCGACGCCGGGCCTCCTCCTCCCGGCGCCTGGCCTCCTCCTGGAGTTCGGCCTCCCTGCGGGCCCGCTCCTCCTCGCGCCGCTTGGCCGCCTCCTCCTCGGAATTGCGGCGTTGCTCCTTGCGCTCCTCGGACAGGTCGGACCAGCCCTCCTTGAGGCTGCCCAGGAACTTGTTGAACTTGCCGCCCTTCTTGTCCCCCTCGTTCGCGCCTCCGGAGTCCGCGCCTCCGGAGAAGGCGGGGTCGCCCGGGTCGAACACGGCGGTTCGGGGGTGCTCGCCGCCCGAGGGGGTGAACACCGCGGTACCGGCGGTCCCGTCTCCGGAGGCCCCGCTTCCGGAGAAGGCGGGGTCGCCCGGGTCGAACACGGCCGTGCCGGAGGTCCCGCCGCCCGGAAGCGCGGGGTCGTCGGGGTCGAACACCGCGGTGCGCGGGGCCTCACCCGGGGATCCCGCCGACCCCGTCGAACCGGGGGCACCAGCAGCACCGGGACCACCCGGGTCGAACACCGCGGTGCGCGGCGCTTCACCGCCCAGGTCGTCGTCGGTCAGGTTGGACGTGGGGATCTCGTCGTCGGTGAGGTCGGCGGTGGGCAGTTCGTCCTCGTCGCGCCGGGGGAGGTCGGACGGGCTGACCCGCATGGTCGCCCCGGGGCCGTCCTGTCCGTCGCCCGCCCCGGGTCCGCCGCCGCGGCCCGGGAGGTCGGCCGGGTTGACGCGCATCGTGGCGCCCGTGCCGCCCAGGTCGGTGGTGGGCTCCTCGTCGTCATCGCCGCCCTGCGCCCAGGACGGGTTGATGCGCATGGTGCTGGGCTCGTCGTCGATGGGGGCGCCGGAGGACGGTGAGGCGGGGGAGGAGGGAGAAACGGAAGGGGAGGAGGCCTGTGCCCACGACGGGTTGATCCGCATCGTGCTGGGCTCGTCGTCGATCGGGGGCGGGGAGGACGGCGAGGCGGTGTCCTGCTGGGGGGATCCCTGTGCCCGGGACGGGTTGATGCGCATGGTGCTGGGCTCGTCGTCGATCGGTGCCGCCGACTGCGTCTGGGAGGGGCCCAGCCGCACCGTTCCGGGGTCCTCCTCGTCGGAGGCGGGAGCGCCCTGTCCGGACCCGCCCAGGTGGATGGTCGCGGCCTCCTCGTCACCCGGACCGCCACCGCCCTGGAGTTCGCTCAGGGAACGGGTATGCCGTGTCCACTCGCTGCCGTTCCACCATCTGAGCGTTTGCGCGTCGCCCTGCGGGTCCGCGTACCAACCCGGCTCGATAGATCCACCCATGGGCGACAGACTAAAGGGTTGCGGAACGGCGATGAACCAGTGGTGTCCGATTACCGGTGGTCAGAACACCCGGACCATTTTTCTCCCGCCGTCGCGTACTCACCTCATCGCGGAGGATCGCGGCTCGGCGGGAACGGGCGGACCGCTCGGCGGCGGGACGAGGCCGGTGGCCAACAGCCGCGCGGTGTCCAGCCCTCCGGGGCCCTTCGCGGAGGAGCCGGGGACCTGGTCGTGTCCGAAGTGCCCGCCCCTGGCCCACGCGCGCGCCGTCAGCGCCGCACGCGTGGTCTCGGCGGCGTGCGGCGCCGTCGCGGCGTGTGCCGCCGCCTCCGCCGTCACGGCCCCTGTCACCGCGGTCCCTGTCTCCGTGCTCCGCGCCGCCACGGTCCCCGCCACCGGTCCCGGCGGGTCCGCGCGCCAGACCCGCTCCACCCCCCAGGAGTCCAGCCACGTCAGGATCGGGGACAGCCCGCGCATCGGGCCGTCGGTGAAGGGCACCTCCCACGAGGACACCACCGCCACCACCAGGCACACCCGCCCCTCGTGGCCGTGGTCGAGGTACAGCTCGTACCGGCGGGTGCTGCCCAGGTGCAGGCGCCCGCGGCAGGTCGCGGCCAGGGTCTGGACCACGTCGCCGGTCAGCGGGTTCCACACCAGGTGTGCCGCGCGCTCCTCGTTCACCAGCCGCCGCGCCTCCTCGCGCGCGGACCAGGACCCGGGGTCCGACCCCGTCACCGTCCACACGGCGCGCGGAGCGCCGATCCCGGGGGGTGTCCGGGTGCTCGTCCCGCCGCCGAGCCTCTCGGCGCCGGGCATCCACGCCTCCGCCATGGCCTTCCCCCATCCGGTCGTCGTGTGCCGGGCCCCCGGCGCCGCGGGAGCACCCCCGACTCCTCTCTGAGTACGCCAACGCAACGGAGAAGTCCAGGGCCCCTCACCCGGAGGACAGGGACTTGTCACCGTCCGTCGCAGTCCCGTGTGAAGGGCTGGAGCCGCGTGGGAAAGGGGAGGCGTCCGGGCCGCGGGCCCGGGCGCCGGTCGGGCTACTCCGTGGTCTGCTCGGCGCCCTCGGTCTGCTCGGTGTCCTCGGAGATCCGCAGGGAGAACGCCTGGAGGAAGATCTCACCGATCTCGGTGGGGTCCTCGGTCATGTAGGCGGCGCCGCCGGTGGCCGCGGCGATCTCCTGGAGCGGCTCCAGGTTCTGCACGTCCGGCCCGAAGGCGATCGTGATGACCGGGATCGGCCGCGACGGGCTCGCCAGGGACTCGATCTGGGTCATCAGCTCGTCCAGCCCCAGACCGCCGGGGTTGTCGTTGTCGCCGTCGGTCAGCATGAGGATGACGTTGGTCCGGTCCGGCTGGTACGTACGGGACATCTCCTGGTAGGCCGCCAGGTAGGTCTCGTACAGCGCCGTGTCCCCCTGCGGCAGGGGCTGGAGCGAGGCCAGCGCGCCCGCCAGGACGTCCCGGTGCGGGGTGCCGTCGTCGGCGGCCGCCTGGAGCTCGCGGATCGGCGCGATCTCCTGGTAGTGCAGGTCGTTGTTGACGTTGGTGGAGAACTCCCACAGGCCCAGTTCCGAACTGGGCGTGAACATCTCCAGGCCCTGCGTGGCGGCGGCGCCGGTCACCTGCATGCGGGTCATCCCGGTTCCGGGCACCTCGGCCAGCATCGAGCCGGAGATGTCCACGATCGCCAGCACCCGGGAGTCCATCTTGAGCTGGTTCCAGGTGCGGATCAGTCCGGTGATCGAGTCCGCCGCGGGCGTGGGCAGCTCGGTGGGCGGCTCCGAGGCGAAGCCGACCTCCTCGGTGAGCACGGAGGCGTCGACCTGCCCCTCGGGGCCGCGGAAGCCCTCCGCGAGCAGCCGGGCCCGCGCGTCCTCGCCGCGCACCGCGTCGCGGAACTCCTCGGCGGCGCGGGTGACGGCGCTCTCCTCGCTGCGCACGACGTAGGGGTAGTCGAGGTAGTAGGTGCCGCCCTCCATGTAGTCGACCTGCGCGGGGACGTCCCCGTGGGCGGCGTTGTAGCGCCACACGGCCTGTTCCGACATGACCATCATGGGCGGGGCCTCGGCGGCGCCGCCGCTGAAGGCGAGGAAGGCGGCCTCCTCGTCCGAGGACGCGCCCCGGTGCAGGGCCTGGAGGGCCGCGGTCATCTGCGCGTTGAACGTGGCGGTGTCGGGGCTGGCCTCCTCCAGCGCGCCGTGCAGGAGGTAGAGGGTGCCCAGCCCCGTGGCGTTGCGGGCGGGGTCGGCCACTCGGACGGTGCGCCCGGACTCCTGGCCCGGTGCGGTGGTGGGCACGACCTCCGCCCAGCTGTCCGGGGAGTCCTCGTCGGCGAACTCGGCGAGTTCGGCCAGGACCAGCGGCGAACGGGCCACGGAGGTACCGGTCTCGGTGATGACGGCGTCGCCCGCCTGGCTCTGGACCAGGCGCGGCCACAGGGAGGAGTCCGGGATCCACACGTCGGACTCGGTGTCGCCCATGGTGGCGCCCGCGCCGGTGATGCCGAAGGCGACGTTGGCGGAGTCGACCTGGCGCACCTGCACCTGTACGCAGCTCCCGTCCACCTGGTGCTCCTCCGCGTTGAAGTCGGAGGCGACGTCGGCCAGGGCCGGGGCGAGCTCGGGACTGACCGCGACGTCCAGCGCGATGTCGGAGCCGCCGCAGCCGTCGGACCGGCCGAACACGTAGACGCCCACCGCGGCGAGGCCGACCACGATCACCAGCGCGGCGGCCAGGGCGGCGAAGGCGCCGCCGCGGCCGCGACGGCGTCTGGACCTGCCGGAGGGTTCTTCTGCGTATCTTCCGCGGTGACGTCCCACAGCTTTCCTCACGGGTGGTGTACGGACGGGGCGTACAGGGGGGTGTTACTGGTGGGAAACGGTACTCAACAGTCCAGACCGGGTTAATGCCGACCGTGCCGCTCTCATGTTGGCGCTGTCGGGGTCCCGCCGGTGTGAACCCGGGCACAGTGCCGATCACCTCGGGGATTCCGTGCGTTTTCCCGGTGTTCTCCTTTCCGGGCGAGGCGGAACGGAATTCGATTCCGATACCCAATCGAGACCGCGCCGGGGGAGGGGGCCTCGGCCGTCAGCTGTCGCAGTTGGGCACGCAGAGACGCCGTGAGATGGAACTGAGGAAGATGTCGCCGATCTCGTCGGGGTCGTCCGTGACGAACAGCGACCCGCTGGTGGCGGCCGCGATCCGCCGCAGCTCCTCCTCCTCGACCTGCTGCTCACGCGACCCGAAGGCGATGATGAACATGCTGACCGGCCGCTCGGGGTCGAAACGGTCCTGGAGCGCCGCCACCAGGTCCGCGTGCGTGATGTCGCTGGACCCCTCGTCCTGTCCGGCGGTGAGCAGGATGACGCTGTTGATCTTGTCCTCGTCGTAGTCGTCCTGCACCCGGTCGTAGGCGGCCAGGATGTTGTCGTACAGGCGCGAACCGCCGCCGCGGACGGCGATCTCCTCGGCCACCCCGATGAGCTCCCGGCGGCGGGTGGCGGTGTCACCCTGTTCCGTCTCGCCCAGGGGGTGCATGTCCGCGGCCTCGTCGCGGCCGCTCGCGTTCTCGTCCGACATCAGCCACAGGCCCATGTCGGTCTCGTCGGGGAACAGCGACAGGCCCATGAGCGCCGCCTGCTGGGCGACCTCCATCCGGGTCGGGCCCCCGTCGAGGTCCTCCGCCATGTTCGCGGAGGTGTCGGCGAGCACCAGGGTGCGGCTGGGCATCGACAGCCGGTTCCAGTCGGTGACCGATGCCAGCAGGGCGTCCCCGGTCAGGTCGTCGTGGGTGGGCGGCTCCTCGGCGGTCACACCGAACTCGTCGGCGTTCGTCCCGGCCTCACCGGACAGGGTGCCGCCGGGGTCGCGGAAGCCGAGATCCCGGAGCTGGGCGCGGTAGGAGTCCTGGCGCAGCACCTCGTACAGGTCGGCGGCCGCTGACCGCAGCGAGGCAGTGTCGGTGGTGGTGACGTAGGGGTAGTCGAGGCTGACGGTGCCCTCGGTCGGGTAGTGGGCCTCCAACAGCGGCGCGGACTCCGCGCGGTCGGCGTTGTAGGACACCACCGCCTGCTCGGGAACGGCGATCAGCGGGTCGACGCGCCCTCCGGCGCCTTCCCCGCCGCTCCCGCCGCCGGTGCGACCGGAGGTGTAGAGGGTGTCGAGGTCGATCTCGCCGAACGCGCTGTCGAGCTGCACGTCGCGCACGAAGTCGGTCATGGCGGTGTCGGCGTCGTCACCGGTGCCCAGGTGCCGGCGGACCGCGTGCATGACGGTCATACCGTCGGCGCCCCGGTTGGGGTCGACCATCACCAGGGGGCGTTCGCGTCCGTCGGGCAGGACCAGGGGCCAACCGGCCCCGTCGGGCCCGGGCATGTCCCCGGTGCCCCGCGGCGCGGCCAGGACCACCGGTGAGCTGGCCAGCGAGGGCGGGTCGGTGTCGATGCGGTGCGTGCCGCTCCCGGAGACACGGGTCAGCTCGACCCAGGCCGAGGACTCGGGCACCCACACGTGCGGGGCGATGGTGGAGTCGCCCACGCGGCCGCCGGACAGGGCGGTCATGATGCGGTGCGGCGCGATCTCGTCCACCTGCGCGTACACGCACTCGCCGTCGTAGCTGGGGCGTTCGTCGTTGAACTCGCCGGCGGCCTCGCGGAGCACGGGCGCGATGCTCTGGGTCGCCGACACGCGCAGGTAGCGGGTGTCGCCGCAGCCGAGCATGTCGAGTCCGACGGGTACCGCGATCGCGGTACCCGCGATGAGGGCGACGGCGATCGCGGTGATCCCCAGCGGCGACGCGACCGCACGGCGGGTCTTCGCGGCGGGCGGTGAGTCCTGTCGGTGGCGTCCACTGGGCACGGGCACTCCGGGGGGTCGATGCAGGCACACGGGGCGGGGCGGCGCAGCGCCCCCGCGGTGATATGGCACACCCGCGAAGGGAGGTGCGAACCCCCGCACACCCGCCGGCGTCACACGGGATGGAGGAAGAACAACCACACCATGAGGCGCGAACGACACTTTTCCAGGACCTTACTCGTTGGTAACGCACGAGAGGAAGCCCTTCCCGAACCGACCAGGGTGATCGCTTTGTTACTGTGCCCGTCAAGGGTCACTCGGCGCTCCCCGCTAGGCTTAGGCCCCCGCGTCCACGTCCAGCCCACACTCCCCAGTGGACGTTCCATGACACCGACCCCCGAGGGTTTTTGGCATGTCCCCATCGCATCGTGAACACCGGAGCCGAGGCACTCTCGGCACCGCCATGCTCGCCGGAGCGTGCTGCCTCGGCGCGGTCGCCTACGGGGCGATCGTCGGCCCGTCGATGCTGCCGCCGGACCAGCGGGACGTGCAGGCCACCACCGCGATGACCCCGGACCTGGCCCCCGACGCGGACGAGCCGGAGGAGGCCGTGGAGGAGGGGCCGAGCGGCCGTCTCCAGGTCCAGGTGAGCGACCGCGGACGCGCCTGGGTGCAGACGCTGATGTGCACCGGGAACCTGGAGGAGGACCCCGCCGCCTGCGCCGAGCTGGCCCAGGCCGCGGAGGAGCTGCACGCCGACACCGGCGGGCCGGCCACCGTCGAGGAGGAGCCGGTCGACACCGAGGGCGACGCCGACGCCGAGGCCGAGGACGGTGAAGGCGCCGCGGGCGGCCCGGAGCCGACGGAGGCCGTCAACACGGGTAGCGCGCTGCTGTTCACCGAGGTTCGTGAGGGAACCGTGTGCACCGACAAGGTGTACGGCCCCCAGGAGGCCACCATCGTGGGCACCTGGGAGGGACAGGAGATCGAGACCACGCTCACCCGCAAGGGCTCCTGTGAGGAGGCGCGCTGGCAGCGCCTGCGCGCCCTCACCGAGCAGATCAGCTGACGGACTGAGCGGCTGGACCCGCGGCGCGGCTGGTCCCGCGTTCGAGGGGCGGGTGCCCCCGTGTCCACAGGCCGCTCGTCCACAGGCCGCGATCGGGGCTTTCGGGCGCGGTGGTGCGGACGTACGCTCGATGTCGGGGGCGCCGCGCGCCGCCGATCAGGAGGGGGTGGTCCCCCCGTTCTCCAGTCTGCCGTGCCGCCGACCGCGCCACCAGCCCCCCGCCGTCCCTGTGGACGGACCCGGGACGGGGGCCTTCGCGGACCGGGTTCCCTCCGGCCGAAGACCTCCCCGGCCCATGACCTCCGCGGAGCGGCGATAATCGTCCCCCATGGACGTCATCAAGGTCAGTGACCCCGCGGACCCGCGCCTGGCCGACTACACCCGCCTGCGCGACGTGAACCTGCGCCGCCACCTGGAGGCCGAGCACGGGCTGTTCATGGCCGAGGGCGACAAGGTCATCCGCCGGGCCGTCGCGGCGGGGTTCGAGCCCCGCAGCTTCCTGCTCACCGAACGCCGCGCCGAGGCGCTCGACGACGTGGTCGCCGCCTCCTCCGCACCGCTGTACGTGGTCGGGGAGGACACCGCCGAGCGGCTCGTCGGCTTCGACCTGCACCGCGGCGCGCTGGCCGCCTTCCACCGCCGCGCCCTGCCCCCGCTCGACGACGTCCTGGCCGGTGCGCGCACCATCGTGGTCCTGGAGGACCTGGTGGACCACACCAACGTGGGCGCGATCTTCCGCAGCGCCGCCGGCCTGGGCGTGGACGCGATCGTGCTCGCGCCCCGCTGCGCCGACCCCCTGTACCGGCGCGCGGTCAAGGTGTCCATGGGGGCGGTCTTCACCCTGCCCCACACCCGCATGGACGACTGGTACGGCGGTCTGGACACCCTGCGCGCGGCCGGGTTCCACCTCATGGCGCTCACGCCGGGGGAGGGCTCCCTGCCCCTGCGCGACGCCATGGCCGCCCTCGCGCCCGGCGACCGGGTCGGCCTCCTGCTCGGCACCGAGGGCGACGGACTCTCCTCCCGCTGGCTGGAGCGGGCCACCGCCCGGGTGCACATCCCCATGGCCGACCGCGACGTCGACTCCCTCAACGTCACCGCCGCGGCGGCCATCGCCTGCTACGAGCTCACTCGCTCCACCGGCTGAACCGGTCCCCGCGGGCACGGTGACCGCGAAGGCCCGCCGGTGCGCCCCCCGGGGGTGATCCTGCTCATGGGGGCACGGTCGGCGGCCCGTCGCGCCGCCAAGGGCAGGCTCACCGGGGGAGTCCGCACGCCACACCCGAAACGGTTCCGGCCAGGACGCTAGGGTGGCGCCTGAGACGGACCGAGGGGAAGGACGGCGCGACATGGGCGGCCGAACGCTGGTGCAGTGGGAGCAGAACAGGGACAACGCCCCGGACTCCCTGACCGTGGACCTCTACGAGGGGGGACCGGCGCCCGACAGCGGGCTGGACGAGGTCACCTTCTACCAGGTGCCCTACGCCCCCTCCACCCAGGGCGTCGACGCGCGGCTCGACATGATCGCGCGGATGCCGTCGCTGGAGGTCGTCCAGCTCCTCTCCGCCGGGTACGAGCAGGTGCTCCCGCTGCTGCCGGACCGCGTGACCCTGTGCAACGGGCGTGGCCTCCACGACGCCAGCACCGCCGAGCACGCCCTCGCGCTCATCCTGGCCGCCCAGCGCGACCTGCCCCGGTGGGCGCTCACGCAGAGGGAGCACCACTGGGGCTCCGCCCAGCTGCGCTCCCTGGCCGACTCGCGCGTGGTGATCGTCGGCTACGGCAGTATCGGCCAGGCCGTCGAGAGCCGCCTGCTGCCCTTCGAGGCCGAGGTCGTGCGCGTGGCCAGCCGCGCCCGTCCGGACGAGGGCGTGCACGGCGTGGACGAACTGCACGCCCTGCTGCCCGGGGCCGACGTCGTCGTCCTGGTCACCCCGCTCACCGAGGCCACCCGCGGCCTGTTCGGCGCCCGTGAGTTCGCCCTGCTGCGCGACGACGCGCTCGTGGTCAACGTGGGCCGCGGCCCGGTCCTGGACACCGGCGCCCTGCTGGCGGAGAAGGGCCGGGTGCGGGCCGCCCTCGACGTCACCGACCCCGAGCCCCCGCCCGCGGACCACCCGCTGTGGAGCGCCCCCGGCGTGTTCCTCACCCCGCACGTCGCGGGGGGTTCGGCCGCGTTCTACCCGCGTGCCCGCGCCTTCATGGACGCCCAGCTCGCCCGCTGGGCCGCCGGTGGGCGGCTGGCCAACGTGGTCCGCCCGGGAACTCAGCGGGACCGGTAGGCGTCGGCCCGGTGCTCGATCGCGGTGACGACCACCGTCCGCTCCTCCTCGTCGATCTCGTGGAGCACGCGATAGGCTCCGCGCCTGGCCGACCACGTGCCCTCATAGGGAGGTAGGAGGAGCCGCTTGCCCAGCCGGTGCGGGTTCTCCGGCAACGTGGAGGTGACGAACTCGTACACCGCCGTCGCCACCTTCTCCGGAAGGCGTCCGGCGAGCATCCGGGCAGCCGGACCGGTGATGACCAAACGGTAGTTCGTGTGGTCCCCGTCGTTCACGCCTGATCCTTCCGCCGCGCCATCAGGGCGGCGAGTTCGTCGGCCTCCAGTACGTCGCCCGCTTCCAGGGCGGATCGGGACTCTCCCAGCTGGCGGAGGAGCTCGGGACTGGACAGGACGTCGAGCGTCTCCTCGAGTGCCTCCAGGTCACCGGGAGAGACGAGGACCGCGACCGCTTCCCCGTGTCTGGTGATGGTGACCCTCTCGTGAGTGCGTTCCACATCGTCGATGAGTTCGGACAGGCGGTTGCGGGCTTCGGTCAAAGGCGTGGTCGTCATGATGCCCATAGCAGCCAAGAACTGGCGCGAAGTCTGTACAGAAGCGCGAATCCGGAGGACTGTCGCAGGAAGGCGACACACTGGGAGGAATGCGGATCGCGGTGGTCGCCGACGGCGAGGGCGGCGGCTGGCTCCAGGAACTGGACGAGGCCCCCGGCCCGGTCCGCCGTGTCGGTGACCTCGCCGCCGCCGTGCGCGAGGCCGAGCACGCCCGCCCCCAACCGCCCCGCTGGGTGTGGTCGGCCGGTGAGGACGTCTACCCCGACCTCGTCCGCGCCGGGGTGCGGGTCTCACGCTGCCACGACGCCGCGCTCACCGAGGCCCTGCTCCTGGGCTACCACGCCCGCCACGGCGAGGCCTACTCCCTGGGCGCCGCCTGGGCCCGCCTGCACCGGCTTCCCGTCCCCGACGACCCCGTGCGCCCCCTCGGCGAGGGCGGCACCTCCCACACCCAGCCCGCGCTCTTCGAGGCCGACCGCTCCACCCTGCCCCCGGGCACCGACCGCCTCGCCGCCCTGGTCGAGGTGCACGCCGACCAGCTCCGGCGCCTCGCGGACCTCCCCGACCCCGCCCCAGGCCGCATGCGCCTGCTCGCCGCCGTGGAGTCGGCCGGGGGACTGGCCGCCGCGGAGATGAGCCACGACGGCCTGCCCTGGCGGCCCGACGTCCACGACGAGATCCTCACCGGCCTCCTCGGCCGCCGGCCCCCCTCCGGGCAGCGCCCGCCCGTCCTCGCCGACCTCGCCGCCCGCATAAGCGAGGCCGTCGGCCGCGAGGTCAACCCCGACTCCCCCGCGCAGGTCCTGCGGGCCATGGCGTGGATCGGCCATCCCGTCGACTCCACCCGCTCCTGGGTCCTGGAGAGGATCGACCACCCCGTCGTCCCGCTCCTGCTGCGCTACAAGGAGCTCTCCCGCCTGCACTCCGCCAACGGCTGGGCGTGGCTGGACGCCTGGGTGCGCAGGCGCCCCGGCCCGGACGGGACCGTCCTCGGGCGCTTCCACCCCGACTACGTGGTCGGCGGCGTGGTGTCGGGCCGCTGGGCCACCCGGGGCGGCGGCGCCCTCCAGATCCCCAGGTCGCTGCGCGGGGCGGTCCGCGCCGACCCGGGGTGGGTCCTCGTCCGCGCCGACGCCGGACAGCTCGAACCCCGTGTGCTCGCCGCCGTCTCCGGCGACGACGCCCTGGCCGCAGCGGCCGCGGAGGAGGACCTGTACGCACGCCTGGCCGTGCACGTGGGCGGTGACCGCGACCGCGCCAAGATCGGGATGCTCTCGGCCATGTACGGCCAGACCTCCGGCGACGCCGCGCCCCTGCTGGCCACCATGCGCCGCCTCTACCCGCGAGCCCTGGAGTACGTGGACTCCGCCGCGCGCACCGGCGAGGGCGGCGGCATCGTCCGCTCCTGGCTGGGGCGCACCTCGCCCGCCCCCGAGGCCTGGTCCGCCGCCGTCTCCGGGCCCGGCGGGGAGCGCCGCCGCCGGGCCCAGGGCCGCTTCACCCGCAACTTCGTCGTCCAGGCCACCGCCGCCGAGTGGGCCCTGGTCCTGCTCGCCTCGCTGCGCCAGCGCCTGCCGGACATGCCCGAGGGCGCGGGGATCGTCTTCTTCGTCCACGACGAGGTCGTGCTGCACGTGCCCGCCGACCTGGCCGGGGAGGCGGTGCGCGCGGTGGCCGAGGCCGAGGCCACGACCCGCGCCACCCTCTTCGGGGACACCCCGGTGCGCTTCCCGCTGGCCCCCGTGGTGACGAGGAACATCGGGTGAGCACAGGATGGCGGTCCGATATCGGACGGCGTGGGCTTCTTGCAAACTCGTCCCGGTACGCCCATTCTTGGATCCGGAAAGTGCAAAACCAGCAACAGGCCGTACGCCGCAGGGGTCCCCCACACCCCGGTCGGCTCACTCGCAGAAAGGTGAGATCCCCCCGTGCGGAGCCGCTTGAGAACGTGTGCGGGAACCACGGCCGCCTTCGCCGTCGCCTTCACCGCCTTCGGGACCACCCCGGCCTGGGCGGAGCCGGTGGTCGAGGACCGTCCCCCCATCAGCGAACAGCTCTCCTCCGGGACCTCCGACGGCGCCGACCCCCGGCAGGAGACGTCCGAGCAGTCCCCCGAGGTCTCCGACTCCCAACTGCGGCGCGACGCCTACGTCGCCCCCTTCCGCGAGGCCCGCAGCACCGAGTACTTCGCGGTCGCCCCCCGCCCCCTGCCGCGCGAGGCCGTCGACGCGGTCCGCGGGATCGAGGGCGTCGAGAGCGTCCTGACCGTGGACGCCGCCCGTGTCGAGATCGAGGGCGAACCCACCTCGGTGCTCGGCGTCAGCCCCTCCAGCTTCCGCAACCACGCCCCCGGGCCCTCTGCCGAGTCCGACGAGATCTGGCAGGGCGTCGCCGAGGGCCACATCGCCCTGTCCAACGACGTCGGCACCGAGCGCGAGCTGGAGATCGGCCGCGAGGTCACCGTCGCGGGCGGGCACGGAGAGGTCCCCGTGGAGGTGTGGACGCACGCCACGTCCGGCATCGCCGGGATCGACGGGCTGGTCTCCCGCGAGCGCGCCGCCGAGCTGGGCATGCCCAGGGGCAACGCCCTGGTGGTCTCGGCGCCCGAAGCCGACCTGGCCGAGCTGCACGAGGCCCTGGCCGAGGCCCTCGGCGAGGACGTCTCCCTCCAGCTCGTCGCCGACTCGCCCGAGCCGCTGGTCGAGGGCGAGGCCGTGGCCCCCTCGGTCATCGAGCAGGTCATCGACCACGCCGAGAGCCAGCTGGGCGTCCCCTACGTCTGGGGCGGTGAGACCCCGGAGGGCGGTTTCGACTGCTCGGGCCTGCTCCAGTGGGCCTTCGCCCAGGCGGGCGTGTCCATCCCGCGGGTCACCCACGACCAGTGGAACGCCGGAGAGCGCGTGGAGTTCGACGACCTCCAGCGCGGCGACCTGCTGTTCTGGCGCACGGACCCCACCGCGCCCGACTACATCTCGCACGTGGCCATCTACCTGGGCGAGGGCATGATGCTGGAGGCGCCGCGCACCGGACTGGACGTGCGCGTCACCCAGGTGCGCACCGCCAACTACGCCGGAGCCGTGCGCGTCAACACCTGACGCCGCGCGGCCCGGCCGCGCACACGAGACGGGCCGTGGTACCACCGCGCCGGTGGTACCACGGCCCGCTCGTTTCTCCTTGTCCGAAAAACCCAGCCGGGAGGGGAGGGCAGGCCTCGGTCAGGAGGGGGAACAGGGCCGTCACTGAGGGAGGGGGAGACAGCGCACGAGCCCTGATGCGGTGGTATTGAGTTCTGACGGAACGCGATCGGAAGCTTTCCCGGAGTGCCGTCGCACAGGGTCTACATAAGCAGTGACCGGGCGATTTGGCAAGAGGCCAGATCAATGCAGGTAAGCGCTGTCAATCCCGCTCCGCCGCGCATCCCGCTCAACGCAGTACCGTGTTCCGTGCCGTTTCGTCTTCCTCCGGTTCCGTGCAGTTCAGAGCCGGTTCAGCGGCCGACCGCGTATCCCTGTGAAGCCCGCGCGTCGGCGGCCGCGCGCAGCTCGCCGGTCTCCGGATCGCGTGCCACCGCCGCCAGGCGCCCCAGCGACCACTCCTGGGCGACCTGCACCCGGTGGCCGCGCCGACGCAGCTCCTCGATGACCTCCGCTCCCACGCCCGGTTCCACGACCAGTCCGCCCGGAACGGTCTCGCGGGGGTGGAAGGAGCTGGGGAAGGCGGTGGTGTGGAACATCGGGGTGTCCAGGACCTCCTGGAGGTTCTCCATCCCGTTGAGGATCCGCAGCAGGGCGGTGAACGTCCACTGGTCCTGCTGGTCGCCGCCCGGGGTGCCGATCGCCAGCACGGCCCGGCCGTCCTCCCCGGTGACCAGGGTGGGGGACAGGGTGGTCCGGGGGCGCTTGCGGGGCGCCAGGGCGTTGGGGGAGGCCGGGTCGAGCCAGAACATCTGCGCCCGGGTGCCCAGCGGGAAGCCGAGGGCGGGGATGACCGGCGAACTGCTGAGCCAGCCGCCACTGGGCGTGGCCGAGACCATGTTCCCCCACGCGTCCACGACGTCCACGTGGCAGGTGTCCCCGCGCAGGTCGGCGGGGTTGGCGACGGCGTCCTGGCGTACCGTGGGCTCGCCCGTGGTGCGGTCGCCGGGGGTGCGGCCCGGTACGTACAGCGGTGGTTCGAAGGGCGTGCGGCCGCCGACGGCGCCGGGGCGCTGCTCCATGCTGGCGCGCGCACCGTCGACCAGTTCCGCGCGGTGGGCGGCGTAGTCGGCGCCCAGCAGTTCCTTGAGGGGGACGTCCCCGAAGCCGGGGTCGCCGTACCAGGCCTCGCGGTCGGCGAAGGCGAGCTTGGCCGCCTCGGTCACCCCGTGCACGAAGTCGGCGCTGACCCCGTCGAGCACGTCGCGGCCGGTGCCCAGGGCCTCGGCCAGGCGCAGCTGCTGGAGCATGACGGGCCCCTGTCCCCACGGGCCGGTCTTGTGCACGGTGTGGGCGCCGTAGGCCGCGCTGGCGGGCTCCTCGTAGGAGGCGCTCCAGTCGGCCATGTCCTGCGCGGTGAGCAGGGCCCGCTGGGGCTCGCCCGTGCCGCTGGGGACGGGGGCGGACAGGAAGTCCCCGACCGCCTGCGCGACGAAGCCCTGCGACCAGGACCGCCGGGCGGCCTCGATCTGCGCCTCGCGGTCGCCTCCGGCCCCCTCTGCCTCGGCGACGATCCGCCGGTAGGCGGCGGCCAGGGCGGGGTTGCGCAGCCGGGAGCCGGGGCGGGGCGCGGCGCCGTGCGGGAGGTAGACGGCGGCCGAACCGGCCCAGTGCCGGGAGAAGACGGGGGTCAGGGCCTCGACGGCGGCGGCGATGCGGTCCAGGACGGGGTAGCCGCGCTCGGCCAGCCCGATGGCGTGGTCGAGCACGTCGCGGACGGTCATGGTTCCGTGGTCGCGCAGCAGCAGCATCCAGGCGTCGAAGGAGCCGGGGACGGTGGCGGCGAGCACGCCGCTGCCGGGAACGCGGTCCATGCCCGCGAAGGCGTCGATGGTCGCCGCGGCGGGGGAGACGCCCTGGCCGCACAGGACTCGGGGGGAGCTCCCGGCGGCCTGGAAGACGACGGGGACCTCGCCGCCGGGGCCGTTGAGGTGGGGCTCGACCACCTGGAGGGTGAACCCCGCGCCGACGGCGGCGTCGAAGGCGTTGCCGCCGCGTTCGAGCAGGGACATGCCCGTGGCGCTGGCCAGCCAGTGGGTGGAGGCGACCATGCCGAAGTCGCCGCGGAGCTGGGGGCGGGTGGTGAAACCGGGGGGCATCTGAGCGGGTCCTCCTCAGGGAGCGGTGGTGGCGGGGTCGCCACCGCGGTCCGGTCCGGTCCTGTCCCCGACGGGGGACGCGGAGGCCGGGAGGGTGACTGCGGTCACCCGGGCGCGGGCCTGAGGCGACGGTACATCATGGGTTGTTCACATGAAGGGGCCGATGTCTGGTTTGTGTGGGAGGCCGGGGGCTTCGCGTGGGGGCGGGGACGGAGACGGGGTGAGAGGTGGTGTGCGGGGCGGAGCGGTGCCCGGCGTGCGGAGGAGGGCGGGTGCACGGCTCCGGCGGGACGGGCGCCTGGCCGGGGGCGGAGGAGCCGCGCGCCGGTGCCCACCGCGGTGCCCGAAAAGGCGCACCGGCCCGCTCTCTCCGCCGTGATCCCGTACTTGTAGCGAGGTTCGTTGCAACAGACACTAGGAACCACCGCGCCGGGACCCGCTACAAGCACAAGATCACCGCAGGTCGGGAAGCACGCATCACACCGGCAACGTTTCTGGTCGGCCCGCTGTGGGACCGGCGGGCCGTGCGGCGTTGTCCACAGGAAGAACCCGGGGCTGGTGCGCGCGCCCGGCCCCGGGTTGACTGGATGTAGGGGGCCCTCAGGGGCCGCCCGCACCGTGCTGCCCTCCGACCGCCACCGTCCCGTGGCCGGAGGACGCGGTGCTCAGGAGGTCCCGGTCGGGAAGCTCCACGGCAGGGAGTCCGCCATCTCGGCCCACTCCTCGGCGCCGATCGGGTCCATGACCGTGGTGGAGTCCACCTCCACGGGCAGGGTGGAGTTCACCTCCTCCAGCGTGCGCGCCACGTTCTCCTCGTGTGTGGCGTCGTGCTTCTCGGCCTCCTCCACGAGCACGGCGATCATCTCGCCGAGGTCGAGGATGAGCTCCTCCAGTTCGGTGCGCGACATCTCGACGTCCTCGGCGCAGTGCTCGACGGCGCCGGTCCTGACGCCCTCGTCGCCGTAGTACCAGACGGTGGCCAGCAGGCGGTCGAGGTCCCCGTCGCCGAGCCTTTCCGTGGCCAGGGCCCGCTCGACGAACTCCGCGCTGGCCGGGGTCATCTCGCCCAGGCTGGTCCCGCCGCTCTCGAAGCTCACGAACCGGCTGACGACGCACTCCTTGGCCATCCGGACGCGGGTCGCCTCGGGCTGCTCGGAGCCCGCGCTCCCTCCGGCCTCCGCCGGTGCCTCCTGCGCGCCCTCCTCGACGGCGGGCTGCCCCTGCGCGGCCTCTCCGCCCTGGTCGGACGGGGCCTCAGGGGTCTGTGAGGTCTCGGAGGTTTCGGTGGCCTCGTGGGTCTTCGGAGTCTCGGGCCGCCCGATGGGGGAAGTGTCCACCGGAGTCCCGTCGGCGGTCCCGTCCGCGGAGGACGCGTCCCCGACCGCCCCGGCCGGCTCCTGCGCCTCCTTCCCCTTCTCGCCGGTCGGCTCGGACGCCGAACCCGCGGACTCCTGCGTGCTCCCACCCGCCCCGGAGGGCTCCTCCTGCGCGGGTTCCTCCGCGTCCGGGTCGTCCTGCGCGGGCTCCTCGGCCGTCGGCTCCTCCGGCCCGGAGTCCTCGGAACCGGACCCCTCCGGCCCCGGCTCCCCGGCCCCCTCCGCGGGCGCCTCCTCACCCCTGGTCAGCGACTCCGCCATCCTGACCAGTTCACCGCTGCTCCACTTGTCCGGCTGGAGGTACAGGGCCACGGCCACGCCCGGCTCGTCGAGCCAGAACAGGTCGCCGGTCTCCGGCGACAGGTAGGCCTCACTGCGCAGCGCCTCGCCCGAGTCCAAGCGCTCCAGGGTCCTCTCGGGAAGGTGGCCGTACCGGCGCTCGCGCAGGTCGTCGAGCTGCTGCATGCTGTCCGAGCGCAGGATCGAGACCCTGCCGAGCAGTTGGTCCGGTCCGCGCATCCAGGACAGCTGCGACTGCCTGTTGCCCAGCCGGTCGGTCGTGGACGAGGCGTGTATCCCGTGCCGCTCCAGCCCGGAGGGCAGATAACCGATCTCGTAGCCGTCCAGGCTGTACGAGGAGACGCCCTGGCTGATCTCCGGCCACGTCAGCGTCCGCATGTCCTTCTCGTCGGCCGCCACCGCCCCGGGGAGACCGACCAGTCCCGACGACGCGATCGCGGCGGCGCCGAGCAGCGCGACCCACCTCTTGTGGTGCTTGCGCATGAGTGTTCCTTCCCATCGACTACTCCTAGTGATGTTCGCAGCCTCTGAGTAATCACCCATGGGCTCAGGGGTCAAAAACCGTACATGAAGTGACCAAATGGATGCATTAAGTGAGAATGTCGTCGAACTGCCGGACACATCACCAGATGATGGGCGGCGGATCACCGGCTGCTCCGCAGACGGTAACCGCGGGGTCACCATCCGCACCCAGCCTGAGGAAGCAGCCGGAAAGTTCACGCGCACTTGGGAGGTCCGGTGCAGCGCATCGGCATCGTCGTCGCAGCCGTGTCGTTCTTCGTCGTCACCGGCGCGAGCGCATCGTCCGCGGCACAGGACACCGACCCCCGGTGGTCGGACGTCACCAGATCCGCAGTCATCGAGTACACGACATCAGAACGCCCGTTGATCGCCGTCTCCCACCGCGGAGCCTCCGGTCACGCGCCCGAGAACACCCTGGCGGCCCTGGACGCCGCCGACCGGCTCGGAGCCGAGACCGTGGAGGTCGACGTCCAGCGCACGAAGGACGACGTCCTCGTCCTCATGCACGACACCACCCTCGAACGCACCACCGACGTCGAGGAGGTCTTCCCCGACCGCGGCTCCTACGAGGTCAGCGACTTCACCATGGAGGAGGTCCGCAGGCTCGACGCCGGTGAGTGGTTCGACCCCTCCTTCGCGGGGGAGACCGTCCCCACCTTCGCGGAGGGGCTCGACCGCATGGAGGAACTGGACCTCAACCTCTTCCTGGAACTCAAGGAGCCCGAGCTCTACCCGGGCATCGAGCAGGAGGTCGCCGACGAGCTGACCGAGCGCGGAACCTGGCTGGAGCCCAACCCGGCCGGTGAGCCCCGCCGCCTCGTCGTGCAGAGCTTCGACTGGGAGGCGGTGCGGCGCTCCAAGGACCTGCTCCCCTCCGTGCCGCACGCCCTGCTCGGGCGGGTCCCCGAGAGCAGTATCGACGAGCACGACTGGGCGCAGATGATCAACCCCAACCACACCACCATCGACGCCGCCTACGTGGAGCGGGTCCACGCGGCGGGGATGGAGATCATGCCCTACACCATCAACGAGCGCTCCCGGATGGACACCGTCCTGGGCTGGAAGGTCGACGGGTTCATCACCGACTACCCCGACGTCGGCCAGGAGGCCATCGCCGCCCGGACCAAGCGGTCCCAGCCGGTGGTCAGGATCCCCACACTGCCCCTGCCCCGCTGACCCGCGTCGGTCCGGGAACCGCGTCCGCCTCAGAGGGGCGCCGTCCCCGGGCCGCGCCCGGAGCGCTCCCTGGCCCCGGGCGGTGTCGGGTGGGATGATCGGTCCGACCCACACGAGGACCCCGCTTCCGGGGAGACCGCGCCGCGGTCTCCCCGGAAGCGGGGCGTTCGGACCAGGAGGCGGACACCACGTGAGCGATCGGCTGACCATCCCCCAGGAACACGTCGACTGGCGCACCAAGGGCCTGTGGTGGACGGACGCCCCGATTCCCCTGGAGGAGTTCGCGGCCCGCCGCGACCACCTGTTCACCGGCCCGTTCACCTGGCCGCTGATGGTGCTGCGCGCCTCCGCGCTGGACCGCAACGTCGCCGCGCTCGCCGACTTCGCCGAGCACCACCGGCTGCTGTTCGCCCCGCACGGCAAGACCTCCATGGCTCCGGTCCTCATCCAGCGCCAGCTGGACGCGGGCGCCTGGGGGGTCTCCGCCGCCAGCGCCAACCAGGTCCTGGACTTCCGGCGGTTCGGCGTGCGCCGGATCCTGCTCGCCAACGAGCTGCTCGACGGCCGGGTGCTGCGCTGGGCGGTCGGTGAGCTGGACGAGGACCCCGACTTCGAGTTCCTCTTCTACGCCGACTCCGCCGAGGGGGTGGCGGTCGCCGCGGAGGCCGCCGCAGACCGGCCCGGGGAGCGCTCCGCCGGACGGCCCCTGCGGGTGCTGGTCGAACGGGGGGTCCCCGGGGGGCGCACCGGCTGCCGCACCCGGGAGGAACTGCTCGCGGTGGCCGCGGCCGTCGCCGACGCGCCGGGCCTGGAACTGGCCGGGGTGGCCGGCTACGAGGGGCCGCTCGGCGACGCCGACGGAGTGCGCGGCTTCCTGCGCGACCTGGTCGGCGACGCCGCGGCGCTGGCCGCCCGGCACGGCCTGGACCGGCCGGTGCTGTCGGTGGGCGGCAGCGCGTGGTTCGACCTGGTCGCCGAGGAGCTCGGCGGCCGGGAGGACGTCCTGCCGATCCTGCGCAGCGGCGCCTACGTGGTCCACGACGACGGCCTGTACCGGCGCACCACGCCCTACCGCCGCCTGCCGCAGGGCCCCGACGCGCTGGCCGGGGCCCTGGAGCTGTGGGCCCAGGTGACCTCCACCCCGGAGGAGGGGCTGGCGATCGTCGGCATGGGGCGCCGCGACGCCAACCACGACCAGGGGTTCCCCGTGCCGCGCCGCCTGCGCCGCGCGGACGGCGCCACCGTGGAGGCCGGGGGCACGGAGGTGACCGACCTCAACGACCACCACGCCTACCTGAGGGTTCCGCCGGGGCTGGAGGTCAGCCCCGGCGACCTGGTCTCCTTCGGGATCTCGCACCCGTGCACGGCCTTCGACCGCTGGCGGGTCCTGCCGGTGGTGGACGAGGAGGACACCGTCGTGGAGATGGCGGCCACCTACTTCTGAGGCCCCGGGACGGCGCCCGGGATCCGGGGTCCGGTCGCCACCGGCTCACGGGCCCCGGGGCCCTTCGTACCCGGGGTCACCCCCAGCCCGGCACCCCCGGACGGGTGTGCCACGGGCGCGGCCCGTCCAGCGGCCGGTACTCCACCCCGACCGCGTCGAGCCGCTCCAGGTGCCGCCTCAGCCGGGGCTCGAACTCGGCGTAGTCGCGCTCACCGGACGACCACACCTGCTCGGCGAAGGCCGACAGCCTGGGGAAGACCATGTAGTCCAGCCTGCGCGGCGTGTCGATGTGCTCGGTCCACACGTTCACCTGCGCGCCCAGCACGTGCGCGGACTCCTGCTCGGTCAGCCCCGGGGGGACCGGCTCGGCCAGGTAGACGTCTTCGGTCCGCAGCAGCGTGCCCACCGGGACGGGCTCGTCCCCGGACTCCGACTGCCGGTAGTCCAGGTAGGAGGTGCGGGTGGGGCTCATGACCACGTCGTGACCGGCTCGCGCGGCCGCGACACCGCCCTCCTCGCCGCGCCACGACATCACGGTCGCCCCCGGCGCGAGTCCTCCCTCCAGGATCTCGTCCCAGCCGACCAGTCGGCGGCCGCGTGAGGTCAGGTGCTCGTCCAGCTGGCGGATGAACCAGCTCTGCAACTCGTCCTCGTCGGCCAGCCCCTCCTCCTTGATCCGCCGCTGCGCGGACGCGCTCGCCCGCCACTGGGTCTTGGGGCACTCGTCGCCGCCCACGTGCACGTAGGTGCTCGGGAACAGCTCGATCAGCTCGTCCAGGACGCCCCGGTAGAACTCCAGGACGTTGTCGGTGACCGCGAGCACCTCCTCGAAGATGCCCCACTGGTCGCCGACCGGGATCTGTCCGCACTCGCCCAGCTCGGGGTAGGCGTGGATGGCGGCCTGCGAGTGGCCGGGCACGTCGATCTCGGGGACGACGGCCACGTGCCGGGCGTCGGCGTAGGCGACGATCTCGCGGATGTCGTCCTGGGTGAAGAAACCGCCGTGCGGGCGCTCGTCGAACACGGGCGGCTTGGCGGCGCCCACCTGGCTCCGGGTCCGCCAGGAGCCCGCCTCGGTCAGCCTCGGATAGCGGCGGATCTCCACTCGCCACCCCTGGTCGTCGGTCAGGTGCAGGTGCAGGACGTTGAGCTTGTGCATGGCCAGCAGGTCGATGAACCGCAGCACCTCGCGCTTGGGCACGAAGTGGCGGGCCACGTCCAGCATCACGCCCCGCCAGCGGAAACGCGGCGCGTCGGTGACGCTCACGGCGGGCAGGGTCCACTCGGCGCCGCCCAGAGGGGCGTCCCGGTAGGCGTCGGCGGGCAGCAGCTGCCGCAGGGTCTGCGCGCCGTAGAACACCCCGGCGGGGTCGTTGCCCACGATGATGGCGCCCTCGGCGTCCACGATCAGCCGGTAGCCCTCGCGGCCCAGGCCCGCCTCGGGGTCCACGCTCAGCCGGACCTGTGCGCTGGCCTCGTCACCGGCGGCCAGGGGCAGGCCGGTGGCCGCGCCGAGTTCACGCTGGAGCCACGTGAGCGTGCCCCGGGCGTCGGGGTCGGCGGACACCCTGGTCGAGGCGGTCAGCGTGAGCCCCCCGGTGTCTCCCGGAGTCGAGGAGTTGGGACGGGGGACGAGGAAGGGGGAAGTGTCAGGCACGGTGAACCGCTCCTATCCGGTCTAGACCAATACCGGACATAGTGCCACGTGGCTCCTCGCGGGCACACCCCCTGGGGACAAACGGTCACCCCGTACCCGGAAACGACGGGGTACCGGAACCGTGACCGGGTAGGTGCGGACGTGGTGGGGTTACCACCACGGCGGACGGGGGGTTGACGTTATCGCCGTGGCGCGGGGCCCGTCCGTACCGTTGCTGGGACGACGGAACAGAGGGGGTTCGGCGATGCCCGGGAGACGGGGGACACCCGTGGGGCGGTGGCGCTGATGCTGGTGCCGATCCTCATCGCCGTGGCCGGCGCGTTCACCCTGGCGCTGGGTTCCGCCCTCCAGGAGCGCGACGCCGTCCGCGCCCCGGGCGGCCGGGTGGCGAAGGCCGGGTTCCTGCTGCACCTGCTGCGCCAGCCCCGCTGGATGATCGGCAGCGTGGCCGCCGTCCTCGGCGCGGGGCTGCACCTGGTGGCCCTCAGCGGTGCGCCGCTGACCATCATCCAGCCGATCGGCGTGACCGGCCTGCTGTTCGCCATCGTGCTGTCGGCCCTGTTCAACCGCCGCAGGGTGAGCCCCTCCCAGATCATCGCCGGAACCGCCGTCATGGTCGGCCTGACCGGGGTGATCTCCCTGTTCCCGCACACCGCCAACAGCCCCGCCATGACCACCGGCGCGGCGCTGGCGCTCACCGGGTTCACCCTCGGCGCGGGAGCCGTCGTCCACTTCACGGCGCACCGGATGAACAACGGGGTCCGGGCCCTCCTGCTCGCCCTGGCGGGCGGTACGGCCATGGGCACCACGTCCGGGCTGGCACGCGTCCTGGCCGCCAACGCCGTCGGGGACTGGACCAGCCTGATCAGCTGGCTGACCCCGCTCGCCGTGGCCACGGCGGTCTTCGGCGCCCTTCTGATGCAGAACGCCTACCGCACCGGGCACTTCACGGCCGCCTACGCGACCCTCCTGATCACCGACCCCGTGGTCGGTGTGGCCATCGGCGCCCTCCTCCTGGGAGAGGGCGCGCCGCAGACCCCTCCCGCCCAGTTCGGCGCGCTGGTCTTCGCCTGCCTCGCCGTCGCCGGGACCATCGCCCTCGCCCAGGCGCGCCACCGCAACCCCGAGGTCGTCGCCGACACCGAACGCTAAGGAGCAACCACCATGGCCGAACGCCCGCTGCGTGTCCTGATCGCCAGCGACACCTATCCCCCCGACGTCAACGGGGCCGGATACTTCACCCACCGCCTGGCCGAGGGGCTGGCCGGGCGAGGGCACCGGGTCCACGTGGTGTGCCCCTCCGAGCAGGGCGACCCCTACGTCACGGTCAACGGCGCGGTGACCGAGCACCGCCTGCGTTCGGCGCCCATCCCCTTCATGCGCGCCGCCGTCCCGCTGGGTATGGGCGGGCACATCGCCCGGATCGTCCAGCGCCTGGAGCCCGACGTCGTGCACGCGCAGAGCCACTTCCCGCTCAGCCGCTCGGCGGTGCGCAGGGGCCGCGCCGCTGGTGTACCCGTGGTGCTCACCAACCACTTCATGCCGGACAACCTGTACGCGCACGCCCGGATCCCCACGCCGATGCAGGAGCTCGCGGGCCTCCTGGCCTGGAAGGACATGATCCGGGTGGCGGGGGAGGCCGACCACGTGACCACGCCGACCCCGCGGGCCGCCCGGCTCCTGCGGGAGAAGGGGTTCACGCGCGGGGTCGAGGCCATCTCGTGCGGGATCGACCTGGACCGGTTCCGCCCCCACGAGGACCCCGCCGCGGCGCGGCGCCGGTTCGGGCTGCCCGACCGGGACACGATCGTCTTCGTGGGCAGGCTGGACGCGGAGAAGAGGATCGACGACACGATCCGGGCGCTCGCGCGGATCGTGCCCGAGCGGGACGCCCAGCTGGCCCTGGCGGGGACCGGCCAGCGCGAGGAGGAACTGCGCTCGCTGGCCGCGGAGCTGGGGGTGGCGGACCGGGTGTTCTTCCTGGGCTTCGTCCCGGACGAGGACCTGCCCCTGGTCTACGCGGCGGGGGACGCCTTCGCGATCGCCGGTGTGGCCGAGTTGCAGAGCATCGCCACCCTGGAGGCGATGTCCACCGGCCTGCCGGTGGTGGCCGCGGACGCGATGGCGCTGCCGCACCTGGTGGAGGAGGGGCGCAACGGGTTCCTCTTCCCGCCGGGCGATCCCGTGCTCCTGGCGGACCGGCTGCTCCTCGTGCTCGGCCCCCGGAGGCGCGCCCTGGGCGCGGCCAGCCGCGAACTCGCGCGGCGGCACGACCACCACCGGTCCCTGGAGCGGTTCGAGGAGGTCTACACCCGTCTGCGGGACTCGGCCCACGTGCGGGTCGAGAGGTTGGTCGCGGCCTGAGGTGTCCGAAAGGGCCGTTTGATTGATATTTAGATTCTTCTGCCACTTTCCGTATTCTTTGCGTAGCGACCGGTGATGTTGTCCCCGTGCGGGATACACAAGATGTTGTGTGGTTCGAAGGGATCAGTGCACAGTCCGGCCGAGGAAACCCCACCGAGGGCCTCACCGATCGGCTCGTCAGTGCCGAGCGGGAGGCGGGGTTCCACGAGCGCGACATGTCGGTGTTCGAACGCGAGCGCATCGACCTGGAGCACCGGGTGAACCGGATGGAGGCCGAGCTGGAGGCACTGCGCAAAAGAAGACTGGAAGCCTACGCCCGATGGTGGAACGCCCGGGACGACCGTGACCGGGCACTCCACGTCTGCCGCAGACTGCGCCGCCGGATCGACCGGACACGCGGCAGGGAGAGAGATTGAACGGCGACGAACGTGGTCCGGCCCCGGGGGTCCGGGCCACGCGCCGTTTCGCGGCGGTCCCGCGGGTGAGGGCGCGCCTGCGGAGGCGGGGCGGGAGGGGGAGTCCGGCGGGGTCGGCGTAGAGCGCTGCGCGGCGCTCAGCCGAAGGGGGCGGGCCCTCGGACAAGCCCGAGCACGCGCCGCGCGGACTGGCGGAGGTCCCGGCGGAGCCGGCGCGGAGCGGACCGGCGCCCGTGGTCAGGCCATCGTCATCCCGGCGATCTCCCTGTTCACCTGCTGCGAGGCATCCCTCAACGCCGCCAGCGTCACCTGAACCGCCGGCCGCCTCGCCGCCACCGAGCGCACCACCGCGTACACGTGCCGCTCGGGCGCGGACACGGGCAGCCTCCGGTAGACCAGTCCCGCCGGGGCCCCCACCATCGCCAGGGCCGGGACCGCGGCGATCCCGATTCCGCGCGACACCAGGCTCAGCACCGTTCCCAGCCCCTCGAACTCCCAGGCGGCGGAAGGCAGTCCGCCCACCTCGGACAGGAGCCGGTCCGTTCCGTAGCGCGAACGCTCGCTCTCGGGCGTCACGATCCACGACTCGTTCAGCAACCGCTCCAGCACCACCGGCGTCGAGGGGTCGGCCAGCGTGTGCTCCCGGGGCACCGCCAGCACCATCGGGTCGCGCATCAGGTGGATGTGCCGCAGCCCGCTCTCCGGTCCGCGCCCGGGGTGCTGTCCGGACCAGTCGTCGACCAGGGCGATGTCCACCTCCCGCGAGCGCACCTGCTGGGTCCCCGTCGCCAGCAGGGTCTGGCGCAGCAGCAGCTGCATCCCCTCGTGCCGGCGCAGCGGCGGCACCAGCAGCGGGGCGAACGCCACGGCGGCGGTCGGGAACGCCGTGACGGTGACCACGCCCAGCGCCAGGTCCGACTGCTCGGCGAGCACCGACTCGGTCGCCTCCACCAGCGCCAGGATGTCCTCGGCCTGGGCCACCAGGAGCCGCCCGGCGTCGGTGAGTTCGGCGCCCCGCGCGGAGCGGTCCAGCAGCGCGACGCCCGTCTCCCTCTCCAGTGTGGCCAGCTGCTGGGACACGGCCGAGGGCGTGTAGCCGAGAGCACCGGCGGTGGCGGAGATGGTTCCCCGGATGCTGAACTCGCGGAGCACGTGCAGACGACGCAGATCGAGCATAAGGAAACCTTACTCTCAGCATCGAAAAGACGCGCTTGTACTGATGCCTGAACCTGGGCAGTGTGTGGGGTGACGGGCCGTCCTCCCAGGTGGGGCGGCAGTCCACGCAGCACCCGCATTCACGACAAACCGGAGATGAGTCCTCGATGGCCGTCACTGTGTCCGCGACCCTCGCCGTCAACGAAGCGCTCGCCGAGAAGCGTCGCCAGGGAGTCTGCGTGCTCCCCCTGGGCTTCGGCGAGGCCGGACTCCCGGTCCACCCGGTCATGCGCGACCGTCTCACCGCGGGGAACGGCGCCAACGCCTACGGGCCCGTCGCCGGGTCCGCGGCCCTGCGGGAGGCCGCCGCCGGGTACTGGGAGCGCCGCGGGCTGCCCACCGACCCCGGGCTGGTCATCGCCGGGCCCGGCAGCAAGCCGCTCCTGTACAGCCTCCTGCTGGAGATCGGCGGCGACACCGCGATCGCCGCGCCCAGCTGGGTCAGCTACGCCGCGCAGAGCCGCCTGGTGGGGCAGCGGCCCGTCATGGTTCCCACGGCCCCCGGCGAGGGGGGCGTACCCCAGCCGGACCTGCTGCACGCCGCCGTCACCGCGGCCCGCGAGGAGGGGCGCACGGTCAACGCCGTCATCGTCACCGTCCCCGACAACCCGACCGGCACCGTGGCCGGGGCCGACACCGTCCGGCGCCTGTGCGAGGTGGCCCGCGAACTCGACCTGGTCGTCATCTCCGACGAGATCTACCGCGACCTCGTCCACCCCGCGGCCCCCGGCGAGGGGCCCGCCGAGGTGCACAGCCCCGCCGAGTACGCGCCCGAGCGCACCGTCATCTCCACCGGGCTGAGCAAGAACCTGGCCCTGGGCGGCTGGCGCATCGGCGTCGTGCGCCTGCCCGACTCCGAGATCGGCCACCGCCTGCGCGGCGGGCTGCTCGGGGTGGCCAGCGAGATCTGGTCGAGTCCGGTCGCCCCCGTCCAGGAGGCCGCCGCGCACGCCTTCACCGAACCCGCCGAACTCCTCGACCACGTCGACCGCAGCCGCCGCCTGCACGGCATCGTCGCCGGTGCGGTCACCGAGGCGTTCGTCCGCGCGGGCGCCACCGTGGCCGTCCCCCGGGCGGCCTTCTACCTCTACCCCGACTTCGAGCCGGTCCGGGAGCGGCTGGCCGCCCTCCACGGCGTGGTCACCGGTCCGGACCTGACCGGGCTGCTGCTGGACCGCTTCGGGATGGGGGTGCTGCCCGCCGCGGAGTTCGGGGAGGGGACGGAAGCCCTGCGCATGCGGGTCGCCACCAGCCTGCTCTACGGCGACACCGAGGAACGCCGCTACGCGGCCCTCGCCGCCACGGACCCGCTGGCGCTGCCCTGGATCCGCGCCCACCTCGACCGCCTCGACGAGGTCCTGGGCGCGCTGCTCCCCATGAGCGCCGACGCCGGGGCCGTCCTGCCCCGGTCCACCGAACCACAGGCGGTCAGCTGACCGGTTCCGGCGTCCGCCCCGTGTAAGGGGGCGGGGCGGACGCACCGTCATCCGGCCTCCCCCGGCCGCTCCTTCCGGGGGAGGCCGGATCCCTGTCCGGTCCCGTGGGGCGCGACGCCCGGGCCCCTCGGCGGCAGACTCCCCGCCACCGGCGGCTCGCCCCCGCTTCGGCGACACGTTCCCGTCCCGGCTCCGAGTCCCACCGGACCCTCGTCCGGTACGGCCGCCGCCCGGGCGCTCACCCCAGGCCGGACGGAGCGCCTCCCACCCCCGCCTCGCGCGCGGCCAGCTCCGCGCTGGAGGCGATCACCGACCGGTAGTGGTCGAGCAGCTGCTCACCGACCGCCTCCCACGTACGGTGCTCCACCGAGGGCCGGGCGCCCCGCGCCATCCGCTCCCGCACCTGGCGGTTGTGGGCCAGCCGGCCCACCGCCACCCGCAGCTCGCGCACCGAGTCCGGGGCGTACAGCAGCCCGTTGTGTTCGGGTACCACCAGGTCCAGCGGTCCGCCCGAGGCGGGGGCCACCACCGGCACCCCGGAGGCCAGCGCCTCCTGGACGGCCTGGCAGAACGTCTCGTCCGCCCCGGTGTGCACGAACACGTCCATGGACGCGTACAGACGCGACAGGTCGCCGCCGGTGCGCTGCCCGGTGAACACCGCGTCGGGCAGGCGCCTGCGCAGACGCGCCTGCTCGGGGCCGTCCCCCACCACGACCAGCCTGATCCCGCGCAGGCGGGACACGTGTTCCAGCATCTCCACCCGCTTGTCCCTGGCCAGCCGCCCCACGTAGCCCACGATCGTCTCCCCGCCCGGAGCGATCCTGCGCCGCAGCTCCTCGTCGCGGTGCACGGGGGAGAAGCGCTGGGCGTCGACCCCGCGGCGCCACAGGTCCAGCCGGGGGAACCCCCGCGCGGACAGTGCCTCCATGGTGGCCGAGGACGGCGCCAGCGTCCGGTCCACCGCGGCGTGCGTGCGCCGCAGCAGCGACCACAGGGTGTCCCCGCCGGGCAGGCGGTAGCGCCCGGCGAAGCCGGGAAGGTCGGTCTGGAACACCGCCACGGTCGGCAGCGCCCAGCGCCGGGCGGTCTCCACGGCCGCCGCCCCGAGCAGGGCGGGGGAGGCCAGGTGCAGCACGTCGGGGGAGAAGGCGCGGATCGCGGCGGTCATCACGCGCCGGGCGGGCAGCCCCACGGAGAAGTCGCGGTAGAACGGCAGCGGCACGGAGGGCAGCCGGACCACCGGGAAGCCCGCGTAGGAGGAGGGGCCGGTGCCGGGAGCCAGCACCAGGGCCTCGTGGCCGCGCGCGGCCAGCAGGTCGGCGACCCGGCACACGGAGTTGGTCACCCCGTTGACCTGGGGGAGGAAGGATTCCGTCACGATCGCCACGCGCAGCGGGCCGCGGGCGTCGGACGGGGGGACGCGGTCGGGCGAGGGCGTGCGGGCCGCCGGAGCGCCGTGCCCGGCAGCGGGAACGCGAGCGGTCGTGGACACGTGGTCGTTCGCGGGCCGGGGAACGGCCGGAGGCGCCGGGGGCGCGACACGTGTGGCCGAGGGCGGGTGAGCGGCCGGGGACGTGCGAGTGGCCGGAGACGTACGGTCGGTCGGGGACATGCGGGTGGCTCCCAACGCCGGGGGAACGGCTGCCTACGCCGGGGACGGCTGCCTCCGACGCTAGGCTCGTGGGGTGAACCTCGGTTTGGGGGCGGGGGAACCGCGCCCGAAGACCAGGCGTGGGCAGTTCGAGCGGTCGGTGACCGCGCCCGTGTGCCCGTGTGTCCGCCGGGTGACCCCCCGGTGGATATGATTGCTGAATGTAGCCAATATATTGCTCTAAGGAGTCATGCGGTGACCCTCGTGGAATGGGCCGAAGCGGTTCGAAGCGAACTGGGCCTGACCGGTACCGAACCGCTCCGCAAGGAGGACGTCGACCGGGTGCTCGACCTCGCCCGGGACGCCGCCCACTCCGTGGCCCGGCCCGCCGCGCCCCTCACCACCTACCTCCTGGGCGTGGCGGTGGGACAGGGCGCGGACCCCGACGAGGCCGCGGCGGCCCTCAGCAGACTCGCCCTGGCCCAGGCCGACGAGGAGGACCGCACCTAGGACCCCGGCGCCGTCCGTACCGGCCGGGGCCTTCCCGCCCGTGCCGGTCGCGCTCGCCCGGGACACGGAGCCCCGGAGCCCGCCGCGGTCGTGCCGGGCCCACAGCGGTCGTACCGGCCCGCCGTCCGTACGGCCGCACCGGACCGCGTTCCGAGCCGGGCCGTGTTCCGCGTGGGCCGCACCGGCTCCAGCTGGTGTGCCGCCGTCCGGGCGAAGCCCCCTCCCCGGCCCCCGCCGGGAGCGCGAGCCTCGCCGGAGAACACCGCCCGTAGCCGGGGGTACGCGGAAGGGAAACCGGAAGTTCCCGAAGAAACCGGCATGTGGAACACGTGTGATGTGTTTGTTACGCGTCGATGCAATTCTTTGCCGGTATCGCGGGCCTCCACCAGTGCCGAAGCGATCGCGAGGGCGTCGGATCCCCCGTACTCCGGTACCGGCGACCCCCCGCCTCCACCACTCACCGATAGGGAGATCCCCTGTGGACCAGCTCCTCGAAATGGCTGGCATCGTCAGCAGCATCATCTGGGGGCCCTTCGTCCTCATTCCGCTGCTGTTCGGTGTCGGCCTGTTCCTCACGATCCGACTCCGCCTGCTCCAGCTCCTCCGGCTGCCGCACGCGCTGTGGCTCGCCGTCGTCCGGCGCAAGGAGGACGACTCCGTCGAGGGCGACATCTCTCACTACCAGGCGCTGAGCACGGCACTGGCCGCCACCGTCGGCGTCGGCAACATCGCCGGTGCCGCGCTCGCCATCGGCGTCGGCGGCCCCGGTGCGCTGTTCTGGATGTGGGTCGTCGGCTTCCTCGGCATGGCCACCAAGTACAGCGAGGCCCTCCTGGGCGTGAAGTTCCGCCGCACCGACGCCAAGGGCGAGCAGAGCGGCGGCCCGATGTACTACCTCAAGTACGGGATCCGCGGCGGCCTGGGCACCACCCTGGGCGTCGCCTTCGCGGTCTTCGGCGCCATCGCCGCCTTCGGTATCGGCAACGGCACCCAGGCCAACGCCGTCGCGCAGCAGATCACCAGCGTCACTCCGCTGGACACGTGGATGGTGGGCCTGGCACTCGTGGTCCTCGCGGGCGCCGTCATCCTCGGCGGCATCAAGAGCATCGGCCGCGTCGCCTCCGGCCTCGTGCCGATCATGATCATCGGCTACGTGGGTGTCTGCCTGGTCATCCTGGCCGTCAACTGGGCCGCGATCCTCCCCGCGCTCCAGCTTGTGGTGACCGACGCCTTCACCGGCACCGCGGCCACGGGCGGCTTCGCCGGGGCGGGCATCATGCTCGCCATCCAGCAGGGCTTCGCCCGCGGCATCTTCTCCAACGAGTCGGGCCTGGGCACCGGGGCCATCGCCGCCGCCGCCGCCAAGACCAACCAGCCGGTCCGACAGGCCATGGTCTCGATGACCCAGACCTTCATCGACACCATCATCGTGGTCACCATGACCTGCCTGGTCATCATCACCACCGGCGTCTGGACCAGCGGTGACGGGGACGGCTCGCTGATGACCAGCAACGCGATCTCCACGGGCCTGGGGTCGATCAGCCCCGCGCTCGCTCCGGCCGGTGCCGTCATCGTGGCCGTCGCGGTGGCCGTGTTCGCCTTCACCACCCTGCTCGGATGGGCCTACTACGGCGAGCGCTGCATGGTGTTCCTGGGCGGCCGCCGCCTGGTCCTGCCCTACCGCCTGGTGTTCATCGCCGTCATCTACGTGGGCGCGGTCGCCAGCCTGGACTCGGTCTGGCTGTTCAGCGACATCGCCAACGGCCTGATGGCCCTGCCCAACCTCATCGGACTCCTGCTGCTGTCCCCGGTCATCGCGGCGGAGACGCGCAAGTTCTTCGCCCACCCCGACTGGAGGGACCCGGACAAGATCATGGAGGACGTGACCAAGTAGGAGCTCCGCCTCCGCGGGAGGACGGGACGAGGAGGGGGACCGGCACGGGGCCGGTCCCCCTCCTCGTCGTCTCCGGCTGATCATGGACCCGCAGGTCAACGGGTCCGGTGACGCCGCTGCTACCACCAGGCGTGGAAGTGGTGCACAGGGCCCTGTCCGCCGCCCGCGTCGATCTCGTCGGCGCGCCGGATGGCCTCGGTCAGGTAGTCCTTGGCGCCGCCCACCGCGGCGGCCACGTCCGGCCGCTGCGGCAGCAGGGCCGCGATCGAGGAGGACAGCGTGCAACCGGTGCCGTGCGTGTTGCGGGTGGCCACCCTCGGGGCGCGGAACTCGACCGGGTCGGCGTCCCGGGAGACCAGGACGTCGACGCTCTCCCCGCCGGCCAGGTGGCCGCCCTTGAGCAGGACCCGGCGCGGGCCGAGCTCCAGCAGCCGCCAGGCCTGGGCGCGCATCGACGCCAGGTCGGTAGCCTCGGGCTCCTCCAGCAGGTCGGCGGCCTCGGGCAGGTTCGGGGTGACCAGGTCCGCGCGGGGCAGGAGCTTGGTGCGCAGCGCGTCGACGGCCGAGGCCTCCAGCAGCCGGTCCCCGCTCTTGGCGACCATCACCGGGTCCACCACCACGTTCGGCAGCGCGTGATGGTCGATCGCCTCGGCCACGGCCTCGGTGACCTCCGAGGTACCCAGCATGCCCACCTTGACCGCGTGCACGGCGGCGTCGGCGAAGAGGGTGTCCATCTGGTGGGCGACGAACCGCGCCGGGACCGGGTGGACCCCGGTGACGCCGCGCGTGGACTGGGCGGTGAGCGCGGTGACCACGGTCATCCCGAAGGTCCCGTGCGCGGAGAAGGCCTTGAGGTCGGCCTGGACTCCCGCGCCCCCGCTGGGGTCGCTGCCGGCGATGGACACGATGTTGTACGCGCTCATGGCGTTCCTTCGCTAGTGCTAACTAGGGCAGGTTCGACGGGTGTGCTCTCAGCCGGGAACGCGTCCCGGCACCCCGCGCCTCCGGGACCGCGTCGGCGGCCCCGGCCGGTATGTGCTTGTCGGTGTGTTCCGGGCAGGATATCCACAGAACGCCGAAGGGGTCCGCCCGGGGATGCGGGCGGACCCCTGGAGGGGTTCACGGGGGAGGGCGCCCCGGGGGGAGGGACCTCAGGCGGAGGTGCCCTCGGCCCGGCGGGCCTTGGTCCGCTTGTAGACGCGGGCCAGGATGAACCACAGCACCAGCAGGCCGATGATCACGACCACGACGTTGCTGATCACGCCGCTCCACCGGGCCAGGACGGGCTCGATGGCCGGGCCGAAGACGTAGCCGAGGCCGATCCAGATCGTGTTCCACACCGCGGAGCCGATGACCGTGTACAGCGAGAACTTGAACAGGGGCATCCGCTCGATCCCGGCGGGCACCGAGATGAAGCTGCGGACCAGGGGCACGCACCGGCCCAGCAGGACGGCGAGGCCGCCGAAGCGGGTGAAGAAGCGCTCGGCCTTGTAGAAGTCCTCGATCTCCAGAAGCGGGGTCTTCTCGACCAGCCAGGCGGTGCGGTCGCGGCCCAGGAGCGCGCCGATGGCGTAGAAGCCCCACGCGCCGACCAGGCAGCCGATCGTCGCCCACAGGATGGCGAGCCACACGTTCATGTGCCCGGCGTAGGCGAGGAACCCGGCGCCGGGCAGGACCGCCTCACTGGGCATCGGCGGGAAGAAGGTCTCGATGAACAGCGCCACGCCGACACCGGGTTCGCCCAGGGTCGTCATCAGGCTCAGGACCCACCCGATGAATCCCTCGTACTCGTGGGCGACGTCGACGTCCGTCGTCGAGGTCGCGGTCGTCAGCAGGTTCGTCGTCATGCGGTTGTCGTCCTCGTTCTCAGACGTGGGTGGGAACCCGGCCGTGCTCGGATTCCTCCACCCGGCGGCGCTTACGGCTTTCCCAGACGATGGCCGCCGCCACGATCGCGAAACCGACAGCCATCAGGACCACCGTCACGGGGACGTCGGTGGGGGGCAGGAACGTGCGGTCCTCGTCCTGCCACGGCCACAGGGCGCGCAGCGAACCGGCCATGAGGCCGGTGAGGACCACCAGGGTCATGTGGTGGAAGTTCTCCAACAGGTACTGGAGCAGCTTCACGAACAGCGACAGGCCCGTGAGCATGCCGAGGGCGAACACCGAGAGGTAGGCGACGTCCATGTCCCCGACCGCGCTGATCGTGGGCTCGTACAGGCCCAGCGTGAGCAGGATGAAGGATCCGGACAGCCCGGGAAGGACCAGGGCGCAGACGGCCACCGCCGCGGCGAGGAAGACGACCACCGGGTGGGTGGGCAGGTTGGCGCCGGGCAGGCCGGTGAGGAAGAACGCGCCCGCGGCGAAGACCAGGGCGACGAGGTAGTGCCAGGCCCGCCACTTCTGGCCCGCACCGGTGTAGGGGATCCACAGGCAGGCCAGGACCAGGCCGAAGAACAGCGCGTACGCGTACTGGGTGTGGGTCTCGACCAGCGGCGCGAGGACCACGGCCGCCATGCCGAGGAAGGCCACCATGCCGACGAGCGCGGGGATCAGCACGCTCCAGTCCACCTGGCGGAACTGCTCCTGGGCACGTTCCCTTCCGCGCCCGCGCGGGACGTCGGTGACGTAGCGCCTGAGGCCGCTGACCATGTGGCCGGCGCCGCCGATGAGCTTGTCGTAGAGGCCGACGATGAGGGCGACCGTGCCGCCGCTGATACCGGGAAGGGCCTCCGAGGCGCCCACGGCGCCGCCGCGCACCGCGTTGAAGATGTAGCTGCCTACTGAGTTGGGCATCTGGGTTCTTGGACGCGCTCCGGGCGGAACCCGGGGAAGCGCGCCGTCCTCCGTCCTAGTGGTGTCACCGCACGCGCACCATGTGCACGGGTGGGAGGTGGGTCAAAGGTGGTCCACGCGTTCCACGGCCCCGAACGGTGCGCGGTGGAACCGGTCGCGGCCCCGGCCGGAAGTGTGCGATCCGGTCGGAGCGGGGGAGAGGAAACCGTGGGGCCTGGAACCAGGCGACGCCAGTCTAGCGGTGGCGGAGCGGGTGGAGAGCGGTCGGAAACATGCGCAACCCCTGTTTCGGCTGGGTAAGTCCGTATTGACCCTGTGCCCGAAATGAAGGGTCCTGTATCGCCCCGGTGCGGAGTTCCGCAGCGGGGGACCGCGGAACCGGGGAGTCCGGCTGCGAGGCTTGCCCCGGACACGGCCCCGCCCCGCTCCGGAAGCTGCGCCGGGGCCGACGCTCAGGGGAGGCTCGGGACGGCCGGAGCGGACGCCCCGGTCCCGGTGACCGACGCCGCCCACCGGTAGTCCTGCTTGCCGACCGCCGTACGCCGCACCCGGTCCACGAAGTGCACGGTGCGCGGAACCTTGAACCCCGCCAGCCGCACACGGCAGTACGCGCGCAGCTCGGACTCCTCCAGGCGGGCGTCCGCGGCCAGTGAGACCAGCGCTGTCACCCGCTGTCCGAGGTACTCGTCGGGCGAGGGCACCACGATGGCGTCCTCCACCGAGGGGTGCGCCTTGAGCGCGGCCTCCACCTCCTCGGGGTAGACCTTCTCCCCGGCGGTGTTGATCACCGCGCTCCCGCGTCCCAGCAGCGCGATCGAGCCGTCCGCGTCCCACGTCCCGAAGTCGCCCGACAGCGCCCAGCGGCGCCCCTCTGCGTCGGTGGGGAAGGTGCGTGCGGTCGCCAGGGGGTCGTTGTAGTAGCCCAGCGGGATCCGTCCGGTGCGCGCGATCCGCCCCACCTCACGCGACCCCGGCGGCAGCGGGCGCAGGGACGCGTCCAGCACCGCGATGCTGCCGCCCATGGTGAAGCTGCGGCTGCCGGAGGGGCCGACCCGGGCCGGGGCCTCGGGCGGACCGGCCGGTTCGGCGCCGGTCGCCGAGCCGCACACGCCCGTCTCCGATCCCCCGTAGGCGTCGGAGAGGGACACGTCCTCGCGCCAGGCGTGCCACAGCGCGCGCACCGCCGGGGTGAGCGGGGTGCCGCCGGAGCGGATCGAGGCCAGGTCCGGACACAGCCCCGGTTCGGTGAGCAGGTGGCGGGCCAGCGGGCGGGCCATGGCGTCGCCCACCAGCTGGAGCACGTGCACGCCCTCCCGGTGCGCCGTCTCCAGCACCCGGTCCGGACGGAAGCTGCGGTCGGTGGACAGCACCACGCGCTTGCCGCACAGCAGCATGCTCAGCGCGTTCCACTGCCCGGCCGCGTGCATGAGCGGGCCGAGGACCAGCATGCGCTGCTCGAAGCAGCGGATGGCGCGCTCGGCCACCTCCTCCGGGGTCCGGGCGCTGGGCGTGCCCGGAGCGCGGCGCTCCAGGGCCGCGCGGAAGATGTCCGCCTGCCGCCACAGCACGCCCTTGGGGTAGCCCGTCGTGCCCCCGGTGTAGAGCAGGTAGTGGTCCTCGCCGCTGGTCGGGGGCAGGACCGCGTCGTCGGGCGCCGAGGCCAGCGCCTCCTCGTAGTCGCGGCCCTGCGCCCCGCGCGCGGAGCCGTCCGCGACGAGCAGGACGTGGCGCAGCCGGGGCAGGTCGGAGCGGACCGTGGCCACCGCTCCGGCCAGCGAGTCCTCCGCGATCAGCGCGACCGCGTGCGAGTCGGACAGGACGTGGCGCAGTTCGCCCGCGACGTAGCGGTAGTTGACGTTGACCGGGACCGCTCCCGCGCGCAGGATCCCCAGGAAGGACTCCACCCACTCGGCGCGGTTGAACGCCAGGACGGCGACGTGCTCTCCGGGGCGCACGCCCGCGCCGACCAGGTGGCGGGCCAGCCGCTGCGAGCGCTCGCGCAGGGCGCGGTAGGTGAGCCGCCGGGGACCGGCGACCAGGGCGGTCCGGTCGGGCACGGCGTCGGCGACCGCCGCGAACAGGCGGGAGAGGGAGAAGGGGGCGTCCGGGGACGCGAAGGTGGGCACGCCTGACCTCCCGGGCACGGTCGACGGGGCCGTCCACGGCACGGGGCTCGCGGCGGCTGGGTGGCTGTTGGTGCGACCGTACCCCTCGGGGGAGGGGCCGACCGCCGTCGGGGCTGTGGAGCGCGTCACCAGGGTCGTTATCGCAGGTCACCACGGATGTGACGGTCCCGCTCAGAGGGTGTGCGCGGCGTTTCGCGGGCGGGTTTTCGGGCATCGCCTCCGCGTTGTGACATCTCCCACCCCTTGTGGGCTCACCGGATCATCTGCTCAACTCTTGGAGACCTCCCGCCGAAGGGGCGCGATCCGGCCCGACGGTGGGTATCAACTGTCTGACATCGGTCAATGGTGATCGGAGCGGCTAGATGGGCAACACCCAGAACCTGGGACAGCGTGACTCCGCCGGGAGCCCCGGTGGAGAGGCACTCTCCGGCGCGGACCACATCGCGCTCGCACGGGCGCGGTCGGCGCACAACTACTCACCCCTTCCCGTCGTGATCGCCGAGGGCCGTGGCGCCTGGGTGACCGATGTCGAGGGCAGGAGGTACCTGGACTGTCTGGCCGGGTACTCGGCCATGAACTTCGGCCACCACAACCCCGACCTGCTCGCGGCGGCGCACCGGCAGATCGACCGGGTGACCCTCACGAGCCGGGCCTTCTACAACGACCAGTTCGGCCCGTGGGTCAGCGCCCTCGCCGACATGGTCGGCAAGGAGAAGGTCCTGCCGATGAACACCGGCGCCGAGGCGGTGGAGACCGGCATCAAGGTGGCCCGCAAGTGGGCCTACGAGGTCAAGGGCGTGCCCGAGAACGAGGCGACCATCGTCGTGGCGGGCGCCAACTTCCACGGCCGCACCACCACCATCGTCTCCTTCTCGTCGGACCCGGAGGCCAGGACGGGTTTCGGGCCCTACACACCGGGTTTCCGGTCGGTGCCCTACGGTGACGCCGAGGCCATCGAGGCCGCCATCGACTCCACGACCGCGGCGGTCCTCATCGAGCCCGTGCAGGGCGAGGCGGGGGTGGTCGTGCCGCCGCCGGACTTCCTGCCCCGGGTCAGGGAAGTCTGCGACCGCGAGCGGGTGCTGTTCATCGCCGACGAGGTGCAGTCGGGCCTGGGCCGCACCGGGACGATCCGGGCCTGTGAGCACAGCGGAGTGGTCCCCGACGCCTACCTGTTCGGCAAGGCGCTGGGCGGCGGCATCCTGCCGGTGTCGGCGATGGTCGCCGACGAGGACGTGCTCGGCGTCATCCAGCCGGGTCAGCACGGCAGCACGTTCGGCGGCAACCCGCTGGCCGGTGCGGTCGGGAGCACGGTCGTGCGGATGCTGACCGAGGGCCCCTACCTGGAGAACGCGCGGCGCCTGGGCGAGGTGCTCAAACGCCGCCTCAAGGAGTTCGTGGGCGACGGGGTGGTGTCCGCGCGCAGCATCGGGCTGTGGGCGGGCATCGACGTCGACCCGTCGCTGGCCTCGGGCCGGGAGCTGTGCGAGCGCCTCGCCGACCACGGCGTCCTGGTCAAGGACACCCACGGCTCCACGGTGCGGATGTCGCCGCCGCTCGTGATCAGCGAGGAGGACCTCAACTGGGGTCTGGACCGCTTCGCCGAGGTGATCCGGGAGCTCCAGGCGGGCCGGTAGGGACAGCACGGGGCCGTGCGGACCCGCGGTGCGGCCCCGTGCTCTACCGGGTCAGGGGGCGTCGGCCTCGTTGTCGGGCGCCTCGGTGGCGAACTCCGGGTCGAGCGGTCCGCCCAGTTCCGACCGCAGCTGCTCGGGGTCGACCTTGTCCAGGGTCTCCCGGGCCACGTAGACCTCCCGCTCGGGGCCCTCCACGATCTGTAGGCGCACCCGCTCGGCGATGGACAGCTGCCCCTGAGCGGTGGGGTGGAAGCTCGCCCGGTCAACGCGCAGGCCCTCGCCCAGCTGCCCGAGCACGATCCCGTTCAGCCAGGCCGCGTCGGCGCTCACCTCGTGCCCGCTCAGGGCGGAGAAGGTGTTCACGTACTCCACGCTGCCGGTCTCGCGCCCGCCGTAGACGTCGCCGTCAGCCCGGTAGGCCGTGTCGCGGATGAGCTCGTTGAACCGCTGGGCCAGACCGTTCAGCCACAGCTGGTCGCTCCTGGTCAGCGTGTAGTACATGCCCGGAGGGTCCTCCGGGAACAGTCGCGGGTAGCCCAGCACCAGGATGCGGGCGTCGGGCGCGCGGTCGCGGACCTCCCCGAGGACCTCGGTCAGTGTCTCCTCGAAGGTCCTCATCCGCCTGTCGACCTCCTCCTCCTGTTCGACGCAGACGCTGCTCTCCAGGAGCGGCATCCGCACCATGCAGGTGCGCAGGACGGGGATGAAGCCCAGGTCGTTGCCGCCGATGCCCAGGGTCACCAGGGACGTGTTCTCGGTGACCCGCTCGATCTGCGACTCGGAGGTGCCGATCTGCTCGATCATCTCCGAACCCTTGTGGCTGCTGCACGCGTAGAAGGCCAGCGAACCGGCGAAGTCGAACTCCTCGGCGATCACCCGGGGGTAGGCGTTCTCCGAACGCCAGCAGCCGCCCGCCTCGGCGGTGTCGGGGGCGTAGTCGCCCGCGCCGTCACCGGAGGAGTAGGAGTCGCCCAGGGCCACGTAGTTGCCCCACAGCGCGGCCTCCTCGGGCTCCATCCGGATCCGCCAGTCGGTCTGCTCCTCCTCGGTGATCGGGGGGAGCTCCTCCGCCGGGCACACGCCGTCGGTGGCCTCGCACCACAGGGCCACCAGGCCCTCACGGGTGGCGGGCAGCGCCAGGACGGCCACCATGACCAGGATCAGCGTGACCGAGACGGCGGCGGCGACCCGGGACCGCCGACGCCGTCGGCGCGGGTGCCCGTCACCGTCTCCGCCGGGGCCGCCGCTGCCGTCGCCGTCGTCCGTTCCGTCACCGGAACCTCCGTGGCCGTCCGCGCCATCCGACTCCGTACCGGCTCCGCCGTCGTCGGAACCGCCGGTGCTGTCCGCGTCCCTGCCGGAGGGGTCCTCGCGGGCGGGTTGTGCGGAACCGCGCGCACCGTCCCCGTCGGAGGAGCTCCCGGGGGGCGCGGCTGCCGGGCCCTGCCCGGTGTGCGGGCCCTCCTCCGGCTTCCGTGGGGCGGATTCCGGTACGCGGCCGACGGCGGAGGGGTCCTCGGGGACCGGCTCCGGCGCCTCGGGGCCCTCACCACGCGCTGACACGGCTGCTATCGCCTCCCCAGGTCCCGGCGGGCTGTCGTCACCTCCGCAAGACTATCCGGGACGGTTCGCCGCGATGACGTCCACGACCCGGTGGGCGCCGGCCCCGCTCAGCGTCGCCCGGACGGCTGCCGTCGCCGCGCGTTCGGGCCGGAGAGAGGGTGCGTCCCCGGCGGGGACCGACCCAGCGGCGGCCAATCCCGCTGGGGCGGTCCGGTCCTTCGTGCCAGGGAGGCGTCTACGACTCTGCCGTCCGGCGCACCCGCGCGTCATTCGCCGAAGCCCACAAAGATCCGTCCGGTTTCCTGGTGGGACCGGACGGGGGCGCGTACGGGAGCGGGGTGAACAAGGGAGCCCCATGACCCCCACGCCCCCCGCGGCGGCCGGACACCGGACGTCCGCGAGCCGGTCCGCCCGGATCCGCGCCGCGGACGCCGCCCACCCGCGGCGCACCTGCACCACCGTCCCCGGGGTCAGGCGGGAGGGGGAACCGGCGAGGACAGGGTGAACGCCCGCGCGCCCGGCCCGTGCCCGCGCAGCCACGCCGCGCGCTCCCCGGCCTCCTCCGGCGTCACCGGGGTCCCCGCCGCGGACCACCACAGCGTGCGCTCCACCTCCGGAAAGGCGCCGCTGGCCGCACGGAAGGCCAGCACGTCCCGGTGCGCCGCATCCACGAAGGACCGCAGGTCGCCGGGGGAGCGCCACAGCGAGACGAGGCGGATGCGGTCCCCCTCGTCGAGGAAGTGGACCTCCTCCAGGTGGCCGGGATCCCGCCGGGCCCGTTCGCGCAGGGCGGTGGCGAACGCGCCGAGGTGGCGGCGGTCGCCCCGCAGGACGCGCGCCTCCACCAGCACCGGCCAGCCACCGCGGGGTGTGGGACCATCTTCCCGGGCGCGGTTCGGACGGTGGCGGGGCGTGCGGCGGACGGTGTCGTGTCGGCGCTGGACGAGGAACTGCATGACCGCTCCCGAAAAATGGACTGCTTTCGTAGGGTCCACTCTGGCTCTGGTGGTATCCCCTCTGGCAATGCCAGTATGGAATCCGGGGGCCACTCCCCACAGATCCAATGGAGGGGAAAATGGACTCTTCTCGGAGCTCCGCCGAACTCGCCGACCTCCTCGGCGCATGGCCCCGGGGCGGCGGCCCCCTCTACCGGCGCCTCGCCGACACCCTGCGCGGGCTCGTCGGCCAGGGCAGCCTCGCCCCCGGTGAGCGCCTGCCCTCCGAGCGCGCACTCGCCGCCAGCCTCCGGGTGAGCCGTACCACCGTGGTCTCCGCCTACGACGCCCTGCGCGCGGACGGCATCCTCGACAGCAGGCAGGGCAGCGGAACCCGTGTCAGCAGCCGGGTCGCGCCCGTGCGCTCGGACGGCTGGACCGCCAACGGCACGGGCAACCCCATGTACCGCAACCTCTTCCAGCGGGAGGACGGCCTCATCTCGGCCGCCTGCCTGGCCACCCCCGCGCTCCCCGGCGTGGAGGAGGCCATCCGCCGGGTCGTGGCCGAGGACCTGCCCGCGCTCATGGCCGAGGGCAGCTACCACCCCAGCGGCCTGCCCGCGCTGCGCCAGGCCGTCGCAGACCACTACACCGCCCGGGACCTGCCCACCACCGCCGACCAGATCGTCGTCACCACCGGCGCCCACCAGGCCGTCAACCTGGTCGCCCAGCTCTACCTGCGCAACGGCTCGCCCGTCGTGGTGGAGGACCCCAGCTTCGCGGGCTGCCTGGACCTGATGAGCGACCGGGGCGCACGCTTCCTGCCCGTGCCCCTGGACGAGCAGGGCCTGGACGCCAACGGCGTGCGCCGCGCCGTGGCCGAGCACGCGCCCCACCTCGTCTACACGATGCCCTCGTACCACAACCCGACCGGCACGATGATGTCCGCGGCGCGCCGCCGCGAGCTGGGCGAGCTCTCCGCCCGTCACGGCGTGCCGGTGCTGGAGGACCACGCCTACACCGGCCTGCGCGCCCCCGACGAGCCCCCGCCGCTGGCCGCGTTCGCCCCGCGCGGGGCCGAGGTCATCACCGTGGAGTCGCTGTCCAAGATCGGCTGGGCAGGGCTCCGGCTCGGCTGGCTGCGCGCGCCCGCCGAGATGGCCCTGCGCCTGAGCCGCCGCAAGGTCCTGGCCGACCTGGCCAGCCCCCTGCTCGACCAGGCGGTGACCGTGCGCCTCCTGGAGCGCTACGACGAACTGTCCCGGCAGCGCTCCGCGCTGATGCGCGAGGCCCTCGACCACATGGAGGAGCTGCTGCGCGGGGCCCTGCCCTCGTGGGAGTGGCGGCGCCCCGACGGCGGGGCGGCGCTGTGGGTGCACCTGCCCGGGGTGGAGGCCCGCGCCTACGTGCAGGTCGCGCTCTGCCACGACGTGGAGCTGGTCCCGGGCTCGGTCATGTCGGCGTCCGGCGGGGAGCGCCACGCAGAGTGGTTCCGGCTGCCCTTCGCCTACGACGCCGCCACCCGCGAGGAGCTGGTCTGGCGGCTGGCGCGGGCCTGGCGCGAGCTCGACCGGCACGGGCCGGTGGAGGCCGATCCGGTCCGCCTCGTGGTCTGACCCCCGGGACCGGTCGCGTGAGGCCCGGACACGGGAACCCCCGTACACGCGGGCCCCTGCACTCGGATCCCGTGCACGCGTGAGCCCCGTGCACGCGCGAGGGCGGCATCACCGGTCGGTGGTGCCGCCCTCCGCCGTGTCCGGCGACGAGCCGGACGGGGGGACCGGGCCTAGCCGATCTTGACCCCGCGGGCGTTGCTGAAGCGCTCCTGGACGTCGGCCCAGTTGACCACGTTCCAGAACGCCTTGGCGTACTCGGCCTTCACGTTCTTGTACTGGAGGTAGAAGGCGTGCTCCCACATGTCCAGCATCAGCAGCGGAACGGAGCTGAGGGCGGTGTTGCCCTGCTGGTCGTAGAGCTGCTCGATGACCAGTCGCTGACCCAGCGCGTCCCAGGCCAGGATCGCCCAGCCCGAGCCCTGGATGGTGGTGGCCACGGCGGTGAAGTGCGAGCGGAAGGCGTCGAAGGAGCCGAACTGGTCGTCGATGGCCGCGCCCAGCTCGCCCTCGGGCTTGTCACCGCCCTCGGGGGACAGGTTCTTCCAGAAGATGGAGTGGTTGACGTGGCCGCCCAGGTTGAAGGCCAGGTTCTTCTCCAGCATCGGGATGGTGCCGAAGTCGCCGGTCTCCCGGGCCTCCGCCATCTTCTCCAGAGCCGTGTTGGCACCGGCGACGTAGGTCGCGTGGTGCTTGTCGTGGTGGAGCTCCATGATCTGACCGGAGATCCACGGCTCCAGGGCCGCGTAGTCGTAGGGCAGTTCGGGAAGCGAGTACGGCGCAGACATCTCTGACGCACCTTTCCAATGACGCGGTTCGTCGTGTTCACCAGCGATGGGATCGCCTAGGCAGCAAGCTATCAGTCGTGCGGCGGCTCACCCGATGTCAGGCTCTTTACACTCCGACACGGGAATAAACCGAGGCCGCGGGCCCCGCTCCGGAGCGGGGTGCCCCGTGCCCGCGGCCGCCGCGACCGGTCGGGGGAGCGGTCCTCGGCGGGCGTCCCCCACGGTCGGTCCCACCGCCTCCTCCCGCACTGCCCAGCACGGTCGCTCCCAATCCTGGCTTTCACGGCGAAATCCTCGCGAGTGCGGACGAGGAGGCGGGTATCCCGCGGAAAACGTCGGCCGGTGTCCGTTGCCGCCGTGCGGAATTCGCAGGTGGGAGAGGAGGAATGCGCCGCCCCTGCGGAGTGAGTGCGCCGCGTTTCCCACCGCCGCGCCCGAGACCGCCACACGGCCGCACACGCCCGCCACGGAGGAGGTGCCGCAGGAGGCCAGCGGGTGGTGGGGCGGACTCCTCGACGCTCCGGGAAAACCCCGGATGCGCGAAAATGAGAAGCACGTGATGCCCGGGTGAACGGAAGGCGAATTGCATGTAATCCAGGTTTCGATTCCCCTTCGGGGGCGTCCGTTATTTCCTCGAAGGGCTAAGGTCGAAAGCGTCTGAGCGGATTGCCGCCGCCCCCGAAGCACCGGGCGAAGCGGCAGTTCAGTGCCGGGAAACCAGCTCTTCCCCTCTCGTCCCCCCGCGGCCCGCGCCCGGCGGAACCGTGTCGAAACTCCCGTGGAGGTATCCGCCCATGCGGTCGCTTCGCAGCCGTCTCCGTCCACTCCTGGTCACCGGCGCGGTGGTCGGCGCCGTCGTGCTCTGCGTACCAGCCGCCCTGGGGATCGCGGGCCTGATCGGCTGGGCGGACGCGCTCACCCTCACCTTCCTCGGCCTGCTCGCCGGCGCCGTGGGCGTGCTCGGGTTGGGCACGCTGCTCCTGTACCGCAGGGTGGGCGCCCTCTCCAGGAGCGTGGCCACCTCGATGGACACCCACAGCCGCCGCGTCACCGAGGCGCTGGGCCGCGAACGCCTGGAGACCGCCCGCGCCCTGGACGGCGTCCGCGAGCGCGTCGCCCACCTCCAGGACCACGCGCTGCCCAAGGTGAGCCGCGACCTCAAGAGCGCGGTCTCCGCGCAGGGCCGCGACGACTACGAGCAGCAGGTCGCCTGGACCGAGCTGCGCGAGTACCTCGACACCGCCGCGTTCATGCCGCCCCTGCGCGGCTGGGCCGCCTCCCCCGACGTGCTCCGGATCCTGGTCCGCCAGATCGACCGGCTGCGCCCCGGACTGGTCGTGGAGTGCGGCAGCGGCGCCTCCAGCGTCTGGATCGGCTACGCCCTGCGCCGCGCGGGCACCGGCAGGCTCGTCGCCGTCGAGCACGACGCCCGCTACGCCGAGCTCAGCCGCGAACTGGTGGCAGCGCACGGGCTCGACGACATCGTCGAGGTCCGGCACGCCCCGCTGGTCGAGACCGCGAACACGACGGTCACCGTCAAGGGCGAGGAAGTGCCCACCGCGGACCGCTGGTACGAGGCCTCGGTCTTCGCCGACCTGGAGGGCATCGGCCTTCTGTTCGTCGACGGCCCGCCCAAGGCCACCGGCCTCCAGGCCCGCTACCCGGCCCTGCCCGTCCTGCTGCCGCGCTGCACCGAGGACGCCGTCATCGTCCTGGACGACGCCGCGCGCGTGGACGAGCGCGCCATCGGTGACCGCTGGCTCACCGAGTACCCCGAACTCCAGCGGACGGAGGAGGCCGCGGAGAAGGGCGCTCACATCTTCAGCCGCAAGGGGCTCTGACCCCCCCACCACACCTTTCCACACGCACCACCCGACGGGCCCGAGTCCGACCCGACACACCCGAGGTCACCCGATGATCACCACCGCCTTGCGGCACGCACTGCGCGCCCGTGGCAGCGAGGCCGCCCTGCTGTGCCACGCGGGAGCCGACACCCGCTCCGTCCTGGCCGGGCTGCCGTTACGCCCCGCCGACCTCCTCCTGGACCTGGACGCCCATCCCCTGGGGCAGGCCGTGGAGGTCCCCGGCGCCGAGATCCGCAACGGTGAGCCGGAGGTCGGACTCGTCGCGGTCCTGGCCGCCACGCCCACCGACCTGAACCGCGCCCTCACCGTCTCCACGCACCTGCCCCGGGCCGTGCACGTCCTTGTCGCGCTGGCCGCCACCCCCGGCCACCAGGAGCCCCCGCTCCCGGCGTCCCCGGGCATGGGCCAGTGGCGCGACCTCCAGGAGGTGCGGGTGCGCCGCGTGGACAAGAGCGGCTGGCTGTGCGAGCTGTTCTTCCCCAACGGGGTGGACACCGCTCAGGCCGTGGACGCCGTCGTGCACGGCGCCCGCGGCCGCCGCAGGGCTCCCGCGATCGCCCCGATGGCGGTCCTCAACGGGCCCGAGGCCGCCCTGTGGCGGTCCGGCGACACCGGCGCCCGAGGCGTGGTCGCGGAGGGGCCCGTCCCGCTGCGCAGGGTGACCCCGTTCGGCGACATGGCGCTGCGCGTGTCCGGGACCGCCGAGCGGCCCGAGTGGACCGACCCGGTCGTCCCCGTCCTGGACCGCTCCACCACCGGAGCCGACTCCTGGGCCCGGATCGCCGGACCGGACGGACCCGCCCGGGTACGCGAGGCGGTACCCGAAGCCGTGCACGCGATCGCCCCCCTGGACGAGCTCACCGTCAACCCCATCGGCTTCGACAAGTCCGAGAAGGGGCCCCTGGGCGACCTGACCGTCCACGGCGACCGCGCGGTGGTCCGCGCGGGCAACAAGGTCCTGGTCACCGTCGCCGCCGACGGCACCGTCACCGACGTCGACCTGGCACGCCTGCGCCACCTGCGCGCCGTCCGGGTGGACTGGTCCGGGCACGCCGGGCCCAGCGCCGCGGTGCGCGCCGTCGCCTCCCTCGCCGCGGGAGGAGTGCCTCTGCTCAGCGGTCCGGTGCCCTCCTGGGCGGCCGGACTCGGCTCCTCCCTCACCGGTCTGCTCACCGCGGCCGCCGAGGCCGACCTCTCCGACCGGCTCAGCCGCGAGGAGCACAGCATCCGCCTGCGCCGCGCCGCCCTGCGCGACCACGGCCAGCGTTCCCGCTGGCGGGCCCTGGGGGCCGAGGCCGGGATCCCGCTGCCCCGCGAGCCCCGGGTGTCGGTCATCCTGTGTACGCGCCGCCCCGAGATGGTCGGGTTCGCGCTCGCCCAGATCGCCCGGCAGCGCGGGGTGGACCTGGAGGTGGTGCTCACCCTGCACGGCTTCGCGGCCTCCCTGCCCGAGGTGGCGTCGGCCATCGCCGAGTTCACCGCCGGGGGGCTGCACCTGGTCGTCCACGAGGCCGACGCGGGCCAGATCTTCGGCTCGGTGCTCAACGACTCCGTCGACCGGGCCTCGGGCGACCTGATCGCCAAGTGGGACGACGACGACTGGTACGGCCCCGACCACCTGGCCGACATGGTGCTGGCCCGCACCTACTCCGGCGCGGAGCTCGTCGGCACCGGTCAGGACTTCGTCTACCTCCAGGAGGTGGACCTGACCGTGTGGCGCAGCCGCGAATCGGAGACCACCACCCGGTTCATCGCCGGGGGCACCATCCTCACCGACCGCGTGGTGATGGAGGAGAGCGGCGGCTTCCGGCCGCTGCCCCGCGCCATCGACACCCAGCTGCTCCTCGCGGTCAACCGGGGCGGCGGCCGCATCTACCGCGCCCAGGGCCTGGGCTACGTGCTGCGCCGCACCGGTGGCGGCCACACCTGGTCCGAGGACATGGGCTACTTCCTGCACAACTACACCAGACAGTGGCTCGGCTGGCGCCCCAGCGCCCTCCTGGAGGGCGAGCCCTCGCCCCTGGGCCAGCCCGCCACCGAGTACACGGGGGAGATCCGTTGACCACGCTTGACACGACTCCGGAACCGGTCCCCGGCGACCACGCGACCGCGCCGGTCCTGCCCCGGGCACGGATCGACTACAGCGACCAGCCCCGCGCGCGGCGCAACGACCACGCGGTGCTCCAGCCGCCCGCGGTCGGGGAGTGGACCCCGACCCTGTCGGTGTCGGTGGTCATCCCGGCCCACGGGCACCCGGACAAGCTCGCGCTCGTCCTCGCCTCGCTGTCCGCGCAGAGCTACCCCGCGCACCTGATGGAGGTGATCGTGGTCGACGACGGCTCTCCCGAGCCGCTCACCCTGCCGCCGGTGCGCCCGGAGAACACCCGGCTGATCACCTCGGCCCCCGGCGGCTGGGGCTCGGCGCACGCCGTCAACAGCGGGGTGGCCGTCTCCTCCGGCCAGGTGGTCCTGCGCCTGGACGCGGACATGCTGGTCTACCGCGACCACGTCGAGTCGCAGATGCGCTGGCACCACCTGGTCGACTACGGGGTCGCGCTGGGCCACAAGCTGTTCGTGGACTTCGACCCCGCCGCGATGACACCCGAGTACGTGGCCGCCGAGGTGCGCGAGGGGCGCGCCGCCGAGCTGTTCGACCGCGAGACCGCCGACCCGCACTGGGTGGAGCGCCAGATCAACCAGAACGACCGGCTGCGCAACGCCGGGCGCCTGGCCTACAAGGTGTTCATCGGCGCCACCGGCTCCCTGCACCGCACCCTGTTCGACGCCGCGGGCGGCCTGGACGGGGAGCTGGTCCTGGGCGGCGACACCGAGTTCGCCTACCGGGTCTCCCAGCAGGGCGCCCTGTTCGTGCCCGACCTGGACACCAGCAGCTGGCACCTGGGGCGCTCCCAGATGCAGACCCGCCGCGACGCGGGGACCCGCTACCGCTCCCCGTTCGTGTCCAACCGGGTACCCGACTTCCACCTGCGCCGCAAGCGCCCCGAACGGGTGTGGGAGGTGCCGATGGTCGACGTGGTGATGGACGTGGACGGCGCCACCCTGGAGGACGTGGACACCACCGCCTCCGCGCTGCTGTCCGGCACCACTCCCGACATCCGGCTGTGGCTGGTCGGCCCCTGGGACGAGCTGGACGAGGGGCGGCGCTCCCCGCTGGACGAGGAGCGGCTCGACCTGCGGCTGGTGCGGGAGACCTTCCGGGGGGACGCCCGGGTGCGCCTGGTCGGGGCCGCGCCCGCGCACGACGCGCGTGTGCCCTTCCAGCTGCGGGTGCCCGCCGGGGCGGCGCTGCGCGCCAGCGCGGTCACCGACCTGGTCGACGCGGCCAACAAGAGCAAGGCGGGACTGCTGTGCTCGCCCGTGCCCGGTGCCACGCGGGGCGACGGCGTTCTGCGCATGGAACGGGTCTCCGCCTATGCCAGGGCCCGCCACCTGTGGCCCGAGGCGACCCCCGAGGAGCTGGACCGCGGGGTGGAGGAGGTCTGCGGCACCCACTGGATGCCGGGAACGGACCTCGTCATCGCGGACGCGGGCGAGGAGGCCGCGACCGAGGACGTCGAGGCGCTCAAGCGCAAGCTCGAACGCGCGCTCGTCGACGCGGACAGGATGCGGGCGCGTGCCAAGCGGGCCGAGCGCAAGCTGCGCTGGTTCACCCCGGGGCTCACCCGCAGGGCGCTGCGCAAGCTGGCGCGCTGAACACGCGGCCCCGGCCGGCGGGAAGACCGCCCGGCCGGGACCGCGCTCGCGCCCCCGGGCCGCGCCGGGGAGGCGCGCTCCGGGAACGGGGCCTCAGGGCACCCAGAGGCCGAGCGACTCGGCCACCAGGGCGGGCCGCTCCTGGCCCTCGATCTCCACGGTGTGGGTCGTGGTGACCAGGTAGCCCTTGGGGGTCTCCCGGACCGAGCTGAGCTCGACGCCGTCGCGGATGCGCGAACCGGAGACGACCGGCTGGAGGAAGCGCACCTTGTTGAGCCCGTAGTTGATGGACATGCTCGGCTTGCTCGTCAGCGAGATCACCGACTGGGAGAAGTGGGCCAGCATCGACAGGGTGAGGAACCCGTGCGCTATGGTGCCCCCGAAGGGGCCCGCGGCCGCCCTCTCCGGGTCGGTGTGGATCCACTGGTGGTCCTGCGTCGCGTCGGCGAACAGGGAGATCCGGTCCTGGTCGATGGTCACCCAGTCGGTGTGGCCCAGGTGCTCGCCCTGGGATGCGAGCACCTCTTGGATGTCGGCGAATACGCGCACCGCGCCTCCACAATCGTCGGGTCCGGAAACGGGGGCCGGACGGTGCCGCAACTCTACCTAACGCTGTTCGGTTAGGGGAGGAGGGAACCCGGCCGGGCGCGGCGGGGTTGGGCTGCGGTGGCTGCGGTGGCTGGAGCCACGCGGGTCAGCGCCGCCGCCGGGCGCCGTTGACGCGACCGCGCTCCACGCGGGCCTCGCGCGGGCCGTCGGCGTCCACGACCAGGGCCCGGGCGGTGCGCTCGGCCACCGCGGCGCGGTCCACCGTGTGCCCCAGACCGCTCTCGGTCAGCGGGACCGGCACCACCCCGTCGTGCGCCCGCACGGGCGGGAGCACCAGATCGCGGCCGCGGTTCCCGGCTCCGGGCATCTCCACCGGAAGCGAGGCCCCCGACAGCGAGGCCAGCGCGACCGTCGCGGCGCGGCCGACCCCCGTCACCGCCGACGAACCGCACCACACCCGCCAGCCCGCGTCCACGGCGCGGTCCACCGCGCGGCGGGCCGCCGTGAGGCCGCCCAGACGGGCCGGGTCCACGTTCAGCGCGCCGCCAGCCTCGGCCCGGACCGCCTCGGTGAGGTCGTCCACCGACTCCAGCGACCGGCCCAGCGCCACCGGTGTGCGCAGTTCGGCGGCCAGCCGGGCGTGCGCCGCGAGGTCGCCCGGGGCGAAGGGGTCCTCGACCGCCAGCAGGCCGAGCCCGTCCAGGACGCGCAGCGCGTCCAGGTCGGCGGGGGACTCGGTGTAGCGGCAGCCCGCGTCCGCCTGGAGGACCAGGAACGGGAAACTCGACTGCACCGCGCGCACCACGTCGGCGTCCCAGCCCGGGGCTATCTCCAGCCGGATCCGCCGGAAACCCGAACCCACCTGGCGGTTCACCTCCGTGACCACCGACTCCACGGCCACCTGGCGGGGCAGTGTCACCCCCGCGGTGAGCGCGGTGCGCTCCCCGCCCAGGGCGTGCGAGAGCGGGGTGTCGCGCTGGCGGCTCCACAGGTCCCAGCAGGCGGTGTCCAGGGCACCGGCCACGGCCGGGTCCCAGGGCAGGTCGGCCCAGGCCTCGCCCGCCTCGGTCGGACGCCGCCAGGAGTGGCTGAGCAGGGCGGGGGCGAAGGCGCGGGTCAGGGCGTCCCACTGGGCTCCACTGGCCTCGGACAGCTCTCCCCAGCCGCTCACGCCGTCACCGTCGGCCACCCGGACCAGGACGGGGCCGTCGGCGCCGGAGCCGCGGCCGCCGGCCGGGGGCCGCAGCCGGATCAGCTCTAGTTCGACGATCCGGGTCGCGGTCGCCGAGCCGGTGTGTGCCACGCTGTCCCACCTCGGTACTCGTCCTCCCGCGTCCGGCCGCAGAGCCGGACGCGCGGGCTTTCCCCTCGACCGTACCCCCGGCCGACCTGCGCGACCACCCCGAACGGCGGTGCCCGCGCCACCCGTTCGACCGGGCGGCGCGGGCACCGGGCGGGCTCCGTCCCCGCCCGGTGCCCGGGGCCCGACCGGCGCCGCGGCCCGCTGGTGCGGTGTGACCGGAAGGGAGCACCGGCCCGCCCCGTTCGCCGTGATCTCGTGCCCATGGCCGGCGTCGGCGCTCGAACCTCGCCATCAGTACAAGATCATCGCAGGTCAGGTACCACGCATCACACCGGAGGCACTTCCGGTCAGGACGCTAACCCCGGACCAGCACCTCGTCCAGCGGGCGGTGCTTGACCCCGTGCGCCTCGGCGACCGGGGCGGAGACCACGTCGCCGTCGAAGGTGTTCAGGCCCCCGGCCAGCGCCTCGTCCTCGTTCATGGCGCTCCGCCAGCCCTTCTCCGCCAGCGCCACCGTGTACCGCAGGGTGTCCTTGGTCAGGGCGTGCGTGGAGGTGTTGGGCACCGCGCCCGGCATGTTCGCCACGCAGTAGAACACCGTGTCGTGCACGTGGAAGGTGGGGTCGGCGTGTGTGGTGGGGCGCGAGTCCTCGAAGCACCCGCCCTGGTCGATCGCGATGTCCACCAGCACCGCGCCCGGACGCATCCGCGACACCAGCTCGTTGGACACCAGCTTGGGCGCCTTGGCCCCCGGCACCAGCACCGCCCCGATCACCATGTCCGACTCCAGCACCGACAGCTCCAGCTCGAAGGCGTTGGACACCACCGTCTTGACCCGGCCCTGGTAGAGGGAGTCCAGGTGCCGCAGCTTGTTCACGTTCAGGTCCAGCACGGTCACCTCGGCGCCCATGCCCACCGCGATCTGCGTCGCGTTCAGGCCGGAGACGCCCGCGCCGATCACGGTCACGCGCGCCGGGCGCACGCCCGGCACCCCGCCCATCAGCACACCGCGCCCGCCGTTGGGCCGCTGGAGGGTCACCGCCCCCATCTGCGGGGCCAGGCGGCCGGCGACCTCCGACATCGGGGCCAGCAGCGGCAGCGAACCGTCCGGCAGCTGCACGGTCTCGTAGGCGATACCGGTCACCCGCCGCTCCAGCAGCGCGTCGGTGCACTCGCGCGAGGCGGCCAGGTGCAGGTAGGTGAAGAGGGTCTGCCCCTCCCGCATGCGGTGGTACTCGGCCGGGACCGGCTCCTTGACCTTCAGGACCAGTTCACCCGCGGCCCACACCTCGTCGGGGGAGTCCAGGATGCGCGCGCCCGCCGCCTCGTACTCGGTGTTGGAGATGGAGGAGCCGAGGCCCGCGTCGCGCTCGACGACCACCTCGTGGCCGCGGCGGACCAGCTCGTGGACCCCGGCGGGGGTGATGGCCACCCGGTACTCGTGGTTCTTGATCTCGCGGGGCACGCCGATGCGCACGGTTCCTCCTACGGGTATCGCCGTTGATACCCCCACTGTGAACTGCGGGGGTGCCCTGGCGCCATCGCCAACATGCATCGCTGTCGACGATCTTGTTGACAGGGTGTAAGCCCGATATGTGGTCTGGGACACGGGTACCTGCCCGTGGCGCGCGGACTCAATCCCCCGGGAGCCCACCGCCCCGAGGGCCGCCGTCCCGGGCACGGTCAGTTCGGGAGCCGTCGGTTCGGGCACCGCCCCGCCGGGCGCTGTCGCACGGGTTGCGGTCAGTCCGGGCGCTGTCCTACCGGACGCCGTCCGCCGGGCGGCCCGAGATCCACACCCGCTCCACCCGGCCGGTCAGCTCCCGGCCCGCGTAGGGGCTCGGGTCCGCCGGGGGGACCGCCACCCGCGCGCCGGGGTCGAAGGCGACCAGATCGGCGTCGAACCCCGCCGCGATCCGCCCCTTGCCCACCAGCCCCAGCAGTTCCGCCGGGGCCCGCGCCGTCCACCGCGCGAGGTCGGCCAGCCCCCGGCCGCGCCGGTGCGCCGCCGTCCACAGCGCCGACAGGCTCCACTCCAGCGTGTACAGACCGTGGGCGGGCAGGTGCCCCGACCCCACGGTGGTGATCGCCGAGTCCCGCGCCAGCAGCGCGCTCCACAGCGCCTTGCGGTTGGCGTCCGAGCGCAGCGGTGGCCGACAGGCGTGCGCGGGCGACCCCGGTGCCAGCGACTCCAAGGGCAGGCACAGGTAGTGCGGGCAGGTGTGCGCGGTCAGCGCCACCCCCACAGCCCCCGCCGCGGCCAGCAGCGCCGCGCACTCGGCCGCCGTGAACGCCCCCACGTGCGTGCGCGTCCCCACCGCGCGGGCCGCCGCGATCACCCGCTCCAGCCCGCGCCGCTCCGCCCGGGGCGGCCGGTGCTCCGCGGCCGTCGGCGGGGTCCCCAGCTCGGCCGCGTCCTCGGCGTGCACCAGCAGCACGCTGTCCAGCGCCGCGAGTTCGGCCATCGTCTTGCGCAGCTGGGCGTCGTTCAGCGCCGCGACGTCCGGGGCGCCCCCGTCCGACAGCGAGCAGTGGAAGGCCACCGCTCCCGCGGCCTGGAGGTCGGTCAGGTCCAGCGGGCCGGTACCCGGGGCCACCCCGCCCAGGAACAGCACCGGAACGGGGGACAGGGCCGCCGCGCGCTGGTGCGTCCCGAGGGCGTCCGGGCGGGTGAGGGCGGGTCGCGCCGGGGCGGGGGAGGCCACCACGCAGGTCACCCCGCCGCGCAGGGCGGCCGCCCCCGTCCGGCGGTAGGACTCGGCCAGGCCCTGACCGGGCACGTGCACGCCGGTGCCGACGTCCACCGCGCCGGGCAGCAGAGCCACGTCGCCGAGGTCGGTCGTCTCGTGGGCGGGCATGTGCGCGCCGTGGGCGCCCACGGCCTCGATCCGACCGTCGCGCACCCCGACGGAGGCGGGCCGGACCCCCTCGGGGGCGACCACGCGCGTGGACCTGACCACACTGTCGTACACGGCCATCCGCCGTCCCCTTCGCTGCGCTCGCTGGAGGATGTGCTGAGAGGCACCACGGGGAACCGTGGCACGGGAGGGGAGGCCGGACGCCGAAGGCGGGGGAACCGTCGTCTCGACCGGATCCGAGCGTATCGCGAAGGACCCCGCCGCACGGGGGGAATCCGACATCCCCCCGTCTGCGCCACCGCCCCCGCCGGGGAGGCGGGGGCGCCAGGGACACCGCGAACCGCTCCCCGCGGCCCCCGACCGGCCCGGCGGCTCTCCCGTCCGTCCCTCGGGCGGCCCGGACCCGTCCGCGGGGGTGTACGCGGACGCCCGAGTCCGACACTGTGTAGTAGACGGACTAACCTTGGTCGAGGTGTTCCTCCGTGCGCGGCCCCTGCCGGAAAGATCCGGACAGCGGCGAGGCGGTCACACGGCCAAGGGCGCTGACCAGCCAGTTGCAACGAGACCGACGACGGAGTGGCGCGTGGCTCCTCCCGCACAGAACCAGAAGTCCCCCCTCAAGGAACACCATGACGACGCCCCGGGCACGGGGCGGGCGCCGCTCTTCGCCGCCGCGGCCGCCGCCCTGTGCCTGACCGGCCTGAGCCTGACCCTGGTCCTCGGCGGAGCCGCCTTCCCCGAGGTCATCCCCGGGCTGCCCGACGCCGGAGAGGCGGTCCGCTGGGGCCTGCCGCTGGCCAAGGTCACCATGGACGCCTCCGCGGTCGTGGCGATCGGCCTGCTGCTGCTCGCCGCCGTCCTGCTGCCCTCCCACAAGGGCAGGCTCTCCCCGCAGGCGACCTCCTACGTGCGCGCGGCCAGCTGGGCGGGCCTGGTCTGGGCCCTCGCCGCCGTGTTCACCCTGTACTTCCAGGCCGCGGAGTTCCTGGCCCGCAAGGTCGGCCAGATCAGCGTCGACGAGGTCACGGCCTACGCCGGGTCGGTCTCGGGCGGCATCGCGCTGATGTTCGTCGTCCTGCTCACGACCGGCATCGCCCTGTTCGGCCGCACGGCCACCACCGCCACCGGCGGCCTGTGGCTGCTCGTCCTCGCCCTGGCCGCCACCACGCCGCCCGCGCTGACCGGCCATTCAGCCTCCTCCGGCTCGCACGAACTGGCCGTGACCGGGCTGGCCCTGCACGTGATCTCCATCAGCGTGTGGGTGGGCGGCGTGGCCGCGCTGACCTACCACGCGCTGCGGCGCGACGCCCAGGACACGTCGGTGGCCGCCAACCGCTTCAGCCGCCTGGCCCTGTGGGCCTACGTCGGCGTGGCCGTCAGCGGCGCGGCCAGCGCGCTGGCCCGCCTGTACTCGATCGAGGACCTGATCGCCACCGAGTACGGCCTGATCATCCTGGTCAAGATCATCCTGTTCGGGGCCCTGGGCGCGTTCGGCTACATGCACCGCGAGTTCGTCTTCAAGCGCCTGGAGGACGCCCCGCGGGGGCCTGCGGGGGAGGCGTTCCGGCGCCCGCTGTTCCTGCGCGCGGCGCTGGCCGAGGTGCTCGTCATGGCCACCGTCATCGGCGTGTCCGTCGGCCTGGGGCGCACCGCGCCGCCCCCGCCGCTGGAGGGAACCGTGGACCCGGCCGCCGCCATCCTCGGCTTCCCCGTGCCGCCGCCCATGAGCGCCCAGACCCTGCTCACCCTGTGGCGCCCCGACCTGTTCTTCATCATGGTCGTGCTCGTCGCGGGCGGCCTGTACGCGGGAGCCGTGGTCCGGCTGGTGCGCCGGGGCGACTCCTGGCCCGTGGGGCGGACGGTGGCCTTCGCGGCGGGGCTGGTGACGATCGTGGTCACGCAGCTCACCGGGTTCGCGACCTACTCCATGGTGCTGTTCTCGACGCACATGATCCAGCACATGGTGCTGTCGATGCTCACTCCGATCCTGCTGGTGCTGGGCGCGCCGATCACCCTGGCCCTGCGGGCGCTCAGGCCCGCCGCGCGGCGCGGTGACCGGGGGCCGCGCGAGTGGCTCAACCTGTTCCTCAACAGCCGCTTCTCCAAGACGGTCACGCACCCGGCGATCGCGGCCCCGCTGTTCGTGTTCAGCCCCTACGTCCTGTACTTCACGCCGCTGTTCGGCACGCTGATGAACGACCACCTGGGCCACCTGCTCATGGGCGTGCACTTCCTGCTGGTGGGCTTCCTCTTCTACTGGATCATCGTGGGGGTGGACCCGGCGCCGAGGAAGGTGCCCTTCCTGCTGCGCATCCTGCTGCTGCTGGTGGTGATGGGGTTCCACGCCTTCTTCGGCATCACGATCATGATGCAGTCCGAACCGCTGGCGATGGACTACTACGGCCAGTTCGACATCCCGTGGCTGGAGGACCAGGCCGCGGACCAGTACGCGGGCGGCGGCGTCGCCTGGGCGCTGGGCGAGATCCCCACCGCGCTGGTCATGATCGCGCTGGTGCGGCAGTGGTCGCGCGACGACGAGAAGCAGGAGCGCCGCAGGGAGCGCCACAGCCGCCGGGGCGGCTCCGACGACGCCGACATGGACGCCTACAACGCCTACCTGGCCGAGCTCGAACGCCGCTCCCGGGGCGCGGGCCCGGCCGCGGCCACCGCGTCCCCGGAGGCGCCGCCGCGGACCGGCGAGGAGCCGGGGACGCGCAGCGCGCCGGCGGCGGAGGCAGGGGACGACGATCCCGATCCCGCCGCCAGCAAGGGCGGCTGACCCGACACGCGGGGGCGCACCGGCCGGTGCGCCCCCGCCGTCGTCCCGGGCCCGTCCCGGAGGGTGAAGGGCCCTGGCGCCGGGGCGCACGGTGGTGTTGGCTCGGTCCCATGAGGAGATTTCGCTTCGGAACCAACATGCTCGCGGACGAGCCCGGGGACTGGGCCGACGTCTGCCGCGCCGTCGAGGCACAGGGCTTCGACGTCCTGCTCGCCCCCGACCACCTGGGCATGGCCTCGCCCTTCGTCCGGCTGGCCGCCGCGGCCGCGGTCACCAGCCGCCTGCGACTGGGCACCTACGTGCTCAACAACGAGTTCTGGAACCCGGCGCTCCTGGCGCGTGAGGCCGCCACCCTCGACCAGGTCTCGGGCGGGCGCTTCGAGCTGGGACTGGGCTCGGGCCACATGAAGTCGGAGTTCGACGACGCGGGAATCCTCTGGCGGCCCCACGCCGAGCGGACCGCGAACCTGGTCGCGGCCCTGGACGAGCTCGACCGGAGGCTGGCCGAGGGCGGTCAGGAACCCCGGCCCGTCCAGAGCCCCCGGCCTCCGCTGCTGATCGGCGGGCACGGGCCCGCGACCCTGACCATGGCGGCCGAGCGGGCCGACATCGTGGGTTTCAGCGGACTCACGCAGCGGCGGCGCCGCAGACTGGGGGAGTTCTCCGTGGCGGACTCGGCCGAGACCCTGCGGCGGGTGGAACTGGTCCGGGAGCGGGCCGCCGGGCGCGGGTACGAGTCGAGCGTGCTCGTCCAGATGGTGGCGGTCACCGACGACGTGGAGGCGACCACCGCCCGGATCCTGGAGCAGGCGGGCCCCGGGGTGTTCCCCGAGGGGGAACCCGTGTGGGAGAACCCCTACGTGCTGATCGGCACCCCGCGGGAGATCGCGGACAGGATCCTGGAGCGCCGCGAGAGGTACGGGTTCAGCTACGTGGTCACCCAGGCGCCCTACCGCGACGCCCTGGCCGAGGCCATCCCCCTGGTCCGGGCGCAGGAGGGGACGGCCTGAGGGGCGGACCCGCGAAGCGGGGCGCCCCGTGCCGGAGGGCACGGGGCGCCCGAACGGAAGGTACGGGGTCAGACGACCAGGGCGGCCACGGAGGCCCCCACCAGCCCCAGGACCAGGCAGATCAGCAGGGCCGCGGCCAGCAGCGGCAGGGAGGGGCGGAGCGCGGACAGCGCGGACTGGCCGCCCCCCGAGGACTGGCGGCGGGCCACCACCGGCAGCATCACCACGTTGACCGCGCACAGGACGGCCGCGACGCAGGCGGCCGCGGCGAACCCCGCCCAGAAACCGGCCCCGGCGGCCAGCGTGTTGGCCGCGGCCAGCGTCGGCAGCGCGATCAGCACCACCACGGAGGCGATCCCGAACACCGCCCGCGACCGGGGCGAAGCCCCGCGCGAGCTCCCGGAGACGACGAGGAGCAGACCGAGCAGGGCCGCCATCAGGATGGCGCCCACGACTCCGAACACGGCGATGTTGACCAGCGAATTCACGCTCGCCATTGTCGCACCGAACCGGAGGGGCCCGGATCCGGGGTGGGCGTGCGCGGTCAGCCGGTGTGCTCCACCCGCGAGCCCGCCGCCGTCTTGACCACCCTCAGGCGGGTGGACACCCTCTGCCGCAGGTCGGCGACGTGGCTCACCACGCCCACCGCCCGGCCGCCGTCCCGCAACCGGTCCAGGACGTCCAGCACCTCCTCCAGGGTGTCCTCGTCCAGCGTGCCGAACCCCTCGTCCACGAACAGCGTGTCGATGTCGGCGCCGCCCGCCTCGGCGCTGGCCACGTCGCCCAGCCCCAGGGCCAGCGCCAGCGAGCTGAAGAACGTCTCCCCGCCCGAGAGCGTGGCCGGGTCGCGCTCCACTCCCGTCCAGGCGTCGACCACCCGCATGCCCAGGCCCCCGGCCGAACGCGCGCGCCCGTCCCCGGCGGCCTTGTCCACCGTGTAGCGCAGCTCGTACCGGCCGTCCGACATCGTCACCAGCCGGTCGTTGGCGGCGGCCACCACCTGCTCCAGGCGGGCCGCCAGCACGTACGCCGACAGGCGCACGTTGTCGGCGTTGTCGGAGGAGGTCCCGGCGGTCAGGCCGCGCAGCCCCTCGGCCACCGCGTAGCGGCGCAGCGCCGGTTCGCAGTCCCGCAACCGCAGGCCGAGCTCCTCACGCAGGGAGGCGAGCCGACGCGCCCGCTCCTCCAGCATGCTCCGCCAGGCCACCGCGCGGTCGGCGGCCTCCGAGGCGGTCCGCGCGGCGGCTGCCAGCTCCTCCGGGTCCGGGGCGGGCAGTTCCCCGGCCGCGGTCAGCTCCGGGTCGGCCAGCGACGCCTCGACGGCGGCCAGAGCGCCGTCGAAGGAGCGGGCGCGCTCGCGCAGCGCCCGGCGCCGCTCCTCGTCCAGCGCGGCCTCCCACACCCCGGCCTCGTCGGCGAACCGGGCGTCGGCCCGCTGCCGCTCGGCCTCGGCGACGGCGGTGCGCAGTTCGTCGGCCGCACGGTCGCGGTTGACGGCCGCCTCGGCCGCGGCGCGCAGCAGGTCGGCCTCGCCGCCCAGCCTGGCGATCCGCTCGTCCAGCCCGGCGTCGTCCCCGCGCGCCCGGTCCAGCAGCGCGGTCAGCCTCCCGTGCTCGCGGACGGCGTTGTCCCGGTCGGCCCCGACCTGGGCCTCCTGCCGGGTCAGCTCGCCCTCGCGGGTACGGGCGCGCTCCAGGTCGCCGGTGACGCGCTCCAGCTCCTCCTCCACCCGCCGGGCCTCACCGGCGGCGGCCCTGGCCTCCGCCAGCGCCGCGGTGTGCGCCTCCACCTCCTGGCGGACGGTGTCGGCGGTGGCGTCCTCGGCGCGCTCCCGCGCGGCGGCGCGCCGCTCCCGCAGGGCCACCACGGCGTTCTCGGCCTCCGTGCGGCGGGAGGCGGCGGTGTCGGCGGCGGCCTGGGCCCGCCGCTCCTCCTCGGCCGAGACCAGGCCCTCCCCGGAGGGGCGGGCGGGCGAGGGGTGCTCCAGCGACCCGCACACCGCGCACGGCTCTCCGTCGGCCAGCCCGGACGCCAGTTCGGCGGCCATGTGGGTGATCCGGCGCTCGCGCAGGTCGAGGGCGCGGTCGCGGGCCGCCTGGGCCCCGTCCACGGCTCCGCGGTAGCGCTCCTGCGCCTCCGCGAGCTCCCGGCCCAGCCGCTCGTACTCCGCGGCGGCGTCGAGGCGCCTGCGGGCGGCGGCCAGGGCGGTCTCGGCGGCCCCCTCCTGCCCGGCCTGCTCGTGGAGGCGTCGCAGCTCGGCGGTCAGCGCCTCCACCCGGGGAGGCAGGGAGGCGGCCAGCGCGCGCTGGCGCTCCAGCTGCGCGGCGATCTCGTCCAGGCGCCCGGTGAACGCGGTGACGGAGCGGCCCAGTGACCGGCGGCGCTCGGCGTCCGCGCGCAGTGCGTCGAGGCGGGCCAGCTCGTCCCGGCGCTCCTGCTCGGCGGCGCCCAGCTCCTCACGCGGCACCGCCGCCTCGGACCGCGCGGAGAAGCCGGGCAGCCCGCCCACCAGGGCCAGGTGGTCGGCGACGGCCAGCTCGGCCTTGTCCAGCTCGGTGCGGCGGTTGTCGCGGGCCCGCAGGAAGGGCAGCACCGACTCGGCGCGCCCGGCGTCGTCGAGCTGGGCGTCGATCGCGGCCCGCCACGCGGTGTGCTCGGCCAGCTGGGCGCGGCGCCGACGGGCGTCGGCCAGCCGTTCCTGGCGGACGCGCAGCTCGCGCCCCTCGGACAGGGCCCGCTGGGCCTCCTCGCGGGCCCCGGTGAACTCCCCGGCCACCTGCCCGGCGTCGTGCGCGGTCGCGGCGGTGACGGAGGCCAGCTCCGCGGCCCAGGCCGACAGCTCCTCGGGCGGTTCGGGGGCCCGGGAGCGGCCGACCTCGGCGATCCGGTCCGCGACCGCGCGCACCTGTGCGTTGGCCGTCCGGACCTCGTGTTCGAGCCGTCTGGCGTGCGCGCCCAGCCACGTCTCCACGTCCCGGAACAGCCGGGTGTTGAAGATGCGCTCCAGGGACTCGCGCCGCTCCTCGGACTTGGCGCGCAGGAACCGCGCGAAGTCACCCTGGGGGAGCATGACGGTCTGGCAGAACTGCGCGAGGGTCAGGCCCAGGAGGTCGTTGACGAACTGGCCCGCCTCGTCGGGGCGGGTGGTGACGCCCTCCCACCTGCCGCCGGTGAACTCCTTGACGACGACCTTGGTGTTCTGCGACACGGTGCCGGTGCCCCGCTTCTTGGGGCGGTCCCAGCGCGGCTTGCGCTCGATCCAGATACGGCGTCCCTGGACCGTGAACTCCAGGACCACCCTGGGTTCGGCGTCCAGCGGCGCGTGGTCGCTCTTGGGGGAGCGGTCCTTGCCGCGGGCGCCCGGCACGCTGCCGTACAGGGCGAAGCACACCGCGTCCAGCACGGTGGTCTTGCCCGCGCCGGTGGGGCCGTGGATGAGGAAGAGCCCGCCCGCGCTGAGGCGGTCGAAGTCCACCTTCTCGGTGCCCGCGAAGGGGCCGAACGCCTGGACGGTGAGGGTGTGCAGCCGCATCAGCGCGTCCCCTCCTGGAGCCGGACCTGCTCGACGGCGGTGTTCACGAGGGCCTCCTCCTCGGGGGTGGCGGGGGTGCCGCGGGCCCACTCCACGAAGTCGCCGACCACCTGGCGCTCGCTGCGGTCGGCGACGGAGGCGGCGACCGGGCGGGTGTCGGCGGCGCCGCCCTCGGGGGCGAAGTCCAGGACCAGCACGTGGGGGAAGCGTTCGCGCAGCCGGTCCATGGGGTGGGCGGGTCGGCGCGGGTCGGTCAGGGTGATCTGGAGCCAGTGGCCGGTGCGGGACTCCCACTCGGGGCGGGTGAGCAGGTCCTCGATCCGGCCGCGGATCCGGGCCAGGGGGCGGGGGACGGGCGCCGCGGCGAACTCGGCGCCCGCGAGGCCGTCGGCGTCCAGGTCCACCAGCCAGTAGCCCTTGACGTGGTGCTCCTCGGAGAAGGAGTAGGCCAGCGGGCTGCCCGAGTAGCGCACGGAGGGGGTGATGGTCTGCCGCCCGTGCAGGTGCCCCAGGGCCACGTAGTCCACCCCGTCGTAGACCGGGACCGGCACGTGCGAGGCGCCGCCCACGGAGATGTCGCGTTCGCTGTCGGAGGGCTCGCCGCCGGTCACGAACGCGTGCGAGAGGACCACCGACCGGGTGCCGGGCCGCTCGGCGAGGTCGGCGCGCACCAGTTCCATGGCGTGCCCGAGCGCCGCCGCGTGCCCCCGCTCCGGCAGGTCCCAGTGGTGGCGCGCGATCTCCGGTTCCAGGTAGGGGATGCCGTAGAAGGCCACGGGTCCGTGCTCGTCATCGATGAGCACGGGGGTGCCGACGCCGTCCAGGGAGCTGCGCAGGTGGACGCCGGAGGCGTCGATGAGACCGGTGGCGAAGGACATCCGCGCCATGGAGTCGTGGTTGCCGCTGATGAGGACGGCCCGGGCCCCGGTCTCGCGGATCCGCCCCAGGGCGCGGTCGAAGAGCCGTACCGCGTCCACCGACGGCAGGGCGCGGTCGTAGAGGTCACCGGCCACGAGCACCACGTCGACCCGGTGCTCGCGGATGGTCTCGACGAGGTGGTCGAGGAAGGCGGCCTGGGCGTCGACGAGGTTCTCCCGGTGGAAGGAGCGGCCCAGGTGCCAGTCCGAGGTGTGCAGCAGGCGCATGGCACTGGACATTACCGAAGCCCGACGCTCCGCGTGCGGATGAGAGCCGACCTGTGGACGACCTCCGGGGGCGGCGACCGCCGCGGCGCGTCAGTGCGTCAGGCGTCGGGGCGTCAGTTTTTGCGGGCGAGGGTGAGGCCGTCGCCGATGGGCAGCAGCACCTGTGTGACGCGGTCGTCGGAGACCAGCCGGTCGTTGAAGTCGCGGATCCCCCGCACGGCCGCAGACGTGTTCTCGTGGTCCACGACCCGCCCGTGGGAGAGGGTGTTGTCGGCCAGGATCAGGCCGCCCGGCCGGACGCGGGGGACCAGTTCCTCCCAGTAGCCGACGTAGCCCTCCTTGTCGGCGTCCACGAAGGCCAGGTCGAACCGCGGCTCCTCGGGGAGCGCCCGCAGCGACTCCAGGGCGGGACCCAGCCTCAGGGTGATCCTGTCCGCGACTCCGGCGCGCTCCCAGTACCGCCGCGCCACGGAGGTCCACTCCTCGCTGACGTCGAGGGCCAGGAGCCGGCCGCCCTCGGGGAGGCCGCGCGCGAAGCAGATCGACGAGTAGCCGGTGAAGGTCCCGACCTCCACCACCTCCCGCGCCCCGCAGAGCCGGGTGAGCATCGTGGTGAAGGCGCCCTGCTCGGGGCCTATCTGCATGCCCCGGTGGTCGGGGAACGACCGCGCCGTCTCCTCGGCCAGGTCCGCCAGGACCTCGTCCACGGGTTCGCTGTGCTCGACGACATAGGCGTGCAGTTCGGGGCTGAGGCCCTCTGTGGATCGTGTCACGCCCGACAGCCTAGGCCAGCCGGGCCCCGTCGGACAGGTGCCGGGCCGTTCCGGGGAGGGGACCCGAGCGCGGCCTCAGTGGAAGCGGGCGTCGTCGGAGGGCCCGCGCACCCCCCCGGGGGGCGCGGAACACTCCTCCGGCCCGGGCCCCTCCGGCCCCCTAGTACTCGGGCAGCAGCGCGGGCCAGTCGAACAGGTAGATGGTCCCCACGATGACGCCGATGGTCAGCAGCGGGGTGACGAACTTCTGCTCGACCGGGCCGTCGGTGACGAAACCCTTCCCCTGGCCGAAGCGCTTCTTGAAGAAGGGCCAGAAGATGGGCACGCCCATCTTGGTGATCATGTCGCCGAAGAAGTGCAGGACCACGCCGAAGGCCACCGCCAGGCCCAGCCAGCTGTAGTTCACCCCGGAGGTGAACAGCGCCAGCGTGATGCCGGCCGTGGCCATCGCGTTGATGACCCCCGACGCGACCTTGTTCTTGTCCAGGCCGAAGCCCAGGCCCTGGAGGGCGATGCCGATCAACAGGAACACGAAGACCTGGACGGCCAACTGCGACCACAGCGCCAACAGTTGCACCAGCACGCCCACGAGCACCGCGAAGAAGAACGAGTGCGTCCCCATCCGGTGCCCGCCGAACAGGAAGCCCAGCATGCCGCTCAGCACCTCGGTGACCTTGCCGTAGGTCTTGGTCACCGTGGCGCTCTTGTGGTCCAGATCGGGCAGCAGGGCCGCACCGGCGCAGACCAGGGCACCGGCGATGATCTCACCGGGCCCCAGGTGGAAACTGAGTCCAAGGAATTCCCTGCCCTGGACCAGCGGAACGACCGCCATCCAGCCAACCACGCCGCTCAGTGCGTGCGAGTGCCCCATCATGGCGGGAACCGTAGCGGAGTACGGCATTCACTGCCAACGTGGGGCGTCCGCCGACGGCACGCCGGTTACCCAGCGCACACGGCCTGTTCCCCCGCCGCCCTCCAGGCGGCGCCCTCCCGCCACCCGACGTGTGTCCGCGACCCCTCTCCGTGCGCCCACGGGGCCTCTGCGCGCCTTTTCGTGTCCCTTCCGTGCCCGTTCCGCACTCAGAACGCCCTTTTCCCGCGCGTCCGGGGCATTTCCGGTGACGGTTTCCGGACGTCTTTCCGGCGACATTCTCCGTGCCGAATCCAAACCGATGTCACGGCGCTCCACGAAGGTCATTGACGCTCGTCGTCGTCCGTTGGTAAACAACCACCAACCCCCAGGTGGCGTGCCACCGACCCACGATCCTCTGACAGGAGGGGCCGCACATGAACGCCCACCACCCTCCCCCCGGTTCCCTCTTCCGACGTACCGCCCTTTCCCCCGGCGATCTCGCCCGCACGCCCTTCGGCGGTACCGCCCCCCGCCGGGCGCCCTCCTCCCGTCACGCCACCCTCCGCCGCGTCGCCGCCACGACCGCCGCCCTGTTCCTCCTCGGGGGCGCCACCGCCGTTCCCCTCCCGGCGCGGCCCGCCTCCGCGGACACCTCCGACGGCGAGACCCTCAGCATCGCCACCGCCCAGCAGGTGGACTCCTTCAACCCCTTCACCGCGCAGCTCGCGATCACCACCAACGTCCTGCGGCACGTCTACGACTCCCTCGTCACGGTCGACCCCCAGACGAACCAGCCCGCCCCCTCCCTCGCCGAGTCCTGGGAGTCCAGCGACGACGGCCTCACCTGGACCTTCCACCTGCGCGAGGGCGTCCAGTTCTCCGACAGCGAGCCCCTGACCGCCGACGACGTGGTCTGGACCTTCACCACCATGATGGAGAACGAGTCCGCGGCCGTCGCCAACGGCAACTACGTCTCCGGCTTCGAGTCGGTCACCGCCGAGGACGACCACACCGTGGTCATCGAACTCGACCAGCCCCAGGCCACCATGACCTCCCTCAACGTCCCGATCGTCCCCAGGCACGTCTGGGAGCCGATCCTGGAGCGGGAGGGCGACGCCTTCGCCGACTACGGCAACGAGGACTTCCCGACCGTCGGCAGCGGTCCCTTCGTCCTCACCGGACACGACCGGGGCCGCTCCATCACGCTGGAGGCCAACCCCGACCACTGGCGCGGCGCACCCGGCTTCGAGCGGATCGTCCTGCGCTACTACTCCGAGAAGGACGCGGCGGTGGAGGCGCTGCGCAGCGGCGAGGTCTCCTTCGTCTACGAACTCACCCAGGCGCAGGCCGCCGCCCTGGAGTCGGCGGAGGACGTCGAGGTCAACATCGCCGACGGCAAGCGCTTCCAGGCCTTCACCATCAACCCCGGCGCGGTCACCCAGGACGGGGAGGAGTTCGGCGACGGGCACCCCGCCCTCGCCGACCGCACCCTGCGCCAGGCCATCATCATGGCCATCGACAACCAGGAGATCGTCGACAAGGGGCACGGCGGCGAGGCCGTGGCCGCGGGCGGCTACATCCCGCCCCGCTACGAGGACTTCCACTGGGCGCCCGAGGGCGAGGAGGCCATCCTGGACTTCGACCCCGAAGCGGCCAACGCGATGCTCGACGAGGCCGGGTACGAGCGGGGAGAGGACGGCGTGCGCGTCTCGCCCGACGGCGACCGCCTCGAACTGCGCATGCACGTCCACCAGGACCGCCCCGACAACGTCAACACCGGGCTGGTCCTCGTCGAGCGCCTGGCCGACATCGGCATCGAGGTGGAGAACCTCACCGTCGACCCCGGCGTGCTCAGCGACGCCCTCTTCGCGGGCGAGTACGACCTCATCTTCACCGGCTGGACGGTCAACCCCGACCCCGACTACGTGCTGAGCATCCACACCTGCGGCGCGCTGCCCACCGAGCCGGGCACCATGCAGGGCGACGCCTACTTCTGCGACGAGGAGTACGACGAGCTCTACGAGGCCCAGCTCGCCGAGTACGGCCGCCAGGCCCGCGCGGAGATCATCCACCAGCTCCAGGAGGTCCTCTACCGCGAGGCCGTCGTGAACGTGCTGGCCTACCCCAACATCATGGAGGCCTACCGCACCGACCACATCGCCTCCATCCAGTACGAGCCGGCCGAGGGCGGCAACATCTGGGGCCAGGACGGCTACTGGGCCTGGTGGTCGGCCGAGCCCGCCGCCGAGCGGACCGCGGGCGCGGCCTCCGGTCCCTCCGCCGGGGTCTGGATCGGCGTCGGGGCCGCCGTGCTCGTCCTCGCCGCGGTCGGGGGCTTCCTGCTGCTGCGCCGACGTTCCACCATGGAGGACCGCGAGTGACCACTACTCCCACCTCCGCGGGAGGCCCGCCCGGGGAGAACAAGCGAGGCGGCCCCTCCCCGGTCGAACCCGCCGGACCGGGCCGCGCCCGGCGTGCCGCGCGCTACGTGGCCGGACGCCTGACGACCGCGGTGGTCTCCCTGGCCGCCGTGGTCGTCGCCGGGTTCTTCCTCTTCCGGATCCTGCCCGGCGACCCCGTCCGCGCCATGACCGAGGGCCGCGAGGTCACCGCCGAGCAGCGCGAGGAGCTGCGCCGCCAGTTCGGGCTCGACCAGCCGCTGTGGCAGCAGTTCCTCGACTACGCGCTCGGCCTGCTGCGCCTCGACCTGGGTGAGTCCTTCCAGTACCACGAACCCGTCGCCGAGCTCATCCTGGACCGGCTCGGCCCGACCATCCTGCTCGCCGGGACCGGCACGGTCATCGCCGCGCTGCTGGGCCTGTTCCTGGGGGCCCGGGCGGGCTGGAGGCCGGGCAGCCGCTCGGACCGGGCCAACACCGCCGTCGCCCTGTTCTTCTGGTCGGTGCCCACGTTCTGGCTCGGCCTGCTGCTCATCGTCTTCCTGGCCTCCGGGCGCGGGTTCGTGCCCGGCATGTTCCCGACCGGCGGCATGGTCGACCCCCGCACCGGCGGGGGCCTGGATACGGTGCTGAACACCGCCTGGCACATGGTGCTGCCCGTCACCACCATGGTCGCGGTCATCTACGCCCAGTACCTGATGATCATGCGCTCCTCGCTCATGGACGAGAAGGGCGCCGACTACCTCACCACCGCGCGCGCCAAGGGCCTGCGCGACGTCCTGGTGCGGCGCAGGCACGCCGTGCCCAACGCCCTGCTGCCCACGGTGACCCTCCTCTTCCTCAACCTCGGGCAGGTCGTGTCCGGGGTGATCCTCGTGGAGACCGTGTTCTCCTGGCCCGGCCTCGGACAGCTCTTCTACTCCGGCCTGCGCGTACCCGACCTCGGCCTCGTCCAGGGCCTGTTCGTGGTGTTCGCGGCCTCGGTGATCCTCATGAACCTGCTCGCCGACCTGGTGTACCCGCTGCTCGACCCCCGGGTGCGCCCGTGAACGCCCCCGCCGGGACGCCCGGCAGCCCGAGCGAGGGGGAGAACGGCCCCTCCGCCCTGCCCGAGGGCCCCGACGGCCGACCCGCAGGGGGAGGCGCCGCCACGGCGACCGCTCCGCCGCCGACCACACCGCCCTCACCCCGCGCCCTCGCCCGCGGACGCCGCAGGGAGGCCCTGCGCCGCTTCGCCCGCGAGTACACCCGCAACCGCGCCGGGCTGGTCGGCCTGACCGCGCTGCTGGCCATCGGCGCCCTGGCCCTGGCCGCGCCCCTCTTCGTCGACCAGGCCGACCTCACCGTCACCGGCGCGCCGGGCACCGCCTACCAGCCGCCCAGCGCCCAGTTCCCGCTCGGCACCGACAACTTCGGCCGCTCCATCCTGGACCTGGTCGTCTGGGGCTCCCGGGTATCGCTCACGGTGGGCTTCCTGGCCACGGCCGTCTCCGTGGTCCTGGGCACCCTGGTCGGGGTCACCGCCGGGCACTTCGGCGCCTCCGGCGGCCCCGCGGGGCGGTTCGTGTCCTCGGCGCTCATGCGCGTCACCGACTGGTTCCTGGTCCTGCCCACGCTCGTCCTGGCCGTGGCGCTGGCCGCCGTGCTGCCGCGCGGCACCGGGACCATCATCATCGCCATCGGCCTGACCGTCTGGCCCGCCACGGCGCGCCTGGTGCGCGCCCAGACCCTCGCGGTGGAGGCGCGCCCCTACGTGGAGCGGGCCCGCGCCCTGGGAGGCGGCCACGGCCACGTCATGCTCTGGCACGTCCTGCCCAACGTCATGCCGGTCGTGCTCGCCCAGACCACCCTGCTCGTGGCCACCTCGATCATCGCCGAGTCCACGCTGGCCTTCCTGGGCGTGGGAGACCCCACCACGATCTCCTGGGGAGGCATCCTGGACGCGGCCCGCAACGCGGGCGCGATCAGCTCCGGGATCTGGTGGTACATGGTCCCGCCCGGTCTGGCGATCGCCGTGGTCGCGCTGTCCTTCACACTGTGCGGCCGGGCCCTCGAATCCGTCATCAACCCGCGACTCCGGGAGCAGCGTTGACCTCCCTCCTCGACGTCCGCGACCTGCGCGTCACCTACAGCACGGGCGGCGGCGACGTGCCCGCCGTACGCGGCGTGGACCTGTCCCTGAACCCCGGTGACACCCTCGGCCTGGCGGGGGAGTCCGGCAGCGGGAAGTCCACCGTGGCCCTGGCCCTGCTGCGCCTGCTGCCCGAGACCGCGCGCATCTCCGGCGAGGTGCTGCTGGAGGGCGAGAACGTCCTGGACATGCGCTGGGGCCGCCTGCGCGCGGTCCGCTGGGCGGGCGCGTCCATCGTCTTCCAGGGCGCCATGCACTCGCTCAACCCGGTCAGGCGGATCGGACAGCAGATCGCCGAGCCGATGGGCGTGCACGGCACCGTCCCCGCGGCGGAGGCGCCCGCCCGCGTCGCCGCCCTCCTCGAACAGGTCGGCCTGCCCGCCTCCCGCGCCCGCGACTACCCCCACCAGCTTTCCGGCGGACAGCGCCAGCGGGCCATGATCGCGATGGCGCTGGCCTGCGAGCCGCGCCTGGTCATCGCCGACGAGGCCACCACCGCCCTGGACGTGATGATCCAGGCCCAGATCCTGACCCTGCTGCGGCGGCTCGTCGCCGAGCACGGCATCGGCATGCTGATGATCAGCCACGACCTGTCGGTCCTGGCCTCGACCTGCGACCGGGTCGCGGTCATGTACGCGGGACGGGTCGTGGAGCAGGGACCGGCGCGGGAGGTCGTGCACGAGCCCGCGCACCCCTATGCCAGCGCGCTCAGCGCCGCCTTCCCCCGTATCGGCGACCCGGCCTCGCGCCTGGCGCCCCGGGGCCTGCCCGGCGACCCGCCCGATCCCGCGGACCCGCCCTCGGGCTGCGTGTTCCGGCCGCGCTGCGCGGTGGTCGAGACCGTGTGCGCCACGGTCGACCCGCCCCTGTGGCCGGTGGACCCCGACACCGGGGGCGCGTCCACCCGGCAGGCGGCGTGCGTGCACGTGGGCCCCGCCCGGCCGCTGACCGCCACCGGGGACGACGGGGGCCGTCCGTGACCGCGACCGCCGCACCCACCGAGGAGACGCGCCCGTGAGCACCACCGAGACCGACCCCCACGAGACGCCGCCCGCCCGCGGGGAGGAGGCGGCCCCCGTCCTGAGCGCCCGGGGGGTGGAGGTCGCCTTCGCGGCCGGGTTCGCCCCCGGCGGCGGCCGGGGCACCGCCCGCGCCGTGGACGGCGTCAACCTCGACGTCTCCGCGGGGGAGATCGTGGCTCTGGTGGGGGAGTCCGGCTGCGGCAAGACCACCCTGGCCCGCGTCCTGCTGGGCCTGGAGCGGCCCACGGGCGGCGACGTGGCCTTCGAGGGCGACCCGCTGCGCTACGGCTCCCGTGACATGCGCCGCTACCGCCAGCGGGTGCAGCTGGTTCAGCAGGACCCCACCGGTTCGCTCAACCCGCGCCGCACCGTCTACGAGTCCGTGGCCGAGGGGCTGCGCATCCACGAGGGCACCGTGTCCGACGAGTCCGAGCGGGTCGGCGCGGCGCTGTCCAAGGCGGGCCTGCGCCCGCCGGACCGGTTCTTCCCCCGCTACCCGCACGAGCTCTCGGGCGGCCAGCGCCAGCGCGTGGTGATCGCCGGCGCGCTCATCCTCGACCCCGAGGTACTGGTGGCCGACGAGCCGGTGGCCTCCCTGGACGCGTCGGTGCGCGGCGAGATCCTGCGGCTGCTCCTGGACCTGCGCGCCGACCTGGGGCTGTCGGCCCTGGTGGCCACGCACGACCTGGGCCTTGCCTGGAACATCGCCGACCGGGTCGCCGTGATGTACCTGGGGCGCGTGGTGGAGCTGGGCACAGTGGAGGAGGTCCTGGCCGCTCCGGCCCACCCCTACACCCGGGCGCTGCTGTCGGTGCTGCCGGAGGCGGAGGGGGAACCGGTGGTGCTCTCCGGGGAGCCGCCGGACCCCAAGCGGGTTCCCCGGGGCTGCCGCTTCCACCCGCGCTGTCCGGTGCTGGCCTCCGGCGAGGCCGAGCGCGCCGGGGTGGCCGACCGCTGCCGCACCGTGGACCCGGCGATCCTGGAGGGCGGCGCCGAACGGAGGGTGGCCTGCCACTGGGCTGCGGCCGACGCCACCGGACGCGTTCGCGAGGGGGAACCGGCCTCCGGCTGAGTACGCGCCGGTGTGACGGCGCGCTGACCGCGGACGTCTCCACGATCGCCCTCATCACACCTCGGCCCCCTGGCCGAATGCGGCCGGAGGGTGCGTCGGTTATGTCGGAATAGCCCTGTTCTGGAGCCGGTTCGGGGTCGATATGTCCTATGAAACCGCGTTTCTGGCGCTGACGCTTCCGTGCCCGCGCCGCGCCCCGGGCGCCTCACCACCGACCGCGACTTCTGGCACGGCCGGGAGCTGGACCTGGATGCCTACCTGACCCGCGTGGGCCTGTCCGGCGACCTGCCGCCCACCCTGGACACCCTGCGCGCCGTGCACCGCGCCCACCTGGCCGCGATCCCCTTCGAGAACCTCCAGATCGTGCTGGGCCGTTCCGTCGAACTCGACGTGCCCGCTCTGGTCGACAAGATGGTCCGCCGACCCAGGGGCGGCTACTGCTACGAACAGAACCTCCTGTTGGCGGCCGTGCTGGACCGGCTCGGGTTCGCCGTCACCGGATTCACCGCCCGCGTCCTGTCCGGTGCGACCGGGAGCCCGCGCCCCTCCACCCACTCCCTGCTCCGGGTGGACCTGGACGGGGAGCCGTGGCTGGCCGACGTCGGCTTCGGCGGCGGGGGCCTGCTGGAGCCGGTCCCCCTCGCAGACGGGCACCAGGAGGTCCAGGGCGGCTGGGGCCTGCGGCTGGACCGCGTGTCCGACGTGGGCGAGGACGAGTGGCTGCTGCGTTCCTTCGACGGGCGGGAGTGGCGTCCGCTGTACTCCTTCGCCACCGCGGCGGCGGTGCGCCAGGACTACGCGATCTTCAGCCACTTCCTGGTCGGCCACCCGCGCTCCCCGTTCCTGGGCAGACTGATGGTCCAGCGCATCGGACCGGGCGCCCAGCACATGCTGACGGACACCACCCTGACCACCACCGCGCCCGACGGCACCCGGACGGAACGCGAGGTGCCCGTGGAGGAGGTGGGACAGGTGTTGCATGAGGTGTTCGGCATCGGCCTTGACCAGGACGAACAGTCCGTCGTCGAGAAGCGCCTCCGGGAGTTCACCGGCGTGTGACCGTCATCACACGGCGGTGGGTGGGAGTGCGCCCACCCACCGCGACGTCCCTTACCACCTGGCATCCCGTCGCCCAGCCTTCCCGCCCGTATCGGGAGTGTCGCGGCATCAGCGGAGATTCATGGACATCGCGCACGTTCGGCATGACGACCGGATGGGCAGGATCACCGGGGCGCCGCCCGGCGGGGGCGGCCGCTCGCGAGGGGACATCCCATGGCCCACCACATGACCACGGAAGACGTCCACGAGTACATCAACGGCGTCTGCTTCAAGACCGGCTCTCCCGGGAAGGTCGGAGCCGAGACCGAATGGCTGGTCGCCGACTCCGCGGATCCGACCGCACCCGTTCCCGTCGACCGCCTCGCCGCCCTGGTGGAGTCCTGCGGCCCACCGCCCTCGGGGAGCGGCGTCACCTTCGAACCCGGCGGACAGCTCGAACTCAGCTCGCCCGCCCTTCCGGGACCGGCCCGGGCGCACGCGGCGCTCTCCGCCGACCTGGACCACATCGGCAAGGCCCTCGCCGAGGCCGGGCTCCACCTGGTCGAGTCGGCCCTGGACCCCGTCCGTCCTCCCCGGCGCCAGCTCCGGGAGGCCCGGTACACGGCGATGGAGCGCTTCTTCGCCCATCACCGCCAGCCCAGCGGCTACACCATGATGTGCAGCACCGCCTCGCTCCAGGTGTGCCTGGACACGGGGAGGGACGCCGACGACGTCCGCGACCGCTGGGAACTCGTCCACCGGCTCGGCCCGGTGCTCGTCGCCGCCTTCGCCAACTCCGCCGTCTGGCGGGGCCGGCCCACCGGGTGGAAGTCCACCCGCTGGGCGATCTGGGCGGCCACCGACGCCTCCCGCACCCGGTCCGTCCTGGACTCCGGCAGCCCCGCCGACCCCGCCACGGCGTGGGCCGAGTACGCGCTGGCCGCCAGGGTCCTGGCGGTCCCGGAGAGCGGGGGCCCCTGGACCCCCGATCCGGGCATCACCTTCGCCCAGTGGCTCGGCGGACAGGGCCCGCGCCCGGTCACCCGGGCCGACCTGGAGTTCCACCTCAGCACCCTCTTCCCGCCCGTGCGCCCGCGCGGCTGGTGGGAACTGCGGATGATCGACGCGCTGCCCGTGCGCTGGTGGCCGGCCCCGGTGGCGCTCGCCGCCGCCCTGCTCGACGACCCCCGCGCCCGTGCCGCGGCCGAGGAGGCCACCGAGGAGCTGTGCGGGGGCCGCTTCCCCGACCGCCACCTGTGGCTGCGCTCCGCGCGCCTGGGCATGGCCGATCCCGACGTCGCCCGGTGCGCCCGCGCCTGCTTCGACGCCGCGGTCGAGGCCCTGCCCCGCATGGGCGCCGCCTCCCTGGCCGCGCTGGTCGACGACTACGCCGACCACCACACGCGGCGCGGGCTCAGCCCCGCCGACACGCGGCCGGCCGTGCCCGTACCGCGCCCGGCGCGGTCGGAGCGCGCACGGTCCGCGGCCCCGGACCCCGCACACGCGGAAGGAGCACGGTGAACCACGAACAGGAGCTCGCCAAGGAGCGCATCGCCGCCGAACTCGACCGGGCCAGGGACCGCAGCAACGGGCTGACCCTCGACGCCCTCGACGAGGGTGAGCTGCTCGCCCAGCACTCGCCCCTGATGTCGCCGCTGGTCTGGGACCTGGCACACGTGGGCAACTACGAGGAGCAGTGGCTGCTGCGCGCCGCCGGTGGGCGCGAGGCGCTGCGCCCGGACATCGACACCCTCTACGACGCCTTCGAGAACCCGCGCGCCGAACGGGTCAGCCTGCCGCTGCTGCGGCCCGAGGAGGCCCGCGACTACAACGCGCGCGTGCGCCGGGAGGTGCTCGACGCGCTGGAGGCCGCCGACCTCTCCCGGACGGGGACCGGCCCGGACGGCGAACGGTCCCTGCTGGAGGCCGGATTCGTCTTCCACATGGTCATCCAGCACGAGCACCAGCACGGCGAGACCATGCTCGCCACCCACCAGCTCCGCAGGGGCGAACCCGTCCTGCTGGAGGAGGCCGGGCTGGTCACCGCGCTGCGTCCGCCGGTCCGGAGCGAGGTGTTCGTGCCCGGGGGCCCCTTCACCATGGGCACCGACGACGACCCCTGGGCCTACGACAACGAGCGCCCCGCGCGCACCGTCGACCTGGGCCCCTACTGGATCGACACCGGGCTCGTCACCAACGCCGCCTACCAGGAGTTCATGGACGACGGCGGCTACCAGACCCGCCGCTGGTGGACCCGCGACGGCTGGGAGTGGAAGGAGAGGCGGGGAGCCCTCTCCCCGGCCTTCTGGACCAGGGAGGGGACCGGGTGGTCCCGCCGCCGGTTCGGCCGCCAGGAGATGGTGCCCCCCGACGAACCCGTGCAGCACGTGTGCTTCCACGAGGCCCAGGCCTACGCGGCCTGGGCGGGCAAGCGCCTGCCGAGCGAGCCCGAGTGGGAGAAGGCCGCGCGGTTCGACCCGGCCAGCGGCCGGTCCCGGCGCTACCCGTGGGGCGACACCGGACCCGGACCCGGCCACGCCAACCTGGGCCAGCGCAGGCTCGGCCCCTCCCCGGCCGGACTGCACCCCGACGGCGCCTCGCCGCTGGGCGTCCAGCAGCTGATCGGCGACGTGTGGGAGTGGACCTCCACCACCTTCACCGGCTACCCGGGGTTCCGCGCCTTCCCGTACGAGGACTACTCGGAGGCGTTCTTCGACGACGGGTACAAGGTGCTGAGGGGCGGGTCCTGGGCCACCCACCCCACCGCGGTCCGCGCCACGTTCCGCAACTGGGACCATCCGATCCGACGGCAGATCTTCAGCGGGTTCCGCTGCGCGCGCGACGCGGAACCCGTCTGATGTGCCGACACCTCGCCTACCTGGGGCCGCCGCGCACGGTGCACGACCTGCTGTACGCGGCGCCCCACTCGCTGCACGTCCAGTCCTGGGCGCCGCGCATGCAGCGGTACGGCACCGTCAACGCCGACGGGTTCGGCGTCGGCTGGTACCCCCCGGGGGACGTCCGCGCCGAACCGCTGCGCTACCGCCGCGCCATGCCCGTCTGGGGTGACGCCTCCTTCGCCGACGCCGCCCGCGCCATCACCTCCGGGTGCGTGGTGGCCGCCGTGCGCGACGCCACCGTCGGGTTCGGCTCGGAGGAGTCGGGTGCCCAGCCCTTCCGCGCCGACCGGCTGCTGTTCAGCCACAACGGCGCGGTGGAGGACGACGAGGCGCTCAACGCCGCGTTCGCCGCGCCCCCGCCGCGCGGCGCGCTGGACGCCCGCGCCGCGCTCGACTCCGCGCCGCTGTTCGCGCACACCGTGCGTCTGTGGCGGAACTCCCAGAACCTGTCCGAAACCCTGGCCACCGTGGTCCGTGAGGCCCGCAAGCACTCCGGGGGCCGCTACAACCTGCTGGCCAGCGACGGCGAAACCCTCGCCGCCACCGCGGCCGGGGACACCCTGTTCACCCTGCGCGAGCCGGACGGCGGGGTCTTCCTTGCCTCCGAACCCTTCGACGACGCTCCCGGGTGGCGCGAGGTCCCCCAGGACTCGGTGGTCACGGCCACGGGGGAGCACACCGAGGTCCGCCCGATCGACTGACCGGCCTCGCCCATCTTTCCGACACCACCTGTCCCGGGTACATCTTCGGGGACACAGGAGGCACCATGTTCCGGATTGACCGAAACCTGACCGCTGACGACCTCGACAAGGCGCTGCGCACCGACGTCGCCGAGGGGCTGACCGCGCGGCCCAAGCAACTCCCGCCCAAGTGGTTCTACGACGAACGCGGCAGCTCCCTGTTCGAGGAGATCACCACCCTGCCCGAGTACTACCCCACCCGCGCCGAACGCGCGATCCTGGAGCTGCGGGCCGACGAGATCGCCGCCGCGGCCGGTGCCGAGGCGCTCATCGAGCTCGGCTCCGGATCGGGGGTCAAGACCCGCCTGCTCCTGGACGCGATGCGCCGCCGGGGCCGTCTGACCCGCTTCGTGCCCGTCGACGTCAGCGGCGACTTCCTCGACTCCTCCGCCCGCCGCGTGGCCGACGACCATCCCGGCCTGGACGTGCACGCCGTCGTCGGCGACTTCGAGGAACACCTCGGACTGCTGCCGGTCGGCGGAGAGGACGGAGGACGCCAGCTGCTGGCCGTCCTGGGCTCCACCATCGGCAACCAGGAGCCTGGGCCGCGCGCCGCCTTCCTGCGCGACATCCGCGGCGCCTTGCGTCCCGGCGACTCGCTGCTGCTGGGCGCCGACCTGGTCAAGGACCCCGCCCGCCTGGTCGCCGCCTACGACGACGCCCAGGGGGTCACCGCGGCCTTCAACCGCAACGTCCTCGCCGTCATCAACCACCGGCTCGGCGCCGACTTCGACCCGGGCGCCTTCGACCACGTGGCGCGCTGGAACGCCGAGCGGGAGTGGGTCGAGATGCGGCTGCGCTCCCGGGCCGACCAGCGCGTGCGGGTCGCCGACCTGGACCTGGAGGTCGAGTTCGCAGCCGGGGAGGAGATGCGCACCGAGGTCTCCGCCAAGTTCCGCAGGGAGGGGCTGACCGCGGAGCTGGAGGAGGCGGGGTTCGCCCCCGCCCACTGGTGGACCGACCCGGCCGGGGACTTCGCGCTCACCCTGGCCGGCGTCCGCTGACACCGGAGGGCCGGGCCGGGTCCTCCGCCACCGGTGGCGCGGTTCACAGGCTGACCGGCGGCGCGGCCGGCCCGTCCGCCCACGTCGCGGGCCGGGCCGCGACGACCCGCGTCCCGGGCTCCGGTACGCTCGTGCCGTGTTCAAGGTAGGAGTTTTCGGCGCCGACGGGCGCATGGGGTCAGAGGTCGTCCGAGCGGTGCGGGGCGCCGACGACATGGAACTCGTCGCAGGGGTGGACGCCGCCAGCGACAGGGAGGCGGTGCTGGGGGCCGACTGCGTCGTCGACTTCACCCACCCCGACGCGGTGATGGACAACCTGGAGTGGCTCATCGGCCACGGGATCCACGCCGTCGTCGGCACGAGCGGGTTCGACGAGGCCAGACTGGAGCGCGTGCGCCGCATGCAGGAGGCGAAGCCGGGGGCCAAGGTGCTCATCGCCCCCAACTTCGGCATCGCCGCCGTCCTGATGATGCACTTCGCGCGCAGGGCCGCGCCGTACTTCGACTCGACCGAGATCATCGAGCTGCACCACCCGAACAAGGCCGACGCGCCCAGCGGCACCGCCTACCGGACCGCGGAGCTGGTCGCCGAGGCACGCCGCGAGGCCGGGACCGCCCCGATGCCCGACGCCACCACCTCCGAGATCCCCGGCGCCCGGGGAGCCGACGTGGAGGGCGTGCGGGTGCACGCGCTGCGCATCGCCGGGCTCATCGCCCACCAGGAGGTCGTGTTCGGCACCGACGGGGAGACCCTCAAGATCCGGCACGACTCGATGAACCGCACCTCGTTCATGCCGGGCGTGCTGCTGGGCGTGCGCGGGGTGGGAGGCCTCTCCGACCCCCTCACCGTGGGCCTGGACGCCCTCCTCGACCTGGACTAGCGGGCCGACCGGAACCGTTGCCGGTGTGATGCGCGGGGCCGGACCCGCGGTGCCGACGGAGGCGCTTTCCGGTCACCGCGCGGGGCCGCGCCGGGCAGGGCGCGGCCCCGATCCGTCTCACGCGCCGCGGCGGCAGGTGAGGAACACCTGGACCTCGGGCCGGGCGCCCTCGGGTTCGTAGGAGACGACCCGCTCGTCCTCCACGACCAGCCCGGCGCCCTCCACCACCCGGCGCAGCTCCCAGTTCGGGTAACCCGACACCCGGATGTCCGTGCCCAGGAAGGGGATCGGGGCGTCGTCCAGGTCGGCCTCCACCATGGACAGGCACAGCAGGCCGCCCGGGACCAGGGAGGCGCGGACGCGGCTCAGCGCCTCGGGGATGCGGGCCCTGGGCAGGCACAGCAGGGAGAAGAACGCCACGATGGCGTCGTAGGAGGACTCCGAGGGGTCCAGGTCGAGGATGTCGGCCCGGACGAACGTCGCCTCCGGCACGTTGCGGCGGGCGATCTCGACCATCCGCCCGGAGATCTCGTAGCCGGTGACCCGCGCCCCCGCCGCCACGAGCTGCCGGGCGGTGGGTAGGCCCGTACCCGAGCCCAGGTCGAGCACGTGCGCACCGGGCGGCAGCAGGTCCAGCAGTCGGCGGACCCGGTCCTCCTGGCCCTCCTTGCGGGGGAAGGCCTCGTCGTAGCGTTCTCCGATCGCGTCGAACGCCGCGGCCTGGAGGGCCGAGCGCCGTGCCCACTCCTGCGGGTCCGGAAGACGGTCGAGGGGGTCGGGGGCGGTGTTCTCGCTTGGCACGGTGTCGTCTCTCCCTGCCGTGTCGTACGCGCGTGTCCGGGGTGCGCGCATCCTAACTCCTCCCCGCCGGACCGGGGCCCAACGCGGCCTCCCGGCGTTCGGCGCGTCGTCTCAGCGTGCGCCCGCCACCGGCAGGTCCAGGTCCTCCACGGGCGCCTCCAGCTCCTCCACCCCCGCCTCCGGGTCCAGGACGGGGGCGGTGGCCACCGGGGCGTCGTTGACCGCGGGAACGACCAGCTCACCGCGGTGCCCGGCGGGCGGGGGCTGCGGCGGCTCCCACAGCAGGGCGTACCCGAGGTAGGCGGTGTAGGCGGCGGCCAGGACGGCCAGCACGAGGAAGCCGAGGGACCGCCTCCTGAGGGGTCCCCGCCGCCCCGGAGCCCCCCGCCCCTCATCCGCGGACAACGCGCACCCCGGTGAACGTACCGGCCAGCGGGACGCGCACGTCCATCGTCCCCACGTCCTCCGGCGGGGACGCGAAGGTCGCGCTGAGCTCCACGGTGTCGCCCGGCCGCAGCACCAGCGCGGGGTCGGGGTCGGAGCAGACGCATCCGCCCGAGGCGTCCCGCGCCACGCGGTGCACCCTGCCGTTGGCGGCGTCGACCAGCTCGACCGCGGCCATGCCCTCGTCCGAGCCCACCAGCTCCGCGAACGCCGGGCTGTCGGCGTCCCCGCCGTTGTGGATCCGCAGCACCAGCTCGACCGTCGCCCCGCCGCTGACCAGCTCGCGCACGCCCACGACCAGCTCGGTGCCCCCGCGCCGCACGGTCACCTCGTCGCGCGGCTCCCGTGGCTCGCGGCCGTCCCGGGCCCCGTCATCCTCCGCCGCGCCGCTCTCGGCCCCGTCCCCCTCCGCTCCGCCGTCCCCGGGCACGGGAGGCGGAGGCGGAGGCGGATCCTCCCGGGTCGCCCCGGTCGGGGAGGCGCTCCCCTCCGGGAGGTCGGTCCTGTGGTCGAGGGAGGCCTCGGGCCCCTGGGGAGCCTCGGCCGGGTTGCCTCCGGAGCAGGCGGTCGCGATCAGCGTCAGCGCCGCGGCGATGAGGGCCACGGCGGTCGTGCGGGGGGTCGCCATGCCCCGGAAGGCTAGAGCCCGTGGGTCTCCTGGCGGTCACGGGCGCGTCCGGGCCCGCTCACGAAGGGCCCGTCGGCTGCGGACGGCCACCGCCTCACCCCAGGAGCAGTCCGACCGAGAACAGCACGCCGAAGGCCATCTGGAGCCTTCCCGTCTCGCCCAGGCCCAGTACCAGGTCTCGACCGGTCTGGCCGCCCAGCACGCGCCGCAGCGGCGGCACCGCCAGCGGCACCGACACCAGCACCAGCGGCGTCCACCAGAACACCGGGGTCAGCACCAGCGCCGCCGCGTAGGAGAGCGCGATCGCGCCCCCGTACAGGCGGCGGGTGCCGGTGTCGCCCAGCCGAACGGCCAGCGTGACCTTGCCGGTCTCGCGGTCGGTCGGGATGTCGCGCAGGTTGTTGATCACCAGCACCGAGCAGGACAGCAGGCCCACCGGGACCGACGCCACCCAGGCCTGCCACGGCGCGGAGCCCAGCTGTACGAACACCGTGCCCACCACGGCCACGAGGCCGAAGAACACGAACACCGAGACCTCGCCCAGGCCCCGGTACCCGTACGGGCTGCGGCCCCCCGTGTAGTACCAGGCCGCCGCGATCGCCAGGGCGCCCACCAGCAGCAGCCACCACGAGGACGTGGCCACCAGCACCAGGCCCACCGCCCCCGCGAACGCGAAGCTGCCCAGGGCCGCCGCCAGCACCTGCCTCGGGGCGGCCAGACCGGTGGCGGTCAGCCGGGTCGGCCCTGTCCGCGCCTCGGTGTCGGTGCCCTTGACGCCGTCGCTGTAGTCGTTGGCGAAGTTCACGCCGACCTGGAGCGCCATGGACACCACCAGGGCCAGCAGCGCCTTCCACCAGACGAACCCGTCCAGGGCGAAGGCCAGGGCCGTGCCGACCGCCACCGGAACGACCGAATTCGGTAGCGTACGGGGGCGCAGCCCCGAGACCCATTCACTGACCGTGGCCACGCTCCGGCCCCTCCCCGCTCACCACCGGCGCGCCCGTGCGCGCCGCGACAACCACCCCACGTTAGACCCTGCCAGCGGCACTCCCGCCCGCGCCCCGGCACGGGAACCGTTCGCGGACCCGCCCGCGCCCCTCCTCGCCCCCTACTGGGAGATCGCCGCGTGCAGGCGCACCATCGGCAGCAGCCGGCCCATGTCGATCTCACGGCGTGCGCCGTCCGCGCGCCACCCCGAGGCCTCGAAGAACGCCCGCAGCACGTTGTCGGCCTCGGGCACCCACACGTGCAGCGTGCCGAAACCGTCCTCGACCAGGTGGTCCACGCACGCGTTCACCAGGCGGCTGCCGTGCCCCTGACGCGCCCGGGCGGGGTCCACGTGCAGGGCGAACACCTCCGCGTCCGTGGCGGGCCACAGGTCCGGGTCCCCGGCGGGGCCGAACGCGGCGAAGCCCACGACCGTGCGCGTCCCCTCCACCTCGTCGGTGGCCACCACCAGCCGGTGCCGGGAGGTCGGCGGCGACTCCAGGGCAGCCGTCCACCGCTCGCGGAACTGCTCCCGGGCCTCCTCACCGCCCAGCGCGCCCGACACCTCGTCGGGCAGCAGCGTCCCGTACACCGCCCGCCACGACGCCACCTGGATGTCGACCACCGCTTCCACGTCGGCGGTACGGGCGGGGCGGACGAACCGGGCACTGGACACGGAGGACTCTCCTTCGGGGGTGGGCGACACGCCTGGTGACAAGATCACCTACGCCGGAGTTTCCGGACCTTGCCACAGCATGCGAACATCTACGTTGTGAGCCTCATTATCAGAGTTATCGTGAACGCGCTCGCCCTTTGGGCGGCTGTCCTCCTGATCGACGGCATCGAAGTCACCGCACAGGACACGGTCGGCCAGATCCTGGTCTACCTCGCCGTCGGTGCCATCTTCGGCGTGGTCAACGCGGTGATCAAACCGATCGTCAAAACGGTCGGATGCCTGTTCTACGCTCTGACCCTGGGGCTGATCGGCCTCTTGGTGAACGCGCTGCTGCTCATGCTCACCAACTGGATCGCGGGCCTGTTCGACCTTCCCTTCCACATCGACGGGTTCTGGCCCGCCTTCTGGGGCGCGATCGTCGTCACCATCGTCAGCTGGCTGCTCAGCATGTTCCTGCCCGACGGCAACGACGACTAGCCTCTTCCTACGGACCCCGTCCGCCCTGAACTGCGGGCGGCCCCCGGGCCCGGCCGGATGGCACGGGCCCGGGGCGGGTAGGTTCGTCTTGCCGGGGCCCACCAACCTCGACCCACGAGGACGGTGGACCGTACGGGGCCCGGCCCCGAGTCCCCGCCACCGGGGCACCACAGATCTTTCCCGCGACCGTCGCGCATCCGCCGGTCGCGGTGGCGCACACGCAGCGCCGACCACCCGTGCCCGAAACGTCCGCACGGGAGACCACAACTGTTTCGGAGTACACCGAGAGGAGGAGGGGCAACCACGGACCCCACCGCCCGAGGGCGGCGGTCCGCACGCCTTTCACACACGATGATGGACACCAAGAACCGCCCGTTCGGCAAGATGTTGACCGCGATGGTCACTCCGATGCTGGAGGACGGGGAACTCGACTACGAGGGCGCGGCCCGACTGGCCACCTACCTCGTCGACGAGCAGCACAACGACGGCCTCGTCATCAGCGGCACCACCGGCGAGTCGCCCACCACCAGCGACGACGAGAAGGACCGGCTGCTCCGGTCCGTCCTGGAGGCGGTCGGCGACCGCGCCACGATCGTGGCCGGGGTCGGCACCAACGACACCCGCCACAGCATCCGGCTGGCCAAGGCGGCCGAGAAGGCGGGGGCGCACGGTCTGCTGACCGTCACCCCGTACTACAACAAGCCGCCGCAGGAAGGCCTCATCCGGCACTTCACGTCGATCGCCGACTCCACCGACCTGCCGGTGATGCTCTACGACATCCCGCACCGCACCGGGACGCCGATCGCCTCCGAGACCCTGGTCCGCCTGGCCGAGCACCCGCGCATCGTCGCCAACAAGGACGCCAAGGACAACGTCGGCGCCAGCTCCTGGGTCATGGAGCGCACCGACCTGGCCTTCTACTGCGGCACAGACATCCTCAACCTGCCGCTGCTGTCCGTCGGCGCGGCCGGGTTCGTCAGCGTCGTCGGCCACATCGTGGGCGCCGACCTGCGCGAGATGATCGACGCCTTCGAGAAGGGCGAGGTCGGCCAGGCCCTGGCCATCCACCGCCGCCTCACGCCGGTCTACACGGGCATGTTCCGCACCCAGGGCGTCATCACGACCAAGGCCGTCCTCAACCTGTTCGGCCTGCCCTCCGGGCCGGTCCGCACTCCGCTCGCCGACGCCTCCGCCGAGCTCCAGGCACTCCTGCGCGAGGACCTGGCCGCCGCGGGTGTCAAGGGCCCGATCGGGCTCGCCCCGCACCAGGCCGTCCCCGCCAGCGCCGTCGCCGTCGAGCGCCTCACGGAGGGATCCGTATGAGTCACCCGCACCCCGAACTGAGCTCGCCGCCGCCCCTGGGCAAGGGCGTGCTGCGCATCGTGCCGCTGGGCGGCCTCGGTGAGATCGGCCGCAACATGACGGTCTTCGAGTACGACGGGCGCCTGCTCATCGTGGACTGCGGCGTGCTCTTCCCCGAGGAGGAGCAGCCCGGCGTCGACCTGATCCTGCCGGACTTCGAGTACATCCGGGACCGGCTCGACGACATCGAGGCGGTCGTGCTCACCCACGGGCACGAGGACCACATCGGCGGCGTGCCGTTCCTGCTGCGCGAGCGGGCCGACATCCCGATCGTGGGCTCCAAGCTCACCCTGGCGCTGATCACCGCCAAGCTCGGCGAGCACCGCATCAAGCCGGAGACCGTCCTGGTGGAGGAGGGCGAGCGGCACGACTTCGGCCCCTTCGACCTGGAGTTCTTCGCGGTCAACCACTCCATCCCGGACGCGCTGGCCGTGGGCATCCGCACCCCGGGCGGATCGGTGCTGCACACCGGCGACTTCAAGATGGACCAGCTGCCGCTGGACGGGCGCCTGACCGACCTGGCCGGGTTCGCCCGCTTCGGCGACGAGGGCGTGGACCTGCTGCTGTCGGACTCCACCAACGCCGAGCAGCCCGGCTTCATCGTCAACGAGCGCAACCTGACCGAGGCCATCGACAAGGTGTTCCGGCAGTCCGAGAAGCGCGTCGTGGTGGCCTGCTTCGCCTCGCACGTGCACCGCGTCCAGCAGGTCATCGACGCGGCCGTCCAGCACGGGCGCAAGATCGCGTTCGTGGGCCGCTCCATGGTCCGCAACATGAACATCGCGCGCGACCTGGGCTACCTGAGCATCCCCGGCGACACGGTCGTCGACGTCAAGCAGCTCGACCAGATGCGCCCGGACGAGGTGCTCCTGGTGTGCACGGGCTCGCAGGGCGAGCCGATGGCCGCGCTCAGCCGCATGGCCAACCGGGACCACCAGATCCGCATCGAGGAGGGCGACACCATCCTGCTCGCCTCGTCGCTGATCCCGGGCAACGAGAACTCCGTCAACCGGGTGATCAACGGCCTGACCCGCTGGGGCGCCAAGGTCGTGCACAAGGGCAACGCCCTGGTGCACGTCTCCGGCCACGCGCCCGCGGGCGAGCTGATGTACGTGCTCAACATGGTGCGCCCGCGCAACTTCATGCCCGTGCACGGCGAGTGGCGGCACATGCGCGCCCACGCCGACCTGGCCAAGCTGACCGGGGTCCCGAGCGACCGGATCGTCATCGCCGAGGACGGCGTGGTCGTCGACCTGCACAAGAACCGGGCCAGGATCGTCGGCGCGGTGCAGGCCGGGTACGTCTACGTGGACGGCTCCTCGGTCGGCGACGTCACCGACGCCGCGCTCAAGGACCGCCGGGTCCTCGGCGAGGAGGGGTTCATCTCCGTCGTCGTGGCGGTGGACTCCGGCTCCGGCAAGATCCTGGGCGATCCCGAGATCCACACGCGGGGCGCGGGCATCGGCGCCGACGCCTACGACGACGTCATCGACCGGATCCAGGACGCGCTGGACAAGGCGGCCCGGGACGGGGTCAACGACCCCCACCAGCTGCGCCAGCTCATCCGCCGCAGCGCCGGCCGCTGGGTCAACGAGACCTACCGGCGGCGGCCCATGATCATCCCCGTCCTGGTCGAGGTCTGACCGGATACCCGACGACGACGAACGGCCCGACGCTGCCCCGCGGCGCGTACGGGCCGTTCGCGTCTCCGGGGCCGGGGCGGGGCCGGGCCCGCGGTGGGACGGGGCGCACAGCGGTGTTCGGGCGACACGCCGCGCGGGATACGGGCGCCCGGGGTGGACGCCGCAGTAGGCTGCCCGCCGTGGCGGGCCGTCCTGCCCGACCGTCAGCACGACCCCGTCCCCTGGAGGTGACCCCATGGCCACGCGCGCCTCCTCCGGCGGTTCCGGACGCAAGAAGCCCGCCGCGCGCAAGCCCGCGGCGAAGAAGCGCATGCCCGACGGACCCATCGCCTTCGCCGTCACCATGTTCGGCCAGTTCCTGCTGGTGCTGTGGAAACTCGTCGCGCACACCGTCGGCGGCTCCGCCCGCGCGGTCGGCCGCGGCGCGCGCGGCCTCGACCCCGACCTGCGCCGCGACGGCGCCGGGCTGGTCCTGCTGGCCGCGGGCGTCCTCATCGCCGCCGCCGTGTGGTGGAACAGCGACGGGCTGCTCCTGGAGTACACCCGCGCGGTCGTGGTCGGCGCCTTCGGCACGTTCTCGCCGATCCTGCCGCTGCTGTTCCTGCCGATCGCGGTCAGGCTCATGCGCACCCCGGGCGACAGCAAGGAGGGCGACGCCGGACGGCTGCTCATCGGCTTCAGCTCGATCATGCTGGGCCTGCTCGGCCTCATCCACATCGCCCACGGCATCCCGCAGCCCTCCGAGGGGCTGGGCGCCCTCCAGGAGGCCGGCGGGCTCATCGGCTTCGTCGCCTCGGGGCCGCTCAGCGCCGTCGTCACCCCGTGGCTGACCGGCGTCCTGCTGGCCCTGGTGCTGGTCTTCGGGATCCTCGTGGTCACCGCCACCCCCATCCGGCGTATCCCCGAGCGCCTCCAGACCCTGTTCGGCGTGCTCATGGAGCGCGACACCGGTCCCGACTCGGGCATCGGCCTGCTGGGCGCGGAGAAGAAGAAGCCCGCCAAACCGCGAAAGAGCGGACCCAGGAAGAGGACGGGCACGGTCGCGGGCGACCACGAGCGCCCCTACGACAGCCCGGTGCTGCCCGACGAGCCCGTCGCCCCCGCCCTCACCGACGAGGAGGAGGCCGCGCGGACCGGTGCCGGGGGCCCGGAACCGGTCGCGGCCGCGGCCGCGGAGGAGGCCGGGGCCAAGGGGAAGAGGGCCGCACGCGCCAAGCGGGAGGTCCCCGACCCCACTCCGGCCCCCGCCACCACCGAGCAGCTCACCATCCCCTCCCGCGTGGTGGAGGGCGACTACGAGCTGCCCGCGCCGACCATGCTCAAGCCCGGCAGCCCGGTCAAGCCGCGCACCAAGGCCAACGACGAGGTTGTCGACGCCCTGTCGGGGGTGCTCACCCAGTTCAACATCGACGCCGACGTCACGGGCTTCACACGCGGGCCGACGGTGACCCGCTACGAGATCGAACTGGGCCCCGCGGTCAAGGTCGAGAAGGTCACCGCCCTGGCCAAGAACATCTCCCTGGTGGTCAAGAGCGCGGACGTGCGCATCCAGTCGCCCATCCCCGGCAAGTCCGCGATCGGCGTGGAGATCCCCAACACCGACAAGGACCTGGTGAGCCTGGGCGACGTGCTGCGCTCGCCCGCCGCGACCTCCGACGACCACCCCATGCTCGTGGGCCTGGGCAAGGACGTCGAGGGCTCCAACGTGGTCGCGAACCTGGCCAAGATGCCGCACGTCCTGGTCGCCGGCGCCACCGGCGCGGGCAAGTCCACCTGCATCAACGGGCTCATCACCTCGCTGATGATGCGCGCCACCCCCGACGAGGTGCGGATGATCCTGGTCGACCCCAAGCGGGTCGAGCTGACCATGTACGAGGGCATCCCGCACCTGATCACCCCCATCATCACCAACCCCAAGCGGGCCGCGGAGGCCCTCCAGTGGGTGGTGGGGGAGATGGACCGGCGCTACGACGACCTGGCCGCCTCCGGGTACCGGCACGTGGACGACTTCAACGCCGCCGTGCGCACCGGGGAGCTGACGGCCCCGCCCGGCAGCGAGCGCCAGTACGAGCCCTACCCCTACCTGCTGGTCATCGTGGACGAGCTGGCCGACCTGATGATGGTCGCCCCCCGCGACGTGGAGGACGCCGTCGTGCGCATCACCCAACTGGCCCGCGCCGCCGGTATCCACCTGGTGCTGGCCACCCAGCGGCCCAGCGTCGACGTCGTCACCGGCCTGATCAAGGCCAACGTGCCCTCCCGCCTGGCCTTCGCCACCTCCAGCCTCTCCGACAGCCGCGTCATCCTCGACCAGCCCGGCGCCGAGAAGCTGGTCGGCAAGGGCGACGCGCTCTTCCTCCCCATGGGCGCGGGCAAGCCCATCCGCCTCCAGAACGCCTGGGTCTCGGAGAAGGAGATCCGGGCGATCGTCGACCACTGCAAGAAGCAGTCCGAACCCAGCTACCGCGAGGACGTGGCGGTCCCCGACGCCAAGAAGAAGGAGATCGACGAGGACATCGGTGACGACCTCGACCTGCTCCTCCAGGCGGTCGAGCTGGTGGTCACCACCCAGTTCGGGTCCACGTCCATGCTCCAGCGCAAGCTGCGCGTGGGCTTCGCCAAGGCGGGCCGCCTGATGGACCTCATGGAGAGCCGCGACGTGGTCGGCCCCAGCGAGGGCTCCAAGGCCCGCGACGTGCTCGTCCAGCCCGACGAGCTGCCCGCCGTGCTGGCCGACATCCGGGGTTCCTGATCCGCGCCGCCGCGTCCGCGCGGCGGCGTCAGGGTGCCGACCCGCGCCCGGCAAGTCGGGCTTCCGGCCCCGTGTTACGGCCTTTCCTGAAACTCCACTGGCATCCCTTAAAAACGGGCATGCCCGATTTGGTGGGATCTTGGAGGCTTCATGGGGCGTGGTGACCTGCGCGAAAGCGCCCCGGACGGCAGAGTGGTCTCTTGCAGCTACACACAGTCGCGGGGGGAGTGCGCATGGCGACGATCGGTCAGACCCTGTCCGCCGCCCGGGTCGCGGCGGGGTACACGGTCGCGGACCTCAGCATCCGTACACGTATCCGGGAACCCGTCCTCACGGCCATCGAGCAGGAGGACTTCTTCTCCTGCGGCGGGGACTTCTACGCACGCGGCCACATCCGCCGCGTCTGCCGCACGCTCGGCCTGGACCCGGCGCCGCTCCTGGCCGAGTACGACCGCGAGCACGCGTCCCGCGCCATACCCGCCTTCGTCCCGCCGCAGCGCCACCCGGCCTCCGTGCCCGAGGCGGCGCGGGCGGCCGCCGCCGCGCGCGCCGAGCTCCGTCCCGGGGAGGACGGGGAGGCGGTGATGGCCCACCGTTTCGGCGAGGACGACTCCGGTGTCGGCGCCCAGCGCTGGGGGCACTTCGAACGCAGGCAGTTCCTGACGCGCCAGCCCGACGAGGAGCACCAGGAGCACCAGGAACCCCGCAGGCCGCGGCGGGCCGGGTGGATCCCCGGTCCCCGCCAGACCACCGAGGGGCGCCGCCCCCGTGTTCGGGCGCCCGAGGCCGGGGCCCCCGAGGGCAGACGCCGGGGCGGCGGGCACCAGGGCAACAGGCAGCAGGGCGGCAGGCACCAGGCCGGCAGGCACGGCGGGGGAGCCCCCGTCGCCCGCCCCGTGGTCGTCGCCGCCCGGCAGCGGCCCGCCGACGCGGTCCGACGCCACTGGCCCTGGGCCGTGGTCGGGGCCATCTTCCTCCTGGCGCTCTTCGTCGGGATCCGCACCTGGCAGGACTGGGACGCGGGCAACCCGCTGCGCTCGGCCTTCGACTCCTCCACCACCGAGAGGACCGTCGACTCCGCCGTGGGGGCGGAGGGGGCCGCGGCGGCGCAGGAGCCCGTCGAGTTCACCGTCGAACTCAACGCCTCCGGGCGCAGCTGGGTCGAGGTCACCGGTGCCGAGGGCGAGGACCTCTACGTCGGCTACCTGCTGGAGGGCGACGTCAAGGACTACGTGACCGAGGACATGCTCAACCTGTGGGTCGGCGACGCCGGGGCGGTCAGCGTGACCGTCGACGGCGAGAACTCCGGCCCCCTCGGGCTTCCCGGCGAGGTCAAGGAGATCGTGATCGGCCCGGACGGCGTGCGGCAGTGACCGTGCCGTACCCCGGCCCGGAACGTTCCGGGCCGGGGTACGGGCGGGTGAGCCGACCAAGGTAATGTGGGGGGCTGCGGGCGGCGCCAGGCGACGCCGTGTACCGAGCACGGCCGAGCGGTCCGGTCCGGGACGGCCCCCCGCGCCACCCGAAGCTCTCCCACACGCTTGGAAGCCATGTCATCGCGCCGTACTGTCTCACTCGTCACCCTGGGGTGTGCGCGTAACGAGGTCGACTCCGAAGAGCTGGCCGGGCGCCTGTCCGCGGGCGGCTGGGACCTCGTCGAGGGCGACACCGAGGCCGACGTCACCATCGTCAACACCTGCGGGTTCATCGACGCGGCCAAACAGGACTCCATCGAGACCCTCCTGGAAGCGGCGGAGAACGGCGGCAGAGTCGTCGCCGCCGGGTGCATGGCCGAACGCTACGGCTCCGAGCTGGCCCAGGCCCTGCCCGAGGCACAGGTCATCGGCTTCGACGACTACGCCGCCATCAGCGACCGGCTCGACGACGTCGTGGCCGGGCGGACCCTGGTCCCGCACGACCCCCGCGACCGGCGCACGCTGCTGCCCATCAGCCCGGCCGAGCGCGACGCCTCCCAGGCCCACGTCCCCGGCCACGCCAGCTTCGCCGACGCCGCCGGGGCCGAGGGCACCGAGCTGCCCTACCGCGCCTCCGTCCCGCGCCGCCGCCTGGTCGGCGGACCGGTGGCCAACCTCAAGATCGCCTCCGGCTGCGACCGGCGCTGCACCTTCTGCGCCATCCCGACCTTCCGGGGCGCCTACCTCTCCCGCCGCCCCGACGACATCGTGCGCGAGGCCGAGTGGCTGGCCTCCGAGGGCGTGCGCGAGGTGTTCCTGGTCAGCGAGAACTCCACGTCCTACGGCAAGGACCTGGGCGACGTGCGCGCCCTGGAGAAGCTCCTGCCCCGTCTGGCCGCCGTCGAGGGCCTGGAGCGGGTCCGGGTCAGCTACCTCCAGCCCGCCGAGGTCCGCCCCGGTCTGGTGGACGTGCTCACCGGAACCCCCGGCGTGGTGCCCTACTTCGACCTGTCCTTCCAGCACGCCAGCGGCACCCTGCTGCGCCGCATGCGCCGCTTCGGCGACCGCGAGCGCTTCCTGGAGCTGCTGGACACGGTCCGCAAGCGCGCCCCCGAGGCGGGATCGCGCTCCAACTTCATCGTGGGCTTCCCCGGCGAGACCGAGGCCGAGTTCGAGGACCTGGTCTCCTTCCTCTCCGAGGCCCGGCTGGACGCCATCGGCGTGTTCGGCTACTCCGACGAGGAGGGCACCGAGGCCTTCGACCACGGGGGCAAGCTGCCCGACGAGGTCGTCGCCGAGCGCGTGGACCGGCTCAACCGGCTCTCCGAGGAGCTGATGACCCAGCGCGCCGAGGAGCGGATCGGTTCGGAGGTCACCGTCCTGGTGGAGACGGTGCTGGAGGACGGGGCCTACGAGGGCCGCGCCGAGCACCAGGCCCCCGAGGTGGACGGCAGCACGATCCTCTACGGCGAGGGCCTCGCCGTCGGCGACCTGGTGCGCGCCACCGTCATCCAGTCGGCCGGCGCCGACCTCATCGCGGAACAGGACGAGACCCACGGGGAAGCCGCGGACAGATGAGCACCCCCGACCCCGCGGCCACCCCCGCCCCCCACGTTCCGCTGTGGAACATCGCGAACATCCTCACGATGAGCCGCCTGGTCATGGTGCCGCTCTTCGTGTGGTTCATGTTCCTGGACGGCTCCTGGTGGCGGTTCGCCGCCTTCTCCGTCTTCGTGCTGGCCGCCATCACCGACCGGGTCGACGGTGAGATCGCCCGCCGCCGCAACCTGGTCACCGACTTCGGCAAGATCGTCGACCCCATCGCCGACAAGGCGCTCACCGGCTCCGCGCTGGTGGTGCTCTCCCTCCAGGGCGACCTGTGGTGGTGGGTGACCATCGCCATCCTGGTCCGCGAGTGGGGCATCACGGCGCTGCGCTTCGCGGTCCTGCGCTACGTGGTCATGCCCGCCAGCCAGGGCGGCAAGCTCAAGACGGTCCTCCAGATCGTCGCGATCAGCGTCTACCTCTTCCCGCTCCAGGTGCTGCCCTTCAGCGAGGTCTTCGTCTGGTTCGCGCACATCGTGATGGCCGCCGCGCTGGTGGTCACCCTGTGGACCGGCCTGACCTACGTGTTCGACGCCGTCCGCGCGGTGCGCGCCCGCAAGGGCCACACCGAGTGACGGGGGAGCAGGGCCTCCCGGGCTCCGACCAGGACCCGCGTGCCGGAGCGCTCGCCGCGGCCGGGGCCGCCCACCGGGCCCTGCTCGCCGCCGGCGCCACCTGTGCCACCGCCGAGTCGCTGACCGGCGGCCTCATCGGTGCCCACCTCACCGCGATCCCCGGCGCCTCGGGCACCTACCGGGGCGGTGTCGTGGCCTACGCCACCGACGCCAAGGACAGTGTCCTGGGCGTGCCCGGGGGCCTCCTGGCCGAGCACGGAGCCGTCCACCCCGAGGTGGCCGAGCACATGGCGCTCGGCGTCCGCCGCCTTCTGGGCTCCGACTACGGCGTCGCGGTGACCGGCGTGGCCGGACCCGACCCCCAGGACGGCCAGCCCGTCGGCACGGTCTTCGTGGCCGTCGCCACGCCCGACGGCGCCAGCCGGGGCCGCCGTTTCCGTTTCACCGGGGACCGTGCGGGTATCCGATACCGCACGGTCGAGGGGGCGCTGCTGCTCCTGGACTCGGCTGTGCGCGGGAGCACGGAGGAAAACACCCGGAGTTAAACCTTCCGGGCTGTTCTTCCTTTCCCCACCCTTGGGAACAAAAGCACCCCCGGGCGGGGTTCCCCCTCCAGCGAACAGGACGGCAAGAGGTGCCCGAATCGGGCGTGGGGCAGGTACGGTGGTGTATATGAAGGTCGCTACCGGTGGGAGGGAGCGCGAATGATGGTCCTGCTTCGTCACCTACTTGGTGACGTGCTCAGGCGGCTCCGGCAGCGCCAGGGCCGCACCCTCCGTGAGGTGTCGGCCGATGCACGTGTATCCCTCGGTTACCTGTCGGAGGTCGAGCGCGGGCAGAAGGAAGCCTCTTCCGAACTGCTCTCCTCGATCTGCGGGGCGCTCGGCGTCCCGCTCTCGCAGGTACTGAGAGAGGTCTCCGACCAGCTCGCCCTCGCCGAGCTCCAGGAGGCCGCGCTGCTGGGTGACGCGGTCACGACCGACCCCGTCTCCGCCCAGGACCTCGGCATCGACCCGGTACCGGATCGCGTTCCCCAAGTCGCCGACATGGTGGGGGTCTGACCCCTCCTCGGAACTGTCCGTCCATCGTCACCGTGACCACGAAGAAGGAGCCGACCATCCGGTCGGCTCCTTCTGTGTTCGCGGGGCCTTCGCGCGGGGCGGCCGTCAGCGGTGGGTGTGGTTCACCCAGGCCTCGGGGTCCTCGGCCAACGACCGCACCGTCTCGGGCAGCTCGTTGGTCACCAGGTGCTGGAGGTTGACGCCCTCCAGGATCGCGCGCTCGCTGGCGCGCAGGGCGATCCACACCTGCTGGAGGCTGCGGGCCGCACCGTCGTAGTCGACGTGCTCGGGGCGTTCCCCGCGCACGTTGGCGAGCGGTCCGTCGACCGCGCGGATGATGTCGGCCAGGGAGATCTCCCCCGCCGGACGGGCCAGCCAGTAGCCGCCGACGGGACCGCGCTGGCTGCGTACCAGACCGGCCCGGCGTAGCTGGGTGAGGATGTTCTCGAGGAATTTTCCGGGGATGGCCTGCGCGCGTGCGAGCTGTTCGGCCGTCACCGGCCCCTCGTCGGCGACGGCGAGCTCCGCCGCCGCGCGTAGCGCGTAGTCGACCCGGGCTGAAAGGCGCATGCTGTGATTATGCCGTGTTTAAGTGGGCGAATGGGGCACCGGGCGCCGACGGGAACGCCGACGACCGGGATGCTTCAGGCTAAGGGTACTTCTCCTACCGGGTTGCGGGGACATCGGTGACGTTCCCGCTCCCGGGGGTGTCCCGTCCCAGTATGTCCGCCGCGGTGACGTCCGTCACCGGAACGCGCCGACCCGGCCGGTCGCGGACCGGCCGGGTCGGGGAGCGGAGCCGGGAGGCTCAGTTCACGCCGGGGGAGGGGGCGCCGACCGGAGCCCCCAGCAGCTCGGCCGCGCTCAGCCCGTTCACGTGCGCGGCGCCGTAGGTGCTCACGTGCGCGCCGCAGTCGGGCCGCCAGATGGGCAGGCCCATCTCCACCACCACGGCGTCGGGGTGCGCGCTGAGCAGGCGGTTGACGAGCGCCTGGGCGGAGGGGTAGCGGTGCGCGTCCCGCACCACCACGACCAGGTCGCGGTCCCGGGCGCTGGCGGCCAGCCGGTCGGCGTGCGCGACGTCGGGGGAGACCCGCTCGGTGCCCGGGAACCAGGGGGACAGGCCCCAGGGGACCTCGCCCACCGCCATGCCGGAGGGGGCGTCCACCTCCACCACGTAGGGGTCCGCCAGCGCCGGGAGGTCTCCCTCCACGCGCACCGCGCGGCGGGCGCCGACCAGGCCCACCCCGTCGGCCGCGGGCACGTCCGAGCGCCGGGTCTGGGCTGCGCGGATCCAGGTGCGCAGCTCGGCGTTGCGCCCGGCGGCCTCCTCCAGGCGCTCCCCGGACAGGCGGCCCTCCCGGACCGCGCCCACCAGCGCGGCGCGGATCAGCTCGACCTGGTCGGCGTAGACGAACCGGCCCAGGCACAACAGGTCCACCCCGGCGGCCACCGCGCGCACGCAGGCCTCGGGGATGCCGATCTGTCCGCTGACGCCCTGCATGTCCATGGCGTCGCTGACCACGGTGCCGGTGAAGCCCAGCTCGCCGCGGAGCAGGTCGTTGAGGATGCGCGGGGTGAGCGTGGCGGGGCCGTCGCCGCCCAGGCCGGGCATCTCGATGTGCGCGGTCAGGATCGACCGGACGCCCGCCTCCACGGCCGCGCGGAACGGCAGCAGCTCGCGGCGGCGCAGCAGGTCGGCGTCGGCCTCCACGCGCGGCAGCACGTGGTGGGAGTCCTGGGAGGTGGCGCCGTGGCCGGGGAAGTGCTTGGCGCACGCGGCCACGCCCGCCTCCTGGAGGCCCAGCACGGCGGCGGCCGCGTGGCGGGCCACCAGTTCGGGGTCGGAGCCGAAGGAGCGGGTGCCGATCACCGGGTTGTCGTCGGCGACGTTGACGTCCACCGAGGGCGCCAGGTCCAGGTTGAAGCCCAGCTCGGCCAGGCGCCCGCCCAGGGAGCGCAGGGTGGCGCGGGTCAGGCCGGGGTCGTCCACCGCGCCCAGGGCCGCGTTGCCGGGGTAGTCGCTGCCCTGCGCCTGGCCGATGCGGGTGACGTCGCCGCCCTCCTCGTCCAGGGAGATCAGCGGGGTGTCGGTGACCCCGGCCAGGGTCGCGTTGAGCGCGGCCACCTGCTCGGGACCGTCCAGGTTGTTGTGGAACAGACAGACGCCGGAGATCCCGTCCGCCAGACCCTCCAGGACCCAGCGCGGGGCTTGGTAGGACTCGAAGGGCACCAGCAGCGTGGCGTTGGCCAGACGCGCCAGGGTCGGGTCGTACGGCATGACGAACTCCGTTCGGTGAGCGAAGGGGTGCCCGTGGTCGGGCAGACGAAGGGCGGAGAAGCGGAGGGAGGGAGAGCGAAGGGGCGGAGCGCGCGCCCGGGGCGGGACCCGCGGTGTCCGTCGCGGGACCCGCCCGGCGGGAGGGGCGGTCAGCCCTTGACCGCGCCCATGGTCAGGCCGGAGACCATGCGCCGCTGGACGAACAGGAAGAAGATCATCACGGGGATGGTCAGCAGGGTGGAGGCGGCCATGATCGGTCCCCACTCGGTGCCGAACCGGCCGAAGTAGTAGGACAGGGTCAGCGGCAGCGTGTAGTTGTCGGTGCTGCGGCCCAGGAACGTCAGCGCGACGATGAACTCGTTCCACGCGGTGATGAAGGCGAAGATGCTCGCCGCCACCAGGCCCGGCGCGACCAGGGGCATCAGGATGCGCCAGAAGATGGTCCAGGCGTTGGCGCCGTCGATGGCCGCGGCCTCCTCCAGCTCCTTGGGCACCGCGGCCACGAAGCCCCGCAGCATCATGATGGTGATCGGCAGGGACACGGCCGTGTACACGATGAGCAGGCCGGACAGGTTGCCGAGCAGCTCCACGCCGCTGATGTCGGACAGCTGCCGGAAGTTGATGAAGATGGAGATGATCATCGCCTCCATCGGCACCATCTGGATCACCAGCAGCAGGATGATGAAGGCGGTGCGAAGCCGGAAGCGGAACCGGGCCACGGCCACGGCGGCCAGCAGCGACAGGAACGCGCCCATGGCCACGGAGGCCACGGTGAGGAACAGGCTGTTGCCCAGGAACTGCCAGAAGTTCACCCCGGGGATCAGCTGGCCGTTGAGCACCCGGTCGAAGTGCTCCAGGGTCGGCGCCGCCGGGAAGATCGTCTGGTCGCGGGTGAAGATCTCACCCACCGGCTTGAAGGCCGTGATGATCATCCAGTACACGGGGAACACCGAGAACAGGAACACCGCGAGGCCGGCCAGGTACAGCGGAAGACGGCGCAGGCGGCGCAGCGGGCCGCGGCGGTGGACGCGCGGCGGGCGGCTCGGGCCGCCGGTCCCGGCGCCCCCGGTGGCGCGCTCGCGGACGGCGCTGGCGGAGGTCTGGTCGATCGCGGTCATCGGGTCTCCCCCTGGCGGATCATGATGCGCAGGTAGTACGCGGTGACGGCGAGGATCATCACGGTCATGACCACCGCGATCGCCGAGCCCATGCCGTAGTTCGCCGGGCTGGCGCTGAAGCCCTGCTGGTAGATGTAGTACGAGAGCAGGTAGACGTCCTTGTTCTGGAAGCTGTTCGCCAGGATGTACAGCTGGGTGAACACGCGCAGGTCCCAGATGATCTGGAGGACCAGCAGCAGGGCGAACAGCGGGCGCAGCATCGGGAACGTGACGTTCCAGAAGGCCTTCCAGCCGCCCGCGCCGTCCATCCTCGCGGCCTCGTACAGCTCGTACGGGATGCTCTTGAGCCCGGCGAGCACGGAGACGGCCACGAAGGGGAAGGACTGCCAGACGATCACGGTGATGAGGATCGTGAACAGCGGGAGCGGTTCGAGGAACCAGTTGTACTCCAGCCATCCGCTGCCCACCAGCCAGTCCGGCATCCGGTCCAGGATGACGTTGACCAGGCCCCGCTCCGGCAGGAACAGCCAGCGGAAGACCAGGGAGGCGCTCAGCGCGGGGGTGGCCCAGGCGAGCATCATGCCCAGGGCCACGAACGCCGAGAACCACTTGGGGAGCTTGTTCAGCAGCAGCCCCACGAGGGTGCCCAGCACCATCGTGATGCCGACCATCAGCACGCAGACCACGACCGTGTTGCGCAGGATCCCCCAGAACTCGGGGTCGGTCAGCAGCGCCTGGTAGTGCGCGAAGCCGTTCCAGGTCGGCCCGGGCTGGTTCGGCAGGAGGTTGCGGGTGGTGAAGCTGGTGAGCGAGTACCACACCATCTGCACGATCGGCCACAGCAGCACGACCGCCAGGAGGATCAGGGCCGGGGCGATGAGCAGGTACGGGGTGGGAAGCGTGCGGCGGCGCGGGGCGGACTCGGAGGCGGGGGCCTTCACGGCCTCCTCGCGCTCGCGCGCGGTCGCTGGTTCGACGGTTTGTGCCATGGTCTTCTCAATCGAGGCGTGGGCCGACCGCGGCGGGCGGGGCCAGGGGCCCCGCCCGCGCACAGCTCTACTCAGTGAGGCGGGACGGACTACTCGACCGGCTCGTTGAGGATCGAGGTGAGCTCCTCGTTGGCCGCACCGAGGACCTCCTCGGGGTCACCGCCCTGCACGATCTCCAGGACGGCGCTCGGCAGGATCTTGTTGTCCTGGTCGGCCGCGGTCCAGCGCGGGGTGGTCGGGAAGAACTCCGTGTGCTGCATCTGCTCGGCGGCCGCGGCGGTGGCGGGGTCCTGCTGGTACTCCTCGCTCTCCAGCAGGTGCGGGTAGGCCGGGAAGAAGCCCGCGACGTCGGCGTAGCCCTGGCTGCCCTCCTCGTTGCCGAGGACGGTCAGCAGCTCGAAGGCCAGGTCCGGGTGCTCGGTGGTGGTGAACACCGTCAGGGCGGAGCCGCCCGCGAAGGCCGGGGCGATGCCCTCGGCGCCGGGGATGGGCGCGGCGACGATGTTCTCGATGACGGCCGGGTCCGCGGCCTGCTCCTCCATGGAGCCGACCGCCCAGCCGCCGTCGATGTACATGCCCAGCTCGCTGTTGGCCATGTCGGCCAGGGCGATGAGCTCGTTCTGGCCGACGTAGTCCTGCGGCGAGATGCCGTCGGTGGTCAGGCTGGCGTAGAACTCGATGGCCTCGACGGTGGCGGGGTCGGTGAGGTTGCCCTCCCACTCCTCGCCGTTCTGCTCCGCGATCGAGCCGCCGTTGCTCCAGATGAAGCTGGCGATGCCGTTGGTGAAGTCGGTCGGGGCGGCGAAGCCGGGGACGTCGTACTCCTCCTCGATGGCCTCGGCCACCTCGACGAGCTCGTCCCAGGTCGTCGGCGGCTCGTGGCCGACCTCCTCCAGCCAGTCCGCGCGGTAGTACAGGGTGCGCACGCCCGAGAACCACGGGACGCCGTACTGGACGCCCTCGTAGGTGCCGTACTCCAGGGCGTTCTCGTCGATGCCCGAGGAGGCGTCCCAGCCGCTGACCTGCTCGGTGATGTCCATCAGGGCGCCCTGCGCGGCCCAGCCCGCGACCTGGTCGTTGCCGACCTCCAGCACGTCGGGGGCGTCACCGCCGGCGAGGGCGTTGGTGATGGCCTCCTGCGCGTCGGGCCAGGGGATGAACTCGACCTCGACGGAGACGTCCGGGTTGCCCTCCTGGAAGCGGGCCTCGGCGTCCTCGAAGTACTCGACGAGGGGCTCCTGGGATGTGCCCATGACCCAGACGGTCAGGCTGTCGGCCTCGCCGCCCCCGTCACCGGAGTCGGAACCGCCGCAGGCGGAGGCGAGCAGGACCACGGCCGTGGCCGCGGCGATCTTCGGGAACCTCATCTGTATCTCTTCTCCCTTCGCACGACGCGCCGGGGTGCGACGCCTGTGCTCGAACCGGCCTGGGATGATCGTGGGATCACCCGGCGGCTCGACGTCTTGTGGGGGTTGTGCTGGGATAGCACGTTGGCCGCCCCGCCGGAGCGGGTACCGGGAGGGCCCAGCGGGTATCGGAAGGGCCCGAAGCGGGCCTTACGAGGACGTGACCTCCTGTGAGGTTGTGAGCTAAATTAACAGGAAACTTTCCTAATAAAAACAGGGTGAGGTGTCACGGTTATGTCTCAACGTCCGGGGACTCCCCGGCTGCTACGCCAGCTCAACGACCGCGCGGCACTGGAACTGCTCCTGTCCGCCGGGCCTTTGACCAGGACGCAGCTGGGAACGCGTACCGGCCTTTCCAAGGTGACCGCCTCCCAGTTGCTCGCGCGGCTGGAGGAGCGGGACCTGGTGCGCGTCGTGGGCAGCCAGGCGGGCGGGCGGGGGCCCAACGCCGCGCTGTACGCGGTGGTGCCCGAGAGCGCCTACGTCGCGGCCCTGGATGTCAGCGCGCGCCGGGTGACCGCGACGATCGCCGACATCACGGGCCGGATCGTCAGCGACGTCGCGGTCGACCCCAGTGCCTCCGACGACCCCGTCGCCCTCGTCCACACCGCGGTGATGCGTCTGGCCGACACCGCCGGGGTCGCACTGGACAGGGTCCGCGCCTGCGTCATCGGCACCCCCGGTGTCGTCGACCCCCGCACCGGCGACATCCGCTTCTCCTTCGACCTGATGTCCTGGCACGAGGGCGTCCTGGAGGCCCTGCGCGCCGATCTCAAGCGCTCGGTCATGATCGAGAACGACGTCAACCTGGCCGCCCTGGCGGAGCACTCCGAGGGCGCCGCCGCGGGGGTGGCCGAGTTCGTCCTCATCTGGCTCAGCGCCAACGGCGGCGTGGGCATGTCCACCATGATCGACGGCCGCATCCACCGGGGCCGCTCGGGCGGCGCGGGCGAGATCGGCTACCTGCCCGTGCCCGGGGCGCCCATGCCCACCGACGTGGGGCTGTCCGGCGGCTACGAGTCCCTGCGCGACGGAGCCAGCCGAGAGCTGCCCCACGGGTTCCAGGCGCTGGTCAAGGCGGGGCAGGTGGTCGAGCTCGCCGCCGGGTACGGCATCGAGGGCACCGACGTCACCGAGGTGGTCGGGGCGGCCTCCGCCGCGGGGACCCCGGAGGCGGACGCCTTCCTGGACGACTTCGCCGAGCGCCTGGCCCGCGGGGTGGCCGCCGTCACGGTGATCCTGGACCCCGGCCTGGTGGTGCTCGGCGGGGACGTGGCCCTGGCGGGCGGTGTGAAGCTGGCCGAGCGGGTCCAGGCGGCCACCGCGCGCATCGCCCCGAACGCGACCGAGGTCGCGCTGGGAAGGGTGGAGGGCAGCCCGGTGGTGCGGGGAGCGCTGCTGCACGCGCTGGAACGGGCCCGGGAGGACGTCTTCTCCTCGACGGTGTGAGTCCGCCGGGCCCCGGCCCCGTGGGAGCCCTCCCACGACGGTGGGCGTGTGCTTCTACCAGCGGTGGCCCATCCCCTGACAGCCCCTTCTCGGCCGTGCTCTCCGGTCCTTCGTCCGCGCCCCGGCATCCCTCATCCGGTCGGGGCGCGGGCGACCCGCCCTCGGGGAGCCTTCAGAGCGTCAGCTCGAAGGAGCCGAAGACCTCCTCCACGATCTGCGCGTAGTCCTCCCGCTCCGACCCGGGGACGTCGAACCGGAGGTAGTACCCCTTGCCCTCCTCCGCGACGACGGCGTACCTCCACAGCATCCACCGGTCGGGCCGGCGCCAGCCGCTGTCGCGGTAGGTCGCCTCCATGCGGGAGACGTCCCATCCCGAAGGCGCGGACGGATCGTCCTCCAGGCTGAGCCGCCGCCAGTCCGAGGTGTTCGGTTCCCCCGCGAACGCGGTCTCCGCGGCCTGGTGGTACTCGCGGGCCGCACGCGGCTCGACGCCCTCCAACGAGAAGACGGTGAAGCTGATCCGGTGGTCGGCGTCGGGGGAGTGGAACTCGTACTCGGACAGGACCCCGTCATCCTCGGCCCCCGCGTCCATGGCGATGTACACGGTGCGCCACTCCTGGGGGTAGCGCATGACGACGCCGTCATCGTCGAAGGTGGAGTACCCGACCGGCGGTGCGGAGGGTGCCGGGTCCGCGGTCTGCTCCGGTTTCGCGGCCTCACCGAGGACCGGGACCGCCGCGGCCTCGGAAGAGGGCGGGGACGGGCGCTGGAGCGCCACCAACACGGCGGCCACGACCACCGGCACGCACACCAGGCCGATCCCTAGCAGCAACGGTCCTCGTGTTCGCGAACCGGACGAGGGGGGTGAGGCGACAGGTCGCGGTGGTGCCGCCTGGGGCGGAGCGCCGTTCGGTTCCACGGGTTCCGTCGGTTTCCCGTGGTGCGGGGCGGGTTCGGGTTCGTGCACGGAGGCCTCCGGCGTGGGGGATGGGAGAGCACCTGATCGTAGGTGGGCGAGGACACGGCGGGCACGGAAGGCTCAGGTCGGCCGGGCCATCACCACACGGGGGAGCACCCGGATCCCCGCCCGCTCCTCGGCCCGCCAGACCTCCTCCAGCCCCGGGCCCCACTCCGCCCGGGGGAGCACGGTGAACCCGCGGGCGGCGTACCAGGGCCCGTTCCACGGCAGGTCGCGGAAGGTGGTGAGTGTGAGGCGGGTGTGACCGGCGGCGGCCGCCTCGGCGCACACCGCCTCCAGCAGGGCGCCGCCGATCCCGCGCCTGCCGTGACCGGGGTGCACGGCCAGCTGCTCCAGGTGCGGGCGCCCGTCCACGGTCACGGTCGCGGCCAGGCCGACCACGGGGGCGCCCGTAGCCGGGTCGTCGGCCACCAGGACCCGCTCCGCGTGCGCGAGCATCTCCCGGGGGTCGTCGGGGGGCAGGACCACCCCGGCCGCGGCGAAAACGGAGTCCGCCGCCAGCGACACCTCCACCACGCGCGGTTCGTCCACCGGCTGCATCGGTCGGATTCCCTGTGGTCCCACCAGTCCCCCTCGTGCTCTCCCGTCGCGGACGCCATCCTCTCCGGTCGCAGCCGCCGCGGCCAGTCGTTTTCGGGCCCGTGGCGACCGGAGAAGGCGCACCGCGACGGGACGCTCTACGGTCGCAGACGCAGCCCCTTCGGGGTCACGTGGAACCCCGCCGCCACCAGTGCGGCGTCCACCGGCGTCGCGAACACCTCCGTTCCGTCGGCGCGCTCCACCGTCAGCGCCCCCGCGCGCCCGTCCCGCACCGCCCCGGCCAGGGCGCGGGCCGCCCGCTCCAGCAGGGCGGGCGGCGAACCGAAGGTCAGCACCGAGCGGCCGCCCCGGCCCACGTACAGGGTCAGCCGCCCCCCGTCGATCACCACCAGGGCGCCCGCCGACCGGCCGGGCCTGGCCTGGGCGTCCCCGGGCCAGGCCAGGTCCGTGCCGAACGGGTTCGCCGGGTCGGTCGCCGCCAGCACCACCGGTTCCGCCGCGCCGCCGGAGACCGCGCGCAGCCGGTCCACGGCTCCGGGCAGCGCGAACTGGGCGCCGCCCAGCCCGTCCACGAAGTAGCCGCGGCGCACCCGGCCCGACTCCTCCATCGTCCGCAGCACCCGGTACTCGTCCGGGGAGATCCGCCCGCCCTGGTACCCGCGCACCAGCACGCCCCCGCGCTCCAGCCGCGCCTCCAGCCGGGCCAGGACCCGCCTGGTGGGGTCGCCCTCCCGTTCGGGCAGGGCCCACCACCGCCCCGCGGCCGTGGGCGGTCCCGACCGGGTGGGCAGCACCGGGCGCGCCCGCCGCCCCGCACGCGAGGGCGCACGGCGCGGAGCGGCCCCCGAACCCAGCACCGCGCGCAGCGGGGCCAGGGTGTCGTTGGTGACGCAGCCCGACCACACCAGCTCCCACAGCGCCGCGACCAGCGCCGCGTCCGTCACGGCCGAGGCGCCCGCCACACGGTCGGCGACGTCGCGGAAGAACAGCGCCCCGCCCCCGCGCAGCACCTCCAGCACCGCGTGGGCCGTGGAGCCCTCCTCCGGCGGCACCGGTTCGGGCAGCAGCAGGGCCGCCTCGTCGGCCGGGGCCAGGCACACCCACCCGTCCTGTCCGGGCAGCGCGCCGGCCCCGGCCCACACGACCTCGCCCGCCTGCGTCAGTTCGTCCAGCCGGTTGGGCGCGTAGTCCTCCACCCGGGAGGGCAGCACCAGCGGCTCCAGCGCCGACGCCGCCACCGTCGCGCCGCGCAGCGACTCCACGGCCTCGAACACCGCGTCCGGTCCGCGCCACCGCTCACCCGCGACGGCGCGCTGCCACAGCGGCGCGAACGCGGCCAGGGCGGTCTGCGCGACCGGCTCCACCTCGCTCCGCAGCCGCGCGACCGATCCGCGCCGCAGTCGCCGCAGCACGTCGGCGTCGCACCACTCGGTGCCCGTTCCGCCGGGCCGGAACCCGCCCCGGTGGACCCGCCCCTGCCGGGACAGCTCCCGCAGCACGCCCTCCACCACGTCCGCGCCGAGCCCCAGGCGCGCTGCCGCCTCTCCGGCGGAGAACGGTCCGTGCGTGCGCGCGTAGCGCGAGACCAGGTCGCGGGTGGGCGCCTCCACCGCTTCCAGGAGTGACTCGGGCACGGTGGCGGGCGGCCGCGCGCCCAGCGCGTCGCGCAGCCGCGCCGCGTCCTCCACCGCGCACCAGCGCTCGGCGCCCGCCACGGTCATCCGCACCGCCCGCCCCGCGGACTCCAGCTCCTCCAGCCACTCCCGCCGGGCTCCCCGAGCCCCGGCCTCCTCCGTGGTCAGCGGACCCACCTCGCGCAGCAGGTCGGCCGCGCCCTCGGCGTCCCGGGCGCCCGAGCCGGGAGCGGTCCGCTGCAACAGCGCGCCGACCTCCTCCACCACGCGCGGGTCGAGCAGCTCCCGCAGGTCCGCCTCGCCCAGCAGGTCGGCCAGGAGCGAGGTGTCCAGGGTGAGCGCCTGCGCGCGCAGCTCGGCCGCGGGGGCGTCCCCCTCGTACAGGAACGCCGCCGTGTACTCCATCATCAGCGAGCGCGCGAACGGCGACGCGGCCTCGGTGCGCACCTCCACCACCCGTGTCCGGCGGGACCGGATCCCCTCCAGCGCCTCAACCAGGGCGGGCACGTCGAACACGTCCCTCAGGCACTCGCGCACCGCCTCCAGCACGATCGGGAACGACCCGTACCGGCCCGCCACCGACAGCAGGTTGGAGGCCCGCAGCCGCTGCTGCCACAGCGGCATCCGCCGGTCCGGCCGCTGGCGGGGCAGCAGCAGCGCCCGCGCCGCGCACTCGCGGAACCGCGCGGCGAACAGCGCCGACCCGGGCAGCTCCCCGGTGACCGCCTCCTCCACCTCCTCGGGGTCCAGCGCCACCAGGTCGGCCAGCTCGCCCGGCCGGTCCCAGCCCCCGGCGTCCGGCAGCCGCAGCACGATCCCGTCGTCGCCGTGGACGACCTGTGCCTCCGCGCCGAACCGGTCCCGCAGCCGCCGGGCCAGGGCCAGCGCCCACGGCGCGTGCACCCGCGCGCCCAGCGGGGAGTGCACGACCGCGCGCCAGTCGCCGACCTGGTCGCGGAAGCGCTCGACGACCAAGGTCCGGTCGTCGGGCACGTGTCCGGTGGCCTCCCGCTGCTCGGAGACGTACTCCACCAGGTTGTGCGCGGCCCACGGGTCCAGCCCCGCCCCCTCGGCCAGGGCCAGCGCCTCCCCGGGTTCGGCCCCGGCCAGCTCCCGGGTCAGCGCGCCCACCGCCCGGCCCAGCTCCGCGGGTCTTCCCTGCGCGTCGGCCTTCCAGAACGGCATCCGCCCCGGCCGCCCCGGCGCGGGGGAGACCAGCACCCGGTCGGCGGTGATCGCCTCGATCCGCCACGAGGTGGATCCCAGCACGAACACGTCGCCCACCCGCGACTCGTAGACCATCTCCTCGTCCAGTTCGCCGACCCGGGTGGGCGCCCGCCCCGGCGCGGCGGCCCCGTCCCGCCCGGCCAGGTGCACCCCGTACACGCCCCGGTCGGGGATGGTGCCGCCGCTGACCACCGCCAGCCGCTGCGCGCCCGGGCGCGCCCGCAGCACGTCCGCCTCCCGGTCCCACACCAGGCGGGGACGCAGCTCGGCGAACTCGTCCGAGGGGTAGCGGCCCGACAGCATGTCCAGGACCGACTCCAGCACCGTGTCGGCCAGGTCGGCGAAGGGCGCGGCCCGCCGGACCAGGGCGGCCAGTTCGGGCACCGGCCAGTCGTCCATGGCGGTCATCGCCACGACCTGCTGGGACAGCACGTCCAGGGGGTTGCGCGGCATCTCCAGGCGTTCGATGCCGCCCTCGCGCATCTGCCCGACCACCACGGCCGTCGCCAACAGGTCGCCCCGGAAGCGGGGGAGGAACACCCCGCGCGAGGTCTCGCCGACCTGGTGCCCCGCCCGGCCGACCCGTTGCAGGCCGCTGGCCACCGACGGCGGCGAGGCCACCTGCACCACCAGGTCGACCGCGCCCATGTCCACGCCCAGCTCCAGGCTGGAGGTGGCCACCACGCAGCGCAGCCGCCCCTCCTTCAGTTCGTCCTCGATCAGGGCCCGCTCGGTCTTGGACATCGAGCCGTGGTGGGCGCGGGCGACCACCGGGGGGCCGCCGCGGCTGTGTCCGGACTGGGCGATGACCTGGGCGGGGACCTCCTCCGGTGGCAGGCGTCCGCCGTGCCGCTCGGTGTGCAGGTCGTTGATGCGGGCGCACAGCTTCTCCGCGGTGCGGCGCCCGTTGGTGAACACGATGGTGGAGCGGTGGGACTCCACCAGGTCCAGGACGCGCCGCTCCACGTGCGGCCACAGGGATCCGCCGCCGCCGTCGGCGCCCCCGTCACCCTCCGCGCCGTCGGAGGGCCGGGGCGGTGCCGGGGCACCGGGCTCCTCCATGTCGGGGGCGGGCACCACCACGCGCAGGTCCATGCCGGGGGAGCCGGGCGGGGCGACGACGTCGGCGCCTCCGAGGAACCGTGCCACCAGTTCGGGCGGGCGCACGGTCGCCGACAGCCCGATCCGCTGCGCCGGGCGGTCCAGCAGGGCGTCCAGCCGCTCCAGGCTCAGCGCCAGGTGCGCGCCGCGCTTGCTCCCCGCGAGCGCGTGCACCTCGTCGACGATGACCGTGTCCACCCCCGCCAACCCCTCCCGGGCGCGCGAGGTGAGCACCAGGAACAGCGACTCGGGCGTGGTGATGAGCACGTCCGGCGGGCGGGTGGCGAGCCTGCGCCGCTCGGCGGCGGGTGTGTCGCCGGTGCGCACCCCCACGGTGACCGGGGACAGCGCGTGCCCCCCGGCCTCGGCGGCTGCCGCGATCCCGGCCAGCGGGACGCGCAGGTTGCGCTCCACGTCCACCGCGAGGGCCTTGAGCGGGGACACGTACAGCACCCGGCAGCGGCGGGCGCGGTCCTCGGGGACGGGGGCCGAGGACAGCCGGTCCAGCGACCACAGGAAGGCCGACAGGGTCTTGCCCGAGCCGGTCGGGGCCACCACCAGCGTGTTCCTCCCGTGCTGGACCGACTCCCAGGCCCCGGTCTGGGCGGGGGTGGGACCCGAGGGGAAGGCCCGGTCGAACCAGGCCCGGGTGGCCGGTCCGAAGCGTTCGAGAGGGTGTGGCGCACGGCTCATGCCGCCAGTGTGCCCGCCGGCGGGGACAAAGGGGAGCGGACGCGGCGGACGCCGTGATCACCGATACTTGGCCCGATGAGACTCACGGTTTTCTGGAACAACATGCACGAGCAGTTCGGCGAGGCCTACTCCCAGAGCGTGGCCCGCGACCACGTCCTGGAGGGGCTCGGATCCCGCACGGTGGAGCAGGCGCTCGCCGACGGGGCGGCGCCCAAGACGGTGTGGCGCGCCGTGTGCGAGGCCTTCGACCTGCCCGCCTCCAGACGCTGATCCGGCGACGGACGTCCCGCGGGATCACCTTCGTTTCGTACGCCACATCGAACACAGGTTCGGGTAGTGTGGGTTGTCCACAGGCGGACGTGGGACGTCGCGATTGTCGTACCGACCGCGTAGCGTCGTGCTCACCATGAAGAAAAAGGCATCCACCCAACAACAGGGGTATCCCGTGGCATCTGGAGACCGAGACAAGGCTCTCGAAACAGCGCTCGCCCAGATCGAGCGGCAGTTCGGCAAGGGCTCCATCATGCGCCTGGGCGACGACGACCGCCCGCCGGTGGAGTCGATCCCCACCGGGGCGATCGCCCTCGACGTGGCGCTCGGCATCGGAGGCCTGCCCCGGGGCCGCGTCGTGGAGATCTACGGCCCCGAGTCCAGCGGTAAGACCACCGTCGCCCTGCACGCGGTGGCCAGCGCCCAGCGGATGGGAGGCATCGCGGCCTTCGTCGACGCCGAGCACGCGCTCGACCCCGAGTACGCCAAGAAGATCGGCGTCAACACCGACGACCTGCTGCTCTCGCAGCCGGACACCGGTGAGCAGGCGCTGGAGATCGTCGACATGCTGATCCGCTCCGGCGCGGTCTCCATCATCGTCATCGACTCCGTGGCGGCCCTGGTGCCCCGCGCCGAGATCGAGGGCGAGATGGGCGACAGCCACGTCGGACTCCAGGCCCGCCTGATGTCCCAGGCGCTGCGCAAGATCGCCGGTGCGCTGCACCAGACCAACACCACCGCGATCTTCATCAACCAGCTGCGCGAGAAGGTCGGCGTCATGTTCGGCTCGCCCGAGACGACGACCGGCGGCAAGGCGCTCAAGTTCTACGCCTCGGTGCGCCTGGACGTGCGCCGCATCGAGACGCTCAAGGACGGCACCGACGCGGTCGGCAACCGCACCCGCGTCAAGGTCGTCAAGAACAAGGTCGCGCCGCCCTTCAAGCAGGCCGAGTTCGACATCCTCTACGGGGTGGGCGTCTCGCGCGAGGGCAGCCTCATCGACCTGGGCGTGGAGCACGGCATCGTCCGCAAGTCGGGCGCCTGGTACACCTACGAGGGCACCCAGCTGGGCCAGGGCAAGGAGAACGCGCGCAACTTCCTGCGCGAGAACGCCGACATGGCCAACGAGGTCGAGAAGAAGATCAAGGAGAAGCTGGGCGTGCCCGTCAAGGGTGACGACAGCGCCTCCGGTCCGGCCACCGACACCGCCGAACCCGCCAAGGCGGCCGCGGAGGGGACCCCGGACCCGGCCGCCGCGGCCAAGGCTCCGGCCAAGCGCGCCGCGGCCAGGACTCCCAAGGCGCCCGCGGCTGATGCGTGAGGGGAGCCGGTCCCCGGACCGGCACCACCCCGAGGACGACGGCCCCTTCCCGGGCGGGGCGGCCCCGCCCGGGAAGGACCCCGAGGCCGAGGCCCGCGCCCTGGTCCTGCGGATGCTCACCCACTCCCCGCGCACCCGTGCCCAGCTGGAGCGGGCGCTGCACCGCCGGGAGTACGAGGAGGAGGTCGTCACCTCGGTCCTGGACACGTTCGGCGAGGCCGGACTGATCGACGACGCCGCCTTCTCCCAGGCCTGGGTGTCCTCCCGCCACCACGGCAGACGGCTCTCCCGCCGTGCCCTGGCCCAGGAGCTGCGCACCCGCGGCGTGGAGGAGGACACCGTCCGGGAGGCCGTCGGCGAACTCAGCGACCAGGACGAGGAGGAGGCCGCCCGCGACCTCGCCCGTCGGCGCCTGGCCGCGACCCGGGGCAAGGACAAGGAGACGCGGATCCGCCGCGCCCTGGGCTTCCTCGCCCGCAAGGGCTACTCCTCGGGCCTGTCCTACCGCGTGGTCCGCGAGGAGCTCGAACGCGAGGGCGTGGAGGCCGAACTCCACGCGCCCGACCCCGACTTCTGAGCCGTCACCGCCAACCCCGCCGCGGGTACCGTCACCGTGGGCCGGGCCCTGTCTCCGGCTTCTGAGCCGTCACCGCCCGCCGGTCCCGTCCCGTCCCGCTCCCAGAGCAGAGGTTCCCGGCAGGGTCAGTCGCCGACGGCGGCCGGGCCAGCGGTGGCCTCCGCGGGGCGGGTGGGCCGCCCGTCCTGTCCGGCGTCCGGTGTGAGCGCGTCGTCGGTGTCCCCGTCGCTCGCGTTGCCCCCGGGCTCCCCGGGGTCCTCCGCGCCGGACTCCGGGGAGTCCTCCGTGGCCGGTTCCGCGCCGTCCGCGCCGTCCTCGGCGGTCCTCGTCTCCGGCGGAGTGGTCACCAGCTCCAGCGGAGCCACGTCGGCCTCGAACCCGAACACCCGCGCGTAGAAGGCCAGCTCCGACTCCAGGGAGCGGATCCGCGCCTCCTGCCCGGTGAACCCGTGCCCCTCGCCCTCGAACTCCACCAGCGCGTGCGGCATCCCGCGCCGCCCCAGCTCCGTCGCCATCGCCGTGGCCTGGTCCGGGGTCACGACCCTGTCCTCCAGTCCCTGCACCAGCAGCACCGGCACGTCGATCTCCCCGGCGCGGTTGACCGGAGAGCGCTCCCGGTACCGCTCCACGAACCCCGGCAGCGTCCCCACCAGGGAGTCCAGGAACCGCGACTCGAAGTCGTGCGTGGTCTCGCTGAACCCCAGCAGGTCGGTGACCCCGAAGAGGGACACCCCGCACGCGAACGTGTCCCCGGTCAGCGCCATCAGCGCCGTGTACCCGCCCGCGCTCGGACCGCGGATCGCCAACCGCCGGGGGTCGGCCACCCCCTGTTCCACCAGGGCACGGGCCGCGGCCACGCAGTCCTCCACGTCCACCACGCCCCACTCCTTGTGCAGGCGCTTGCGGTACGGGCGCCCGTACCCCGTGGAGCCGCCGTAGTTGACGTCCACCACGCCGATCCCCCGGCTGGTGAAGTAGGCCTTGGCCAGGTCGAACTCCCTCGTGCTTACCGACACCGGGCCGCCGTGCGCCCACACCACGTACGGCGCGGGGCCGTCCGCGGGCGCGTCCGGGTGGGTCGGCGGGTACACGTTCGCGTGCACCGGCGCCCCGTACCGGCCCGGCAGCGTCTCCTGCCGGGGGACGGGCAGGTAGGCGGCGTCCGGCAGCTCCTCGGCGCCCCGGCGCAGCACCTCCACGGCCCCGGATGCCGGGTCCAGCCGCACGAGGCACGGCGGCTCGGTCGGGGAGGAGGCCACCGCCACCACGGTGCGCCCGTCGGTGTCCAGCATCGACCACGTGGTCAGGCCGGTCGCCACCGGCGTCAGGTCCAGGGTGTCGGGGTCGTACACGCTCGGGGTCATGTCGGCGTGCCCGTGCAGCGCCACGACCCGGCCCGAGTCCAGCACGCAGAACGACCGGTTGCCCAGACGGCCCGGGGAGGCGTGGAACTCCTCCTCGGCCGGGTACAGCGCTAGCGCCTGCCCGGTCATCCCCGCCTGGTACAGGTTCCACCAGCCCGGCCAGTCCGAGGCCACGTACAGCGTCGCGCCGTCGGCCCAGGCCGGGGAGACCACCGACTCGTCCACACCGCCCTTGAGGGTGTACTCGCCGGTCAGCCCGGTCTCCCCCAGGGCGCCCACCCGCAGTTCGCTGCCGTCCCAGGGCATCCTGGGGTGGTTCCACCGGACGTAGGCCAGATGGGCGCCGTCCGGCGACGGGGTGGGGGAGGCGTAGAAGTCCGCGCCCGAGACCAGTTCGCGCACCGCGGAGGGGTCCTGCGCGCCCCGGCCCGACAGCGGTACCGACACGATCGAGCGGCGGACCGCTCCCTCCCCGTGCCTCTCCCGCACACACAGCACGGCGCGTCCGTCCGCGCTCAGCGCCGGGTCGGCGTAGCGCGAGGCGCCGTCGTCGGGGGTGAGCGGCACCGGCTCCGAGGAGCCGCGTTCCAGCAGGTAGAGGCGCTGGTCAGAGGACTGGGAGAACACCACGCCCATGCGGGTGATGGCCTTGTCGTCGCGGCGCGGGACCGGCAGGTGGGCGCGCCCGCCGTACTCGTGCACCCGGGTCCCCGCGCTCCAGGGCGCGGGCAGCAGCTCGGTCACCGTTCCGTCGGCGTCGCGCCGCATGAGGGTGGTCCGGCCCTCCTCGGGGCGGCCCTCCTCCCACCAGACCTCCGCGCCCACGACGGACGGGAACGCCATCCGCCGCACTCCTCGGGCGACGTCACCGGCGCTGATGGGCGATGGCCAGGAGCCGTGGGGGCTCGACAGTTCAGACATGTCCGCTCAGGATGGGTCGTGGGTTCGATGCGATGACATGTCGACCTTAGTCGTCGTTCGCCCGCTTGTGCAGTCCCGAAAGACCCTCCGCGCGGCGTCCCCGCGGCCGCGCTCCGAGGGCCGGGACGACGACGGCCCCGTACGCGCCGCGGGGCGCGCACGGGGCCGTACCGGCCGTGGGAAGGAGGGATCAGCCCTTCCGGTCCCGCTCGCCGTCCGCGTCGTCGCCGTCGTCGGACTTCGCCGGGCGGGACCCGTCCAGCGCGTCGGGCAGCGGCTCCTGCACGGTGGGTTCCACCGCCACGGACCCGGCGGGGCCGTTGACCTTCAGGCCGTCGCCGCCGGTGCCGCCACCGGTGCCCGAGGGCCTGACCGGGACGTCCGCGCCGCCCACGGGCTTGGCCGAGGGCCTGCCGCGGCGGGCGTTGCGCCGCTCCAGCCAGATCGCGACCCGGCTCAGCGAGAGGTTGATGGCGATGTAGATGGCCGCGCAGATGATCGCGGCGGGGATCACGTTGCCCTCGCGCGTGGCCAGCAGGGTGAAGCTGCGCAGCATCTCGGGGAAGGCGATGATGTAGCCGAGCGCGGAGTCCTTGAGCAGCACCACGAGCTGTGCCACGATCGCGGGCATCATCGCGGTGATCGCCTGCGGGATGAGGATCAGCCGCATGTTCTGGCCCCTGGTCATCCCGATGGCCTGCGCGGCCTCGGACTGGCCCTTGGGCACCGCGAGGATGCCCGCGCGGAAGACCTCCGCCAGCACGGAGCCGTTGTACAGGGTCAGGCCCGTGACGACGGCGGCCAGCGCGGAGACCTGGAAGGTGCCCGCGGGGATGTCGAACAGCTGGTAGGCCACGATGGGCAGCGCCATCGTGAAGAAGATCAGCATCAGCAGCGGGATGCCGCGGAAGAACTCCACGACGGCCCCGGCCGGGACGCGGATCCACCACTGGTCGGACAGGCGGCCGATGCCGAACACCAGCCCGAAGACGATGGCCAGGACCGAGGCGGTCAGCGCCGCGGTCAGCGTGTTCTGCAGGCCCGGGAGGACGTAGTCGGTCCAGGTGGCGGGCCGCAGGAACGGCTCCCACTTGTCCGCCGTCCACTCGCCCGCGGGGTTGACCGCCCAGGTGGCCGGGTCGCCCAGCGGCCCCCAGGTGAGCGGGTTGAACAGGGAGAACCCGGTGTCGCGCAGGGTGCCGTTGAACCCCAGGTACAGGATCCCCAGGCCGATCACGGCCAGGAACCCGGTGATGACCGTGTAGACGACGTTGCGCCTGCGGGCCTTGGGACCGGGTGCGTCGAAGAGGACGGAGGTCTGCGCGCTCATCGGACCACCGCCACGCGCTTGGAGAGCCAGCCGAAGAAGTAGCCCGTCGGCAGGGTCAGGATCAGGAAGCCGATCGCGAAGCCGACGAAGGTCGGCAGGACCGGCGCGATGCCCTGGTCGAACATGAGCTTCATCTCCCTGGACGCCTCCTGAACGCCCAGCCCCGCGACGGAGGCGACGGTCGTGTTCTTGATCAGCGCGATGAGCACGCTGCCCAGCGGGCCGACGACGGTGCGCAGCGCCTGCGGGATGACGATCATCCGCAGGTTCTGGGTGAAGGTCAGGCCCAGCGAGCGGGCCGCCTCCACCTGGCCGAGGGGGATCGTGTTGATCCCCGCGCGCAGCGACTCCGAGACGAAGCAGGCGGTGTAGCCGGACAGGCCGATGACGGCCCACCAGAACACGTCCCACGCGACGGTGTCGGACAGGAACAGGCCCAGGGCGCTGTTCAGGCCCAGACCGCAGAAGAGCAGGACCAGGGTCAGGGGCGTGCTGCGGATGCCCTCGACGTAGGCGGTGGCCAGGCCGCGCAGGAGCGGGACGGGGGAGACCCGCATGGCCGTGAGCAGGACGCCCAGGACGAAGGAGAAGAGTGCGCTGAGGAGGGTGAGCCGGACGGTCCATGAGAAACCGTCGACAACCCTGTCGATATTGCTGAGAAAGGCTTCCATGGGTCCCAGCTGGTCAAGGGCCTCGCGGCGGGGCCGGAGCCGGCCCCGCCGCGAGGCGCACGGTCAAGGGAGGGGGACCTACTGGCAGGCGTCGACCTCGGGAGCGGCCTCCTCGTAGGCGAAGTCGGTCTCGCCGAAGGCGCTCTCCAGGGCCTCGGCCGTGTAGCCCTCGTCCCACATCTTCTGGATGGCGGCGTTGACCTCCTCGCACCGCTCCGTGGAGCCGTCGGGCAGGCCCACGCCGTAGCGCTCCTCGCCGAAGGGGTTGTTGACCACGCGGTAGGTGCCCGGGTCCTGCGCGGCGAAGCCCGCGAGGATGGTGTTGTCGGTGGTCACCGCGTCGACGGCGCCGTTGCCCAGCAGCGACAGGCACTCGGAGTAGTTGCCCGCCTCGCGCAGCTCGGCGTCGATGCCCATGTCGTCGACGATGTTGTTGGCCGAACGGGAGCCGGAGGCCGAGCACAGGACCTTGCCCGCGAGGTCCTCGGGGCCCTGGATGTCCTCGTTGTCGGCCTGGACCAGGATGTCCTGCTGGGCGACGTAGTACGGTCCGGCGAAGTCGACGACCTCGCGGCGCTCGTCGGTGATCGAGTAGGTGGCGATCACCATGTCGACGGTGCCCTGCTGGAGGAAGGACTCGCGGTTGGCGGAGGCGGCCTCGGTCCACTCGATCTGCTCGGGCTCGTAGCCGAGTTCGCCGGCGATGTAGGTGGCCACGTCCACGTCGAAGCCGACGGGGGCGTCGCCGTCCAGCAGGCCCAGGCCCGGCTGGTCGTACTTGACGCCGATGGTGATGGTCTCGCCGCCACCCCCGCCGCCGCCCTCCTCACCGCCGCCGCTGCCGCCGCCGACGTCGGCGGTGCCGCAGGCGCTGAGGGCGAAGGCCAGGGCCGCGGTGCCGCCCAGGATGGTGCTGATGCGACGAACTCGCATGTGGGGTACCTCTTCCTTGCTTCGTGCGAAGAACGCGGGGAAACCTAGTGGGTCAGGATCTTGGACAGGAAGTCCTGGGCGCGCTCGGACCGGGGGTTGGTGAAGAACTCGTCGGGGGTGTTCTCCTCCACGATCTGTCCGTCGGCCATGAAGACGACCCGGTTGGCCGCGCGGCGCGCGAAGCCCATCTCGTGGGTGACCACGACCATCGTCATGCCCTCGGAGGCGAGGTCGGTCATGACGTCGAGGACCTCCTGGACCATCTCCGGGTCCAGGGCCGAGGTGGGCTCGTCGAAGAGGATCACCTTGGGGTTCATCGCCAGGGCGCGGGCGATCGCCACGCGCTGCTGCTGGCCCCCGGAGAGCTGCGCCGGGTACTTGTTGGCCTGGTTGCCGATCTGGACGCGCTCCAGGAGTTCCATGCCGCGGGCGTCGGCCTCGGCCTTGTTCACGCGCAGGACCTTGGTGGGGCCCAGGGTCACGTTCTGGAGCACGGTCTTGTGGGCGAACAGGTTGAACGACTGGAAGACCATGCCCACGTCGCTGCGGAGCCGGGCCAGGCCGCGGCCCTCGTCGGGCAGCGGCTGTCCGTCCAGCGTGATGGTGCCGGCGTCGATCGTCTCCAGGCGGTTGATCGTGCGGCACAGCGTCGACTTGCCGGAACCGGACGGCCCGATGACGACTACCACCTCGCCGGAGTTAACCGTCAGATCGATGTCGCGGAGCACGTGCAGGTCGCCGAAGTGCTTGTTGACGTTCTCCAGCACGACGAGAGGAGTTGAGGTCATGTTGGGGAACCTAATGGGTCCATGTTGCCGTGTCATCACGAAATCGCCGCCCGTCCGCGGAGTAGCAGACTTGTTACGGCGTGATCGGCGAAACTGTTATGGGTTTGGACGGTTAAGTGACCGTTTGTCGCTCCCTGTCGCGGTTCCGTTCTTCAGCGTCTCACAACGGCCGCTCCCGGCCACGCTCCGCCTCCCGGTCCGTCGCGGGGTCGCGGGGAAAGCCCCAGGTGGGGCCGTCGGGCCCGTTGGACGGTCTCCGCGCGGTGCGCGGCACCGGATAGCCTGGTCCCGTGAGCCAGAGTCGTACCTACCAAGTGCGGACCTACGGCTGCCAGATGAACGTCCACGACTCCGAGCGCCTCTCCGGTCTGCTGGAGGACGCTGGGTACGCGCGCGCAGCCGAGGACACCACCGCAGACATCGTCGTCTTCAACACCTGTGCGGTCCGGGAGAACGCCGACAACCGCCTGTACGGCAACCTCGGGCACCTGCGCCCGGTCAAGGACGCCAACCCGGGGATGCAGATCGCCGTCGGGGGCTGCCTGGCGCAGAAGGACCGCGGCGAGATCGTGCGCCGCGCGCCCTGGGTCGACGTCGTGTTCGGCACCCACAACATCGGCTCCCTGCCCGCCCTGCTGGAGCGCTCCCGCGTCCAGCGGGAGGCGCAGGTGGAGATCGCCGAGTCCCTGGAGCACTTCCCCTCCACACTGCCCAGCCGCCGCGAGTCCGCGTACGCGGCGTGGGTGTCGGTCTCCGTGGGCTGCAACAACACCTGCACCTTCTGCATCGTGCCCGCGCTGCGCGGCAAGGAGCAGGACCGCCGCCCCGGCGACGTGCTCGCCGAGGTGCGCGCCCTGGTCGACGAGGGCGTCAGCGAGATCACCCTGCTCGGCCAGAACGTCAACGCCTACGGCAGCGGCTTCGGCGACCGGCAGGCCTTCTCCAAGCTGCTGCGCGCCTGCGGTGAGATCGAGGGACTGGAGCGGGTGCGCTTCACCTCCCCGCACCCGCGCGACTTCACCGACGACGTCATCGAGGCCATGGCCGAGACCCCCAACGTCATGCCGCAGCTGCACATGCCGCTCCAGTCGGGGTCGAGCCGGGTCCTCAAGGCCATGCGCCGCTCCTACCGCCAGGAGCGCTTCCTGGGCATCGTGGAGAAGGTGCGCGCCGCCATGCCGCACGCCGCGATCACCACCGACATCATCGTGGGCTTCCCCGGCGAGACCGAGGAGGACTTCCAGGAGACGCTGCACGTGGTCCGCGAGGCGCGGTTCTCCATGGCGTTCACCTTCCAGTACTCCAAGCGCCCCGGGACCCCGGCCGCGACCATGGAGGACCAGGTCCCGCCGGAGGTGGTCAAGGACCGCTACCAGCGCCTGGTCGACCTCCAGGACCAGATCTCCTGGGAGGAGAACCAGAAGCTGGTCGGCCGCGAGGTCGAGCTGCTGGTCGCCGAGGGCGAGGGCAGGAAGGACGGCGAGCACCGCCGCCTGTCCGGCCGCGCCCCCGACAACCGCCTCGTGCACTTCGCGGTCGGTGACGGCGACGACCCGCGCCCCGGCGACACGGTGACCGTGGAGGTCACCTACGCCGCCCCGCACCACCTGGTGGCCGACTCCGGCGTGCGCGCCCTGCGGCGCACCCGCGCGGGCGACGCCTGGGCGGCCCGCAACGGCCAGCCGGTCCAGGAGGGCAAGCCGCAGGTGCTCCTGGGCATGCCCCGGATCGGCGTTCCGGCCGAGGAGCCCGCCCCGGCGGGCGGCTGCTGCGAGATCTGACCCCGCACCGACAGCGTTCGCGGCCCCCGGCACCCTCGTGCCGGGGGCCGCGGTCGTCCGGCCGCGCCGCACCGCCCTCGGAGGGCCACGGAAAGCGGATGGGGCCTCAGAGCCGGACGGGCAGGCTGTCCAACCGCATCGCGCCCGGGATCCTCCCGGGCAGGGGCTCGCGGCCGGGTGCCGGGGACAGGCCGGGGTAGGCGGTCAGCAGGGACCCGACCGCCACCTCACCCTCCTGCCGGGCCAGGGCCGCGCCCAGGCAGTAGTGGATGCCGTGGCCGAAGCCCACGTGCGCCTCGCCGGGCCTGCCCTGGTGGCGGGTGATGTCGAACCGGTGCGGGTCGGGGTGGACCCTCGGGTCGCGGTTGGCGCCCGCCAGGACCGCGATCGCCCGCTCGCCCGCGGCCAGGCGGCCGCACCTGAGCTCGACGTCCTCGGCCGCGTACCGCGCCTTGGCGACCACGGCGGTGCCCCCGTAGCGGAGCATCTCGTGCACGGCGGAGGGCAGCAGCCCGGGGTCGTGCCGCAGGATCTCCCACTGGACCGGGTGGTCGAGCAGGGCCCGCACCCCGTTGCCCAGCAGGTGCGCGGTGGTCTCGTGCCCGGCGATGACGAGGGTGAACACCAGGGTGATCAGCTCGCTCTCGCTCAGGCGCCCGCCGTCCTCGTCGCGCGCCTTGACCAGGGCGCCGAGCAGGTCCTCGCTCGGCCGGGCCCGGCGCTCGGCGAGCATCCCCTCGATGTGGCCGATCATCTCGCCGAGCGTGTCGTTCATCAGCTCGGGCCTGGTGGGGTCGAACCTGGACAGCTGGTCGCTCCACGCCCGCCAGATCCCGCGGTCCTCCTCCGGAACGCCGACCAGGTCGCAGATGACCGCGATCGGCAGCGGGTAGGAGAAGTGCGGCATGAGGTCCACGACCCCGTCCCCGTCGGCGAGGTCGGGCAGCCGCGCGAGCAGGTCGTCGGTGATGCGCTGGACCGCGGGCCGCAGCTCGTTGACCCGGCGCACGGTGAAGGTGCGCGAGACCAGCTTGCGCAGCCGCGTGTGGTCGCCGCCGTCCTTGTCCAGGAGGGACTCGGTCAGGTAGGTGATCAGGTCGGGGCGGATGCCCAGTCCCCTGAGCGCGTCGGAGCGGGTGGCCTGGGCCCGCCCGCCCGACACGTTCGCGGGGTCCAGCACGAAGCGCCGGTCACTGAGGATGGTCCGCACGTCCTCGTCGTCGACGAAGAGGACGGCCTCCATCGTGTCCACGAAGAGGGCCGGTGCCGAGCCGCCGGCGGCCCGGACCCGGTCGATCACGGAGTGGGGGTCGGCGGTGAACTCGGGGGAGCGCAGGTCGATCAGTTCGTCGGACGGGGTCGCGGCTGTCATGGGCCCTCCTCTGGGGCTCAGGTGGAGCGTGTCGTCTGTTTCTGCCGGGTGATCTCCTCGTGCAGGCGCTCGTCCAGCGCGGAGAAGAGCGCCAGGGCCCTGTCCCGGGCCCGACGGGTGTCCTCCGGGGAGGCGTCCTGTTCCAGGAGCAGTCGGATGCTCCGGGCCATGAGCTCGGCGCGCGTGCCGTGGTCGGGCACGTGCATGCCCTGGCTCTCCAGCACCGGGGGTGTGACCAGGTGGCCCATGACCAGGGAGTTGTAGGCGTACAGCTGCTCGTCGGGGGCGCGGTCGGCGTTCAGCAGGCCGTGTTCGCGCAGGATGTCCCAGTAGGTCCGCAGCGCCCTCTGCCGCTCCCGGACGGTGTCGCCGACCAGGGAGGCCGCGTTCCGGGAGAGGTTGCCCAGGGACTCCGTGCCGTTGGAGAACAGCGCGCGGATGGTCGGCGAGTCCAGGTGGAACAGGTAGAGGGCGCGGGCGACCTCGCTGGGCCGGACGTTCTCGGGTGAGGCGTGCATGGAGTCCAGGATCCGGCGCAGCACGCCGAGCTGCGCCCGCATGACCACCGTGAGGAGAAGCGCCTCCTTGGTGGAGAAGTGCAGGTAGACGGTCCCCTTGCCGATCCTGGCCCGCCGGGCGACGTCCTCGATGGTGATCTTGCGGTGCCCCCAGGCGACCATCAGCTCCTCCGCCGCGTCCAGGATGCGGTCGGCGCGCAGTTCGCGCTCGCTGGCGGTCGGGGATGTGGATGGGGCCACGGTGTACTCCTGCGAGTCGAGGGCGTGCGAGGTGTCGCTGACCACGCGTGTTGACGCCGATGACCATATCCGCACCTCCCTCCCCTGACTGCTTGACCAGATTTCAAAACTGGTCACAAAGTCAAAGTAGGTCACCCGGGAGGCCGGGGCAAGGGTTTTCGGGAGGGAAAACGGGCCGGGGACGCGGGAGAGCGGGACAGGGGCCGCGGACCCGCGGAAAGGAAGGCGGGGGGAGTGTGGAAGGCGAACGGCCGGGCCCTTCGCGGGCCCGGCCGTCACGTGTGGGCGGGTGTGCGGCGGACGCGGACCCGCCGCGGGGTCAGCGCGCGGAGCGGGGCACCCAGGTCGACACGTCCACCAGCGCCTCGCCCGGCTCCTCCGAGGTTCCCGACAGGGCCCGCTCCACCTGGGCCAGGGCGCGTTCCACGAGGTCGGGGGAGTCGTGGGGGAGCCAGCGCACCCGCGGGTCGCGCCGGAACCACGACTCCTGGCGCCGGGCGAACCGGCGGGTGGCCTGGGCGGTGTCGGCCTTGGCCTCCTCCTCGGACAGGGCGCCGTCCAGCTGGGCGAGCGCCTGCGCGTAACCGAGTGCGCGCGAGGCGGTCCGGCCCTCGCGCAGCCCGAGCTCGTCCAGCTCGCGGACCTCCTCCAGCAGGCCCTGCTCCCACATGCGGTCCACACGGGTGCCGATGCGCTCGTCCAGCTCGGTGCGCGGAGCGGTCAGGCCGATCTGCGTGCACGGGTAGAAGGAGGTGTGGTCGGGCAGGTTCGCGGTGAACGGCTCCCCGGTCAGCTCGATGACCTCCAGGGCGCGCACGATCCGCCGCCCGTTGCCCGGCAGGATGGCACGGGCCGCCGCGGGGTCGGCCTCGGCCAGACGGGCGTGCAGGACGCCCGGGCCGACGTCGCCGAGCTCCGCCTCCAGGCGCGCGCGGACCGCGGGGTCGGTGCCGGGGAAGTTCAGGTGGTCCAGGACCGAGCGCACGTACAGGCCCGAACCGCCGACCAGGACGGGGAGGACGTCGCGGTCGGCGCACTGTTCGACGCGGTCGCGCGCCATGTCCTGGTAGCTGGCGACGTCCGCGGGTTCGCTGACCTCCCACACGTCGAGCAGGTGGTGGGGCACCCCGCGTCTCTCGGCGTCGGTGAGCTTGGCGGTGCCGATGTCCATGCCGCGGTAGAGCTGCATGGAGTCGGCGTTGATCACCTCGCCCCGGCGTCCCGTGCGCTCCTCCAGCCGCAGGGCCACCTCGACGGCCAGGTCCGACTTGCCCACAGCGGTCGGGCCGACGACCGCGATCACCTTGATCATTTCTCCAGCGTAGTCAGCCCCGGGCCCGGCCGGACCGTCGAGCGGCGGACGGGGGCGGTGGCCGTCCGCGCCTAGGATGGTCGGCATGCGATTCGCCAAGGGCCACGGAACAGAGAACGACTTCGTGATCCTCCCCGACCCCGACGGGGAGCTCGACCTCACGGAGGAGACCGTCCGCCTGCTGTGCGACCGCCGGGCCGGGATCGGCGGCGACGGCGTCCTGCGGGTGGTGCGCACGCGCGCCCTCGGTGAGGCCCTCGCCCCGGCGGCCCGCACGGCCGAGCGCTCCGAGTGGTTCATGGACTACCGCAACGCCGACGGCAGCGTCGCCGAGATGTGCGGCAACGGTGTGCGGGTGTTCGCCCGCTACCTGCTGCACGCGGGGCTCGTCGAGGGGGACCGCTTCGAGGTGGGCACCCGTGACGGGGCCAAGGGGGTCCAGGTGGAGGCCGACTGCGGCATCACCATAGACATGGGCCGGGTGGAGATGCAGGGAACCTCCTCCGCCAAGCTCGCCCGTCAGGTGGTGCACGGTGAGCAGATCTCCGTGGGCAACCCGCACCTGGCCTGCGAGGTGACCGTGCCGGTCGCCGAGGTGGACCTGGGCGAGCTGCCGGTGCTGGACGCGGAGGCCTTCCCCGCCGGGGCGAACGTCGAGGTGTACCGCGAGGTGTCTCCGGGCGTGCTGGAGATGCGCGTGTACGAGCGGGGTTCCGGGGAGACCCGCTCCTGCGGGACCGGGATCGTCGCCGCCGCCGCGGCCGCCACCCCCCGTGGGGAGAGCGCGACCTGGAGGGTGCGGGTCCTCGGAGGCGAGTGCACCGTTTTCCTGGACGCGGACGGTGCGAGGCTGAGCGGCCCGGCCGTCATCGTGGCCGAGGGTGAGACGGCCCTGGTGTAGTTCCCGCGGCGGCGTGCGCGGCGGTGCGGGACGGGCCCGGTGCCCGGCCGGTGTTCGCGCGACGCCGGCGGCCCCGCGCACCGGGCCGCCCGGACCGGCTTCTGCGCCCCCTGGGGCGGAGCGCCGGTCCGGGTTCCCGGCCGGGGCCGCCGGACGTCTCGCCTCAGCTCCCGGGGCGCGCGCCGACCTCCTCCACCCAGCCGGACCAGACGAAGGACCGGTAGGACGTGGTCACCGGCAGCTCCAGTCCGTGCTGGGCCAGGGAGCTCTCACCGCTTTCCTCCTCCAGTACGGTGGCGTCGCGGTAGAGCAGGTCCCCGGTGTCGGGGGCGAAGAGGTAGCGGTAGCGCGTCGTCTGGTCGGGCTCCGCGACCCGTACCTGGAAGAGCTCGCCCTCCCGTGCCAGGGGGTCGCGCGTGCTCCCCGCGTACTCGACGCCGGGAATCCCGGCCAGGACCCCCATGAGGGCCGCCTCCTCGGCCCCGTCCAGGGGGCGGTGGTCGTAGAGGTTGTTCAGGGCGTCGACGAGGGCGGCGTCGGTCGCGGGGTCCTCACCGCTCCAGGCGGCGAGGGCGTCGGCCATGGCCCCGGCCCCGGTGGGCAGCTCCTCGGGGAACAGCAGGACCGGGTCCAGCCTCTCCTCCACGTCCTCGGCCTGCCGGTCGAGGAACTCCCGGTGCTCCTCCGCGTCTCCGGTGGTGTCCTCGGCCGCGCCCGGGGCGCTGACCGCGCGGGTGTCGCCCTCGGGGCCCTGCCAGTGCTGCCACTGGTAGGGGATGAACCCCGCGCTGTGCAGGTCCTCGTCGCCGGGCTCCTCACCGGCGTAACTGGTGACGGAGAGCAGTTCCACCCCGGAGGAGGAGACGTAGGCGACGTCGCCCTCACCCGGGGCGTCACCGCCGTTGCGGGCGGCCTCGGCCAGTTCGAGCAGCCGCTGCTCACCGGGTTCGGGGGTGGAGCCGACCACCTCCAGGGGGGTGGGCGGCGCGGCGTAGGCGGCGGGGACGCCGACGGGGTCCCCCGAACCGGTGCCGAGGACGAGCACGGCGGCGGTGGCGGCCGCCGTGAGGGCGGCGGCGCCGGCCAGGGCCGGGGGGCGGAGCCACAGGGGGCGGCGGGCGGGGGTGTCGTTCATCAGGGCGATGGCCTTCGTCCGTGCGCGCTGGCGGTCGGCGTGGCCGACCGTCTCCCCGGCGCGCGGGTCTGTGTCGTTCAGGAGCGCGCGAAGCGCGGTGACGTCGTCCACGAGGCGTCCTTCCTGTCCTCGGCGGGGTGTGCGGTGTCGTCCATGAGCTCCTGGAGGCGCTTGCGGGCGCGGTGCAGCCGTCCGCGTGCGGTCACGGGTGAGCAGCCCACCACCTGCGCGGCCCCGCGGCTGCTCAGACCCTCCCAGGTCACGAGCATCACGAGCTCGCGGTCGGTGTCGGAGAGCCGGGCCAGGGCGCTCAGGGCCGTCTGGCGGCGGACGACCCGTTCGGCGTCGTCCTGGGAACCGCCCCAGACCTCCTCCGGGGGAGGGGGGACCTCACCGCGCTTCCTGACCTCGCGCAGCTTGGCGAGGGTGATACGGCGGGCGCAGGCGTACAGCCAGGGCAGTTCCCGGCCCACGGGCACCCCCGCCCGCCGCCGCCAGGCGACCGCGAAGGTCTCCGAGGCCACGTCGTCGGCCAGATCGGGGCCGACCCTGCGGCGGGCGTAGTCGTACACCGCGTCGTAGTACCGCTCGAACAGCGCGTCGAACGCCGTGTGCTCGGGTGGGTCGCCGTTGTTGTCGCGCACCATCGGCAGCTCCTCTCTCTCACCCCTTGTGTCGCCGGAGCGGCCGTTGTTCGAGGGGAGGACGGGAAAATCCCCGGAGCCCATGTGATGTGCGTCACTGTGGCGGTGGAGGTGCGGCTCAGCGGCGTCCCAGCAGCCGCCCGACGGTCAACCCTCGCAGCGAGGCGTCCAGCACCCGGGCGGTGTGGGTCACCGCGACCGGAGAACCCGCGCGCTCCATGGCGGACGCTATCTGGAGCGAGCACCCGGGATTCCCCGACACCAGGACGTCGGCGCCGGTGGAGGCCACGTCCCGCCCCTTGCGGTCGCCGAGTTCCTGGGCGGCCTCGGGCTTGAGCAGGTTGTACACCCCCGCCGAGCCGCAGCAGATCTCGCTGTTGGGCAGGTCGGACACGCGCAGTTCCGGGATGCCCGCGAGCAGGGCGCGGGGCGGACGGGTGACGCCCTGGCCGTGGGAGAGGTGGCACGCGTCGTGGTAGGCCGCGTGCAGGGGGAGGGGGTGGCGCTCCGCGCGCGGCCCCAGCTCCACCAGGAACTCGGTGAGGTCCGCGACCCGCTCGGACAGGGCGCGCCCCCGGCGCACCCAGGCCCGGTCCGCGCCCGCCTCGGCCAGGGTGCGGTCGAAGTGCTTCATGCTGGACCCGCACCCGGCCGAGTTGACCACGATCCGGTCCACCCGCTCGCGTTCGAACACCTCGACCAGGCTCCGGGCGAGGTCGGCCGACTCCTCCATCCGCCCGGCGTGCCCGGACAGGGCCCCGCAGCAGCCCTGGGCGCGGGGGATCACCACGTCGCAGCCCTCCAGGGCCAGCACCCGCGCGGTCGCGGTGTTGACCTCGGGGAAGAACGCCCCCTGCACACAGCCCACCAGCATGCCCACCCGGGCCCGCGCCCGTCCCACGGCGGGCAGCAGCTCCGGCAGCGCGGGAGGGGGCGACGACAGCGGCGGCGAGATCCGCTCCATGGTGGCCAGGGCGGGGGACATCCGTTCCAGCAGCCCCGTGCGCCGCACCAGCGAGGAGACGCCGCTGGCCTGGTAGGCGCGCAGCGGCCCGCGCAGCAGCCCCAGCCTGCGCCGGTACGGGAACAGCGCGAAGATCGCCCCGCGCAGCGCCCGCTCGCCCGCGGGCCGCTCGTGCTCCTTCTCCACCCGGTGCCGGGTGGAGTCGATGAGGGCGTCGTAGGCCACCCCCGACGGGCAGGCGGTCACGCACGCCAGGCATCCCAGGCAGTTGTCGAAGTGCCCGACCGCGGTCTCGGTCAGCACGTCCTCGGTGTGCGTCTGCGCCATCAGGTGGATCCGTCCGCGCGGCGAGTCCATCTCCTGGCCCCACAGCACGTTCGTGGGACAGGTGGGCAGGCAGAAACCGCAGTGGACGCAGTCGTTGAGCAGGTCGGAGAACAGCCGGTCGCGCTCGTCCGCGGTAGGTAGGTCGGTCACGGGCCCTCCCAGGGTGTTCGCACGTGTTCAGATGCCGCCCGCGAAGCGCCCGGGGGCCAGGCGGTGTCCGGGGTCGAGGGAGTCCTTGACCGCGCGCATCAGCGGCAGCCCGGGGACCTCCCCCCACAGGTCCACACCGGCGGCGTGGACGTGCGGTTCCGCGCGCAGCAGGGTCATCCTCCAGCCGGGAACCGAACGCACGCCGTCGAGCACGGCCGCCACCTCGGCGGCGTCGGTACCCGGTGGGAAGGACGCGTACAGCGCCCCCGCCCGGGCCGAGCCGCTGACGCCCGCGCCGGACAGCTCGTTCACCCGCACCGCGGCCCGGACGCTCTCGGCGGGCGGCACGGACACCAGGGCGAGCGTGCCCTCGGCGGGCAGTACGCCCCAGCCCTCGGGCAGGGCGTCGGCCACCTCGGGTTCCGTGCCAGCGGCCGCGGCGATCTCGTCCACCCGCGCCCCGACGCCGCCCGGGGTTCCCTCCAGCACCACCCGCAGACTGCCCGGAGGCCAGTCCAGTTCGACCGCCGCGGGCGTCGCCGTGCACCGGCGCAGCGCCGTCAGCAGGTGCTCGGCGTGCGCCGCGGAGGAAGCCGGGAGGGTCACCACGCGCAGGGCCCGGGGCAGCGGATGCAGGCGGAAGGCCACCGAGGCGATCACGCCCAGGGTGCCCAGGCCGCCGGTGTGCAGCTTGGCCAGGTCGTACCCGGCCACGTTCTTGACCACCCGGCCGCCGCTGCGCGCCACCACGCCGTCGGCGCGCACCACCGTCATCCCGATGACCAGGTCGCGCAGCGCACCGGTGAGCAGGCGGCGCGGACCGCTCACGCCCGTGGCCACCATCCCGCCCACGGTGCCGCCCGTGCGCACGGGGTCCGCCGACAGCCTCTGCCCGGCGGCGGCCAGCACGTCGTAGAGCTCGGCCACGGGGGTTCCCGCGCCCACCTCCACCACCAGGTCGCCCGCGATGTGCTCGGTCCACGACAGGTCGGCGGTGTCCACGAGCAGGTCCAGGCCGCGCGGGAGGCCGCCCCAGTCCAGGGCCGTGCCCCCGCCGCGCGCGACGACGGCCAGCCCCTCCCGGGCGGCGGACGCCATGACCCGGCCCAGACCCCGGGTGTCGGCCGGACGCGCCACGCGCGCGGGGACGAGGCCGCCCACCGCGTCGGCGCCGGTCCCTTCCCGCAGGGCGCCGTCCCTGGCGTCCGGTCCCTCGACGAGTGTCACGTGTTCTCCCCCGTGCTCGCGGTCCGTCCGCGCCTCAGAACTGCTCGGCCTTTCCCGCCTCCACCAGCGGGTGCACCCCCGTGCGCACCCCGGGCCGCTCGCCGCACAGGCGCGGGGTGGGCAGCAGCTTGTCCGGGTTGGCGAGCCCGCCGGGATCCAGGGCCCGGCGGAACAGGTCGAAGGTGGCCAGGTCGTCGGGGCCGTACATGCGCGGCATCTTGCACGCCTTGTCCACGCCCACCCCGTGCTCGCCGGTGATGGAGCCGCCGTGCTCGATGCACAGGTCGAGGATGGCGCCGGAGACCTCCTCCGCCCGCTCCGCCGCGCCCGGCTCCGCGTCGTCGAAGAGCACGAGCGGGTGCAGGTTGCCGTCCCCGGCGTGGAAGACGTTGGCGACGCGGATGCCCGAGGCCGCCGACAGCTCGGTGATGCGCCGCAGCACCTCGGGCAGGGCCGTGCGCGGGACGACGCCGTCCTGGACGATGTAGGCGGGGCTGATCCGGCCGACGGCGGCGAAGGCCGACTTGCGGCCCTTCCAGATCCGGGCGCGCTCGTCGGCGTCGCTGGCGGCGCGGGTCTCGAAGGCGCCCGCCTCCGCGCACAGCCGGGTGACCTCGGCGAGCTGGGCCTCGACCTCCGCCGCGGGCCCGTCCAGCTCCACGACCAGCACGGCCGCGGCGCCCTCGGGGTAGTCGCAGGCCACAGCCCTCTCGGCGGCCTCGATGGCCAGCGCGTCCATCATCTCCACGGCCGAGGGCAGCACCCCGGCGGAGATGATGGAGCTGACCGCCCGGCCGCCCGCGTCCATCGAGGTGAACGCCGACAGCAGTGTGACGGTGCGCTCCGGGGACCGGGTGAGGCCCACGGTGATCCGGGTGGCCACGCCCAGGGTGCCCTCGGAGCCGATGAAGGCCCCGACGAGGTCGTAGCCGTGCGCACCGGGGTTCTTGCCGCCCAGGCTCACCTGCTCGCCGGCGGGCGTGACGATGTCCAGGCCGCGCACGTGGTTGACGGTGAACCCGTACTTGAGGCAGTGGGCGCCGCCGGAGTTCTCGGCGACGTTGCCGCCCACGGAGCACACCTGCTGGCTGGAGGGGTCGGGCGCGTAGTAGTAGCCGTGGGGCGCGGCGGCGCGGGTGACGTCCAGGTTGGCCACACCGGGTTCGACGACCGCGCACTCGTTCTCGACGTCGATCTCCAGGATGCGGCGCATGCGCGAGGTGACCAGCAGGACGCCCTCGGCGCGGGGGAGCGCTCCCCCGGACAGGCCGGTGCCCGCGCCGCGCGGGACGAAGGGCACGCCGTTCTCGGCGCACAGGCGTACGACGGCGGCGACCTGGTCGGCGGTGGTGGGCAGTACCACGACGCCGGGGAGGGCGCGGTGGTGGGGCAGCCCGTCGCTCTCGTAGGTGCGGCGCTGGGCGGTGTCGGTGAGCACGCCGTCCTCGCCGCAGATCCGGCGCAGGCGCGGGACGAGCCCGGCCACGGCCGCCTGCGCCTCCTCGGTCTCGGACATGGGCGCCTCCCGGTTCCACCTGCGCGGACACGGACGGTCCCGCCCGTTTCCGGACGCGACCTCGCAAGGTGAACGTACGACTGCACCCCTCGCGCATGCAAGGGGTGCAGTGGAAGTTGTCTTCCGTCTTATGAAATTAGCGTCGGGCTACGGCATGCGCTCGTAGGCGGGCAGGGTCAGGAAGTCGACGTACTCGTCGGCCAGGGCCACCTCGGTGAACAGCTCACCTGCCTGCTGGTACAGGTTCTCGTCGAAGTCGGCGCCCAGCTGCTCGCGGATGGCGGCGAGCTCCTCGTCGATGATCTCCCTGACCAGCTCGGCGGTGACCTTGGGGCCGTTGTCGAGCGTGATGTCGTTGTGCAGCCACTGCCAGACCTGGGAGCGGGAGATCTCGGCGGTCGCGGCGTCCTCCATGAGGTTGTGGATGGCCACCGCGCCGTTGCCGCCCATCCACGTCGCCAGGTACTGCAGGGCGACGTTGACGTTGCCGCGCAGGCCCGCGAGGGTGACGCCGCCCGGGGTCCTGTCCACGGCCAGCAGGTCCTCGGCCGAGACCTCGACCTCGGGGCGCTGCTTGTCGATCTGGTTCGGGCGCTCGCCCAGGACGCCGTCGAAGACCTCCATGGCCACCGGGACCAGACCCGGGTGGGCGACCCAGGAGCCGTCGAAGCCGTCGCCGGACTCGCGGGACTTGTCGTCGCGCACCTTGGCGAAGGCGGTCCTGTTGACCTCCTCGTCCTTGCGGGAGGGGATGAAGGCCGCCATGCCGCCGATGGCGTGGGCGCCGCGCTTGTGGCAGGTCTTGACCAGCAGCTCGGTGTAGGCGCGCATCATGGGGGCGGTCATCGTGACGGCGTTGCGCTCGGGCAGCAGGAACCTGCGGCCGCGGGTGCGGTGCGTCTTGATGATGCTGAACAGGTAGTCCCAGCGTCCCGCGTTGAGGCCCGCGGAGTGCTCGCGCAGCTCGTAGAGGATCTCCTCCATCTCGAACGCGGCCGGGATGGTCTCGATGAGGCAGGTCGCGCGGATGGTGCCGCGCGGGATGCCCAGGCGCTCCTGGGCCAGGACGAAGACGTCGTTCCACAGGCGCGCCTCGAGGTGGCTCTGCATCTTGGGCAGGTAGAAGTAGGGGCCCCTGCCCTTGTCGATCTGGCGCTGTGCGCAGTGGAAGAAGTAGAGCGCGAAGTCCAGCAGGCCGCCGCTGACGCGCTGGCCGTCCACGAGGACGTGCTTCTCGTCCAGGTGCCAGCCGCGCGGGCGCACGACGACGGTGGCGAGCTCGCCGTCCTCCTTCAGGGCGTAGGTCTTGCCCTGGGGGGAGGTGAAGTCGATGGTGCGGTCGAGGGCGTCGCGCAGGTTGAGCTGGCCCCCGATCATGTTCTCCCACAGCGGGGTGTTGGCGTCCTCGAAGTCGGCCAGCCACACCTTGGCGCCGGAGTTGAGCGCGTTGATGGTCATCTTGCGGTCGGTGGGGCCGGTGATCTCCACGCGGCGGTCCGTGATGCCCGGGGCGGGAGGGGCGACCCGCCAGCTGTCGTCCTCGCGGATGTGCTTGGTCTCGGGGAGGAAGTCGAGGTCGGCCCCGGCCGAGATCTGCTCCTGCCTGGTCACGCGCGCTTCGAGGAGCTCCTGGCGGCGCTCCTCGAAGGTGCGGTGCAGTTCGGCGACGAGGGCGAGGGCGTCCTCTGTGAGGATCTCGTCGAACCGTTCGTGGAGGGGGCCGGTGATCTCGACCCCGTGCGTGGCGCCCATGGAAAACCTTCCGCAATACGAAATAAGCTTCTGGTATGTGGAAAACGAAGCTACCGTCCGGTTCGCGGACGGTCAACGTCGCGCGTGTCTCACTGACCGGCGAGTTTCCCTGGATGGGAAGGTCTCAAGAACTTCTCCCGCGACTTCCGTACCCGTCGTCGGGGCGGGTGCGGGGCGTGTCCCGGGTTCCGTGGAGTGTCGTGCCCGCCGTGCCCTGCGATAATTCAGATGCCCTCGCGGAGGCGAGATGTCACCATCGACAGGGCACCCGCCGCCGTCCGGTCGCGGGAAGAATCGCGGCGGCGGCCACGTTGACCCACCTGGAGGGATATGAATACAGCTGACACCCGCGGAAGCGTCCACGACGGCCACGAGGCCGAGGACGCGTTCCGCGAGGCGATCACCGTCGGGGACGGGGTCGACGCACACGACGCGTCCCGCGAGGCCGGAGCCACCGGCGGAGACCGCTACGACGACCCGGACAACACCCCCGACCAGGGTGAGATGGAGCTCGCCGAGCGCCACGCGCTGCGCCGTGTTCCGGGACTGTCCACCGAACTCACCGACGTCACCGAGGTCGAGTACCGCTCCCTGAGGCTGGAGCGCGTCATCCTCATCGGCGTGTGGACCAGCGGCTCCCAGGCCGACGCGGACAACTCGCTCACCGAGCTCGCCGCCCTGTCCGAGACCGCGGGCGCGCTCGTGCTGGAGGGGGTCACCCAGCGCCGGTCCAAGCCCGACCCCGCCACCTACGTCGGCAAGGGCAAGGCCGCCGAACTGCGCGACATCGTGGAGGCCACCGGCGCCGACACCGTGATCTGCGACGGGGAGCTCACGCCCGGCCAGCTGCGCCAGCTGGAGGACGTGGTCAAGGTCAAGGTGATCGACCGCACGGCCCTGATCCTGGACATCTTCGCCCAGCACGCGCGCAGCAGCGAGGGCAAGGCCCAGGTCGAACTGGCCCAGCTCAGCTACCTGCTGCCGCGACTGCGCGGCTGGGGTGACGCCCTGTCCCGTCAGGCGGGCGGCTCCGGCGGCGGTGGCGCGGGCGGCGGCGTGGGCCTGCGCGGCCCGGGTGAGACCAAGATCGAGACCGACCGCCGGCGCATCAACGACAAGATGGCCAAGCTGCGCCGCCAGCTCGCCCACATGCGCACCGCACGCGACGTCAAGCGCGACGTCCGGCGCACCCGCGCGGTGCCGTCCGTGGCCATCGCCGGGTACACCAACGCGGGCAAGTCGAGCCTGCTCAACCGGCTGACCGGCGCGGGGGTCCTGGTCGAGAACGCCCTGTTCGCCACCCTGGACCCGACCGTGCGCCAGGCCCGCACGCCCGACGGCCGCGGGTTCACGCTCAGCGACACCGTCGGCTTCGTCCGACACCTGCCGCACCAGCTGGTGGAGGCCTTCCGCTCCACCCTGGAGGAGGTCGCCGACTCCGACCTGGTCCTGCACGTGGTCGACGGATCCCACCCCGACCCCGAGAGCCAGATCAGCGCGGTCCGGCACGTCTTCGCCGACATCGACGCCGGTGACGTGCCCGAACTCATCGTGGTCAACAAGGTGGACGCCGCCGACCCCGACGTGCTCAAGGTGATGCGCACCCGCTACCCGGACATGGTCGAGGTGTCGGCGCGCACCGGCGAGGGCGTCCCCGCCCTGGTGGAGGCGGTCGCCGCGGCGCTGCCCGAGCTGGCGCACGAGGTGCGGGCGCTCGTCCCGTACTCGCGGGGCGACCTCATCGCCCGGATCCACGAGGAGGGGCGCATCCTCAGCGAGGAGCACACCGCCGAGGGCACGGCGATCCACGCCTTCGTCCCGGCCCTGCTCGCGGGCAGACTCGACGAGTACACGCCCAGCACGGCCTGAGGCACGCGCGGTCCGCCGCGCACGGCCGGGGTGCCCAGACGGGGGCGCCCCGGCCTCGCCGTGTCCCGGGGACACGGGCGCCGACGCGGCGCACGCGCGTCCCCGCTCGGACGGCGCACGCGAACACCCAGCTCACCGCGGCGTCCGTGGCGCTGATCACTCCGCGTGCCCGGGGTTTTTGTTGGGAGACCGTCCTATCCGTCCTCCCGGGGAGGTGTACACGGAGTCCGCGGATGGACTACGGTTTTGGAGCACTGGCCGCCAGTGGCCGCTGTCCCGCGACAGCCGACCCCTCTGCCACTGTCACGGCACCGCGGCGGCCGCAGGCCGCCCCCCACCGGCTCTGTCGGACCGCTCCAGATACGAGGTCGCCATGTCCGCCCGTGTATCCCACGACCGTGTCCCGCAGTCGCACCGGCGGATCTGACCGGCGAGGGCGGACGACCCCATGACGGCGGTACTCCTCAGCAACATCGGCCGGCTGTGGACCGGGAGCGAACTGCTCACCAAGGCCGCGCTCCTGATGGACGACGACCGGGTGGCCTGGGTCGGGCCCGCCGCCGAGCTCCCCCAGCGCATCCCCGGCGTGGTGGACGACCTCACCGACGTCGACGACGTCGTCAACATCGGCGGCGGCATGATCACCCCCGGGCTGATCGACGCCCACTGCCACCCGGTGTACGCGGGGGACCGCTACGCCGAGGTCAACATGTGGGCCAAGGGCGCCTCCAAGGGGGACATCTTCGCGGCCGGGGGCGGTGTCTCCACCACCGTCACCATCACCCGGGGTACCGACCCCTGGACCCTGTGCAACGCGGTACGCGAACGGCTCCGGCACTGGGTGCTGACCGGAAGCACCACCGTGGAGGCCAAGACCGGCTACCACCTGACCAGGGACGGCGAACTGGCCGACGTGCGCCTGCTGCGCTCCCTGGAGGAGGAGCCGGGCATGCCGCGCCTGCACGTCACCTTCTTCCCGGCGCACGGGGTGCCGCCCGAGTTCTTCGGCAGACCCAGGGAGTACGCGGCCACCGCCGCCTCCTGGCTCAACGACGCCGCGCTCGCCGGTGCCGACGGGATGGACGTGTACTGCGACAACCAGCAGTTCACCACCGAGGACGCCCGCATGCTGCTGGGGGCGGGCCAGTCCGCGGGGCTGCGCACCACCCTGCACGCCTGCTCGCGCCCGCGGCACGGCGCCGTGCGCATGGCCGCCGAGATGGGCTGCTCCTCGGTGGACCTGCTGCACGAGACCGACGAGCAGGACGTCCTGGCGCTGGCCGCCACCCGCACGCCGGTGGTGGCCTGCCCGACGACCTCGCTGCACGAGCGCCGCACCCCGCCGGTGCGGGCGCTGCTCGACCACGGTGTGCCCATCGGACTGGGCACCGACCACAACCCCGGCCAGTCGGGCACGATGTCGATGCCGCTGGTGATCTCACTGGCCATCTCCATGTTCGAGATGACCGTGCACGAGGCCCTGCACGCCGCCACGGTGGGCAGCGCACGAGCCCTGGGCCTGACCGACCGGGGCGTGCTCGCGCCCGGCAGCCTGGCCGACCTCGTCCAGTGGGACGCCGACCACGAGGGCGCCTTCGCCTGGTCGATGGGCCTCAACACCCTGCGCGTGTGGCAGGGCGGCAGGACCATCCGCTGAGGCGGTGCTCCCTCCGGGGGCGCTGCCCGTCCCGCCACCGCTCCCGGCAGCCGGCCCGCAGACGCGGTCCGTTCCGTCGCGCCGCTCAGCGTGTGCCGCGGGCCCGGGCGATCTCGATGACGGCCCGCTCCAGCGCGTACTCGGGGTCGCGTCCGGCGCCCTTGATGAGCGCGTCGGTCTCGGCGACCACCGCCATGGCCCGGGTGACCCCCGCCGGGCTCCACCCCCGCGCCTGCTGACGCAGGGTCCGCAGCTTCCACGGCGGGACCTTGGCCCGCTTGGCCAGGTCCGCCTCGGACATGCCGCGCGGCGGCTGGGCGGCCACGGCGATGCCGCGCACCGCACCGGCCAGCGCGCTGTTGATGAGCACCGGGGCGGTGCCCACCGCCAGAGACCAGCGCAACTGCTCCAGCGCCTCGGGCAGGCGCCCCTCCACGGCGCGGTCGGCCACGGTGAACCCCGAGGCCTCCGCCTTGCCGGAGTGGTACCGGGCCACCGCCGCTGCGTCCACCCGGCCTTCGGTGTCGGCGATCAGCTGGGTGCAGGCCGCCGCGATCTCGCGCAGCTCGCTGCCGACCGCGTCCACCAGCGCCTGAGCGGCGTCGGCGGTGATCTGGCGCCCGGCCTGGGAGAACTCGCCCTTGACGAAGGCCACCCGCTCGGCGGGCTTGCCGGGCCCCTTGCAGTCCACGCGGTGGGCGCCCGCCTTGACCGCGGCCTGGAGCAGGGCCTTGCCCTTGTTGCCGCCCGCGTGGGTGAGCACGAGGTTGACGTCGTCGGCCGGGTCCCCGAGGTAGTCGGTGACGGTCGCCGCCAGGTCCTTGGTCAGATCCTGGGACGAGCGCAGCACCACCACCCGTCGGTCGCCGAACAGCGAGGGCGAGGTCACCTCGACGAGCGTGGACATCCCCACCTGGGCGGGCACCAGGTCGTGGACGTCCACGCCGGGGTCGGCCTCGCGGACCGCCGCGACGACGGCGGCGACGGCCCGGTCGACGAGGAGTTCCTCGTCCCCGACGATGATCGTGAGCAGGGCGGGTGCAGGCATACACAGAGGATGCCACGCCACACCGACCAGCCGGGCGCCCCGCCGGTCGGCCGGGCACCCACCGCGCGGTCCGCGGCACGCTTCCGCCCCGTCGCCCGCACCGCCCGTGGCCGGTGAGCCCCGTACAGCGGTGCCTCCTACGGCGCCAACCCCTGTCGCGCAGCCTCCCACCGCGCTCCCTTCCGCGGCACAGCCCCCTACCGCGCGGGGTCGGGCCCGCGCACCACGGCCTGTCCGGGCCCGGAACCGCCGCCGTCCAGCACGGCCACGTCGCCGTCCCGGTCGGTGCGCAGGTTCACCCGCGCCACCCGCTCCAGGATGTTCCACGTGAACGGCGCCGGATGCCCGTAGGTGTTGTCCGCGCCCACCGAGGTCACCGACACCACCGGGTCGGTGGCCTCCAGGAAGGCCGGTTCCTGGCTCCCCGCCCCGTGGTGGGGCACGGCCAGCACGGTCACCCGCAACAGGTCGGCGTCCGGACCCTCCAGCAGCCTTCTCTGCGCCTCCTCCTCGATGTCACCGGTCAGCAGCACCGTCAGCGCCGCCCCGTCCGCCCGGACCACCACCGAGGCGTCGTTCACCGATCCCGTGAAGCCGGGCTCCGGCCACAGCACGCGCAGCAGCCACGGCCCCACCCGCAGCCGCTGGCCCCGTCCGGCCTCCAACAGACGTACCCCGGCCCCGGCCAGCAGCCGCCCCGTGGCGCTCTCCCCGAACCCCGGCGGCGCCAACGCGGTCCCCACCCTCCGGTGCCGCAACACCCCGGACGTCCCGTCCACGTGGTCGGCGTGGTCGTGACTCAGGACCAGCAGCGGGACCTCGCGCACTCCCAGCCGCCCCAGGCAGTCGTCCACCCTGTCCGGGTCCTCGCCGGTGTCGGCGACCACCGCCGAGCCAGGGCCCGCCGACAGCACGAACGCGGTGCCCTGCCCCACGTCGCACGCCACCAGCGCCCAGCCCGAGGGCGGCCATCCGCCCGGCACGCACCGCGCGGCCAGGGCCAGCAGCAGCACTGCCGCCAGCACGGCGGCCACGACACGGCGCAACCGCCCGTGCGTGAACACCAGCACCGCCAGCACGGCGGCCAGGACCAGCCCTCCCAGCAGGTCCGACCGCCACGCCAGCGCGCCGTGCGGGACCCGCGCGCCCGCCCCCGCCACCGCCGCGATCCACGACACCCCCAGTCCGGGAAGGTGTGCGGCCACCGCCGCCGCACCCGGCCACACCACCGCCAGGGCCGCCACCGCCGACCCGGTCACCGTCACCGCCGCGACCACCGGGGCGGCCAGTACGTTCGCCGGAACCGCGATCCACGACAGCTCGCCCGAGAGCAGGACCAGCACGGGCGAGACCGCCACCTGCGCGGCCAAAGCCACCGCCAGCGCCTCCGCCACCGGACGCGGCAGGCGTTCCGACCACGCCCGGGTCCACGGCGGCACCAGCAGCAGGATGCCCGCGGTCGCCAGCACCGACAGCGCGAACCCGAAGGAGGCGGCCAGCCCCGGCGCGACGAACAGCACCCCGACCACCGTGACGGCCAGCGCGCCGAGACCCGCGTGGGCGCGCCCTGTCGCCAGCGCCAGCAGGCCCAGCGACCCCATGAACGCCGCGCGCACCACGCTCGGCTCCGGGCGGCACACCAGGACGAACACCCAGATCACCGCCGCGCCGCCCGCCGCCGAGCACCACGGGGGCGCCCGCAGCAGCCGGGTGGCCGCCAGGACGAAGCCGGTCAGCACCGCCAGGTTGGCCCCCGAGACGGTCAGCAGGTGCGTCATCCCGGTGTCCCGGAAGTCCTCGGCGGTCTCCGGCGGTACTCCGGACGCGTCGCCGACGATCAATGCCGGGAGGAGCCCGTCCTCGGGCCGGGGCAGCCCGGAAGAGGCCTCCCGCAGGCGCTCCCGCACCAGACCGGCGAAGCTCTGGAGGCCGCCGGGCCGCCCCACCTCCTCCGGCGGCCCGCGCACCAGGACCAGGGCGGCGGTGAGGGGGTCGTCCTCCGCGCCGAGGAAGACGCCCCGCGCCCGGAAGGTCTGCCCGGGCAGCAGTTCGCGCCAGCCCGATCCCGAGGCCAGGACCACCACCGGAGCCGCGGACCCGCGTCTGGTCCCCTCGGCCCGCACCCACGCGGTACGGGCGTCGACCACCCAGGCCGCCCTGCCCGGCCGGGGAGTCCCCGACCGCGGACGCGGATCGGCCGTCACCACCGCCTCGAACTCCGCCTCGCGCCCCTGCTCCGCCGCCTCCCGGGCCGCGCTCCGCTCCACCCGGTGCACCTGGACACCGGCCACCGCCGCCACCGTGGCCACACAGGCCAGCGACGCCGCGGCGGTGAGCGCCACCGCCTCCAGCGGCGGACGCGCCACCGCCAGGAGCACGACCGCCGCGCCGGCCCCCGCCGCCCCGGCCAGGGACCAGGCCGCCCACGGCGGGGCGGCGAGCGCCGCCAGCGCGGCCAGCCAGGCCGTCGCCGCGGGCGCCAGCAGGCGCAGGTCGGGCGGCCTGTCCAGCCCGTAGGCGTCCGTCCCCAGCCACGTCGCCACCGACGCTCACCCCACCGTCACGTGGGGTTGGAGATCGGCGAGGGTCTTGTCACCGATCCGGTCCACGTTGACCAGGTCGTCGACGCTCCGGAACGGGCCGTGCTCCTCGCGGTAGGAGACGATGTTGTCGGCGATCACCGCGCCGACCCCGGGCAGGGTCTCCAGCAAGGCCCTGTCCGCCCGGTTGATGTCCACCAGCCCCCCGGCCCCCTGCGGGCCGCTCCCGGGGACGCCCGCGCCCGCGGGCGCGGGGACGCCCACCAGGACCTGCTCGCCGTCGACCAGCGGACGGGCCAGGTTGAGCAGGTCGAGGTCGGCGTCGGGCAGCGCGCCGCCGGCCTCCTCCACGGCGTCGGCCACCCGCGACCCCGACGGCAGCGTGTACAGCCCGGGGTCGGACACCTCGCCGCCCACGTGCACCACGAGGTCCTCCTCCGGCGCCGCGGCCCCGGCCGCTCCTGCGTCCGCCTCCCCGGTTTCCGTCCCCGCGTCCTGCGCCGGGGTCAGCGCGCTGTCGCCCTCCGCCGCGGCCGCGGGCACGGGCGCTGCACGAGTGACCATCTCGGGCGCGGGCACCGTGGTCGGCCGGTGGTACAGCGCAAGCACCAGCACGACGGCCAGGGCGCCCAGCACGGCCAGGGCGACCACCGCCCGGCGGGACAGCGCCGCCCGGGGCGGCAACCGCCGGGCCAGCCGCTCCAGGAGCGATCCGGACGGCTCGGGGTCGAACTCCGCGTATCCCGACGGCGGACGCTCCGGGCGCCGGTGCCGTCCCCCGGCCGGGTCGGACCCCGCGTCCGGACCGGACACGCCCTCCGGTGCGCCAGCACGGCGGGCGGACACGGCGGTCCTCTCGTCCGCGTCCGCCCCGGTGTCCCGCCTGACGGGCCCTGCCGCCTTTCCGCCGCGGGCCTCCCCGGAGGGCCGCGGTGCGGGCACCGCGGCCCTCCCGCCCTGGTGTCCCGGGGGCGGGGACCAGGCCGCGGTGTCCTCAGGGGTGTCCGGCCGCGGGGGGCCGGCGGCCGGACCCCCACGGGGCGCGGCCGCGGGGCGGCCGGTGCGCTCCGGGCTGGGCGCGCCGCCGGACGCCTCCGGCCGGTACGGGGTGTGCGTACCGGTCACCGCGTACGGCGCGCTCGGGATCTGAGGGGCGTCGCGGGGCGGCGGCGCGGATCGCGCATGTGAGCGTGGGATACGCGCGCGCAGGCGCCGGGCCGCGGGTGAGGCGTCCAGGGTGAGGGCGCGGAGCCGCTCCTGTTGGTCGGTCCCGGGGGAGTGGCGCCGGGTGCGGCGCTGAGTAGTCATAGGACCACGTTAGGAAGCCGGAAGCGCTGTGTCAGCAGCCGGTTCCAGGCTGTGGACAACTCTCGCCCCGGCCTCGCGACCTGTGCGGACGGTGGTGGGCGACGGCCGCGGGCGCACGAAAAAACCCGGCCCGGTGCGCACGCACCGGGCCGGGTCGAGTCGTCAGTCTCAGGCGCCCTGAAGGGAGTGCAGGCGCTTGGCGATCGCGCTCTTGCGGTTCGCGGCCTGGTTCTGGTGGATGACGCCCTTGCTGGTGGCCTTGTCCAGCGCGCGAGCGGCGGCGCGCTGGGCGACGGTGGCCTTCTCGACGTCCCCGGCCTCGGCAGCCTCACGGAACTTGCGGATGGCCGTCTTCAGCGAGGAGCGCACCGCCTGGTTGCGGACACGAGCCTTCTCGTTCTGCCGAATGCGCTTCTTCTGCGACTTGATGTTCGCCATGCGAAAACGTGCTCCAGTTGATCTTGGTCATCGCGCCGGCCGAACCAGGCGGCCCAACTCGCGGGCAGCCGTTCCGCGAGAGGCCGGCGTGGGCGCCGACGCAGGGTGTGTGAGTCCACAGGGCCCGAAGCCAATGTGGAAGTCCGAGACACGGACTTCCAGTATGCCTCACCCACAGACCCGAAAAGACTTCAGGGACCTCAGACGACCTCAATCGACCTCAGGCTCCCAGGACAGCAGCCATTCCGCGGTGTAGGCCGCCACATCCTCCTCGGACGCCTCGTCCCCCAGGTAGAAGGCCACCCCCAGGGTCATCCCCTCCGGCGGTTCGGCCTCGGTCATGCCCAGCCTGACGGCCGTCAGCGCGGTCGCCACCGACTCGTCCGACTCCTCCGGGGCCCACTCGCCACCGCCGTACGCGGGCAGCCCGAACCGCACCGTCACGTCCTCACGCGCGCGCAGGGCCGTCACCGCCTCGGTCACCTGCCGCACCATGAACCCGCCGTACAGCGCGTCGCCGGGCATCCCCGCGCCCACGCCCGGCAGCACCACCTCGTCGGCGTGCTCGGTCACCCGGTCCAGGTAGCCCTTGGACCAGTACTTCTCCCCGCGTTCCATGACGAACGAGGGCACCCGCCCGCCCGGCACCAGCTCCACGTGGTGGGCCTGCACCGACAGCACGGGTTCCTCGCCCAGCTCCTCGCGCACCATCGACATGAGCGTGGGGATCGACGGGTCGTTCACGGTCACCGGGCGGATCTCCAGGTGCGCGCCCGCGAACCCGTCCGCGGCCACCTCGGCCACCGCCGGGGCGAGCGCCGCGCGGGCCTGCTCGTCAAGCCGGTCCCGCAGCAGCGAGGACCCGTCCTCCACGTGCCGGAGCCACGCCAGCGCGCGCACGTCGGGGTACTCCCGCTCCAGCCAGGACAGCAGGGAACCGGTGTCCTCCACCCGTTCGACCGCGCCCCCGGCGTCGATCTCGCCCGCGTACACGTACACCGTGTCCACCCCGCCGGTGTCGAGCACCCGCGCCAGGGAGCCGGTGTCCTCCCAGGAGCCCACCCACGCCGCGTCCGCGCCCCGTGAGGCCGCCCACGGCGCCGGTTCACCCGAGAACTGGAAAGCCAGCAGGGCCCCCGCGCCCGCCACCACGACCGCGATCGCGGCCACACCCGCCAGCAACCGTGTCAACAGCCACTTCAACCGCCCGCTCCTCCCACGTCCCGGACCGCGGTGCCTTTCCGCACGTCGCCCGCCACCACCCTCACCGGCCGCGCCGCGCGCGCAGCCCTTCCGTCCTTCCGTACGGCCCGTTCCTGGTCCCGGGTCACATAATCTGGACACCAGACCCGCGCCCGCGCCCCATACTGCCGCACGGTCCGCCGCCGTCACCGAGAGAGGGCACCCGGCCGCCGTGGGATGATGGACGACGCCGTCGGCCTCCGCCGCGGCGGGGCGACACCGCCGCGAGGCGCACACGACCCGGACCCGACCTGTGAACGGAGCACGGTGGCACAGCCGAACTGGACCGATCCCGCGCTGATCCGCAACTTCTGCATCATCGCGCACATCGACCATGGCAAGTCGACGCTGGCCGACCGGATGCTCCAGATCACCGGTGTCGTCGAGGACCGCCAGATGCGCGCCCAGTACCTGGACCGCATGGACATCGAGCGCGAGCGCGGCATCACCATCAAGTCGCAGGCGGTGCGCATCCCCTTCACCGCCGTCGACGACCGGACCTACACGCTCGACCTCATCGACACCCCCGGGCACGTCGACTTCACCTACGAGGTCTCGCGCTCGCTGGCCGCCTGCGAGGGCGCCGTCCTGCTGGTGGACGCCGCGCAGGGCATCGAGGCGCAGACCCTGGCCAACCTGTACATGGCCCTGGAGAACGACCTCACCATCATCCCGGTGCTCAACAAGATCGACCTCCCGGCCGCGCAGCCGGAGAAGTACGCCGAGGAACTGGCCGGGATCATCGGCTGCGATCCCTCCGACGTGCTCAGGGTCAGCGCCAAGACGGGCGAGGGCGTCGAGGAGCTCCTCAACGAGATCGTCAACCAGATCCCGCAGCCCGTCGGCGACGCCGACGCCCCGGCCCGCGCGATGATCTTCGACTCGGTCTACGACACCTACCGCGGCGTGGTCACCTACGTCCGGGTGATCGACGGCAAGCTCAGCCCGCGCGAGCGCATCCAGATGATGTCCACCCGCGCCTCGCACGAGATCCTGGAGATCGGCGTCAGCTCGCCCGAGCCCACCAAGTGCGGCGGGCTGGGGGTGGGAGAGGTCGGCTACATCATCACCGGCGTCAAGGACGTGCGCCAGTCCAAGGTCGGTGACACCATCACCGCCCTCAACCGGCCCGCGACCGACATGCTGTCCGGGTACCGCGAGCCCAAGCCCATGGTGTTCTCGGGCCTGTACCCGATCGAGGGCACCGACTACCCGGTGCTGCGCGACGCCCTGGAGAAGCTCCAGCTCAACGACGCCGCCCTGGCCTTCGAGCCGGAGACCTCCGCCGCCCTGGGCTTCGGCTTCCGCTGCGGCTTCCTGGGCCTGCTGCACCTGGAGATCACCCGGGCCCGCCTGGAGCGCGAGTTCAACCTCGACCTCATCTCCACCGCGCCCAACGTCATCTACCGGGTGGACATGGAGGACGGCACCGAGCACGTGGTGACCAACCCCAGCGAGTTCCCCGCCGGGAAGATCGCCTCCATCTACGAGCCGATGGTCAAGGCCACCGTGCTCAGCCCCTCCGACCACATCGGTCAGATCATGGAGCTGTGCCAGGAGCGGCGCGGCGACCTCCAGGGCATGGACTACCTGTCCGAGGACCGCGTGGAGATGCGCTACACGCTGCCCCTGGCCGAGATCGTCTTCGACTTCTTCGACCACCTCAAGTCCCGCACCAAGGGCTACGCGTCTCTGGACTACGAGCCCACCGGGGAGAAGGCCTCCGACCTGGTCAAGGTCGACATCCTGCTCCAGGGCGAGGCGGTCGACGCCTTCTCCGCCATCGTGCACAAGGACAAGGCCTACGCCTACGGCGTGGAGATGACCAAGAAGCTGCGCGAGCTCATCCCCCGGCAGCAGTTCGAGGTGCCCATCCAGGCCGCCATCGGCGCCCGGGTGATCGCCCGCGAGAACATCCGCGCCATCCGCAAGGACGTGCTCTCCAAGTGCTACGGCGGCGACATCAGCCGCAAGCGCAAGCTGCTGGAGAAGCAGAAGGAGGGCAAGAAGCGGATGAAGATGGTCGGCCGGGTCGAGGTGCCCCAGGAGGCCTTCATCTCCGCGCTGTCCACCGACAGCGGCGGCGCCGAGGACAAGAAGAAGAAGTAGCTTCTCCTCCACGTGCCCGCAGGCCCGCACGGGCCCGGGGCGCCAAGGACCGGGGCCCCGAGCCCGGGGGCACAGCGTCGCCGCCCACGCCTGGCGGTCGGTCCCCGCCGGCGGCTCGGCTCCTCCCGCGGAGCCCGGTACGCCCCTCGGGCCCCGTGCGGGTTCGTGGGCGCGTGGAAGGCACAGACGCGGAGGGGGCGCCCCGGCCCGGGGCGCCCCCTCCGCGTTCTCCTCAGTGCCGTTTCCTCAACCCTTGACCGCTCCCGCGGTCAGGCCCTCGGTGATGTAGCGCTGGAGGAACCAGAACACCGCCAGGGTGGGCAGGGACAGCATGATGGCGCCCACCGCGAACATCCCGAAGTTCGCGTTGCGCTGCGAGGCCACCAGCTGGTAGAGCCCCAGGCCCAGCGTCTTGGCGTCGGTGTCGCGCAGGAACACGCTCGCCATCAGGAACTCGTTGATGGTGGAGATGAACACCAGCAGGCCCACGATCGCCAGCACCGGCGTGACCAGCGGCAGCATGATCCGGAAGAAGACCTGCGCGTGCGAGGCCCCGTCCATCTGCGCGGACTCGTCCAGCTCCTTCGGCACGGTGTCGAAGAAGCCCTTCATCAGCCACGTGTTGATGCTCAGCGCGCCGCCCAGGTAGACCAGCAGCAGCCCCCAGCGGGTGTCGAAGCCGATCGACGGGTAGTACTCGCCGATCGTGGAGAACATCAGGTAGATCGCCACGATCGCCAGGAACTGCGGGAACATCTGGATCACCAGGAGCCCGATCAGCCCCACCCGGCGGCCGCGGAAGCGCATGCGGCTGAACGCGTACGCGGCCAGCGCCGACAGCAGCACCGTCACGGCGGCGTTGGTGAAGGCGAAGAACAGCGAGTTCGCGTACCAGGTCGTGAACGGGGTGTTGCCGAACAGGTCGACGGCGTTGTCCAGGCTGGCCCCGGTCGGCCACAGCTGCGCGCTGGACAGGGTGCCCAGCGGGTTGAGCGCCGCCGACACCACGAACAGCACCGGGAAGAGCGCGAACGCCACGACCAGCAGCATCACCACGTGACGCCATCCGTACCTGCGGGCCCACAGGCCCAGACGGACTCCGGTACCGCGCCGGTAGGGCGTGCGCACCGCGCCCGGGGTCCCGACCGCCATCAGTCCACCTCCTTGAGGGCCTTGCTCCTGCTGAGGCTGACCACCGACATCACCGACACGATCAGGAAGATCATCACCGACAGCGCCGCCGCGTACCCGTACTGGGCGGTGGCCTCGTTGAAGGCGAGCCGGTAGGTGTAGGTGATGAGCAGGTCGGTGGCCCCGGCCGTCGGGCTCCCCGGGGAGAAGGGGCCGCCCTGGGTGATCAGCCACACCGCGTTGAAGTTGTTGAAGTTGAACGCGAACGTCGAGACCAGGATCGGCGTCATCGCCACCATCAGCAGCGGCAGGGTGACGTTGCGGAAGGCCTGCCAGGGGCCCGCGCCGTCGATCTGCGCCGCCTGGCCCAGCTCGCGCGGGACGGCCTGGAGGGCTCCCGTGGCCACCAGGAACATGTACGGGTAACCCAGCCAGACGTTGGCCAGGATCACCGCGGCCCGGGCCGACCACGCGTCGCCCAGCCAGTCCACCTCCAGGCCGAGCACCCGGTTGAACAGGCCGAAGTCGGTGTTGAACATGTCCCGCCACAGCAGGAACATCGCCAGCGAGCTCATCGCGTACGGCAGGACCACCAGGATCCGGTACACGACCCTGCCGCGCAGTCCGGGCGCGTGCAGGGTGAGCGCGATCGCCAGGCCCACCACGAACACCAGGAAGGTGACGGAGGCGGCGAAGGCGATGTTCCACACCAGGATGCTGAAGAACGACGACGCGAAGGTCGGGTTGAACAGGAAGCGGGCGAAGTTGTCGAAGCCCACGCCGACCTGCCAGCCCTGGGCCAGGCGCTCCCCGTTCTCGTCGTAGAACGCGCCGCGCTCGTTGTCCGCGTGGTAGACGATGCCGGTCTCGGCGTCGGTGACGCAGTCGCATCCGGCGTCGTAGGCGCGGGTCGCGGTCCCCTCGAAGGCGGTGGACAGGCCGCTGGAGCGGATGCCCGTGCCGCTGCCGGTGGGCACCGCGAACGCCTGGAGCTCCTCGCTGCGCGCGTTGGCCTGGGTGGGGGACAGGACCGTGTACCCGAAGGCCTCGGTGATCTTGCCCGAGGGCTCCACGGTCGCGCCGTCGAGCTCGGTGAGCCCCTCCTCGGTTCCGGCGTAGGCGTCGCCCTCGGGGCCGGTGAGCAGGAAGACCAGCTCACCGGTCTCGGGCGAGCCGGTGACCGCCACGGTCAGGGTGTACTCCTCGGCCCCGTCCGGGCTGCTCACCGAGTAGGCCTCGATGGAGGCGATGGCCTGTTCCTTGTCGCCCCGGTGGCCGTCGCTGAGGTTGGTCACCGAGGTGCTCATCGTGTAGAGCACCGGCAGGATCTGGAAGGCGGTCAGGAACAGCACGCCCGGGATCAGGTACTTGGCCGGGACGGTGCGCTTGGAAAGGTAGATCCAGTAGACGAGGCCGACCACGGCCACGACCAGGCCGATGCCCCACCAGTTGCCCGCCACGTACAGGGGCAGGACCGCCCACACGCCCAGGGCGGTGAACAGGCCCAGCAGGGCGATCTTGACGAGCTGCCCGCCCAGCGACCCGCCGCCGGCGAACCGTCCGCCCGGCAGGGGCGTGCGGGCGGGCGCCCCCGGGGAGGGGGCACCCGCTGTCTTCTTCGACGCCACCGCTACCCGCCGATCTGCGCGGCGATCGTGTCGTGGGCGGCCTCCATGGCCTCGCGCACGTCCTCACCGGCGACGACGGCGGCCTGGGCGATGCCGAGCGGCTCCCAGGTCTCGCCCATCTCGGGAATGGAGGGCATCGGCATGCCCTCGGCGCCCGCCTCGGAGATCGCGGCGATGGTGGGGTCGTCGGCCGAGACGCTCTCCAGGGCCTCGGTCTGCACCGGCATGCGCGGGTCGGCCTCGTAGAGGCTGAGGACGAACTCGGTGTCGGTGACGTAGTTGGTCACGAACTCCTGGGCCAGGGCGCTGTTGGCGCTGCCCTCGGTGACGAAGAAGGCCTGGTAGCCGATGTAGGGGCTGGCGGGCTCCTCGCCCTCGAACCCGGGGATGGGGCTGATCTCGTAGTTGACGCCCGCCTCGTCGGCGTCGGCGACGTTCCACGGGCCCGCGACGAAGAAGGGGGCATCGCCCTCGTAGAACAGGGAGGCGTCGTTCTCCAGGGTGATGGAGCGGCGCAGCACGCCCTCCCCGGCCTCGCCGTACTCGGCGACCTTCTCCATGGCCTCGATGGACTCGTCGGTGCCCACGCCCAGGTCGGTCGGGTCCCAGTTGCCCTCCTCGTCCTGTCCGAAGAGGTAGCCGCCCGCGGAGGTGAACAGGGCGTTCATCCGGTAGGGGTCGCCCTCCTGGCCCACGGCCATGGACAGGACCTCGCTGGTCTCACCGGAGTCCTTGAGCTCGGTGCCGACCTCGACCATCTCCTCGAAGGTCTCGGGGGCGTCCGGCGCCAGGTCGGTGTTGCGCATGAGGAAGATGTTCTCCTGGGAGTAGGGAACACCGAAGAGCTGGCCGTCGTAGTCGAGAGCCTGCAGCGAGGTCTCGTCCAGTCCGGAGGCGCGGTCCTGGGGCAGCTCGATGGGCTGCACGGCGCCGTTGCGCACCAGGTTGCCCGTCCAGTCGTGGGCGCCGATGAAGACGTCGGGGGCGTTCCCGGCCTGGTGGGCGTTGAGCACGTCGCCCTGGATGTCGCCGAAGGTCAGGCCCTGGACCTCGACCTCGATGCCGTTGGCCTCGGCGAACTCCTGGGCGGCCGCCTCGATGGCGTCGGCGCGCTCGGGGTCGGACCAGATGACGAGGCTGCCCTCGGCGGCGGTCTCCCCGCCCTCGTCGGTGCCGCCGCCGCTGCACGCGGTCGCCATCAGTGCGATCGCCGCGATACCCGTGACCGCTGGTGCGCTGCGAAATCTCATGCTGTCTTCCTTCCGGGAGGCCGTGCTGAGGAGGTCGCGCATGCGTTCCGGCGGTGGCCCCGGGCCCGTCGCGGGCATGCGTGGTGATGTGACGCTAGCAATAACTTGCAAGCTTTGAAAGACTTTGCGGAGCTCCTGCATAAAGATGTGGAAACGCCGCGGAAACGGGCGTGTGACATCGTGCGCTGGGTAGCGGTGCGGTGACCGTTCGCTGATCATTCCTGTGATGAGCAGCCATTTGGTAACACCATTGAACACGCCGCTTCCGACTACTCGAACCCGGCTCTGATCTGCTCCTCCGCCTCGACCAGCGCCGACGCCGGGTCGGCGCCGCCGATGACGTCCGCCCCGGCCTGCCCGAACGGCCCCCACACCGCGTCCATCTCGGGGATCGCGGGCATCGGCAGACCGCCCTCCCCGGCGGCCTGGAACGCCTCCAGGTCCGGGTCGCGCTCGGCGACCTCCTCCAGGGCGGCCACCAGGGCCGGAACCCGCGGATCGGCGTCGTAGAGCGTCACCGAGAACGCCGGATCGGCCATGAAGGCGGCCGTGAACTCCTCCGCCAGCCCCGGGTCCGAGGCCCCGGCGGAGACGAAGAAGGCCTGCACACCGATCAGCGGCCGGGCGGGGCCGCCGTCGGCGAAGGGCGGGACCGGGCTGATCGCGTACGGCACCCCGGCCTCCTTGACCGCCGGCACACTCCACGGACCGGTGACGTGGAACGGCACCGCGCCCTCGGTGAACAGCGCGGACGCGGTCGCCGCGTCCACCTCCCGGGACAGCACGCCCGAACCCGCCTCACCCAGCTCCGCCAGCCGCTCGAAGGCCTCCACCGACTCCGCGGAGGCCACCCCCAGGTCCGAGGGGTCGGGATCGCCGTCCTCGTCCTCGCCGAACAGGTAGCCGCCGGCCGAGGTGAACAGCGGGTGCAGGTGGTAGGCGTCGCCCTCCTCGCCGACCTGGAGGCCCAGCGCACGCTCGGCCCGGCCCGCCTCCACCAGCGCCGACCCCGTCTCGACCAAGTCCTCGAAGGTCTCGGGGGCGTCCGGCGCCAGGTCGGTGTTGCGCACCAGCGCCACGTTCTCGGTGGCGTAGGGGATCCCGTACACGCGCCCCTCGTGGGTGACGGCCTCCAGCGCGCCCGGTGTGAACGCGTCGGCGTCCCGTGCGCCCAGGCCGACCGGGACGATCGCGCCCGCCTCGGCCAGCTCGCCGGTCCAGTCGTGCGGGCCGACCACGACGTCGGGACCCATGTCGCTCGTGTACGTGCTCAGGAAGCTGGCGCGCAGCTCCTCGTGGTCGACCACGATCACCTCCACCTGCGCGTCCAGCGTGCGCGAGTAGGCCTCGGCGAAGGTGGTCAGGGCCACGGCGCGCTCGTCGTCGGCCCACACGGTGATGGTCGGGCCGGCCGGGTCCGGGGCCGGACCGGCCCCGGAGGAACAGGCGGTCAGGGCGAGCAGCAGCCCGCACGCACCGGAGAGGAAGGGGGAACGCAATGGCGGAAGTGACCTCACAGCGGCCTCCGGGGGATACGGCGGGACCCTGGCGGGGCGCC
>NZ_JAAXPG010000017.1 GCF_012396365.1 Nocardiopsis alborubida | reverse complement strand
GGCCCCTGACTACCCCTCCGCGATCCCCGAGTACCCCTCCGAGACCCCCGACTACCCCACCGCGATCCCCGACCCGGCCGAGTGTCCGGCGGCCCCCTCCGAGACTCCCGGCTACCCCACCGAGGCTCCCGACTACCCCACCGCGGCCCCTGACTACCCCTCCGCGGCCCCCGAGTACCCCACCGCGATCCCCGACCCGGCCGAGTGTCCGGTGACCCCCTCCGAGACCCCCGACTACCCCACCGCGATCCCCGACCCGGCCGAGTGTCCGGCGGCCTCCTCCCCGGAGCCCGCGCTGCCCGTCGAGGTGCCGGGTCCGGAGGCGCCTGTCGGGAAGCCGGTTGCGGAGGCGCCCGTCGAGAAGCCGGTTGCGGAGGCGCCCGTCGAGAAGCCGGTTGCGGAGGCGCCCGTCGAGGTGCCGGGTGCGGAGGCGCCCGTCGAGGTGCCGGGTGCGGAGGTCGAGCTGTGCGAGGACCCGGGCCAGCCGGAGCCCGCTCCCGTCGCCGTGCCCGCGTACCCGACCTACATCGGCTGACCAGCTGATCCACGACCGGTGTCACCCCGTGGCGAGCACGGGGTGACACCGCGGGGCGGGGCCCGCCGCTAGAACCCAAGAGGCACGCGGCGGGCCCTTTTCGTGCGCCCCGGCTGTGCGCCCCTCCGCGTGCACGGGTGGCGTGCCCGGCCGCGGTCGTCCCCGTGCGGGGACTCCGACCGGCCGCTGTCGGAGGCCGCCGTTTCCGCCGGTTCCGCTGGTTCGCCAACATTCGGAGGACCGACGACCCTTTCGGGGCTGACGGTCACCCGGAGCGAAGGAGACGGAACCGTCCGCCGGTCCGGTTCAGGAGGATCCGGAGCCCTGACCTGCACCGCCCGCCGACGCGGGGAGTTCGACCGACTGCCGGTGCCGGAACACGTTGAGCGGGTCCCACCGCTTCTTCACCCGCTGGAGCCGGGGGTAGGAGTCCTTGTAGTAGAGCTTCGACCAGCGGTCCTTCGAGGTGTTCCAGGCCGGGTCGCCGAGGTCGACGTCCGGGTAGTTGACGTAGCACCCGTCGGTGGCGTCGCCGACCACGGGAACCCCGCCGGTGGAGGCGAACGTCTTGCGGTAGGTGTCGCGGATCCACGCCACGTGCCGGGCCACGTCGGACTCCGGCTCGGTGCGCTTCCAGTAGACCTGGTACTGCACCTTGAGCACGGAGTCGCGCTGGGGCACGGCGGTGTCCACCGGCGGCTGGTTGACGGCCCCGCCGTAGGAGTCGACCTGGATCAGGGCCTCCTTGTTGACGTAGTCCGTGTAGTGCTCCTTGCCCAGGTAGGCCCACATGGCCTCGATCTGCGCCGGGCTGAAGGGCCTGCGCAGGTAGGCCGACTTGTACTTGCCGCACTGGTTCTCGCCGGAGCCGTTGAGCACCTGGGTGGCCGTCAGCCAGGGCAGCCTCCGGGGGGTCTGCATGCCCTGGACCGGGGGGTGCTCCCCCATGGGCGCCGTCATCTGCCCCGAACGCGGCGCGATCCCCCCGTCCACGGCCTCCAGGAACTCCTCCATGGCCCGCCCGCCCTCGGGGTCGTCGGCGTCGACCTGGGCGACGAGGCCGATCTCCCCGTTGCTGACATGGTTGAGCTTGAGCATCGCGAAGAGCCTGCCGGACGCCTCGTCCGGGTCCTGGTGGTCGCGGAAGTACTCGCCGTACGCCGTGACCAGGGCGGCGAAGTCCTCCTTGGTGAAGTCGGACCACTTCCACGAAAGGCCGCTGAGCAGCACGTTCGACGGGGGCTCGGGCAGGTCGCGGAACCAGAACCGGGTGACGACCCCGAAGTTCCCGCCTCCGCCCCCGGTGTGCGCCCACAGCAGCTCGCGGCGGTCGGGATCGGGATCGTCCCGCGTGGCCACGACCAGCTCGACCGAGCGGTCGGGCCGCACCACCGCCACCTCCACCGCGTACAGGTAGTCCACGGTGAGCCCGTACTGGCGGGAGAGCAGGCCGTAACCTCCGCCGGTGATGTGCCCGCCCATCCCCACCGAGTAGCAGGAGCCGCCCGGCAGGGCCCTGCCGCTGAGCGGGTACAGGTGGCTGTAGGCGTGCCAGTTGGTGGCGCCCGCCTCCACGCAGTACGCCTCCAGCACGGGATCGCGGTAGATCCCGCACATGGGGCTGACGTCCAGGATCACGCGGACGTCGTCGCCGCAGACGAAGTCCTCGTAGCAGTGGCCGCCGGAGCGCACGGTGATCCGTGTGCGGTCCGGCCGGGCCGTGGTCTGGTTGACCGCCTCGGACAGGGCGCGGGCCGCGCCCTCGGGCGAGCCCACCAGCCGGACGTAGTCGGGCCGGGCGATCCAGCGCTGGTTGAACCCCCGGTTGAGCGCGGGGTAGCGCTTGTCGGAGGGGGCGATGGTGGTCAGGGGAGGAATGTCGTGGCCGTGGGACATGGAAGCCGCCTGAGCTGCGAGGACAAGGAGACGCCATGTGGTTACCCAGCGTGTCCGGCCGTGAAAAGCAGCCGACCCGTCCTCGGGGGTTACGGACGGTGATGGTGGACCGTAAGGGAGGAGGCCTCGTCGCCGAAACGGCTTTTCGTGCACACACGCGCTCCCGAACAGGGACGGAGCCGGAAGCAGGAACTCCTCTGAGACACCCGAACCCCTGTGAACCCTCCGGTCCCCACACTCCCTGCGGCTACCGCACTCCCTCCGGCCCCGCACTCCCTCCGGCTCCCCGGTGGGACCCCTCGGGCGAGCGGAACGGAGCCCTGGCCGGCGCCGCCCGCGGCTCGCCGGTCCGCGTCCGGGGCGGACACGGGCGGCTGTCCTAACCTGGCGCCATGACTGATCTGCCGCAGCGCTGCGACGCCGTGGTCGTGGGGGCGGGCATGGCCGGGCTGGTCGCCGCCGCCGACCTCGCCGCCGCCGGGCTCGACGTGACCGTCGTGGAGGCCGGGGAGTCCGTGGGGGGACGCGTCCGCAGCGACGTGCGGGACGGCTACGTGCTCGACCGCGGCTTCCAGATCCTCAACACCGCCTACCCGGCCGTCCGCCGCCGCCTGGACCTGGACGCCCTGCGCCTTCGGTCCTTCCCCAAGGGGATGGCCGTGCGCACCGACCGGGGGCTGCTGCGGCTGCACCCCTCGCCCTCCGGGGCCCTGTCGTCGCTGTCCCTGCTGTCAGGCTCGCTCGTACGCCCCTCCGACCTCTTCCGCCTGCTGCGCGCCGTGGCCGCGGACGCCCTGGAACCGGCCGACCGGATCAAGGCCCGGCCCGAGACCGACACCCTCACCGCGCTGCGCCGCCTCGGCCTGGGCAAACGGGCCGTGAACACCCTGGTACGCCCCTTCCTGGCCGGCGTCTTCCTCGACGAGTCCCTGAGCACGTCCAGCAGGGTCAACGACCTGGTCTGGCGCAGCTTCGCGCGGGGGCGGCTGACCGTCCCCGAGGCGGGGATCCAGGCCGTCTCCGACCAGCTCGCGGCGCGCGCCGGGAGCGCGCGGTTCCTGCTGGGGACGGCCGCGCACGAGGTGGAGCCGGGGCTGGTGCGCACCGAGGCGGGAACCGTGCGGGCCCGCGCCGCCGTGGTCGCGGTCGGCCCGGGCGCGGTGCCCAAGCTCCTGCCCTCGCTGCCCGCGCCGGTGCTCAACCCCGCCACCACCTACTACCACTCCCGTCCCGCAGGACCGGAGGACGACCCGCTCCTGCACGTTGACGGGCGCTCCCGGCGCATCGGGACCAGGCTGACCAGCGTCATGGTGCTGACGGCCACCGCCCCGTCCTACGCACCTCCCGGCCGGGCGCTGATCGCCTCCTCCACGGCGGGCCCCCACCAGCCCCCGGAGGCCGAGGTGCGCGCCGAGGCCGCCGGGATCCTGGGCGCGCACGACGGGGACTGGGAACACCTGGAGACGGTGCACGTGCCCGACGCCCTGCCCGCGGCGCCGCCGCCCCTGGGCGACCTGCGCCGTGCGGTCCGCCTGGAGGAGGGCCTCTACGTCGCGGGCGACCACCGCGACACACCCTCGCTCCAGGGGGCCCTGGTCAGCGGGGAGCGCGCCGCCGCCGCGGTCCTGGCCGACCTCGCGGGGCGGTGAGCCCGGCCCTCAGGTGACCAGGATCTGCGGCGAGACCGTCTTGAGCATCGCGTCGGCCCAGCTCATCTGCCGCAGTGACTGCGGGTGGCACCGCTTGGTGAGCGCCAGCAACCCGGCGTCCGCGGTCACCTGCGCGCCCTGCCCGAGCAGGTCCCAGTCCAGCGACACGCCCGCCGCCATGCGGTACAGCCGACGCAGGTCCGCCAGGAGCAGCAGGTCGGGGTCGGAGTCGTCGCCCGGCAGCTCGCCCGCCTCCTCGGTTGGCGGGTCCGGGTTCTCCAGCTCCGGCTCCCCGAGGTCCAGGCCGTAGCGGGCACCGGCCTCGGCGATCTCCCGCACGTGGTCGCGCGACCAGCGGACCAGGTCCCTGGCCACGTGGTGGATCTCCTGCTCCTTCTCGTGCCGGTCGGCGATCCTGAGCAGCTCCCCGGCCAGGGCGCTCTCGGCGTCGTACAGTTCGCGCAGGGCCACGGTGATCCTCATCGTCCACCTCCGGTGACGTGTTCCTCGGAGGCGGCGTCGGGGCCGCCCACGGTCTCGGGCACCCCGGTGCCGACCGGCCGGGACGCGGTCGTCGTCGGCGCGGGCGCGGGCGAGCCGTCTCCGGGCCCCAGGAGCCGCAGCCGGGCCGCCGCGGTCTTGAACAGGGGCTGCTTGGACACCGGATCCCAGTCGGTGACGGTCGTCTCGTTGGCCGCCCGGTCGCGGTCGAGGGAGCCCCCGTCGGCGTGTCTGTCCCAGTAGCCGTAGTGGAACGGGACGAACAGCACCCCGGGGCGGATGCCGTTGATCCGCGCCCGTGCCCGGATCACCCCGCGGGGCGAGGTCACCTCGACGGGATCGCCCTCGGAGATCCCGGCCTCCCGGGCGTCGGAGGGCGAGACCTCCACCCAGACCTCGGGGGCCGCCTGTTGCAGCTGCGGTGAGCGCCCGGTCTTGGTGCGCGTGTGGAAGTGGTAGAGCGTGCGGCCGGTGATGAGGGCGAAGGGGTACTCCCCGCTCGGCTCCTCGTGCGGAGGCAGGTACTCGGCGGCCTTGATGATCGCCCTGCCCTCGGGGTTCATCGCCTTGTACTCGGCAGGCTCCAGCGGCGCCCCGGTGACCAGGTCGCGGCCGTAGCTCTCGCACTGGTCGGGCGCCGCCCAGAACCGGCCGTCGGCGTAGAGGCGCTCGGTGCCGTCCGGGTTCTGGTCGTTGCAGGGCCACTGCACGCCGCTGTCGCCGCGCAGCCTGTCGTAGGTGAGGCCGGTGTAGTCGCACGGCCGTCCGGCGGTGGCCTCCTTCCACGCCTCGAAGGCGGACTCGGGGTCGTGCCACTGCGGGAACGGCGCACCGTCGTTGTCGCGGAAGTCCATCCGCCGGGCGTAGTCCAGGAAGATGTCCAGGTCCGACCGGGCCTCACCTGGCGGGTCGACGGCCTTGTCGGACAGGTGGACGGTGCGGTCGGTGTTGGTGAACGTGCCCGTCTTCTCGCCCCAGGTCGCGGCGGGCAGCACCACGTCGGCGAGTTCGGCCGTCTCGGTCAGGAAGATGTCCTGCACCACCAGGAACAGCCCCTCCCGGGCGAGCACCGAGCGGATCCGCGCCAGCTCGGGCAGCGACACCGCCGGGTTGGTGGCGCTGACCCACAGGAACCGGATCGACCCCTTCTCGGCGTACCGCATGATCTGCATCGCGTGGGTGGGCGGCGCGTAGTGCGGGATCCGCATCGGATCGAGGTTCCACACCGCCGCGAGGTCGCTGATGTGGTCGTCGTTGCTCCAGTTGCGAAAGCCCGTGAGGTCGCCGTCGGCGCCGCACTCGCGCGTGTTCTCCGCCGTGGGCTGCCCGTTCATCTGGAGGACGCCCGCGCCCGGCCTGCCGAGCATGCCGCGGATCAGGTGGATGTTGTTGACCTGCACGGACGCGGCTGTCGCCTGGTGCGACTGGTAGAAGCCCTGGAGCACGGTCGACATCAGCCGCTCGGCGCCGCCCAGGAGCACGGCGGCCTCGCGGATCCGCTCCGCGGGGACCCCGCAGATCCCGGCGGCGCGCTCGGGCGGGTACGCCTCGACCTCCGCGACCAGGGAGTCGTAGCCGACCGTGTGGGCCTCGACGTAGTCGTGGTCGACCATGTCCCGCCGGATGATCTCGTGCAGGATGCCGTTCATCAGCGCGACGTTGGTCCCCGGCAGCGGCGCCAGGTGCAGCGCGGCCTCCCGCGCCACCGGGGTCGGGCGGGGGTCCACGCACAGGAGCCGGGGCGGGTTGGGCCCGGCCAGCCGGTCGAGCACGCGCGTCCACAGCACGGTCTGCGTCTCGGCCATGTTGTGGCCGTAGAGGGCGATGACGTCGGCGTGGTCGATGTCGGCGTAGGAGCCGGGCTGTCCGTCGCAGCCGAACGACTCCTTGAGCGCGGCGGCCGCGGTGGCCGTGCACAGCCGGGTGTTGCCGTCCATGTGGTTGGTGCCGATGGCGCCGTGCCCGATGGCGGCGAGCGTGTAGTACTCCTCCAGGAAGAGCTGTCCGCTGGTGTAGAAGCCGATCGCGCTGGGACCCTGTTCGTCGAGCAGTTCCCTGCTGCGCCGCACGACCAGGTCCATCGCGGTGTCCCAGTCGGTCTCGACCAGTTCGCCGCCTCGGCGCACCAGGGGCCGGGTGAGCCGGTCGGGCGAGTGGTTGGCCTGCCACCCGTAGAGGTCCTTGGGGCCCAGGCGCCCGTGGTTGACCCGGTCGCCCTCGCGGCCCCGCACTCCCACGATCCGGTCGTCCTTGACCGCGATGTCGAGCGCGTCGCCGTTGGAGTGCAGGATCGACGCGGACCGCACCCAGCGGTCCACCTGGTCGGGGCCCACCCCCTCGGCCAGGTGGCTGTCCACTCTGGTCGGCCATTCCTGGCCGGGCCCGTACGGGGTGCGCGACCCCCATGGTTCGGCGATCCTGTCCCTGGACGGCACCGACACCACCCCTTTCCGTGTGGCCGAAACGCGTGAACGCCGCTACCCGTGGGGGAAACGCGTAAACGGCACGGGGCCCGGTCCCGACACGGCCCACGCCGGAGCGGACCCGGGCGCGGGGCGGGAACACACGCCGGAGCGGCCCGGGGAGGTTGTCAGCGGGGTGCCCGTGCCGGTCCCGCACGGCACGGGCTCAGGGCAGGTGCACCATCCCGGCGATCCGGCGGGCCGCCTCCCGCACGGCGGCGCCGAAGGGGGCGGGGTCGTCCAGCTCCAGGACCGAGATGCCGACGCTGGCCACCGGCTCGGAACGCGTCCCGACCACCGCCGCCGACACCCCGGTCACCGCGTTGGTCACCTCGGCGTGGGAGACGGCGTAGCCCCGCTCGCGGGCCAGGGCGACCTCCTCGCGCTCCCCGGGCCGGGGCGGCATGGCCGCGAGCAGCGCCAGCCCGGCCGACCCCTTGTCGACGGGGTCGACCCGCCCGGTCCGGAAGGCGATGTGGGCCGTGGCCCTGCGCGGTTCCACCACCATCAGGGCGCGAGCCTCGTCCTCACCCTCGGGAACGACGAGGTGCGCGGTGGCCCCCTGCGACTCGGCCAGCTCGGCCAGGACCGGACCGGCGACCTGGCGCAGGTCCGCCTCCACCGACTCGGCCAGCGCGACCAGTCCCGGCCCCAGGGTGATGCGCTTGAAGGGGCCGCGTTTGCACAGCCGGTGCTCCTCCAGCGTGCGCACCAGCCGGTGGGCGACCGTGCGGTGCACCCCCACCCCCTCGGCGATCTCGGTGAGCGACAGTCCGTGCGGACTGCGGCTGAGCAGCTCCAACACCTCGATCCCGTTGTGCAGGGTCTTGGACGTCCGGGTGTTGGGCCTGTCGGCCGGTGTCTCGGGCATCTGGCTCCTCTCGCATCGCGAAGATACACCTCCCGCCTCTTGACGCAGGTGACGCGTGACACATACGTTAAGCCTTAATTGCACGCCTAGTGCGATTATCGCACACATGGAGAGGGGGGTCATGGACGGTTCGCTGGTCACCGGCATCCAGCAGCTCTACGCGCGTCAGTCCCACCTGATCGACGGCGGCCACGCCGACGCCTGGGCCCGGACCTTCACCCCCGACGGCGAGTTCCACTCGCCGACCTATCCCGCGCCGGTCGCGGGGCGCGACCGCCTGCGGGCCTTCGCCGAGGACTTCGCGCACGCGGCCCGGGAGGCGGGCGAGGTGCGCCGCCACGTGGTCACCAACCTCTTCGTGGAGTCCGCGGACGCCACACAGGCGCAGGTCAGCGCCTATCTTCAGGTCATCGGCACCCGTGTGACGGGCGACACCACGATCCTGAGGCTCACCACCGTCAGCGACCGGCTGGTCCGCGACGGGCAGGACTGGCGCATCGCGCGCCGGGACGTCCGGCGCGACGACACCGCCTGAACCCCGGCCGCGCCCGCCCCGACCCGGCCGCGCCACGACCGGCTCCACCGCACCCGTCCCCACCAGACCCGGACCCACCACCCCGGTCCCGTTCCACCCAAGGAAAGGCCGCACACCATGACCCAGCACGAGGGAACCGGCCCCGCCCGCGTCGTCCACCGCGTGATGGAGGCCGTCCACCCCGAGATGGCCGGCCGCACCGCGGTCGTCACCGGGGCGGCGCGCGGCATGGGCCGCAGCTTCGCCGCCGCCCTGGCCACCCGCGGCGTCAACGTCGTCGCGGCCGACATCAACGACGTCGACATGAAGCGGGTCGCCGACGGGATCAACCGCGAACTGGCCGACGGCGCCCTGAGCGAGCGGCCCGGCCGGGTCGCGCCCCGCCGCGTCGACGTGGTCGTGCCCGAGCAGCACGACGACCTCGCCCGCGCCGCCGCCGACGAGTTCGGCTCCCTCGACTACTGGGTTAACAACGCCGGGGTCTTCCCCCACGCCCCCGTCGGCGAGATCACCGCCGAGCAGATGTCCACCGTCCTCGACGTCAACGTCCAGGGCGTCCTGCACGGCGCCCAGGCAGCCGCCCGCCACATGCGGCCCGGCGGCGTCATCGTCAACATGTCCTCGGTGTCGGCGGTGCGCGTGCGCCGGGGCCGCGCCGCCTACTGCGCGTCCAAGGCCGCCGTCGCCCACCTGACCGAGTCCCTCGCCGTCGAACTGGGCGACAGGGGGCTGCGCGTCAACTCCATCGCCCCCGGCTTCATCGACACCGAGATGACGCGCTGGCTCCAGGACGACCCCGAGGCCCTGGCCGCCGCCCTGGACAACGTGCCGCTGCACCGGGTCGGCTCCCCCGAGGAGGTCGTCGGCGTCCTGCTCTTCCTGCTCTCCGACAGCAGCCGCTACGTGACCGGGCACAGCATCGCCGTCGACGGGGGTTCCCGCCATGTCTGAGCACGCCGGCCAGCACGACCACGACGACGAGGAGACCGCCGACGTCGTCGTCATCGGCGGGGGAGGGGCCGGGCTCGCCGCGGCCGCCACCGCCGCCGAGGAGGGCGCGCGCGTCCTGCTGTTCGAGTCCGAGTCCGAGCTGGGCGGCTCCACCCAGCTCTCGGCGGGGCTCTTCACCGCCGCCGCGACCAGCGTCCAGCGCGGCGCGGGCGTGGAGGACAGCGCCGAGCGCTTCTACCAGCACTACATGGACCTCAACCAGTGGATGCTCGAACCCGGGCTGGTCCGCGCCTTCTGCGAGAACGCCGGGCCCACCCTGGAGTGGCTCATCGGGCTGGGCGCCGGGTTCCCGGCCCGGACCTCCACCAACGCGCACATGCCCGGCCTGACCCGGGCCGGGGTCGAGGACGTCTGGCGCGCCCACGTCCCCGCCGACCAGGGGCTCGGCCTGGTCCAGGTGCTCGCCGCGGCCTGCCGCCGCCTCGGGGTCGAGACCGTGCTCAACACCCGGGTGCGGCGCCTGCTGTTCGAGGACGGCCGGGTGCGCGGCGTCGTCGCCGACGGGGTCACCGTCCGCGCGAACGCCGTGGTGGTCGCCACCGGCGGCCTGGCACAGGACCCCGAACTGCTCAAGGAGTACTACCCGGACGCCCTGGAGGCGGGCGAGCACGCGTTCGTCGTGGCCGCGCCCGGCAGCCGGGGCGACCACCTGCGCTTCGCCGAGCAGGTGGAGGCCTCCGTCACCGGCGCGGGCTGGGGGCTGCGGATGCCCACCGCCTACTTCCAGCGCCAGCACCACTGGCAGTCGGGGTTCCCGCCGCTCTCGCGCGTGTACGTCAACGGGGCCGGACGCCGCTTCATGGACGAGGACGCCTCCTACGCCGTCTCCACCGGCATCATCGACGCCCAAGGCGGCTCCGCGTGGTGCGTGTTCGACGACCGGGCCCGGGCCTCGCTGCCCGCCGGGTACGCGGACTGGACGCCCGAACGCGTCACCGAGGAGGCCGACGCGGGCCGCACCCTGCGCGCCGACACCCTGGAGGAACTGGCCGCCCTCATGGGGGTGCCCGAGGCGGCGCTGCTCACCACGGTGCGGACCTGGAACTCCCAGCTGCCGAACGGCGAGGATCCGGACTTCCTGCGCCACCTGACCCTGCGCGCGAAGGGGGCGGAGGCCGACCCCGAGCCCCTGGACACCGCCCCCTACCACGCGGCCCGCGTGCTCCCGGCCGAGATCGTCTGCACGCACGCCGGTCTGGAGATCGACTCCTCCGCCGCCGTGCGCGACCGCACCGGCACCGCGGTCCCCGGGCTCTTCGCCGCGGGCGAGGCGGGCGCCGGGGTCCTCGGCCCCCGCTACGTCGGCGGCGGCAACGCGGTCGCCAACGCCCTCACCATGGGCCGCATCGCCGGGCGGGGAGCGGCGGCGCGCAGATAGGCCCTGTCCTCCGGACACGCCCCGGCCCCCGTCATCCCCCACAACCACGGGATCGGGCGGTGCACACACCGATCCGACCCTCTCCCCAGGGAGGCAGCATGTCACTCCACCAGCAGTCGGCGTCCGAGCCCGCACCGGCACCGGAGGCGGGCTTCCAGTCGCGGATGAAGGTCATCCGCGCGGCGGTCATCGGCACCGTCGTCGAGTACTACGACTTCGGCATCTACGGCTACATGGCCACGTTCGTGGCGATGCTCTTCTTCGTCTCCGAGGACCCGACGGCGGCCCTGCTGGGCACGTTCGCCGCCTTCGCCGTCGCGTTCTTCATGCGCGTGCCCGGCGGCATCCTCTTCGGCCACATCGGGGACCGCTACGGGCGCAAGCGGGCCCTGTCCTGGACCATCCTGCTGATGGTCCTGGCCACCGCCGCCATCGGCGTGCTGCCCAACTACTACACGCTCGGCGTCTGGGCGACCGTCCTGCTGGTGCTGTGCCGCTGCGTCCAGGGCTTCGCCGCGGGCGGCGAACTCGGCGGGGCCAACGCCTTCGTGGCCGAGTCCGCCCCGGCCCGCTGGCGGGCCACCCAGACCTCCCTGGTCAACTCGGGCACCTACTTCGGCTCGCTGTTCGCCTCGCTGGTGGCGCTCACCTTCACCACGGTCTTCACCGAGCAGCAGATGCTGGACTGGGCGTGGCGCCTGCCGTTCCTGCTCAGCCTGCCCATCGGCGTCATCGGCCTCTACATCCGCAGCCACCTGGACGACACCCCGCAGTTCAAGCAGCTGGCGGACCAGGGCGAGACCGAGCGCATGCCGATCCGGACCCTGCTGGTCACCAACTGGCGGTCCGTGCTCAAGATCATCGGCCTGGGCGCGGTGATCACCGGCGGCTACTACATCGTCTCGGTGTACGCGGCCACCTACCTCCAGACCACGGCCGGGCACTCCGCCCAGCTGGCCTTCGCCTCGACCTCGGTCGCCATGGTCGTCGGCGCCGCGACGCTGCCCCTCTCGGGCTACCTGGCCGACACCATCGGCCGCAAGAAGGTCATCCTCATCGGCAGCGTCGGGGCCGCGCTCCTGGGCTTCCCGATGTTCATGATGATGTCCGCCGGCCCGGCCTGGGCCGCGATCGTGGGCCAGACGGTGCTGTTCGTGTGCGTCTCGGTCGTCAACGGCGCCTCGTTCGTCACCTACGCCGAGATGCTGGGCGCCTCCACCCGCTACAGCGGGATCGCGCTCGGCAACAACGTCACCAACACGCTCCTGGGCGGCACCGCGCCCTTCATCGCGACCTGGCTGATCAGCGCCACCGGCCAGCCGCTGGCACCCGCGGGCTACTTCGTCCTCACCGCCCTGGTGACGCTGGTGGCCGTCCTGTTCGTCACCGAGACCCGCGGCACCGAACTGCCGATCGACTGAGAGGAGAAGGCACGTGCGGACAGCGGACGCGACGAGCGGCGGAGCCGGACACGGACTGGCCGGACGCGTCGTCCTGGTGACGGGCGCCTCGGGCGGCATGGGCAGGGCCGAGGCCCTGGCACTGGGACGCGAGGGCGCCCGGGTCTGGGTGGCCGACCTGGACGCGGAGCGGGGCGAGGACACGGCCCGCCAGATCGGTGAGCTGGGCGCGACGGCGCGGTTCGCCCGCCTGGACGCCGCCGACCCGGACGACTGGGCGCGCCTGCGCGACCGGATCGCGGAGGAGGACGGCGGACGGCTGGACGGGCTGGTCAACAACGCCGGGGTCAGCCACCGCTTCGGGATCGCCGACACCACGGACGAGGACTGGCGCCGCGTGCTCGACGTCAACCTGTCCAGCGTGTTCTACGGAATGCGGTCCATGGCCCCGCTGCTGCGCCAGTCAGGGTCGGCGTCGGTGGTCAACGTGTCCTCCATCGCCGGGATGACCGGCTACTTCTCCGCCTCCTACGGCGCGAGCAAGTGGGGCGTGCGCGGCCTGAGCAAGGTGGGCGCGCTGGAGTTCGCGCCCTGGGGAGTGCGGGTGAACTCCCTGCACCCCGGACTGGTGGACACCCCGCTGCTGCGTTCGGGGACCGACGACTTCGTCGAGGAGAGCCTGCGCTCGGTGCCCGCGGGCCGGGTGGCCGAACCCGGGGAGGTCGCCGACGTGGTGCTGTTCCTGCTGTCGGAGGCCTCCCGGTACGTGACGGGGACCGAACTGGTCGTCGACGGCGGCCTGACCTCCGGCGGCCTCTACCACCGGATCACCTCGGGCCTGCGTGAGGGACCCGTCTGAGGATCCGGACACGACTCCGGGGAGGCGCCCACCGTCCAGGTGCGCCTCCCCGGTCCCCGGAGTTCGCGGGGCCTTCCGGAACTCCTGGTGCTCCCAGGACCACCGGAACCGGCGCGGCCCGCGTTGCTCCTGGGGATGCCCCGCGGCCCGGTGCGCCACGCCCGCCGATCCCCGCGCCGGACCCGTGCCTCAGGCGGCGGCCTGGTCGGTGACGCGCCGGACGGCCTCGACGGCCAGCTCGGGCTGGTCCACGTGGATGTGGTGGCCGCTCTCCTCGGCGGTGCTGAGCCGGCTGTCGCCGGAGACCTGGAGCCACTGCTCCTGGCCCTCGGTCCACACGCGCTCCAGTTCGGCGCCGTACTCGGGGATCTCGCCGAGGTACTGGACCCCGTGCTGGATGACCTCGGTCGGGATGTCCCCGGCGGAGCGGACCTCCGCGTCGCTGTCGATGACGATGCTCTCGGGGTTCTCGCCCTGGAACATCGCGAGGTTCTGCGCGCGCACCTCGGCGCCCGGGCCGGTGGCCGACTCGGGGATCACCTCGGTGATGTCGTCGAGCATCGTCGGGGAAGTGGCGTCCAGCAGCACCAGGCCCCTGACCCGGTCCTGGTGGTCGGGGGCGTAGCGGGCGGCGATCAGTCCGCCCAGCGAGTGGCCGACCAGGACGACCGGGTCGTCACCGGCGACGTCGTCCAGGACGGCGGTCAGGGTCTGCCCGACGTCGGCGATGCTCTGGGGGCCGGGCGGCTGGTCGCTCCCGCCCTCGCCGAACCGGTCGTAGGAGCAGACCCGGTCCCCGTCGCTCAGGGTCTGCTGGAGGTCGGCCATGGTGTCCAGCCCGTCGCCCATCCCGGCCATGAGGACGATGACCGGCCGTTCGTCGGCCGGAGCGCCGGAACAGGAGACGTTCAGGGAACCGCCCTCGACGTCGAGCGTCTTGGTCCCGGTGAACAGCCTCCCGTCGGTCATCACGTCCTCCGCGGCCGACTCCAGTCCGGCACCCACGTCCTCCAGGCCGGACCGCACGTCGGAGCAGCCGACGAGGCCCGTTCCGGCCACGGCCAGGCACAGTGCGGTCAGGGCGGTCGTCCGGATGGTGTGCGGCATCGGGGCCTCCAGAGAGGGAATCGTGACGGGGATCGGCGGGTGGTGCCACGGTGCCGGGGGAGAGGGCGTCGGCCCTGCCCCGGCGAACCGGAACTTCCGTGGCTGGGAAGAACCTACGGGCGCGGCGGTGCCCGGGTCGTCACCACACGGTGGACACCTGGATGTGGCTCGCCCGGGGGACGGGACCCGCCGCCGAGCCGGGCGGCACCCGTTCGTACGCACCGGGCTCCACACCCCGTCCCCGCGAGGGGGGCGGTGCCCGTTCAGCTGCGCCGACGCGTCCCAGACCGGGCGGCGCGACCGTGCCCTGGGGCGTTGGGGCGCGCCCCGCCGCCACCCCGGGAACCGCGGTCCGCCACGGACGGCGCGCAGGTCGCGCACCGGAGGCGGCCGGTGACGGTCCGCCACACGGCCCCGTGTCCCCCGTGCGAGCTACGCACAGGTGTCCACCCCGCGGTGACGACCCCGCGCAGCCCCGGTCCGTAGCGTTTCCCCCAGTCGCGGCGCCCCGGCCGCGCCGCTCCGACGAAGGAATCCCATGAGACCTCACCGGCAGTTCCCGGCCGTCGCCGCGGCCGCGCTCCTCCCCGTCCGCAGGCGCGTCGAGCGACCCGCCGCCACCGTTACACTTCCCCAGTGACCAGTCTCCGGCGGCTCCCCCACCTGTGGCAGCGGCTCGACGTCACCCTCCGGGACCTGCCCCTGGGACTGCTGCTCCTGGTCGCGTCGCTCATCCCGTCACTGCACGGACAGGGGACCGAGTTCGGCGGCGTGGCGGATCGGCCCCTCGACTCCCTGGGCCTGGTCGCGGCCGCCCTCCAGAGCCTGCCCCTGGCCGGGCGGAGGCGGTGGCCGGTCCTGGCCCTGGCCCTGGTGGCGAGCGGCTTCGCCCTCGACCAACTGCACGGCTACCACCTGTTCGCGGGCACCGCGCTGCCCATCGCGCTGGTGAGCACGGGCGCCCACCTCCACCGGTACCGGCGCACCGCCATGCTGGTGCTCTCGGCGGCCTACGTGGTGCTGGCGGTCGCGGTGGACCGGGTCGGGGCGGGCGAGACCCCGGCCGGTTACGTGACGTTCTACGCGGCGCTGGCCCTGGCCTGGGGGATCGGGGCGTGGCTGCGCTCCACCCGCATCGCCGAGGCCGAACGCCGCCGCCTCGTCGCCGAGGCCACCCGCACCGCCGAACGCACCCGCATCGCCAGAGAACTCCACGACGTCGTGACCCACCACGTGACCGCGATGGTCGTGCAGGCCGAGGCGGCGCGCTACCTGACCTCCGCGCCCGAGCGGCTCGACCAGACCCTGACCGCGGTCACCGACACCGGCAGGCGGGCCATCACCGACCTGCGCCACCTGCTCGACCTGCTCAACCCCGACCACTCCACTCCCGCCTCCGACGAGGGGCTGCTCACCGTGGTGGAGCAGACGCGCCGGGCCGGACAGCCGGTGGAGTTCAGCGAGGAGGGCACCCCGGCCGCCTCGCGCGGCAGCGCCGACCTCGTCGCGCACCGCGTCGTGCAGGAGGCCCTGACCAACGCCCTCAAGTACGCGCACGGCAGCCCCACCACCGTGCGGGTGCGCCACCGCCCCGAGGAGATCACCGTGAACGTCAGCACCGACCACGCCGGGCCCCCGGGCGTCTCCCCCGGAGGGAGCGGGCGGGGCCTGGTCGGCCTGCGCGAACGCGTCGAGGTCCTGGGCGGTGACTTCACCGCGGGCCCGCACGAGGGCGGGGGCTTCACCGTGCACGCGCGCATCCCCGCACGCGCCCCGGTGGGCGACCGGGCATGAGTGCGCCGATCCGGGTCCTGGTCTGCGACGACCAGGTGCTGATCCGCACCGGTCTGGTCACCATCATCGACGCCCAGCCCGACCTGGAGGTCGTCGGCGAGTGCGGGGACGGCAAGGCCGCGGTCGAACTCGCCGAACAGCTGCGCCCCGACGTCGTGGTGATGGACGTGCGCATGCCCGTGCTCGACGGCATCGAGGCCACCCAGCGCCTGGCCGGGGCCGGGGTGACCCGCCCCGTCAAGGTCCTCGTGGTCACGACGTTCAACCTCGACGAGTACGTCTACGAGGCGCTGCGCGCGGGCGCCAGCGGGTTCCTGCTCAAGGACGCGCCGCCGACCCAGCTGCTGCACGGCATCCGCACCGTGGCCACCGGCGCGGCGCTGCTGGACCCCGAGGTCACGCGCCAGCTGGTGGGCAGGTACGCCGCCCGGATCCGGCCCTCCCACACCGCCGTGGTCGACGCTCGGCTGACCCCCCGCGAGCTGGAGGTCCTGCGCCTGATCGCCAACGGCATGTCCAACAGCGAGATCGCCGCGAGCCTGTTCATCAGCCAGGAGACCGTGAAGACGTTCGTCTCGCGCATCCTGACCAAACTCGACCTGCGGGACCGCGTCCAGGCCGTGGTCTACGCCTACCGGCAGGGGCTGGTGACCTGACCTCCGCCCGGGGACGCGCACACCACGGCCGTGACCGGGCCCGGGTCCCTTGGCAGGGGCCCGGGGCCCCTCCCGCGTTCGCGACGCGAGGGGCCCCGGGCCGCCGGAGGTCCCGGATCCGTTCGCTTCGCCCCGGTCAGCGGAATCCGGCGGGAAGGGTCATGAGGTCGATTCCCCACAGCAACGGCAGCACGTAGAGCGACCCCGCGACGACGAGGGCGAGGGCGGTGATGTTCAGCCAGAACCCGGTTCTGACCATCTCCATGATCCTCACCCTGCCGGTGCCGAACATGATCGCGTTCGGAGGGGTGCCCACCGGAAGCATGAACGCGCAGTTCGCGGCCATCGCGCAGGGGACCATCAACGCGTACGGATGGATGTTGAGAGAGACCGCGAAGGCCGCCATGACCGGGAGGATCATCGTCGCCGTCGCGGCGTTCGAGGTGATCTCCGTCAGGAACAGCACGAGCGCGGTGGCGAGGACGATGGTCAGGATGACGTTGACCCCGTCGAGCACGCGCAGTTGGTCGCCGATCCACGCGGAGAGGCCGGTCTCGACGAACCCCGCGGCGATGGCCAGTCCGCCGCCGAACAGCAGGAGGATTCCCCAGGGGACCTTCTTCGAGTCCTCCCACCGGAGGATCCTCCTCTCCCCTCCGCTGCGGGCGGGCAGCGTGAACAGGACCACCGTCGCGACGATCGCGATCACACCGTCGCTGATACCCGGGAGAAGGTCCTCCCAGAGGAACGACCGGGTCACCCACATGAACGCCGTTCCGAGGAACACGCCGAGGACGACCTTCTCCTCGGTGGACATCCCGCCGAGGGACTTCCGCTCCTCCCGGATGATCTCCCTGCCGCCGGGAAGCTGCTTGAACCGGACCCTGAACGTGACGCCTGTCAGGTAGAGCCACGCGAGGGTGAGGAGGATGACGGCGATCGGGACTCCGAACACCATCCACCCGCCGAACGAGATGCTCTCGCCGAAGAGCTCCCCGACGGTCGCCGAGAGAACGGCGAGCGGTGGTGTCCCGATCAGCGTCCCGAGACCGCCGATGGTGGCCGCGTACCCGATGCCGAAGACGATGGACTTCTCGAACTTCGGCAGGTCGGCGGCGAACTCCCCTCCCCGCAGCGAGCGGGCGGCCTGGTACACGACCGCCAGGCCGACGGGGATCATCATCATCGTGGCGGCCGTGTTGGAGACCCACATCGACAGGAAGCCCGTCGCGACCATGAAGCCGAGGACGATGCGGCGCGGACTCGTGCCGATCGCCGCGACGATCGAGAGGGCGATGCGTTGGTGGAGGTTCCATTTCTCCATCGCGATCGCGAGCGTGAACCCCCCGAGGAACAGGAAGATGATGTCGTTGCCGTACGCCGAGACCACGGCGTCGCCCTCCAGCGCGCCGGTCAGCGGCAGGAGCACGACCGGGAGCAGGGACGTGACCGGGATGGGGATCGCCTCGGTGATCCACCAGGTCGCGACCCAGAGCGTGGTGGCCAGGACGGCCTGCCCCGCCGCTGAGAGCCCCTCGGGTTCGAAGAACACGAGTGTCGCCACGAACAGCAGCGGACCGAGCAGCAGCCCGGTGACGCGTGCGGGCGTGTACCCGGGGCCGGGGTCGGGGGCGCCGGACCCTTCGGCCGGTTCCGGGTCCTGCAGACCGTCACGGGCCGCGGCGGGGCCGCTGCCGCCGTCCCCGCCGGACGCCACCAGTGCCGCTTGCGGCGGTCTCCTGCGTTTCGAGAAGGTCAGGAGGTCCTTGATCTCTCGGTGTGACGCCCACAGGTTTCCCCATAGGGGTTGCAGATAGGGGGTTGCCATTGTGTACCTTCTCTGGTCTTCTGCTCGGCTCGGCTCGACTTGCTGAAGGAGATCGGCTCGGGTGGCACGCGGGTCGGCACCGGCCGTGGGGGAGAACGGGCCGCGGGTACTCCGCACGGGGGCAGAGGGCCGTCGCCGGTCGTGGAACCGGCTCCGCCGGCGGCGCCCGCCGCCGGACGGTCGTCCACGCCGCTTCGGAGCGGTCGTGTGCGATGACGGAGACGGCGGCGCCCGTATCCGCGCCGGTACGGGCGCCGCCGGCCTCGGACGGTCAGGCGTGCAGGCCTCGGAGGACGTCGTAGAACTTCGCCTTGCCCTCGAGGCCGATGCCCGGAAGGTCACCCGGCGCCACGCGACCGCGGGTGATCACCGCGTCGTCGGTGAAGCCGCCCGTGGGCTGGAACTCTCCGGGGTAGGACTCGTTGCCGCCGAGCTTGAGAGCCGCGGCGATGTGGAGTGAGAACTGGTGCCCGCCGTGCGGAACGCAGCGGCGGGAGGACCAGCCGTGCTGGGCGAGCATGTCCAGGACCCGGCGGTACTCCGTCAGCCCGTAGCTCAGTGCCGGGTCGACCTGGATGAAGTCGCGGTCCGGGCGCATCCCGCCGTAGCGGATCAGGTTCCGGGCGTCCTGCAACGAGAACAGGTTCTCGCCGGTCGCGATGGGGTTGCGGTAGTTCTCCGACAGCGTCGCGTTCAGGCCGTAGTCCAGCGGGTCGCCGACCTCCTCGTACCAGAAGAGGCCGTACTGGTCGATGGCCTGGCCGTACTCCAGCGCGGTCCGCAGGTCGAACTTGCCGTTGACGTCCACCATCAGCCGGGACCCGTCACCGTCCAGGACGTCGATGACCGCCTCGATACGCCGGAGGTCCTCGGCCAGGTCGGCGCCGCCGATCTTCATCTTGACGATCTCGTACCCCGCGTCGAGGAAGCCGCGCATCTCGTCCCGGAGGTCCTCCAGAGTCTTGCCGGGCGCGTAGTAGCCGCCGGCGGCGTAGACGAAGACGTCCTCGTCCGGGGCGCCGTCGCCGTAGTGGTCGGAGATCCACCGGTACAGCGGCACCCCCGCGGCCTTGGCGGCGAGGTCGTGCAGCGCCATGTCCACCACGCCGACGGCGACAGAGCGTTCCCCGTGTCCGCCGGGCTTCTCGTTGCGCATCATGACGTCCCACGCCCTGGCGGGTGAGAGCTCGCCGTTCCCGTCCAGCAGTTCCTCCGCCGCGGCGTTGTGCAGCCGCGGCAGCATCCGCTCGTTCAGGATGGCCGTGGCGTTGTACCGGCCGTTGGAGTTGAAGCCGTAACCCACCAGGGGCCTGCCGTCGACCACCACGTCACTGACCAGCGCCAGGACCGTGCAGTCCATCTTGCTGAAGTCGATGTAGGCGTTACGCATCGACGAGCTGATCGGGATGGTGCCGACGTGGGCGGAAACGATTCGCATGGGTCTCTTCCTGCTGTGCTTGGTCTTATAAGACCCTTATAAGTTATGCGGAGCCTATACTGGCTGAGACGGGGGTCACAAGCCCGTGAGCGAGAATTTGGTGAGAGAGGTCACGATGACCAGCGCGAACGTCTTCTCCAGCAAGGGCGGGCTGGCCTACACCGAGCTGCGCCGGCGCATCACCTCCGGTGAGCTCGCCCCAGGATCACGCCTGTCGCAGTACGAGCTGGCGGAGGAGATGGGCATGAGCATCACGCCCCTGCGCGAGGCGATCCGGCGGCTGGCCAGCGAGGACTGGGTCGCGATGGACACCCACCGGGACGTCCGGGTGGCACCCATGAGCGCCTCCGAGGCGCGCGAGCTGCTGGAGGCCCGTTTCTCGCTGGAGCCCTCCGCCACCGAACTCGCCGCGCTGCGCCGGACGGAACGGGAGATCGCCACGATGAGGGCGGCGGCCGACGCGCTCCTGCCTGTCACCCGCACCTGGGGGGAGGAGGCCATCGCGGCGCACCGGGCCTTCCACCGGGCGATCTACGCCGCCTCCCACAACAACGTCATGATCAGGCTCCTGGACGACCTGTGGGACAAGGCCGACCGGTACCGGCGGATCGGCCTGGAACTGCCGGCGGGCGCCGAGTCGCGCACCATCGACCTGAACCAGCACCACGAGATCCTGGAGCTCGTCATCGCCGGTGACGGCGCCGCCGCGGCCGGACTGGTGCGCTCCCACATCCTCAACAGCCTCGGAGCCACCGTCACGGACACCCTCGAAGGCAGGGAACGCGCCTACCACCCCATCGCCGGGCGTTCGACCTGACACCGCCCGAAGCGTCAGCCGCACGACCGCGGAACGGCGCTCCGTGTCCCGCCGACAGGTCCGGTGGGAACCGGGTCACCGCCGGGCGCCGGTCCGCCTCCGCCGTCCTCGCGGTCCGGCGGCCGGGGCGGGCCGTGGGCGGTCGGTGCGGGTTCCCCGTCGACCGCCCACGAACACGAAAAGGACCTGGGGCCTCTCTCACTTGCGTGATGCGAGAAGCCCCAGGTCGGAGCGCGGAGGATCGGGGATTTGAACCCCGGAAGGGATTGCTCCCTAACCGCATTAGCAGTGCGGCGCCATAGACCTGACTAGGCGAATCCTCCTGGCTGGGACCAGCCTACAGACACCACGGACGGTTGCGCAAAACGAATGCCCGTCCGAGCTCCGAGGCCTGTGGAGCCGGTGATCGGGAAGGTACCGCACTGCTGATGCGGTTGGTGATCCGTCCAGGGGCCGGGCGGGCCCCGGGGTCATCCGACGGTGCGCTCGATGATGAGGTCGGCGTCCATGCGCAGCTTGTCCACGGCGCGGGACAGCGTGCTCTTCACCGTGCCGAGCGTCACTCCCATCCGTTCGGCGATCTGCGCCTCGGTGAGGTCGTCGTAGTAGCGCAGCACCACCGTGGTCCGCTGCCGGTCGGGCAGGCGGTCGATGGCGCGCTCCACCACGTCGGCCAGGTCGCTGCGCCAGGTGGGGTCGTCCACGCGCTGCTCGGGGATCTCGTCGGTCGGGTAGACGTCCAGCCGGTTGCGCCGCCACTCGGAGATCTGCGTGTTCACCATGGCCCTGCGCACGTACCCGTCGCGCGCCTTCGGGTTGGCGATCCGGTCCCAGGCGAGGAAGGTCTTGACCAGGGCCGCCTGGAGCAGGTCCTCGGCGTCGGCGTGGCTGCTCGTCAGCGACCGGGCCATCCGGAGCAGGGCCGGTCCGCGCTCGGCCACGTAGTGGCTGAACTCGTCGTACCGGGGTGTCCGGGTCGTCCCTGTCACGCCGACCACCGACCTTCACGGGCGCTGCGTGGGCTTTCGTCGTGTTTCTCCCTTCTAACTCTCACACAGCCAACGCAAACATCCAGGCACGTGTGTCCCACGCGCCGTAAAACGGCCCACCGGAAAACCACAGGGATCCGACCTCCTCCCGTGCCTGGCCGCCGACCCCGGCGAGTCGCGGCGCCGACGGCCGGGAAGCCCGTGGTGCGGGCCGGTGCAGCCCGCCGGTCTCGGCCGCGGAGGCCGGTTCCGCCGGTCGGGAGGAGTGGAGGCGACCGAACGGGAACCCCTGTGTTTTGGGGGATCTTGTGGGTGTTTATGAATCTTTCTAGATTTATGGGTTCTATGCGTAGCTTTGTAACGACAGGCTGTGGTGGGGCGATCCCGAGTCGCCCGATGGGCGAAGCCCGGTGTGCGCGGAACCCTTCTCTGGTTCCATGAGGTGCCCCACGCGTCGCTTGGGGCCGCGGCACCGGGACCATGTCTGGACAACGGGGACGAAGCGACGAGTCGTGCTGGTGAGGGGGCTCAGCCGAGATGTCAGTGACCACCGAGATCGGACGGGACCGCGGAAGGTTCACAGCCGCGGTGCTCGGCGCCGCGAGCGCACCCGAACCCACGCCGATCGGGCACCGCGTCGCGCGCGGCGTGGTCGTCAGCGCCAACGCGCGCATCCTCTGCCTGGCCGTGCCGGGCGGCGAGGAACACTTCATGTACGACAGCTCCACCGTGTTCTGGCGGGGCGGGGAGGTCGGCCCGGGCGAACTCCGCACCGGTGACGACGCCGTGGTGCTGCGCGTACCCGGCGGCCACCCCATCGCCGCACGCGTGTGGGCCCAGACCGCCCGCGCCACCGGCGTCATCGTCAGCCGTGATGGCGACACCCTGGAGATCGACCCCGGTCACGGGCGCCCGCGCCAGACCGTCGTCCTTCCCTACCGCACCTCGGGCCGGATCTCCGTACGCCACCCGCGCCTGGAACCCGGCTACGTCTTCGACGCCGTCGGCGTCTGGTGGGAGGGGGCCGTGCGGGCCGTGCGCCCCGCCACGACCCAGCCGCCCTACCCGCTCGGCGCCACACCGCACCGGCCGCCCACGCGTCGGCGCGCCACCACGCTGAGCGGCGTCGCCACCTGGTACGACCCGGCGTGGGGCCGCTCCGCCCACGTGGACCCGCGCGCCCACGTCGACGGGATCGCCTACCCGGCGCTCGACCCCGTCGGCCACGACGGGCCCTGCGACCGGCGCACCTCCTGCGTTCCGCTGCCGCTGCTGTCCACCGGGGCGACCCTGAGCCTGCGCAACGACCGCACACACGAGGCCGCGGCGCTTCCCGTGATCGACTGCGCCGCGGCCGACAGCTGGCTGTGCGACCTGTGCTCCTCCTGCGGCGGCCAGAGCGCGGGACGGCTGGCCTCCCTGACCATGACCGGCTTCGTCGCCCTCGGCGGGCGGCTGGAGGACGGCTGCTTCAACGCGACCGTCACCGTCCACGACGGGGAGGGATGACCGATGCTCCCGGAGATCGTCGAGGCGGCCCGCGAGGCGCAGCTACCGCTCCTGGCGGTGCTGCTCCTGGCCGGAGCCGTCGCCAAGACCACCAGGCGGGCGGCCGCCACGGGCCTGGCCGTCCTCGTGCCGGAGCGGCTGCGCCGCTCGTCCACGGTCGGCACCGGCCTGCTGGAGGCCGCGCTGGCGCTCGGCCTGCTCGGGCTGACCGGCCTGCTGGGAGAGGCGGTGCGGGCGCTGACCGCGGTCGTGTTCGCCGTCTCCGTCGTGGCCCTGGTGGTGATCCGCAGGCGCGACCCCGAGGCGGGCTGCGGCTGCTTCGGCGGGCTGAGCCAGGCGCCGATCGGCTGGCGGACGCTGGCCCGCGCCGGGCTGCTGTCGGCCGCGGCCCTGGCCACGCTCGGCCTGGAACCCGCGGGCTGGGAGGTGGTCGCCTCGCCGACCCCGCTGCACGCCGGGGTCCTGGGCGCCGAACTGCTGCTCCTGGCCCTGCTCAGCCCCGAACTGCGCACCGTGGCCGCGCGCGCCCTGCACGAGGAGCCCTGCGCGCTGCGCGAGGTCCCGCTGCACCGCACCGTGCGGACCCTGCACCGCAGCGACGTGTGGCGTGTCAACGAACCGGTGATGCTCGGGTCCGAGCCCGAGGACGTGTGGCGCCAGGGCTGCTGGAGGTTCCTGCGCTACGACGGCGTACGGCAGGGCCGCCGCGTCGACGTGGTGTACGCGGTCAGGACCGGGGGCAGGCGCGGCAACGCCGTGCGCGCGGCCCTGGTCGACCGCGAGAGCGGAGCGGTGGTCGCCTCCTTCGGCGCGGTCACCCGCGTCGAGCTGACCGGCCCGCCGCGCAGGCTCCTCCACCCGGGGGAGGCGGCCAGGCGGGACGCGTGGCGGCACGACGAGGCAAGGGCTGAGCTGAGCCTCCGGACCGCCCGGGAACGCTCCGTCGTGTGGGACCTCGCCGCGGGCGGATCCGACGGGAGCGCCCGGGACGAAGGGGTTCGGGAGGGCGGCGTCCGGAACGAACGCGTTCCGGGACAGCGCGGTCCGAGCGGGCGCGAGGAGGTCGGCCGGGACACGGCGGAGCAGGACGCCACGGAGCGGGACAGGAACGGAACGGACCCGGGCGGGCGCGAACCGACCCCGGCCGGATGAGGGCATGGCGACGGGCCCCGGCTTCCGGGGCCCGTTTGCGGTGCCGCCGCGAACCCGGGCCGGTCCCGGACCCGGGACCGGCCCGGGGTCAGCGGTCGGCCTCCTGCCCGAGCATCTGCCGCTGCCTGTCCACCGCGGCCTCGCTGAACTCCACGAGCATCGTCTCGTAGTCCTCCAGTTCGCCGTCTCCGAGGACGGACGTGCTGCCGACGAGGCCGCCGTTGCGGTACATGAGGCTGACCATGCGGTTCCTGTCGTCCCCGGACTCCACCTCGACGGCGAAGGCCCGCGACTCGTCCCCGATCCGCGGCACGTCCTCCAGGTCTCTCACGCTGTACTCGGAGGAGGTGCCGTCCCCGTGGGTGGCGGTGTACTCGTCGCAGCTCCTCGGCGGCGTGGTGGACAGCGCCTCCGCGGCCGTGGCCCCGTCCAGCCGCACCAGCATGTGCGTGACCGCGCCCTCGGGCCACTCGTAGGCCGCCACGGAGGCGGGGGAGTCGCGCACCCCGTCCAGACCGGACCACTGGTTGGCGGCGTCCAGGCACTCGGGCTTGTCGAGTTCGGTGGCGGCCCGCACCTGCTCGCTGTGGCGCACTGTGGCAAGCTCGGAGTAGGTGCCGTACTCGCTGCTCTCGGCAGCGAACGTGGCGTCGCGCACGTGCAGGGGCTGCGCCTCGTGCAGTGCCTCCGCGGCCTCGGCGCCGGGGTCGGCGGGCTGTCCGGCGGCGCCGCCACCGCACGCGCTCAGCAGGACCGCGACGGGCACGACCACGGGAAGGGCCAATGACCGGATGAGCCCTCGCCTCTCTCGCGGCCGGGGGAGCTGACCAGCGACGGTCCGTGCCGAGTTCGTGGGGCAGGGGCGCAAGTGCATGGTGATATCTCCTCTTTTGTGCGATATTTCCGCTGGGAGCGGTGACCGACCCGGACGCGATGTTGCTGAGAGTGTCTCGGGGTTAGCACAAAGTATTGAGGAAGGACCATGGTGTCGGAGTCGAAATCGCCATATCTGCGGTCGGTGCTGGAGAGCATCCCGCCCTACAAGCCGGGCAGGAAGGTCGTCGGTCCCGACGGGCGCTCGGTCAAGCTGTCCTCCAACGAGAGCCCCTACGGGCCGCTCCCGTCGGTGCGTGAGGCCATCTCCCTGGCCGCGGCCGAGCTCAACCGCTACCCTGACCCGGGCGCCGCCGAGCTCACCTCCGCGCTCGCCCGGCACCTCGACGTCCCCGAGGAGCACCTCGCCCTGGGCGCCGGTTCGGTGGGCCTGCTCCAGCAGCTGCTCGAAGCCGTCGGCGAGCCCGGCGCCGAGGTCGTCTACGCCTGGCGCTCCTTCGAGGCCTACCCGCTGCTCGCCGAACTGGCGGGGGTCACCTCGGTGCGGGTCCCGCTCAGGGACGAGACGCACGACCTCGACGCGATCGCCGAGGCGGTCACCGAGAACACCCGCATGGTGCTCGTGTGCAACCCCAACAACCCCACCGGCACCACCGTGCGCGAGGAGGAGCTGGTCGCCTTCCTGGACCGGGTCCCCGAGAGCGTTCTGGTGGTCCTGGACGAGGCCTACCGCGAGTACGTGCGCGACCCGCGGGTGCCCGACGGCGTCTCCCTGTACCGCGACCGGCCCAACGTCGCCGTGCTGCGCACCTTCTCCAAGGCCTACGGGCTCGCCGCCGTGCGCCTGGGCTTCCTCGTGGGACACCCCCCGGTGACCGCCGCGGTCCGCAAGACCCTCGTCCCGTTCGCGGTGAACCACCTCGCCCAGGCCGCCGGCGTCGCCTCCCTGGCCGCCGAGGAGGAGCTGCTGGAGCGCGTGGCGGCCACCGTCGAGGAGCGCGGGCGGGTGCGCGACGCGCTCATCGCCTCCGGGTGGACGGTTCCGCCGACCGAGGCCAACTTCGTGTGGCTGCGGGTGGACGAGGACACGCTCGACTTCGCCGAGGCGTGCGCGCGGGAGGGCGTCTCCGTGCGCCCGTTCGCGGGGGAGGGCGCCCGGGTGAGCCTGGGCACCCCCGAGGAGAACGACGCGTTCCTGGCCGTGGCCACCTCCTACGGCAAGCGCCGTTAGCCCGGCCGTGCCGGTTCCCCGCGCTGTTCACAGGGCGGGGAACCGGTTGGTGAACCCTGAGGCTCCTGAGGCGCTCGGGCTTGCGGAGGCGCTGGAACTCCGTGTGCCGCCGGAGCGGGTCGCCGAGGCGGTCCGCTCGGTCAGCGCGCGCGTCATCGCCCTGGACACCCGCTACGGCGCCCGCGACACCGTGGACGCCGCGGCGCGCGCCGCCGCCCGGGCCCGCGAGGCGGTCCGCACGCGTTTCCCCGGCTCGGCGGACGTGCTCGCCGCGACCGCCGAACTGCACCAGGTCACCGGCTGGGTGGCCTTCGACGCCGAACGCCAGCGCCTGTCCCGGCGGATGACCCTGACGGCGCTGGACGCCGCGCACGGGGCGGGCGACCGCTCCATGGAGTACTTCGCGCTCAGCCAGCTGGCGATGCAGGACGTCCACCTGTGGCAGCCGACCGAGGCCCGGCGGGTGTGCGAGGCGGCGTTGGCGGCGGGACCGGCGGGAAGCGTGCGCACCCTGTTCACCCTGAGACTGGCGCGTGCCGCGGCCCAGGAGGGCGAGCGAACCCGGGCGCGGAAGCTGATCGGGGAGACCCTCAGCCGTTACCTGGAGGGGCCGCGCCGGGGCGATCCGGTGTGGACGTGGTGGCTGACCGAGGCGGAGATCGCCTGGCACCGGGGCATGATCGGCGCCGACGCCGGTGAGCCGGGCGCGGCCGTCGAGGCATTCGACCGGGTGGCGGAGCTGATCGGGGCGGGCGGACGGGCCGCGGGGACGGGCGGGAGCGGACGGTTCCTGTTCCACGCCGCGGTGAGCCGGCTGTGGGCGCTGGCCCGCGCCCGGTCGTGGGAGGAGGCGGAGACCGTGCTGGTGCGCGACGTGCTGCCCGGTCTGGGGAGCGTGGCGTCGGTGCGCTGTGAGCGGCGGCTCGACGAGGCCGTCCGGCTGCTCGACACGGCGCGGGACCGCCCCTCCCTGCGGGACACCGCGCGGTGGTGCGCGGAACGGTCCGGCGCGGGGGTCCCGGAGGCCCCGGTGTAGGCCCTCATGGACCTCACCGCTGCGTGGCCGAAGGTTGTCCACAGGCTGTGGACGGGGACGCGTGCCTTCCCGACCGCGGCCCGGGGGACGGTCGGCGGGGCCTGGGGTTCACCAGCCTGCGGGGCCCGGATGTCATGCGGGGCCCGGGGTCACCAGCCGGTGGCGGCCACGACCCGGGCGGCGACCTCCTCGACGGTGCGGCCGTCCGTCGACACGCGCACGGTCCCCGCGGGCGCCTCGGCGTCCAGTCGCGCGGCCGCCCTCAGACTGCGTTCGACGTGGGGGAGCAGCTGCGAGCCGGTCTCGCGCACCGCCAGGCGTGCGCGCACGGTGGCCTCGCTCGCGGTGAGCAGGATCCGGGTCACCCCGATGTCCCCGCCGCCCATGGCGCGGCGGAGCATGTCCTCCTCCAGCACGCTGACGGTGTTGGTGTAGACGAGGCGGTGGTGGCCGAGCGCCGCGTAGTTGGCCCAGACCGCCGCGACGTTGCGTTCGGTGATCCCGCTCCGGTGGGGGTCGCCGTGCGGGGCCGGGTGCACCTGGTCCATGTAGTCGCCCTCCAGGACGCAGTGCGCGGTCCCGCGCCGCTGGAGGATGACGGAGACCTCCCAGCCGACCGTGGTCTTGCCTGTCCCCGAGCCGCCGCCGATGAGGAGGAGGCGTTTGCGTCTGCTGCCGGTGTCGCCGCCGCCGTTGCCGCTCCGGCCGTCCGGAGCGCTGCGGCTGCCTTCGTGGTCGTCCATGCGCGCAAGCCTGTCAGGCGGGAGGGCGCGGGTCAGCGGAATTGTCCACAGCCTGTGGACGGTGACTGGTGGAGGCGGATGGGGCGGGGTTAGCCTCGGTTCGGGGGTGCCACGGCCCGCCGTGGCCGCCGTGCGGCGCCCCCGTGTTCCAGGATCCCAGCGCGTCCGTCCCGTGGACAACCGGCTTCCACAGCCTGTGGACGACCGCGAACCGCCTCCCGGCCGAACTCCGCTCCGCACCCGCGGCCCCGTGCGTGCGCACGGGCCGGAGCCGTTCGGGCGGCCGCGGGGAGCTGCACTCCCCGCAGTCCCGCGCCCGCTCACGAGGCGTTCACGGCGTCCGTCCGGGCGGTGCCGCGCTGGGGACCGCCCCGCGCACGCTCACGCGGCGCTCACACGGCCCCACAGCCGCGCAGGCGGACGGGGGCGCCCCCCGGGTCGGGAAGCGCCCCCGTCCGACGCGTTCGCGCGTCTCACAGGCGCTCGTGCGGCTCGGCACCGGCCGTCGGCTACTTACCAGCGGCGTCCTTGTCGAGCTTCTCCACGATCAGCCGGTACAGCTGGCGGGGACGGCCCGGCTGGAGGGTCCGGTTGGGCGGCAGCGGCCACGCCAGCCCCTCCTCCACCAGGGTTCGCAGCAACCGGCGCGCGGTCCGGGAGGTGACACCGAGCATCCGCCCGGCGTTCTCCGCGTCGACGACCAGCGGTCCGTCCTCCTCGGCGATCTTCTCCGAGAGCCGGATCAGCGTCTCGCGTCCCTTGGTCCGCAGCGGTTCGGAGGACTGCCGTGCGGGCGCGCGCTGGGCGGGCACCAGGGAACGTCCCTCGCGGTCCACCGCGAAGCTCTGCCGCGACGCCTGGGCGCGGTTCAGCGCGGCCCGGGCGTGGGCCTCGGCGTCCTGCGTGGTCCGCCCCATGCCGATCCCGACCTCGATCGCGATCCCCAGCTCCGCCTTGATCCGCTCCACGAACGGCGGCTGCCGGAAACCCTCGGTCGCGGTCACGAGCGAGCCCCGGGTCGCCGTCACCATGAACGAATGATCGTCCAACCGGTGTGCCGTGGCGTTGATCCGGTGGGCCTCCTGGAGCAGCAGCCGGTGCAGGGACAGCCGCAGCTCCTCCCGCCAGTAACGGGGGGTCGAACGCCGAGTCGAGTCCCGCAGGGTGGGCACGTCCACCACCACGACGCCCAGCTGGGCCTCCTCCAGACGGTGGTGCGCCCCCAGCAGACCCGCGGTCTGCAGGGCGCTGCGCACACCCGCGTTGGTGGGCCGCAGCCGGACCACCGGGACACCGATGGCCTCCAGGCGCTCAGCGACCCCACGCACACAGGTGATGGCCATCTTGGTGGCCTTGCGGCGCCACAGGCCCTCGTGGAAGGACGTGAGCTGCGCGGTGTTGGTGAGCTCCTCGTGCACGTGGATCCCGTCCACGGGCAGGTCGACCTCGGAGCAGGCCTCCACCACGTCGGCGCGGCTGAGCACGTCCAGACTGGCTCTGGTCGGGTCGTAGCGCTCGTCCAGGGTCGCCCGGAGCAGGGCCTCGTGCAGGCTCGCCCCGCCGAGAGGCACGAAGGTGGCGGGCATCGTCAGCACACCGGCCTTGCGCGCGAACTCGTAGGGGACAGGGCTGGCGAACAGGTACGCGTCGATCGCCGAACCCAGCCTGACGACCTTGTCCGTCGCCTCTTGCTCATCTCGGTACGCGGCGGCGATGAGTCTGGCGTTGAGGGGTCCCGTGGACCCCGGACCCATGAGCATGACCCGTTCGACCACCTCATGGGGTCCTATGACGCCGATCGTCAAATCGCCAGTACGCTGGGCACTCACCTCGGGTTGCTCCCCGCTACCATTCCACGCTCTTCACTATGTGCGCCCACTGGTTTCCCGACCCGATCTCTGTCACGGCATGATTGCCGAGATCGTACCCATTGTGCGGGGCCAAAGAAGATCGTTTTCCATATCAACGCCGAAAGCCCGGGTGGGAGGCGGGCTCCCACCCCGGCTTGAACTGCGCTTTCGGCCCCCTACGAGACGACGACGCGCTCCACGTCACCGCCTAGCGCAGCGAGCCGGGTCGCGAACTGAGCGTGACCGCGGTCCACCAGATAGCCAGGCGCCACGATTGTCTCACCTTCGGCGACCAGTCCGGCGAGGACCAGGGCCGCGCCGGTGCGCAGGTCGTGGGCGATGACCTCGGTGCCGCGCAGGTTGGTGGTGCCGTGCACGATCGCACGGGTGCCCTCGACCTCGATCTTGGCGCCCATCTTGGTGAGCTCGTCGGCCAGGGCGAACCGGCCGTCGTAGATGGCCTCGTGGATGTAGCTCTCGCCCTCGGCCAGGGTGGCCAGGGCCATCAGCGGGGACTGGAGGTCGGTGGCGAAGCCCGGGAACGGCGAGGTCACGGCGTTGATCGGCCGCAGCGGCACCGACGGGTCCCGGTGGACGTGCAGGACGGCGCCCTCCTGGGAGAAGCCCACGCCCATCTGCTCCAGCTTCCAGCGGGCCACACCCAGGTGGTCCAGCTGGGCGCCCACGAGGCTGACGTCACCGCCGGTGGCGGCGACGGTCATCGCGAACACGCCCGCGTCGATGCGGTCGGACATGATGGTGTGCTCGACCGCGGTGAGCTCCTTGACACCCTCGACGGTGATGAGGCCCGTGCCGCCGCCGCTGATCTTGGCGCCCATGGCGCTCAGGAAGTCGATGACGTCGATGACCTCGGGCTCCAGCGCCGCGTGCTCGATCACGGTGGTGCCGGGAGCCAGGACCGCGGCCATGAGCAGGTTCTCGGTGCCCGTGTGGGACGGGGTGTCCAGGTACAGGCGGCCGCCGCGGAGGTTGCTGGCCTCGACGTTGATGTGGTTGCGCTCGGGGTCCTCGGTGACCTCGGCGCCCAGGCGCGCGAATCCCCGGTAGTGGAAGTCCAGGTTGCGGCTGCCCAGGTTGCATCCGCCGACACCCTCGATACGGGCGCGGCCGGTGCGGTGCATCAGCGCCGGGACGAAGAGCACGGAGCCGCGGAAACGGGCCGCGATCTCGGCGGGCAGGACGGCCCGCTCGGGGTCGTTGAGGTTGGACGCGTCGATGACGACGGTGCGCTCGGCCTCGTGGAACTCGACCTTGGCACCCACGTGCTCGGCGAGCTCCAGAGCTCGGTAGACGTCCTCAATGACCGGAACATTCCGCAGCACCGTACGGCCCCTGGCCGCGAGGAGGGCGGCCCCGATCATCGGCAGGACGGCGTTCTTCGCGCCTTGGATGAACGCCGTTCCACTGAGGGGGCGTCCGCCGCGGACGCGGTAACGAACCTCCTGGCCCATGCTCATGTGCTCCTTTGTGAGGCAGATGTGGAAAAAAGGTCACCCTCGTCGGGCTTCGCCTGTGTGCGTATGAGACGCGGGTTTCCCCTGGAACGTTGCGACATCATGCGTGTGACCTGCGCGGCCAGTGAACCGGTGTTCGCGAGAACTCTATAGCACCCGCCCGCATGTACCGGTCCAGGACGTGGTATACCCGCAGATCGGGGGATGGAGTCCCGCCAAACGGCCAAAGAGGTATTCGGCCAACGGGAAAGACCAGGGATGCCGTGCGTATGGCTGTTCGCCCGTTCCGATGACCCGCACAACGTCACCACCATACGTGCTTCCGGGCACGAAACGGCGGTCGCGTGCGTCGAATCACCCCCGCGTGGTGCCTCACAGGACGGGCTTCGCCCCGGTCAGGCGCTCGTAGATCTCCACGTAACGGTCAAGAGTGCGCTGTACCACGTCTTCGGGCAGCTCAGGCGGCGGCGTCTCCGAGGCACGGTCCCAACCGGACTCCGGCGAGCGCAGCCAGTCCCGCAGGACCTGCTTGTCGAAGGAGGTCTGCGGCCCGCCCGGCGCCCACGTGTCGGCGGGCCAGTAGCGGGAGGAGTCCGGGGTGAACACCTCGTCGGCCAGCACCAGGTTCCCCGACGTGTCGCGCCCGTACTCGAACTTGGTGTCGGCGAGGATGATGCCGCGCTCCCGCGCGAGCTCCCGGCCGCGTCCGTACACGCGCAGGGTGAGGTCGCGCAGCTCGGCGGCCAGCCCGGCCCCGTGCGCGGCGGCGACGGCCTCGAAGGAGACGTTCTCGTCGTGGTCGCCCACCTCGGCCTTGGTCGCCGGGGTGAAGACCGGCTCGGGCAGTTCGGAGCCGTCGACCAGCCCGTCGGGGAGCGCGATCCCGCACACGGTGCCGTCCACCCGGTACTCCTCCAGGCCGGAACCGGTCAGGTAGCCGCGGGCCACGCACTCCACCGGCACCATGTCCAGCCTGCGGCACACCAGGGTCCTCCCCGCCCAGTCGGCGGGGGCTCCCTCCGGCAGCTCCTCGGACACGACGTGGTTGGGCACCAGGCCGTCCAGCCTCTCGAACCACCACAGGGACAGCTGGGTGAGCAGCCGCCCCTTGCCGGGGATCTCGGTGGGCAGCACCCAGTCGTAGGCCGACACGCGGTCGCTGGCGACCATCACCAGCGACCCGTCGGCCGCGGAGTACAGATCGCGCACCTTGCCGGTGTGCAGGTGGGCGAGCCCCTCCACCCGGACGGGCTCGGGCCTGACGACGAAACCGCTCATGGCTTTCCCTCTCCTACGCACCGGCCGCCGGGCGGCGTCGGGCGGGTTGTCCACAGGTTCGGGAAGGGGCTGTGGAACGTGCCCCGGTCCGTGATGGACTTGGAAAGGGGGCCTCGGACCCCCTCCCCGTCGGGGTGCCCTGGGCACGCCCGCCCTCAGGCGTGCCCGCACCCCGCTACAGCTCGGCCGCGGCGCGCTCGGCGATGTCGGTACGGTGGAACGAGCCGCGCAGCTCGATGCGCGACACGGCCTCGTAGGCCCGCTCGCGCGCCTGGCGCAGGTCGATCCCGGTGCCGACGACGTTGAGCACCCGGCCGCCGCTGGACCTGACGCCGTTCGTGCCCTCCCAGTCGGTGCCCGCGTGCAGCACGTACGCGCCCTCCAGGGCGTTCGCCTGGTCCAGGCCCCCGATGACGTCGCCCTTGACCGGGTCGCCCGGGTAGTTCTCGGCGGCGACCACCACGGTGACCGCGGCGCCCGACTTCCACTGGAGGGAGCCGATGCCCCCCAGCCCGCCGGTGTCGGTGGCCTGGAGGACGGCGCCGATCGGGGTGGCCAGCCGGTCCAGGACCACCTGGGTCTCCGGGTCGCCGAACCGGGCGTTGAACTCCACCACGCGCGGTCCCCGCGAGGTGAGCGCCAGCCCCACGTACAGCAGGCCCTGGTAGCGCTTGCCGCGCCGGTTCATCTCCACCAGGGTCGGCCGCACGACCGACTCCATCACCTCGTCCACCAGGCCCGCCGGGGCCCACGGCAGCGGCGCGTACGCCCCCATGCCGCCCGTGTTGGGGCCCTGGTCGCCGTCGTAGGCGCGCTTGAAGTCCTGCGCGGGCAGCAGCGGCAGCGCGTGCAGCCCGTCGCTCAGCACGAAGAGGGACACCTCGGGGCCGTCGAGGAACTCCTCGATGACCACGCGGCCGCACTCCCGGGCGTGCCGCTCGGCGAGGGCGCGGTCCTCGGTCACCACGACGCCCTTGCCCGCGGCCAGGCCGTCGTTCTTGACCACGTACGGCGTGCCGAACTCGTCGAGCGCCTCGGACACCTGGCTGGCGGTCCTGCACACCCGGGCCTTGGCGGTGGGCACCCCGGCGGCCTCCATGACCTCCTTGGCGAAGGCCTTGGAGCCCTCCAGGCGGGCGGCCTCCTGGTCGGGGCCGAACACCGGGATGCCCCGGTCGCGCAGGGCGTCCGCGACACCGGAGACCAGCGGGGCCTCCGGACCGATGACGACCAGCTCGGCGCGGATGCGCGCGGCCAGCTCGGTGACGGCCAGGCCGTCGGTCACGTTGAGGACGTGGTTCTCGGCCAGCTCCGAGATACCGGGATTGCCCGGGGCGCTGTGGATGCTGGTGACACCCGGGTCCAGGGACAGGGCGCGGACCAGAGCGTGCTCGCGGCCTCCGCCGCCGAGAACGAGGGCTTTCACTACTGGGGGCCTCTTCGTGTTGAAGGCGGACAGACGGGGGTCAGACCAGGGAACGCAGTTGGAGCGTCTCGTCGCGGCCGGGCCCGACACCGATGGCGGAGATCGGGGCCCCCGCCATCTCCTCAAGGGTACGCACGTAGGCCTGCGCGTTCTTGGGGAGTTCGTCGAACTCCCGGGCGCCGGTGATGTCCTCGGACCAGCCGTCGAGGTACTCGTAGACGGGCTTCGCGTGGTGGAAGTCGGTCTGGGTCATCGGGATCTCGTCGTGGCGGACGCCGTCGACCTCGTAGGCCACGCACACGGGGATGCGCTCCAGGCCGGTGAGCACGTCGAGCTTGGTGAGGAAGAAGTCGGTGACGCCGTTGATCCGCGTGGCGTAGCGCGCGATGGGCGCGTCGAACCAGCCGCAGCGGCGGTTGCGGCCGGTGGTGACGCCGTACTCGCCGCCCTGGGTGCGCAGCCACTCGCCCTGCTCGTCGAGCAGCTCGGTGGGGAAGGGGCCCGAGCCCACACGGGTGGTGTAGGCCTTGAGGATGCCCACGACCTTGGTGATGCGGGTGGGGCCGATGCCGGACCCGGCCGCCGCGCCGCCCGAGGTGGGGGAGGAGGAGGTCACGAACGGGTAGGTGCCGTGGTCGATGTCCAGCAGGGTGCCCTGCGAGCCCTCCAGGTACACCGTCTTGCCCTCGTCGAGCGCCTTGTTGAGGATCAGGGAGGTGTCGGCGACGTAGGGGCGCAGCTGCTCGGCGTAGCCCAGGTACTCCTCGATGATCGGCTCGGCCTCCAGGCCGCGCCGGTTGTACACCTTGGTGAGCAGCTGGTTCTTGTCGTGCAGGGCCAGTTCGATCTTCTTGCGCAGGATCTTGGGGTCGAACATGTCCTGGACGCGCACGCCCTGGCGGGAGACCTTGTCGGCGTAGGTCGGGCCGATGCCGCGCCCGGTGGTGCCGATCTTGCCCTTGCCGAGGAAGCGCTCGCTGACCTTGTCCAGTGCCCGGTGGTAGGGCATGATCAGGTGCGCGTTCGCCGAGATGAGCAGGCGGGACGTGTCCACGCCGCGCTCCTGGAGGCCGCGCAGCTCCTCCAGCAGGACGCCCGGGTCGATGACGACGCCGTTGGCGATGACGGGCACCACGTTCGGGGACAGGATGCCCGAGGGCAGCAGGTGCAGGGCGTACTTCTGGTCGCCGATGACCACGGTGTGTCCGGCGTTGTTCCCGCCCTGGTAGCGCACCACGTAGTCCACGCGGTCGCCGACAAGGTCGGTCGCCTTGCCCTTGCCCTCGTCGCCCCACTGGGCACCCACGAGCGTGATCGCCGGCATTGGTCTCTACCTCTTCGCTCGACACCTGACCCGGGGCTTTCCGGCCCCGAACACGGAAAACCCCTGGCGCAAGGCTGCGACAGGGGCCGTTGCGTATTGAGGGTACACGACCAGGGCATCCGGGTTAAGTGGGGCACTGGGGCACGTGCGACACACGGGCCCCGCCAGCCCCAAGGGCTCCGAGGTGTGGACGGGCCGTCCGGATCCCGTGCGGGCCCCGGACGGCCGCCGACCGGCGCGCGGGCGTGTCAGCCGTTGAGCGCCTTGTCGGCCTCGGCGCTGGACTCGCGCAGGAAGGTGGCGCAGCGCTCGGCCTCGTCGTTGTCGCCGATCTCCGCCGAAGCCCTGCCCAGGGCGTGCAGCGCGCGCAGGAAGCCCTGGTTGGGCCCGTGCTCCCAGGGGATCGGACCGTGGCCCTTCCACCCCGAGCGGCGCAGCTGGTCCAGGCCGCGGTGGTAGCCGGTCCGGGCGTAGGCGTAGGCGGCCACCGGCTGGCCGTCGGCCAGGGCCAGCTCGGCCAGCCGCGCCCACGCGGCCGAGTACTCCGGGAAGCGCCCGGCGACCGGGGTGGGGTCGTCGGCGGAGGCGAGGGCCTCGCGGGCCTCGGGGTTGTCGGCGAGACGCGTCTCGGGCGGCTCGTTGAGCAGGTTCTGGTGCAGGTTCATAACCCCCATCCTGCCACCGGGCGGCCCGGCCTGGCGGAGGGTTGCGCGTCACTCCGCCAGGCGCCCCCTCTCCCGCCTCCCCCGCCGGGACCGCGCATGGGAAGCGGGGAGGGGCCGGGCCTGCGCGGCCCCGGGAACGCGCGGTGCCCGGCGGCCGAGGCCGCCGGGCACCGTTCGCGGACCGCCGAACCGGTGGCGGGCCGCGACTACTTCATCTTGTTGCCCGCGGACTTCAGGTGCTGGGCGGCCTCCACCACGCGGGCGGCCATGCCGGCCTCGGCCGCCTTGCCGTAGGCGCGCGGGTCGTAGGCCTTCTTGCTGCCGATCTCGCCGTCGATCTTCAGCACGCCGTCGTAGTTCTTCATGATGTGGTCGACCACGGGGCGGGTGTAGGCGTACTGCGTGTCGGTGTCGACGTTCATCTTCACCACGCCGTACTCGATGGCCTCGTGGATCTCCTCCATGGTGGAGCCCGAGCCGCCGTGGAAGACGAAGTCGAACGCCTTGGCCCGGCCGTACTTCTCGGCGACGGCGTCCTGGGCGTTCTTGAGCACCTCCGGGCGCAGCTTGACGAAGCCCGGCTTGTAGGAGCCGTGCACGTTGCCGAAGGTCAGGGCCGTCATGTAGTAGCCCTTCTCGCCCAGGCCCAGCACCTCGGCGGTGCGCAGGGCGTCGTTCGGCGTGGTGTAGAGCTTCTCGTTGATCTCGCCGACGATGCCGTCCTCCTCACCGCCGACGACGCCCACCTCGATCTCCAGGATCGTCCGGGCGGCCTTGGAGGCGGCCAGCAGCTCCTCGGCGATCTGGAGGTTCTCCTCCAGCTCGACCGCCGAGCCGTCCCACATGTGCGACTGGAACAGCGGCTCCCGGCCCCTGGCCACGCGCTCCTTGGAGATCTCCAGCAGCGGGCGGACGAAGCCGTCGAGCTTGTTCTTGGGGCAGTGGTCGGTGTGGAGGGCGATGTTCACCGAGTACTTCTCGGCCACGACGCGGGCGAACTCGGCGAAGGCCACCGAGCCGGTGATCATGTCCTTGACCGTGGCGCCGGACAGGAACTCCGCGCCACCGGTGGAAATCTGGACGATGCCGTCGCTTTCGGCCTCGGCGAAGCCGCGCAGGGCGGCGTGCAGGGTCTGGCTGGAGGACACGTTGATGGCCGGGTAGGCGAAGCCCTCGGACTTCGCGCGGCTCAGCATCTCGGTGTAGACCTCGGGGCTGGCGATGGGCATGCTTGACTCTCCCTGGATTCGGCCTGGAGCGAGCGGCCGCCGGTATCACGCCGACGGCACCCCACGTGCGTTGCCCCGGTGGAGCCGGACGTCGGGGGGCGGCGGCCCTCGGGCCGCGCGTCCGGGTGTGTCCACCAGGTGTCACCCAAGTATCCCGAATACCCGGAGCCCTTGAAAAGGTCTAGACCAAATTGCCCGGGGTCGCCGGTGTAGGCGCAGATGGCGGGGCCGGGGGGCGGGCTCCGCGCCTCCGGGACGACGGAGAGTGACCCGTTCCTCCCCGTTGTGACGGGATTGTGGGATGCGGTGAGCTTCCAGGCGACTGCTGTCGCTTTTTGCCGTGATACGCGCTACATTCAACGCCGTGGGAAGGCATAGGAATGATCCTCGTGGCGTTGGCCAGGTGATGGCCATCGTCGGAGCCGTCGTGCTCCTGGTGTCGCTCCTGGCCCTGGGCGGTTTCTTCCTGTACCGCTCGCTCCCCGGTACCAGCGTGAGCGCCAACGCCTCGGAGACGGCCGGCGACAGCACGGAGCCGAGCAGCATGGGCGTCCTGTACGTCCGCGTCGTCGGCGAGTCCAGCGACGTCTTCGTCCGCATCCCCGGCGGCGACGTGCTGATGGACCAGAACATGAGCCAGGGCCAGTCGGTCAACTACGCGACCGCCACCGAGGGCCTGGAGGTCACCATCGGCGACCCCGCCGCCGTCGAGGTCTTCGTCGACGGCGACGAGCGCGACATCTCCGACCGCGAGCCCGGCTTCAGCTTCACGATCGACCCTCAGGACGGCTGAGGCCGCCCGGGGGAGGGCACAGGCCCGCGGGCCGGGCGGTGCGGTGACCGAATACGTTCGCCGGGGCGTGCATACCGGGGATGATCTTGCTCCCAGCGGCACTGTCGACGGTCCACAGTGGCACCAGTAGCAAGATCACCGGGGAGGAAAGCCTCCGGCGCCACACCGGCAACATTTTCGGCCAGTCCACTAGACGTCCAGGTCGGAGACCCCGTACACCGCGCGGTACTCCAGACCCTCCTCGGTGACCCGCTCGCGCGCGCCCCGGTCCAGGATCAGCGCGACCGCCACCACCTCGGCGCCCGCCTCGCGCAGCGCCTCCACGGCCGTCAGCACCGAGCCGCCCGTGGTGGAGGTGTCCTCCAGGGCGAGCACGCGCCGCCCGCGCACGTCGGCCCCCTCGATCCGCTTCTGGAGGCCGTGCGCCTTGCCCGCCTTGCGCACCACGAAGGCGTCCAGCGTGCGCCCGCGCGCGTGCGCGGCGTGCAGCATGGCGGTGGCCACCGGGTCCGCGCCCAGCGTCAGGCCGCCGACCGCGTCGAACTCCAGGTCCGCGACGTTGTCCAACATGACCGAGCCGACCAGCGGCGCGGCCTTCCCGTCCAGGGTGACCCGGCGCAGGTCGACGTAGTAGTCGGCCTCCATGCCCGAGGACAGGGTCACCTTGCCGCGCACGACCGCCTTATCGTTGATCTGACGCAGGAGTTCATCACGTTCGCTCATGATCAGTGAGCCTAGAACACCGGACGGGACGCGGGCGCACCGCGTCGCCCCCGGTGGGAGGGACGGCCATGCCGCAGTCCGGGGACACGGTCCGGGTGGAGACCACCGTCGACAGCAGGGACGGCGCGGAACGGCTGGCGCGGTCGGTGGTCGAGCACCGGCTGGCGGCCTGCGCGCAGGTGAGCGGGCCCATCACCAGCTTCTACCGCTGGGAGGGCCGGATCCAGGCCGACGAGGAGTGGACGGTGGTGCTCAAGACCGCCGCCGACCGGCTGGACGAGCTCACCGCGCACATCGGCGACGTCCACCCCTACAACGTTCCCGAGGTCGTCGCCGTGCCCGTCACCGGCGGCGACCCCGCCTACCTGGCGTGGGTGCGCGACGAGACCCGGGGAGGCACCTCCGCGTGATCGCCGTCCTGCTCCCCCCGACCCTCGGCGAACCCACGCGGCTGCCCGGCCTGGCCGACCGGCTTGCCGAGTACGGCCTCACCGCCGTCCGGCCCGAGGTGGGCGGCGACGAGCACCCGCCGCACGCCGCCCGCTACGTCGCCCGCGCCAGCCTGGAGGTCAACCGCCTGGTCGCGCCCGACGCGCCGACCGCGCTCGTGGCCGAGGGCGGTGCCGGGCCGCTGCTGGGCGCCGTGGGCGCGGCCCAGCGGGCGGCGCACCGGCCGGTGTTCGGCTACGTGCTGGTGGACGCGTTCCTGCCCCAGCCGGGCAGCCCCACCCGCGCGGACGTCGCGAGGTCGCAGAGCCCCGAGGGCGCCGACCCGGCCACGGCGGCGCTTCCCGGAGAGCCCCCCGGCTACCGGACCGAACCGCTGCCGACGGTCTCCGACTGGCCGGACGCCCCGTGCGGATACCTGCTCACCGACCCGGGCCTGCGCCATGCGGCGCGCCTGGCGGAGCTGCGCGGCTGGAGCGTGCGCGAGGCGGCCCCGCGGGACGCGTCCGCGGCCCTGGCCGCGCTGCTGGTGGAGCTGCGCGGCGGCTCCTGAGCACGCGGCCGACGGCGCCGTGCCGGAAAACCGGGTGACACCGCCAGGCGGGCTCCGGAGAATCGGCGCATGATCACCGACCACTTCCCGCCTCTGGGCCTGCGGCTGACCACACCCCGTCTCGAACTGCGGATCCCGTCCTTCGACGACCTCGGCCAGCTGGCCGAGGTCGCGGTCGGGGGCGTCCACGACCCGGACACGATGCCCTTCGTCGAACCGTGGACCGACCAGCCGCCGGACGAGCTCGCCCTCGGGGTGATACAGCACAACCTCGGGGTCCTCGCCTCGTGGAAGCCGCGGGACTGGGGGCTCAACCTCGTCGTGGTCCACGAGGGCGCCGTGGTGGGCATCCAGGACATGCGGGCGCGCGACTTCGCGGTCACGCGGCAGGTCGGCACCGGATCGTGGCTCGGAAGGGCCCACCAGGGCAGGGGGATCGGCACCGAGATGCGCGCCGCTGTGCTGCACCTGGCCTTCGAGGGGCTGGGCGCCGTGGCCGCGGTGTCGTCGGTGTTCGAGGGCAACACCGCCTCGGAGCGGGTCTGCGAACGCCTGGGGTACCGCGGGAACGGGTTCGACCTGATCGAGGTCAGGGGTGAGCGGGTGGTGAAGAACCACTACCGGCTGACCAGGCGGGACTGGGCGGAGCGTCGCACGGTCCCGGTCACCGTGACGGGCCTGGAGCCGTGTCTGCCGTTCTTCGGGCTGGACGGGTCCGAGGCCTAGCGCCGGGCGCGGGGACGTCGGCCCCGCGGCTACGGCGAGGGGGTCGGCGCGGTGTCGGTGGCGGCCGAGCCGGACCCGCGCGCGGCCACGAGGGGGACCAGCAGGCCGACCAGGAGCCCGGTCAGCATGCCCAGCCCGGTGACCACGCCGCTGACGAGGGGCACCCAGTCGGGGTGCCCGGTGAGGGCCATCGCCAGTCCCGCGGCGCCGAGCACCGACATGTAGACGGCGACGGCCAGGAGCGAGCGGGTCCGCCAGTGCCGGGCCAGCGGGAGGAAGTGCAGACCGACGGCGAGGGCGATCCAGGCGACGTTGGCCTGCACGGGCGCGTCCAGGGCGCGCAGCACCTGAATGCCGCCGAAGAGCAGGACCGCCTCCAGCAGCACGACCACGCCGTAGAAGGCGTCGAACCGCATCCCCGACCCCTCGGGGCCGGGTCCCGCGCCGGGGCCGGACCGGCGGCCCGCGACCGCCGTCAGCGCGATCACCCCGACGAGCGCCGCGACCGCGAACACCCGCAGCACGAGGGCGACGGTGGGATCGAGCGGCGGCCCGGAGTTGGCCAGGACGAAGGCGAGGCCGAAACCCGCGCCGATGAGGGGTCCCACGAATCGCGTCATCGCGTGAAGGTAGCAGGGCGGGTGTTGGAGCCCAAGGCCTTTCCGCGGTTGCCTCAGCCTTTGCTGCTCCTTGAAATCAGTTCGCGACACAGTGCGTTCAGGCGTCCGCCGTGGGAAAGGTGTCCCATACGGCGAAGCCCTCAGTCCTGTTCGGCCTTGCGGAGCTCCTCTCGCAGCCACTCGGGTATGTGCTCAGGATCCCGTGGAAATTCCTCCAAGTCGGCGGCGTATTCCTCGGGGCTTGGCGGAAAGAGGAAACTTGGCCGTTCATCGTAGTTGAAGTGAACGTTGTACTGCCCAGATTGAAGAATCTTGTATGTCAGCGAGAACCAGGCTCCTTTGCTGTCTTGGTACATTCCGTACCGGAGTTGGTCGGCGAGGTCCATGGCTTCGGTGGATGAGTTTTTCCTCTCCGTCTCTCCGTTTTTGTATGTAACTTTTGCAATGCTTGCGGCGGTGTCGTGCAATGACGAATATCTATATGATATCTCAGCCCAATCTCCGGGGGTGGAACTGGCGATCTCCACTCCCATTCTCTGAACTATGGACTGCTGTTCGGTGATGCTTATTCCCTTTTTTGGGGGGAAGGTCATGGCTTGGATTCCTGTCTATCTGTGCCCGGGTGTATTTACGTATCTAATGCTCTCTTGGCTTATTCCATTGAGTGACCAAGACACATTGACGCGAGTGGGGGGCGGATTGATTGTTCTGTCGTAGCGCTTGGGGTTCTTTTCCCCGTGGTCTTCCCTTCTGTAGTCAACGGGGCTCATGTCATCATCGTACTTGATGTCGAACTTGACGTAGATTTTTGCATCTTCCGGAGAAGATTCTATCCTCCTCTTCCAATCCTGTACCTGTGTTTCCCATCCTTCTGCTGAGCGACCGATTCCCATGAGGCGATTCCAGTCCCGGTCGATCATGTACTTCCAGGCCAACTCCAGTCTGCGGAAGCTGTCTTTGATGGTGGGTGTCGCGCTCCGGGCTTGGTTGATATTCTCTTTGACGGGGATTACGTTAATCCTCTCTCCGGCTCCTCCGTACTCACCTCCTCCAATGATGTGGGCACCGTTGTACCGGACGTCCTTGAATCCGTTGAAGTTTTCAAGTATTTCCTCTCGGTCGGGGTGATTTGCGAAGGCTGATTCGGGGTCTTCGCTCGCCTGCCTGTAGTAGTCTTGGCCGTTGTATCCGATGAGTGTCTGATCGTTGTTTCTTCCTTGGTATCCTCTGGTGAGTTCGCCCTCAACAGATATAGTGCGCCCAAGGTGATCTGTTTTATAGGTGTACTGGTCTATCTTGTATGTTGCGTTCGGGCGGGGGTCTGTCAACTCCGGGTTTCCTTCCCCTTCTGGCCCTGGCTTGGTCACGACATAGCATATTTCTCCGTTCTCATCGGTGAATATTATTGTGGCGGGCCTGTTTCCTGCTTCGGTGATTTCATACTTCGTGTTTGGTGTGAGTCTGTCTTCGAGGCCTCCTGCGAATCTCTTTTCTCCGTTATGTGATAGTTCGTGGTTAGGGGTGATTTTCTCGGTTCGCTGGAACTCGGGTGCGGTGTCTGGTGCACTCCTGCCATTCCTGCTGTCTCTTGGGGCATGGGAGTCGTCTGGAAGCGAAACTGGTGGGTCACCATGTCCACTGCCGGAAAGATCCAAGCCACCAGCAAAATGAGCGGGGGGTTCTGTGGGGTCACTGTGCGAACCCGTGCCGGGAGTGTCCACGTGCGTGTGCCCTGATCCGCTGGTGGGGGCGTCGACAGGGCCGCCACCGCCACCACCGTTCCCACCGCCTCCGGTTCCGGCCATGGCCATCTCGGGCTCGCGGACGGCGCTCGTGGTCCAGGGGGCGTCGGGGTCCACGGCGTCGGCCCGCTCGGGCAGGTCCAGGCGGATGTCCTCCAGGATCTCGCGGAGCTCGGGATCGTCGCGGACCATCTCGGCGCGGACGAGCGCTTCGTACTCCTCCCTGGTGGTGGGTTCGGGCGCCCCGCTTTCGGCGCCCTCCCGCGCAGGGGTGTCGTCGCTCCGGGAAGCGCCGTCGCGCTCGGCTGCCTCGGTCCCGTCCGCCTCCGACGCGCTGTCGCTCTCCGGAGAGGCTGTGACCGACGGCTCCGGAGTCTCCCGCGGTGTCACAGGAGTCCCAGCCGGATCGGGTGAGTGCGCTGGAGGCCCGGTGGGCGAGCCGTTCTGATACTCGGCGAGCCTGTCCAGGGTGGAGTCCATGGAACCCAGCGCATCGGACTCCCCGCTCCGGTGGGCCGTGTCACCGATGCCCTCGGGGGAGGGCGCGCCCTCCGGGGCGCGGCCGCCGAACTCGGGTGTGCCGTCCATCAGGTTCGCGTCGACGCCGCCCGCGTCGGGACCTCCGCCGCCGATCGAGTTCAGTTCCCTGAGCGCCTTGAGCGCTCCTGCGCCCGCTCCCGCGTCGAGGGCGATCTGGGTGATCGCGTAGCCGGGGCGCTCCTCCCACTCGTCCAAGCGCAGAACGCCCTCGACGACCTCGGTCCAGTAGGGTCCCGCGTTGTCCCACCACTCTCCGGTGGAGGAGGGCACGGTCCACCCGTCGAGCTCCCAGGCGAAGGACCCGCGGAACAGCTCCCGCTCGGCCTCGATCCGGGGCGGCGCCTCACCCGTGTAGAACCCGCTCAGGTACATCAGGCCCATGAACGTGTCCTGGCCGTAGTTCTGCGCGTTGGCCGTGCCCTGCGGATTGGTCCACGGATTGGCCGCCAGCGGCCCGAAGATGACGGGCACACCCCACTGGCCCTCGTAATGCAGGCCGGTCGCGCCGGCCAGGTCGACGGCGGCTCCGGTGGTCCAGTCGCCGAAGCTGTGCGTCACGTCGACGTACCAGTGGTGGTCGGTGCCCTGCGGGCTGCCCCAGTCGGCCGGCATGTCCACCGGGGGCTCGGAGAGGCCGTAGCCGATCTCGTTCCCGCTCGGCTGATCGGAGCCGTCGGCGTTCACGGGCACGAAGACGGGACCGCCGAAGAGCGCGGTGATGGCGTTGGCGCAGTCCCGTTCCGCCTCCATGTAGTCGGTCTGGATGCGGGTGACCTCGTTGAGCAGTTCGTTGTGCTCGGCGACCTTCGGGTTCTCACCGCCGAGCGGCCCGCCCTCGTCCCAGTCGTCGTCACCCTCGATGCCGGCGAGGAAGACGTGGGCCCGCGTCTTGAGGGCGACCATCTCGCTGCGCAGCTCACGGGCGCGCTCGGCGAAGGAGTTCAGGGCGCCGGAGACCGCGGACAGGTCGCTCTCCACGCTCTCGCCGTCGTCCGGGACCGGGTCCAGGACGGCGAAGAGGGTCTCGGCCTCGGGCGCCTGGTAGAGGCCCTGGAGCCCGGACCAGGAGGACCTGATGTCGTGGGCCCGCCCGGCGATGGACTCGCCGTCCTCCTTGAGGGAGTCGGCCGCGCTCTCCAACATGACCAGGTTCGTCAGGGAGATGGGGAGGGGGATCGCGTCCGGATCGATCAGACCATCGCTCAACGTGCCACCACCGCTTGTTCCGGGACTCTGGGGGGAGGGGTCCTTGGGCGGACGGGTGGCCCTGTCGGGGACACCGCGGAGTGATCTCCGCGCTACTGGACCGGAATGTCCCTCTTGTTCTAGCGGGGTGCGGGCGGGCCGTCCACACGCGGCCCGGACCCCCGGAGCCCTGTGGCCACCGGGCTCCGGAGGGCGTTGTCGCTGGTCCTCACCCGGAAGAACGCACACGCCCACGGGAGGAGCGGGGTCCGCGACGGGCTGTGCCACGTTGGCCGGTTGTGGCCAGAAGGAGGCCTCAGTAGTGGAAGACCGTGCCGCCGCCCGTCGCCTGCGGGGGGTCCTCCACGGCTCCGGCGTTGTCCTGGGCCTCGGCGGCCATATCCGTGTCGCCCTCGACGTAGTACAGGGTGGCGCTTCCGGCTCCGTTGACGGCGCTGGCGCTCAGCTCCGCCATGCCCTGGAGCGTTCCGAAGCAGTGCTCGGCGAAGGCGCCGAGCGCGATGCCGATGGGATCGCTGTCGGAGGAGGCGGCGGCCTGTTCGAGGTGGAGACCGAGCAGCCGCATGTCACCGGTCAGTCCGCTCGTGCCCTCCTCGTCGCCGATGTGCTCTCCGACGGCGGCCAGTACACCGCTGACCTCGGACACCTGGATGTTCCACGCGGACATGCCGGTTGCTCCTTCCGGAGATCGGGGTTCGGTCGCTGTACTCGTCGTGGGTTCGCCCCGCTCGCGGTGACGCGGACGAACGCGGGTCCGGCCGGTACCGCCGCTAGCGGCTGACCTGGACGACCACCGTGCCCGCCGCCTTGTCGTGGAGGCACTGGCGGAGCCTCGTGTCGCGCAGGGGCCACAGGACGTTGGTGATCGACCAGGGCAGGGCCCAGTTGACCAGGTTGGTGTGTCCCGGGGCGTAGAGCAGTGCCCGCACGAGCGCGCGACCGGCCCTGACCCTTCCACTGCCGTCGGAGCGCACCACCCACAGGCCCAGGAGCATCTTGCCGAGCGACCGGCCCCACAGGCGGACCTGGAGCCACTCCAACACGATGGGCAACAGGAAGAAGTTGAAGACGTAGACCACCATGAAGGCGGTCTCACCAGGGCCGCCGTCCATGTCACCACCGCCTATGGCCGTGCTGACGAAGGTCCCCAGCAGCATCATGGCGAACCAGAGGAAGCCGAAGGCGATCGTGTCGAGGAGCCGGGCCACGAAACGCACACTCATCTCGGCGCGGCCGACCTCGGGGGCGTGCGGGCTCCACTGCCCCGGGTCGGTGATCACCGGCGGGAGCCAGTTCTGCGGGTGCGGGTAGTACCCCTGCTGTCCGTGGACGTGGGGGTACTGGTGGGGAAGGCCCTGGGAGGGAGCGGGGTAGGCGGGGACCGCGGGGGGCTGGAACCCCGGGCGCGTCCCGGGCTGGCCACCGTGTTGGTCCTCCGGACGCATCCCCGGGTGCGTCCCGGGCTGGCCGCCCGGCCGGGCGGCCTGGTCCTGCCAGCCGACCGGTGCGTAGGGGGCCGGGGGCACGAACCGGCCGTCGTTCCCGGTGTACTGCCGCGGGGGCTCGTTCTCCGCAGGTGCGCCGGAGGGCTGGTACGGGGGCTGCATGGCTCTCCTGCCGTGTGTCGTGCCGTCTGTCCTCGGACCTGCGCGGCGTCAGACCCGTGTGTCGTGGGGATCGCGCAGCGCGGTCTGCACCAGCCGCGACGAACCGCCGCGGGTCACCCACTTGCCGCGCCCGGGGGGCTGGCTGGCCGCGTAGACCCGGGGCAGGATCTGGCCCTCGCTCCGGTCGCCGGACATCACCAGGGCGCTCGTGCCGATCTCGCGCATGGCCTGCACCAGCGGGTCGTACATCCCGCGCCCCGCACCGGCCACCCGGCGCGCCACCACGAAGTGCAGGCCGATGTCGCGGCCGTTGGGCACGAACGGGACGAACGGCGCCAGCGGCTTCTGGCCCGCCGTGGTGAGCACGTCGTAGTCGTCGGCGAGCACCACGATGCGCGGGCCCTTGAACGAGCCCGGTTCCAGGGAGTCCACGTCCCCGTCCTCGGGCAGGCGGCCCTCGACCTCCTTGGCCACGCCGCCCGCCAGCCCCGCGCACACGCGGGGGTTGCTCGCGTACCCGCCCATGTACTCCTCGGGCACCACGTCCCGCAGGGTCCGGCGGGGGTCCATCACCGCGAACACCACCTCGTCCGAGGAGTAACGCGCCACGAGGCCCTCGGCGACCAGCCGCAGCAGGTTGGTCTTGCCGCACTCACCGTCCCCCATGACGAGCAGGTTCTGGTCCCGCTCGAACAGGTCGAGCAGCACCGGCTCCAGGGCGCGCTCGTCCACGCCGACCGGTACCGCCTTGGGCTCGGACTCCGCCGTGGGCAGGGTACGGGCGGACAGCCGGTGCGGCAGGATCCGCACCCGGGGCGCACGCGCGCCCCGCCAGGATCGGTCCACCGCGCGCACGGCCTTCTCCACGACCTCGCCGAGGTTGTCGTTGTCGGCCACTCCGTCGAACCGGGGCAGCGCCGCCTGGCCGAACAGCTCGGCGTCGGTCAGCACCCGGCCGGGGGTCTTGGCGCTGATCGTCTCCGAGAGCTTGCGGTCGATCGTGGAGTCCGACGCGTCGTTGAGGTGCAGCTCCACCTTCTGCCCGAAATTGGACTGGGCGGCGATACGCACGTCGTTCCAGCGCAGCATCCCGGCCACCACGTGGACGCCGAACCCGCCGCCGCGCTGGAGCAGCTCGGTCACGATCGGGTCGATGTCCTCGAAGTCCTTGCGCAGTGCGCCGAAGCCGTCCACGACGAACACCACGTCGGCGCTGGCCAGCTCGGGCACCTCGCCGCGGGCGTGCATCCGGCGCAGCTGGGCGACCGAGTCGATCCCGCGCTCGCGGAACACCGTCTGACGGTGTTCGAGCATCCCCTGGATCTCCTCCACCGTGCGGCGCACCCGCTCGGCGTCGGTGCGCACCGCCACGCCGCCCACGTGCGGCAGCGCCGCCAGGGACTGCATGCCGCCGCCCATGAGGTCCAGGCAGTACACGGCCGCCTGGGCGGGGGTGTGCGTGAGCGCCAGCGAGAGCACCAGCGTGCGCAGCAGGGTGGTCTTGCCGCTCTGCGGGCCGCCGATGATCGCGGCGTGGCCGCCGGACGCGGTCAGGTCGAGCTTCCACACGCCCTGCCACTGCTTGGTGGCGTCGTCCAGCAGGCCGAGCGGCACGCGCATCGCCTCGTGCTCGCCGGGCAGCCGCAGCCCGCGGTCGCTCTCCTCCGGTTCGCCCGCGACCGCGTCCAGAGTGGTCGCGGACGGCAGGGGCGGCAGCCAGATCTCCCGGGTCTGCTCGCCGTGCCTGCCGAACTGGCCGACCATCACGTCCAGCAGGGTCGGGCCCACCGTGCGGGAGGGCATGGGCACGTCCTCGCCGGAGGACCCGGAGGCCGCGGCCTCCACCGGCTCCGCGTCGGCGTTGTAGGCGGTGTAGCGGCGCACCGAGGGGGTGCCCTCGGTGGGCTCCTCCTCGGCCACCGGGCCGCGGTAGGCGCCGGACACGTACCCCGCCTTGAAGCGCTGGTAGACGCTGGTGTCCACCTTCAGGTAGCCGAACCCGGGCAGGGACGGCAGGTGGAAGGCGTCGGGGGTGTTGAGGACCGTGCGGCTCTCCTCCTCGGAGAAGGTGCGCAGGCCCAGCCGGTAGGACAGGTAGGTGTCCAGGCCGCGCAGCTTGCCGCCCTCGATGCGCTGGCTGGACAGCAGCAGGTGCACGCCGATGCTGCGCCCGATGCGGCCGATGGACAGGAACAGCTCGATGAAGTCGGGACGGGCGGTGAGCAGCTCGCCGAACTCGTCGATGATCACCAGCAGGTGCGGCAGCGGAGGCAGGCTCGGGTCGTGCTCGCGCTTGTAGGTGTAGTCGCCGATGTTGGACACGTTCCCGGCGTCGCGCAGCACCTGCTGGCGGCGCTGCACCTCGCCGGACAGGCTCGCGTACACGCGCTCGATCAGCGCGGCGTCGTCCTCCAGGTTGGTGATCACCCCGGCCACGTGCGGCATGTCCTCGAACGGGGCGAACGTGGCGCCGCCCTTGTAGTCGACCAGGACCATGCTCACCCGCTCGGGCGGGTGCGAGGCGGCCAGCGCCAGCACGAGGGTGCGCAGCATCTCGCTCTTGCCCGAACCGGTGGCGCCCACGCACAGGCCGTGCGGCCCCATGCCCAGCTGCGCGGACTCCTTGAGGTCCAGCACGACGGGCTGGCCCATGTCGTCCACGCCGATGGGCACCCGCAGGAACGCCCGCTCGCTGCGCGGCGCCCACAGGCGCTGCACGTCCATGGAACCGGGGTCCTGGACGCCCATCATCGCGGGGAAGTCGACGCTGCCGCCCTCCTGGGCCGTCTCCTCGATCGACTCCGGGGACAGGCGCAGCGGGGCCAGCATGCGGGCCAGGCCGGTGAGGGTGGCGTCGGAGACGTCGTCCACGGTGCCGGTGGTGACCACGGGGTCGGCGCCGCGCAGCTCCTCGACGCGGATCTGGTCGCCGGTGACCGTGACGCGCACGTTCACGTCGCTGGGCTCGTCGATCTGGCGGGACACCAGGTGCAGCACGGTGACGCCCAGGTCGACGGGGTCCACGGCGTGGTCGGGCCGCACCAGCTCGGCGGCCACGTCGCCGTGGGTGTCGTGGATGACCAGGAGCCTTCGCAGCATCCGGTACGCCTCGCGCTTGCCCATGCCCCGGCGGACCTCGGAGGCGAAGTCGGTGCGCGAGCGCAGCTCGTCCGCGAGCAGGCCGCCCAGCTTGGCCGGGTCGGGGGCGATCAGGCGGACGGCGGCGCCGCCCTCGCGGCGCTGCGGGTCCAGGGCCTGGGGCAGCCACGGCAGCCAGGACCAGTCCTCGGCCCTGTCCGCGGGGTAGGACACCGCGAACCCGGCGTCCTCGGGGGCGTGGAAGGCGCCGAACTGGGCGGCGAGGGCGCGCACCACGCGCATCACGTCCTCGCGCTCGCCGATCACGCTGACGTTCCCGGCCATGTCCAGGGGCAGGGTCAGCGGCATCTCGGGGACCGAGGCGAACCGCCGGATGGCGGCCTGCGCCTCGGAGAGCATGAACGGGTCTGTGGGCATGAGGGCGGTGCCCTGCTCGGCGAGCCGGAGGGGGCGGCCCTCGGTCAGGCCGGTGCCCACCCGCACCCGCAGGAAGTCGCGGTGCCTGCGGCGGCGCTCCCAGAGCCGGGTGGGGTCGCGGATGACGTCGTACAGGGCCTCGGGCGGCGGGTCGAGGAGCCGGGCGTGGGCGCGGGTGCCCTGCTCCCAGGCGGTGAGTTCCTCGCGCAGTTCCTCCAGGTACTGGAGGTACAGCTCGCGCTGGTTGCGGCGCTGCCGGGCGACCTGGCCGCGCCGGGAGAAGAGCATGACCACGGCGGCGAGGAGGGCCACCACGAGGAGGACGCCGCCCAGCGCGATGAAGGCCGGGTTGCGCATGACCATCATGATGGTCATCGACGCCAGCATGCCGACCATCGGCAGGATGGTCATCAGCGGGTTGCCCTGGGCGTTGCCGTCGGGGAGGGTCGGCGGGGCCTCCACCTCGTGCGGTTCCTGGGCCGGAGTGGGATGCACGGTTCGTGTCGGCCGGTGCACGACGCGAAGGCTCATCGGCTTTCCTCTCGGCGCAGGGATGGGAGGACGGGGGCGCGGGGGCTGCGCGGGGGTGCGGAAAAATCCTATCGAAGACAGTGTCAAAGGGGCTTTTCGCGTGCGTGCGGACCCGCCGCCAGGCCGCGCGCCCGGCGGCGGCCGGAGGTCAGCCCGCGCGGGCGCCGTCGGGGTGCAGGTGGTCCATGAGCTCGCGGAAGCGCTGCCAGCCGTCCGGCTCGGTGCCGTCCCCGACCCGGTACCAGACCGAGGGGGTGAGCGGAGGGCCGAACGGCACCCCGCGCACCGGAGCGGACAGCGCCCGGTCGGTGCCGATCGAGGAGATCCCCTCCACCCCGACGGCCAGGCCGACCGGGAGGGGGAGGCCGCACCAGCGCGGCTCGTGGGTCAGGTCCGGCCGCCCGGCCGCGCGCCGCACCGTCATGGTCCGCAGGACGTCGCGTTCGGTGAGCGTGCGGACCACCGACGCCAGCGCGTCCAGGTCGTGCTCCTCGCCCGCGGGCCGGGCCACCGCGAAGGAGACGCTCTCCCGCACCCCGTGCGCGGTCCGCATCACCCGCTGGGTGCCGCCGAAGGGGAGCACGCCCTCCTCGCGCACGCCCTCGGGCGGGCCGGTGAACACGAACCAGGTCTGCCCGGGCGCGCGTTCTCGGCACAGCCGGGTCAGCGCCGCCCGGTTCCACTCCTGGGGGAGGGGTTCGCTGGTACCCCAGAGCGCGGGGGCGCGGCCGCCCAGGCGCTCGGCGAGCAGTTCGGCGGCCTCGCCCAGGACCAGGCCGTTGTCGGCGGGGTGCTCCGCCTTCAGCTCCACGAGCAGGTGGGAGCCGGTCTCCTCCGCCCGTGCGCGGAACGCCTCGTGCGGCCCGTCCTCGGCACGGGCGCTCCGGTCCAGGACGAAGGCCTCCTGCTCGTCCCAGACCAGGGGCACCCCGGAGAACCCGTCGTAGTAGGCGCCGTCGGGGGCCTGGACCACCCAGCGGGCGGTGGGGTCGGCCAGCACCGAGCGCAGGGCGTGGGTGACGCGGCTGGTGGAGGGGGTGACGACCTGGAGCCGCAGTCCCTCGCGCCCGTGGGCGGCGACGGTGTCCACGAGCCAGGGGGACATGGGGACCAGGGGGCGGTCCTGCACCACGACCACGGCCCTGTCGGTGCGGACGGTGACGGCGGGGTGGTCGGTGGAGCCGTCCAGGAAGGCGTCGCCTCGGGAGAGCCGCGGCTCGGGCTCCCACACGACGCCGCCGAGCCGGTCCGCGAGGTCGCGGACGAAGCGTCCCACGGCCCCGGCGGTGTCGGTGTCCGCGAGTTCGGCGCCGCGGGCCTCCACCCAGTAGGGCTGGGCGGGCAGGTCGTCGACGATGCCGTCGGCCAGGAGCCGTTCGGCCTCGGCGGACAGGGCCAGGCGCTGGGCCGCCTGCATGGCGGCGACCAGGCGGCCTCCGGCGTCGAGCAGCTCGACCACGGCGCCGTCGGCCGCGAACCGCACCCGAAGGTCCGGTCCGGCGGCGACCAGGGCCCTGGTCAGGGCGCGCCGGTCGGGCGGGTTGGACAGGAGGGCGACCGCGTCGTGGCTCAAGGGATCTCCTCAACACTCCGGGGGAGGGCGGTACTGGGAAGGGTGGGATCCCGGGGGTGTCCGCGCGGTTCGCTTCCGGAGCGCCGGAGTCCATGGGGGAAGGGTACGGGGCGGTGCCGTGTGCCGCAGGAGCGCGGTCCGCCCGCGGGTCACGCGTCGAGCGGGTCGAGCTCCTCGTCGGTCTCGGGTGCCTTCGGGGTGTCGCCGAGGGGCCGGCGCGGGGCCCTGCGAGCGTGTCCGGAGCTGCGGGCGAACGCCGGTGGAGGGCCTTCGGCCGGTACCAGGACCGCGTCCGGGGTGGCCGGATACGGTCACGCGCCGGTGATGGGAAGGGTGCGGCCGTATCCAGGGAGCCCGCTTCGGAGAACCCGGTGCGTGAGCGGGCCGGGCCGGTCCGCCGGAGGCGTTCGGGCCGTTCACCGGCCGTCGTCCACAGGCGGGGATCGTCCCTGTTCCTCCGTCGGAGGCCACTTGTATGATGCAGATCCTCCCCTATGGGGGGATCCAGTCCTTGCCCGGTCGCGGATCGTCTTCCGAACCACGGGCACTCAGCGTGCGTCATCCCCCACGGGAGGCGAACAGCCTCGCGAGGACCCCCGAGGAAAGCAGGTGAAAAGTTGTCACGTTGGCAGATCGGCGACAGCACCCTGACCACCCTGTCCCAGAACACCGGTAGCACCGGTGACGAGCTGAGCAGCCTCATCCAGCAACTCGTCCAGGCCGCCGAGCCCCTGACCGGCAAGTTCGACGGCGCGGGCAAGGCCGCGTTCGACTCCTTCAAGCTGAGGGCCGACGCCATCACCGCGGACCTGCGCGCGGGACTCGGCTCCATCCAGGAGGGCCAGACCGGTATGAACACCGCGTTCGTCACCGGTGACCAGACCATGGCCGACGACGCGAACCAGAGCATGGGCTCGGCCAACTTCGACGCCGCCAAGTTCCGCTGATCCCCTGACCCCCCGTAAGGAGCATCCATGAGCAACAACGCCTACGATCTCGGTGCCTCCCAGGAGGCCCAGGGCAACATCCAGGCGATCACGAACCGCCTCGAGACCCTCATCGGCGAGCACGACACCGACGTCAGCCAGGCCATGGCCGACTTCGAGGCCACCGGCGTGTCCGAGGAGTACAGCGCCAAGGAGCTCAAGTGGCACAACGCCGGCAACGAGGTCCGCGAGATCATCCGGCTCGTGCGCGAGACGCTGTCCACCAACGACTCCACCGCGCAGGAGACCCTGAGCCGCGCCAACAGCGCGGTCATGAACATCTGACCCGGCCCGCGGGACGGATCGCCCACGAGAGGCAGTGAGGAGCACGGTTGGCACGCGACTACGACAGTCAGCTGCTGGAGTCCGTCGCCGTGCGCCGACAGCGCCTGCGTGAGGCGGTGCTCTTCGGCGGCCAGCGCACCAGGCGCCGCCTCGACGAGAACTTCGGCAAGGTGGCGATCAGCGCCTGCCTCGCCGCGGTCATCTGCGGCGGCACCGTCGGCTGGTCCTTCGTCAGCAACCAGCTCAGCACCCAGCGGGTGGAGCAGGAACAGCAGGCGTCCGGACCGGCCAACAACGCCGTCCCTCCCATCCCGGGCGACTGGGTCGGCGCGCAGGTCACGCTCGGCGACCTGCGTGAGGAGCTGGACGCCGAAGGGGTCCCCGGGAGCCTGTACGTGCTCCCGGGCGACCCCCGCCCCGAGCCCGGGACCCTCGACAGCTACTACCTGCTCAGCCAGGACGCGGAGGGCTACCTGTCCGCCGCGGTCATGGACTTCGACCAGGGCCGACCCGGCCCCGAGTTCACCACCGAGGACGAGGCGGCCCGCTGGCTCTACCAGGAGCTGGCCACCACCGAGCCCGAACCGACCGTCCTCACCCAGGCCGAGGAGCGGCAGACCGCCGAGGCCACGGCGGAGCTGGTCACCACGGTGCGGGAGAGTCTGCGGGAGCGCAGCGGCGGCTCCTACCTGCACGGGCTCGCGGTCGGCGACGTCGTGGACGCCTTCGGCCAGGAGAGCGGCCGCTACCTGTTCCCCGACGCAGTCCCCTTCGGTGAGCGCGGCCTGCCCGACCACGTCCGCACCGGTCCCGACGGTGAGGACCTCTACCACCGCTACCGGGTCATCCACCCCTTCCAGGTGAGCGCTACCAGCGCCCCGGCGAGCGGGGGGAACCCCGGCGGCAGCGTCCGCTTCACACTCGACACGGCCGGGTTCACCGAGGTGCCCCCCGTACCGACGATCCGCTGGCTCATCGGCAACGGTTACCTGGAGCGCATCGCCGTCAGCGACGTGCCCGGCTAGGGGCGCCGTTGGAGGGCTCCACGCCGTCCGGCTGGAGAGCACGACCGAATTCCGGGGCCCGGGCCCCGGATCCGAGAGCGGTGGCCGGAGCCACCGGCAACGCAGGAGCGAGGATGGGAAGGCAATGACCGCTTGGAGCCGCGTGACCCTCGTGGGCGAGGAGCGCAGGGTCGACGCCGTCCTGCCCGCGAGCGAACCCGTGGGCGCGCTCATGCCCGAGGTGCTCGACCTCCTCGGCGACCAGGTGGAGAACCCCGCCAAACTGCGGCACCTGGTGACCGCCTCCGGGATCGTCCTGGAAGGCGACACCACGCTCGCGGAACGTCAGGTCACCGACGGCGCGGTGCTGCGACTGGTCCGGGCGGAGGAACCGGTGCCCGCCCCGGTGGTGCACGAGGTCCCCGAGGCGGTCTCGATGGCCCTGGACGACCACCAGGGGCGCTGGAACCCGGTGGCGGCCCGCTGGACCGCCACCGTCTCCCTGGTCGCCCTCGCCGTGGGCGCGGCCTGGATCGTGCAGGGGTACTTCTCCGGCAACGGCGGCCTCGTCGGCCTGGCCGCGGTCGCCGCCGTGCTGGTGGCGACCGGTGCGTCGATCGGCCCGACCTGGCGGGAGCCCCTGGGCACGGCGCTGGCGATCAGCGGCGCCGCGGTCGGCGGACTGGCCCTGTGGCTGGCCTGCGACCAGTTCGGCTGGCCCGAGTGGGTCCTCTGGGGCGGCGGCGCCGCCCTGGTCTCGGGTCTGGTCCTGCTGCTCGGGCTCACCTCCGGCCTGGGCCGGGGCGGCCTGACCGGCGGCGGAGTCGGGCTCGCCCTGGCGGCCGTGTGGTCGGTGGGCGCGGCGCTGGGCCTGCCCACCTACCAGGTCGCCGTCGTCATGGCGGTGGCCTGCGTGGTGCTGCTGAGCCTGCTGCTCCGCCTGGCGCTGATGTTCTCCGGACTGGCGGTCCTGGACGACCGGCGCAGCTCCGGGGACGCGGTGACCCGGAGCGACGTGCTCACCTCGGTGGCGGGCGCACACCGGAGCCTGGTGATCGCCACGATCGCGGTGGCGGTGGCCGCGGCCACGGCGGGGATCGGCCTGGCCACCCACTTCGACTGGTGGACGGCGGGGCTGTCGGTGGTGCTCGCCCTGGTCGTGGCCAGCCGCGCCCGGCTGTTCCCGCTGGTCGCGCAGAAGACAGTGCTCATCGCCGCGAGCCTCGTGGTGCTGGTGGCCTTCCTCCTCGCCTGGGCCGGGGCCGTGCCCTGGGGGGTGTGGCCCGCGCTGGGGATCACGGTCGCGGTGGCGGCCGTCCCCGCGGTGGTGCTGTCGATCGAGCAGCCCGAGCACGTGCGGGCGCGGCTGCGCGGTGTCACCAGCAGGTTCGAGGCGGTCGCCGTCGTCGTGCTGGTGCCCCTGGCGATCGGCGCGTTCGGCACCTTCCAGCGCCTCCTCACGACCTTCTGAGCGGGGGGACGATGAACGCCTCACAGACCCAGGCCCAGGCTCCGACCGGGGCCTCACCGGCCGGAGCCGCTCCGTCCGCCTCCGCGCGGCCGGTGCCCGGCGACCGCTGGGTGCGCCGCGTCGGCCGGGCCGCGCTGCGCCCGTTCCGTGCGGCGGACGAGGTGGCCGACACCATCGAGCTGGGGAGGCGGTTGCAGCGCCCCACCTCGACCGGGCGCAGGATCGTCGTGGACGACCTGGGGTCGGGCGCCGACGCGTCGGTGGTGACCGCCCTGGTCGCCCGCTCGCTGGCGCACTTCCGCCACGACCGGGTGCTGACGGTGGACGCCACCGACCGGACCCCGTCGCTGGCCGAGCGGCTGGGCCTGGACGAGCCCGGCGACCTGGACGGGGTGGACGCCACCGGTTTCGAGTCGGTGTGCGCCAGTCTCGGCCAGGTCAACGAGCGCCTGTGGACGGTACGGGCCGCTCCGGCCGGGGCCGGGGCCTACATGTCCGGGCTGCTGCCGATCTCGCGGTTCTTCGGGGTGACCCTCGTGGCCGGGGAGTCGGGCGGTGCGTTCGTGGAGGCCGTCGGTGAGGCCGCCCACGCACGTGTGCGCGTGGTCCGCGCGACCCGGGAGGCCGCGCTCCGGGTCGGGCGCGAGCTGGACCTGCTGGTCGCGGACGGCAGACAGGACGAGGTGCGGCGGACCGTGGTGGTCGTCTTCGACGAGCGGCGGCGCGAGGACCCGGGGTTCGACGTGGCCCGCACGACCAGGATCATCGCTGAGAGCGGCGCGGGCGTCATCGTCCTGCCGCACGACCGGCACCTGGCGCAGGGCACGGTCGTACGCCCCAGGTTCATCGGTGAGGCCACCCACCGGACCGTCCAGCTGGTGGCCGCCGAGGCCCTGGACCGTTCGGTGGACGCCGCCGGGCCGGGCCGGACCCGCGTCGAAGGAGGGGAGTAGCCATGGAGCAGCGACCCGATCCGGAACGGGAGACCCCTTCGGGGGAGCAGGAGGCCCGGGAGGAGCGCGACGGCCGGGGGAACCCGGTCACGCCGCCGGACGCCGGGAACCCGACCGGCTGGCAGCCGGGGGCGCCCGTGCACGGGGGGCCCGCCCAGGGAGGTCCGCGGCAGGCGCCGTGGGGCGAACCGGGACGGTACGCCGGGCCGGTGCACGGCCGGCCCGCCCCGTCCGGTGGCCACGACGCCCGGCAGTGGGGGAACACGGCGCCGAGCGGCCCGCAGGGACCCGCCACCGGTCAGGAGGCCGCGCGGTGGACGGGCCCGGGGCCGGGCGCGCCGTCCGGCGGCCAGCAGCCCTTCCCGCACACGCCGCACCCGGGCCGGGGAACGGCGCGTCCGTACGGTCGGCAGGGGAGCGACGACGCGGCGCCGAGCGGGCCACAGGCCTCCTCGGGCGGGCAGCGGCCCCACGGTCCGCACGTGGCCCCCAGCGGGCCGCAACCCGCCGCCGGCCAGGGTCTTCCGAGCGGCCCCCAGCATGCGTACGGCCAGCGGGGCGGGCCCGGCGGTCCTCACCCCGCGGCAGGTCAGGGCTTTCCGGGCGGGGGCGCCAGCGGTCCGCAGCCGGCCCCGTCCGGCGGCTGGTTCTCCGAGGCCCCCGGACACGGTCAGGGCACCCCGCCCGACGGTGTGCCGGGCTATCCGCCGCAGGGAGCGCTTCCTCCGACGCCCTACGCCGTCGAGGCGCCGAGGCCGCACGAGCCCACCGGTCCCAACCAGGCGCCCTGGACGGGTCACTCGGGGCCGCAACGACCCCCCACCCCGCCCGGCGGAACGGCGACGCCGCGCACCTTCGCGCAGGACTCGGTAGCCGAGGCCTTCCTGTCGGGGACGCCCATGCCCGTCCCGCCGACCCAGCATCCTCCGGCACCTCCCGAACAGCCCCAACAGCCTCAGCTACCCCAGCAGTACGGCCCTCCGCAGAGTCCGCCGGAACAGCGGACATCGTGGCAGCAGCCGTCACAGCCGTCACAGCCGTCACAGCCACCACAGTCTTCGCGGCAGCCGGAGCAGCAGGCGCCATGGCAGCCGCAGCCGGACCCGGCCGTGCCCCTGGACCGGAACGCGTCGGCCGCGCCTCCCGCCGCGCCGCCGGCGCCTCCCGCGAACCCGTCGCCCGGTCCGGAGCCGTCGCATGGCCAGGCGCCGCCCGACAGGCGGGAAGCGCACCCGAACCCGGGCACGCCCTCCGTGTCCCAGTCCCGGGAGGAGGTCCCGCCCGCCCGCGCCTGGTTCGGTACGACCCCTTCCTCCGAGGCGTCGCGTCCGCCGGTACCTCCCGGCGGAACCCGCGAGCCCCGGCGGGTCGGTCCACCGCGCCCGGCGGATGCCGTGACCGTCAACCCCGGAGGCGAGGGGGACTCACCGGACCCGGACGCGGAGGAGACGGACGTCTTCCTGGTCATGGGCGCCGACCGGCGTGCCCGCAAGACGCGGGAGGAGGACCAGGAGACCCCGCGGACCGCGGAGGACGCGGGCTCCGCGGAGGCTTCGCGGACCTCAGAGGCCACGGACACTCCGGAGGCCCCGGAGGCCCCGCGGGAGCACGGCTTCCCTCCGTACCGGAGCGCTTCCCTGTCCGCACCCGAGACGGAGACGACGGCACCCGGCGGCCCGGAGGAGGAGGCCGATGCCTCCCCGGAGGCCTTCGCCCCCGTGCGCCCCGACGCGTCCGTGCCGGGCTCCGGGACGGAAGAGGCCCTTCCTGGGGACTCCGGTCCCGCTGGCCCCTCCCAGCCCATCGGCGCGCCCCCCGAGGCGGGCACCGCCGTCAGAGGGCCCGCGCCGCAGGAGACCGGCCCCGCGGAGGCCTCCGGGCGTTCCGCTCCGGGCGCCGGACAGGCGTCCGCTTCCTCCGGAGTCCAGGACCCGGAGCGGGGTGCTCCGTATCCCGCGTACGGCGACCGGTCGCTGGCGTCCACCGGGTTCGCGGACATCCCGGCCGCGCCCTACGCGGGCGGGGAGCGGCCGGAGCCGGACCGGGGAGTGCCGCCCGCGGAGGGCCGCCCGGACATCCCGGCCCCGTACGCTCCGACCTCGGACCTCCCGTCCCCGGAGGCCCCGGCGCAGGAGCCCCCGGCGGGGGGAATCGAGTCCTGGATCGACGCCGTGGACGACCGGCGCACCCCGGTCCAGGGCGGATACGAGCAGAGGATCGCCGAGGTGAGGAGCGTCCCGGCCTCCTCCTGGCGCCGCGCGGTCTTCGCGGTGACCGGAGGACGCCTCAACCTGGGATGAACCCGTGGTCGGGTGACGGCGCGGGGAGGCGCGCCCGCCTCCCCTTGCGGACGCGCCTCCGGGGACGCCCTACGGCATCCCCCATCCGCCGGTCCGGTCCCCGGGCCGCCCTTCCAAGGGCCAGAAAACCCGGAAAACCCGGTCCGGCGGGCGCCGACCGTCCGGGTTCGTCCCCTCGGCGAAGCACCGGTCCGGTCGGCTCGGCCGTCCCGCGCCGGGCCGCTCAGGCCGGGGCCTCGCGGCGCGGGGACGGCGTCCTCAGGTCATCGCCTCTCCTCCAGCCCCCCGATCAGGGACATCGCCTCCCCGTGGCTGGTGGGCAGGGGTACCGCCCACACGGCCGCCCCGTGCTCCCAGCAGGTCCCCCGGCGCAGCGCGTCCAGTTCGCGGTCCAGGTCCGCGGACTCGGGGGCCACCACCGCGATCCGCCCCCGGGCCAGCAGGCACACCGACTCCCCGCGCGTGAAGAACCTGCGCAGTTCGTGGCCGAGCACGATCAGCCGCGCGGTGCGCCGCCACGGGTCGATCCCCGGATCCAGCGCCACGACCACGAGCCGGTGCCCCGACGCGGGCGGCGCCCCGTCGCCGGTGTGCCGGTACAGCTCACCGAGCCGGGTCCGCAGGTACTCCGCGGTGGCCAGGCCGGTCAGCGGGTCCTGGCAGGTCTCCCGCCCGCGCCCCGCGTCCGCCCACCCCTCGGCCAGCGCCCGGACCAGGACGGGCGGCGGGCTCCGCCACCCCGCCACCGACGTGAACGCCGACAGGTCGTCCAGGCTCTGCCCGATCCCCACCCCCGAGCGCGCCCTCGCCCCGCCCAGGAGGCCGCACGGTCCGGCCAGGTCGTCCCCCGAGGCGAAGGCCCCGCACACCGCGTCCACGGCGGGCGTCCACCAACTCTCGGGCGGATCCCACCCCGCCTCCCGGCTCCGTCGTCCCCACGGTGCGCGCAGTTCGCGGGAACGGGCCGCACGGTCCCGCGTTCCGGTCCTCACCTCGGCATCTCCCATGGCGCTGCTCCCGTCCGTCGGTCCTCCCGGGGAGGCGGGCCCGCGTCCGCTCGGCGCGTTCCGTCCTCCCTCACCCCTGATTACGGAGATCGGTGGCGGCTGTGACGCGAATGCGGGATATTTTTCGAGCACGTGTCCTCCAGCGCCGCACCGGGGCTCCGCCCCTGACCGCGGCGCACACTCCCCAGAAAGGACGCCGGGTGAACGACGTCCCCGACGATCACACAGAGACTCTGGTCGGTGACGGTGAGTTGATTCAGTGGGTGCGGGGCGGCGACACCGGCGCGTACGCCACCCTCTACGAACGCCACGCGGCGGCGGCGCGGGGACTGGCCCGGCAGCTGCTGCGCGGCGAGGCGGAGGTGGAGGACGCCGTCGCCGAGGCGTTCACCCGCGTGCTCAGCGTCATCCGGCGCGGCGGGGGGCCGCGGGACTCCTTCCGCCCCTACCTGCTCACCGCCGTCCGCAACGCCGCCTACGACCGGGGACGGGGGGAGAGGCGCCAGGTCGTCACCGACGACATGGAGAGCCTCGACCCCGGCCAGCCCTTCGTCGACCCCGCGCTGGAGGGACTGGAGCGCTCCCTCATCGCCCGGGCCTTCCTCTCGCTCCCCGAGCGCTGGCAGTCGGTGCTCTGGCACACCGAGATCGAGGGGGCCAAACCGGCCGAGGTCGCGGACGTGCTCGGGATGAAGCCGAACAGCGTCGCCGCCCTCGCCTACCGGGCGAGGGAGGGTCTGCGGCAGGCCTACCTCCAGATGCACCTGGCGGGCGGGAACGCCGCCGAGGCCTGCCGCCCGACCCTCGGCCTGCTCGGCGCCCACGTCAGGGAGGGGCTGTCCCGGCGCGACACCGCCAAGGTCGACCGGCACATGGACGGCTGCGCGGACTGCCGCGAGGTCTACGCCGAGCTGGCGGACGTCAACGTCGGGCTGCGCGGTGTCGTTCTGCCGCTGGTGGCGGGCGCGGGGGCGGCGGGCTACCTCTCCGCCGGGACCGCCGGGAGCGCCTGGTGGGGAAGGATGTCGCGCCGCCAGCAGCAGGCGGCGGCCGCAAGCACGGCGGCGGCCGGCGTGGCGGTCGCGGTCGCCCTGGCCTTGGCCGGCGCACCGGAACCGCTTCCCGGCGAGGGGCCGCCCCCGGTGGCGGCCCCGTGGGAGCAGCCTCAGACACCGCCCGCTCCGGACGCGCCCCGGCCCGACCCGGACGCGCCACAGCCGGCTCCCTCCGCGAACGATCGGCCGAGCCCGGACGCGGACGAGCGGCCCGAGCCCGCCGCACCGGTCGCGGCGGTGCCGCCCGCCGACGTACCGGAGGAGGAGGTGGCGCCGCAGGAACCCCAACCGCGGTTCGCCGTGGGGATCGACCCGGTCGGCTCCCTGCTCCCGGGCAGCGACGGGATCATGGTCATGGACGTCCGCAACATCGGCGGCGCGGCCGAGGAGGTCGTCGCCCTGCTCACCCTGCCCCCGGGCGTGGAGATGGTCTCCTCCGGCGGCGCGGGCAACGCCGTCCCCACGGCGGTGGGGCACGGTGACTGGAGCTGTTCCGCGGGCAGTGGAGGCGGTCGCTGCGCGCATCCGGGGATGGCGGCGGGGGAGGACGGCACCCAGTTCATCGACGTGCGCGTGGCCCCGGACGCCGAGGTCGGCGTTCCGGCGGCGGTGTCGGTGTCCTCCGCGGGCGTGACCGCCGAGGCGACGGGGGAGCGGGGTGTGAGTGCGGAGGGCGTCACGGCCCGCTACGCCACCGCGGGCCGGGTACGCGCGGAGAGCGTCGGCAACGCGCTGATGACCTGCGTCGAACCGGAGCGCGGGGACCGCTGGCCGTGGCCGTGGTGGGACTGGCCGTACGATCCGGACGTCCCCGACCCGCGACCGCCAGGCCCCGGGACCGCACCGGGCACGGAGTCCTCCCCGGCCCCGGAGGTCCCCGCGTCCCCGAGCCCGGGGCCGCCGGACTCCGAAGCGACCACGGAGGAGGGTGGGGAGGAGGGTGTGGTCCCTGGTCAGCAAGAGGGCGAAGGGGCTCCTGACGGGACAGCGGGCGGGCCGGACAACAATGTGCCCACGGAAACGGTGCGCGACCCGTCGTCGGCAGGCGCCGCGGGCCGCAGCGTTCCCGTCCCGGTGACGGCGACCCACGGTGATCCTGGACCCCGCGGCACCCCCGAGACACAGGAGCAGCCGCAGGACGGCCCCTGTGCCCAGGCCAGGCTGCGCCAGGGGCCGCGGCTGGACAACGACCACTGGACGATGGCCCCGCTGGACGCCGACGACGACCCCTCCACCACCTCCTCCAGCTCCGCGACCTGGGAGCTCCCCGAGGGGAGCAGGGTGCGCTGGGCGGGGCTCTACCTCTCCGGGACCGGAACCCCCGACGCCCCCTCCGTCCGGGTCCGGGGCCCGGGGATGACGGACTACCGCACTGTCGCGGCCACGGACAGCCGGGTCGCCGAGCTGCCCGGCTACCCCGCCTACCAGGCGTTCGCCGAGGTCACCGACCTGGTGCGGGCCCAGGGCGGCGGCCAGTGGTGGGTCGGCGACGCCCCCGTGCGCGAGGGCCGCGGCCACTACGCGGGCTGGAGCCTCGTGGTCGTGCTGGAGGATCCGCGGGTGGGCACCCGCAACCAGGTGATGGTCCTCGACGACAGCCGGGTCTCCTTCCACGGCGGAGGGGACGGCCCCTTCGCGGTGTCGGGCCTGCTGCCCGCCGCCGTACCCGCCCGGATCGACGTGGTGGCCTGGGAGGGCGACCCCGACCTGGGCGGGGACCGGGTGAGCGTGGACGGGACGGCGGTGGCGCCGGTCGGCGGCCACGGTCGGGTGGACAACGCCTTCACCGGCTCCGCCCGCGGCGCGGTGGGCGACCCGCTCGCGTTCGGCACCGACGTGGTTCGATTCGACTCAGTACTTGGCCGAGAAACGGACATCCGAATCCTGACGGAACAGGACGCCGTGATGGTGGGAGCCGTGGTCCTGACGGCCCCCATGCGTAGTTGAGGCACGGGCTTCCACCCGCCCCGTCCGGGCCTGTCCGGTCGCCTCGGAGCCCCCGACTCCACCGGAGGACCGTCGGTGCGTAGCAGGTCCATAACTCTGTGTATTCACAGTGGACACGCAAAACCAGACAGACTTGGCTAGGCTGTGGCCCGGTCATGGACATGGCCCAGAGACAACAGGGAAGGGGGTCGGTGCCAGTGGACCGCTGCGCGTTGTTCGTTGACGCGGGGTACCTTCTCGCGGACGGCGCGATGGCAGTGCACGGAACCCGCAACCGGGACTCCGTCTCCTGGGACTACACCGGTCTCGTCCAGTTCCTCAACGAGGTCGCGCGGGACCGCACCGGTCTGCCGCTCCTGCGCTGCTACTGGTACGAGGCCGTCGCCGACGACCGGCGGACCCAGGAGCAGGACGGCATCGCCGACATCCCCGGTATCAAGTTCCGCGGCGCGCGGATAAGGCCCGGCCGCCGCGAGGGCGTGGAGAGCTACGTCCAGCGCGACCTCACCACGCTGGCCCGTACCGGCGTCCTGTGTGACGCCGTCCTGGTCAGCGGGGACGAGGACATGGCGTCGGTCGTCGCGGACGTACAGGACATGGGTGTGCGCGTCACCGTCGTGCACGTCTCCGTCGAGGGCAACTGGACCATCTCCCGGGCCCTGCGCCGCGAGTGCGACGACCTCATCGAGATCGGCGCGGGCCATCTGCGTCCGCACGTCAACCTGCTCTCCAGCGGCGGCTCCGCCCAGGAGACCGCGGCCAAGACCACCACGCCGTTCGCCAACGGCCGCTCCCGCTCGGCGCCCGAGACCCCGAGACAGCCCGTCGCGACGGCGCAGCCCGGCGGCAACCGGGTGGAGTCGGCCTCCTCCTCCGCCGTGGGCCTGGAGGCGATGTTCGCCGGAACCGGCGGACAGCCCACCCCCCAGGGCAGTGCCATGGACCAGCTGCGCGCCATGCGCAGGTCCCTCGCCCAGCAGCGCGGCGGTGGCGACCACCTGGCCGGGCCGGGCACGGACAACCAGCAGTCCGGCGCGATCGACGCCAACGGCTTCCCCTCCGGCGGCCAGATCCCGCCGAACGTGGGCGGCAACGGCGCCTACCCGGGCGCCTCGATGACCGGGGGGCACCCGGCGCAGGGCAACCAGGGGGGCTACCCCGTCACCGGGGGGCACCAGTCCCTGCGCGGGGCCGACCAGACGGGCTACGGACTGCCGGGGAGACAGGCGCCGCCTCCACAACAGCACATGACGGGGCCGCAGCAGTCCTTCGCCAGCGGGACCGGACCACAGCAGTCCTTCGCCGGCGGAACCGGGCCGCAGCGCTCGTTCTCCCAGGACGGGCAGTCCCTGCAGCCGGGTCAACACGGCCAGTCGGGGCACGGGCAACCGGGACACGGCCAGCCGGGGCACGCGCCACCGCAGAGGAACGCGCCACCGCAGGACCCCAGGTTCGGCCCGGGGGACAACCCCGGTTTCGGGGGTGCGAACGACGCAAACCCTACCTATGGGACCAGTACGGAAACTGACACCGCCCAACGCGGTGCGGCGGACCCCTCCTACGGGGGACCGCGGCCTACTGGTCCCGAACACGACAGCCGGTTCGGCGCCGGCGACTACCGGGAACCGCGTCCCAGTCCTGGATATCCCCAGCAGACGCGTCCCGCCACGCATACCGTTGACGAAGCGGTGCATGTTGCGCACAAAGAAGGGAACGACTTCGCGGAGTCGATCGCCCGCGAGGCACCCGCCCTGTGGGTCGAGGCCGTCCTCGCCCGCAGGCCCCGGATGCCCTCCGACCTGGAGGCGCGTCTGCTCCAGGGTTCCTCGCTGCCGATCGACCACCTGTTGCGTGACGAGGTCCGGGACGGACTGCGTCAGGGGTTCTGGCAGGCGCTGGAGCGTGCCAGGCCCTGAGAGCCTTGCGCGGGGAGTGCGAGTAGGGGATGGGGGCGATGCGGTTGACCCACGTGACGACGGCAGAACTCGACCGTTTGGAATTCCACGCCGTCCGGTCCGGTGAGCACGGACGGGTCGCCGCCCAACTCATGGACCTGGCCAACAGGGTCGACGCCGGAAGCGAGATCTCCCGCGCGGAGCTGTTCGTGCGCGCGGGGGAGCAGTGGGAGATCGCCCAGGAGTTCGAGCGCGCCTGCTCGGCCTACCAGCGGGCGATCGACGACGGCGGGCCCACGGTGATCGACGCGCGCGCCCTCAGCGCCGGGGCGCTGCTGCAACTGAACGAGGTCGGTCAGGCCTACACCCACCTCGAACGCCTGGAGGGCGAGGAGCCCTCCGGGCTCCAGACCTACATCCACGTCGCCGAGGCGCTGTACGCGCACGACGACCTGGAGGGCGCCCAACGGTGGGCCACGGTCGGTGCGCACCGCTTCCTCGGCCTGGACGCCTCGCCCTACGTCCACGACCTGCTCCTGGAACTGCTGCGCATCCGGTTCCGCGTCCGCGTCGACCTGGGCCTGGACGAGGACGCCCTGGACCGGCGGCTCGACGCCGGGTGAGGGCCGCGGCGTGCCTTCCCGCGCCGAGCCCGTCCGCCTTCCGCGGCCCGCGCCGACCGGGGCGAGTGAGGTTTCCGACGTTTCCCCGACGGAGGCCGCGACACGCCCGGGCCGCCCCGGCCGAAGCGCTTTTCCGGAGCGCCCGGCGGCCGCGGCCGCACGACCGGGTACGCCAGGTTCCGCGAAGCCGTCCGGCCGCCGTGCGCGGGCGTTGCGGGCCGACCGGGGCGGCGGCACGGGGCGGCCCGGGTACGGGCGGCCCCGGCGACGACCTAGGCTGTGTCGGGTCGCCTCAGGGCCGCCCCCGCGGGGCGCTCGACCCTCGCGCCGACGGGCCTCCGAAAGCCCCTCATACCACGCCTCCGGGGTGTGTTCGACAACCGTCGAAGAACCTGAGAAACCGATGACACGCCATCATCTTGCGGTGTTCCAACGCACCATCCCCTAGATGTAGTATCTCTCCCGCTGGTGGTTCACCCCCCGGGGTGAGGCAGAGGGGACCCGGCGCGAGCTGGGCCGTCCCCGCAGCGGTGAGTGGAAGAAGAGGCCTTCACAGGCACTGGGAACCCCCGTGGCCCCCCGGTGCCATGGTCCCCGCGCACCCGCCACCGGCGATGCACACCTGAGTGTGTGCCGACGACGGGGCTTCGAGAACGAGCCGCCGCGGCCCGCCGGCCGGACGACCGCGCGCACCCAGTGCGCCGGTCCGCCGGAAGCGCCGCGCGACCCTCGCTTCTCGTCCCCTCCCCGCCGGGACTCTTCTATCGAGGTTGGAGCCGCTGTATGACCCTTGACGTCGAGGCCGTGCCCGCATCCGTTCGGTCCAGCAGGGACGGCAACCCCCCCGCCGCCGTCGACCGGATCGAGCACGTCGTAGCCGAGGCCTGTGCGAGGCTCACCGGTGTTTCGGCGGAGAAGGTCCTCACCGAGGCCCGGCGCGGCTTCTACCCCGGCATCTCCGACGCCGAGGTGGAACTCGCCCTGGTCATGGCCGCCCGCAGCTTCGTGGAGGTCGACCCGGACTACTCCTACGTGGCCGCCCGTCTGCTGCTGGACAAGCTGCGCCGCGAGGCCCTCACCTTCATCAGCGGCGTCCCCGACGCCGCTGGCCAGTCCGAGATGGGCGAGCGCTACGCCGCCTACCTCGCCGCCTACGTCGGCCGCGGCATCGACCTCGGCCAGCTCGACCCGGCGCTGGCCAAGTTCGACCTGGCCCGTCTGGGCGCCGCGCTGCGTCCCGAGCGCGACGAGCAGTTCACCTTCCTGGGCATCCAGACCCTCTACGACCGCTACTTCCTGCACAGCGACGAGGTGCGCTACGAGCTGCCGCAGGCGTTCTTCATGCGGGTGGCCATGGGTCTGGCCCTCAACGAGGACGACCGCGAGGCCCGCGCCATCGAGTTCTACGAGCTGCTGTCCTCGTTCGACTTCATGGCCTCCACCCCCACCCTGTTCAACTCGGGCACCGTGCGGGCGCAGCTGTCCTCCTGCTTCCTCACCACCGTGGGCGACGACCTCCAGGCCATCTTCCACGGCATCAGCAACAACGCGATGCTGTCCAAGTACTCCGGCGGCCTCGGCAACGACTGGACCCCGGTGCGCGGCCTGGGCTCGCACATCCGCGGCACCAACGGCAAGAGCCAGGGCGTCGTGCCGTTCCTGAAGATCGCCAACGACACCGCCGTCGCGGTCAACCAGGGCGGCAAGCGCAAGGGCGCGGTGTGCGCCTACCTGGAGACCTGGCACATCGACATCGAGGAGTTCCTCGACCTCCGCAAGAACACCGGTGACGAGCGCCGCCGCACCCACGACATGAACACCGCGAACTGGGTTCCGGACCTGTTCATGCAGCGCGTGGAGCAGGGCGGCACCTGGACCCTGTTCTCGCCCGACGAGGTCCCCGACCTGCACGACAAGTACGGCACCGCGTTCGCCGAGGCCTACACCCACTACGAGGCCGAGGCCGCGGCGGGCCGGATCAAGGTCTCCAAGACCCTCCCGGCCGTCGACCTGTGGCGGCGCATGCTGACCATGCTGTTCGAGACCGGGCACCCGTGGATCACCTTCAAGGACCCGTCCAACCTGCGCTCGCCGCAGCAGCACGTCGGCGTGGTGCACTCCTCCAACCTGTGCACCGAGATCACCCTGAACACCAGCGCCGACGAGGTCGCGGTCTGCAACCTGGGCTCGGTCAACCTGGCCCAGCACACGGGCCCGGACGGTCTGGACGCCGAGCGCCTGCGCCGCACCGTCCGCACCGCCGTGCGCATGCTCGACAACGTCATCGACGTGAACTTCTACACGATCCCCGAGGCGCGCCGCGCGAACATGCGCCACCGCCCCGTGGGCCTGGGCCTCATGGGCTTCCAGGACGCCCTGTTCAAGCTGCGCACGCCGTTCGCCTCCGAGGGCGCGGTGACCTTCGCCGACGAGAGCATGGAGCTGATCAGCTACTACGCCATCGAGGCCTCCATGGAGCTGGCCGGTGAGCGCGGCTCCTACGAGAGCTTCGAGGGCTCGCTGTGGAGCCAGGGCGTGCTGCCGATCGACTCGCTGCGCCTGCTGGCCGAGTCGCGCGACGGCGACCTGGACATGGACCGGGGCGAGACCCTGGACTGGGACTCGCTGCGCGAGCGCGTCAAGGCCACGGGCATGCGCAACTCCAACGTCATGGCCATCGCCCCGACCGCGACCATCGCCAACATCACCGGCGTGAGCCAGTCGATCGAGCCGGTCTACCGCAACCTGTACGTCAAGTCGAACATGTCCGGCGACTTCACCGTGGTCAACCCCTACCTGGTGCGCGACCTCAAGGCCCGCGGCCTGTGGGACGACGACATGGTCTCCGCGCTGAAGATGCACGACGGCAGCCTCGGCGCCATCGAGCGCGTCCCGGCCGACCTCAAGGCCCTCTACGCCACCGCGTTCGAGGTCGACCCCGAGTGGCTGGTGGACGCCGGTTCGCGCCGCCAGAAGTGGATCGACCAGGCCCAGTCGCTGAACCTGTACATGGCGGCCCCCAGCGGCAGGAAGCTGGACTCGCTGTACCGCCGCGCGTGGCGCTCCGGTCTCAAGACCACCTACTACCTGCGTTCGCAGAGCGCCACCCACGTGGAGAAGAGCACGCTCAAGGGCACCGACGGCCGCCTGAACGCGGTCGCCGCGACCCCCGCCGCCCCGGCGGCCCCGGTCGCGTCGCCCGCGCCGAGCCCGGCACCGACGCCGAGCCCCGCGCCCAGCCCGAGCCCGTCCCCGAACCCGGGGGCCGCCACCGGCGGCGCGGCCGACGAGGACGAGTTCGAGATCGTCGACGGCCAGGCCTGCTCGATCGACGACCCCGAGTGCGAGGCCTGCCAGTAGCACCGCCGTCCCGGCGGCCGCGGACCCCGTGCGGCGACCGGAGGGCGGGGGCGGCGCGACGCCGCCCCCGCCCTCCGGCGGGCCCCGGGCCGCGGAGGCACCTGGCCCCTCCACCCAGCCACGACCCTTCCGGTACGTCCGGAGAACGGAAGAAACCCCAGCATGACCGCAGTTTCCGAGAACAGCGCGAGCGCCACCAGCGGCCTCGGTGAGATCGAGCGCGACGCCGAGCGCGTCAACGTCGACGACAAGGCGATGATCAACGCCCGCGCCGACGTCAACCAGCTGCTCCCGCTCAAGTACACGTGGGCGTGGGAGAAGTACCTCGCGGGCTGCAACAACCACTGGATGCCCACCGAGGTCGCCATGCAGGCCGACATCGCGCTGTGGAAGTCCAGGGACGGGCTGACCGAGGACGAGCGCCTCATGCTCAAGCGCAACCTCGGCTTCTTCGCCACGGCCGAGTCGCTGGTGGCCAACAACATCGTGCTGGCCGTGTACCGGCAGCTCACCAACCCCGAGTGCCGCCAGTACCTGCTGCGCCAGGCCTTCGAGGAGGCGGTGCACACCCACACCTTCCAGTACATCTGCGAGAGCCTCGGCCTGGACGAGGGCGAGCTCTTCAACATGTACCGCGAGGTCCCCTCGATCACCGCCAAGGACGCCTGGGCGCTCAAGTACACGCAGAACCTGGAGGACCCCGAGTTCCGCACGGGCACCCCGGAGGCCGACCAGGCCTTCCTGCGCGACCTCGTGGCCTTCTACGTGATCTTCGAGGGCATGTGGTTCTACACCGGCTTCGCACAGATCCTGTCGCTGGGCCGCCGCAACAAGATGGTCGGCATCGCCGAGCAGTACCAGTACATCCTGCGCGACGAGTCGATCCACCTGAACTTCGGCATCGACGTGATCAACCAGATCAAGATCGAGAACCCGCACCTGTGGAGCGAGGAGTTCCAGGCCGAGGTCCGGCAGATGCTCACCGAGGCCTGCGAGCTGGAGGTGGCCTACGGCCGCGAGACCATGCCGCGCGGCGTGCTCGGCCTCAACTCGGAGCTGTGTGAGAAGTACATGCACTTCATCACCGACCGCCGCGCCGAGCAGATCGGCCTGGCGCCCATCTTCGGTGAGACGGAGAACCCGTTCCCCTGGATGAGCGAGATGATGGACCTCCAGAAGGAGAAGAACTTCTTCGAGACCCGCGTCATCGAGTACCAGACCGGCGGCGGCCTGGACTGGGACTAGATGTTGCTGGTGTGAACCAGGGGGTTTTTCTCCGTGGTGATCTTGTACTTATAGCGAGGTTGGACGGTCGAGGCGCGCTATAAGTACAAGATCACGCTGGTCAGCGCCGGAGCGGTGAACCTTTCCGGTCACCGCGCCGGCCTACCGGAGGGTTCCCCTCCCGTCGGCGGTGGCCCGGGTCGTGGCGTGCGACCCGGGCCACCGCCGTGTGTGCTCAGCCCTTGCCCGACCAGGTCATCCTGACGTTGAAGGTGGCCTCCGCGCTCCCCTTGACGACCACGGCCCCGGCCTCGGCGGTCACGCTCACCCCGAACTCCACCTCGGTCTCCGAGGGGGCGAGGGAGGCGGAGGACAGTTCCCGCAACTGCCCGGACACCGCCTCGGCGACCTTGCGGATCCGGAGCAGGACGTCGTCGAGCCGTTTGTCGCCGGTGGCCTCTTCTGACCTCTTGGAGACGTTGGAGGCGCCCTCCCTGCGGGTGGGAAGCGACTCGATGCTGACCACGGTGCCGTCATCGGTGACGAAGTCGATCACTTTGTTCACTTTGACCTCACACGTTCCTTGGAGGAGGGGAAAGCTATTCCTGTGGGAGAGCTCGGAAAGTAAAATACTGGCAAGTGTCCGCAAAAGGCGAGATTCCGCTGCCGTCCGCGCGGAGGAAACGGTGGGACGAACCAGTTATGACCGGGCGAAACGACGCGCGTGCCCGCTGGTGCGACGGACGCGACGGCACCGGATGGCGTAAGTCGTCAAGGTCCGCAGGGCATGAGAACTGCTGTGAGGCCTCTCTGGGAGGACCTCACCGGGTGCTCTTCCGCGATTCACGCCATCCGGGCGGGTGTGTGCTGGTATTCGGCCGTCAGGAGTGGTTGTCCCTTCTCTCGTCCCTCTCCTGACGTCGCGTCCTACGATCCGGAGCGTTCCTGGGCGTTTCCCGGACCCGTGTCTCAGCCCCCGACCGGGATGATGTCGGTGTCCAACCGGACGAAGTCCGCCATCGTGGTCACGAAGTGGTGGTCCGGGCCGAAACGGGCGGCGTACAGGTCCCGCAGGGCTCCCCACTCCTCCCGGACGTCCTCCCCCAGCGCCCGGCGGCTGATCAGCAGGTTGCGCCGTGCGGTGGTCAGGAAGAGGTGGTGCTCGCCCAGGCTCTCCAGGCACAGCTCCACGCTGGCCGTGTCCTGGGCGCGAGCCTCCTTGAGCCGTCCCAGCGAGAACAGGTCGTTGCCCAGGTTGACCTCGACCGCGGCCAGGGTGATCAGCGCGTCCGGGAAGATGCCGCGGATCTCCTCCGACGCCGCGCGGTCGAGTTCGTACGCCCGCTCGTACTCGCCCGCGGCCCGGAACACGATCGCCGCGTTGGCCCGGGAGGCCCAGGGGAAGAGGTGGCGGCTGGAGAACTCCTCGTCCATGTGCTCCAGGAGGTCCTCGGCCAGGTCCTCGGCCTCCTCCACCCGGCCGGTGAGGGCCAGGTTCACCATGTGGATGCTGTTGATGTGCAGCATCGGCCTGGTGTGCGGCCCGTGACGCTGGGCGTTGGCGTCGCGCACCTGCCCGGACAGCTCCAGGGCCAGGTCGTGGTCGCCGAGCCTGCGGTGGACCACGGAGAGGAAGACGGGGATGTCCGCGGTGTGGACACTGGCGTCCGCCTCGGCGGCGTCGAAGCGCCGCTGGCAGTCCTCCAGCGTCTCCCGGGCCTCCTGGAGGTGCCCGAGGGCCATGAGGCTCAGACCGATGGACAGCCGCGTGCGCAGGGTGGGGATGCCGTTCGTCCCGAACACGTACTTGCGCTGTTCGAGAGTACGGCGGTCCAGGTCGAGCGCGTCCTGGAACCGGCCCAGGCGGCGCAGGCAGACCGCGATGTCATGCGCGAGGCTCAGGGTGCTCTCATCGTCCTCGGTGAACCGGGCGATCCTGATCCGGTGGATGTCCTCGAACATGGTCAGGGCCTCGCCGTAGTGGCCGAGGTTGCTCAGGGCGGTGGCCCGTGCGCGGTAGGCGTCCAGGGCCTCCTCGCTCTCCGCGCCCTCCAGCTCCGTCTGCTCCGCGTACATCCGCTCGGCCTCGGAGAGGGCGGTCTCGTTGTCGCCCTGGGCGCGGAGGAGCCGGGCGCGGAGCAGCTGCACCTGGAACCGCTGTGCGGTGTCGTCGTACCAGGACTCGATGGCGCGGTCCGCCAGGTTCAGGGCCTCGTTGTCGTTCCCCGTCTCCACCAGGTACATGATCACGTTGTAGACCAGTCCGCGGACCTGTAGGTCGTGGCTGCGCCAGGCCTCCGAGGCGGTCACGTGGGTGAACAGCAGCTGGTACTCGGGCCAGTTCTGCGGGAGTTCGGGGCCGAGCGGGTCGCTCTGCGCCAGGAGCCGGTGGGCCAGGTCCCGGTAACGTACGCGTTCCTCGTCGCCGAGCGTGTTCTGCACGACCGTCTGGAAGGTGACGTGCATCTGGAAGGTGTGCTTGGTCCGGTCGAACTCGGCGAGGCTGTGCCTGCTCACGTAGCGCAGCACCCTGGACAGGGCCATCTCGTTGCCCAGGATCTGCGCCAGCTCGGGATTGGCGCTCAGACCCCGTGCCCGGTGGAAGAGGGTGCGCGCCAGCGGGCGGGGGCCGAAGAACGCGCACAGCTGGACGAACTCGCGGACCATCCGCTTGAGCGCGCGGTCGCCTCCCGTGCCGCGCCGCAGGTCGTCGAGCTGCATGTTCCAGGCGGCGGCCAGCGGCAGGGGGTACAGGTCCTCCGACTCCACGTGCGTGACGAAGTCGTCGAACTTGTCCTGGATCAGCTGGAGGAAGTCCTCGACGCTCATCAAGGAGTCGCGCAGGTAGGAGCCCACCTGGGCCAGGGCCAGGGGCAGGTGCTCCAGACGCTCGGCGATCCGGAGGGCGTCCCCGTCGTCCTCCAGGCCCTGGGGGCAGACCTTGCGGAGCAGGGCGACGCTCTCCTCCGGGGTCAGGCTGGGCACGACCGAGCCCTCGCTGCGCCCGCTGGGGATCCAGCTCTGGTCGGGTGAGGTGATGATGATGTCGCCGGGGCCGTTGGTGGGGATCTCCCCCGCACCCAGTTGGTCCAGGTCGGAGACGTCGTCGAGGACGAGGAGCCAGCGCCCCACCTCGGGGTCGCTCTCCAGCACGTCCCGGACGTGCTGGGCGGTCCTCTCCAGGTTGCCGCCGTCCTCGGCCACACCCAGGTGCCGGGCCAGGTGCATGTAGGACTGCTGGATGTCGGCGGGGCTGTTGGCGGTGATCCACCAGATCAGGTCGTAGTCGTCCCGGTACCGGTGCGCGTACTCGATGGCGATCTGGGTCTTGCCGATGCCGCCCCCGCCCGACAGCAGGTAGATCCCGCCCGCTGACTCCTCCAGCAGGCCGTGGACGCGTTCGAGGATCTTCTCGCGCCCGGTGAAGTTGAGGTTGTGCGGAGGCACGCCGCGGAGCTTGGCCAGGGACCTGGTCCGGGGCTGACGGCTCCGGGGGCGCAGGGCGGTGGGCTCCGAGGGGGCGGACTCCGTCTCGGAGGCGTGGGTGTCGGTCACGGTCGGACTCGGTTCCTCTCGGGGTGCGGCGGTCGTGCGGCGTGCGGTGGTGGAGGGAGCGGGGGCGGCGTCGGGGACCGCGGGACCGGAGTCCCCCTCCAGCGCGGCGCGCAGGTGCTCGGCGAAGCGCCGGTACTCGCCGGGCATCTCGGACAGCGCGGGGAGCACGGCCCTGGCCAGGCCCTCCTCCCCGTCGAGCGAGGGGACGAGGGGCGCTCCGGTCTCGATCCGGGCCAGCCACTGGTAGATCCGGGCGGAGTCCTTGAACTCGATGCCGAGCGAGTAGTACACCGACCGCATGACGCTGAGGTCGCCGAACCTGCCGAGCAGGTCCCTGCGCACTCCGGGCAGGAACTCCAGGGCGGTGGCGGCCGGGTCGTGCAGGTCGCCGGCGGGCAGTGTCGGGTCCATCAGCTCGCCGCCGAAGACCTCGGCGATCTCGGTGACGGCGAGGCGCCCGTCGCGGGGAGCGTGGGGGATGTTGCGCTGGATCAGCTCCGCGACCGGTAGGTTCACCGGTGCCTGGGTGAGGCGTACCGCGAGTTCGCGGGCCCCGCGCGAGGCGTGGGACAGGAAGCGCGACACGGGGTCGGCCTCCCAGGGGGCGGTGCTGGGCGGCCGTGCGCCGTCGGGCGGGAGGACGCACACGTCGGCCTCCCACACCCGGACTCCGCCGTCCAGCACCGAGCCCCATTCCGCCAGGGCCTCCGGTCCGCACTCCAGGACCGGCAGTACCGCCGCGTCGGCGGGGAGAACGGGGTCGGAACCCTCGTCCGGGGCGCGTGCGAGGGTCCACGAGGCGGGGGAGACGGGGGACGGGGCCGTCATGCGCATCGGCTGCGGTGCGAGCGGCCCCCCGGACCACACGGAGCGGTCGAGGAGGTGCAGGACGGCGGTGGGGATCCGCGAGGCGAGTGCGGCGACCCAGGAGCGCAGCTTCGGCTGGCGCCAACCCCGGTCCTGGGTGTCGGTGACGAGAACGGCCGCCTCGGCGCCGTGGATCCTCGGCGCGTGCGCGGCGTGGCCGGGGTGGAAGCGGACGACCGTCGCCCCCGCCCGCTCGGCCTCCTCGACCAGTTCCGCGACACTGCGCTGGTGCAGGTCCATCAGGGACGAGGAGTCGACGAGGACGGCCAGACGGGACGGCCCGTCTGTCAGGTTGCCGAGTGCGTTGCGATACCTGTGCGACAGATCATCCATCTTTGTCCTAATATGGACCTAAAATCCGAATCGGTGGGCGCGTCCCCGTTGCCCCTCTGGGAATACCTCCCTGGTTCTCCTATCCAATCAGAGAGATTCTAGCCAGGAAAGACGCCGGCTTCTCCGCGGGGACGGGGATCCGTTGCGGTTCGGACGCGAATACGACCGGTGTGCGGCGGCCGTGCCCGGCGTGCCGGGCCCCTCCATCATCCCCCAGGCTCAAGGGCTCTCAGGGGCGCCGGGGCCGCCGAGAGCGTTCCGGAGGAGTGTGTCCTCAAAGGAGTCATGGATAATCGCGATTTTTCTGCTGTCCGAATTCTCCCTCGCCCTGTCGCGCAGATAACGGGGGAGCCCGGATATCCGCACCCGAGCGTCGGGTTCCCGGTCGAGCAGTTCCTGGAGAAGGGGAAGGATCGCGCTCTTGGGGCCCCTGATGATGGTGGGGACCCCCTGGTACAGGGCCGCGTCGTAGACGTGCCGTAGGTCCGGGCTCTCGTCGTCCACGACGAGCACCGTCAGGTCCAGGTCGGAGAGGACGTTGGCCACTTCGTTCGCCTCCTGCCTCCATGAGGTGAGGACGTTGCGGTCCTCCACCAGGGGCCGGGCCCGCTGCCGCGTGGTGCGTGTGCGCCACCGGTCCGAGGCGCCCAGGTAGTGCGGTGCCGTCACGCGTTCGCGCACGTGGTAGACGATCTCGTACATCGTGCAGAGCAGGGGCGGGAACGCCACGAGGTCGCGGTGCGGGCTGGCCTGTCCCAGGCTCAGGTGCAGCAGCTCCCTCGGCAGCAGGACGCTCAGCCGCAGTGAGTCCTCGTCCGGCGTGATCAACATCTGCATGGTGGCCTCGCCCATGAGGTCGGCGATCTCGTCGCAGATCTCCGATTCGCCGACCAGCCTCGTGCTCTGTGGCAGCTTGCCCCTCTCATCCCGGTGGTTGATGCTGTGCAGGAGCCGGTAGCCGCCGGTCACCGGCTCCAGCTCGAAGGTCACCACCGTTCCGGGCGGCCGCACGGAACGGCGGTCGCGGGGTGCCGCGGGAGCGTTCGGCTCCCGGTTCCTGAGCAGCCGCCGGTCCCGGTCGCGGGTCAGGACCTCCTCCCAGTCGCGCCCCATCGGGGAGGCCTCCCTCCTGATCCAGGACCACACCGCGGGCGGGAGCGGTCGTTGGCGCCGGATCTCCTGGTGGACGTGGTGTACCCAGGCGACCCGGGGCGGAGGCTCGCCCAGGGGCGGAACCAGGTCCCACAGGGCGGTGAGGACCCGCCACGCGGTCGTGCCCGCGCCGTGCCGCCTGGCCCTGCGCGCCTCGCTGGGGCGCAGCAGGTCCTCCGGCGGGACCGCCTCCAGGGAGACCGAGTCCAGCAGGTCGTGCAGGCTGTCGTAGGCCTCCCTGCCGCACAGGGACTCGTCGGCCAGGCGCTGCGCGGAGACGACATCGCCCCCGTCGCGCTCGCCGACGAGCTCCTCGACCGGGAGGATGAACGCGATGCCCGAGGGCCGGTCGGGGTCGTTCCACACGTAGTGGTGGGTCTTCTGCATGATCCCCACCAGCTCGCCGGTCCCGGTGCGCACGGCACAGCCGCTGAAGCCGCCGGTGATCCGAACCGGCTGCGAGGCGGGGGTCTCGACCTGGTGGGTGAGCCCGGTGGGCCCGCCGGGCCCCTGGCAGACCAGCGGTGCCTGGAGCGAGCGCATGCCCTCCGGGTAGCCCGCCGTGTACAGGGGCTGCCGCGGCTCCAGGCTCGCGCACTCCCTCAGCACGGGGAAGGACGTGTCGGGGCCCGCGTCCCGCAGCCGCAGCACGGCCAGGTCGCGGCTGTCGGGGCCCGCCGACCACAGCTGGGTGTCGACGGTGGCCTCCCACTCCCGGTCGTCGAAGGACTTGAGGCGCACGGTGGCGAGCGCGCCCGGATGCTCCTCCTTGTCCCCGTCGAGGCCGAGCGCGGCGTTGACGACGTGCGCGCACGTGACCAGCAGGCCGGGGGACAGGAGCACGGCACCGCCCACGGTGTCGTACTGGTCGAGCACACGCATCTGCCACGAGGGCTCGTTGGGTTGCAGACCACGCGGGGTATGGGGGGCGGCCACGTTCGGGAGACCTCTCTCGATGTCAACTTTTCTCGGAACAATTCCCCCTCGGGCAGCGGTGAATCAAGAGGCACTGGAGCGGAGGGAACAGAGTTCCACGAGTGATCTCTGTGGCGGAAGGGAGCCATAAGGACGAGCGTGGAAACCGGTACCCACGGGTTCCGGCGCCCCGGAGGGATGTGATGCGCGTCACAGGTGCTCTCAGGGGGGTGGGCGGACGGCCCGCGTATGTCCGATCCGACAAACACCGGCGCCCCTGCATGGCCGGACGGACAATAGTGCCTGGTCGAGAACTCGACGAGATCTCAAAGCGGTGTTGTTCCACACACGGGCGTTGTGACTTGCCGGACAAAGGGCAATGATCTCCCGCAATGTCCATAAACAGCGCGTAAGGCTCTCGTCCGCGCGCTCAAGGGAAGGGAGGGCAGGGTCTTGGACGAGTCCATGCTCTGGTCCGTCGCGACCTTCGGCGTGTACCTCGCCGTCATGGTGGCCATCGGGCTGTGGGCCTACAAGCGCACCGTCTCGCAGTCGGACTTCGTGCTCGGAGGCAGACAGCTCAACAGCTGGGTGGCGGCGCTGAGCGCCAACGCCAGCGACTTCAGCGGGTGGCTGCTGCTCGGGCTGCCCGGTGCCATCTACGTCTCCGGTCTGGGGGAGGCCTGGATCGCCGTCGGCCTGGCCTGCGGTTTCGCCGGTAGCTGGATCCTCCTCGCGCCCCGCCTGCGGGTGTACACCGAGCGCGTGACCGACGCGCGTTCGGGTGGCGACTCCGACTCCCTGACCCTCTCCTCCTTCCTGGAGAACCGCTTCAACGACCCCACCCGGCTGCTGCGCGGGGTCTCGGCGGTGCTCATCATCGTCTTCTACTTCTTCTACGTCGCCTCCGGGCTCGTCGCCATGGCCGCCCTGTTCGACCAGATCTTCGGCCTGAGCCCGGCGCCCGCCATCGCCATCGGCGTGGGCATCGTGGTGCTCTACACCGTGCTCGGCGGCTTCCTCGCGGTGTCCTACACCGACGTGGTCCAGGCCGCGATGATGTGGATCGCCCTGCTGATCGTCCCGGTCGTCGCGATCACCATGCTCGGCGGCTTCGCCGGGCTGTCCGAGGGCGTGTCCGAGCAGAGCACCGGGCTGCTGTCGGCCGTCGGCGGCACCTCCCTGGACGCCGAGCTCGGCCAGTGGGTGAGCACCGACACCCTCGGCTGGGTCGTCATCGTCTCCGGTCTGGCCTGGGGCTTCGGCTACTTCGGCCAGCCGCACATCCTGTCCCGCTACATGGGCATCCGCTCGGTCCGGGACATCCCCAAGGCCGCCACCATCAGCGTGGCCTGGGCGGTCACCGCCATGGTCCTGGCGGTGCTGGTCGGCTTCATCGGCATCGCCTACTTCGACACCCCGCTGGAGAACTCCGAGCAGGTCTTCCCGCTCCTGATCGAGGCCCTGACCCACCCGCTGGTCGCCGGGCTGCTGCTCGCCGCCATCCTCGCGGCCGTCATGAGCACCGCCGACTCCCAGCTGCTGGTCGCCGCGTCCGCGCTCACCGAGGACGGCTACCGGGCCTTCGTGGACCGCGACGCCGCCCCGAAGAGGCTGCTGTGGATCAGCCGGGTCACCGTGGTCGCCGTCGCCCTGGGCGCCGCCGCCATCGCCCTGTGGGGCGACCAGTCGGTGATGGACCTGGTCGGCTACGCCTGGGCCGGTTTCGGAGCGGGCTTCGGCCCGATCCTGGTGCTCTCCGTGTTCTGGAAGCGCATGAGCTGGTCCGGCGCGCTCGCGGGCATGATCGCGGGCGGCACCACCGCGATCGTGTGGGACGTCCTCGACGCGAACTTCCTCGGCACCGGCCTGTACGCCATGGTCCCGGCCGTGATCCTCAGCGTCGCCGCCGTCTTCGTCTTCAACGGCCTGGCCAGGGCCACCCCGCAGATGGAGAGCGACTTCGACCGGGTCGAGGCCGAGATCCGCGGGACCGGCTCCGCCCCGGGAGAGTCCGCCCGGGCCTGACCGGCCGCAGCACCGGCGACGGCCGGGGCGGCGACCGCCCCGGCCCCTCCCGGCCCGTACCGTGCCCGCGGCGCGGGCCGAGGGCCGCTCTGGCGCACCCGACCCCGGAACGGTAGAACGGTGACATGTCGTCACTGACGGAACACCCGGCCGTGTGGACCCGGACCGACGTCCCCGAGGGGCTCGGGCTGGGCACGCTCCTCCCCGAGCCCGACGGCTACCGCCTGGAGGCCGGGGAGACCGTCGTGGTGGGCGAGGAGAGGTTCTTCACCCGATTCAGCGTCCGCACCGACCTGGCGTGGACGACCCGGTGGATGCGCGCCGAGGTCCTCTCCTCCCAGGGCCTGGAGTCGGTCACGCTCGACGCCCACGGAGGCCACTGGACCGGGCCCGACGGGGTCCCCCTCCCCGGGCTGGTGGGCTGCCTGGACGTGGACGTCGCCGCCACCCCGCTCACCAACACCCTGCCCATCCGCCGCCTCGGCCTGCGCCCGGGCGAGTACCGCGACATCGCGGTGGTCTGGATCGACATCCCCTCCCTGCGGGTGCGCCGGGTCAGGCAGCGCTACACCCGGCACCCCGCCGAGGAGGGCCTGGAGCGCTACACCTACCGCGACCCCCTGCACGGCGAGTACCGGCTGTCGGTGGACGGCGACGGCGTGGTCGTCGACTACGAGCGCTTCGCCCGCCGCCTGCGCACGGACTCCTGAGACCGCCCCGAACCCCCGGGGGCTCGCCCCCTCCCCGCCCCTTCCGGTTCCGGACACTCCCCGGACTCGTCCCCGAACGCGGGACAGGCGATAATCGGCGGGCACACGCACCACATCCACGGGGGACCGCAGTGACCGACACCGAGCTGAGCCAGGCCCGTCGCGAGATCGTCCGCGACCTCGCGGTGCCCGAGCACTTCGACGTGCACGTCGAGATCGAACGCCGTGTGGCCTTCCTCGCCGAGCGGCTGATCAGCACCGGCTCCACCGCGCTGGTCCTGGGCATCAGCGGCGGCGTGGACTCGCTCACCGCCGGGCGCCTGTGCCGCCTGGCGGTGGACCGGGCCCGCGAGAACGGCCACGAGTGCGAGTACGTCGCCATGCGCCTGCCCTACGGCGAGCAGAGGGACGAGGAGGACGCGGCCCGCTCCGTCGCGTTCACGGCCCCCGAGCGCTGCCTCACCGTGGACGTCAGGCCCGCCAGCGACGCCATGGCCGACTCCCTGGCGGCCTCCGGGATGATCTACTCCGGCGACGCCTCGGCGGACTTCGTCCTCGGCAACATCAAGGCGCGGCAGCGGATGATCGCCCAGTACGCGGTCGCGGGCGGCCTGCGCGGACTGGTCGTCGGCACCGACCACGCGGCCGAGGCGGTCACCGGGTTCTTCACCAAGTACGGCGACGGCGGGGCGGACCTCGTTCCGCTGACCGGGCTGACCAAGCGCCGGGTGCGCGCGGTCGCCGCCGAGCTGGGCGCTCCGGAGGACCTGGTGCGCAAGGTGCCCACCGCCGACCTGGAGACGCTCGCCCCGCAGAAGCCGGACGAGGAGGCGCTCGGTCTGACCTACGAGCAGATCGACGACTTCCTGGAGGGCCTGCCGGTGCCCGAGCACGTGGAGACCGCGCTGGTCGACCGGTACCGCGTCACCGCCCACAAGCGCGCGCTGCCCACCGCGCCCTAGGGTTCCAGGGGTCCCGGCGCCCAGGGCCCGCCCCGGGCGCCGGTCCCGCTCGTGCCTGAGCCGCCGATTCCGTTCGCTCCCGGGGCCCTCGCACCGGTGTCGCGCGCCCCGACCGCTCCGGACAGCTGTTCCGTCTCCGCACACGGACCTCCCCCGAGGGTTCCGCGTACGCTGGCTCGCGGGGTACCGTGTGCGGGAACTCTCCCGGGTTTTCCGGAGGACCGCTCGGCGCGTCCGCGCCCTCCGCCCGGGGAAGACGGTCCCCGACCCGCCGTGCCCCGACGCGCGGTGGTGCAGGCACCACCTTCCACGGTCGGGCGAACCGCCCCTCGGAGAGGGGCGTCAGATCCATCGCGGCCACCACCCGACCGGACCTACTCTCGTTACCACGCGTCGCCGACAGCAGAGCTGACGCGGCCACGCCACCGGGCGCGTTCGAGAACGCGTCGCCACCCCCTGATCCCGGCCACACGGCCCCCGCGCACCACCGCGCCCGGGGACGCACACGCGTACGGGGTAGACCAAGGAGCGACCGATGACCGTGACCGTCGAGAACGAAGGCGGAGGCGCGTCGTCGGCGTACACCTCCGGCACCGCCCTCCTGCCGTCTCCTCGGACACCGCGTCCCGGGGCGGGCCGGGACAGGTTCCTGGACGTCATCCGGCTGTTCGTGATGGCTCTGGTGGTCATGCAGCACTGGTGGCTGCCGGTCCTGGTCCACGAGCCGGGATCCTTCGAGGCGGGCAGCGTCCTGTCCACCGAGGGCGGCTTCGTGCTGACGTGGGTCGTCCAGGTCATGCCGCTGATCTTCTTCGTCGGGGGCGCGGCCAACCTCATCAGCTGGCGCTCGGCCTCGGGCCGGGGCATGTCCGCCTCGGACTGGTTCGCGCGCAGACTGCGCAGACTCGCCTGGCCGGTGGTGCCGCTGGCGGCCCTGTGGATCGTCGCCTCCCACCTGCTGGTCCTGGTCGGCGCACCGGCCCAGGCGGTCCTGGTGGGCGCCGAGGCCGCGGGCATGGTGCTGTGGTTCCTCGCCGTGTACGTGCTGGTGGTCGTGTCGACCCCGCTGCTGGTCCGGGCCCAGGAGCTCTTCGGCTGGTGGGTCCCGATCGCCCTGCTGGCCGCCGCCGCGGCCGTGGACCTGACCCGCTTCTCGACCGGCGCCGACTGGGTCGGCTACCTCAACGTGGCCTTCGTGTGGCTGGGCGTGCACCAGCTGGGGTTCCGCTACGCGACGGGGACGATCCGCCTCCGCTACGCCGCGGGGATGGTGGCGGGCGGCGCGGCCGTCGCGCTGACCCTGGCTCTGTTCGGCCCCTACTCGCTCAACATGACGGGCGTGTTCGCCACGGAGTCCTCCAACGTGTCCCCGCCCACCCTGGTGCTCGCCGCCATGGGCGCGCTGCAGATCGGCGTCGCGGTGCTGCTGCGCGAGCGGATCAGCGCCTGGTCGGAGCGCCCCGGCCCGGCGCGTCTGCTGGACCGGATCTGCCCGCAGCTGATGACGGTCTACCTGTGGCACATGCTGCCGCTCAGCGTGGTGGCGGGCGTGCTGGTGTTCGGTCTGGGGATCGACACCCCCGAGCCGCTGACGGGCATGTGGGTGCTGTGGGGCGTGCTGGGACTGGTGGTCCTGGTGCCCCTGATCGTGCCGCTGGCGCACTGGGCGGTGCGGTTCGAGAACCCGCCCAAGGCGCTGAGCGGCTCCCCGGGCATGGTCCGCGTCCTGGCCGCCGCGGCGCTGGTCGGCGGCGGGATGCTGCTGCTGACGGTGTCCGGCCTGGGGCTCGGCGCGGGGCCGGTGCTCGGTCTGCTCGCGGTGCTGGCGGGCGTGGTGCTGACGCGGGCTCCCCGGAGGAGCTGACCCGCTTCCGTGCCCGGTCCGCGGGAGCCCCGGTCCGGGGCCCGGCGCGGAGGAGCACCGTTCCGGGGACCGGGTTCTGGGCCCGGCGCGGGGCGCCCCCGTTTCCGGGCGCCCGACCAACCGCTCTCCCGGCCGCCTCGCGTGCCGGGGGCGCGACCGGTCCGCGTATCGGGTAGACCGAAGAACATGGACCCGACACGTATCGCCTTCGAAGAACGGGGGAGCGGCCGCCCCCTGGTCCTCCTCCACGGACTCGGGGACCGCCGCCAGAGCTGGACCGCCGTGATGCGGCGGCTCTCGGCGGACTACCGCGTCATCTGCGTGGACCTGCCGGGGTTCGGCGCCTCACCGGGGCCCGGTCCCGACGAGCCCTACGACGTCCTCACCCTGACCGACGACATCCAGGCGTTCTGCCGCCTGCACGGACTGGAGCGCCCGCACCTGGCGGGCAACTCGCTCGGCGGGTCGATCGCCCTCGAACTGGGGGTCCGGGGCCTGGCCGCGTCGGTGACGGTGTTCTCCCCGGCGGGGTTCTCCGACAGGCTCGCCCGGTGCGCGATACGCACGGTCGGCGCGCTCTCCCGCCTCGCCACGCACGTCCCGATGCCGGTCAAGGAACGCCTGGCCAACACCGCCCCGGCCAGGACGGCCGCGCGGATCGCGCTGCGCGGGGACCCCTCGTCGCCCGCGGCCAAGGCGACCCGGTTCAGCGTCCGGGGCCTTCAGCGCGGTGCGCCCTACATCCGGCTCGTGCCGCACATCGCCGAGTACGTCTTCACGGCGCGGCCGATCGAGTGCCCGGTCACCATCGCCTGGGGCGACCGCGACCGGACGCTGCTGCCGTCCAGCGCCGCGCACGCCCACCACCGGGTGCCCAACGCGCGCATGGTGTCTCTGATCGGCAGCGGGCACATCCCCATGGCCGACGACCCGGTCACGGCCGCCGAGCACATCCGGTGGACCTGCCGCGCCGCCGACCTGGGGAGCGCCAAGGCCGCCGCGCGCAACGCGGCCGGGCGGGTGACCAAACCCGGTCCCCAGGACTGAACCCGGCCCCTGCGCCGTGATCTTGTACCTATAGCCGATGTCGGTGCTCGAACCTCGCTATAAGTACAAGATCATCGCAGGTCAGGTGCCTCGCGTCCCGTCGGCGGCGCGTGGTCGGCCCGTCAGCAGCCGAAGCCGCCGTCGGCGCTGATCACCTGGCCTGTCACCCACGAGGCCTCGTCGGTGGTCAACCAGGCCAGCAGCCTGGCCGGGTCGTCCGGCATACCCACGCGCCCGGCCGGGAAGCCGGGCAGGATGCGGTGCATGAGGTCCTCGTCGATGTAGCCGGTCTGCACCGGTCCGGGGTCGACGGCGTTCACGGTGATGCCGCGCGGGCCCAGTTCGGCGGCGATGGTCGGGGTGATCTGGGCCAGGACCGCCTTGGCCGACGCGTACGCCACCTCGCCGGGCAACGCCCCGCGGATCTGCCCGGAGGTCATGAACAGCACCCGGCCGCCGGGGCGCCCGTCGTGCCGCGCCGCGAAGGCCTGCGCGAGCAGGAGGGGCGCGCGGGCGTCGACCGCCCAGTGCCCGTCGAGCATCTCCAGGGTCACCTCGGCCAGCGTCGCGTCGCCGCCGTTGCGCGCGTGGTTGGCCACCAGGACGTCCAGGTGCCCGAACTCGGCGACGGCCGCCTCCACCACCCGCCGGGGCGCGTCGGGGTCGGCCATGTCCGCACCGACGTCGGCCACGCGGGCCCCGGGGTCACCGAGCGCCGCGCGCACGCCGTCGAGCACGGCGGCGAGGTCGTCGCTGCCCCAGGGCAGCTCCGCGTCGTGCGGCTGGTGGTGGTGGACCATCACCGACGCGCCGTACGCGGCGAGGCGGCGGGCCACGGCGTGGCCGATGCCGCCGCGCCTGCTCGCCCCGGTGACCAGGGCGGCCCTGCCGCGCAGGGGCAGGGGGTCGCGGGAGAGGGCGTCCCGGTCGGAGCGTTCTGGGGAGGGGGAGCGGGAGGAGGGAGAGCGTTCGGGAGAGGGGGAACGGGAGGAGCGGGCCATGACGGACCTGCCTTCTGCCGTGGACGGACGGGGGCCGGACGCGCCGCGGGTCCGGGCGGCCCCCGGGCGCCGGGACGCGCGGCGCCGGGTGAACTCTGGCAGAGGGGGTGTGTCCGCGCATCCGGTTTTCGGCGCCCTCCCGGAGCCGAGTGTCCGGAATGTTCTGTCACGGGAGTGATGGCGTGTTCTGTTGACCGGGCTCCCCGGTCTACCGCGGTGTCGAGTTCGCGGGATACCGTGGACCCGCTCACCGACGCCTTGAGGAGGCAGTGGATTGACACGATCGACACGACCGGCCCCGGGTCTCCCCGAGTGGCTGCGCGAGGAGGAGCGGCGGCTGTACGGCTTCGCCGCGGGATCCGCCGTGTCCGACGGCTTCGGCTGGCTCGACGCGGACGGGCGTGTGGAGCGGGACCGGCCCGCCGCCGCCTGGATCACCGCGCGGATGACGCACGTGTTCTCCCTGGCCCACCTGCGGGGGGAGGCCGACGCCGGGCGGCTGGCCGACCACGGTGTGGCGGCCCTGGCGACCGGTCCCCTGCGCGACGCCCGGGAGGGCGGATGGTTCGACCGGGTACCGGACGACGCCGCGGGAGACTCTTCCCGGGAGCGCTCCCATGAGCTTCCGCGCAAGTCCGCCTACGAGCACGCGTTCGTGGTCCTGGCCGCCTCCAGCGCCACCCTCGCCGGTCGTCCGGGGGCGCGTGAGCTGCTCGACGAGGCGCTGCGTGTCATCGGGGAGCGCTTCTGGGAGGAGCCCGCGGGAGCCCTGCGCGAGAGCTGGGACAGCGGGTGGACCGCCACCGAGGACTACCGGGGCGCCAACAGCAACATGCACGCCGTCGAGGCCTTCCTCGCCGCGGCCGACGCCACCGGCGACGTCCTGTGGGCCCGCCGCGCGCTCTCCGTCGCCGAGCGCCTGATCCACGGCGTGGCCGCGGAGCACGACTGGCGCCTGCCCGAACACTTCACCTCCGACTGGAAGCCCGTCCCGGACTACAACCGGGACCAGCCCGACCACCCCTTCCGGCCCTTCGGGAGCACCACCGGCCACCTGCTCGAATGGGCGCGCCTGCTGGTCCACCTGGAGGTCGCGCTCAGCCGTGCGGGCGACCCCGTCCCCGCGTGGCTGCGCACCGACGCCGAGGCGCTGTTCGACCACGCCGTCCGGCGCGGCTGGGCCGTCGACGGGGCCGACGGGTTCGTCTACACCCTCGACTGGGAGGACCGGCCGGTCGTGCGCGAGCGCATGCACTGGGTGGTGGCCGAGGCCGCCATGGCCGCCTGGGCGCTGGGGGAGCACACCGGCGGGGCCTCCTACACCGACCTGTACGAACGCTGGTGGGCCTACGCCGACCGGTACCACGTGGACCACGAGCGCGGCAGCTGGCACCACGAGCTGGACCCGGACAACCGTCCGGCCGCGAGCGTGTGGCCGGGCAAGCCGGACGTCTATCACGCCTATCAGGCGGCACTCCTGCCCCAGGTCGGGCTGTCGGCCTCCATCGCGGCCGCCCTCCTGCCCGGCGCCGACCACAACTCCGGAGGAAACCCGTGACCACCCAGAACCCAGGGGACGCGCAGGGCGCCCCGGCCGGAGGGGCCGCGGGGTCCGGTTCCTCCCCCCGGCTCGTCGTGGTGGGCGAGAACGTCATGGACCTGCTGCCCACGTCCCACGGCGCCGACGTGCTCAAGGCGGCGCCCGGCGGCGGTCCGGCCAACACGGCGGTCGCGGCGGCCCGGCTGGGCACGCCCACCCGTCTGCTCGCGCGGATCGGGGCGGACGGTTTCGGCGAGCTGATCCGCGAGCGCCTGCTCGGGGAGGGGCTGGACCCGGCGGGGCTGCTCCCGGCACAGGAGCCGACGGCGCTGGCCCTGGCCACGCTCGGCCAGGACGGGTCGGCCCGCTACGACTTCCGCATGGACGACGCCGCCGACTGGCGCTGGCGGGCGGGGGAGCTGCCGGAGGAGCTGGAACCGGGGGTCCGCGCGCTGCACGCCGCGTCGATAGCGCTGTTCCGCGAGCCCGGCGCCAGCCTGATCGAGGCGATGCTGCGCCGCGAGCACGGACGCGGACGGGTGACGCTCACGCTGGACCCCAACATCCGCCACGACGTCATCGGCGACCCCGTGACCGCCCGGGCGCTGGCCCTGCGGCACGCCGCGCAGGCGCACCTGGTGAAGGCGAGCGACGAGGACCTGGCGTTCCTGTACCCGGACCTGTCCCCGGCCCGGGCGGCCCACGCCGTCGCCGCGCTGGGCCCGGCTCTGGTGGTGGTGACCATGGGCGCCGACGGGGCCCTCGCGGTCTCCCGGGGCGAGGAGGTGGCGGTGGCCGCGCCGAGGGCCGAGGTGGCCGACACCGTGGGCGCGGGCGACTCCTTCATGGGGGCCCTGCTGAACTGGCTGGACCGCCACGACCGGCTGGGGGAGGACCCGCGGGCCCGCCTGACCGGGCTGGACAAGGCGGACCTGGAGGACCTGCTGGGGTTCGCGGTCTCCGTCGCCGCGGTCACGGTGACCCGGGAGGGAGCGAACCCGCCCACCATGGCCGAGGTGGCGGGCGGGGACGGGCGGCCGGAGGAGCTGGCCCAGCGGTAGCCCCGGGTGCGGTGGCCCCGGGTGCGGTGGCCCCGGGTGCGGTGGCTCCCGGGGCCGTCCCCGGCCGCCCCGGCTTCCTACGAACGAGGCGGGCGGGGCCGGACGAGGGCAGCACGACGCGGGCGGGCCCGGGGCCCCCGTTTCCAGGAAACCCCGGATCCGGGGCGAGCGGCAGCCCCTGTGGACAACCGCGCCGGGGCGGGCCGTCCGCCTCAGGCGAGGCCCTCCCTCGTCTGGACCACGAGGTGGTCCACCACGTCGGCGAGGTTGCCCCGCCGGGCGTACGCGGCGCGCTGGCGGGCCGCCCCGCTCCCGGCCGCGCGCACCCGGTCGAGCAGTGAGGAGGCCAGGTCGGCGTCGCCGTTGGCGAGCAGCCCGGGCAGCGCGGCGTGCAGCAGCCGGTCGGCGGCCGCGTACCCGGGCAGCGCCTCGCCGGTCAGCGGGTCGGGCACCACGCCCTCCAGCCCGTCCCGGGCGGCCCGCCACACGGCGGCCCGCAGCGCCTGGTCGGGGATGCCCGGCACGGGGATCCCGTAGCGCACGTCGGTGAGCGCGCGGCTGGCCAGGCCGCGGATGAGCAGGGCCAGCAGCAGCGCCTCCTCGGCGGTGGCGGCCACGTCGCTCGCGCGTATCTCCAGCGTGGGCAGGTGGTCCGAGAGGCGGACGTCCCAGTAGACCATCCGCCGGTCCAGGATCGCCCCGGTGTCGGAGAGCGCCCGCACCGCCTGCTCGTGCTCGGCCAGGGAGCGCAGCAGCGGGGGAGGACCGGCCGAGGGCAGCCGGTTCCAGGCGACCGTGCGCCAGCTGGAGTACCCGGTGTCGCGCCCGGAGTGGAACGGCGAGTTCGCCGACAGCGCCACCAGGAACGGCAGCCACCGGCGCAGGTGGTTGCCCACGGCCACGGCGGTCTCCCGGTCGGGGATGCCCACGTGCACGTGGCAGCCGCACACCACGTGCGACTCGCGCAGCGCGCCGAAGTGCGCGGCGATGTCGGCGTAGCGGCGCCCCTCGCTGGTCCGCGCCGAGGCCGGGTCTCCCAGGACGGCGGTGCCGGAGGCGACCACGGCGAGCCCGGCGGCGCCGGCGGCGCGGTCCAGCTCCCCGCGGGCCGCGCGCAGGAAGCGCAGGGCGTCGCCCGCGTCGTCGCACACGGGACTGTTGGCCTCCACCTGCGCCCGGCTGAACTCGCCGCACAGGTGATCACTCAGGACGCGGGTGTTGGCGAGCACCTCGGGCGCTCGCGACAGGATGAGGCGGGTGCCGGGGTCGACGACGAAGAACTCCTCCTCGACGCCGAAGGTCGGGGGCACCGTGCGGTTCCCGGTGCGGGTGCCGGCGGACACCGGCCACCGCCTGTCGTGTGCTGCCGTGGAGCGGTTCTCCATGGGCGTCGGTCCCTCCCTGCCGTGGGGCGCTCCCTCACGGGGGCGTCCCGGACTGGATATCCCCGTCAGGGGTGGCCGCGACAGTGTCCTGAAGAAGATAAAAAGCTATCCATGTGATCTTTTGTCCCGTTTGCCGGTATCGCGGGTGTGTCGTTGTGCGCGCGTTACGGCTTGATAACCGTGCTCCCGGCCCGTGGGGGAGCCGGATCGGCGGCGCACCCCCTCCGCGGGGGTGAGCCCCGTCACTCCCCCCGGCGGTGGAAAGCCAGGTGGGCACCGCGACACCCCTCCCGCGCACCCGTCCCGCCCTCCCCGCGGGTACCCCTACCCAGCCCCGTCCCGCCGGGTGCGTGCGACTCCGGGTGAGTATCGGTGAAACGACCAGTGTGGACATCCGCACCTGCCGCGACGGGGGCCCGCTGTGCGAATGTGTGCACGTGGCTGGCAGGAACACACAACCCCCCGTCGCCCGCCTCCGAGGTCGTGACACGGAGCAGCGGGCCCTCGCCGACGCCCTGGAGGACGCGCGGTCCCGCCGGGGCGCCTCCCTGCTCCTCTCCGGCGGCCCCGGACGCGGCAAGACGGCGCTCCTGGAACACCTGGGCGGGTCCGCAGGTGGTTTCACCGTGCTCCGCGCGGGCGGGGTCGCCGACGAGGCGGACCTGCCCCTCGCCGGGCTCCAGCGCCTCCTCCGCCCCCTCACGGAGGCGACCGAGCGCCTCCCCGAACCCTGGCGCGGCCTTCTCCGCGACGCCCTGACCCGGGGGGCGGTCGCCGACGCCGACCGCCTCACCCTCTACACCGGCCTGGTCGAACTGCTCTCCCGCGCCGCCGCCGACCGCCCCCTCCTGCTGTGCGTGGACGACGCAGACCGGCTCGACGCGCCCTCGCTGGACGCCCTGGCCTTCGTCGCGCGCCGCCTCACCGGAACCCCCGTCGCCGCCGTCCTCACCGCGCGCGAGGGCCACGGCAAGCCCGCCGGGGCCCGCGTGCCCGAGACCGCCGCCGAACCCCCTCCCGACGCCCTCGTCCCCGGCGTCACCGAACTCCTGCTCGCGCCCCTGGAGGAGCGGGCGGTCCACGACATCCTCACCGACAGGGCCCCGGTCAACCCGGCCGCCGCCGTGCGCTCCGCCCTGGTCCGCGCCGCCCACGGCAACCCCGCCGCCGTCCTCGGCCTCCTGCGGGGGCTGTCCCGGGCCCAGCTCCTGGGCGAGGAGCCCCTCCCCGACCCGCCGCGCCTGCCCGGCCGCCTGCGCGCCGACTTCCTCGCCCCCTACGACGGACTCCCCGAGCGGGCCCGCCACCTGCTGCTGCTCGCCGCCCTCGGCGGCGAGCCCCGGGTCCACCGGCTGCTGGAGGCCTGCGAGGAGCCCGGAGCGACCGTCACCGACCTCGAACCCGCCGAGGAGCGCGGCCTGGTGCGTGTGGAGGGCGACACCGTCGTCTTCGCCGACCCCCTGACGCGCGAGGCCATCGCCCAGGACGCCCCCGCCGGACGACTGCGCGCCGCGCACCGGGCCCTGGCCCGCGTCTGCGACCCCGAACTCTCGCCCGCGGAGTTCGTCCGCCACACCAGCGCGGGCGCCGACGCCCCCGACACCGCGCTCGCCGACGCCGCGACCTCCGCCGCCCGGCGCGTCAAGCGTGTCGAGGGCCGCCTCGCCGCCTCCCACGCCTACGAGCACGCCGCCGACCTGTGCCCCGACCCCGACGAGCGCGCCTGCCGCCTGAACACGGCCTCCTACGAGGCCTACATGGCCGGGAGTTCGGCGCGCGCCACCCGGCTGCTCGCGCGGGCGCGGCCCCTGGCCGTGTCCGACCGGCGGCGGGTGACCGCCGACCTCATCGACGCCCAGATCGCCATGCGCGGCGAGAACGCCATGGACGTCGCCGAGCGCCTGCTCACCGTCGGCCGCGAGCTCATTCCCCACGACCGCTCCCTGGCCCTGCGCGCCCTCGTGCGCTCGGCCGACGCCGCCTCCCTGGCAGGGGACGCCGTCCGCCACGGCCGCGCCGCCAAGCTGGCCCTGCCCCTGGTCCGCCCGGACGACCCGGCGCCGATGCGCATGGTCGCGTCCTTCCTGGAGGGGTGCGCGGTCTCCTTCCGGGGCGACTACCCCGGCTCCACCCCGCTGCTGCGCGAGGCCACCGGACTGGCCGAGATCGCCAAGCCCTCCGAACTGGTCTGGGCGGGCATCAGCGGCCTGCGCCTGGGCGACGCCCCCTTCGTGCGCTCGGTGATCTCCCGCGCCGTCGAGGTCGGCCGTCTGCGGGGCGAGCGGGCCACCATGCCCGCCGCGCTGGGCTTCCTGGTCTTCTCCGAGTTCTGGAGCGGGCGCTTCCCCTCAGCCGCCGGGACCGCCCTCACCGGCCTGCGGATCTCCCGCGAGACCGGCCAGACCGTGTGGGCCACCCAGCACCTGGCGTCCCTGGCGATGATCGCCGCGATCCAGGGCGACGTGGACACCTGCCGCATCCGGGCGCGCGCGGTCGCCGTCCAGGCGGGGGAGAACAGCCTCGGCCTGGCCGCCGCCCTGTCGGCGTGGGCTCTGGCCGTCCTGGAGCTGTCCCGGGGCAACGCCGCGGAGGCGTTCTTCCGGCTGCGCGCCCTGGTGCACGCCGCTCCCGGGCACGGCCACCCCACCATGCGGCTGCTCACGGCCCCGCACTTCGTGGAGGCGGCGACCCGCATGGGCGAGACCGAGTGGGCGCGCACCTCCCTGGCCGGGTACCGGCGCTGGGCCGAGTCGGTGGGCAGCCCGAGCACGCTGGCGCTGGCCGCCCGGGGCTCGGGCCTGCTGGCCGCGGGGGACGAGGCCTGCGACCACTTCGAGAACGCGCTGGCCCTGCACCGGGCCTGCGGCGACGACGACGTCGAGCACGCGCGCACCCAGCTGCTGTTCGGCGCCCACCTGCGCCGGGCCCGCCTGCCCGGCCGGGCCCGCGAGCACCTGTACAACGCGCTGGAGTCCTTCGAGCGCTTCGGCGCGCGGCTGTGGGTGCGCCAGACCCGCGCCGAGCTGCGCGCGATCGGGACCGCCGAGCGCGGCCCCGACCCCGTCTCCACCAGCGAGCTGACCGCGCAACAGCAGCAGATCGCCCGGCTGGTCGCCGAAGGGGCCACCAACCGCGAGGTGGCGGCCCACATGTTCATCAGCCCGCGCACGGTCGAGCACCACCTGCGCGGCATCTTCCGCAAGCTCAACATCAGGTCCCGCGTGGACCTGGCCCGCCTGTTCAACTGACCCCGGGCCGACGGTCGAGGCGCCGCCGGACACCCCCCTCATACCAACTGGTCGGTACGCCTCCGGTCGAAGAGAAAGGCAGCCAATGACGACGACCGCAACGGAGCACCTCCTGAGCGCTGACGGGGTGACCGTGCGCTTCGGGGGCCTCACCGCGCTCGACGACGTCGGACTCCGGGTCGCGCCCGGATCCGTCGTCGGCCTCATCGGCCCCAACGGAGCGGGCAAGACCACCCTGTTCAACGTCCTGTCCGGCGTCCTGCGCCCCACGGCGGGGAGCATCACCTGGAAGGGCGCCCCGCCGCCCGGCCGCCGCCCCCACCACCTCGCCCGCGCGGGCATCGCCCGGACCTTCCAGGGCCTCAACCTCTTCCCGATGATGACGGTCCTGGACAACGTCGTCGCCGGGGCCGACCGCCTCGCCGCCGGAGGACCGTTCTCGCTGCTCACCGGGCTGGGACGGCACCACCGCGACGAACGGGAGCTGCGCGGTCGCGCCCTGGCCGCCCTGGAGCGCTTCGGGGTGGCCGAGCACGCCCACCGTCTGCCCGCCACCCTGCCCTACGGCGTGCAGAAGCAGGTCGCCCTCGCCCGCGCCTGCGTCGGCGAACCCGAACTCCTCCTGCTCGACGAACCCGCCAGCGGGCTGTCGGGGGCGCAGATCGACGCCCTCGCCGACCAGATCCGCGGCTTCAGCCGGGACATGGCCGTCGTCCTCGTCGAACACCACATGGACCTGGTCATGCGGGTCTGCGACCACATCGTCGTGCTCAACTTCGGCCGGGTCATCTCCACCGGCACCCCCGCCGAGGTCCAGGCCGACCCCCTCGTCACCCAGGCCTACCTCGGCACCTCCGCGGACACCCCCGCCGAGGGCGAGGAGGCCGCTGTGCCCGCCCCCGCGGACACCCCCGCCCCGAACCGGGGCGGCGCACCCGTCACCGGCCCCGGCGACGCGAACGGAGCCGCCCGATGACCGCCCCGCCCCTGCTGTCCGTCGAGGAGCTCAGCGCCTCCTACGGAGCCGTCCGCGCCCTGGACCGCGTGTCCCTCACCGTCCCCGACAAGGGCGTGTGCGCCGTCCTCGGTGCCAACGGAGCGGGCAAGACCACCCTGCTGCGGACCCTCACCGGCCTCCACCCGGCCGCCTCCGGGCGCGTCCTGCTCGACGGCGAGGACATCACCCGCCTGCCCGCCGAGAAGGTCATCACCCGCGGCCTCGCCCACGTCCCCGAGGGCGGCGGCGTGATCGTGGAACTCACCGTCGAGGAGAACCTGCGCCTGGGCGGTCTGTGGCGGTCCGACCGCCGCCGCGACTCCGCCATGGACGAGGTCCTGGAGCTCTTCCCGCCCCTGGCCGAACGGCGCGGCAGGCCCGCCAGCACCCTCTCCGGGGGCGAGCGCCAGATGCTCGCCATCGGCCGCGCCCTCATGGCCCGGCCCCGGGTGCTGCTGCTGGACGAGCCCTCGCTCGGCCTGGCACCCCTGGTCACCAGGCAGATCTTCACCCTCCTGCGCGACCTGCGCGACCGCACCGGGCTCACCGTCGTCCTGGTCGAGCAGAACGCGGCCGGGGCGCTGTCGGTCACCGAGACCGGGTTCGTCCTCAACCAGGGACGCGTCGCGGTCGGAGGCGCCTCCGCCGACCTGCTCTCCGACGACCGCACGCGCCACGCCTACCTGGGCTTTTAGAGGAGTCCCCGTATGACCCACTTCATCAACCTGACCCTCAACGGGCTGGCGTCCGGGGCGGCCTACGCGGCACTGGCGCTGTCCCTGGTGATCATCTACCAGGCCACCCGCCTGGTGAACTTCGCCCAGCCCGCGCTCGCCCTGGTCGCGGTCTACACGGCCTACACCGTCACCCAGCTCACCGGCTCGTACTGGCTCGGCTTCGCCGCCGCGCTCACCGCGGGCCTGGCCGCGGGCGCGCTGGTCGAGCGGTTCGTCATCCGGCCCATCGCCCGCGTCTCCCAGCTCAACGCCATCATCGTCACCCTCGGCCTCCTCCTGGTCGTCCAGGGGCTGGTCGGGATGGTCTGGGGCAACGAGCAGCACGGGTTCGGCTACGCGTTCAGCTACGTGGGCCGCTTCTCGCCCGCCAACGTGTTCGCCCTGGTGTCGGTCGGTGCCGTCGCGCTGCTGCTGTTCGCCCTGTACCGGTTCACCCCGCTGGGCCTGCGCATGCGCGCCGCCGCCTTCCACCCCGAGGCCGCCCGGCTCAGCGGCGTGCGGGTGGGCCTGATGCTCACCGCGGGATGGGCGATCGCCTCCTTCATCGGCGCCCTGGCGGGCATGCTCGCCGGACCGCCGTTCATCTCCCCCAACGTGTTCGACGTCGTGTTCGTCTACGGCATCACCGCCGCCGTCATCGGCGGCCTGGACAACCCGTTCGGCGCCGTCCTCGGGGGGATGCTCATCGGCCTCGGTATGTCCTACGTGTCCGGCTACGCCGGGCCCGAACTGGCCACCCTCGCCGCCCTCGTCATCGTCGTCGCGGTGCTGAGCGTGCGCCCCGACGGCATCCTGTCCCGCCCGGCCGCGCGAAAGGTGTAGCGATGCCCTCACCCACCCGGCAGCGCGCGGAGCGCGCCACCGCCCCCGACTGCCCGAACCCGTCCGCCGCCTCCTCCGGCGCCCGGTGGCGCGGCCTGCCCGCGCCGCTGCGCCACCTGCTGCTGGCCGCCCTCGGCCTCGCCGCCGTCACCGCGCTGCTGCTGGCCACCGGAGACCTCACCGCGCTGCGCGTGGCCGCCGTCGGCTACACCATGCTGGCCGTCGCCGGACTGCAACTGCTCGTCGGCGGCAGCGGCCAGGTGTCCCTGGGCCACGGCGCGTTCATGATGATCGGCGCCTACACGATGGCGCTGCTCGTCCTGTACCAGCCCATGCTCCCCCTGGCGGCGAACCTGCTGATCATCGTGGGGGTCTCCGTCGTCGCCGGGATCGCGGTCGGCGCGGCCACGGCACGCCTGCACGGCCCCTACCTGGCGGGGGCCACCCTCATCCTCGCCGTCGGCCTGCCCGGGCTGACCCACCGCTACCACGAGCTCCTCGGCGGCAGCAACGGCCTCAACATCCGTACGGCGGGCGCGCCGCCCCTCCTCCAGGGCCTGGTCACCGACAGCGAGTGGAAGGCCCTGGTCGTGTGGACCGCCGTGGTGATCGGCCTGGCCGTGCTGGCCACCGTCTCCACCGGCCGCCTGGGCCGCCGCATGCGCGCCATCCGCGACGACGAGACCGCGGCCGCCATGGCCGGGATCCCGGTCGGCACGACGAAGGTGGTCGCGTTCGTCATCGCCTCGGCGGCGGGCGGCCTCGCGGGCGGCCTCCAGGCCTACGTGCTCGGCACCGCGACCCCCAGCACCTTCACCCTCGCGCTGTCGCTGACCCTGCTCGCGGCCCTCGTCCTGGGCGGCATCGGCAGCCTGTGGGGCGCGCTGTGGGCCGCGGTCGCCATCGTCTACCTGGAGATCTGGGTCTCCGACCTGGCCGGAACCCTGAACCTGAGCCGCGACGCGGAGAACAACCTCCCGATCGTGTTCTTCGGCGTGGTCCTCATCCTCGTCCTGCGCTTCTGGCCCCTGGGGGTCCACGGCGCGCTCCAGCGCCTGACCGCACGCCTCGGACCCGCCGGGTCCAGACCCCGCTAGCGGTGCCGGGGCGCCCGCCCGCCCGGCACCACCCCACCCTCCACCCCCCGAGAAGGAGAACACCATGCGAAACCGCAGCGGAACCCGGGCCGCCCTGGCGGCCTCCCTGGCCCTGACGATGCTGGCGACGGCCTGCTCCGGCGCCGGTGAGGTCACCGAGGGCGCCGAGGCCGACCTGAACGTCTCCACCGGCGTCACCGACGACGCCGTCGTCATCGGCTCCCACCAGCCCCTGACCGGCCCCGCGGCCCCCGGCTACCTCGCGGTCTCCCAGGGCGCCCGCGCCGTGTTCGAGTACGTCAACGCCCAGGGCGGCGTGAACGGGCGCGAGATCGACTACCGGGTCGAGGACGACGCCTACGACCCCGCGCAGACGATCGACGTGACCCGGCAGCTGGTCATCGAGGACGAGATCTTCGCGATGGTGGGCGGTCTGGGCACGCCCACGCACAGCGGCGTCCTCGACTACCTCAACGAGGAGGGCGTGCCCGACGTCTTCCCGTCCTCGGGCGCCCTGGCGTGGAACAACCCCGAGGAGCACCCGCTGACCTACGGCTGGCAGACCGACTACACGAAGGAGGCGAAGATCCAGGGCGAGTACATCGCGGAGAACTTCCCCGACCAGAGTGTCGGCTACCTGTTCCAGAACGACGACGTCGGCGAGGACTCCCAGGCCGGACTCGACCAGTACCTCGGCGACGAGGTCGTGGCCCGGGAGCACTACGAGTCCGAGGTGCCCGACCTCAGCGCGCAGATCGCCGAGCTGGAGCGGACGGGGGCCGAGGTGGTCGTGTGCTCCTGCATCCCGGCGTTCGTCGCGCTCGGCATGCTGGAGGCGGCCAGCATCGGCTACGAGCCCCAGTGGATGGTCTCCAGCATCGGCGGCGACACCACGACGCTCCAGGGGCTGCTGGCGGAGTTCACACAGGACACCGACGCGGCGGACGTCCCCGCCGACGCCTTCCTCGAAGGCATGCTCATCACGAGCTACATGCCGCGCGTGGAGGACGAGGACGACGAGTGGGCCCAGTTCTTCATCGAGGTGTACGAGGAGTACGGCGAGGGCGGCACGATCACCAACACGCACGTCTTCGGCATGACCCAGGCCGTCATGTTCGCCCAGGCGCTCAGGTCGGCGGGCGAGGACCTCACCCGCCAGTCGCTCGTCGACGCCCTGGAGGCCCAGGAGTGGCAGGGGCCCAGCCCCGTCCCCTTCGCCTCCAGCGACGGTGACCACGGCGGCCACCAGGGCGTGTACGTCGTCCAGTACGAGTCGGGCGGCAGCATCGAGATGGTCCAGGAAACGCGTGTGACCGACCGCGAGGGCGGCCCCATCGAGGAGGCCGACTTCACGGCCCTCGGCCCGGACGAGCTGGTCTTCCACGACTGAGCCCGGTGAGTGGCGGTTTCCGCAAGGCGGTGGTTCGGAGGGCGTTTCCTCCGATCCTCCGAACCACCGCCGACAGAACGACGAAGGGCCTCGGGCCCCGGGCGATCGCCCGGGGCCCTTCCCGTGTCCTCCACGTTTTCCACAGGTGGTGGTTGGGGGTGTCCCGGGGAGGGGCGGGGATGGTTTCCTGGAAATAGGGGGGATCCCGCCCCTGTGCCTTTTGGTGTGCCCTCAAATACCCGGCACCTCAAGGGGAGTAATGGATTGAGGGGTAGGGAGGGGCCGTCTTCAGGTCTCTCCCCTACGCTGCTCTTGACGGGGGTTGTTGGCGGCAACGAAAGCGCACCCGCTGCCGCGAAGTGAAATGGACTCCGATAAACGGTAGTCGTCCGGCGGGGGCGAGGGTCCCCGACGAAAAGCGGCACCAAAGGCGGGAGCGACTGGCGGAGGGCGACCAACGCCCGGGGTTCGGGGACGGCTGGGCTCTGCTGCGTCGGCGCCAACGGCAGGCGGGTCCTCCAGCCTCGGATGGCGTCTTTGGTCCCTGTGGTCGGGGTGGGCGACGGCGGCACCCCCGGCGAGGGATCATTTCTTCCGCGCCCTTTCTGGCGCCTTTCGGTTTGTCCCAATTGTGGCTTATCAATGAAGGGCACGCCTCCCGCGAGGGAAGGCCGGAAGGGCGGGTAATTCGGTGCTGTGAATTCTGGCGCAATGGCTGCCATTGGCTTATAATAAGAGGTATGGAGATGATGCTTGCAGCGCCCGACGCGGCCCCCGGGGTTTGTTCCCCGGTTGTGGCCGCGCTGGCCGGTGCGCGCGAGATCATCGACCAAGCGTGGGATGCCGAAGTGCCGCCCGGGGCCGATGAGGCCGCCGCTGAGGAGGTCGCGGCGCTGTGGGCCCAGGTGGAGAAGATCCGCTACCAGGCGTTGGCGCGGATGGCGCGTTTGTACGCGCGCGGTGAGGTGGCCCGCTACAGCGGCTATTCGACCCTGGACAAGTGGATCACCCACCAGTGCAAGGTGCCGACTGGTCAGGCCAAGGATTTGGCCCGTCTGGCCCAGCACGTGCACGAGGAGACCCTGCCCGCCACCGCCGAGGCGGTAGGGGAGGGCGCTCTGGCGCTGGGTGAGGCGGTGGCGATCGCCAAAGCGACTGACAAGGCCGTCCAGACCCGCGATGAACAGCATTTCCCCGATGAGGGGGAGTATCGGCAGGGGTTTGAGTCGGCTCTGGTGGCGGCCAAGGCGGAGCGGCCCGCGTTGTCGGTCAACCAACTCCAGTCGGTGGCCCGCCAGGTCGCCTACCGTTTGGACCCGCACCGGTTGGACCGTGACCACGAGGCCGCCCACGCCGGGCGTGGTCTGGCTGTGCATGACACGTTCCAGGGCAGCTACCAACTCCAGGCCTGGGGCGGGGCCGGAGACGCGCTGGTCGTGCGCGCCGCTATCGACACCTTCACCACCCCACCCGGCGAGGGCGAGGAACGGTCCCGGTCTCAGCGTGAGCACGACGCGCTCATCGCCGCGCTGCGCTTTGCCACCACCCACACCGGATGTGACAACGCTCCGGCTCCGTTGGCGCAGATCCGCATCGTGGTGCCCGTGCAGACCTACCTGGACGCCGAAGGCCAGCAGAGGCCCGCTCTGGACGAGAACGGCCGGGTGATCCCGGTCGGGCTGGTGCACGAACTCGCTGGGGACTCCGAGGTGGTGCGGATGCTCACCGCCCCGCCCACCGGACAGGTGCTGGATGTGGGCCACAGCCGCCGCCTGGCCTCAGCCCGGCAACGCACGGCCGCGTTCCACGGGCACAGCACGTGTGCGCACCCGGGTGGGTGTGAGGTGCCGATCACCTGGTGCCAGGCCGACCACATCACCTCCTTCTCCCGGGGAGGACGCACCGAGGTCGCGAACCTGCAACCACTATGCGGCCCGCACAACCGGGCCAAGTACCAACGCGAACTCCGCACACACCAGCAGCGGGGGCGAGGACGCAACCACCCACCCGGCAGAGACCCGGACCCGCCGCCCCGGGAGTGACCTCCGGCCGGGCCGGGCCCCGGCATGCCCGCACCCGGCAAACAGCCCGGGCCCCACCCACCGTCGTCACTGCCACCGTCGCCCGCCCCCACCCCCGGGGTCGGTAGCGCTGCCCGAGGCCGGAGGGCCCGCTCGCCTTTGGTGCCAGCGCAGGAGCGAGCAACCACCCTCCAGCCCCGGGCGTTGGTTGCCTTCCCAAGCCACTACGCGGCAGCCGGTGCCGCCGCCTCCGGCCACCATCCACAACCAGGGCGTTGAACGAGAACCCCAAACACCCGCTGCCTTTGGTGCCAGCGCAGCAGAGGCCCACCACCCCCGAGCCCCGACCGTTGGACGCCCTCCCAAGCCACTACGCGGCAGCTGGCGCCGCTGTCTCCGGCCACCACCCGCAACCAGGGCACTGACCGGAGCCCGCGGATGGTACCCCCGCGGTTGTCCGTGAGGACGACCTCTCACGCCCGGTCACACGGGGGCGGCGGCCCGGGGGAGTGTTCCCCGGACCGCCGCCGTGACGCTGTCCCGGACGCCGCTGCCCCGGATGCCGTTGCCTCGGACGCCGCTGCCCCGGATGCCGTTGCCTCGGACGCCGTTGCCTCGGACGCCGCTGTCCCGGACGCCGCTGTCCCGGACACCGCGGGGCCGGAGCGGCCCAGCGGTGCCGGTGCGGGATCAGGTGATGTGCGGGCAGGAGTCCCGGTAGTCCGAGAAGTCGGAGAAGAACCCGGTGTCCGGCGGCGGGCACAGGAACTGCTCGTAGCGCTCGTCCTCGTCGACGAAGCGCTTGAGCCAGGAGATGCTGTACCTGGCGATGATCGTGTTGGAGAGGTTGGGCGCGAAGTGGCTCGCCCCCTCCAGTTCCAGGTAGGCGCGCTCCAGGTCGCCGTCCAGGCTCTCGTAGAACGGGATGGAGTGCGAGTTCACCGACGCGACGCTGTCGTTCTCCGCGCCGATGATCATCGTCGGGACCTCGACGTCCGACCAGTCCTTCTGGAGGTGCCAGGGGGTCAGCGGGATCGCCGCGCGCAGCTCCGGCCGGTCCTCGGCGGCCGCGAGCGTGCCGCCGCCGCCCATCGAGTGGCCCATCACCGCCAGGCGGTCACCGTCCACCTGGTCGGCCACGTCGCTGTCGTCGACCAGGTAGTCCAGGGCGTTCTCGATCTGGCGTCCCCGGCTGTCGGGCTGGTCGTAGCGGGTGTTGGTGTCGATCGTGAACACCACGAATCCCTGTGAGGCGATCCGGTGGCCCATCCAGGCCATCGAGGACTGGCTCGCCGTGTAGCCGGGCGCGATGACCACGCCGCCGAACGTCCCCTCGCTGGTGTCGGTGGGGTAGTAGATCGTGCCGCCGCCGAACCCGCTCACCAGGGAGGACACCCTCTCCTCGTCGGTGTCGAAGTAGCCCTCCACGGCGGTGACGCTCGACTCGGTCGGTGCGGGGCCGCGCTCGTAGGGGTTGGCGGCCTGGGCCGGGGCGACGACGGCGCCGGTCAGCCCGGCGGTGAGCGCCAGGGTCATACCCGCGCGGGCGGCGAACCGGACCACCCGGGAGCGGGGGCCGCTGCGTGCGCCGTCGGTCTCTTCGGGGGAAAGGGGATATGTTCGCACGGTTTTTCCTTTTTCTCGTACAGCGGGAATCCGCGCACCTCGCGGTGTTCGCGGACCAAGGGTCTCCCGTGGGGGGAAAGCCGACATTACCGCACGGTAACTATAGGGGTACGTACGGTGGTCGGCGGTGGCCGCCCCGCCTCTCGGTGGCGGAGGAGGGGGCCGGGGGGTCGGCTCCCTTCGGCCGTGGGTTCACTATGGTGTCGTTTCGGTAAACGTGCATCCGTTGAATCACCAGTAGTGACGGAGCCCAGCTCGCGGGGGGCAAGGGGGGCGTGCGGCTCCCCAGTGCTCCGGGTTCGCTCGCGGTGCTGCGGGGTCACGCGGTGCCCTTGGGACTCCGGGGTCCAGAGGTTCCGGAGCACGTTGCCCCGACACTCTGGTGTCCCGACAGTCCCGCGCCCGGCGCCTCGCCGCTGGCGGGCCCCGGTGTTTCGGAGGTTCCTCCCCGGGCAGGCGGACCGTGTAGGCGCACGACGAGGGAGTGAGGACCATGCCCGGTGCAAGCGAACTTCCGTCGACCCTCCAGCGGTCTCCGGAGAAGGCCCAGCGCACCTGGATCAAGGCGCACGACTCCGCTGTCGAGGAGTACGGGGAGGGCGAGCGCGCGCACCGCGTCGCCTTCGCCGCGGTCAAGCACGAGTTCGAGAAGCAGGGCGACCGCTGGGTGCCCAAGCAGCGCTCGGGCCCCTCGGACGAGCAGGCGTCCAACCCCAAGGCCGCGCGCGGCCGGGGCAAGGACAAGAAGACCGCCGGGGGAGTGGACGCCAACGCCAGCAAGGAGCACCTCTACGAGCAGGCGAAGAAGCTCGGCGTCGAGGGCCGCTCGAACATGAACAAGGACCAGCTGGTGGAGGCGCTGCGCAAGGAGAACAACCGGCGCACCGCCAAGGCGCGCTCGTCCTGACACGGCGTCGGCCGGACACGCCGTCGGCCCACCTCACAGGCAGCCCCTCCCGAGCTCCGTCCGGGAGGGGCTTTCCCCTGTGCGGGGAAGGCGCGAGGGAGGGGCGGGGCGCACGGTCCCCGCCCCCCGGCTCAGCTCGCCTGGATCTCCCCGCCGGTCGGAGCCAGGGTCTCGCCGGTGTAGTACGACGACAGCCGACCGCTGGCGAAGAAGACGTAGGAGGGCGCGATCTCGTCCGGGTCCGCCGCACGGCCCATGGGCGACTGCTGGCCGAACCCCTCCGCCCCCTTCTCCCCGAGCGTGGAGGGGATGAGCGGCGTCCACACCGGCCCGGGCGCCACGCAGTTGACCCGGATGCCCCGGTCCATGAGCGTCTGCGCCAGCGAGCTCGACAGGTTCATCACCGCCGCCTTGCTCGACGCGTAGTCGATCAGCGACTTGTTGCCGCGCAGACCGTTGACGGAGCCGGTGATGATGATCGAACCGCCCTCGGGGATGTGCTCCAGCGCCTCGCGGACGGTCCAGAACACCCCCATAACGTTGACGTCGAACGTACGGCGCAGCTGCTCGGTGCTCAGGTCCGTGAAGTCGTCGACCGGCGCCTGGGTGGCGGCGTGCTCGACCAGGATGTCGATCCCGCCCAGCTCCTCGACCGCGCGGTTCACCAGGTGGGTGCAGAAGGACTCGTCGGCCAGGTCACCGCGTACGCCCACCGCCCTGCGTCCCTGCTCCTGGACCAGCCCCACCGTGTGCTGGGCGTCGGCGTCCTCGCTGAGGTAGCCGAAGACGACGTCCGCCCCCTCCTTGGCGAAGGCCACGGCGACGGCGCGGCCGATCCCGGAGTCGGCCCCGGTGATCAGCGCCCGCTTCCCCTTCAGCAGGCCGCGACCCTCGTAGTCGCGCATCTCGTCCCTGGGCTGCGGATCCATCGGCTCGGTCCGGCCGGGGTAGGGCTGGCTCTGCGCCGGAGGCGAAGTCTCGGACATGGTCGTCTCCCCCTGTCGTTTCGGTCTCGCGGGCCGACCCGGACCCGTCCGGGGCGCCCCGCGCTGTGCGTCCGGGCGTGCCCGGACGGTCTTCCGCGTGCCCGCCCCTACCCTGTTCGCCTCCGCTGACTCGGACCCGGCGCGGGCCGGCCCGGTCCCGGCCGCACAGCGGTGAACACCGCTCCAAAAGGCGGTCAACGACGTTTGCCCCGAATCGGCGTCGGTCAGGGGGAACCGGGGGAGACCCCGGCACGTGGTACCCGCAGATCGACGGAGGCCTGCTGTGAGCACTGAAGGACGTGGGGGAGACGACGGGCGCGACGGCAAGGACCGCCAACTCGACGGGGTCAGGACCGACTCGGAGCAGTCCCTGACCACCGACACCGGCGTCCGGGTGGGCGACACCGACAACTCGCTCCGGGCCGGGGCGCGCGGCCCCACACTGCTGGAGGACTTCCACGCCCGGGAGAAGATCACCCACTTCGACCACGAGCGGATCCCCGAACGGGTGGTGCACGCGCGCGGCGCGGGCGCCTACGGCCACTTCCGTCCCTACGAGGGGCTCTCCGAGCTGACCGCGGCCCACTTCCTGAGCGGCCCCGACGTCACCACGCCGGTCTTCGTCCGCTTCTCCACGGTCGCCGGGTCGCGGGGATCCGCCGACACGGTGCGCGACGTGCGCGGGTTCGCGGTGAAGTTCTACACCGAGGAGGGCAACTACGACCTCGTCGGCAACAACATGCCGGTCTTCTTCATCCAGGACGGCATCAAGTTCCCCGACTTCGTCCACGCGGTCAAGCCCGAGCCCCACAACGAGATCCCCCAGGCGCAGTCCGCGCACGACACCCTCTGGGACTTCGTGGGCCTCCAGCCCGAGACCATGCACATGATGATGTGGCTGATGTCGGACCGGGCGATCCCGCGCAGCTACCGGACGATGCAGGGCTTCGGCGTCCACACCTTCCGGTTCGTCAACGCCCGGGGCCGGGGGACCTTCGTCAAGTTCCACTGGAAACCCCTGCTCGGCACGCACTCGCTGGTGTGGGACGAGGCGCAGCGCGTCCAGGGCAAGGACCCCGACTTCAACCGGCGCGACCTGTGGGAGGCCATCGAGCGCGGCCAGTACCCCGAGTGGGAGCTGGGCGTGCAGCTGGTGTCGGAGGAGGACGAGCACGCCTTCGACTTCGACCTGTTGGACGCCACCAAGATCATCCCCGAGGAGCAGGTTCCGGTCCGCCCGATCGGAAGGCTGACCTTGAACCGGAACCCGGACAACTTCTTCGCGGAGACGGAACAGGTCGCCTTCCACACCGCCAACGTGGTCCCGGGCATCGACTTCACCAACGATCCGCTGCTCCAGGCCCGCAACTTCTCCTACCTGGACACGCAGCTGCTGCGCCTCGGCGGCTCCAACTTCCAGCAGATCCCGGTCAACCGGCCGCTGGCACCGGTGAGCAACAACCAGCGGGACGGCTTCGCCCAGCACCGCGTGCACCGGGGCGGGACCTCCTACCACCCCAACAGCCTGGGCGGGGGCTGTCCGGCCGTGGCGCACGGGGAGGGCGTCTACCGCCACTACACGGAGAAGGTCGAGGGCGACAAGATCCGGGTCCGCAGTGAGAGCTTCGCCGACCACTACTCGCAGGCCACGCTCTTCTACAACAGCCTGGCCGGGTGGGAGCGCGAGCACCTGGTGGAGGCCTTCCGCTTCGAACTGGGCAAGTGCGAGGAGCTGGAGGTGCGCCAGCGGGTGGTGACCAACCTCAACCACGTGGACCACCGGCTGTCCGTCCAGGTCGCGGAGGGGCTCGGCGTCGAGCCGCCGGAGGAGGAGGTCACGCCGAACCACGGCCGCTCCTCGCCCGCCCTGAGCCAGCTCAGCACCACGTTCGGTTCCGTCGTCGGCCGCAAGGTGGCCGTCCTGGTCGCGGACGGGGTGGACGAGGCCGCCGTCGACGCGTTCCGGGAGCCCCTGATCGGGGCCGGGGCCGTGGTCGAGCTCCTCGCGGCCACCGACGGGGCGGTCCGCACCTCGCGGGGCGGCGTCGTCACCGTCGACCGGGCCTACCCGACCGTCTCCTCGGTGCTCTACGACGCGGTCGTGGTGACCGGCGGCCCCGACGCCGCCCGGACGCTGGCGGGCGACGGGCTCGCGCGGCACTTCGTCCTGGAGGCGTACAAGCACCACAAGCCGGTGGCCGCGGTCGGGGCGGGGACGGAGCTGCTCGCCCCGCCGCTGCCGGAGGAGGTGACCGCTCCCGTGGACGGGCTGCGGGTGGAGCTGGGCGTGGTCGCCTCGCCGGACGCGGGGGAGGAGGGCGTCGCCGCGTTCACGAGGCTGCTGGGGGAGCACCGGTTCTGGGACCGGCCGACGGCGTCGGTGCCCGCCTGACGGTACCCGCACGGGCGGGGCGCGACTGACACGGAGCGAAGGCAGAGTGAAGGGAGAACAGACGCGATGAAGGTGGGCTACAAGCTCTTCGCCGAGGGGTTCGGACCCCGGGAGATCGTGGAACAGGCGGTCCGCGCCGAACAGGCCGGGTTCGACTTCGTGGAGATCAGCGACCACTTCCACCCGTGGCTGTACAGCCACGGCCACTCCGGGTTCGTGTGGTCGATGCTCGCCGCCATCGCCGAACGCACCGACAGCGTCGAGCTGGCCACCGGCGTCACCTGCCCGATCCTGCGGGTGCACCCGGCGATCGTCGCGCAGGCGGCGGCCACCACGGCCATCCTGTCCGAGGGGCGGTTCACGCTCGGGCTGGGGTCGGGGGAGCGCCTCAACGAGCACGTGGTGGGACAGGGATGGCCCAACGCGACCCGGCGCCACGAGATGCTGCGCGAGGCGATCCAGATCATCCGCCTGCTGTGGTCGGGCGGCTACCACTCCTACGACGGCAGGTACCTGACCCTGGAGGACGCCCGGGTCTTCGACCTGCCGGAGGAGGCGCCGCCGATCGTCGTGGCCGCGGGCGGCGAGGAGGCCGCCCTGCTGGCCGCCGAGGCGGGTGACGGCATGTTCTGCACCGAGCCGAGCAAGGCGCTCAACCGGGTCTACGGGGACAACGGCGGCTCCGGGCCCCGCTACGCCGAGGTGCCGCTGGCGTGGGCGACCAACGAGGGCGACGCGCTGGAGTCGGCACGCGAACTGTTCCGCTTCGCCCTCACGGGGTGGAAGGTGCAGGCCGAACTGCCCAACCCGGTGAACTTCGAGGCGGCCACCGCGCTGATCGGCAGGGACGCGATGCGCGACGTCTTCGCGTACGGACCGGACCCGGACCGGCACCTGGAGGTGGTGCGGGAGTTCGCCTCCGCGGGGTTCGACCACCTGTGCCTGATCAACGCCGGACCCGATCCGGAGGGGTTCTTCGGCTTCTTCGAGCGGGAGTTGGCCGGGCCGATCCGCGCGATGGGGACCGGCTAGCGCGCGACCACAGGGGTTCGCCGGGCCAGGGCCCGCGCCGTGATCTTGTGCTTATAGCTCGCCTCGACCGTCCAACCTCGCTATAAGTACAAGATCACCGCAGGTCAGAGCTCTTCCGATCAGTCCGCTCGCGCCCGGGGGTCCCCTCCGCCGCCGACCCCCGGGAACTGACGCCGCGGCAGGGTCAACTCCGCCCGCGCCACCAGGCGAGCAGGCGGCTGAGGAGGTCGTCCTCGTGGCCCTCGTCGTCGTGGTCCCGGTCTCCCGCCCGTGTCCCGGACTCCGGTTGCCCGTCCCCTCCGGACCCGCCCCTCCCGGCGCCCTCGCGGGGGCCGACGGTGACGGGTTCGCCCGGGGTGAAAGCCACCGGGAGTTCGCGGAGCCCGCGCAGGAACGGTGACGGGACCCAGCGCAGGTCCTCCGGTTCCACGGCGAGCCGGAGCCCGCCCAGGCGTTCCTGGAGCGTGGTGACCGCGATCGTGGCGGTCAGCCGGGCCAGCTCGCGGGCCGGGCAGGCGTGCGGTCCGGCGCCGAACATCAGGTGGGCCCGGCTGCCCCCCGCCTGTTCGCACCGGACGGCCGGATCGCGGTGGGCGGCGTCGAAACCGATCAGCAGGGCGTCGCCCGCGCGGATGTCGGCGTCGCCGATGCGCATGTCCTGGAGGGCGATCCTGGCGGGCAGGACCTGGAAGGGCGTGTCGGTCCACATCACGTGGTCGAGCAGTTCGTGGACGGTCATCTGCGCGTCCGTGTAGGCGCTGCGGATCACCTCGTCGGTGAACAGGGTGCGCATCGTGTTGCCGATGAGGTGCGTGGTGGTCTGGTGACTCGAATTGTTGATGAGCGCGGCCTGGTGCGCGACCTCGTGGTCGCTCAGCCCCGCGGGGTGCTCCAGCATCCACGACACCAGGTCCTGGCCGGGGACCCGGCGCTTGCGGGCCACCAGTTCGGAGAAGTACTGGTGGATGCGGCCGACGGCGTCCTCGGCGCGTTCGGCGTTCTCACCGAAGACGATGGCCGTGAGGTCGCCGAGCATGTACCCGTAGCTGTCGGAGAGCCCGTACATGCTGTTGACCACGAGCACGGGCAGGGGGTTGGCGTACTCCGCGATGAGGTCGGCCCTGCCGTCGGCGATGAAGGAGTCGACGAGTTCGTCGGCGATCCGCCGGATCGTGCGGGCGGTGGCGTTCATGTCCACCCGGGCCAGGCTGTCCGCGATGGCCGAGCGCAGCCGGGTGTGCTCGGCCCCGTCGGCGTACAGGGCGTTGGGGCGCCAGGACAGCGCGGGCCGACCGAAGGCGAGGTCGATGCGTCCCTCGGCGACCTCGCGCCAGCGGCGGGTGTCGCGCGAGAAGAGGTGCTGGTTCTGTAACACGGCGAGGTTCTCGTGGTAGCCCAGCAGCAGCCAGGCCCGGACGCCGTTCTCCAGTTCGACCGGGGCCACGGGTCCGTGGCGTTCGCGCAGCGCGGCCCAGAGGGCGTCGCGTCCGGTGTCGGGTGTGGTGCCGTACAGCCGGGTGGTCGTCATCGAACCGATGCCCTCTCTCTCGGGGGAGGTGGTGTGCCGGTGCGGTGACAGAGGGGAGAAGCGGGATCACTCATTGTAGGAGGGGTGGAGTTCTTTTTTCAACACGACGGAGAAAAGGCGCTCACGCATTAGTGACGAATGGTATTAAGTGTGCTTTTTATGGGGGTGTCCATGTGCCGGATCCTGGGGCTCAGCGCCGTGGGGGAGCCGCTCCGCGGCCGGAGTCTGCCATGGGGATGCGACAGTTTGCGAGCCTTCGCAAGAAGGTTCGAAAAGGCCGCTTTTTGTCATAGGGAGTCCGTAGTGTTCTCTGTGTGAGCGATCGATGGAGTACCGACGACGTATGGGCTCTGGCTCCGGACGCGTCCTCCCGCAAGGCCGCCCTCAAGGTGGCCAAGGAGTCGTCCTGGCCCGAGCGCGGAGCGGTCGCCGCCCCCTCCGGCGGCACCTCCGCCGTCTGGGGCGAGTGCAAGGGCAGCGGTTCCAAGCCCTACCTGGCCGCCGTCCACCTGGACGGCGCGGGCGGGACCGCCTACAAGTGCAGCTGCCCCAGCCGCAAGATTCCCTGCAAGCACGTCCTGGGCCTGTTGGCCCTGTGGACCCAGGACGGCGTGGCCGAGCGGGAGGATCGGCCCGAATGGGTGGCCAAGTGGCTTTCCGGACGGGCCGCCCGCCAGGCGAAGGCGGACAGTCCGGCGGCGCCCGCCGACCCCAAGAGGGCGGCCGCGACCCTGCGCAAGAGGGAGGAGGCGGTCGGGGCCGGGATCGACGAACTGGGCCTCTGGCTGCGCGACCAGATCGACGCCGGGCTGGCGGAGGTGCCCAAACACGGCTACGACCACTGGGACCGCATGGCCAAGCGCCTTGTGGACGCCAAGGCGGGCGGCGCGGCCTCCCTCGTCTCCCGGCTGCCCTCCGCGGCGCGCGGGGACAGCTGGCCCGAGCGCATGCTCGAACGGCTCAGCCTCCTCCACCTGCTGGTCAACGGCTACCGCGCGGGCGACGCCCTCGACGAGCGCGTCCGCGGCGCCGTCCGCTCCCGGGTGGGCATCACCGTCAAGGCCGAGGAGGTCATCGCCGGCGGCGAGCGCGTCCGCGACACCTGGCGGGTCCTGGGCTGGCGCGACGCCCCCACCCTGGAAGCCGACATGCGCGTGCGGCGCCTGTGGCTGCGCGGCACCGCGACCGGGCGCGTGGCCCTGTACCTGGCCTTCGCCCGATCCGGCCAGGCGCCCGCCACCCCCTTCCGGACCGGCACCGACGTGGAGGCCGAGTTCGCCTTCTACCCCGACGGCAACCGCGTCGCCCCCGTCGGCGACGGCGTCACGACCGAGGCGGCCCCGCCCGAGGGCGGCACGGTCACACAGGCCCTCGACGCCTTCGCCGCCTCCCTCGCCGAGGACCCCTGGCGCGACGCCTGGCCGGTCGTGCTCGACCGCGCCGCCCCCGCCCACGACGGCCGGTGGTACCTCACCGACACCGAGGGCCACGCACTGCCCCTGGCCTCCCCCGAACCCTGGCGCCTCCTCGCGGTCACCGGCGGCCACCCCTCCACCGTCGCCGCCGAGTGGTCGCCCGGGACGGGACTCACCCCCATCACCGTGTGGGACCGGAACGGAAAGGCGGTCTCCCTGTGACCCCCGACCCCCTGGCCGCAGTGGACTCCTGGGACCGCCTGGTCTCCACGGCCCTGGTCGGCACCTCCAAGCGCCCCGTCCCCGACACCCCCGACCTGCCCCCCACCCCCGAGGACGAGGACTCCGTCGCCCTCCTGGACCGGGCGGCCCTGATCGCGGTCCGCCGCGCCGCCGGGTACGTCCCCGCCACCGGCGTCGAGCCCGTCGAGCCCGGCGCCGAGGACGAGCGCCCCGAGCCCGGGCAGGCCGCCACCACCCGGCTGGAGGGCCTCCTCACGACACGGACCGAACTCCTCCCGGAGTGGCTGGAGCTCGTGGCCGCCTCGGGACGGCGCGTCGCGCACTCCAGCGTTCCCGCCCTCCTCGACCAGGGCGCACGCGACAGCGAGCTGCGCCCCGCGCTCGCGGCCGCGGTCGGCACACGCGGCCACTGGCTGGCCGGGCTCAACCCCGCCTGGTTCTACGTTCTGGCCGAGTCGGTCCACACAGACCGGTTCAGCGAGCGCGACTGGGGCTGCGGCACCCCGGGCGAGCGCCGCCGCGCGCTCGCCGCGCTGCGCGCCACCGACCCCGACCGCGCCCGCGAGCTGCTGGCCGCCGTCTGGACCGGCCTGGCCAAGGCCGACCTGCGCCGCCGCCTGCTGGAGACCTTCTCCACCGGGCTCGGCCCGGCGGACGCGGACTTCCTCGACCGGGCACTGGACGACCGCAGCGCCAACGTGCGCGGGATCGCGCTGTCCCTGCTCACCCGGCTGCCCGACAGCGCGCACGCCGAGCGGCTGCGCGGCCACGTCCGCGCGCACGCCTCGCTCAGGGAGGACGGCGCCCTGTGGGTGGACCCCGTCCGCACCCGCGACGCCGCCGTCCACCGCGACCTGGCGCTGGCCGCGCCCTCCAAGGGCGACGAGAACGTGCACGGGCAGGCCGAGCGGCTGTGGGCGCTGCTCACCCACGCGCCGCTGGACGTGTGGCCCGGGCTGCTGGGCGTCGAGCCCGTCAGGATCTTCGAGGCGGCGAACCGGGAGGCCGTGCGGAGCGCCCGCCTGGTGGGCGCCCTCGTCAACGCCGTCATCGTCCAGCGGAACGTCGAGTGGGCCAGGGCCGTCCTGGAGTTCCTCGGTTCGCGGGGCACGGGACCGGGGTTCCAAACGAGCAGGCTGCTGGAACTGCTGCCGGTCGAGGAGCGCTGCGCGTACGCCGACGGCGTCCTGACCGACAAGTCCTCCCTCAGCCGCTGGGGCGACCAGCTCAGCGACACGCCCGGCCCCTGGACCCCCGAGCTGAGCGCGCGGGTCATCGCGCGCCTGCACGCCAAGGACCGCAAGAACGACTACCACGGCTACCGGCTGCTCTGCGAGGCGGCGGCCGTGCACATGCCCCCCGGGCACCTCACCGACCTCCACCAGACCCCTCCGTACAACGACGCCTCCGGCGACGCCTACCTCCGACTCCGGGACACCCTCCGGTTCCGACTCGACATGCACAGGGAGCTCAGTTGACCACCTCCACCCCCTCCATCCGCACCGACGCCGCCCAGGCGATGCGCCCGCACGCGGAGCAGACCTACTCCGCCGAGCTGGAGGCGCTGGCCAAGGTCGACGACCGGCAGCGGCCCCCGGGCTGGAAGCTCTCCCCGTGGGCGGTCACCCAGTACCTGCTGGGCACCACCCTGTCCGACGGCACCGAGATCAGCGCCAAGTACATCGGCGCCCGCCGCGTCGTCGAGGTCGCCGTGGCCACCCTGGCCACCGACCGCGCCCTGCTGCTCATCGGCGTCCCCGGCACCGCCAAGACCTGGCTGTCCGAACACCTGGCCGCCGCGATCTCCGGTGACTCCACGCTGCTCGTCCAGGGCACCGCCGGAACCTCCGAGGAGGCCGTGCGCTACGGCTGGAACTACGCCCGGCTGCTCGCCGAGGGCCCCTCCGAGGCGGCCCTCGTGCCCAGCCCCGTCATGACCGCCATGTCGCGCGGCTCCATCGGCCGCATCGAGGAGCTCACCCGCATGCCCTCCGACGTGCAGGACGGCCTCATCACCGTGCTGTCGGAGAAGGCCCTGCCGGTGGCCGAGCTGGGTATCGAGGTGCAGGCCCAGCGCGGCTTCAACATCATCGCCACCGCCAACGACCGCGACCGCGGCGTCAACGACCTGTCCAGCGCGCTGCGCCGCCGGTTCAACACCGTGGTGCTGCCCGTCCCCGACAGCGCCGAGGACGAGGTCCGCATCGTCACCCAGCGGGTGGAGCAGCTCGGCCGCGCCCTGGACCTGCCCGAGGTGCCCACCAGCCTCACCGAGATCCGGCGGGTGGTCACCGTCTTCCGCGAACTGCGCTCGGGGGTGACCGAGGACAACGGCACCAAGGTCAAGTCGCCCAGCGGCACGCTGAGCACCGCCGAGGCGATCTCGGTCATCACCAACGGCATCGCGCTGGCCGCGCACTTCGGTGACGGGCAGCTGCGCCCGGCCGACGTGGCCGCGGGCATCCAGGGCGCCGTCGTCCAGGACCGGGTGTCCGACGGCGTGGTGTGGCGCGAGTACCTGGAGACCGTCGCGCGCGGGCGCGACGGCTGGAGCGAGTTCTACCGCGCCTGCCGCGAGGTGGGCGCCTGATGGGTCGGCCCCGACTGGACACGAGCGGGCTGCACGTCCTCGGCGTGCGGCACCACGGCCCGGGGTCGGCCCGGGCCGTCCGGGCGGCGCTGGAGGAGATCAAACCCGACGCCGTGCTGATCGAGGGACCGCCGGAGGCGGACGCCCTCACCTCGCTGGTGGGTGAGCTGGAGCCGCCGGTGGCCCTGCTGGCCTACCTCGCCGACACCCCGAAGGGGAACGAGGCCAGGGCCGGCGAGGGATGGGCGTTCTGGCCCTTCGCCACCTTCTCCCCGGAGTGGGAGGCGCTGCGCTACGCGGTGGAGAACGGAGTGCGGGTCCGCTTCTGCGACCTGCCCGCCGCGCACACCCTGGCCGAGCGCGTCGCCGAGGCCGAGGAGCGGCGCCGGGCCGAGGAGGAGAGCGCCCGGGCCGAGGGCGGCTCCGAGGACCCGGGGGCCGAGGAGACTCCTGGAGACACCGAGGCTGCCGGAGCCGGTGCGGCTGTCGCGGCAGAAGAGACCGACGGGACCGAGGCTTCGGAGGCCGCTGACGGGACGGACGGCGGCGAGGTCGGCGAGCCGGAGCGGATCCGGCTGGACCCCCTCGGGGTGCTCGCCGAGGCCGCGGGCTACGACGACGCCGAGCGCTGGTGGGACGACGTCGTCGAGCAGCGCAGGGACGGGGAGCCCTCCCCGTTCCCGGCGATCGCCGACGCCATGGCCGCCGTCCGCGCCGAGTCCGGCCCCGAGACGGAGCGCGACGCGCGCCGGGAGGCGTACATGCGCCAGACCCTGCGCGCCACCCTCAAGGAGGGCCACGAGCGGATCGCCGTGGTCTGCGGCGCCTGGCACGCCCCCGCCCTGCGCGACCTGGCCGACCACCCGGTCAAGGAGGACACCGCCCTGCTCAAGGGCCTGCCCAAGGTGAAGGTCACCGCCACCTGGGTGCCCTGGACCCACGGGCGCCTGGCCTCCTCCAGCGGCTACGGCGCCGGGGTCGCCGCCCCCGGCTGGTACCACCACCTGTTCACCGCGCCCGACCTTCCGGTGCACCGGTGGCTGACCGACGCCGCCCGCATGCTCCGCGAGGAGGGGCTGGCGGTGTCCTCGTCCCACGTCATCGAGGGCGTGCGGCTGGCCGAGAGCCTCGCCGTGCTGCGCGGACGACCGCTCGCCGGGCTCGACGAGGTGGCCGAGGCGCTCACCGCCGTCCTGTGCGAGGGCGAGCCCACCCGGGCCGCCCTCGTCCACCGCCGGATGGCCGTCGGCGAGCGGATGGGCTCGGTGCCCCCGTCCACGCCCATGGTCCCGCTCCAGCGCGACCTCATCGCGATCCGCAAGCGCCTGCGGCTCAAGGCCGAGCCCTTCGACAGCGACCTCGACCTGGACCTGCGCAGGGACAGCCAGCGCGAACGCAGTGTGCTGCTGCACCGGCTGCGGCTGCTCGGCGTCGAGTGGGGAGTTCCCCGTACCCCCGACGGCGGGCAGAAGGGCACCTTCCGGGAGTCGTGGCGGCTGCGCTGGGACCCCGACATGGACGTGGCGCTGATCGAGGCCAGCCGGTGGGGCACCACCGTCGCCTCCGCGGCCACGGCCCGGGTGACCGACCTCGCGGAGGACGCGGCCCTGCCCGCGCTGACCTCCCTCACAGAGCAGTGCCTGTTCGCGGACCTGGGCGAGGCCCTGCCCCGCGTGCTGTCCCTGCTCACCGACCGCGCGGCCACCGACAGCGACGTCACCCACCTGATGGAGGCGCTGCCGCCGCTGGCCCGCTCCGCCCGCTACGGGGACGTGCGCGGCACCGACAGCGCCTACCTGAGCACGGTCGCCGAACAGATCCTGCGGCGCGTGTGTGTCGGGCTGGCGCCGGCCGTGCACGGACTGGACGACGACGCGGCGGCGCAGTTCGTCCGGCGCATCGACGCCACCCAGGGCGCCGCCACCCTCCTCGGCGGAGAGGGCGCCCAGGCCTGGACGGCGGCACTGGCCGCCCTGGCCGTGCGCGACACCCTGCCCGGCCGCATCGCCGGTCGGGTCAACCGGATCCTGTCCGACTCCGGGCTCGTGGACGCCGACGAACTGCGCCGCCGCCTCGGCCTGGCGATGTCCCCGGGAGCCGAACCCGCCTCGGCCGCCGCCTGGCTGGAGGGGTTCCTCCAGGGCAGTGGGCTGATCCTGGTGCACGACGACCGGCTGCTCGGGCTGATCGACGCCTGGCTGCTCTCCCTGCCCGAGGAGCGTTTCACCGCGGTGCTGCCGCTGCTGCGGCGCACCTTCGGGGCCTTCGACGGCCCCGAGCGCCAGGAGATCGGCGCGGCCGCCCTGCGGCTCGGGACGGCTCCCGCCGCCGACCGGACCGCCCCGGCCCGCGTGGACGTGGACACCGGACGCGCGGCCCCGGCCCTGGCCACCGCGCTGGCCATCCTCACCGACGGAAAGGTGCGCCGATGAACGCCGTGGACGAGCGGGAGCGCCGCTGGAGGCTCGTGCTGGGGCGGGAGGCGCAGTGCTCCGGCGGGGTCGGTGCCTCCGGTCTCAGCACCGCCGACCAGGGGATGGACGCAGCCCTGGAGGCGCTCTACGACAGAGTCGGTCCCGGCAGGAGCAGCGCCGAGCGCTCCGCCGGGCTCGGCGGATCGGCGCCGCGGGTGGCGCGCTGGCTGGGCGACATCCGCGAGTACTTCCCCTCCTCCGTGGTGCAGGTGATGCAGAAGGACGCCATGGACCGGCTGGGGCTGCACCAGCTCCTCCTGGAACCGGAGATGATGGAGGCCGTCGAGCCGGACGTCCACCTGGTGGGGACCCTGCTGTCCCTCAACCGGGTGATGCCCGACCAGGCCCGCGAGTCCGCCCGCGCGGTGGTGCGCCGCGTGGTGGACGACCTGGAGCGCCGGGTGGCGCAGAAGACGCGGTCCCTGGTGCAGGGGGCGATCGACCGTTCGGCCCGCACGCACCGGCCGCGCCGGGTGGCCGACATCGACTGGAACGCGACCATCCGCCGCAACCTGGCCCACTACCTGCCCGAGTACGGCACGATCGTGCCGCAGACCCTGGTGGGGTACGGTCGCCGCAGCCGGGGCGTGCAGAAGGACGTGGTGCTGGCGATCGACCAGAGCGGGTCGATGGCCTCCTCGGTGGTCTACGCGAGCGTGTTCGGCGCGGTGCTGGCCTCGATGAAGACCCTGCGCACGTCGCTGGTCGTGTTCGACACCGCGGTGGTGGACCTGACCGAGCAGCTGACCGACCCGGTCGAGGTGCTGTTCGGCACGCAGTTGGGCGGCGGCACGCACATCAACAAGGCCATCGCCTACTGCCAGGGGCTCATCACCAAGCCGAACGACTCGGTCTTCGTGCTGATCAGCGACCTGTACGAGGGCGGTGTCCGAGCGGAGATGCTGAGGAGGGTGGCCGCGATGCAGGCGGCCGGGGTCCAGGTGGTGGTGCTGCTGGCGCTGTCGGACGAGGGCGCTCCGTTCTACGATCGACAGAACGCGTCCGCGCTCGCCGAGATGGGGGTGCCCGCGTTCGCCTGTACCCCCGACGCGTTCCCCGAGCTGATGGCGGCGGCCATCCAGGGGCAACCCCTCACGTCCTGGGTCGAGAAGCACCAGGACGCCTGATCCGGGCGGGCGGGGCCGTGGCGGTCCCCGTCCGCCCCCTTCGCGGTCGCCTCCGAGATGGTTACACTTACTACAGATGTGCTGGCGGCGCTGGGAGGCTGAGATGGTGCGATCGAGTGTGCTGGGCCGCGCTCCCCGGATCGAGCCCCGCGGGGAGGACCGCTGGATCACGGAGAAGGTGGTGAGCTTCACGGGAACCAGTGGGGCGCGACTGCTGCTGAGGACGGCCGACGGCAGCGAACTCGCTCTGCCGGAGTCGCTGGTGAGGATCCTGGTGGCGTCGGCCAACGAGCTCTCCGAGGGGCACGCGGTCACCGTGCTGGCATCCGAGACGTGCCTGACCCCGGCTGAGGCGGCCGAGTTGCTGGGCCTGTCGCGCCCGTTCGTCGTACGCCTCCTCGACGCGGGGGAGATCCCGTCCGAGCGACTGCCCGACAGCCGACACCGTGTCGTGCGCCTAGAGGACGTCCTGGAGTTCCAGGCCAGGCGGGAGAGGCGGCGTGCGGGCAGACGGAGGATCGCCGAAGCAGTCGAGTCCGCCGATCTTCCCTACTGAGCGACAGGGCACGCATGACCCCCCGCGTTTTCGTCGACACCAACGTGCTCTTCCCGTTCTCGGTCATGGACCTCCTCCTGGCCCTGACCGAGGACACGGTCCACACCATGCTCTGGACCGAGAGGCTGCTGGGGGAATGGGAAAGGGTGATCGTGCGTGAACAACAGCGTTCATCCGCCTCCGCCCAGGCGATCACCTCGGCGATCAGGGAGTGCTTCGCCGACAGCCGCGTCCCGGAGGACGACTACGCCTCTCTGACGGGGATGATGCCCGGAGCCGACCCCGACGACCGCCACCATATGGCCGCCGCTCTGAAGGGGCGGGCCAGCGCCGTCGTGACCTGGAACCTGGGCGATTTCCCGAGCGAACCCCTGGCCTCTCTGGGACTGCGGGTCGTCGATCCCGACACCTACCTTCGTGAGCTGCTCGAAGAGCTGCCGCACGAGGTCGCCGCGACGGTCGTGCGGTTGGCCGCGGAGAAACGTCGCCCGCCCAGGACCCCCGAGGACCTGGTGGACAGTTTGGCCAAGGCAGGGGTCCCGGGCTTCGCCGAGTGTCTCAGGGAACGTTTGCGTGATCGTTGATCCGGGCGGGGTGGGATCGTGGAGGTCCCCGTCCGCCCCCAGTCCCTCCGGGAGAGCCCTTGAGCTACGACGTGGTGGCCCTGGTCGCCGAGGAGCCCGACGAGCACGCGATCGTCCACGCCCTTCAGGACGTGGACCCCGAACTGCGGCTGCACTGGCACGGCGACACCCGTGTCATGCAGATCCGTGACGGGGACGCCCGCCTGCTGGCCACCCTCGAACCCGGGCAGCTGGTGGAGCGTCCGGACGCGGTCGTGCGCCTGTTGGGGCCGGAGGTCGTGGCGGGGCTGCCGGAGACGTTCTGGTGGGTGGAGACGCGCGCCCGCCCCGACGAGCGGGGACGGGAGGCGGCCCACCGGTTCGCAGACGGGCTCGCGCTGCGGCTCGGAGGGGCGGTGTGGACCTCGGGGCAGGCCGACTTCGGCCTGTGGGACGAGCCGGAGCACCCGGCGGTCGAGCGCACCGCGACCAGGGCGCTCCTGGTCGCCCAGGACCGGGCGGTGGTGCCGTTCTCGTCCTGGCTCAGCGACGCGGTGGCCACGCACGGCGGGGAGAGGACGCTCCAGGTGCTCACCCCGCCCACCGCGCGCCTGACCTACGCGGTGCGCACCTTCGCGGCCGGATCGCTGGGGCGCTGGGTGGTGCGGGGTGAGGACGGCGGCCACTACGACGGCATCACCGGCCTGCCCGTGCGCTGGGACGACGAGCAGGGGTTCCGCGCGGACAGGGAACCGGTCGGGCTGGCGTGGGCGGACGGGAAGCCGGACGCCGAGCCGGTCCCGGGGTTCCTGGCGGACTTCGCCGAGAGCGCCGGAACGCAGGTCGTGGTGGACGTGTCCGTGCTCCACCGCGACCCGTTCACCCCGGACCCGGGCCGTGCGGCGGAGGTCGTCGCCGAGCACCTGGCCGGGACCGCGCCGTCGGCGTGGGGGCCGCACGAGCCCGCGCTCATGGCCTGGGACCGCGAACGGGTGGCCGGTTTCGTGCGCGAGCGCGGGCCCGGGCCCGCGATCCTGTACCTGGAGGGGCCGCTGGGTGAGGGGCGCCCCTTCTCGGGGCAGCTCCACCTGGCCCGGCGCGGGAGCAGGCTCCTGGAGCGGGTGTCGGTGGTGGCCGGGTTCGAGGACGAGGGCGCCGTGCCCTTCGACGCGTTCCCGGCCCTGGTGGAGGCGCTGGCGGCCGAGGGGCTGCTGGAGGGGCTGCGGGTGCGCCGCATCCCCGGGCGCGCCGATGTCACCTACGTGCCGGTGTGGGCGGGGCCCGCGGTCCCGGTCGGGCTCGCGGTCGGGCCGGACCGGCTGCGTCGGATCGGAACCGGTCGTGCCCAGGCGGGGCCGATCCCGGGCGCGCTCGTGGGTGAGGGTGAAGGCCGGGCGGTCTGGTATCCGGTGGTGGAGGAGGCCGGGGCGCCCCTGCGGGCGCTGGACCTCATGCGGCGGCAGACGGAGTACCTGTCCGCGGCTTCCGCGAAGAGGGCCTGAGCCGTTCCGGAGGAGGCGCCTGAGCCGTCCGGGAGGGAATCCGGAGCTCCCCTCTCGGAGCAGAAGTGACGCACGTCACAGTCACTGTTTCCATCTGCACGTTCTGCCCGGCCCGGCCGGTGGCCCCGCGCCTGACCATCGCGGGGGCGGTCCCTCCCGCGGAACCGGAACCGATCATGGAACGTCACTCCATATGCGCATACTGCTGTTGGAGTCCGCCGGGCGGACGCCGGGACCGACGAGGGAGGGCAGCGGCAGGATGAAGTTCGAACTGGTGGAGCCGCCGGGCGAACCGGACGGGAGCGCCGCCGTCGCCGATCCCCGGGACCCGGCGCCCGCTGACGGGACCGCGGTCGTCAGGGAACCGGACGAGACCTTCCTCAGGCCTGTGCGGGAACGCAGGGCCAGGGCGGTCGAGGGCGTGCGCGCCTCGTTGGAGCTGCTGCGGGCCCGCGCCGCCGAGCGGAGCATGGCCCAGGCCCACCGCCATGCCGCCGATGTTTCGGATGCCGAGCCCGGAGCCCTGTTCCACGTGCACCGGTTCGCCGCTGGCGCACCCGAAGCCGCTGACGCCCCCGGAGAGGAGAACCGATGAGCCAGTGGAACATCGACGTCTACGGGGTCTCGCTGGTCCTGGGGAACCTGGGCGACCAGCTCGGCCTCGAAGGAGGCGGGTTCTCCGACACCATCGACTCCACCGCCGACGGGATCGAGATGGCGCTGACCAACGCCAAGAGCCCGCCCGTGGAGGCCGCGCTGTCGGGCTTCTTCGAGCACTTCACCGGCGAGACCGACGCCATGTTCACCCGCACCCTGTCCTGTCTCCAGGGCGCCAACGACGCGACCCTGGCCTACAACCAGGGCCAGGAGGAGATGGCCGCCGAGGCCCAGAGCCAGGCGGGCACCGGCGAGAACCTCGACCTCTGACCTGATGACCTGACGTTTCGCCCCCACGGAAGGCCCCCTGGTGAGTTTCGAGCCCACCGAGCCCCAGAACGGCGTGGACCCGAACCCGTTCACGCTCATCGACCCGGACACCATCCCCTACCCCCTCACCGACGTCTGGTCCCTCAACTACGCCGCCGAGACCCTGCGCACCGGTGGAGAGGACCTCTTCGGCGGCGCCGAGGACATGTCCTCGACCTGGGGCGGGCTCCAGGCCCACTACAGCGCGCCGGAGAGCGAGACGCTCTTCGCCGCGATGGACCCGGTGGTCACCCGCGGCGAGGACGTCCAGAGCGATCTCGCCACCGTCGCCAGCGCGCTGGAGGACCTGGCCGAGGCGGCCACGACCGCGCGAGGCTCACTCAACACCCTGCGGATCGAGGCCCAGAGCCTGTGGAACGCCAACCACGACAAGAAGGTGTGGTGGCTGACCAAGGACGACGAGACCGACGAGTGGGCGCTGGGCGAGAACGTGCGCATCAAGGACGCGGTCAACACGGCCTGGTCGACGTTCAACGAGGCCGAGAACGCGTGCGCCTCCCGGATCTCGGCGGTGTTCGGCGGGCCCGCCTACGTGTCGCCGGACCAGGCCGGCGGGGACGACGCGCTGGTCTACGGGCTGCCCACCGACGCCGGTGAGCGCGACATGTCCCTGGAGAGGGTCTTCAGCTTCGAGGGCATCAACAGCTTCTACAACGACGTCACGGCGTGGGCGGGGACCGAGTTCCACCCATCCCTGATGGACTGGGGCAACCCCAGCGGTCAGGCGCTGTGGGACACGGTGGTCACCGACTTCCTGTGGGGGTCGGCGGTGGGGCTGACGTCCAAGCTCGGTTTCTGGCACCCCGACAACGGGTGGCGGTTCGACCCGCGGGGCCTAGCGGAGAACTTCGGAGCGGCCTGGAGCGACGCGTGGATGGACACGGTCGGCCTGGTCGGTGTCCACGACGAGCACGGGTGGCTGTGGGAGCCCGGCGAGGGCGGTCAGGAGGGTTGGGGCGCCGGATGGGACCGGTGGCTGGGCAATGCCGGGGACAGCATCGACGAGGTGTGGGAGGGGCACACCGCCTGGTCCACACGCGAGGACGGTGTCGCCTACTCCAACACCACCATCGGCGCCAACGTCGTGCTGATGACCGGTGGTCTGCCGCTCAAGCTGATCAAGATCGTCGCCGGAGCGGGGGTGGTCAGCTCCGTGGACACCCCCACGGGTTCGGGCGGTCCGGACGCCGACGGCTCCGGCCCGGGTTCCGGCGGGGGCTCGGGCTCGGACAGCTTCACGTCGCGGGGCGGGCCGGGAACGCGGGGCTGGCCCAGCAGCCCGCTGCCGGGCGCCGGGGAGGGGCAGCGTCCCACGGGTGAGCGCTTCGAGAACCCGCTCACCCACCTGAACGAGTCGTTGCTGGACCCCAACCGGTACCGTCCGCCCTCCTCCACCCCGACCACCCCGGTGCCCGACGGCGGCGGGGAGCGGCCCTCGCAGAGCCCGTCCGAGCCGCAACGCAGTGACACCCCGCAGCCTCAGGACAGAGGTCGTTCCGAAGAGCGTGACGACATACGCGATGACGTACAGGGCGAAACAGACCTTTCAGGAGCAGGCGACGCTTTCGCTGATAATCATAGAGATAACTACTCTGGTCACGAGGGCGATCGTTGGCCTGACAACAGCTCGACCGTTATCGGAAACAGGCCTGCCGAAGAGCGGATCGTTGTCGACCTTGCGGAGCCGGGACGCGAAAGCAGAAATAGAAATGCTGGTCTAGGCGCTGACGGAGTTCCCTCCGGAAGGGCGCACCAGAGCGGTGGAAGCGAGATTTCTGAGCGGGTGGGCTGGGCGCAGCCAACTCAGGACACAGAAACCTCACGCGGGCCCGATGCGGATGCAAACGAACAGTCCCTCGGTGATCAGAGCGATCACGTGAGTCGACCAGATGGACAATTGCTCCCAGAGGTTCTGGAGAACTGGTCTGAGCTTCCAATTGAAATTCCTGATGGCACGCCAGCAGATGTGCTGCTGGAGATCCGTGGGGCTATCGATCTCGTAAGCCAGGTGCATAGTTTTCCAGATGGAATGGAGCCGATCGTTTTCGATTCTAGAGAGCTGGGATCTGGGCGAATGGGTTCTTATGATCGTGCTACGCGTACTATCACGTTCGATCCATCTCTTCCCAATATGCGCGAAACTCTAGTGCATGAGATCGGTCATGTTATCGATAATGCCATGCACGGAGAAAGGACCGGGTCACGCCACGGACTGGCATCCGCGATGCCATCTACCCCAGAGATGCGAGAGTGGGCCTCTGCTGTGAGGAACTCTCCGCAAGTCAGGGAGCTGAGGAGTATGCCTGTGACTGGCTACAGTAGGTACATGAGGCTGCCCCAGGAGCTGTGGGCGCGCTCCTACGCTCAGTGGATCGCTCAGCGGACGGGAGACCCGCGTCTCCAGAGCGAGATCCGCAGTCATCTGTCACAGCCGGGCATCGAAGGGTATCGTCAGTGGGCAGAAGATGACTTCAGGCCAGTAGCATCAGCGCTGGACGCGGTCTTCGAGAACGATTGGAAGCTGTAATGTTCAGTGTCGTGGACGATCCAGAGAACTACACTTTGGAAGAGCTGATTCAGAAGTATATTGACGAGGGTTTCGATCAGGAATCTGCGGAGGCGTACGCAGAGATCCTGAAGAACCCTCCGGAAGATGCGTTCATCAACTGAGTGTAGATACGCGGTCTAGATTGCATGCCCGCTTGGCTCTTATCGCTGTGGCGGAAGTCAACGGGAGCACGTTTCCCACCACAACGCCGTCGGACTCTATGTCCTACTCAACGAGTTAGGACCCATATGTTCCCGCTGCCCGACAGCGTCAGGTGCGATGTGCTGATCGCCCTGCCGCACGGCAAGCTGCGGAACATCCGTGCGCGGTCCGTCGAACGCGTTTCCGGCGTGTGACCCGCTCGGGGCTGGAGCGGCTGTGAGCGGTGCGGGCACGGACCACGCCGCGCCCCCACCGTCCACCCTCAGCCGGCGGCGCGCTCCGGGGGGAGCGCGGTAGCCCGGAAGCCTTCGAGGACCTCCTGGATCGTGTCGACCTCGGCGTCGGAGAACACGCTCTCGGGGCCGCCCGGGGAGACACTGGTGAACGGCGGCTCGTAGAGGTCGCCGACGTCCAGGAAGCCGTTCTTGGCCACGTAGTCGACGATGAGCTTGAACAGGCGCAGCTGGTTGGCGGAGAGCTTCCTGCCCGCCTGGAAGCCGTCGAAGGCGGCGGAGACGGCGTCGCGCTCCATCCCGCTGAAGGAGCGCAGGAACAGCCCCAACCCGCCGTGCTCCTCCTCGGCGCGCTCGATGTCCTTCTCGGTGCCGAAGCCGCCGTCGAGGAACACCCGCACGAAGTGGTCGATGTCCGCGCTGGTCAGCTGCCGGTTGCGCATCAGCTTCTGCACGGACAGGTCGCTCTCGTGGTTGCGCACGTAGGTGCGGACCTTCACCTCGAACCGGGTCCAGCCGCCGCCCACGTCCAGGCCGCTGAGCTCGGTCCGCGTGAGCTCGCCGAGCTCGTCCTCGAAGTCGGAGTAGACGATGCCCCGCCGGGTCTTGGGGATGAGCCGCACCAGGCCGCGCACGCGGCGGCGCATGACCTCCAGCATCGGCAGGGTGACGTCCTGCCACCAGGCGTCCGAGACCAGGTCGGCCAGGAGTTCGCGCTGCCTGGCCACCACCGGGTTGTTCAGGGTGGTGGGGTCGAGCAGGGCCTCGGCGATGTCCTGGACCTGGCGGCGCAGCTTGTCGAAGCCGGGCTCGGGCTCCAGGACGCCCAGCTGGAGGCGCAGGGCCAGCAGGTCGAAGCGCTTGGCCTCCTGGCTGTTCTCGTCCTCCCTGTACGCGGTCGGCAGCGGGGCGAGGGTCTCGGTGAGCTGGTCGCGCTTGTCCTCGGTGATCCGCCGCCACGCCGCGGGGTCCTGGTAGGCCTCCACCGTCTCCAGGTGGGGCCGGACCTCGATGTTGCGGGGGTTCATCCCCGCCACCTCCAGCTGGAGGCGCTCGGCCAGCGACCGGCGCAGCCCCGCCTCGTCGGCGGGGCCGTCGGGCGCGGCCGCGGAACCGTCCGGGGCGGGGGCGGTGCCCTCGGGCGCGGCGGCCGGCTCCTGGGCGGGAGAGTGCCGGTCCAGGCCGTACAGCAGCTCCGCGCGCCTGCGGAAGACCTTCTCGCGCGTGGACGGCTGCACCCGGGCCTCGGCGGCGGGGAGGTTCTGGTTGAAGAACTCCACGTTGCGGCCCAGGTCGAAGACGAGGAAGCCCGCCTTGTGGTCCTCGGGCCCGAACAGGTCCGGGCACTTGCGCGTGCCGCGCCCGATCATCTGCCAGAACTTGGTCCTGGAGCGCACGAGCTTGGCGAAGACCAGGTTGAGCACCTCGGGGATGTCCACGCCGGTGTCGAGCATGTCCACCGAGACGGCGATGTGCGGGGCCGAGTCGCGCCGGGAGAACTTGTCGAGGATGGACTGGGCGTAGGTGGTCGAGTGCGTGATCACCTGCGCGAAGTCGCCGCCGAGGTCGGGGTAGAGCTCCTGGAAGCGGTCCACGATGAAGTGCGCGTGCTTGACGTTGCGGGCGAAGACGATGGTCTTGCCGAGCCGTTCGCCGCCCTCGACCTTGGCGCCGTGGCGCATGAGGGTCTGGAGGGCCTTGTCGATGGTGTCCTTGTTGAACAGGTACTTGTTGACCTCGTCGGCGGCGATCGCGTCGGGGATTCCGTCGTCGTCGTCCCACTCGGTGAGCTCCCAGGCCTCCTTGTCCTCCTCGGACAGCTCGTCGTACCTGATGCCCTCGCGGGGGAACTTCAGCGGCACGTCGATGGTGGTGGGGCTGACCAGGTAGTCCTCCTCGACCGCCTCCTCCAGGCCGTAGACGTCGGTGGGGACCCCGTCCTCCAGGTGGAAGAGGCGGTAGGTGTTGCGGTCGATCTCGTCCTTGGGGGTGGCGGTCAGGCCCACCAGGAGCGAGTCGAAGTAGGAGAAGATCGCGCCGTACTTGTGGTAGACGGACCGGTGCGCCTCGTCCACGACCACGAGGTCGAAGTAGCCGGGGCCGAACCGTCTCACCTCGTCGGAGGTGTCGTTGATCAGCCCCATCATGGTCTGGTACGTGGACACGTACACGCGTGCGTCCGCGCCCTTCTCCTCCAGCAGGTTGACCACCGGGGTGCTGGGCAGGTGCTGCTTGAAGGCGCCGTATGCCTGGTTGACCAGGGCCTGGCGGTCGGCGAGGAACAGCACGCGCTTGATCCAGCCCGCCCGGTTGAGCAGGTCCACCAGGGCGATGACGGTGCGGGTCTTGCCCGAGCCGGTGGCCATCACCAGCAGGGCGTCGCGCTGTTTGTCCTCCTCGAAGGCCTCGCAGACGCGGCGGACGGCCCGCGACTGGTAGTGGCGGTTGACGATGTCGCTGTTGATCGCCACCCCGGCCAGGGCCTGGCGTCCGGCCCGGCGCATGACGAGCGTGCGCAGCTCGTCCTTGGTGTAGAAGCCCTGGACCTGGCGTGGCGGGTAGCCGAAGTGGTCGTCCCAGACGAAGGTCTCGTAGCCGCTGGTGTAGAAGATGACGGGCCGCTGCCCGAACTTGGCCTCCAGCGCGTCGGCGTAGGCCCTGGCCTGCTGCTTGCCGTCGCGGGCGTCGCGGGTGGTGCGCTTGGCCTCCACCACGGCCAGGGGCTTGCCGTTGTCGTCCCACAGCACGTAGTCGGCCCGGCCCTCGCCCGAGGGCGTGGGCAGCCCGGTGAGGGGGTACTCGCGGTCCTCGGGGTCGGAGAGCGTCCACCCGGCCTCGCGCAGGAGGAGGTCGATGATGTGGACGCGGGTCCTGGCCTCGTCGTAGTCGTGCTGGTCGGGAAGCTCGGCGTTGGCGGTCTTGGCCTCCTTGATCTCCGCGCGCAGCCGGAGGATCTCGGCGTCCAGGTCCTTGGTGCGCCGCTGGGCCCGGGCCAGTTCCTCCTGCTGGCGGGCGAAGTCCTCCGCCATCTTCTGGATCTCGGCCTGCTTCTTCTTGCGCACCTCGGCGGGGACCGGGGTCGGGATCAGCTTGCGGTCGAAGGACAGGCCGGAGGCCGGTGCGCCGTCCTTCGCGCGGGTGTAGTTGCGGGCCAGCCAGTACATGACGTGGAACAGCTCGACGGTGGCCCGCACCGCGTCCTGCGGCGAGACCGGCCCGGGGCGGTGCACGGCGGCGTTGCCCTGGCGGCGGATGACGTCCATCTTGGTGCGGACCGCCGGACCGGCCAGGTTGACCATGGTCGGTTCGGCGATCCGCGCGGCGAGGTCGCTCTGGTAGGGGGTGCGCAGGGTGTCGTCGGCCTCGTAGAGCCAGTTGACGGCCAGTTCCAGCGTCCGGCGCGCGTAGAAGCAGGACACGCGGGGGTCGGCCACGGCGAGGCGCTCGGCGCGGATCGCCTCGTTGTGGAGTTCGGGCCATTCGGTCTGGAGGAAGGCGAAGTTGCTCACCAGGCACCTTTCCCGGAGGGGAGGGGGTAACGGGATGCGGGGCAGCGGGGTTATGGAGTTGTGGGCTCGTGCGGCTGCGGGGGCTACACGGTTATGTCCCGATCGTCCCACAGGGTGCCGTCAAACGCGCGCTGTTGGACGGAAGCGAAGAGTTCGTCCAAGCGTTCGAGGTGGGCGAGGTGTTCCTGCTTGAGCGCCTGGATCCTCCGTGCCTTCTCAGCGAACTCTTTTTGCGTGGAGACGGGAGGGAGGGCGCAGGGGATGGAAAGAACCTTCTTCTGCGAAATGTTCTTCATTGAGCCACTGCTCCCCGTGGAGTTTGCCCTGATGGCATCTCGAAACGCGGGCTGGGAGAACATGTGGTTAATGTAAAAAGGGTCAGCCTTTGGCTCCTCGTGCCAAACGAATCTCCAGAGCTTGTCCGGGAGGAGGAGATTGCTGTGGGGAGAACTTACGAGAGCTGTAGCACCAATCAACTCTGATGTGTTAGCTCGGCTGAATAGTAGGTCTCCTTCTCGAGCAAAGTGAGAATCGGGTGGAGTGTGGTCGGGTGGAGCTCCTTTGCTTTCCTGAGGCTTGAAGGTTCCTGACGTAACTGAACTGATCTTCAGGATGCGATACTTTGATTTGGTCTCATCGCTTGCGGAGGCCAGGCTTTTTCCACTCTCGAATCGAGCAACGAGGTCAGAGACGTGGCCAAACCCCCACTGACTCTTTTTGGTGATGTCGCCGAACATGTCGAGGAAGACGGACTGTGTGAGCTCGTCGAGGAGTTCGATCGCCCTGCGACGCTTTGCGCGTAGAGCCTCGATGCAGTCTAGCGCTTTGGCTATATGCTCCTGTTCTTCTAGCGGTGGCAGGGAAACTTCGATTTTAGATACAAACGAAGGCCTTGCTCTTAGTAGAGATCCTCCTACTCCTGCGACGGTGTTCATGTATTTTGCGTGGAAACCATTGCTTACTAGCAGGTGGCGCAAATATGGAGGGTGGAATTTATGAGAGCGAAAAACAATCCATTCATTGGATGCGATTGTTCGACTTGAAAGTGATTCTTGCACAATCCAGGAGCGTCGGATGTGCGGGACGATCTTGGAAAGTAGCACATCATTAGGTTCTACTATCTGCTTTGAAGATCCAATGTTTGACCCGATGGCGGACTCGGGAATCCCGCTTTCGAATGCTGGAATGCTGTAGAGCGTAAACTCTTCTGTGGGAAATTTTGCTGGATCGATGGTGCTGTTGCGCCCCGCCATCAGCTCGCCCAGTTGGATTTTCTGGATGGTCATCCCAGCATCACCTTCAGGTTCGAGATGCCCTTCTGAATATCGGCATCCAGGCCTTCAAGTTCCTCGATTATCTCCAGCGGTGGCCGGTGCTCAGTCTCCTTGTAGACGACTTCCTTGTACCGGTTAAGGCTTAGGTCGTAGTCCTGGGAGGCGATATCAGCCTTGGGGACACAGAAGCTCTGATCTGTGCGAGCGCGGTCCTGCTCATTGCCGTCTCGGCGTGACCACCGGGCGAGTACGTCCGGCAGGTTGTTCTTTTCGTGCTCGGTTTCTTCTAGGTTCTTGGCGAGAGCGCCGATCTTCTCCTCAGGAAGCAGAGGAGCCCGCTTGTCATCGAGGCTGTACCCGTCAGCCGTGACGTCGTAGAACCAGACGTTTTCGGTACCACCAGCGTTCGTCTTGGTGAAGAACAGAATGGCGGTGGATACGCCTGCGTATGGTTTGAAGACGCCGCTGGGCAGCTTCACCACTGCGTCCAGCTTCTGGCCCTCCACAAGGATCTTGCGGATGGACTTGTGCGCTTTGGTGTTGCCGAAAAGCACACCCTCGGGCACGATGACGGCGGCACGTCCACCGGGCTTGAGCAGGCGCAGGAAAAGAGGAAGGAAGAGCAGTTCCGTCTTCTTCGTCTTGATGATCTGCTGGAGATCCTTGGCCGTGCTCTCGTAGTCCAGGCTTCCAGCGAACGGCGGGTTGGCGAGGATGAGAGAGTAGCGTTCCGCCTCGTCCGCGACGCTCTCGGCGAGCGAGTCGCGATAGCGGATGTCAGGCTGCTCCACACCGTGCATGAGCATGTTCATGCTGGCGATCCGCAGCATGGTGCTGTCGAAATCGAAGCCGTGGAACATGCTGTGGTGGAAGTGCCTCTGGTTGGCGGCTTCCAGCAGGGCGTCGCTGTGCTCGGCACGCAGGTGCTCGGAAGCGGCGACCAGGAAGCCTGCCGTACCGCACGCGGGGTCGCAGATCTCGTCCTGGGGGCCGGGGTTCATCATCGCCACGATGAGCTGGATGATGTGCCGGGGCGTACGGAACTGCCCGTTGTGCCCGGCGGTGGCGATCTTGCCGAGCATGTACTCGTACAGGTCGCCCTGCACGTCGCCGTCACCGAGAGGCAGTTTGTCGATCATGTCGACTGCCTTGGTCAGCAGGTTGGCGTTGGGGATGGTGAAACGGGCATCGCGCATGTGGTGCGCGTACGTGGAGTCGTCACCGCCGAGCCGCTGCAACCAGGGAAAGACCACCCTTCCCATCGTGTCGAACAGTGTGTCCGGTGCGAGCTCCTGGAGCTTGGTCCAGCGCAGGGCCTCGTCATCGGGTGTGTAGACAGGATCCTTGATGGGCCTGCCTGTGCGCTGGTGCTGCCTGTCCTTGGCTGCTTGGATGTCCTCCAGCCTGCGGAGGAACATCAGGTAGGTGATCTGTTCGATCACTTCGAGGGGATTGGAGATCCCTCCGGACCAGAACGCGTCCCAGAGGCGATCGATCTTGCTCTTCAGCTCGCCGGTAATCACGCGGATCAGCGTAACGCCGCCGTACGACCTGCCCAGCCTGGATACTGGAACCGACACCGGGTAGAGACCCGGCGCAGCCGCGAGCGTGGGCACGCGGGATCCCGAAGGCCCGCGCGCCCGTACGGGTCAGCGCGCGTCGTGCTTGGTGGTGCTCAGGAAGGCACGCCACTCAGCGGGGCTAAAGGTGAGCGTGCCCAGGTCGCGGTTCTGGGTGTCGCGGACAGCGGAGAAGTCGGAGGTGTCGGCTACCTCCACGCAGTTGCCGTTGCTGCCGCTGTAGGACGACTTGCGAAATTCCAGGTTCGTACTCATGCGGATAGTCCTTCTACTATTTCCGTGATCAGCGCTCGGGAGTCCGGGCTGTTCAGCGCGGCCTTGCGCAGGTGTTCGAACGACCGGCGGTACGTGGTGACATCCTGTGGGTCGTCCATGAAGATGTCGGCGGTCGGCCCTTCCAGGTACACCGTCGATAGACCCGCGTCTGGAACGTCGATCAGCGCGAAGGCCAAAATTTCCATCGCGGCGTGTGCTCCTGCTGTAAAGGGAAGCACCTGGAGCGTAAGCATGTCCTGTTCCTCGGACAACTCCAAAACATGCTGGAGTTGGGCGCGCATGACGTCAGAGCCACCCACCAGTGAACGCAGCGCCCCTTCGGTCACAATCGCCCATAGATGGGGTGTACGTCGTGCGATCCACTCCTCTTGCCTGCGCATGCGGATGGCTATGCGGTTTGCGATCTCATCAGCGGGTGCACGGCCAGGTGCGGAACATGCACGAGTAACAGCGTGGGTGTAGTCCTCGATCTGGAGTAACCCGGGGATGATCTGTGCTTCGTACGCGCATATGTCGGAGGCAGCGGCTTCGAGGCCGATGAACGTGCCATACGGCTTGCCGATCTCTCGACCCTGCCACCAACCGGGCGTTCGCGCCGTTTCACGAAGGCTCAGGAGGCGTGCGGCCTCTTCGGGAGCTGCTTCGTAGACCTCCATGAGCTTTTCCAGGCGAGCTACTCCGGGCACCTGACCGTCCGGTCCACCGGATTCCCAGCGGGCGAGACTGGACGGCTGAGAGCGGAGAGCCTTGGCCACTTGCGTGGCTGAACGGTCACCTCTGAGCCGTCGCAGCTCTCTGGCCAGCACCCATCGGGCCACTGTGGGCGCCTGCGTCTTGCCGGTCATGGACTCAGCATGCCATACGGGGAAGTCTCCGGACGGCCTAGAACAAAAATCTGAAGCAAAGTGTGTAAGCACATTGCTTTTTGCTCTCCCGGGGGTCACACTGGACCTAATGTCACTGCCCCGTCACAGGGAGTCTCCATGTCGCGCGTGTTCGCCACCTCTCGCAGGGTCCGCCGTGCTCCGGCCGCTGAACTGGTGAGACTCCTGGAAGCCAGACACAGGCTCAATGCGGAGGAGGCCCCGGAGCCGGGACAGGTCGTGGCCCGACTCGGGAACCGCTCGGTAGCGGTCGCTCTGATAGACGGCCAATGGTTCAGGCGGCACACCGCCCAGGACGGCCGCAATGCCCTCTCGCCCCTGCACCCCGCCGGTCACGAGTTCTCCGTGGCCCACTCGGTCGCGGTGGAGCTGATAGAGGCGAGGGCCGTCGAATGAACGGGCTGCCTCGCCTCACGACCCCGTGGACCTGTCCCGCTTGCTGTCGCACCGAGAACGGCGGCCACAGCACCCACACCCGTTGCCCGCGCGGCAACGCCCAGGACGGCAGCGACGACCGCCCAGCTCCCGTCCACCCTCCGTCCGGGAAGCTCGCGGACTCCCCCCGCGTGCCGCCTCCGGCCGGGCACGGAAAAGCCCTGGCGGGTGACGTAACACCCCCAGGGCACGGCCAGAAATCAGTGTTTTCCTCACTCCTCGAAGGAGCCCCTGGCATGTCCATTCTGCCGCGTAACCCCGTACCCGAGCGAACGCCCCCCGTTGTCCACAGCCTGTGGAAGCCGCTCCTCTACCCCGGAACCCTGGCCACCGCCTCCCGGGTCCGCGCCGACCTGCGCCGCGACCTGTCCAGCGCGCCCGCCCTGCTCGGGTTGCCCGGTCTGGGCCTGGACCGGAACTTGGTCGACGCGATCGTGCTGTGCGCCAGCGAGATGTTCGCCAACGCCTGCGAGCACACCCGCTCCGGAGAGGACGGCGGCCGGGTCGTTCGCACGCTCACCCGTCCGGACGAGCGCACGCTCCGACTCTCGGTCATCGACGACGGCTACCGCGACACCGACACCCGCCCCCGCATCCCCCGCCAGCGCACCGAGCGGGACTGGCACGAGGCCGAACGCGGCCGGGGCCTGCTGCTCATCCACCACCTCGCCGCGCGCTGGGGCACCCGCCGAGTGGTCGACTTCCCCTTCTGCGAAGGGCTCGGCACGGTGCTGTGGGCGGACTTCGACCTGCCCGCCGGTCCTGCTGCTCCCCCCGCCGCCTCCGCTGCCGCCTCCTGCGCCACGGCTGTCCCGGAGGCCGTCCGATGACCGCGCCGGTTCTCGCAACCGCAGCGCCCGCGCTCTCCCCGGACATGCGACGCGTTCTGGACGCGCCCCGGGGCCAGCGCTTCGGCCGCCCGGGGGCCCGGACAGCGGCCCGTCCGGCGGCACAGCCGCTCACCCGCCCCGCTGCCCGACCGGCGAGCCCTCCGGCAGCCCACCCGTCCCAGCGCCCGGCGACGGCCCCGCCGCCCCCGCTCGTCTCCCTGGGCCGGACCCCGCGCGAGCGCGCACTGCTCGCCCGGATGCCCGACACGCCCCGGCTGCGCCACCGGCTCACCCACGGGGACGTGCCCGCGTGGATGATCGAGGCCGAGTCCCGGAGGTCCCATCCGCGCAGGGCCGCTGCCCCTGACCCGGTTCCCCGGCCCCAGCCCGGACCCGGGCGCAGGCCAGCCCCCGGAGACGACCCCCGCCCCGCCCCCGGCGACGGTCCCAGGCCCGAACTCCTGCCGGTTCCCCGACCCAGGCGCGAGCGCACGCCTCCGCCACCCCTCCCGCGCAGGTCGGACCGTCCCCGCCGTCCGGCGAGCCACCGCAGGCCCCGCCGTCGCGTGGGCTGGACGGTCGCGGGCTACGCCCTGACCACCGCCGCAGGGGCCCTCGCCCACCACCTCACCGGCTTACTGGGCTGACCTTCCGAACGAACCAGCGGACCACTATGGAGGCCGCACCGGCGCGGGGGCCCGGTGCGGCCACGCAGGAAGACCCCGGCATCCCGACACCCCGACAGAAGGCACGCCGCCGAACGAACCCTGTGGGGCAATCCCGCCGCACCGATCATCGTTGAGCGCCTGACCGACGTCGAAGCCGGTCGCTCCGTAACCGTCCCCCCGGAGGATCCGGAGCGGGAACCGGACCTGTGACCCCCTGCGGTCAGCGACAGGCAGCGGTACCGAGACTGGCCCGGCAGCGACACGGAAAACCGCTGGCCCGTGCCGCCGGGGACCGGCTAGGCTCCCGCCCGTGCCCGAATCGGATGACGTGGCCGCCTAGCGGCGGCCGACCCCAGAGTCCTCCCGCCGCATCAGCGACCACGCCGGTGCGGCACCGCGTGCTGCCCGGCTCCGCCTTCCGATGCCACGGAGCCCCTCTTGTCCACACGCGACCGCGGCGGGGTACTGCTCCTCGCCGTCCTGCTCTCCACACTCACCTTCCCGCTGGCCATCACCGGCGCCTCGGTGGCCCTGCCCGCCGTCCAGGCCGAACTCGGCGGTGCGCTGAGCGCCGCCCAGTGGGTCGTCAACTCCTACAACGCCTGCTTCGCCGCCTTCCTCGTGTGCGCGGGGTCGGTCGCCGACGCGGTCGGCCGCCGCCGGGTCTACGCCTTCGGCCTCGCCCTGTTCTGCGCCAGCGGCCTGCTGTGCCTGGTCGTCCGGGACGTCGCCGCCCTGAACCTGCTGCGCGCGGCGGGCGGCGTCGGCGCAGCGGCGGCGGTCGCCGGCGGCAGCTCGATGCTCGCCGCGGCCTTCGAGGGACCCGCGCGGGCCCGGGCCTTCGGCCTGCTGGGCACGGTGCTGGGCGCCGGTACCGCCTTCGGCCCGGCCGTGGCCGGACTGCTCGTCGAGAACCTCGGCTGGCGGGCCGCGTTCGCCTCCCCGGCCGCCGTGGCCGGGCTCGTCCTGTTCCTCGTGCCCCTGCTGCCCGCCGCGCGCGGCACGGGCAGGCCCGTGGACCGGCTCGGCGCGGTCCTGTTCACCTCGGCGCTGCTCGCCTCGATCGCCGTCCTGGTGGAGGGCCCCGCGCGCGGCCTGCCGGCGGTGCTCGGAGGGCTGGCCCTGACCGCGGCCCTGGCGGTCGCCTTCGTGCTCGTCGAACGCCGTGCCCGCGACCCCCTGGTGGACCTGGTCCTGCTGGCCAACCGCCGGTTCGTCGCCCACGCCCTGGCCGCCGCCGCGTTCATGGCGGTGCTCGTGCCCCTGCTCGTGTACCTGCCGTCGTACCTGATCGCCGTGGTCGGGCTGGGCGCCGGTCAGGCGGGGCTGTGGCTGTTGATGCTCACGCTGCCCACGCTGCTGCTGCCTGCCCTGGGCGCGGAACTGGCCGCGCGCCTGCCCCACACCGCGGTCGTGGTCGGTGCCCTGCTGCTGTGCGCCGCCGGGGCCACGGGGATGCTCGCACTGGGCCCGGACGCCACCCCGTGGCGCCTCCTCCTGCCGTTCGTGCTGATCGGGGCCGGAGTGGGACTCACCAACGGCGTCGTGGACGGGATGGCCATGGGGACGGTGCCCGCCGAGCGGACGGGTGTCGCGGCCGGGGTGTTCAACGCGACCCGGATCACCGTGGAGACGGTCGCCCTCGCCGCGGTCGGGGCCCTCCTGGCCGTGCTCACCGTGGGACGCCTGGAGGGCGAGCGGTTCACGGACGCGTTCCACGTCGTGGGCCCGGCCCTGGGCGCACTGGCCGTCCTGGCGGCGGCCGCGGCCTGGTTCCTCGGAAGGAAGGCCGACAATCCGGCGGATTCGCCCCTGAGGTGAGGTCCGACCGGGCATCATGGGTCGCGGGAGGACCCCGATGACGCCGAACCACTGGCCCGCCCGCACCTTCATGGACCGCGTGGAGCCCGACACCGCCGCCCGGCTGCTCGCGTCTGCCCCGACCCGCCGCGTGTCCGAGGGCGAGGTGCTGATCGGGCAGGGCCAGGACCGGGAGCAGGTCCTGCTGCTGTGCCCCGCCGGAGAGGGGGAGGCCGCCTGTGCCAAGGTCACCTCGGTGCTGCGCAACGGCACCGAGGTGATGCTCGGCATCCGGGTGCACGGTGACGTCGTCGGCGAGATGGGCATGTTCCGCTCCAGCGGGGCCAGCGCCACGGTCACCGCGTGCACGCCCATGTCCGTGCGCGTCTACACCCACACGGCCTTCCGGGAGTTCCTGACGCGCCACCCCGATGCCTGGGAGGCGGTGGGAGCGGTCATGGGCGACCGGTTGGCCTCGTCCGACCTGCACCGCGCCGAGTTCGTCGGCTACGAGGTGGACGCCCGCCTGGCCCGGGTCCTGGTGGAGCTGGCGGCCAGGCACGGGGCCGCCGTCCCCGAGGGTGTCGAGCTCGGGGTGCGCCTGTCGCAGACCGACCTGGGCAAGCTCATCGGCGCGCGCACGGACGCCGTCGGCAACGCCGTGCGCCGCTTCCGCCAGGAGGGATTGTTGCTGTCGCGGTACCGACGCGTCGTCGTCGTGGACATGGACACGCTGCGCGCCGTCTACGAGAACGCCTGACCCCCGCCCCGTCCCGCGAACGCCCGCCGCCCGAACTCCTCGGAACGTCCGTTCCGCGAACCCCCGGTATCCGGTCCACCACGGTGGCTTCCACCAAGCGAACGACTGGTTCCGGCTTACCGGGGGAACGCCCGGACCCCCTCCCGCCGTGATAACTCCCGGCGCCGATCCCGCCGCGACAACGCCCCTCTCAGCCCCACGCCCTTTCCGCCAGTCCATTCGCCACGATCACGACGAGCATCAGGGCGAGCCACGGGATGCAGCGCCGGATGTGCCGGTTCTTCTCCAACGCGATTCCGGACAGTATTTCCGCCATCCGCCACACCTCGTCGGAGGTCAGCGGCTGCCGCGGACGCGGCCGGGGAAAACCCGTCACCGCCCTTCCGCCGCTGTGGAAGCGCAGCCTGGGGCGCAGGGCCCGGACCAGGTGGTAGCCCGCGACGAGGAAGGCGAAAGCGCAGACCAGGACGGGCAGGGCCACCGGAAGGGGGCCGGTGTCGCCGGTCCCCCCTCCGTTCACGAGCGCCATGGCGAAACCGACCTGGGCGACGCACAGGAAACCGATCTTCGTGTCGGCCTGGGCGACGTTGTTCTGGAAAAACGCCACCACGGCCAGGGCCGATTCGATACCGTCTGACCTGGGGGACTCCACTGCCTTGTGGGTTTCCACGGCTCCCTCTCCTCGGAAAGTGAATTCCCCCGTATTGCACTCCCCTCTGGCCGGACGGATTCCGGACTGGTCCGTGTTCCGCCGTGTGCGGCTCCTCACGCGGAACCGGGCGGGAATTGTCGACTGGTCAGGGATTCGCGTGCGCGCCCCGGTCCACACTGTCAGCGTTCCGCGATTCCACGCCAGGAAGTAGTGAGGAAATGTCTCAGATTCCCGAGTTCGGGCGGCGCGTCATCGTCACGTGCGACGCCAAGGGGTACGGCAGCTCGGACGAGCTGACCCAGCACCAGTTCCAGGAGGCCATACCCGCGCTCCTGCGCGACGCCGCCGAGCACAGCGGACTCGACCGCGGGGAGTGGCACGTCCAGTCCGGCGGCGACGGCGAGATGGCGGTGCTCCCGGTGACCGTGGGGGAGACCCGCCTGCTCGACCGCTACGTGCCCGAGGTCGAGTACGCCCTGCGCCGCCACAACCACAACCGGACCGAGGCGGGGCGCCTGCGGCTGCGCATGGTCGTCCACCACGGGTCCGCCGTGTCCTCCCCCTCCGGTTACTCCGGCAACGGCATCGTCACCGCCGCACGGGTGGTGGACAGCGACGCCCTGCGCGACGCGCTCCGCGACTCCGGCGCCGACCTCGTCGTGGCGGTGACCGCGCCCGTCTACCAGGACGTGGTCGCCCAGGGGCACACGCGGCTGCGCCCCGGGGACTTCACGCTCACCGCCGTCTCCAACAAGGAGTACGAGGAGCCGGTCTGGGTCCACGTCCCCGGTCGGCATCCGGGCGGCGGCCCCGGGCACGCCGCGGAGGGCGCCTTCCGGGGAGGCCCCGGGAACACGGCTCCCCCGGCCGCCGTGCCGACCGCCGCCGCATCCTCCGCCACCACGCTCCCCGCCGCCGCTCCCTCCGCTCCCTCCGCGCGGTCCGCTGTACGGGACGCCGCGCCGGACGCGGTCCCGGACTCCTCAGGGTCCGGTCCGGAGCGGCGAGACTCCCCTGCGATCACCAACGTCCTGCACGGCGGTGTCGAGGCCTCCCACGCCGTCTTCGGCGTGAGCTACCAGGGGCGCTCGTGAACCGCCGCTCCGACGACGCCCGGGAAGCCGCCGCGGACCCGTACACGGGATCCCGGGGCGGCCCCGGAGCCGACCGGGGAGCGGGGGCGGACCGCTCGCCGAAGCGGAGTGCGTCGGACGCCCCCTTCGCCCCTCCCCACGACGACCCGCGTCCACCGGACTCCTCCGGCGCCCCCCTCCCGGGCGGCCACCCCTCAGGGGAGCCCGAGGACGCTCCCGCCCCCCGGACCGACCCGTGGGAGGGGAGCCGGGTCACCAACGTGTTCTACGGGATGGTCAACGCCCGCAACGGCGTCTTCGGCACCGCGGACGCCACCGGTGCCGCCGAGGCGCCGGACGGGGCCGGTCCCTCGGTCACCGGCCCCCTCCGGGAGCGCGAGGTCAGGGCCGCCGTGGAGACCTTCGCGGTTCCCGAGCGCTTCGACGACGCCCTCAAGCTCCTGGACGACCAGCGGGTCCTCGTCCTCACCGGCGGACCCGGGACCGGCAAGCGGACCGGGGCGGTCTGCCTGCTGTCGCGGACCGGCACCGAGCAGATCACCGTGCTGTCCCCGAGCCAGGCCCTGGACGCGCTGGCCGGACGCGAACTCGTCCCCGGGCGCGGTTACATCGTCCTGGACTGGTTCGGGGTGGACCGCGGGGTCTCCCCGGCCGAGCACGAGTACCTGTGGTCGGTCCTGCTCCGGCACGTCCAGGACTCGGAGGCGCACCTCGTCCTGACCTGCGACCGCAGCACCCCCGTCGGGGCGACCGCGCCCGCCCTGCCCTGGCCGCGCCCCCGCACCGCCGACGTGCTCCGCGGGCACCTGCGGGGGGAGTGCGAGCGCCTCGGAACGGAGTTCGACGACGGACGCGCCGAGGCGGTGGAGGCGGCGGCCGAACGGCTCCCCGACGACCGCCCGATCACCGACCTGGTCGAGGTCGCCAGGGGGATGGCGGCGGGGGAGCCGCCCCGGGAGGCCGTCGACCGCGTCCTGCGCTCCTCCTCCCGCACCCGCGTCCGCACGTGGTTCGACGCCGACCCGGACCGCAGGGACATCGCCGACGCCGCCGCACTGGCCCTCCTCCACGGCATCCACGAGCGCGACTACGAGCTGCTCGCCAAACGTCTGCACGAGCGCGTGACCAGGGCGTTTCCACCCCCACCCCGGGACGGGGCCGCGCCCGGCGACGGAACCGACCGCGACAGGCTGCCCGCCCTCCGGCGCAGCCGCGGCGAGGGCGGCCACGACCTGATCCGAGTGGAACACCGCGACGACGGCTGGATGGTCCGCCGCTTCCCCGCCTTCGCCGAGGCCGGGGACCGGACCGAGGTCCTGCGCCAGCTCTGGGAGCGCTACGACGCCGACTTCTGGAACGCGGTGGAGGCGTGGACCCACACGGTCGTCCACCACCAGACGCGGAGGGTGCACCTGGCCCACGGCCTGGCCGCGCTGGCCGGGATCGCCTTCGAGGAGGTCCACGACCTCTACCTGGACCGGTGGTCGCGCGGCGGGGGGAGCCGCAGGGACGCCTGCGTCTTCGTCCTCTGGGCCATGTGCATGGAGGGCCACGCTCCGGCGGCGCTGCGCACCGTGGACCGCTGGCTGGCCCGCGGCACCCCGGCGCAGGTCGAGACCGCGCTGCACGCGTGGAGCGGCGAACTGGGCGTGAAGTACCCGACCGAGGCCGTCAACAGGTTGCGGGAGCGGCTCCTGGACCCCCGGGGGACGCACCGCTACCAGGCGGCCCTTTCCGTCGGCGTCCTCTTCGGCAGCCTCGTCGACCGGGGAGGCAGCGGCAGGGCACTGCTCCGCGGCCTCGGCGACGACCTCGCGGACCTGCGCCCGGTCGGCTCCCAGCGGACCGACCGCGTCCTCGTGCTCACCGCGGTCTGTTCCGCGCTCACGGTGGCCACCAGCGAACCGCTTCCGCAGGGGGCCGCCCACGGTGCGGACGACCCGGGTGAGGACGACGGCGGCCGCGGGCCGGAGCGCGACGGAGGCGGCGGCCGGGGCGGTGACGGCGGGAGCGGTGACGGCCGGGCCGGTGACGGGGCCCGGCCCGAGGGCCACCGGGACGACACCCGCGACGGCGCCGCCGAGTCCCGGGGTCGGGGGGCCGGGCGGGGCTGGGACGCCCCGCCCGGCGGCGATCCCGCGATCGCCCGCCACGTCGTGCTCGTCCCCGGGCAGATCCCCCTCGTCGCCGGGCTGTGGGCGGAGGCGGTCCGCTACCGGCCCGTGCGCCGCCTGGCCATCGAGTCGCTGTGGCGCGCCCTGCTGGCCCTCCAGCGCAACGGCGCCGACGCGCAGAGCCACGCCAGGAGCCTGCTCGGCTCCCTGGCGGGGGCCCTGCGGCCCGACGAACGCGACGGCTTCCGGTCCGGCTTCGCCACCTCGGCACGCCACCGCGAGGACCCCTTCACCGACGCCGTCCTCGACCTCCTGGCGGAGGTGTTCGAGGACGGTTCCGCCACCGGACCGGACGACGTTCCCGGATCCGACCACACCGAGAAAGCGACACCGGTATGACGTCCCATCCCTCCTCCTACCCGGTCGCCGAGGAGCGCCCCCTGGGCGCCCCGGGCCGCCAGGGCTTCCTGGGCCTGCGCGGACGCCGGCGCGACCCCTCCGAGCTGCCCCAGGCCTCCGCCCACCAGGTCCTCGTCTACCGCAGCGGCGGCGACTTCCACGTGGACCGGGGCGGTCTCGCCCCCGACGACGGACGCGTGGTCGACGCCGACCACGTGAGCCTGGTCGACGTCAGCCACGACGTGTCGGTCGTCGTCGACCTGTCGATCCCGTCCCTGGAGGACGACGACTTCGAGGTGCGCACGACGTTCTCGTGCACGGTCCTGGACCCCGCCACGGTGGTCAGCGAGGGCCGGGGCGACGCGCACCGCTTCCTGAGCGGCTACATGAGGCGCTACGACAAGCTGCCGCAGGTCGCCCAGCACCTGAGGCTGGAGGACATCAACGAGGTCCGCGAACTGGTGTGGAGCCACGTCAAGGCGTTCATCGACCTGTCCCCGCCCGAGGTGCGGGGGATGCGCGTCGAGTACGTCGGCACCGAGGTGCTCACCCCGCACAGCCTCCGGCAGGTCCGGGGGACCTGGCGCACCACCCGCCACGAGCAGGAGGTGGAGGTGGCGCGCACCGAACACGACCACCTGGTGAAGGAGAAGGTCACGGAGCACACGCACAAGATCATGGCCGGTCTCAGCGAGGCCGTCCAGAACGACACCATCAACGCGGTCATGCTGGCGCTGGCCGAGGGCCGGATCGACCCGACCGAGGTCGCCCACCGCATCACCGCCGAGCGCGAGCGCGTGCTCGCGCACCAGGCGCGGAGGGAGGACGCCGAACGCGAGGAGCGGCTGCGGCAGCAGGAGCGCACGCGCGAGGACCAACTGCGCCGTGAGGCCTGGGCCAGGGAGGACGAGCACCAGATGATGCAGATCCGTTCCCAGCTCGCCCAGACCGCGATCAGGGAGAACTACGTGGACGGCTCCATGACCACCGCCCAGGTCGTGGACTTCGTCGCCCCCGAGATCTTCCCGTCGGGCGCCGCGTCGATCGGCGGCGGGCGCACGCGGGTGGAGACGGAGGGCGGGGACGGCCCCTCCGCCGGGGCGCGGGACGGACAGGGGGCGGGGGAGGAGCCAGAGCCCGGGACCTCCGGGGACGCCGCCGCGGACAGGCCCCGGGGACGGCGCGCCTCCACGCGGGGACTGAGCGAGGACGACCATGACGTCTAGTACCCTTCCCCGCCAGCCCGAGCGGGATTGGACGCCGGTCCAGGACGCGGCCGACCGCCGCGAACCCGCGGACCCCGGCAGCCTCCGGGCACGCGCGGGCCGTCTGCTGCGCCGCCTGACCGGGGTGGACGAGGAACTGCTCTCCCTGATCCCGGAGGAGCGCCCCCGCTACACCCTCCAGGGGCTGGTGGTCGTGGCGACCTCCTCCATGGCCGGGATCGCGGTGTTCGTGGCCCTCCAGCGCTTCACCCCCACCCCGTGGCCGCTGCTGGTTCCGGCCGCGCTGTTCTGGGCGGGGCTCATCCTGGTCTTCGACTGCTGGATGCTCTCGACCATGCACGGCGTGCGCAAGACGGGCCGCCTCGGCGGCCTGGTGGGCCGGGTCCTGCTGGCGCTGCTGGTCAGCGTGGTCATCGCCGAGCCGCTGCTGCTCTACGTCTTCCGCCCGTCCGTCGAACAGCAGGTCAAGGTCGAGCGGGCACAGGAGTCGGACGCGTTCCGCTCGGCCCTGGAACGCTGCAACCCCGAGTCGGGGGTGCGCAGCACCGACCCCGAGTGCACGGAGGAGTACCTGCTGACCGTCGGCGGCAGCACGCTCACCGCGGACCAGACGGCGCTGGCCTCGACCACCGCCGAACGGGACCGGGTTCGCGAGCACGTGGCCACCCTCCAGGAGCGGTTGGAGGAGAAGCAGGAGCTGGCCCGGCTGGAGTGCAACGGCACATCCGGAGAGGGCCTGACCGGACGCGCGGGCGCGGGTGTCAACTGCCAGCGGCTGCGCGGGGAGGCCGACGCCTTCGCCGAGGACAGCCGCCTCTCCGAGCACCAGGAGAACCTGCTGGACCTGGACGAGGAGGTGGAGGCGCTCACGTCGGCCACGGGAGCCTCCACAGCCGACTTCTCCGCCGTGCGCGCCGCGCTGATCGACGAGAAGGTCGCCCAGCGGACCGCCGAGGAGGGGGAGCACGGCGTCATCGAGGAGATGGAGGCGCTGGGCGCGCTGGCCAAGGACAGCTTCTACGTGATGGCCGCCGTGTTCCTGCTGCGGGCGCTGCTGGCCGCCGTGGACCTGTTCCCAGTCCTGACCAAGCTGTTCGGCGGCACCAGCAAGTACGACGAGCTGTACACGGCGCAGGTGGACCTGCACCGGGAGAGCCACGAGCAGAAGGTACGGGTGGGACGCAAGAAACTCCAGGTGTGGACCGATCGGGAGATCGGCGAGCTGGAGGTGCGCCAGCAGGCCGACCGCAACGAGAACGAGCAGCGGATGCGGGCCGACAAGGTCCAGCAGAGCGCCCACTTCGAGGACGAGATCGACCGCCAGGCCGCGCAGTACCGCCAGGGCCGCCGGGCGGGCGCCGACCGGGGCTGACCGACAGCGCCGGGAGAGACGCGGGGAGGCGCGCCGGGACGGCGGCGCGCCTCCCCGTACCGGTGCCAGGGAGACCCCGTTCCAGGTCCGCTACCCGGCGAGGTCCTCCTCGTCGGGGCGCGCCGAGTCGGGGCTGAGCGGGTCGTGTCCCACCGACATCAGCCGGTGCCGCCACCGCGCGTCCTCGCGGTGCGGGTCCGCCAGCTGGCCGCGGACGTACTCGGTCACCTCGCGCATCAGTTCGACGTCGGACTCGGTCACGTCCCCGCGGCGCTTGTTGAGCAGGTTCACGACCGCCTCACCCCTCCGGGACACCGTGTGCCCCGGCTCGGTCCGGAAGGCGTCCTCGCCGGAGGCGTTCGTGAGCAGCCACTCGCGCAGCTGCTCCCCGGTCATGTTCACCACCGCGTGGAACTCCTCCCACGCCTCGTCGACGACGGGATCGTGCTCAACCATGCTCTTCCCCCTTGGTCTCGGCTTCGTCGCTGATCAGGGCCGCCGGTGCGCTCCCCGTGCGACCGCGTAGCCCGCGGCCCCCACCGCGAACCCCGCGGCGCCCAGCAGGGCCACGGTGTTCCGCCGCTGGTTCAGTTCCTGGAGCAGGCTCGACTCGCGCGACTCGTCGTCGAACTCGCCGTGGGCGCCGAAGTCGTGCTCGTCGTCCAGGGGGCGGAACAGGTTGTCGCGCGCGGGCGGGTGGGCGTCGCGGACCTGGCTCCTGCGCCCGGTGAGCCCCAGCTGCCAGTCGAGCACCCTCGGCGCGAACCGCTGGCCCAGGACGGTGGCCACCGTCGAGATCCCCACCCAGTACCGGCGCCGACGCGGGTGCTCGGCGCCCCAGACGATCGCCCGGGCCGCGACCTCGGGTTGGTACACGGGGGCCACGGGGCGCGGGCGTCGGCCGTCCAGGTGCGCGCGCGTCCAGGTGAACTGCGGTGTGTTCACCGCGGGCAGGTGCACCTCCGTCACCCGGATGCCCGATCCGCGGTGGACCAGCTCGGCCCGCACGGAGTCGGTGAACCCGCGTATCGCGTGCTTGGCCCCGCAGTACGCCGCCTGGAGGGGGATGCCGCGGTAGGCCAGGGCGGACCCGACCTGCACGATCACGCCCCGGTCCCGGGGCAGCATGCGCTCCAGCGCGGCCCGGGTGCCGTACACGTAGCCGTGGTAGCAGACGTCGGTGACCCGGCGGTACTCCTCCGGTTCCACCTCCATGAACGGCGAGATGACCGTGGCGAGCACGCAGTTCACCCACACGTCCACCGGTCCCAGCTCCGACTCGACCTGGGCCAGGGCCCCGCGCACCGCCTCGGCGTCGCTCACGTCCACCCGCAGCGGCAGCGCGGTCACACCCTCGGCACGGGCCTCCTCGGCGGCGGCCTCCAGCCCCGTCTGTCCCCGCGCGAGCAGCGCGACGGTGTACCCCCGCCTGGCGAACTCCCGCGCGGTCGCCCTGCCGACACCCGCGCTGGCCCCGCTGACCACCGCGATCCGACCGTTCGGTCTCCCGGTCACCTCGGCCACCCCCACACGGGTCGACACGGCCGCTTCCGGCCCTTCGCCCCCTCCGCTACCCGGGAGCGCCGCCCGATATGTACATGCCGCGGCAAGCTTCTGAGCTGTCGTTTCACCGGCGGTGCCCCGGGGCAGTCGCACATGAGGGGTTCCCGGGAACACGACACGACTCGGAGGTGCGGATGGGGCAGGGCACCACGGGCATCGGCGACCACGGCTTCCTCTCGGACTGCCACACCGCCGCGCTCACCACACCGGACGGCACCGTCGACTGGTTGTGCGTTCCCCGGTTCGACGGCCCCGCCCTCGTCTCGGGGATCCTGGACCCCCGCGGCGGCGGGTGGACCCTGGAGGTCGAGGGGGCGGGCCCGGCCGGACGCGCCTACGTCGACGACACGCTCGTCCTGGAGACGCTCTGGCGGGGCACGGACACGGAGGTGGCCGTCCGCGACCTGCTCGCGGTGCGAAGGTCGGAGGAGGGCGGGACGGGCCTGTACCGGGAGGGCTTCCTCCTGCGGGTCGTCGAGTGCCGCTCGGGGAGCACGTCCGTGCGCTCTCGGTTCGACGCCAGGCCCGACTTCGCGCGTGCCGAGCCCGTGTGGGAACGGGTGGACGGCGGGCTGCGGGAGGCCTCGGGGCCGCTGCTGTCGGGTTCGCCCGCCCCCGCGCCCGCGCGGGACGGCGTGCCGGAGTACCGCGTGGAGCTGGCCGAGGGGGACACCGCCGTGTTCGCCCTGGACTATCTGGAGGGCGGACGCCGCGTCGGCCTGGGAGAGGGCCGTGCGCTGCTCCGGGAGACCCTGGAGGCCTGGCGGGAGTGGTCCGGGCGCACCGGCTACGACGGGGTCGGCGCCACGCACGTGCGCCGCAGCGCGCTCACCCTGCGCGGCCTGCTCCACGAGGAGAGCGGAGCCCTGATCGCCGCGCCCACCACGTCCCTGCCCGAGTGGCCGGGGGGTCCGCGCAACTGGGACTACCGCTACGTCTGGCACCGCGACGCCGCGCTCGTCGTCCTGGCCTTCCTGCGGCTCGGGCACGCGGAGGAGGCCGGGCACTACCTGCGCTTCCTGCTGCGGATGTGCGGCCAGCCGATCGACTGGGTCCCCCCGGTGCAGGCGGTCGACGAGCAGCCCCCGCCCGGGGAGGAGAGCCTGGACCACCTCGCCGGGCACGCCGGGTCGAGGCCGGTCCGCGTCGGCAACGACGCCTACTCACAGCACCAGCTGGACGTGTACGGGCACGTGCTCGACGCCGCGCTGTCCTATGAGGAGGCCACCGGCGGACTCGGGCGCGGGGACGTCGAACAGCTCTCCTCGATGGTCGACGCGGCGTGCCGGATCTGGCGCGAGCCGGACGACGGCATGTGGGAGGTGCGTTCGCGTCCACGGCACTGGACGAGCTCCAAGGTCTACGCCTGGGTGTGCCTGGACCGCGGGATCCAGCTGGCCACCGAGTCGGGCAAGGCGGGCGGGGACGTCCCCCTGGACGAGTGGCGCAAGGAGCTGGCCGCCATCCGCGAGGAGGTCCTCGACCGGGGCTACGACGCCGCGGCCGGGACCTTCACGCAGTCCTACTGCTCGTCCCACGTGGACGGGTCGCTGCTGCGGATACCGCTCCTGGGCTTCTTGGACGGGACCGACCCGCGCGTGCTCGCGACCCTGGAGCGGGTGGACGCGGAACTGGGCGGGGAGGGCGCTCTCGTCCACAGGTACGACCCCGAGACGACCGACGACGGACTGGGCACCCCTGAGGGCGCCTTCCTCCTCTGCTCCTTCGACATGGTCTCCGCCCTGGTGCTGGCCGGGCGGACCGAGGAGGCGCGGCGGAGGTTCGAGGAACTGTGCGGGAGCTCGGGAGAGCTCGGCCTGCACGCGGAGGAGATGGCCGCCGACGGCACCATGCTGGGCAACTTCCCCCAGGCCTTCACCCACCTCGCGCTGATCGAGGCGGCGGTCAACCTCGACCAGGCGGGGGACGGGGAGGCGCTGCACGCGTGGGTCCGCGACAGGTCTGGCGGCGCGACACGACGAAGGAGGACCGGAGCAGATGGCTGACCACAACACCACCGGGGACATCAAGGAGACGATCCAGGAGGAGGCGGAGGCCTACCGGGGCGACAGCGACCAGCCCCTCTTCGGGTACACGGCCGTGGCCTCGGGCTACCTGGCCCTGGTGGGAGTCGGGCTGCTCGCCGCGCGCCGGTTCCGGGGCAGGCGCAGGGTCGAGGGCGTGGGGCCGTGGGACCTGGCGCTGATGGGGCTGACCACGCACAAGCTGTCGCGGATGCTGGCCAAGGACGCGGTCACCAGCCCGCTCCGGGCGTTCTTCACCCGCTTCCAGGGGGTCTCGGCCCCGGCCGAGCTGGCCGAGGAGGTGCGCGGCCAGGGCGCACGCCGGGCGGTCGGCGAGCTGATCACCTGCCCGTTCTGCACCGCGCAGTGGATCGCCACGGCCTACGCCTTCGGCCTGGTGTTCGCGCCCGGTGTGACCCGGGGGACCGGGGCGGTGTTCAGCGCCGTGGCCGTGTCCGACTGGCTCCAGTTGGCGTACGTGCGTCTCCAGAAGGCCCAGGAGTAGCGTCGGAAGGCCCAGGAGCAGTGCCGTGTGGCGCCGGGCAGCGCTGACACGTCCTGGCGCCGGCGCCGCTGCGCCCCGGCGGCGGGTGAGCGGGTTGGCGCCGGTGCCGCTCGGGCGTAGCGCCGTTACGGTTCCGAGCGCCGACCCGGACCGACCGGAGCCCGGGGACGCGGCGGAGAAGCGGGGCGGGCGACCGACCGGTCGCCCGCCCCGCCCCCGCTTCTCCGCTGTCAGCGCCGGTGTCGTTTTCTCCGTCTCCCGTGTTCCCCGCAGTCACCATGTTTCCCGTGATCATCGTGCTTCCCGTGATCACCATGGCCTTCATGGCCACCGTTATCCCCGTGTTTCCCGTGCTGCTCGTGGTCTCCGTGACCGCAGTGGCTTGCGTGTCCCCTGTACTCCCCGCGGCCCCGGCGGCCTCCGTGCCCCCCGCGCCTCCGGTGCTTCCTACGGTCCCCAGGGCCCCCGTGGCCTCCGCAGCAGCACCCCTCCTCCGCGTCGTTCCCGGAGCCTCCGGTCCCGGCCACCACGGTCTCGGGCGGCTCCCCGACCATGAGCCCGAAGACCACGTGGTCGAACAGGAACGCCCACCGCTCCCGGGGCCGGTGCCTGCGTGCGTGGGCGAGGCCGAGCGCGGGGGCGACGGCCAGCTCGTACGCACTCCAGACCGCGACCCCGAACACCGGACCGGCCAGCCGCCACCGCCTCACCCGGCGCGGCAGCAGCGCGAACACGGTGCCCGACGCCGCCCCGTACCCCCAGTGCGCCAGTTCGATCGCGGCCTTCCTCCGCTCGGGGGGAACACTCTCCAGCAGGGCGGGCACGCCCTCTGCCAGGACGGCCTCGGGCGGTGTGCGCTGCGTGACCCCCATGCCGACCTCGACCTGCCGCATACCGCTCATGGCCATCGCACCCGCGACACCCCGTACGGCACCCCTCAACCACGGGTGCTTCGGAGGCGAATCCGACTTCCTGCCCATCTCATGGCTCCCTTCGCGCGCACGCCCTTGCGTGTACCTCCCTGACCGCCCCACGGCGTCTCCACACGCCTCTGCCGGGGAGTGGGTTGAAGGCGGAGGCCCTGGGTAGTTGTGGCGACCACATGACCGGATCCGAGGAGGCCGTTCGGGGGTACGCATGGAGGCCCGCAGGGGCACGGACGGGGTCGGACGCTCGTCGATGGCCTGGTGGCGCGTGCCCGGACAGGGGCCGCCGGTGGTCTGCGTGCACGGCGCGGGGATCTCCTCCCGCCAGACGCTGCCCGTGGTCATGGCCCTGGAGGGCAGGACGCCCGCCTGGGCCGTCGACCTGCCGGGGTTCGGCGCGAGCACCGCGCCCGACCACACGCCCACGGTCACCGGACTCGCGGACGCCCTCCTGGGGTGGCTCCGGGGCCGCGGGATCGAGCGGCCCTGTCTGCTCGGGCTCTCCCTGGGAACGCAGGTGGTCGCCGAGGCGGCGGTGCGCGCGCCCGAGGAGGTGGGATCGCTCGTGCTGGCCGGGCCCACGACGGACCCCCGGGCGCGCTCGCTGCCCACGCTGGCCGCGCGCCTGCTGCGCGACGGCGTGCGCGAGGACCTCTCCGTGCTGTCCTCCGTCGTCGCCGACTACTGGGACGCGGGGCTGCGCAGGGACGTCCGCAGCCTCCTGGCCAGCCGCGACCACCGGATCGAGCTGGTCCTGCCGAGGGTGACGCAGCCAGCCCTGGTCCTGCGCGGGGGCGGGGACCCCCTCTGTCCCGAGCCCTGGGCGCGGGAAGCCGCCCGGTTACTGCCCCGTGGACGGCTCGTGACCCTGCCCGGGCAGCCCCACGCGCTCACCGCCGCCGCCCCCGACCAGGTCGCCGACCTGGTCGAGGAGTTCGTGCGGGAGGCGGTACGGGACCGAGGAGGGCGATGAGGGCCGGGATACGGACGGGGCCGCAGGGACCTGCGGCCTTAGCGGGGCAGGGAGAGGAAGCAGCGAAGTGGTAGCCGCACGGCTGAGGAGGGTCGCGTCCAACGCCCGCGAACTGCTGCGCCGGGTCGTCGAGCGGCGGGGCTACGAGCGCGAGACCGCGGTCATCATCGCCAAGTGCGTCATCGCCTCCACCGGCGCCTGGCTCCTGGGCACGCTCCTGGGAGGCTCGTCCCAGATCGGCTTCGCCCCCTTCTCCGCCCTCCTGGTGGTGCGGCCCAGCGTGTACGGGTCGGTGCTCCAGTCCCTGCGCTACGTTCCCGCGGTCTTCCTCGGCGCCCTGATCGCGGGCCTGACCGGTCTCACCGTCGGGCTCAACGTGTGGTTCTTCGCCCTGGCCGTGCTCGTCGCGATGGTGGCGGGACAGTTCACGGTCTTCGGCGACCAGGGCAAACAGATACCCGTGGTGGCGTCGTTCGCGCTCGCGGGAGGCACGGCGGGCAGCCTCACGGACATGGGAACGCTGCTGCTCATGGTGCTGGTGGGAGCGGGGTCCGCCGTCGTGACGAACACGGTCTTCGCACCCGCCATCCGTTTCCGCGACGCCGAGAGCGCCGTGCTCGACTTCGCGGACGGCCTGCGCGACCTCTGCCGGGAGATGGCCGAGGCGCTCCGCGAGGGCGGTGAGGGACTCGGTGACGCCGAGTACTGGGGGCGGGTCGCGAAGGGGTTCGACAACACCGAGCGCAACGCCAGGGAGGTGGTCTCCCAACAGGAGTACCGGGCGCGTCTGAACCCGCGGCGGATCCTGGAGGGCCCTGTCCCGAAGAGGGCGCCGAAGTCCTACTACGGCTGGATCCTCGCCCTGGGCCGGTCCTCACGCCACATCCAGTCCCTCATCCGCACCCTGCGGGCCGCCAACGGCGGCCGGACACGCTTCCCCGAGCCGGGTGACGCCTTCCTCCGCGAGTTCGCGCCCCTCCTGAACGCGGCCGCCGACGCCTTCGACGCCGTCCACGAGGCCGGGGAACCCGAGCGCGACACGGTCTCCCCCGATCTGGACTCCTGCCTGGAAGGAGGGCTCCGGCTGATCGACCGGACACGGGAGCGCATGAGGCAGGACTGGGACTCCGAACGCTGGCCCGTGCACAGCGCGATGCTCACCGACCTGGAGCGGTTGTTCGAGGAGTTGCAGGAGGGGCACGAGAACAGCGAGGAGGGGGCGCCCGGCGGCGCTGCGGGGTAACCGCGGTGCCAGGGGGAAGGGAGCGGACATGGAACCCTCAGCGCGCGCGAGCGCGGTGCTCCGTACCGCCTCCGTCCTCGGCACCCTCGTCCTGCTCGTCGGATGCGGCGCCCGGGGGGACGCCGCCGGCGGTGCGGAGGGAGGCGGGGCGGGCGGGACGGACGGTCAGCAGGAGCCGGGCGGACAGGACGGCTCCGCCGCTACCGACCCCGGCCGGCCCGGGGACGTCGCCACGGGCCTGGAGGTGCCGTGGGGGCTGGCCTTCCTCCCCGACGGCTCGGCCCTGGTCGCCCAGCGCGACTCGGCGGAGGTCGTCCGCGTGTCCCCCGACGGTTCGGTCGCCGGCGTCGGCACCGTCGAGGGAACCGCACCGGACGGCGAGGGCGGTCTGTTGGGGCTGGCCGTGGACCCGGGCTTCCCCGGGGAACCGTACGTGTACGCCTACCACACCACAGACTCCGACAACCGGATCAGCCGGTTGGAGTACGACCCCGAGAACGGGGACGGGGGCTTCGGGGAGACCGAGGTCATCCTCGACGGCATCCCCTCCGCCTCCCACCACAACGGCGGCCGGATCGGGTTCGGCCCCGACGGCCTGCTGTACGTCGGCACCGGGGACGCGGGTCGGGAGGGCCTGTCCCAGGACACCGACTCGCTGGGCGGCAAGATCCTGCGGATCACCACCGACGGGGACCCGGCGCCGGACAACCCCTTCGGCAACCCCGTCCACAGCTACGGCCACCGCAACGTCCAGGGCCTGGCGTGGGACGACGAGGGGAACCTGTACGCCACCGAGTTCGGCCAGAACGAGTTCGACGAGGTCAACCTGATCGAACCGGGCGGCAACTACGGCTGGCCCGAGGTGGAGGGCGCCGGAGGAGGCGACGAGTACGTCGACCCCCTGCTGACGTGGAGACCCGCGGAGGCCTCGCCCAGCGGCGCGGCGGTCGCGGGCGGCTCCCTGTGGGTGGCGGCGCTGCGCGGAGAACGCCTGTGGGAGGTGCCGCTCACCGGTGACGGCGGGGTGGGCGAGCCCGTGGACCGCTACCAGGGGGAGTACGGCCGCCTGCGCACGGTGGTGGCCGCTCCCGGCGGCGATGAACTGTGGCTGACCACCAGCGATCTCGACGGGGTGGGGGAGCCGGCCGAGGGGGACGACCGCGTCCTGCGGGTGCCCCTGGAGTAGCCGCCCCCTGAACCGGTGCCTGCCAACCCGTCGTCCCGCACTGGCGCTCCGGAGGGATTCCACGTCTCTGACCAGTACAAAAGGGAGTGCCAGGGGTAAACTTCCGTTTTCGCGCCCCCCTCGCGGGCACGGGCCGGACATGTCCCCATCAGACTTACCAGGTAAGGCGCGGCGCTCGGCGAAGGACGCCCACGCGGCGGGCCGACGCGCGGGGCGCCAGGCGGCCCACAGCAGCTGGCTGCGCGGACTCGCGGGCGTGGGCTTCGCCGCCACGGGCCTGCTCTACCTCATCATCGGTTACCTCGCCCTGCGCATCGCCTTCGGAGAAAGCGGCGGGGAGGAGGCGAGCAACAGCGGTGCCCTCCAGCTCGTCGCCCAGAACACCGGCGGCATGCTGCTGCTCTGGGTCGCGGCGGCGGGCCTGGTGGCCCTCACCGTGTGGCAGGCGGTCTACGCCGCGGTGGGCCTGGAGAAGGCCACCAGGCGCGTCGCCTCCGGGGCCCGCGCGGTGGTCTACGCCGCGCTGGCCTCCAGCATCGCGGGCCTCCTGCTGGGACAGGGCTCGCCCGAGTCCCAGGACAGCCGGTCGGAGGCGCTGACGGCCCAGGTCATGGCGCTGCCCTTCGGCCGGTTCGTCGTCGGCGCGGTGGGCTGCGGCGTGATCGCCGTGGGCCTCCACCAGATCTGGAAGGCGGTGACCCGCCGCTTCACGCAGGAGCTGGCGCTCGGCGCGCTCCCGCCGCGCCGGCGCAGGGCGGTCGTCACCGTCGGCGTGCTCGGCATCGGCACCCAGGGCCTGGTCCTGGCCGCCGCAGGCGTCTTCTTCCTCCGGGCCGCGATCGCCTTCGACAAGGACCAGGCGGAGGGGCTGGACGGCACGCTGCGGGCCTTCTCCCAGACCCCGGCCGGACCCTGGGCCCTCGTGGCCGTCGCCCTGGGCGTCGCCGTCTACGGCGCCTACTGCTTCTGCCAGGCGCGCTGGCAGCGCTGAACCTCCCTCTCCTCCCCGGGAATGACGGACGGGGCCCCACGCTCTCCTGAGGGGCCCCGTCCTCCAAGGGGGTCTTACGGCGTGGGCGGGCGCGCCGTCGTCGCCCCGCCCGCGGTTCAGCTACAGACCGAACCGTTGAGGGTGAACCTCGCGGGCACGGCGTTCGCCCCGGACGTCAGGGTGCCGATGAAGCCGAACGTCACCTCTTCGCCGGGGTCGATGGTCCCGTTCCAGTCCGCGTTCACGGCGGTCACCGCGTGCCCGGCCTGCTCCAGCGCGCCGCTCCAGTGGCGCTCCACGGTCTGACCGCCGGGGAAGGACCACACCAGCTCCCAGCCCGTCACGGGCTCGTCACCCGTGTTGCGGACGGTCACCTGGGTGTTGAAGCGGTCGTGCCACTCGCCGTGGACCACGTAGTCGACCTCGCAGGAGGACCCGGCGGGCAGGGAGGCGTCGCCCTGGTCGGCGACGAACCCGGACACCCAGGCCAGCGTGGAGTTCCAGTTGATGGTCAGCTCGTTGGTCGCCCACGACTCGATGTCGTCGATGTAGCAGAACTGGGGGGCGCACCCGTCCAGGTTGGCCCGGGCCACGGGGTCCCAGGTGCCGGTGTCGGAGTTGGGCCCGCCGGACAGGGTTCCCTCGGGCGGGTTGGGCAGGCTCGGGTCGAGCTGGTGGGCGTACCAGCGGCTGTGCTGGTTGACCGCGTCGTTCTCGCCGTACCCGGTCACGTACGACTGGTTGAGGGCGTTGCGTCCCAGGACGTAGTCCATGCCCTCCAGGACCGCGTCGCGGAAGCGCGTGTCCCCGCCGATGTCGTAGGCGCTGGCCATCACCACCATGTTGTTGAGCACGAGGTTGTTGGAGCCCCAGGCGAAGACCCCGCCCTCGGGGTCGTAGGCCAGCCCGTAGGCGTGCTCCGAGGCGTCGGCCAGGTACTGCCCGGCCCCCTCCACGACGGAGGCGCGGACCTCGTCGCGGCCGTCGAGGCCGCTCGGCACGGTGGCGAGCTGGAGGCGGCCCAGCGGGGCGGTCCAGCGCCAGTCGAACCCGGCGGAGGTGAACACGTCGGCGGTGTGCAGCTCGGAGGAGACCACCGCCTCCTCGTAGTCCCCGTGCCCGGTCGCCAGGTACAGTTCCGCGGCGGCCCAGTAGAACTCGTCGGCCACGTTGTCGTCGTCGTAGGCTCCGCCGCCCTCGCCGCCGACGGTCGCGTAGCGCTCGGGTTCGGCCACCGCGGCCTCCCAGGCGGTCTCGGCCGCCTCCAGGCAGGTCGCGGCGAACCCGGAGTCGTAGGGGGCGAACACCCGGGAGCACTGGGCGGCGGTCGCGGCCAGGTTCAGCGTGGCCGCCGTCGACGGCGGGTGCAGGTAGCGGGGCTGGGAGTCCTCGGAGGGCAGCAGCGGCAGGCCGGTCCAGCGCTCGTCGTGGACCTTGTGGTGGGCCATCCCCGCGAGTTCCTCGCCCTCGGGGACCTGCATGGACAGCAGGAACTCCATCTCCCAGCGTGCCTCGTCCAGGACGTCGGGCACGCCGTTGTCCCGCTCGGGGACGGACAGGGTGGAGTCGGCGACCCGGGCGGGGTTTCCGGTGGGCGCGGTGTGCGCGCGCTCGTAGACGCTCATCAGCTGGTGGACGGAGATGCCGCCGTTCACCACGTACTTGCCGTGGTCACCCGCGTCGTACCAGCCGCCGGACACGTCGAGCGAGTAGTCGCACGGTGCGGAGGGGTGGCAGGTGACGTCGGTGTCGCCCTGGTTGGGCTCCACGCCGACGTGCCCGGCCTCGCGTCCGTACCCGGGGGCGAGCTCGTCGAGGATCTCGGTGCCGCTGCGCTGGGTGTAGTAGAAGTCCAGGGCGTCCGTGGCCAGGGCGGCGTAGGGGGCGGCGGTGATCCCGAAGGGGTGGCTGGTCTCGCCGTCGGCGGTCAGGGTGTAGCCCTCACCCGTTCCGGTGAAGTCGCTGAAGTCGACGGTGTGCACGTTCTGACCGGAGGACTCGTCCAGGCCGTACGGCACGGTGCCGCCCTCGGCCACGACCGCGCCCTCGGCGTCGGCCAGCCGCCAGGGCAGGGACTCCTCGGCGTCGGTGACCACGGTGGCGTTCTTGGGGCCCTGCGGAAGGTAGCCGACCTGGTTGACGCGGACGCGCGGACCGGTGTCGGGTTCGTAGACGGGGGGTTCGGCGCCGCCGAGCAGCGACACGTCGTCCAGGCAGAACGTCCAGTCCTCCTCGGACCCGCCGATCTGGAAGGCGAGCTGGGCGTCGGCCATCTCGGCGGACGCGGTGAAGACGTACTCGTAGCCGGTCGCCGTCGGCGTGAGCACGGGGCGCTCGTCCAGTTCGGTGCGCCAGGGGTCGACGGGCTCCTGGACCAGCGCGCGGACGGGCAGGCCGTCGGCGCCGGAGGCGGTGAACGTGAGGGAGTAGGACTCCCCGGCCACGAGGGGGATGTCGTTCTGGCCGACGATCTGGTCCCACGGGTTGCTGGTGCCGCCGGGGACCGCGACGCACAGGGCTTCGTCGTCGCTGACGGCGAGGTCGATCCCCTCGGTCGCCCACCAGCCGGTGGTGCCGTCGGCGAAGTCGCCGTTGGTGATCTGTTCGACCGGCTCGTCGTCGGCCTGGACGGGGGAGGCGACGAGGAGGCTCGTGCCGAGCGCGACTGCGGCGCCGAGCGCCACCGCGCTGTTTCTTCGTGCCGGACTCACGGGGGTCCTTCCGCTGGGGGGTAAGCGGCCGGAAGCACTGGGAGCGCTCCCAATAGTATGACCATTGTTGTGGCGCGTATCACAGGTGTCAATGGGGGCAAACGCGCGAACCAGCGGGCGGCGGAAGGAGCCCGGGGCGGGCAGGCGGCGGCGAGGGGAGGCCCCGCGGCTGGGGGAGCGGAGGCGGAGGCAGGCAGCGGCGGGGGGCGGACCCGCGACAGGGGAGCGGACGGGCGAGCGGGTCCGGACCGGGAGGGCCGGACCCGCTACCGGCGTCAGTCCTTGAGCAGGCCCTGCGCGACGACCTCCTCGACCAGGGCGCGGCGCACCTCGTCGGCGTCGCCCGTGTGACCCAGGTGGCCGGTGGCGGCGCGCAGCTGCGCGCGGACCGCCTCCACCACGGCGTCGCTGCGCAGCGCCTCGGCGACGGGGGCCGCCTCGACGGCCTCCTTCCACTTGCGCAGGGTGTCCAGCCGACCGCGGTCGACGGCCTCGCGGGTGATGTGGAACAGGGCGTCGATGTTTTGCTGGTAGGCGTCGGCGTCGGTGAGGTCGACGTCGATGACCTCCACCGGCTTGTTGCCGCCGTCACCGTCGGGGCGCAGGTGGTAGACCTTCCAGAGGCGGCCGTTGGTGAGGATCACCCACTCGGCGCCCTCGTCGACGGCCAGGCGGCGGGACACCTGGATGTTGCGCTGGTCGAGCTCCTGGCCGACCCGGCGCACCTCCACCGGCGCGAACAGCTTGCCGTCCAGCATGATCGCGTAGTCGATCGAGTCCCCGCTGGTCCGGTACTCGGTGGTCATGTCCTGGTACTTGCTGAAGTTCAGTCCGACGCTGAAGAAGTCGGCGACGAGCATGCGGGTGTCGCCGTCGTTGGCGTCGCGCTCCAGCAGGTCGGACAGCGGCCCGGAGAGGCGGTCGACCGCCGCCGCGACCCGGCCCTGTACCGAGGTCTCCCAGCTCAGGGTGGTGCTGGTGAACTCACCCGTCCTGGCCATGACCTGGGTGTCTTCAGCGTCCATGAACATCCGTTCCCGTGTGTGTCGAGGAGCCCCGCCGTACGGCCTTCGCCGGGACCGGAGGAGCGGGTTGCAGGGGGGAGGAATCCGGCCATGATGTTACAGCTCACCCCGCTGACCGGGCACCTCCGGGACTTCGGGGGCGAGGGGAGCGCGGCTCCGGCGGAGCGCGGTTCCGGGCCGGACCGGTGGGCGCGGGGCGCTGATCTGGGCGCTGATCGGGGAGCCTCCGAACGGCGCGGCGGCGCCCGCGCACGGCGACCGGCCATCCCGCGTTCCGTGGGAGTGGGACGGATGGGACGGAAGGAACAACAGACATGTTGCGGTACTAGACTGGCGCGGCTCTCGAACCCCCCTGTAGAACAGGAAAACGTTGGCTTCCCGCTGCCCCTACGCCGAACTCCACGCCCCCGAGTTCCACGCCGATCCGCACGACGTCTACACGCGGATGGCCAAGGAACACGGCTCCGTCTTCCCCGCCGAGATCTCCCCCGGGATCAGCGCATGGGTGGTCGCCGACTACGCGCTCATCACGGCCTGGTGCAGGGACACCCGCACCTTCCGGCGCGACTCCCGGCTCTGGCTCGACTGGTCCGAGGGGCGCGTCCCCGACGACGCCCCCGTGGCCGCGATGATGGCCTACCGCCCCAATCTGCTCTTCGCCGACGACGACGCCCACGCCCGCCTCAAGCGGTCGGTGGTCGACTCCCTGGGCCGGGTGCCCGAGAGCCGTGTCGGCGAGAGCACCCGCCGCCACGCCGACAGCCTCATCGACGCCTTCGTCGAACGCGGCAGCGCGGACCTGGTGTCCGAGTACGCCCGCCTGCTGCCGCTGCTGGTGATCTGCGACCTCTTCGGCTTCTCGCGCGACGTCGGCGAGCGCGTCCTGACCTCGCTCATCGACCTGTGGGACGGCAACGACGTCGTGCGGGCCAACGCCGAGTACGAGCGGGCCCTGTCCGACGCGATCTCGCAGAAGCACGCGACGCCGGGGGAGGACGTCACCACCTGGCTGCTCCAGCACCGGGCGGGGCTCACCGACGAGGAGATGCTGCACCAGCTGGTCGTGACCATCGGCGCCGGCGCCGAGCCGACCGCCAACCTCATCACGGCCGCCACGCACACGATCCTGACCGACCCCGAGGTGAACCGGGCCCTCAACGGCGCCCTGGTCGGGATCGACGAGGTGGTCGAGCAGGTCCTGTGGCGCGAGCCGCCCATCACCAACTACCCGGTCCTCTACCCCGTGCGCGACGTCGAGATCAGCGGCGGACGGAGCATCCGCAAGGGGGAGCCCATCCTCCTCGGCTACGCCGCGGCCCACACCGCGATGGCCGAGAACGGGCCCGACATCGAACACGTCACCCGCGCCCACCTGGCCTTCGGGGTCGGCCCGCACCGCTGCCCGGCCCACGGGTTCGCCCAGACCATGGCCCAGGTCGGAGTGGAGGTCCTCACCAAGCGCCTGCGCGGCCTGCGCGTGACCGACCCGGCCCCGCGCTGGCGCGTCTCCCCGTTCGCACGGGCCCTGGCCGAACTCCCCGTGGAATTTCCGCCCGACTCCCCGAAGGGAACACCGCGATGGCAGCAGACATCCCCGTCCTCCGCCCCTACGACCTCCACCGACAGACAGCCGGACTCCGGGACCGCGGCCCCGTCGTCGAGGTTGAGATCACTGGTGGCGTGGTTGTTCGGGCGCTGACCGGCCACGACGTCGTCATGGAGGCCCTCGCGCACCCCGGCGTGCGCAAGGAGGCGCGGCACTGGCGGGCGTGGGCGCAGGGCGAGATCCCCATGGACTGGCCGCTGATCTCCTGGGTGGCCCCGGACAACATGCTCACCGCGGACGGCGACCGCCACCGGCGTCTGCGGACCCTGGTCTCGCAGGCGTTCACCCCGCGCCGGGTGGAGGAGCTGCGCCCGAGGATCACCGAGATCACCGCCGAACTGCTCGACGACCTCGCGGCGGCGGGGCCGGGACCGGTGGACCTCAAGGCGGCGCTGTCGCTGCCGCTGCCCATGACGGTCATCTCCGAGCTCTTCGGGGTCGGGGCGGAGCACCGCGGCACACTGCACACCCTGATGCGCCGGGTCTTCGACGCGACCACCACGCCGGAGGTGGCCGCCCGGACCAACGCCGACATGCAGACCTTCCTCGCGGAGCTGGCCGAGAGCAAGTCCCGCGAGCCGGGCGACGACCTCACCAGCGCTCTGCTCCAGGCGCGGGCCGAGGGCGACGAGCGGCTCTCCCACACCGAACTGGTGTGGACGCTGATCCTCATGATCGGTGCGGGCTACGAGACCACGATGAACCTCATCACCAACGCCGTGCACGCGCTGCTCACCCACCCGGACCAGCTGGAGCTGGTGCGGTCCGGCGGCGCCTCCTGGGCCGACGCGGTGGAGGAGACCCTGCGCTGGGACGCCAGCATCCAGTACCTGCCGCTGCGCTACACGGCCGAGGACGTCACCCTCGCGGGCACGCACGTGCCCGCGGGGGAGGCGCTGCTCATGGGCTTCGGCGCGGCGGGGCGCGACCCCGGGCGCCACGGCGACGACGCGCACGCCTTCGACCTCCGGAGGGAGCAGCGGGGACACCTGGCCTTCTCACACGGTCCGCACTTCTGCCTGGGCGCGGGGCTGGCCCGGCTGGAGGGCGTGACCGCGCTGGAGGCGCTCTTCACGCGCTTCCCGGACCTGCGCCTGGCCGAGGGGGCGGAGGTGGAGGAGTCCCCGTCCATCGTGGCGAGCGGTCGGACCGCGCTCCCCGTCGTCTGGGGCTGAGGGAGCCGGGGGCCGGGGCCGTCCGGTCCGAGGGACCGGCTTCGGCCCCGGGCCGGGTGCGGTCCCCCGGCCGCACGCGCGGGCGAACGCGGGAGCGGGTTCCGCCCCGGGGCCGTGCCCGGCTCAGGAGCCGTGACCGGATCCGGTTCCGGACACGGGAGCGGCACCGGGCCCGGAAAGCATGTTCCGCAGGCGGAACTCCCGCGGGCTCAGACCCCGCAACCGTTTGAAGGCCGTGCTGAACGAGGACGGGTCGGCGTAGCCCACGGCCCCGGCCACCTTGGCCACGCTCAGGTCGGGGTCCGACAGCAGCTCCTCGGCGGTGTACATGCGCCACTCGGTCAGGTAGCCCAGGGGCGACTGGCCCATGACCTCGGTGAAGCGCTTGGCGAAGAGCGCGCGCGACACCCCCGCCCTGGCGGCCAGCGCGCCCACCGTCCACGCCTCGTGCGGACGCCGGTGGACGGCCTCCAGCGCGGGGCCGGTCACCGGGTCCACGGCCCCCCGGTACCAGGCGGGGGCGTCGGCGCCCTCCTGCTCGAACCAGCAGGCCAGGCTGCACACCAGCCCCATGTCCACGACGCGGTCGACCAGGGCCTGGCCGCCCGGGAGGTGCCGCCGGGACAGGGCGTCCTTCGCCGCGTCGAGCCAGAAGACGTTCTCGGGCTGCTCCTCGTTGAGGACCAGCGTGGGCGGCAGGGTGCGCAGCAGCCGCTCGTGGCGGCTCCGGGTGGCCCGGTAGGCGGCGACGATGAGGGTGGTGGCGCCCTCGGGGGCCTCGCTGGGAAGGCCGTCGTTCGAGGCCCCGGCGGTCGGGAGGTCGGTGGCGGGGAGTCCGTCCCCCCGGAGGCCGTCGTGCCGGGGGAACGCGCCCGGGGGAGCGCCGTCCGGCCCGCACACGGGGTCCGGTTCGAGGCAGTCGATCTCGTGGTTCCGGTGTACGCGACGCGGCGAGGCGGGGTCGTCCGCGAGGTGGAAGGGGTCGGGGCCGCGTACCAGCGCGGTGTCGCCCGCGCCGATCCCGAGGGCGGTCCCGTCAGGCAGGATCACCGACCCGCCGCCGCTGATCACCGTCAGCATGGTCAGCGGCGCGCCGCCGGTGAAGCGGATCGTCCACGGCGGATCCAGCGAGGCCTGGCTGACGGAGGCGCCCGCGGAGCGGATTCCGCTGAGCATGTCACTCAAAGGGTCCATGGAGGCGAGTGTAGACGCACGCCAAAGAAACGCAGCTTTTCAGCTATGGAACGTCCACGCCTGTTGGTCTGTACTGGACTCATGAACCGAGAGCCCTTCGCACCCACCGAGCCCTCCGAAGCCCCCGCGTCGACCGGACGCACCGCGCTGGTCGTGGTCGCCCACCACCGCCCGGACTCCCTGACCGCCGCCGTGGCCGGACGGGTCGCCGCCCGCCTGGAGGCGGCCGGGTACCGCGTCGACCTGCTCGACCTGCACGCCGAGGGGTTCGACCCCCGCAACAGCGAGGCCGACGAGCCCGACTACGGCGACCGGGACAAGGTCTACTCCGACGAGGTGCACGCCCACATCCGCCGCGTCCACGCAGCCGATCTCATCGTCCCCGTGTTCCCCGTGTGGTGGTTCGGGCTGCCGGCCCTGCTCAAGGGCTGGATCGACCGGGTGTGGAACTACGGCCTCACGTACGGCCGCAGCAGGTCCCCCATGGCGGGGAAGCGGATGCTGTGGCTGGGCCTGGCCGGACTCACCGCGCGGGACCCGAACGCGGACCTGGTACTCAGCCTGCTCGACGGGCCCCTGCGCCGGGGGATCTCGGAGTTCTGCGGGATCTTCGAGGTCCACACGGCCGCGTTGTTCGACAGCGAGGCCCAGGACCTGTCCGGCGAGGCCCGGGAACACCACTACCGGGAGCTGTTCGCCGAGGCCGAGGCGGCGGTCGACAAGCTCGTCGCCGGATGAGCCGACCGCTTCCGAAGGGACCGCCCGGATTCCGTCCGGGAGGGCGCGGATCTTCGCGCGAGCCCCCGCCCGAGGGGGCGGCCGCGCACCCGGAGGGGCCGCCCCCGCGCTCGGCGGTGGGCGGCCCCCGGCCCGGAACGGCTCACTGCGGCCGCACGCGGTCAGGCGTTGGTACTGACCAGGTGCTCCACGAAGGAGCGGTAGTCGCGCAGGGCCACCCGCAGCGACTCGGTGTCCGTGCCCTCTCCCTCGTTCCACGCGGAGCGCAGCGCGGAGCGGCGCTCCTCGATCTCCGCGACCACGGCGTCGGCGACCTCCGCGGCCAGCGCGTCGGCCTCGCGTACGGCGCCGTGGGGATCGTCGACGAACCTGCCCTGCGTCGCGCTCCAGCGCTCCCGGACCCGTTCCAGCTTCGCGCCCTGCGACCGGGGCCCGTCCGCCGGGTCCGAGCGGTCCGCTCCGGTGCCCGGCTGCCCCGGCACCTGACCCGGCGCGGTTCCGGGGGCACCCGGCCGGGCGTGTCCAGAACCGGCGGTACCGGGGGCACCCGTGTATCCGGTGTCCGGGTCGCCGGTGCGTCCAGCGGGGCCGGTCCCGCGCCCGGGGTCGTTCACCTCGGCGTCGACGGTCACCGGCTCCGCGGTGCGGGGGCCGGTCCCGGGGCCGGGCGTCCGCGCCCGGTACTGCTCCGATTCGGTCTCCCGGCTCCTGCCGGGGCCGGGTACGCGTTCCACCATGTCGTCCGCCTTCTCGTGTCGTCGTCGGTTCCTCGGAGCGCCGCCGAGGCCGGTCACGGACCCGCCTCCGGTCCACTCCTCCGGCGCGGCTGCTCCACGGCGGTCCGCTCCGCGCTCGCGGCCGGAGCGGTGCGGTCGACCGGGGTCCGCTCCGTGCCCGGGGGCCGGGCCGTCGTGCCGTCAGCCGTCGGAAGGCCGCCCAGCAGGGACTCCACCAGGCCGCGGTAGGACACCAGCTCCTCGCGCAGGTGCTCGGTGCCGGTCTGGTCCGCCTCGGCGGGGCGCCCGGTGGCGTGCGCGCGGCGGAACCCGGTGACCGCGGCGGAGTGGTCCACCGACAGGTCGTCGAGGCGCTGGTCGAAGGCCGCGCCACCGTCGGCCGCGGACGCGGGGCCGGGGTAGCCGCGGTCCGCCATGATCGCCTCCACCAGTCCGCGGGCGTCGCGGACGGCGCGGACGGGATCGTCGACGAACTCCTGCTGCACCGCGGCCCACGTCTCGGTGTGCGCCACGCGCTGCTGGTCGCTCAGCTCGCGGAGCGCCATGTTGTCGCGGCGGCGGAGCCTCTCGGACAGGTCGTTCTCGGCGGCCGTCCTGTTGCCGTGGACCTCCACGGCGCGGTCGTACTCGGCGCCGAAACGCTTCTTCAGCCGGGCGGTGCGCCGGGCCGGGAGGATCGAGGACCGCGCGGCGATCGCGATTCCTCCGGCGATGACGACCACCACCACTAAGGCGATGATGACAATTATTCCGGTCTCCATTGGAGCACCTCCTGTCATATCGCACTGCCCCCCAAGGCCCACCCAAAACTTGGCCACGGTTCAGTCAGGTGCCCGTGGTGGGCGTACGCGCAGGTGAGAGGCGTTGCAGCGATATTACGAGAATATCACGGGAGATGGGGATTGCGGACTCCCCGCGGAGAGTGCGCCGGTGGCCGCCGCGCGGAGGGCCGGAGGGGGCGTCCTCAGCGGAATGCGTTCTCCCTTTCCGGGGAATTCCCGTTTCCGCCCTCCGTGGTGAAGGGGAATTCCACCGGGTTCCCGTGTGGGCGGGGATGTGCGCCGAGCCGCCGGACGTGGAACCCGGGTCCTGCGCGGAACCGGTCAGGGCGTGGCACGCGGAAGGGTGATCGTGACGACGGTGCCGGAGGGGCCGCTGTCGATCTCCACCTCGCCTCCCTGGGCCTCGACCAGGGAGCGCACGACCGACAGACCGAGCCCCGAGGTACGTCCCGATCCGGTGGCGCGGGTGGTGACGAACGGTTCGAACACGTGGGGGAGCACCTCGGCGCTGATCCCCGGGCCGTCGTCGGCCACGGTGAGGGTGACCGTGTCCTCTCCGCCGCGGGCGGTCACGGTGGCGCGGGTACCGGACGGGTTGTGGTCGACGGCGTTGGCGGTGAGGTTGGCCAGGCACTGCTCCAGGCGTGACTGGTCACCGAGCAGGACGTCCGGCGGCGGCTCCTCCAGGGTGACGGCGTCGGCGTGGGGCAGGGCGTCGAGCCGGGCCCGCACGTCGTGGAACAGGTCGGGCAGGAACACGGCCTCGACGCGGACGTCGATCTCGTCGCCGCCGCGGGCCACCGCCATGAGGTCCTCCAGCACGCGGCGCAGGCGGTCGAGTTCGGAGCCCACGACCGCCGCCTCCGCGGTACCCAGCAGCTCAAGGTGCCCCTCGGCGACGGAGAGCGGGGTGCGCACCTCGTGGGAGATCGCGGCCAGGTACCGGCGCCGGGTGCTGTCGGCCTGCTCGATGCGGGTCAGCATCTGGTTGATCTCGGTGGCCAGTTCGGCGATCTCGTCGCGGGTGGAGGGCACGGGGACGCGGGTGGCCAGGTCGGACGGCGAGATCGCCTTGGCGGCGTCGGAGACCTCCCGCACGGGGCGCAGGGTGCGCCGCACCACCAGCCACAGCACGACCCCTCCGCCGACGACGCCGATCGCCCCGGCGAGCCCGGCCCACAGCAGGACGGTGGCCGCGGTGTCGCGGGTGGAGTCGAGCGGGGCGGCGACGGTGACGACGGCCAGGGTGTCACCGGCGTCGTCGACGACCCGGGTGTCGAGCACCCGGAGCGGGCCCGCGTCGGTGTCGAGCGTGCGGATGGCCCCGGGCTCGGCCTCGGGGGCGTCGCCGCCGCGCATGAGGCCCGCGACGCGCGAGGGGCCCCCGGTGCTCTGCAGCCGCACGCCGTTGACGGTCACCAGCGTCACGTGGCGGGCCCCGCTGGGGCGGACGGCGAGCGCCTGGCGGGCGGCGCGCTCGGCCTCGGGCCCCGAGACCACGCCGTCGAGCCCGGCGGCGGCGGGCAGCCGTCCGTCGAGGGCGTCGCCGACCAGCGCCGACTCCTCGCGCAGCAGGCGGTCGATGTCGCCCAGGCCCGACACGCGCACCAGTTCGTAGGTGAGCAGGGCGACGCCGCCGATGACCAGGGCCATGACCAGCAGCGACCGCAGGACGACCCGGCCGGTGAGGCTCACCGCGGGCCGTCCCCGAGCCGGTATCCGGCGCCGCGGACCGTCTGGATGCGCTCGCCGCCGAGCTTGCGGCGCAGCTGGCTGACGTAGACCTCCACCACGTTGGAGGCGCCGTCGAAGTCGTAGCCCCAGACCCGGTCCAGCAGCTGGGGCCGGGAGAAGACCTGAGTCGGATGGCGGATGAGCACCTCCAGCAGCGCGAACTCGCGGGCGGACAGGTTGACGGTGCGTCCCTCCACCGAGGCGGTGCGCGCCCCGAGATCGAGCACCACGCCGCCCGCCGCCAGCACGTCGCCGCGTTCCTGGCCGCCGCCGCGCAGCCGGGCCCGCACACGGGCCAGCAGCTCGCTCACGCTGAACGGCTTGACCATGTAGTCGTCGGCCCCGGCGTCGAGGTTGGCGACCCGGTCGCTCACGGCGTCCTTGGCGGTGAGCACGATCACCGGCACCGAGGGGCGGCGCATGCGCAGCCGACGCAGCACCTCCTCACCCGGGATCCCCGGCAGCCCCAGGTCCAGGACGACGAGTTCGACGTCCGAGGACAGCGCCATCGTCAGCCCGTCGATCCCGTCGTCGGCGGCGAGCACCTGGTAACCGGCCGTCTCCAGCCCGCGCCGCACGAAGGAGACGATCCCCTCCTCGTCCTCCACCACCAGAATCGCCAAGGCCGTGCCCCTCCCCGTTCCCCCGTGTCGCCTACCACCGTGGCGGAGGCCCCTGAACCGTCCCTGAGCGCAACATGAAGAAGGCCCTCATGTCGACCTCATGCCGCCATCATCGGGCCGCCGCATGCTTGGGGGTACACAGACCTTCGAGCATGTGAGCAAGGGACCCGCGATGCAGACCAAGACCATCATCATCCTCTCCTCCTCCGTCGCCGCGGGGCTGCTGGCCGTGGGCACGGTCGGCTACGTGGTCACCGGCGACCCCGAGCAGGAGGTGGCCCCGATCGAGCTCACCGGTGTCACGGCCGGAGCCGACTCCGGGACGGGCGGGAACGGGCAGCCGCAGCAGAGCGAGCCCTCGACCCGGTCGGTCGACGGACTGGAACAGCTCGTGGGCGAGCTGCGCGCCGGGGACGACATCGACGACTGGTCCGTGTCCGGGGTCGAGGTCGACTTCGGTCCGGAGGAGTGGCTGCTGACCGACCCCGAACTCGAGGACTTCGACGGCAACGGCACCGTCGAGCCGCTCCTGGACGAGCTGCGCGGCCTGGAGGGCACCGAGGTCACCCTGGGCGTGCGCTACGAGGCCGACGACGACGGCGACGACGAGGGCGAGGAGCGCGACGACGCCGACGTGTTCACCGTCAACGGCGCGGACTTCCGCGACACCGACGGGGGACCCGCGCCCTGGCAGAACACCGACGAGCAGGCCGCGGCCGACCGCGAGACGGTCTCCGCCAACGCCGCCGCCGCGGTGGGCGAGGGCGCCACCACCGTCGACGTCGAGCGCCAGGACGAGGACGGCTGGGACGGCTGGGAGGCCGAGGTGCGCGGTGCCGACGGCCAGGAGTACGACGTCATCCTCGACGCCGCGGGCGAGGCCGTCGACGTGCGCGCCGAGGACTGACGGCCGCGAGACGTGTCCCGTGCGGGGAGCGTCGGGGGTCGGCGCCTCGGGCGCGGTCGGGACAGGCCGCGCCGGGGCCGACCCTTTCGCGCTTCCGGGGCGCCGCCCGGTAGGTGCCAGCGCCATCACCCTCGGCCACACCCGTGCCGTCCGGCTCGCGCGATCACTGGCTCAACAGGTCACCGCTGCTGTCGTCGACGTCGTCGACGACCACCTGGCGGGTGTCTCTGGAGTCGCGTTCGGTGCCCGGAGTGTGCCCGCGGTGGGGCGGAGCCGGGCCCGGGGCCCGGCTCCGCCGTGCTCTGCGGGGGGCTGCGTTAGCTGCAGTTGGCCCAGTTGGACCGACCGCCGGTGGCCAGCGTTCCCGTGGTTCCCCGGATGGCTCCCGAGTAGCGGACGCACACACCCGCGGCGGCCCTCGACGCGGCCGCGTAGTGGGAGTAGTCGCCGGTCTCATGGGCGCCGCTGCCGTTCTGGAGGTAGAGGGAGGCCCGGGTGTACGTGGGCGTGCCGTGGGTGGACCCGGTCTTGAGCGTGACCACGCAGTTCTGCCCGTAGGTGCTGCTCCACAGCAGGTACACCCTGCCGTAGGTGGCGCCGCCGGCGGTGGTGACGGGAGACGAGTGCAGGGTGCTGTAACTCCCGCTGATCCAGGCGCATCCGGCCGATGCTCTGGCGGCCTGGTCGAGGGTGTGCGCGGAGGCGGGTGCGGACAGTGCGAACAGGGTCGCGGCGGTCAGGGCTAAGGCTGCGCCGGCGCGGGCGAGGGTACGGCCAATGTTCTGGAACACGGAGTTTCCTTCCACAGGCAGGGGTTCGGAGCATCTTCTGTGCCCGGCGTGAGCCTAACTCCCATGCGGAGACAATTCACGGGAGTGGCCGGTAGCGGACACGTCGGGAAGCGATTTCCGTGTGCGGAGGATGGCCGAATGGAGGGTGAAATGTTCGCCGGGGTCGCAGGACCTGCGAAAAGGCGGGGTTTCCCTTGTCGCCGCGACGAGGGGGATAGGGAAGATTGGGTCACGGGCACCCTATGGGTTTCCTGTTGTCTCTGAGGTTTCTCATTGTGTCAGGGTGCGGATTCCTCTCTTCCGGTGGATCTTTTCCGGGGCGTCCGAAATCTGGAGATGTGCATGGGGAGAGTGGGCGTGCACCGAGCCTTTTTCACCCTGAAGATGCAGGTCACAGCCCCGTTCCGGTGTCCCCGAATTCCTCCTGAACGGCAAGAAGTCCCTGGTGGGCGGGTTTTCGACCAGGAATCCCCAGTTCACCAGGGGTTCTGTATGCTGTTCTGCCGTTCCGCGCTGCCGTTGTCACACCGCACCCTGAACCTGGCCGTCCGCACCAAAGGCCGCCCGGGTGTGGAAGCCCGCCGAGCGCATCAAGGCCTCAGGGCTGGTCGGTCTGGGCGATAAGGGATACGTGGGGTTGTCCGATGTGGTGTTCTGCCCGTTCAAGGGGCGCGGTAAGCCGCAGTGGAAAAGGACGCCGAATCCGCCCACGCCAAGCTCCGTCCGCCGTGTGAACGCGCGATCGCTCAGCTCAAGCAGTGGGACATTCTGTGCCGCCTACGCTGCTGCTCGCAATGGGCTGGCCAGGTCACCCGCGCCATGCTGGACTTTCAGCTCCGAGAAGCAGGATGAAAAGGCTCACCGATGCGCTGATGCGTTCGTGGCCGATGATCTGGACCAGGACTCCCCACGGCTTGTGGCTCGTGATCCTGACCCGCACGAGGTCTCCTGGAGCCGGGCCGGTCGTTTGACTGCCGGGGGAGCTGTCCGGCTCCGAGACCACTCGTGCGGTCCTTTCAACGGTTCGGTTCGGTGGGGCCTGTCCGGTTCACCTGATGAACCAGCTATACACCCCAACCACAGCGGAGGGTCGCCCCGGTTTCGGGCCGAGGTGCCCGGTGGCGCTGGCGTCAACTACCCATGACAACCGCATTCCGCTACCGGGTGCCTCGGGATCTGCGCACGTCATCAACCGATTTCGTCCAAACGGCAACTGTTCGTCCGCGGGCCGCGTCAAGATGCCAAGTAGCACGGCCGTTGGCCGCGCGAGGGACCGGGCGTCAGCCCGCAGCCCGAGCAGTGGCCGGAGGCCGCTGCGACAACGCTTGCGCTGTCGCCTTGTGGTCGGGGTGACCGGGGCCGGCAAGGGCTCGGTGATCTGGTCCACGGTCCGCGCCATGCTCCCCGCTTTGGCAGGCGGCACCGCACAGGTGTGGGCGATCGACCCCAAGCGCATGGAGTTGGCCTACGGGCGTGACCTGTTCGCGCACTACGCGGACAGCGGAGAATCCGCAGTGGCACTGCTGGAAAAGGCGGTGGCCTCGATGCAGGAGCGGGCCGAACGCTACGCGGGCAAACAGCGCTCGCACGTCCCGACCACCGATGACCCCTTCGTTGTGGTGCTGCTCGATGAGGTGGCGTTCCTGACCGCGTACCACCCGGATCGGGACGTGCGCCGTCGTGCGGAGAACGCGATCGCCACGCTGACCTCGCAGGGGCGTTCGGTCGGCTTCGCGGTCCTGGCGGCGTTACAGGACCCGCGCAAGGAGGTCATGAACCTGCGCAACCTCTTCCCGGACAAGGTCGCCCTGCGCCTGGACGAGGCGTCGCAGGTGGACATGGTCCTCGGCGAAGGTGCACGCGAACGGGGCGCGGAAGCCCACCTGATCGATCCGACCTTGCCGGGGTGGCCTACGTCCGCCTGGAAGGCTCCCCGGCCCCGGTGCGGGTACGGGCCGCCTACGTCTCGGACGAGGACATCACCGCTATGGCGGACAGCTAAGGCGTGGGTTCTTCTACTGAGGGGGAAGCGGCCTGATGAGCGCGTGCTTTGCGCTGGGATCGCATCCAAAAAGCCCAAACGAACAGAACCACGAAGTAGATGCCCAACCACACCAGGGCCGCTGTCTCACCCACGTAGGTCAGCAACACCATCCCGGTGAGGAAGGGAACGACGTAGGACAGAACGCCGTACCAGTGGTTCTTCGTCATGCGGAAAGCCTAGGACGAACCTGGTTCGTGTACGCGGCGGGGCGGTGGAGCTGATGCCGACGCCTACTGGTAAGTCCACCCGGGCCGAACGCCCCGAAATAAGTCAAGAACGATGCGGCACATGGCCCTACCGAGACCGCCACTGGGTCACATCAGGGTCTCCTGGCCTGCTTGGGTGTTGGGCCTGCTCATGGCCAGGCTGTAGCTGGGTTTGCGGTCCCTGGTGCTCTGCGGGAACTTGACCCCTGCGGCCACCAGTTCATTTGCGGTGATCAGCGGACCGGAGAGCACCCGCTCCAGAAGAGCGGCCTGGGCCTCTTCCAGTTCGGTGACGCGGCGCAACGCGGTGAGCAACTCGTTGAACTCGGTGATCCACTCCCGCGGCCAGATCTGAAGACGCAGCTCATCGAGTGGGCTGGTCTTCTTTCCCCCCGGGTTAGCCTTGCGGTAGGAGAACCACTTCTTGATGACGTTCATCCCGCCTACGTCATAGGCCCACATGCGTGCTGTGACCGGACCGAAGGAGCCTTGGCCGACGTGGAGGGTGCCTTCGCCGTCCGGGCTTTCGGTGTAGGAGAGCTTGTCCGGCAGGTCCTCGCCTATGGGGGTGAGGTTCTTGGGCCTCCTCGAGTCTGCGACATCGAAGGTGATTTCGTCTTTGGGCCGACCCGCTGCGGAGTCGGCGAAGGCTTCGCCATAAGTACAGGCCCAGACCAGTTCGCGCCCGATCTTTGCGGCTTCGTGCCACGCCTTGCCGTCAGCGGTCAGGGGGATGCGGACTCCTGGAGTGGTGAGCTCGGCGGTGAAGCGCTGGGTGAAGGCCGGGTGGGCGCTGACACCGGCGATGTAGGCGGCTAGGTCCTCGGCGGTCACGGGTATCCCAAGCCTGTCAGTGAGACAGCTAAGGAGGCGGGGTGCGGTGTTGTCTTCTCCGGAAGGGTGCAGCAGAGGCAGGATCCGGCCACCTTCGCTTCCCTTGAAGTGGTCCATGTCGGGGATGAGGGTGGAGAAGACCACCGCGGGGCCGGAACTGATGGGTTGGGAGTGCTGCTCATTGAGGAAGAGCTGATCAGGGGTCAGGCGACCTCGCCACAGATCAGGGCTAGGCCCATGAAAGAGTCGATTGTCCGGGATAACCCACTGCCGATCGAAGGAACGGTAAGCCACACGAACTGGTTCAGCCGCAGGCCCCTCCTCCTTCTCGATCGTTGACAAGTGGACAGGAAAACCAGGAAGAGGGCCCACCACCGTGTCGAGCTTCCTGTCACGGCTTTCCTTGAAGAGAACGCGCTTCCTCTCCCTGTCCTTCTCGTTCACGAGATGTTGCCAACGCTGTACCAGTAGCTGAGGGGAGGGGGAGTAGACCCAGGTCCGGTTAGGCTTCATCCCGGGCACGGTCCAGCAGAACAGGTCTCCCAGGGCCGGGTAGTCGTCCCAAGCCGACTCTGCCGCGGGCAGGAAGGGCGCTTCCGCATCGGTGCGCGTCCAGCTCCAGGAGCCGTACTCCAGGCTCAAGTTCGCGAGCTGGGCGTATTTGTCCTCCCGCCGTCCGGTGACCTCGGTGTAGCGGATCTGGGCCGGCACATTGGGGTCAGTGTCGGCGCGGCGCACGAAGATCGCTATGGCCAGAGGATGCTGCACGCCCGGGAAGATCCGGGTGGGCACGTCCGGGCGCATTCCCTCGGGGGAGACGTTGATGACCCACCCCTGCGAGCACGTCTTCCTCAGGTAACGGCGCATGCCCTTGAAACCAGGACCCTTGAGGTAGCCGCTGGTGGTGATGAAGCAGATCACGCCGTGCCGGTCCTGGTCGTGGGCCTCGAAGACCTTCCAGGAAGCCCAGGCCCAGAAGTAGACGTAGAGGTTCTTGAGCACGTATTCCAGACGCCCGTTGCCCTCCTTGCGGAAGAGCTCCAAAGGGGCGGGGCCAGCGGCGTTCTTGGAGCCCGACTCCACCCAGCCACCCAGCCCTTCGGCGCGCTCACGGTAGGGCGGGTTGCCGATGACCACGGTGACGGGGGTGTTGGACTTGATCCGGTTGGCCTGCTTGTGGGACTTGGACAATGCGGTCAGCCCCGGCAGGGCCACGGTTTCCTCGTAGGGGTCGTCCAGGGTGTTGGTCACGTGCAGACGCACACCTTCGGGGGGCAGACGCGCTTGGTGGCTCTTGAGTAGGTCCACCGCCCGCATCTCAGCGACGGTGTAGGGGCCCATCTGCAGTTCGAAGCCGATCAGGCGCCGGGCCAGGTCGCTGATGGAGGGCCCCACCGCGCCGGGACCCTGGTCCTGGGCGGCCCGACGTGCGGCGTGGTCGATGATGGCGTGCAGGTAGGTGCCGGTGCCCATTGCCGGGTCGACGGTGGTCACCGCGGGGGACAGGTAGCCTTCCGTAGCTCCCAGGTGGGTGGTCAGCACTTCTTCGGTGAGGCGGACCATGGTCTGGACGACTTCAATGGGCGTGTAGTAGGAGCCCGACTCCTTGCGCAGGTCGGGGTCGTAGACGCCCAGGAAGGACTCGTACAGGTGCAGGTAGGCGTCGTCGCGGTTGTCCCAGATGGGCTCCCAATCCACCGCGCCGATCACGCGGCGCAGCAGGTCCAGGGTGACCTGGAAGGCCTCCACGGCGCTTTCGGAGAGCAGTTTGAGCGCCTGGCTCATCAGCGAGTGGGCGCTTTTCTCTCCCAGCAGGCGGGCGATCTGGTAGGCGGGCAGCGCGGCGACGTCGATGCCTTCGGTGCGGGCCAGGAGCAGGGCGAAGGTCAGGGTCTGGGCGTAGCCGTCGGCGAAGATCTCATCGGTGGCGCTGGGAAAGAGCAGGTTGCGCCAACTCTTGGCGAGCAGGGAGAAGGGCTGGTCGTCGGGGTCGGCTCCGGTTTCAACGGCTCGGTGTTCGACGGCGAGCTGTTCCAGCACGGATTCGCGCAGGAGGCGGCACAGCGGGGCCACGGCGTGGACCAGTTGGTCGGCGGTGGTGATGGGCGGCGGGCTCCAGCGCAAAAACTCGCGCAGGAGGGGTTCGGCGCTCAGGTCCTGGGGGGACAGGTCTGCTCCGGCCGTGTACAGGTCCGGGGCGAAGGAAGCGGTGAGGGCCAGTTCTCCGCGATGGTAGAGCCGCCACTGGGTGCCGTTGGTGTAGAGCAGGTTGGGCAGGTCCCGCATCTGCTCCCACTGGCGTTTGTTGTGGCCGGTGAAGCACTCCGGGTCCAGGTTCTCACCTGGCTTTTTAAGCTCGACGTGGCCGGTGATCGCCCCGTCGACGCGGATTGCGAAGTCGGGGCGGGTTCGCGTCTGCTTCATACGTGCTTCGTCATGGGCTATGACCGAGAGCCCGAATTGCCCGCCGACCGCCACCAGGAATCGCTCGCTGGGGCCGCGGATCGCTGCCTCCGGTTGGCCTGCGCTTTCTTGCAGCTTCCGAGCGCACTGCGCGCCGAAGTCTGATATAGCACCCAGTAGCCACTTGGGCCCCACACGCCACCCCGCTCACACACCATATTGGGTCAGGAGCGGTCATTCTCTTACGAAACGAGAATTATTACCATAGTGCCATAGTGCGAGGTTTTCTGAGATGACAGGCATAAGGTCCTAAACTTCGCGTTGAGTGTTATATGTGGCTATCCAATGGTGGTGCTCAAAGTGACATTTTGGGACTTAGGGTTATTCTCGCAGTTCAGTGGCTGGTGTGTCTTCGGTGAGCTTCGTGAACAGGTGGTGGAGGCAGAGCTTGAATCCCGCTGCCTTCGGAGCACCGCAGTAGCGGCTGCCCGCCGAGGTCCCGTACTCGGTCTGCTCGTCACATTGGTCTGGGTGTAGGTATTGGTGAGGCACGTTCCTGTGCTGCACCTCAGGAACAGGCCCGTTGACGAATGCCTGTAGTTCCACTTCGTTCATATCGCCTCTTCGTGTTGGTGTGCCTGGGATCGGTGTGTGCGAGGCGAAGCCCTTCACCTGCCGATGCGGTGGGTGATGCCAGCTCTGTGCCGAGCACGGTGGTGGTGCTCGTGAGGGGCGATTGATCAGCCTCACTCTTTATTTTCGTTCACCAGTACGACAAATGCAGGCTGTAGTGCACCCATCGGCGTGTTTTGGTAGCACCTGGCCGTAGATCACACATCCAGCCCAGCTTCGCGGAACACCGTGAGCCCAGCCGCGAGCACAGGTGCCACATCACGGTAGTTTCGGGGCATGGACGGGACCAAGGACGGCCGGGGCCGCTGGGTGGTGCACAGCGAGCACACACTTTATGACAGTCCGTGGGTGCGGCTGGGTAAGGCCGACATCACCACACCCTCGGGCAACAGGTTCGAGCACCACACCGTGACTCTGCCCTCGGCCGCGGTGGTCGCGGTCCTGGACCGCACCGAAGAGCACGTGCTGATGAGTTATCGGCACCGGTTCGTGCCTGACGTGTGGGGCTGGGAGCTGCCCGGCGGGCTCTTGGACTCCGAGGAGACACCGGAACGGACCGCCGTTCGTGAAGCTCTGGAGGAGACCGGGCACCGGGTCGGTTCGGTGGAGCACGTGGCCACGTTCGAGCCGATGATCGGCACGGTCCGCAGCCCCCACCACGTCTTCGTTGGACGCGACGCTGAACTCGTCGCGGACCCGACCGAGTTCGACGAGGGCGTCTATGAGTGGGTGCCCCTGGCCAAGACCCGTGCCCTGATCGCTGAGGGGCGTGTGCAGAGCTCAGGCACCCTCATCGCCCTACTCCACCTGCTCGCCTCCTGACAGAGCCCGAGGTTCCAGTAACCGGGCCAGACGGGCGTGTTGGCGGACCGAACCGGAACGCTTCGACAGCTCGACGGCGCGTCGCGCCTGTCCACGGGCCTGGGTGAGGTCGCCGTAGGCGGCGTAGGCCATGGCCAGGTCGGTGCGCAGACCGGCCTCGGCGCGCCCCAGCCCGAGGTGCGCGATGTCCGCCAAAGCCCGGGTCAGGTCCTCGATCGCTTCGGGCGCACCGAGGCGTGCAAGGCAGTGGCCCCGCCAACGCAGCAGGTGAGTCTGGTCCAGCATGAGGAAGGGCAACGCGGGATCATCCGGCTGCTGGGGGAGAAGAGCGAAGGCCCGTTCCAAGGCCTTCTGGGACTCCACCTTCTGCCCCAGACAGGCGTGCACTTCTCCTTCGGCGGCCCACATCCACGAGCGCAGCAACGGGGGCAGCGACCCACCGCCGTCCTTGTGCGCGGCTCTGAGCACGGTGAGTGCTTCCGGTGCTTGGCCGCTGTCCAGCAGTACGTAGATCTGTTCGGCGCTCACGTGGGCCAGGGCCACGGGGTCACCGCTCTCGCGAGCCGCTGCCTTGGCGAGTTCGTAGTAGCGCCAGGACGTCGCCGCGCGTCCTGAGTCGAGGGCCTGCCATCCGGTCAGGGACGCTGCTTCGGCCAAGGCGCGGGCCAGGCCGCGCCTTGCGGCTCCCGGGATGGACTGGCGTAGCAACTCCTCCATCTGCTGGACATGGGCCTGGCTCTGCGCCAGGAGGTAGTGAGCGCCCAGTTTCCGGTCGATCAGGCGTAGGTTCTGCGTCTGCTCCTCGAACAGGCTGATGAGCGTCTGGTCGACGGAGGCGACTTCCAAGCGCTCCCGTACCTGGTGATTGTCTCGTGCCGGGTTTATTGGAGGCTCGGAACCAACGCTTCGCCTTCTGTTGCCCCGGCCTGCTGCCGGTAGAAGCCGTCCTCGAACTCCGCTGGCGGGACCAGACCGATCTCGCCGTGCAGACGG
>NZ_JAAXPG010000016.1 GCF_012396365.1 Nocardiopsis alborubida | reverse complement strand
CTACCGCCGCCGCTTCGAGCACTACGGCCACGGCAAGGCCGACCAGGCCATCGTCGGCCTGGGCGGGCAGGTGTTCATGCGCAAGAACTCCCAGGACGCGGTGAAGGAGTTCCGCCCCTACTTCGACAACGCGCCGGTCTACGGCGGCGGCCCCTCCCTGGAGGAGTTCACCCGCGAGACCCCGCTGACGGTCGGCAGTCCGCAGGAGGTCATCGACCGCACGCTGAGCTTCCGCGACTCCTTCGGCCACTACCAGCGCCAGCTCTTCCTCATGGACCACGCGGGCCTGCCGCTCAAGACGGTCCTGGAGCAGCTCGACATCCTCGGCGAGGAGGTCGTGCCGGTGCTGCGCAAGGAGTTCGCCGCAGGACGGCCCGCGCACGTGCCCGACGCGCCCACCCACGCCTCACTGCTGGCGGCCCGACAGGGTGAGCGGACCGCGTCCGACCAGGACGGCCAGCGGTAGGACGACCACTCAGGCCCGGGCCGCGGACGCGAGTACGTCCGCGGCCCGGGCTCCGCCGTGTCAGGGATCCGAACGGGGACCCGTGCGCGGCGGGGCCCTACGGCGGGGCCCCTAGCCGACCGGCTCCTCGGCCCGCTGGGCACGGGCCCCGTCGTCGCTGCCGTCCTCGTCCGGGGACGGGCGCGGAACGACGATGCCCTGCTCGATCGCCATGTCGCGCAGCAGCGGGTGCGTGGTCCACAGTGTCGGCAGCATGATCAGGCCGACGGGCACCGCGGTCACCACGATGAAGGACTGCAACGCCTGGATCCCGCCGTCCCCCACCAGCAGCAGCGCGACGGCGGCCAGTCCCATCCCCACGCACCAGAACGCGCGGACCACGCCCGAGGGCTCGCCCTCGTGCATGCTGGAGACCGAGATGGCGTAGGACATCGAGTCGAGCGTGGACGCCAGGAAGATCAGGGCGACGATCACCGTCAGCACGCCCAGCACCGCCGTCAGCGGCAGCGCCTCCAGGATGGCCAGCGCCGCGGCGGGCAGGCCGTCCCGGGCGTAGGGGCCCGTGATCACCCCCGGGTCCTGCTTCTCCAGCCAGATGCCGGTGCCGCCCAGCGCGGTGAACCAGATCGTGGTCACCACCGTGGGCAGCACCGTCGCCCCGACGTAGATGTCGCGCACGGTGCGGCCCCGGGAGATGCGGGCGAAGAAGATCGCCATCATCGGACCGAAGCCCAGGAACCAGCCGAAGAAGAACAGGGTCCAGTACCCCAGCCACTGCTCGTCGCCGGTGTACAGGGCCATGGGCAGGAACTCCTGCGCGTGCACCACGCTCGCCTGGATGTAGAGGTCCGCGACGAAGGGCAGCGACCCCATGCCGAGGATGGCCAGGATGAGGACCAGCGCCACCCAGACGTTGGCCCGGCTCAGCAGCTGGATGCCCTTGTGGATCCCGCTCAGCACCGACACCGCGGACACCACGGTCAGGCCCAGGATGATCAGGGCCTGGACGGCGTAGGTGTCGGGCAGACCGAACAGCTGACCGCAGATGTAGGAGATCTGGAGGCCGAGGAAGCCGATGGGCCCCACGGTTCCGGCAACCACGGCGAGCACGCAGCTGATGTCGACGACCGTGCCGATCCAGTGCGTGCGCACGCGCTCGCCCATGAGCGGCCACAGCAGGGTGCGCGGACGCAGGGGCATGCCCATCTCCACCCCGCGCATCATGACCAGGGTGGCCAGCGCACCGCCGACCGCCCAGCCGATGAAGCCCCAGTGCACGAAGCTCTGCGCCATCGCGACGGCGGCGGCCGAGCCCTCGTCCACCTGGTCGGCGTACTGCGGCGGCGGGGAGGAGTAGTGGGCGATGGGTTCGGCCGCGGCCCAGAACACCCCCCCGGCGGCGAGCAGGGTGGTGGTGATCATCGCGACCCAGGTGAACCGGTTGAACTCGGGCTTGCCGGAGCCGCCCATGCGCACCCGGCCGTAGCGGGAGAAGGCCAGGATGGTGATGACGACGAAGGTGGCCAGCATCAGCAGCTGCCAGTAGGCGCCGAACCAGCGCGCGGACCAGGTGAAGGCCGTGTCCACGGCGGTCCCGACCACACCGGGCGAGACGAGGGCGGCCGCGACGAAGACGGTCATGAAGGCGCCGGACACGCCCATGACCCAGAAGTCGGTACGTCTGCCTCGCGCGGACGCGCGTGAGCGCAGAGTGGAGAACATGGAGTAGAGGAAGCCCCTCGAATGGAAGCACCGGCCGGGACACGCCGCAGCCGGTATCTGAAGTTCCATGCGCTGTGCGCGCGTGGCGGCCGCCGGGAACGACCGCCCGGTCTCACGGCCAGCGCGGCAGGCGCGGCATGGGGTGGGGCGGAGCGTCAGACGCAGCCCTGCCCGGTCGCCGACGGGCACTGACGGCGGGGGACGAGGGGGAGAGTGGACCCCTGGGTCCCACCGAGGGCGGCGCGACGACGACGTTCCACACTATCGCAGGCCACAGTGTGCGTCCGTGTGAGGGTAAACACTGCTGACGGGGGATTGAACAGATCCTGGCCGTTGTGTCCCGCCCCGTCCAGGTGCGGGAGGCGTCCTCCCGTGCCGTCACCGGGGCCGGGGTGTTACCCAGCTCACGCGTGCGCCCCCGTCGCGGGCGTGCTGAGGTCCTCGGATCCGGGTTCGTCGAGGCGGGATCTTCCCCCCCTCCCCCGGGACGTCAACACACAGGGGAAGGCCGCTGCCCAGGACCCCGGCACGCCCTCGCGCCACGGCGCGGCCGAGCGGTCGGCGCCGCCCCGGTAACGGATCAGAAGCAGCCGCGACGGACTACGGGTCGAGCCGACCCTCCATGGTGGTGCGGCTGTCGTCCATGAGCGCGGTGAAGTCGGTGAACTCCTCGAACTCGCCGTACTTGACCTCGAACAGGTGGGCGGGCCACTCACCGTTCGGTCCCGCCTTGGTGGGGTCGAGCAGCCACAGGTCCTCGCCGACCGCGATCTCCAGGGCGTTCTCGAACAGCCGCACGGGCTCTGGGTCCTCCTCCACCGACTCGCCGTAGAGCTCGATGAGGTGGGCGCCGTGGTCGGTGTCGCGCAGCAGGCGAAGTTCCGCGCACGAGTGGATCCGTTCGACCCAGCCGCCGACGCCGAGCCAGCCGTCGCTCGTGAGGAAGAAGGCGCGCAGGCTGGGCGGGAGGCGCAGGCCGAGCCTGTGCTCGGCCGCCGTGAGGGCCTCCTCGGTGGCGGGCTCGCGACCCATCCAGCGTGTGCTGTGCTGTTCCTCGGTGACGAAGGGGAGCTGGTACTCGTTGGCGGTGCGTAGGTACAGGTCGCCGTAGTCGTGCAGATAGGCCCGCCATTCTCCGGGTGTGGCGGGTCCGGGGTTTCCTGGGGCGGTGCCGCTACCGTTCACGGTGCTTTTCCTTTCCCTTTCGGTGAGGGTGCGTCGTGGAGCGTAGGGCGCGGTGGTGACATTCGTTTCCGGTGCGGTCTCGGTCCGATGCTCGTGCGGGCGGGGGTCTGCGGGGATTCCGGGGTTTCGGACCCGGGCAGGGGCGGCCCGAAGGCGGTTCGGGACGAGTGCACCGTTTGTTCCATTCCTCCCTTTCGCTGCGGCCGGGAGCGGGGGCCGTGCCGCGTCCACGGGTGCCCCGCCGGGACGCCGTACCCGACGCCGACTGCGACAATAAGGACATGTCGCCCATATCTCCGCTTCCGGAGCGTACCGGCAGCGCACCGCCCGGGACGGCCGCGCCCTCCGGGGAGGGTGCGGGTCTGGGGACCTGGCGGCGCGAGCCGAGCACCCTGGTGCGGCGGGCCGCCCCGCTTCCGGAGGGGGCCGCGGCGCCCTTCGTGATCATCGCGGAGTCCCACGCGCCGGGCGCCCCCACGGAGTGGGAGCCGCACGCGCACCCCGCGCACGAACTGGTGTGGGTGCGCTGCGGGGCGCTGACCGCCCGCGTCGGCGACCACGTCTTCACCGTCTCCGAGGGGTGCGGGCTGTGGGTGCCCGCCGGGGAGGTGCACGCCGGTCGGCTGACGGCCGGGGCCGAACTCCACACCGCCTTCTTCGCCCCGGACCGCACGCCGGTCGCCTTCGAGGGCCCCACGGCCATCGCGATGACCCCGGTGCTGGAGTCACTGCTGATGCGCCTGGCCCGCACCGACCTGGACGCCGGGGCGCGCTCGCGCGCGGAGGCGGTGGTGTTCGACGTGCTGGAGCCGTCGCTGCCCCAGCTCGCGCTGCGCCTGCCCGGCGAGGCCCGGGCCGACGTGATCGCCGACGCCCTGCTGCGCGACCCCGCCGACGACCGCTCCCTGGAGGAGTGGGCGCGCGACCTGGGCGTGAGCCCCCGCACGATCAGCCGCGCCTTCCGCGCCGCCACCGGGCTCTCGTTCGCGCAGTGGCGGCAGTCACTGCGCATCCACCGGGCGCTCCTGCTGCTCGGCGAGGGGCGCGAGGTGCAGGACGCCGCCGAACTCCTCGGATACGCCCAGACCAGCACCTTCATCGACGCCTTCCGGCGCGTGATGGGCGCCACCCCGGGGACGTACTTCGGCCCTTCCCGGGCGGCCGTTGACCGGAATTCCGTATCCGGTGTCCGGAAGTCCTGATTGCAGCCACGGAGCGGCCGAATCTATTCTGAGTGAGTGAAGGCTAACCTAAGCTCCCGTTCGGGCGCCCGTGCCCGTGTCCGGCCGTATCCGCTGGTCGGGCAGTGTGCGCACGCCGTCCGCGGCTCCGTCCGCGCCGTGCCGCGTCCGTCCTCCGCCACGGCCGCCGCGGTCCCGGCACGCCCGGCGTGCCCGGCGCCGTGACGCGGGCGCACGCCCTGAGCGGAGACCGGCTGGTCCTGAGCTACGGCGGTTCCACGGTCGTCCACGGCGCCTCGCTGTCCCTGGAGGCCGGGCGCGTGACCGCCCTGGTGGGGCCCAACGGCAGCGGCAAGTCCACGCTCCTGCGCTCGCTCGCCCGACTGCACCGCATCGACGAGGGGCAGGTCACGCTCGGCGGCGGGGACGGGGAACCCGGGCGCCCGGCTTCCCTGCTCAGCGCACGCCGGTTCGCCCGGGAGGTCACCCTGTTCGCCCAGGCCCGGCCCACGCCGGAGGGCCTGGCGGTCAGGGACGTCGTCGCGTTCGGACGCCACCCCTACCGGCGCGGCCTCGCGGGGCTCTCCGACCAGGACCGGCGCGCCGTCGAGCACGCCATGGAGGCCACCGGGGTGCGGGACATGGCCGACCGGGCGGCCGGACAGCTCTCCGGCGGAGAGATGCAGCGCGTGTGGCTCGCCACCTGCCTGGCCCAGGACACCGGCGTCGTACTGCTGGACGAGCCCACCAACCACCTGGACCTGCGCTACCAGGTCGAGACCCTCGACCTGATCCGCGACCTCGCCGAGGACCACGGGGTCGCCGTCGGCGTCGTGCTGCACGACCTCGACCACGCCGCGCGCGTGGCGGACACGCTGCTGCTGCTCAGCGCCGGACGCGTCCACTCCGCGGGCGACCCGGCCGAGGTCCTCACCAGCCGCAACCTCAGCGAGGTCTACGGCATCCGGGTCGAGGTCGCCCACGACCCCCGGACCGGCCGCCTTCGCATCGACCCCGTGGGCCGCCACGAGGCCCGTCCCCGGTCCGCGGACGCGGACCACCCGAACACCGCGGAACAGAACAGAGAGAACCACCCATGACCCGTCTCCCCCGTCTCGCGACCGCGGCCTGCGCCGCCCTCGCCCTCGCCGCGACAGGATGCGGCACCACCAGCGTCGAGGAGCCCGAGACCGGCGGCGTCGCCGCGCCCGCCTCCCAGAGCTGCGCCGAGGACACCACGACCACCTCCACGGGCCCGGTGTCGCTGACCGACGGTGTCGGCCGACAGGTGGAGCTCGACCAGCCCGCCGAGCGCATCGCCGTCCTGGAGTGGCAGCAGGTCGAGGACGCGCTCACCCTGTGCGTCACCCCCGTGGCGGTCTCCGACACCGAGGGCTACAGCACCTGGGTGAGCGCGGAGGAGCTGCCCGAGGGCGTCACCGACATCGGCAACCGCGAGGAGCCCGACCTCGACACCCTGTACGCGCAGAACCCCGACCTGGTCATCGTGGAGGCCTTCAGCGCCGACGACGAGATCATCGCGCAGCTGGAGGAGCGCGGGGTGCCCGTCCTCGTCACGCTGGGCGCCGACCCGGCCGACCCCGTCGGGAACATGCGGCGCGTCTTCCAGATGATCGGTGAGGCCACGGGGCGCACCGAGCGGGCCGACCAGGTGATCGGGGAGTTCGACGCCCACCTCGCCGAGGCCAAGGAGCGGGTGGTCTCCGCCGACCTGCCGACGAAGGACTTCCTGTACTTCGACGGGTGGCTCCAGGGCGGCAACCTCACCATCCGCCCCTACGGCGAGGGCGCGTTGTTCACCGCCCTCGGCGAGGAGCTCGGGATGACCCCGGTCTGGACCGACGAGATCAACGAGGCCTACGGGGACGGCGGCGTCAACCCCTCCTACGGCCTGGCGCAGACCGACGTCGAGGGACTCACCGCCGTGGGCGGGGCCAACCTCTTCTACGCCAACGACGAGGGCGTCGGCGGCTACGTGGAGGCGCTGGAGGAGAACCCGATCTGGAACTCCCTCCCGGCCGTGGAGGAGAACCGGGCCCACGCCTTCCCCCCGCGGATCTGGGGCGCGGGCGGCCCGCGCTCGACCGCGCAGGCGGTCGACGCCTTCGCCGACGCGATCACCCAGGAATGAGCGGTTCGCTTCAGGCCCCGCCCCGGAGGTCCCCGCTGCCGCGCGTCGGCGCGCGCGGCGGCGCCGCCGGGGCGGCGGTCCTCGCGGGACTGGTCGCCGCGATCCTCGCGGTGGCCGTATGGCACCTCACCCAGGGGACCTCCGGCGTGGGGTGGTGGGACCTGGTGCGCTACGCGGCCGGGGAGCGGGAGGCCGTCGACGGGGTTCCGGTCGGCGACGTGCTGGCCGGATCGCGGCTTCCGCGCCTGTTCGCCGGTGTGGCCGTGGGCTTCGCCCTCGGCGTCGCCGGGGCGCTGCTGCAGTCGGTCACGCGCAACGCGCTCGCCTCTCCCGACACGCTCGCGGTCACGGCGGGGTCCTACCTGGCCCTGACCCTGGTCGCCGCGTTCGGGTTCGCCGTCCCGCTGTGGGCCTCCGGTCTGGTGTCCTTCACCGGGGGGCTGCTGGCCGCCGCGCTCGTGCTGGCACTGGCGGGCAACGCCGCCGGAACGGCCACGACGCGGCTGATCCTGGCCGGTTCGGCGACCGCGATGGCCCTGGACGCGGCGACCGCGATGCTGCTGATCCTGTTCAAGGAGAACACCACCGGCCTCTTCGCCTGGGGGAGCGGCTCCCTGGCCCAGCTCAACATCGACGCGTCCCTGCGCGCGATGCCGCTCATCGCGGTCGTGCTGGGCGTGGCGCTGCTGCTGAGCCGAAGGCTGGACGTGCTGGGCCTGGGCGACGACACCGCGGCCTCGCTCGGCGTGCCCCTGCGCTCGACCCGGACCGCCGCGGTGCTCTGCGCCGTGCTCCTCACCGGAGCGGCGGTGACGCTGGCCGGTCCGATCGCCTTCGTCGGTCTGGGCGCGCCCGTGCTGGCGCGCCTGCTCGCCGGACGGATCCGGCCGCTGCGCAGGCACCTGCTGCTCGTGACCGCCTCCGGGCTCCTCGGCGCCCTCCTGATCCTGCTCGCGGACGCCGGGCTGCGCGCGCTGCTCGGCGCCGAGGGCGCCGCCTCGATCCCCACGGGGGTGCCCACGGCCGTGCTCGGCGGCCTGCTCATCGTGGTCCTGGCCCTGCGCCTGCGCGACGCGGGCCCGGTACGCCGACCGCCGGGCGCGCGGACCGGACCGCGCACGCGGCGGCGCTTCCTCTGCGTCCTGCTCGTGGCGGCGGCCCTGCTCGTCTCGGCGGTGCTCGTGGGCCTGCTCGCGGGCAGCCTGTGGCTGCGCACCGGCGACATCGCCCTGTGGCTCCAGGGGAGCGCACCCGACCTGATCGTCCGGTCCCTGGACGAACGGTTCCCCCGGGTGGCCGCCGCCGTACTCGCCGGAGCGGCGCTGGGCCTGGCCGGGAGCGCCGTCCAGAGCACCGTGCGCAACCCGCTCGCGGAGCCGGGTCTGCTGGGCATCACCGCCGGAGCCGGGCTGGGGGCGGTCATCGTGGTGACCGCCAGCCCCGGCAGCGGCCTGCCGTCGCTGGTCACCATGTCGGTCCTCACGGGCCTGGCCACGTTCGCGCTGATCGCCGCGCTGGCCTGGAGGGGCGCGCTGCGTCCGGACCGGTTCGTGCTGATCGGCATCGGGTGCGGGTACAGCCTGAGCGCGGTCACGACGTTCCTGCTCCTGCGCGCCGACCCCTGGCAGACCCCGCGCATCTTCACGTGGCTGTCCGGCACGACCTACGGGCGCACCCTGCCGGAGGTCGTGCCGGTCGCCGTGGCGCTCGTCCTGGCGGCGCCGCTGGTGCTCGGCCTGGCCCGCCACCTCGACCTGATCGCCGTGGACGAGGACACGCCCCGCATCCTCGGCATGCGGGTGGAGCGGACGCGGCTGGTGCTGCTCACCGTCGCCGCGGTCCTGGCCGCCGTCAGCGTGGTCGCGGTCGGGGTCGTCGGCTTCGTCGGGCTCGTGGCGCCCCACCTGGCCCGCGCGCTGGTCGGCGCCCGCCACGGGCGCAGCGTTCCGGTCGCGATGCTGCTGGGCGCGCTGCTGGTCTGCGTGGCCGACACCCTGGGCCGCACGCTGCTGGCCCCGGCCCAGCTGCCGGCCGGGCTCATGATCGCCCTGGTCGGCGCCCCCTACCTCGTCTGGCTGCTGCGCCGCTCCCGCGCGTGAACCGCCGATCCCCTCTGATCCGCACCAGGAGTGCCGAATGCCGTCCCACGGCCCCGACGCGCCCGCCCCGGTCGTCGTCCCCTTCGACCCGGCCGCCGTGCCCGCGCCCCTGGCGCGTATCGCCCCCGACCGGGTGCTCGAACGCTGGGGAGCGGTCGACCGCTCGGCCCACGCGCCCGAGATCGTGGCCGTGCCCGACGGGGCGGGGGAGGGCTGGGCCGCCGCCGCGCTGGTGACGGCGCGCCCGCGCACCGCCTACGCCAAGATCGTCGACGCCGTCGGCGACGTGCCCGCCGCCGCGGCGGCGGTCCTGTCCCACGCGCGGGGCCGGGGGCTCGTACAGGTCAAGTGGGAGGGGTGGACGGTCGGCGCGGAGGAGGCCTCCGCCGCCGGTTTCGCGCCGCTGGAGGCCCCGCGCGGGGAGGGCGGGGACGGGAACCGTCCGCCCGCCGGTCACGTGCGCTGGCTGGGGGAGGGTCCGGCTGAGGCGGAGCCGCCGTACTACCGCCAGTCCACGAACTTCACGTGCGGCGCCGTCACCGCCCTGGTCGCGCAGGTGCAGGCCGGGGCGGTGCCCCGCGAGTCCCTGGACCGCCCGGCGGAGCTGACGCTGTGGCGCGACGCGACGAACTTCCCCGCCTGCGAGCCCGTCGGGCTGGGCGTGGCCGTGCGCCGGGCGTGGCCGTCGTCGCCAGTCACGGTGTTCCTCGACGTGGACCGGCCGGTCATGCTCGACTCCTACGCCGGGGACGAGAGGGAGTGGCGCGTCGTCCTCCAGCGCGCGTCGCGGGAGGACGCGGCGCGGGCCGGGGTCCCGGTGGATCCGCGCCGCCTGTCCACGGCCGACATCCGCGACGCGATCGGCCGGGGGGAGCGCGTCCTGCTGCTGGTCTCCCTGGCCGCGATGCAGGGTTTCGACGTGCCGCACTGGGTGCTCTGCCACGGGGCGGTGCTGGACGCGCTCGTGGTCGAGGACCCCTGGACCAACGGCGCCACGGGCGACACCTGGGTCGACGCCCACCTGCTGCCCGTGTCCGACGCCGCGCTCGACGCGATGTCGTCGCTGGAGGGGGACGGCTACCGCGGCGCCGTGGGCATCGCGGGGCCGGAGGGCGGCGCGGGCACCGTGGGGCCGGAGGGTGACGTGGGCACCGTGGGGCCGGAGGGCGGCGCGGGCACCGTGGGGCCGGAGGGCGGGGAGCCGCTCCTGCGTCCCTGAGACCGTCCCGCGTCCGTGGACCGGTGCACCCCGGTCCGTCCAGGTGCACATTGATTCGTCTAGTTCCCGGTTTGTCCGGTGGTCGCCGTGGTCGCCGGTTCTGGGAAAGTGGGAACGGGGCGCGGCACACCGTGTCCCGCAGCACCGACAAGGAGGAGGGGCGATGATCCTCATCGTCGTCAAGTTCCGGGTCAAGCCCGAGGTAGGAGACGGTTTCCTGGACGCGGTCGCCGACTTCACCGCGGCCACCCGCGCCGAGCCGGGCAACCTGTGGTTCGAGTGGTCCCGCAGCGTCGAGCGCGAGAACGAGTTCGTGCTCGTCGAGGCGTTCAAGGACGGCGCTGCCGAGGCGCACGTCAACAGCGACCACTTCCGTGACGGGCTGGCCGCCATGAAGCCGCTGCTCACCGAGACCCCGCTCATCGTCAGCCGGGTCGTGGAGGGCGAGGGTTGGGACCGGATGGGCGAACTCACCATCGAGGCCTGACCGGTTTCCGTTTCCTCCAGACAGTGTTCCGGCCCCGGGCGATCGCCCGGGGCCGTTCCCGTGTTTTCCACAGGCGGGAGTTGGGGATGGCCGTGGGTGGCGCCGTGATGGTTTCCTGGAAATAGGGGGGATCCCACCCACGCGTATTTTGGTGTGCCCTCAAACACCCGACACCTCAAGGGGAGTAATGGATTGAGGGGCAGGGAGGGGCCGCCATCAGGTCTCTCCCCTACGCTACTCTTGACGGGGGGTGTTGGCAGCGACGAAAGCGCACCCGCTGCCGCGAAAGGGCGAGGATTTCGAGAAACGGTAGTCGTCCGGCGGGGGCGAGGGTCCCCGGCGAAAAGCGGCACCAAAGGCAGGAGCGGCCACCGGAGGGCGACCAACGCCCGGGGTGCAGGGATGGTCGGGCTCTGCTGCGTCGGCGCCAACGGCAGGCGGGTCCTCCAGCCTCGGATGGCGTCTTTGGTCCCTGTGGTCGGGGTGGGCGACGGCGGCACCCACGGCGAGGGATCATTTCTTCCGCGCCCTTTCTGGCGCCTTTCGGTTTGTCCTAATTGTGGCTTATCAATGAAGGGCAAGCCTCCCGCGAGGGAAGGCCGGAAGGGTGGGTGAATTCGGTGCTGTGAATTCTGGTGCAATGGCTGCTGTTGGCTTATAATAAGAGGTATGGAGATGATGCTTGCAGCGCCCGAGGTGGCCCCCGGGGTTTGTTCCCCGGGTGTGGCCGCGCTGGCCGGTGCGCGCGAGATCATCCACCAGGCGTTGAACGCCGAGGTGCCGCCGGGGGCTGATGAGGCTGCTGCGGAGGAGATCGCGGCGCTGTGGGCTCAGTTGGACCAGCTTCGCTACCGGGCGCTGGTGCGGATGGCGCGTTTGTACGCGCGCGGTGAGGTGGCCCGCTACAGCGGTTACGCCACTCTGGACAAGTGGCTCACCCACCAGTGCAAGATGCCGACTGGTCAGGCCAAGGATTTGGCCCGTCTGGCCCAGCGCGTGCACGAGGAGACCCTGCCCGCCACCGCCGAGGCGGTAGGGGAGGGCGCTCTGGCGCTGGGTGAGGCGGTGGCGATTGCCAAGGTCACCGACAAAGCCGTCCAGACCCGCGACGCCCAGCATTTCCCCGACGAACAGGGCTACCGGGGCGGGTTTGAGTCCGCTCTGGTGGCGGCCAAGGCGGAGCGTCCTGCGTTGTCGGTCAACCAGCTCCAGTCGGTGGCCCGCCAGGTCGCCTATCGCCTGGACCCGCACCGGTTGGACCGTGACCACGAGGCCGCCCACGCCGGGCGTGGTCTGGTCGTGCATGACACGTTCCAGGGCAGCTACCAACTCCAATCTTGGGGCGGGTCTGGGGATGCGTTGGTCGTGCGCGCCGCTATCGACACCTTCTCCACCCCACCCGGAGAGGGCGAGGAACGGTCCCGGTCTCAGCGTGAGCATGACGCGCTCATCGCCGCGCTGCGTTTTGCCACCACCCACACTGGGTGTGACAACGCTCCGGCTCCGTTGGCGCAGATCCGCATCGTGGTGCCCGTGCAGACCTACCTGGACGCCGAAGGCCAGGAGGTTCCGGCGTTGGACGAGAACGGTCGGGTGGTTCCGGCCGGTGTGGTGCACGAGTTGGCCGCCGATTCTGAGGTGGTGCGGATGCTCACCGCCCCGCCCACCGGGCAGGTGCTGGATGTGGGCCACAGCCGCCGCCTGGCCTCAACCCGCCAACGCACCGCCGCCTTCCACCGGCACAGCACCTGCGCCCACCCGGGCGGATGCGAGGTACCAGTGACGTTGTGCCAGGCCGACCACGTGCGGTCGTTCTCCCGAGGAGGGCGCACCGTGGTCGCCAACCTGCAACCGTTGTGCGGGCCGCACAACCGGGCCAAGTACCAACGCGAACTCCGCACCCACAGCCAAGAACGCGGACGGGGACGAGACCACCCATCCGGCAGGGATCCGGATCCACCACCCCGGGAATGACCCCCGGGTCGTGCCGAGCCCCGGCATGCCCGCACCCGACAGGCAGCCCGGGCCCCGCGCCTACCGTCGTCGCTGCCACCGTCGCCCGCCCCCGCCCCCGCCCCGGGGGCCGGTACCGCTGCCCAAGGCCCGCCAGGCCCTCGGCCTTTGGTGCCGACGCAGCAGAGCCCCACCACGCGCGAACAGCAAGCGTTGATCGCCCTCCCGAGCCACTTCGCGGCAGCTGGTGACGCCACCACCGCCACCATCAGCGGGTGGAGCGTTGAACGGAGCCCCCGGACACCCGCCGCCTTCGCTGCCACCGCAGCAAAGCCCCACCACCCCCGAACACCAACCGTTGATCACCCTCCCGCACCACTACGCGGCAGCTGATGTCGCCGCCACCGCAACCATCAGCAGGTGGAGCGTTGAACGGCGCCCCCAGGCACCCGCCGCCTTCGCGGCCGACGCAGCAGAGCCCAGCCACCCGGTTGCAGCAGAGCCCAGTCACCCGGTTTCGGTCAGTGTTACCCGTGGCCTGTGCCACTTCGCGGCAGCTGACGCCACCGCAACCCCGTCCCGTTCCGCCCAGGTGGGGCGTGTCACACTCGGTGGGTGACCGAGCCCGAAGTTCCCCCCGGAGGCGGCGTCCTGCCGACCCGCCCGATCCTCGGCGGTTTCCACCCCGACCCCACGGTGTGCCGCGTCGGCGACGTGTTCTACCTGGCGTGTTCGAGCTTCGAGTACGCCCCCGGGGTCCCCCTGTTCCGGTCGTCGGACCTCGTGTCCTGGGAGCGGGTCGGCGCGGTGATGGACCGGCCCTCCCAGTTGGCGCTGTCCGGTGCCGCGCCCTCCTCCGGCGTCTACGCCCCGGCCCTGCGCCACCACGACGGCACCTTCTTCCTGGTGACCACCAACGTCTCCGACGGCCCCGGGCACCTGCTGATGACGGCGACCGACCCCGCCGGTCCCTGGTCCGACCCGGTGCGGATCCGCGGCGCGGACGGCATCGACCCGGACCTGGCCTGGGACGGGGACGGCAGGTGCCTGCTCACGTGGTCGGACGGCGGCATCCGCCAGGCCGTCCTCGACCCGGCCACCGGCGAGCTGCTGTCCGAACCGCGCACGCTGTGGAGCGGTACCGGGGGCAGGGACCCCGAGGCGCCGCACCTGTACCGGGTGGGGCGGTGGTGGTACCTGGTGGTCGCCGAGGGCGGTACCGGTCCCGGACACGCGGTGACGATCGCCCGGGGATCCTCACCGGAGGGCCCGTTCGAGGCCTGCCCGCACAACCCCCTGCTGACCGCCAGGGGGACGCCGGACCCGGTGCAGAACACCGGCCACGCCGACCTGGTCGAGAGGCCCGACGGGTCGTGGGCGACGGTGTTCCTGGGAGTGCGCCCCTCGGGCTCCTTCCCCGGCTGGCACGTGCTGGGCAGGGAGACCTTCGCCGCCGAGGTCGCCTGGCGCGACGGCTGGCCGGTGGTCACCGGGCCGGTCGAGCCGAGGGAACCGCCGCGGGTGCGCGCCTCGCTGGGCGAGGGGACGCTCGGCCCCGACTGGGTCGGCGCAGGGGTCTTCCCCGACCGGGTGCTGCGGTGGTCGGGGGACCGGTGGCGGATGTCGTCTCCCGGAGACGAGCGGGTGTTCGTCGGCCGCCGCCAGGAGCACACGACCATGACCGTCCGGGCCGGGATCGACGCGGACGGGGGCGCTGGCGCCCTGGAGGTCCGTGTCGACCCCGCCCACCGGTTCGCCCTGGAGGTCGAGGGCACGCGGGTGCGCGCCGTCGCCCGGGTCGGACCGCTCACCACCGTGCTCGGGGAGGCGCCCCTGACCCCGGACACGGTGCTCGAACTGCGGGTGGTGCCGCCGACGGCGCCCGAGTACAGCCGCGAACGGGGACCGGACGTGGTCGTCGCCGCGGTCCGCACCCCGGAAGGCGCCACGGAGCTGGCCCGGATCGACGGGCGCTACCTGTCGACCGAGGTCGCGGGCGGGTTCACCGGCCGCATGGTCGGGGTGAGCTGCGGCCCGGGTGAGATCGGGGTGCGTTTCGTCGAGTACCTCGGCGGAGCCTGAGCGGGCCGGGGCCCTTCGCCGCGCGCCCGCCCGGGGGCGTGGAGCCGTGGCCGCACGTCCCCGCGCGGGCGCACGGCCGACCGCGGTTCAGACCTCGACGACCCCCTGCGCCGCCCGGTAGAACAGGGCGACGGTCACCGCGCCGGGGTCCGGGCTGCCCAGGGCCGCATCGCCCACGTAGCTGGTGCGCCCCCGGCGGCCGAGCAGGTCGCTGGTGCCGTCCGCGCCCTCCCGCGCGGCCTCCGCCGCCGCCCGCAGCCCGGCGTGCAGCCCCGCGCCGCCGTCGACCGCCCCGGCCAGGGCCTCCGACGCCGGGGCGATGGCGTCGACCATGGTGCGGTCCCCGACCTCGGCCGACCCCAGCCGGTGCAGGGTCGCCCACCCGTTCGCGGTGGCCTCGGCCACCATCGCCAGGGTGAAGGCCTGCGCTCCGGCGCCCGCCTTGGCGAACTCGCGGAACCACATGCCGAACAGCGGGCCGCTGGTGCCGCCGCTGTGGCCCAGGAAGGTCTCCGCCATCACCTCGAAGGGCTGCCCGGCCGCGCCCGTGGCGGCGGTGTCGGACAGGGCCGCGCGCGTGCGGCGCAGCGCGGTGGTCATGTTGGTGCCGAAGTCGCCGTCGCCGCTGCGGCGGTCCAGGTCGGTGAGGTACCCGCCCTCCTCCTCGACCGCGCCGATGAAGGCCTGCACCCACCGCTCGACGTCGGAGGGACTGAGCTGCTCTGCCATGCCGGTGCTCCCGTGCGGAATTGTGGTGGGACGGACGTTCTACCAGGTGAGCGCGGGCGTGGCGGCCGGAGCGTCCCACAGCTCCAGCACCTCGTCGTCGGCCTCCACCAGGGTGACCGAGCAGCCCGCCATGTCCAGGGAGGTCACGTAGGACCCCACGAGCGAACGGGCCACCCCGATCCCGGCGTCCTCCAGGACGCGCCGCACCTCGCGGAACACCCCGTACAGCTCCAGGTCGTGTGTGGCGCCCAGACCGTTGACGATGGCGATCACCCGGTCCCCGCGCCCCAGCCCCAACGCCTCCACCAGCGGCGAGACCATCGGCGGCACCAGCTCGCGGGAGGGGCCGAAGGCCCGCCGCTGCCGGGCCCGCTCGCCGTGGATGCCCACGCCGAACTCGACCTCGTCCCCGGGCAGCTCGAACGAGGGCCGGTCCTGCCCCGGGTGGGCGCCCGCGGCCAGCGCCACGGACAGGGTACGGCTGCGCGCCGCGACCCGGCGCCCGAGCGAGGCCAGCTCCGCCAGGTCGGCGCCGCGCTCGGCCGCCGCGCCGCAGACCTTCTCCACCGCCACGACCGCCGCCGTGCCCCGGCGGCCCGGACCTCCGCCGTCACCGGTGTCGGTGGCCAGGTCGTCGTCGACCAGGACGATCTCGCTCCGCACGCCCTCGTCGGCCAGCAGCTCACCGGCGATGCGGAAGTTGAGCACGTCACCGGTGTAGTTCTTGACCACGTGCAGGACGCCCCGGCCGGTGTCGGCGGCCTGCGAGGCCGCCCGGATCTGCACGGCCGTGGGGGAGGCGAAGACGGCCCCAGGCACGGCGGCGTCGAGCATGCCGGTGCCCACGAAGCCCACGTGCAGGGGCTCGTGGCCCGAGCCGCCTCCGGAGACCACCGCGACCTTGTCCGTGGCCGGGCGGGCGCGCACGACGTAGGCGGGTTCGGCGCTGAGGCGCACGTGGTGCGGCCAGGCCGCCGCGAACCCCTCCAGCGCCTCGGGCACCACGTCGCCCGGCTCGTTGATGAACTGTCTTCTCATCGGCACGCTCCGTAGTCCTGGCGGCGGCCCTCTCCGGCGCCGTATGCGACATAGCCGTGCGCCGCCCCGCCCAAACGTTCCCGGCCGCGCTGTTCTCCGCGCGGTGGCCGTGTCCGCACTCCCCGGGCGTTATATGCGCGTTATGAGCACATTGGCGCTGACCTCTTGCTTTCTCTTGCGTAAAGCGCGCAGTATGACCCTGTTCACATGCGCGAAACGAGCAGGAGTGGTCATGCGTCACCAAGGGCTGCTGGACGCCGTCACCGACGGCGTGCAGAGGGTCGAGGACCTCGCGCGGGAACTCGGCATCAGCCCCTCCACCGTGCGGCGCGGGCTGGGTGAGCTGGAGAGGGCCGGAAAGGTGGTCCGCACCCACGGCGGCGCGGTCCCCGCACCCGCGGGAGCCGAACTGTCCTGGACCCAGAAGAGCCTGCGCAACGCCCCCGCCAAGCGGCGCATCGCCGACCACGCCGCCGCGCTGGTCGAGGACGACCACGTCGTCCTGCTGGACGCCGGGAGCACCACCACCTTCGTGGCCGAGCGCCTGGCCCGGCGCTCGGGGCCCACCGTGGTCACCTCCGGCCTCGGGCCCATGGCGGCGCTGCACGACGCCGAGGGCATCGAACTCGTCGTCGTCGGCGGGCGCGTGCGGCGAAGACGCGGTTCCATCGTCGGCGACTACGCGCACGGAGTCCTGGACCGCATCACCCCGCACATCGCCTTCATCGGCGCCGACGGCCTCCTGCCCGGCCGGGGCCTCAACTGCCCCAGCCCCGAGATCGCCGCAGCCAAGGAGCTCCAGATGCGCAGCGCCCGGCGGGTGTTCGTGGTGGCCGACTCCACCAAGGTCGGCTCCGGCCCCCACCCGTACTGGGCGGTCGTCCCCGGACCCTACGGCCTGATCACCGACGACGGGATCGGAGCCCGCGAGCGCGAGGCCCTCGACGCCGATCCCGCCTGCACCCCCCACATCGTTCCGGTCGGCGCGGGCACGAAACCGGAATGACCCCCTGAAAGGCACCTGGTATGGAAGTACAGCTCCTCGCCGCACTGCTCCTGGGCGTCGGCACCGTCATCGCCCTCATCGTGTGGTCCCGGCTGGACGCGTTCGTCGGTCTGCTCGCCGGAGCCCTGGTCACCGGCGTGGTCGCGGGCGTCCCCGCCCCCGAGCTGGTGGAGCACCTGACCACCGGCTTCGGCAACACCCTCGCCGGAATCGGCATCGTCATCGCCCTGGGCGTGATGATCGGCACCGTCCTGGAGCGCAGCGGCGGCGCCGACGCCCTGGCCAAGGCCTTCGTCCGCATGGCCGGGAAGGGCCGCGAGGACGTGGCGATGACCGCCACCGGCGCGGTCGTGTCCGTCCCCGTCTTCTGCGACTCGGGCTTCGTCATCCTGCACCCGCTCGCCCGCTCCCTGGCCAGGCGCTACGGCAGACCGCTGGTCGTGATGAGCCTGGCCCTGGCGGGCGGGCTGTCCATCACCCACCACCTGGTCCCGCCCACGCCCGGCCCGCTCGCCGCCGTCGGGCTCCTCGAAGCCGACCTGGGTACCACCGTCCTGCTCGGCGGGGCCATGTCGATCCTGCTCGTCCCGGTCGTGGTGGTCTACGCGCGTTACATGGGACCCCGCCTGGAGGCGAGCGTGGAGCCGGGCCTCGTCCCCGAGAACGCCGCCGGGTCCGGCAGCGCGGCCCCGGGCGCCGGACGCGACATCAGCAAGGAGCCCCCGGACCCGGGCGTGAGCGCGCTGACCGCCTCCGTCCCGCTGCTGCTGCCCCTGCTGCTCATCGTCGGCAACACCTTCACCGGCGCGCTCGCCGAGGGCAGTGCGGTCGCCGGTGTCTTCGCCTTCCTCGGCAACCCCGCCATCGCCCTGGTCATCGGGCTGGTCGTCGCCGTCTACACGCTGCCGCCCCGGGGGACCGGGCGCGGGGAGGTCGTCTCCTGGCTGACCGCGGCCGCCGCCTCGGCCGGGATGATCGTGTTCATCACCGGCGCCGGAGGGGCCTTCGGCGAGGTCCTGCGCGCCTCCGGCGTGGGCGACGCGCTCGCCGACGCCGTCTCGGGCTGGCCCGTGCCGATGTTCCTGCTGCCGTTCGTGATCGCCACGTTCGTCCGGCTGGCCCAGGGCTCGGGAACCGTCGCCATCATCACCTCCGCCACCCTCAGCGCCCCGATCGTGGCGGCGGCGGGGATCAACCCCGCGCTCGCCGTGGCCTCCGCCTGCGCCGGTTCCTTCGTCTTCTCCTATGTCAGCGACTCCTACTTCTGGGTCGTGACCCGGTTCACCGGCCTGTCCGGCGGCGCCGCCATGAGGATGTGGAGCGGGATGACCACCGTGCTGTGGCTGGCCAGCCTGCCGCTGCTGTGCGTCGCCGCCCTGGTGCTGGGATAGGGGGTACCCGTGGCGCGAATCCTCGTCCTGGCCGACGACCTCACCGGAGCCAACGCCACCGGCGCGCGCTTCGCCCAGACCGGCATGCGCGTGGCCTCGGTGGACACCGGGCACGCCCCCGAGGCGGCCCCGGCCTACGACGCGGTCGTGGCCAACCTCGACAGCCGCCACCTGCCCGCCCCCGAGGCCGCGGGGCTCGTCGCCGCCACCGTGGCGCGGCTCTGGCCGGTGGACCTGGTGGTCAAGCGCACCGACACCACCCTGCGCGGCAACGTCGGCGCCGAGCTGGAGGCCGCCTGGCGGGCGGTGCGCGAGCGCACGCCGTCCGGAGTGCGCGTCCGTGTGCTCTTCGCCCCCGCCCACCCCGCCTCCGGGCGGATCACCGTCGACGGCGTCCAGCTGCTCGACGGGGTCCCCCTGGAACGCACCCAGCTGGCACTGGACCCGCTGAACCCGGTCCGCACCAGCGTGGTCGCCGACCTGGTCGCCGAGCAGAGCGCACTGGCCGTGCGGCACCTGTCCCTGGGACGGGTCACCCGCGCCGACCTCGTCGGGGAACTGCTCGCGGGCGACGAACCCGTCGTGCTGTGCGACGCCGTGACCGAGGAGCACCTGGCCGGCATCGCCCGGGCGGTGGCCGCGGCCTCCCGCCGGGACGGCACCGTCTGGGTGGCCGCCGACCCCGGCCCGTTCGGGGCGCTGCTCGCCCGCGAGCTGGGGCTGCGCGGCACCACACCCGACCCCGGGCCGGTCCTGGCGGTGGTGGGCAGCGCGACCGAGCTGACCCGGCGCCAGCTCGACACCGTCGCCGAGGACCCCTCGGCGGAGTTCGTCGACGTCGACGCCCAGCGCTTCACGTCCGACCCCGGGCACCGGGACGAGGTCGCGCGGCTCCTGGCCCGGGCCCTGGCCCGGAACTCCTTCCCCGCGGCCGTGGTCGTGCGCACCCGCGCCTCGGCCGAGGACGTCGTACGCCTTCCGGCCGAGGCGCGCAGGGCCATGCCCGGCATGCTCGCCGCGCTGGTCGCCGGGGCCGTCGCCCGGGCCCGCCCCAGCGCGCTGTTCTCCAGCGGCGGCGACGTCACCTCCGCCCTGCTCGCCGCCCTGGACGTGCGGGCCCTGGACGTGGGCGGCGAACTCGTCCCGCTGGCCGTGCACGGCCGTCTGGACGGCGGGCCGCTGGAGGGCACCCCGATCATCACCAAGGGAGGACTGGTCGGGGATCAGGACACCATCGCGCGCTGCCTGGCGCGGCTGCGCGACACGGTCAACGACAGGCTGCGCGGGGTGTCCGCGCGGATCCCGAGCGGGAGAAGAGAAGATGACTGAACGCCCGACCCTGGCCGTCACCGTCGGAGACCCCGTCGGCATCGGCCCCGAGATCACCGTGCGCACCCTGGCCGAGGTGGGCGCCACCGCCCCCGCGCGCGGAGTGGTCGTCGCCGACCCCGCCGTGCTGCGCCGCGCGGCCACCGTCCTGGGCCTGGACGTGCGGGTGCGCGCCGTGTCCTCCTGGGACCTGCCGCCGGAGCAGGAGGGGGTGGTCGACTGCTTCGACACCGGCGAACTCGGCGACACCGAACTGGAGTGGGGCAGGGTCGACGCGCGCGCGGGGGCCGCGGCGGTCCGCGCGATCGAGGTGGCCACGCGGGCGGCGATGGAGCGGCGCGTGGACGGGATCGTCACCGGGCCCATCAACAAGGAGGCCATCTGGGCTTCGGGGAGCCGCCACCTCGGCCACACCGAGATGCTCGGCGAGCTGACCGGCGTCACCCGCCAGAACACCATGTTCGTGGTGCGCGGCAAGAAGATCTTCTTCGCCACCCGGCACGTCTCGCTGCGCGGCGCGCTGGACAGGATCAACGAGGAGCAGCAGGTGGGGGCGATCACCGAGGCGCTCACCGCGCTGCGCGTGTTCGGCCACGACGAGCCGACCCTGGCGGTGGCGGCGATCAACCCGCACGGCGGCGAGAACGGCGCCTTCGGCGACGAGGAGATCCGCCACCTGGCCCCGGCCGTGGAGCGGACGCGCGCCTCGGGCGCGAACGTGGTCGGACCGGTCCCGGCGGACTCGGTCTTCCACCGCCTGCTGACCGGCCACTACGACGGGGTGCTCTCGCAGTACCACGACCAGGGCCACATCGCGGCCAAGACCTTCGACTTCGACGGGACGATCTCGGTGACGGTGGGCCTGCCGGTCCTGCGCACGTCGGTGGACCACGGCACCGCCTTCGACATCGCGGGCCGGGGGGCGGCCGACCACGGCACCATGCGCTCGGCCTTCCTGTACGGGGCCGACTTCGCCCGCTTCGCCGACCGCATCCGCGCCGAGTACGGGAGCTGACCGCGGGCGGGGCGCCCGTCGTCCGTCCGTGTGTGGGGCGCGGACGGACGACGGGTCGGCCCCGGCCTCAGCCGTTCCCGACCGTGGCGGGGGAGAGCGACGGGCTCCGCCCGGACGGTCCGGAGCCGCCGCGCGGCGCGGCTCCGCGGAGTCCGGCCGCCGCGCGGACGAGTGAGGCGACCGCCCGGGAGCGGCTGCTCGACGGCCACGCGATCACCGTGGTGGCCTCCGGCGCGTCGACGACGGGCACCGCGACGTGTTCGGGCCACTGCCAGGCGCGGCTGGAGGCGGGGATGACGAGCAGCGTCCTGCCGAGCGCCACGAGCTGGGCGAGCTGTGACTGGGTGCGCACCTCCGGCCCGGGACCGTCCGGGTAGGTCCCGTCGAGCCGGGGCCACCGGGCGATCGGCAGGTCCGGCACGTCGCCGACCTCCGCCAGCGTGAGCTGGTCGCGTGCGGCGAGCGGGTGTCCGGCGGGAAGGATCGCGACCTGGCCCTCGACGAGGAGTTCCTCGGTGTCGAACCCGGTGAGGTCGTCGAAGGGGCGGTGCATGAGCGCCACGTCGGCGCTCCCGTCGCGGAGCAGCCCCGCCTGCTCGCCGACCTCGCACAGGAGGACCTCGACCGGTGCCGCGCCGGGCACGCTCCCCGCCGCGTCGAGGAGCCTGCGCAGCAGCTCATGGGACGCCCCGGCCTTCGTCACGAGCACCAGCGGCCGCTTCGGGTCCCCGGCGCGTCGCGTCCGGCGCGCGGCGGCCGCGACCGCGTCGAGGGCGGATCCGGCCTCCCGGAGCAGCACCCCGCCGGCGTCGGTGAGCGCCACGCCGCGGCTGTCGCGGTCGAGGAGCCGGACGCCGAGCCGACGCTCCAGCTGGCGGATCGCGCGCGAGAGCGGGGGCTGCGCGATACCGAGCCGGTCGGCGGCGCGCCCGAAGTGCAGCTCCTCGGCGACGGCGACGAAGTACCGGAGCTCGCGGGTTTCGAGATCGTCCACACGAGCAGCCTACTGACCGATACCCGGGGGGTATCGCGGCGGACCGAGCCGGTATTGGACGGTATGTGCACGCTCCCACGAGCATGGACCTCGTGAACGACACGAAGACCGCGCTGGTCACCGGCGCGAACAAGGGAATCGGTTTCGCCATCGCCGAGGGCCTGGGGAAGAGGGGCTTCACGGTCGCGGTGGGAGCCCGCGACGACACCAGGCGAGGAGAGGCCGTCGAGCGCCTGCGCGCAGAGGGGGTCGACGCGTTCGGGGTCGCCCTCGACGTCACCTCCGACGACAGCGTCGCCGCCGCGGCGGCGACGGTCGAGGAGAGGGCGGGGCGGCTCGACGTTCTCGTCAACAACGCGGGCATCTCCGGCCGGACCGACGGTGGCGCGCAGGATCCGACCACGCTCGACCTCGACGTCGTCCGCACCGTCCTCGACACGAACGTGTTCGGGGTCGTGCGGGTGACGAACGCGATGCTCCCGCTGCTCAGCCGCGCGGACTCGCCGCGCATCGTCAACATGTCGAGCAACATGGGCTCGTTGACGCTGCGGACCGGCCCGGTCATGGCCGCGTACGCGCCGTCGAAGACCCTGCTCAACAGCGTCACGGCACAGTACGCCCGCCGGTTCGCCGACACGAACGTCATCGTGAACGCCGCCTGCCCGGGCTACGTGGCGACCGACTTCACCGGGTTCAACGCGCCTCGGTCGCCCGAGCAGGGCGCGGCGGTCGCGATCCGGCTCGCCACCCTGCCCGACGACGGGCCGCGCGGCGGCTTCTTCGACGACGAGGGCGCCGTCCCCTGGTGACCCGGGGCGGGCGGCGTGCGGGCGGGAGCTAGACGCCCAGGCCCGACATCAGGTCGGCGAAGGGGACCGGCTCCTCGTAGGGGTCCCCGGCCGCGGGGGAGTGGTCCGCGGCCAGCGCCGCGAGCTGGCGCCCGGCGCGCTCGACGCGCCGGGTCAGCTCGCGGCCGCCGCCCTCGCCCGAGCCCCAGTCCTCCGAGGCCGCGTACACGCCGGTGGGCGCGACCACCGAGCGGGTGTGGGCGAACATCGGCCGCAGCGCGTGCTCCAGCACCAGCGAGTGGCGCGGGCTGCCCCCGGTCGCGCCGATCAGCACCGGCGTGCCGTCCAGGTCCTCGGGGTCGACCACGTCGAAGAAGGACTTGAACAGGCCGCTGTAGGAGGCGTTGAACACGGGGGTCACCGCGATGATCCCGTCGGCTCCGGCGACGTCCTCCAGTACACCGCGCAGCTCACCGGTGGGCACCCGGGTGGTCATCGCGTTGACGATGTCGTGCGCCACCTCGCGCAGCTCCACGGTGCGGGTGCGGACCTCGTCGCCGCGTTCGCGCAGCGACGCCTCGACGGCGGCGGTCAGCCGGTCGGCGAGTAGGCGGGTCGAGGAGGGCGTGCTCATCCCGGCCGAGACGGTCACCAGTGTGCGGGTCGCCATCTGTCCCCCTAGCAAAAAGCTTCTTGAGAAGTAGTTTATTGGCGAAACTACCAGAGGAACGGCGGGCCCGTCACGGCTATTCCCGGCGGGCGCCGTGGCGGGGTGGGAAGTGCGCGCTTCCACTGCGGCGCAGGGGTTCGCCGAGGCCGCAGGACATACCGAACACTGTTCTTTACGGGGTGTTTACATGTGAAGCGACGGCGGTTATTCTCATGGGAGCGCTCCCGAGTGTTTTGGGTCACATGCGACCCGGGTCGCACGCGGGAGCGCGAGCGTCCACGTCCCCCCAGTCCATCCCACCCCCGCGCTCCTGTTTTGGGAGCGCTCCCACTCATGCGGACATCCCCCCGCGTCGCGACACCCTCCCCGGAGAACGACGTGCCCCTCGCACCACCCGCACCACCCGGATTCCACGCAACAGTCGGCGGCCCCCGTCCCGACACTCTCGTCCCTCCGGCACAACCGCCGACCATTCCCCGGTCCTCTTCCACGCGGTCAGGGCCGCGGAGGAGTCGGCGTAGGAGAGCCGTCGCTGCTCGGCGTGCCAAGCGTTGGTGCGTTCGGCCAGAGCACGGTCGTGGACCAGGCGCACGCACCCGAACGTGCGCGACGGCTCAGCCGCCTGCGCGCCGGTCGGGTGGAAGCGGTACCGAAACGCCCGCTTCACGCTCTTCCTGGTCATGGCACACACCGCAGCGACCGCCCTGCGGCCGCGTGGGTCGAATCCAACAGAGAGCGACAGGAAGGAGAGGGTGCATCCTCCCCGCCCCGAAGGATGGGGTGTCCACGCCCGGCGAACAGATGAGCGGAAACCTGCGCGTCCCGGACGGGCGTCCGGACGCGCGGCGCGGTCCCGCCGCGACACCGGCCCTGGCCATGGGTGCCGCATCGGCCGCGGCCGTGTCCGCCCCCGCTGGCGCCGCGGCCGGTTGCGGGGTCGACCACCAGCCCAACGACGACGGTGCGCTGCCCGACGCTCCGATCCCGGGGCACCCGTTCTCCGCGCAGTTCCAGGAGTTGCTGGCCAACGCCCACCCGCCCGTCCAGTAGGACCGGCGGCCGCCACAGGCGGTGCGGTGAGTGTGGGAGGGACCGTCCGACACGGGCGGGCGCCTCCGCTCCGCGCTGCGCCCCAAGGTCTCCCGGGGCGGTCCGGCCCGCCCCGGGGCCCCGGGAACTTAACGAGTAGTCACCACGGTTGCACCCGTTGTCTCCGTGTGTCGTGGATGTTAACTTCGCCCCACGATGCCTGGGAGCGCTCCCGCAAGGTGTGCGCAAAACAGGCGTCCGAATTCCGGAAAACCACCGGACGCACACCGGCCCGACCCTGGGCAACGAGCCGCAGGTCACAGCGTCGTACCCGGCTCCCTCCCCCCACACCCGCACTCCGGTCCCGCCGACTCCCCCTCGGAGAGCTCCGCCCCGACGCCGTCCTCCGGCGAGCGGGGCCCGCGGCGGGGAACGGAGAACCTGTCCGAGGAGGACACGTGACCACCCCCCGCCCCGGCCCGCGCCGCACGGCGCGCTGGCGCAGACCCGCGCCCGCGCTCCTCGGCGCGGTGCTCCTAGCCGCCCTCCTTCCGGCCGCGCCCGCGCAGGCCGCACCGATTTGCTCCGTCGACTACCAGCTCAACGACTGGGGCTCGGGCTTCACCGCCGAGGTCTCGGTCACCAACGAGGCCGAGTCCGTCTCCAACTGGACGCTGGGCTGGGACTTCTCCGGCAACCAGAGCATCAGCAACAGCTGGAACGCGCAGGTCTCCCAGAGCGGCAGCTCCGTGACCGCCAGCGGCCCCTCCTGGGCGTCCGGCCTCGCCTCCGGACAGACCGCGACGTTCGGCTTCCAGGCCACCTACAGCGGCGCCAACGAGGTACCCACGGAGTTCACCCTCAACGGTCTGGACTGCGCGGGCGAGGACGAGGAGCCCGAACCCGAGGACCCGACCCTGGTCGTGGACCCCGACTCGGTCACCCTGGAGCCCGGCGGCGAGGCCGCCTTCGACGTGGCCCTGTCCGAGGCGCCCGCCGAGGACGTCGCCGTCAGCGTGGAGCGCACCTCCGGCAGTGAGACCCTGTCGGTGGCCTCGGGAGCCTCGCTGACCTTCGGCGACGCCGACTGGGACACCGCCCAGGAGGTGACGGTCGCCTCCTCCGGCGACGGCTCCGGCGAACCCGCCCAGGCCGAGTTCACCGTCTCCGCCGAGGGCTACGACCCCGTGGTGGTCACCGTGCGTGAACTCTCCGGCGCCGCCAACGCCTACGAGGAGGAGTTCCTCACCCAGTACGACAAGATCAAGGACCCCGACAGCGGCTACTTCCGCGAGTTCGACGGCCTCCTCGTGCCGTACCACTCGGTGGAGACCCTGATCGTGGAGGCGCCCGACCACGGCCACGCCACCACCTCCGAGGCCTACAGCTACTACCTGTGGCTGGAGGCGACCTACGGCAGGATCACCGGCGACTGGGAGCCCTTCAACTCCGCGTGGGAGTCCATGGAGGCCTTCATCATCCCGGGCACGGCCGACCAGCCCACGAACGGCTCCTACGACCCGTCGGCCCCGGCGACCTACATCCCCGAGTCGCTCGACCCGAGCGACTACCCGATGGCGCTGGACGACTCGGTCGAGGCGGGACAGGACCCGCTCGCCCAGGAGCTGAGCAGCACCTACGGCACCGACGAGGTCTACGGCATGCACTGGCTGCTGGACGTGGACAACACCTACGGCTACGGGTTCTGCGGCGACGGCACCGACGACGCCCCCGCCTACATCAACACCTTCCAGCGCGGCTCCAACGAGTCGGTCTGGGAGACCGTGCCGCACCCGTCCTGCGAGACCTTCGAGCACGGCGGCGAGAACGGGTTCCTCGACCTGTTCACCGACGACGACAACTACTCCGAGCAGTGGCGCTACACCAACGCCCCCGACGCCGACGCGCGGGCCGTGCAGGTGGCCTACCTGGCGCACCAGTGGGCCTCGGAGCAGGGCAACGAGGGCGCGATCGCCGAGAACGTCTCCAACGCGGCGATGATGGGCGACTACCTGCGCTACGCCATGTTCGACAAGTACTTCAAGGAGATCGGCGACTGCGTCGACCCCCAGTCCTGCCCGCCCGGATCGGGCAAGGACTCCGCGCACTACCTCATGGCCTGGTACTACTCCTGGGGCGGCGCGCTGGAGAGCGCCGAGTACCCCTGGGCCTGGCGCATCGGCGGATCCTCCGCCCACCAGGGCTACCAGAACGTGATGGCGGCCTACGCGCTCTCGGAGGTGTCCGCGCTCCAGCCGGAGTCGGCCACCGGAACCGAGGACTGGGGTACCAGCCTCGACCGCCAGCTGGAGTTCCTGGAGTGGCTCCAGTCCTCCGACGGCGGCATCGCGGGCGGCGCGACCAACAGCTGGGAGGGCACCTACGCCCAGCCGCCCTCGGGCACGCCCACCTTCCACGGCATGTTCTACGACGAGAAGCCCGTCTGGCACGACCCGCCGTCCAACCGCTGGTTCGGCTTCCAGGTCTGGGACATGGAGCGGGTCGCCGAGTACTACCGCATCACCGGCGACGAGCGCGCCGGGGGCATCCTGGACGACTGGATCCCCTGGGCGATCGCCAACACCACCGTCGGCGAGAACGGCGAGTTCGCCATCCCCGCCGACATGGAGTGGAGCGGCCAGCCCGACACCTGGACCGGCGAGTCCACGGGCAACCCCGACCTGAGGGTCGAGGTCGTCTCGCACGGACAGGACGTCGGCATCGCCGCGGGCCTGGCCAAGACCCTCATGCACTACGCCGCCGCCACCGGTGACACCGAGTCCCGCGCGATGGCCGAGGGCCTGCTCGACGCCCTCCTGGCCAACCAGGACGACCTGGGCGTCGCCGTTCCCGAGACGCGGGCCGACTACGCCCGCTTCGACGACGAGTTCGGCGCCCCCGACGGCGGCCTCTACATCCCCGGGGGATGGACCGGCCAGATGCCCAACGGGGACCCGGTCAACTCCGACTCCACGTTCCTGTCGATCCGGTCCTTCTACGAGGACGACCCGAACTGGCCCCAGGTCGAGGAGTACCTCAACGGGGGGCCGGTGCCCGAGTTCACCTACCACCGCTTCTGGGCGCAGGTGGACGTGGCCACAGCCCTCGCCACCCACGGCGAGTTGTTCGGCGACGGCGCCTGACCGGCCGTAGCCGCACGGGGGCGGGCGCCGCCGGCGCCCGCCCCCGACCCCCACAGAAGAAAGGAGCACCATGTCGGTCACCAAGGGGCGAAGACGGCTCCGGGGAGGGGCCGCGGCCGCGGTCGCCCTCGCCCTCAGCCTCGTCACAGGCGGTCTGACCGCCGCCGCCCACGCCGAGGACACCGCGCTCACGGCGCAGGAGGCGGCCCGGGCCCAGCAGGCCACCCTGCGCGAACTCGCCGACCAGCGCGGATTGCGCATGGGTACCGCGGTCGCGCCGCAGCACCTGAACCAGGCGGCCTACGCGCAGACCGCCGCGACCGAGTTCAACTCCGTCACCCACGAGAACGACCTCAAGTGGGAGACCGTCCAGCCCCAGCCCGGGCAGTTCAACTGGACCAACGCCGACCGCATCGTGGACTTCGCCCAGCAGAACGACCAGCTGGTCCACGGCCACACGCTGGTGTGGCACAGCCAGCTGCCCCCGTGGGTGAGGGACGGCACCTTCACCGAGGACCAGCTGCTGGACGTCATGGACACCCACATCAGCACCACCGTGGGGCGCTACCGCGACGACATCGCCACCTGGGACGTGGTCAACGAGCCGATCGGGGACGACGCCCGGTTCCGCGACTCGGTCTTCTACCGGACGCTGGGGGAGGACTTCATCGCGGAGGCCTTCCGGATGGCCGACCGGGCCGACCCCGACGCCCGCCTGTTCATCAACGACTACAACATCGACGGGATCAACGCCAAGAGCGACGCCTACTACGACCTGGTCCGGGACCTGCTGGCGCAGGGCGTGCCGATCGACGGCATCGGCTTCCAGGGCCACCTCATCGCGGGACAGGTCCCCTCCAGCATCCAGCAGAACATCCAGCGCTTCGTCGACCTGGGCCTGGAGGTGATGATCACCGAGCTGGACATCCGCATCCAGATGCCCGCCACCCAGCAGAAGCTGGAGCAGCAGGCCAGGGACTACGACCAGGTGGTCAACGCCTGCTACGCGGTCGACGGTTGCTCGGGCGTGATCGTGTGGGGCGTCACCGACGCCCACTCCTGGGTTCCCGGTACCTTCCCGGGCCAGGGCGCGGCGCTGCCCATCGACGAGAACTACCAGCCCAAGCCCGCCTACTGGTCGATCCACGAGGCGCTCGGCGGCGACCCCGGACCCGGTCCCGATCCGGACCCGACCGATCCGCCGTCAGGTGAGTGTGAGGCGGAGTATGTGGTGACCAACCAGTGGCAGGGGGGTTTCCAGGCGCAGGTGACGGTGACGGCGGGTGCTGCTCTGTCGGGGTGGACCGTGGAGTGGACCTTCGGTAGCGGTGAGAGTGTCTCGCACGCCTGGAACGCGTCGGTGTCCGGTAGCGGCGGCAGTGTGACCGCGACCGATGTGGGTTACAACGGCGCGCTGGCGGCGGGGCAGTCGACCTCCTTCGGGTTCGTCGGCAACTCCAGCGGCGGTGTCTCGACGCCCGAGCTCACGTGCAGCGGCTCCTGATCGGCGGCTGACCCCGTCCGCGGGGAGGACCGGAACCGAACGACACTGACGCGACCGCCCCGGAACAGGCCGCGCCTGTGTCAGGACCGGGCGCCGGGGGACCGCAGCCGCCGACCCCCGGCGCCCACCCGGTCCCCGCCCGCGAGGGCGGGAACCCCGCAACACGACAACGTTGTCCGCCCTTCTACCTGGAGCCCCCCATGGTCAAACGCCTGCTGATCGCCCTCGGGTCGGTCATCACCCTGGTGGCCGCACTGCTCGTGCACTCGCTGCCCGCGCACGCCGACACCGGCTTCCGCGTCAGTGACGGCCGCCTCGTCGACGCCGCCGGAAACGACTTCGTCATCCGCGGCGTCAGCCACGCCCACACCTGGTACACCCAGGAGACCCAGTCGTTCGCCGACATCAAGTCCCTGGGCGCCAACGCCGTCCGCGTCGTGCTCAGCAGCGGCCAGCGCTGGACGGAGAACACCGCCGCCGACGTGGCCAACGTCGTCGACGAGTGCAAGACCAACCGGCTGATCTGCGTCCTGGAGGTGCACGACACCACCGGCTACGGCGAACAGGCCGGGGCCGCCACACTCGACCAGGCCGTCGACTACTGGCTGCGCGTCCAGGAGGCCGTCGAGGGCGAGGAGGACCACGTCCTCGTCAACATCGGCAACGAGCCCTACGGCAACGACGCCGCGACCAACCAGAACTGGGCCTCCGACACCAGCGACGCCATCAACCGCCTGCGCGACGCGGGCTTCGACCACACCCTGGTCGTGGACGCGCCGAACTGGGGCCAGGACTGGGCGGGTGTCATGCGCGACAACGCCCAGTCGGTCTTCGACTCCGACCCCGACGCCAACACGGTCTTCTCCGTGCACATGTACGGCGTCTACCAGCAGGAGTCGACGGTCGTCTCCTACCTGGAGCACTTCGTCGACGCGGGCCTGCCGCTGATCGTCGGCGAGTTCGGCCACGACCACTCCGACGGCAACCCCGACGAGGACGCCATCATGTCCCACACCGAGCGCCTGGGGCTGGGGTACATCGGCTGGTCCTGGAGCGGCAACGGCAGTCCCGTGGAGTACCTGGACATGGTGGAGGGCTTCGACGTCAACAGCCTGACCCCCTGGGGCGAGCGCATCTTCAACGGCCCCGACGGCATCGCCGCCACCGCCGAGGAAGCCCCGGTCTACGGCGGCGCCCCCGAACCGACCGACCCGCCCACCGAGGAGCCCACCGACCCGCCGACCGAGGAGCCCACGGATCCGCCGTCGGGTGAGTGTGAGGCGGAGTATGTGGTGACCAACCAGTGGCAGGGGGGTTTCCAGGCGCAGGTGACGGTGACGGCGGGTGCTGCTCTGTCGGGGTGGACCGTGGAGTGGACCTTCGGTAGCGGTGAGAGTGTCTCGCACGCCTGGAACGCGTCGGTGTCCGGTAGCGGCGGCAGTGTGACCGCGACCGATGTGGGTTACAACGGCGCGCTGGCGGCGGGGCAGTCGACCTCCTTCGGGTTCGTCGGCAACTCCGGCGGCGGTGTCTCGACGCCCGAGCTCACGTGCAGCGGCTCCTGACCTGTCCGCGCCTTCGGTAACTCCGTGCCCCTAACCCAGTGCCCCCTAACCCAGTGCCCCCCAACCTAGTGACCCGACGCACCCGCTGGTCCCGCTGAGGGAACAGACGACCCACCCCCGGCCGCACCGACCCGGTGCGGCCGGGCACCCCCCACAGAGATTGGAGTGGCCCATGCGGTCACGCAGCACCCTCGCCATGGCCGTGGCGCTCGGCGGCCTCGCCGTCGGCACCACCGTCGTCGCACTGCCCGACACGGCCCAGGCCCACGGCGCGTTCACCTATCCGGCCAGCCGCACCTACGCCTGCTTCCAGGACGCCACCGGCGGCAGCAGCGGCGGCGCGCTCCAGCCGACCAACGACGCCTGCGCCGACGCGCTGGCCGAGGGCGGCAACTACCCGTTCTGGAACTGGTTCGGCAACCTCATCAGCAACTCCGACGGACGCCACCAGGAGTTCGTGGCCGACGGCGAGCTGTGCGGCCCCACCGACAGCTTCTCGTCCTTCAACGCGGTCCGCGCCGACTGGCCGACCACCGAACTGCCCGCCAACACGACGGTGGAGTTCCACCACAACGCCTGGGCCGCGCACCCGGGCACCTTCTACACCTACGTCACCGAGGACGGGTTCGATCCGGCGACCGACGCGCTGACCTGGGACTCCCTGGAGCTCATCGACGAGGTCACCGACCCGCCGCTGCGCAGCGGCGGCGTCGCCGGAGCCGAGTACTACTGGGACGTGGACCTGCCCGACAAGGAGGGCCAGCACATCATCTACGTGGTGTGGGAGCGCTCCGACAGCCCCGAGGCGTTCTACAACTGCTCCGACGTGGTCTTCGAGGGGGGCACGGGCGGCAACCCGGACCCGGACCCCGAGCCGGAGCCCGAGCCCGAGCCCGAGCCCGAGCCCGAGCCGGAGCCCGAGCCGGAGCCCGAGCCGGAGCCCGAGCCGGAGCCCACGGACCCGCCGCAGGGCGAGTACTGCACGGCCGAGTACACCGTCCTCAACGAGTGGCAGGGCGGCTTCCAGGCCGAGGTCGAGGTCACCGCGGGAGAGAACGGGACCGACGGCTGGATGGTGGACTGGGTGTACGCCAACGGCCAGGCGGTCAGCAGCGCCTGGAACGCCTCGCTCGTCAACCACGGCGCCCACTTCGAGGCCACGAACGCCGCGCACAACGGCTCGCTCGCGGCCGGGGAGAGCACCAGCTTCGGGTTCACCGCCACCTCGGGGAACGTGAACATCGAGCCCCAGGTGTCCTGCCAGGAGCCGTGACCTGACCATCCCGGAGGGACCGCTGCCCCCCACATGAGGGCCGCAGAGGCCCGCGCGGTCCCGGCGCCACGGTACCGAACAGCGTTCGGTACCGTGGCGCCATGGACACCGCGAAGATCTACACCTCCTGCCAGGAGCGCATGCTCGCGCTCGCCGACGACCTGAGCGCGGAGCAGCTCGCCACCCCCGTTCCCGCCCTGCCCGCGTGGACCGTCCAGCAGACCTACGCCCACCTGGCCGGGCTCTGCGCCGACGTGCCCGCGGAACGGGTCACGCCCCCGGCGGACGACGCCGTCACCGCCCGCCAGGTGGCCGAGCGCGAGCACCTGGACATCGCCGGGCTCTGCGCGGCCTGGCGCGAGGACACCCCGGCGCTGCTGGAGGTCTTCGCCACCCGGACCAGGGCCCGCTACTCCCTGCCCGCGGTCGACGTGTGGCACCACGAGAACGACGTCCGGGGCGCCCTGGGGATGCCGGCCCAGACCGGGCACGCCGACGAACTGGCCGCCTTCGTCCTGGGTGCGACGGCCCGCGCGTGGTCCCCGGACCTGCCCGGAGTGCGCGTGGCGGCGACGGACACCGGCCAGGAATGGGTCTTCGGCGAGCGGGCCGACCTGGAGTGGTCGGCCACGGCCTTCGAGCTGCTGCGCGCCGCCACCGGCCGCCGCAGCGCCGCCCAGACGCGCGCCATGGACTGGAGCGGCGACCCCTCGGGCGTCCTGCACCGGTTGTCGGCCTTCCCCTTCCCGAAGGTGGACCTGCGGGTCTGACGGGAGGCGGGCCACACACCGGGTCGGGACCGCTGGCGGACGGTGGCGGCCGCCGGTCAGGGCCGGTACGGGATCCGGTCGACGGCCCGCACCTCGCCCAGCGTGGACCACTCGTTGCGGCCCAGCCGCGCCAGCGGGCGCAGCAGGGTCGCCTCGGGGTGCCCGTCCACCAGCACCGACTCGTCCACGGCCACCCGCACCACCCGTCCGAACACCACCGTCGAGTCGCCCAGGCCCACCGTCGAGTGCAGCACGCACTCCAGCGCCACCGGAGAGCCCGCCACCCGGGGCGGGCGCACCGACGCGCTGGGCTCGCGCCCGATCCCCAGCGCGTCGAACTCGCTCACCTCCGGCGGGTAGGAGGTGCCGCTGGCGTTGACCTGTTCCTGCATGGGCTCCGGGGCCAGGTTGACCACGAACTCGCCGGTCTCCTCCGCGTTGCGCAGCGAGTCCTTGCGTCGCACCGAGGTGAACTGCACGATCGGCGGCTGGGTGCACGCGACGGTGAAGAAGGAGTGCGGAGCCAGGTTGTCCACGCCCGCCTCGGACGTGGTGGAGACCCACGCGATCGGGCGCGGCAGGATCACGGCCGTCATCAGCTGGTAGAACGCTCGTCCGGGCAGGTCATCCGGTGTCCATTCGGTACGCATCGGTATCGATTATCCCGGCCCGGGGCGAGCGGGCCGCACCATCCGGGCGGCGCGGCGGGTGTGATGCCCCGGACGCGGTGCCCCCGCACGCGGGCGCGGCCCCCACCGGGCCGCGCCCGCGCGCCCGGCTCAGGCCGTGCGGTCGAACTCCGCCTGGCGCGGGGCCCCGGCCCGGCGCCACTCCATGCGCGCCCAGGGCAGGCGCAGCTCGGAGGTGCCGGTGACGTCCAGCGGCTTGAGGTCCTCCACCGCCTCGGCCTCCCGGTGGCGGGAGAACACCGACTCGGTGTAGCGGTGGCCGGTGTCGGCCGCGACGAACACCACCGTCCGGCCGGGGGAGAGCCCCAGTTCCCACCGGGCGGCCAGGTAGGCGGCGCCGCTGGAGAGTCCCGCGAACACGGCGTGCCGCCGGAGCAGGTCGACCGTCCCGGCCAGGGCCGCCGTGAAACCCGTCCAGTGCACGGTGTCGTAGAGGGTGTGGTCGACGTTGCCGAAGGGTATGGCGCTGCCGATCCCCGCGATGATGATGTCCCGGTCGGGCACGCCGTCGCTGGCGAAGGTGACGCTCCCGAACGGCTGCACCCCCACCAGGCGGGTCTCCGGATCGGCCTCGCGCAGGTAGGTGCCCAGCGCGCCGGTGGACACGCCGGTTCCCACACCCCCCACGAGCGTGAGGTCCGCGCCCGCCGTCTCCCGTCGGATCATCTCGGCGACCTCGCGGTAGCCCAGGTAGTGGACGGGGTCGTGGTACTGGCGCATCCAGTGGTGGTCCGGGTGGGCGGCCAGGACCTCCCGGACGCGGCGCACCCGGCGGTTCTGGTCCAGGCGCAGGTCGTCGCTGGGCTCCATCTGCTCCAGGCGCACGCCCAGGACCTCCAGCTGTACGCGCAGGGTGCGGTCCACGGTGGTGGAACCGATGATGTGGCAGCGCAGTCCGTACCGGTGGCAGGCCAGTGCCAGCGCGTGTGCGTAGACGCCGCTGGAGCTGTCCACCACGGTGTCGCCGGGGCGGACGGCGCCGGTCTCGACGAGGTGGCGGACGGCGGCCACGGCCGAGAGGGCCTTGAGGGTCTCGAACCGCAGGCACAGCAGTCCGCCGCCCAGGTCGATGAGGTCGGGGCGGCCGATCGCGTCGGAGGCGTGCTCGTCCACGGTCGTTCTCCTTACTGGTGGCTGGGGCGGGCGCGCGCATCGGAACGCGACGGTGCACGCGCCCGCCCGGGGAGGAGGTGTCGTGGGTGTTCAGGCCGCCGGGGTCGCCCGGTAGCGGTAGAGCCTCGTGGGGTCGGCGCTGAACTGGGAGAAGGGGAAGGGCTCGGCGGAGACTCCGTCGACTCCGCGGCCGAGGAAGGCGCGTGCCACCGCGCTCGCGCTCTGGGCGTAGACGTACAGGGGGACGCCGCGCTCCCGGCACCGTGCCAGGATCGGGTCGAAGGTGCCGTTGCCGAGGGTCATGCCGGTGGCCACGACGGCGTCGGCCGCGTCGACCACCTCCTCCATGGACTCCGAGACGGGGTCGCCCCACCGGGTGGTACGCAGGTTGAGGTCGCAGGGCAGGCACTCGCCGCCGCGTTCGCGGATGGCGGCCACGAGGGGGTTGACGACGCCGATCAGCGCGATCCGCGCGCCCTCGGTGATGGGGACGAGGGAGGCGACGGCGGCGTCCCGGGCCTCCGCGCGCTGTTCGGGCGTCCCGGCCGGCAGGGTGACCGGCTCGGCCCGGGGGTCCTCGCTGTGCGGAGCGGTGCGGGCGAGGTGGGCGTCCAGGGCGGCCACCCGCAGGGGGAGGGGGCCCCGCGTGAGCAGTTCGGCCAGCGGGGCTCCCGAGGCCTCGCGGCACAGGTCCGGCGGGATCTGCCCGTCCTCGAAGGCGCAGGCCCCGAAGGCCCCGCCGACGCGGACGGCGACGTAGTGGTTGAGGTAGGTGGTGTCGCCCCCGGCCAGGCGGGTGCCGTGGTGGAGCCAGAAGACGCTGGTGGCCACGGTGTCGCCGACCTGGTCGGCGGCGTCGCGGAGGAGGTCGTCGAGGGTCATCTCGCGGTCTCCTCCCGGAAGCGGAACAGGTAGGTCAGGACCCCGTCGCCCCAGTCGTGCCGGTGGTGCACCTCGCCCCGGAAACCGGTGGCCTCCGCGTGCCCGACGATGCGGCGCAGGTCGGCGGTGTTGGAGGCGATGAGGAAGACCTCCGCGCCGGGGGCCAGGAGCGGGCGCTCGGCCAGCTGGCTGAAGAACTTCTCCGTGACCGGCGCGCCCACGCACACGTTGCGCACGACGTCGGGGTCGGTGCTGACCGCCTGGCTGACCGCGGGCGGGTTGAAGGTGACCACGTCGACCTCGGTCCCGTCCGGAAAGCCCTCGAACATGTCGCCGGTCACCGGGACGAGCTCGGTGGCGGTGCGCCCCTGGAGCAGATGCGCGAAGTTGCGGGCGGCGGCCTCGACGCTGGGGGCGTGGACGTCGGCGGCGTGGACCCGGTCGGCGCCGCGGGCCCCGGCGGCGACGGCCTCCACGCCCAGGCCCACGCCCATGGCGGCGTAGCGCCGTCCGCGCACGTCGATGTCGTCCTCCAGGATGCGCTGGTGGACCATCCTGCTGGTCCCGCCGGGGAGGAAGACGCCGGGCGGCACCTCGAACTCCCATCCGTTCCACGTGTAGGAGCGGGTGGTGTGCAGGTCCTTTCTCGGCGGATTGACGGCGAGGATCTGTTCGGCGGGCAGCGGTGGGGGCAGTTGGTCCACGAGGGAGCGGTCCACGGTCGTCCTTCCAAGGGGATCGGGAGTAACACGGGACACCAACGGGGAGCGCCGGACGTTCTGAGTACCGGAGTCCGCGCGCTATTGTAGATAAAACGATAACCATTGTCATTAGCGGGGTCGGAGTTCGCGTCCCCGGGGTGTGTCCGGTGGACACCGCCCGTCGGGGCGGGCCCTCCCGCGGACGCGCCCGGGCGGGGGCGGCGTCAGCGCGCCCCGCCGGTGACCACCCGCGGAGAGGACGTGGAGAGACGTGGCCCACACCCAGCAGACCGGCGCCGGGCCCACGGCCCCACCGCGCGCGCACGTGCTCTCGGACCCCGCCTTCCTGCGCCTGTGGTCGGGGAGCACCGCCTCGGGGCTGGCCACGTGGGCCATGCCGTTCATCCTCGGCCTGGCCGTCCTGGACGGAACGCTCACCGCCATGGGGCTCGGCCTGCTCCTGGCCACCCGTACCGGCGGGTTCCTCCTCGCGCTGCCGCTCGGCGGCCTGCTGGCCGACCGGCTCTCCCGCCGCGCGGTGGTGCTGTGGGCCGGGATCCTCGCGGCGGCGGCCACGCCGCTGGTCGCCGCGGGGGTGGCGACCGGCGCCCTCGCGCTCGCGGCCGTCGCCGCGGCGGCCGTGGGCGCGGGCCAGGGCGCCTGCAGGCCCGCCTTCCAGGCGCTGACCGCCGAGGTCGTGGACGAGCCGCGGCGCCAGCGCGCCAACGCGGCGCTCACCATCTCCGTGCGGGTCACCACCCTGGTCGCCCCGGGGGCGACGGCGCTGCTCTCCACGGTCCTGGGCGTGGACGCCCTCCTCCTGGTCACCGCCGGGCTGTGGGCGGTCGCCGCCCTGGCACCGCCCAGGGGTCGGGCCGCGCCCGCCCCGGCGGCGGTGCCCGCGCGCGGCCCCTCCCTGGTCGCCGACTTCCGCGAGGGGCTGCGCGAGGCCCGGCGCCACACGTGGTTCCTCGCGGGGCTGGGCGCCCTGACGGCGGTGATCGCCACCGGGTACTCCGCCACGGGCGTGCTGCTCCCCGTGGTCAGCCGCGACACGTACGGCACCGAGGCGGTGCTGGCGGGCGCGCTGACCGCCTACACCGGCGGCGCACTGGCCGGGGCGCTGCTGATCGGGCGCTGGCGCCCCTCCTCCCAGGGGTGGATCGCACTGGCGGGCCTGGCCCTGTACGGCCTCGCGCCGCTGAGCCTGCTCCTCCCGGTGGGCCCGTGGACGGTGTTCGCCGCCTACGCCTTGGCCGGAGTCGGGATCGAACTGTTCAACGTCCCCTGGTTCACCGCCGCCCAGCGCGAGGTCGCGCCCGACAAGCTCGCCCGCGTCTCCTCCCTGGACTTCCTCTTCTCCTACGGTCTGGCCCCGGTCGGACTCGCGCTGATCGCTCCGGCGACCCAGGCCTTCGGCGCGGAGGCGGTCCTCGCCGTGTGCGCCGCCCTCTGCTTCCTGGCTCCGGGAGCCGCGGCGCTCGCCCCCGGCGCACGCCACTTCGCCATGGGGGACCGGAGGGTCCCCCGAGCGGCCTGACCGGAAGGGGCCCGGCGGAGCGGGAACCCGGCGCCGGAACCGCGTCGGCGTCCTCCCCGGCCACGTGCGTCACCGGCCCGGACGCGTGGCCGGACCGGGTACCGGGCATAGAGGGCGCATGGAACTGATCACGGTGGAGGACGTCCGCGCCGCCCGGGAGCGCCTGCACGGGGAGGTGGTGCCCACCCCGCTGACGGCGGGCCCCGCCGGAGGGCCGCCGTTCCTGCTCAAGCCCGAGAGCCTCCAGCCCACCGGGGCCTTCAAGCTCCGCGGCGCCACCAACGCCGTCGCCCTGCTCGACCCCGCCCAGCGCCGGAGCGGCGTGGTGACCCACTCCTCGGGCAACCACGGCCAGGCACTCGCCCACGCCGCCGCCCGGCACGGGGTGCCCTGCACCGTCGTCGTCCCCGAGGGCGCGCCCGAGGTGAAGGTGGACCGCATGCGCGCCCTCGGTGCACGCATCGTCATGGTCGCCCCCCAACAGCGGGAGGCCACCGCCCTGCGGCTCCGGGACGAGGAGGCGCTCGCCCTCGTCCCGCCCTTCGACGACCCGCACGTCATCGCGGGACAGGGCACCGTCGGCCTGGAGATCCTGGAGCAGTCGCCCGAGGTCACGACCGTCGTCGTGCCCGTCGGCGGAGGCGGACTGGCCTCGGGGGTGGCCACCGCCGCGCTGGCCGCCGGAGACTCGCGCCGCGTCCGCGTCGTGGGGGTGGAACCGGAGCTGGCCGCGGACGCCGCCGAGAGCCTGCGCGCAGGGAGCCTGGTCACCTGGCCGCCCGAGCGCACCCACCGCACCATGGCCGACGGGGTGCGCGTGTGCCTGTCCGAGCTGACCTTCGCCCACCTGCGCGCCCGCCTGGACGAAGTCGTCACCGTGACGGAGGAGGAGATCGCCCGCGCCGTCGCGGCCCTCGCCCACGGGGCGCGCCTGGTCGCCGAACCCAGCGGGGCCCTGGCCGCCGCCGCGGTCCTGGCGGGCCGTGTGCCCACCGTTCCCGGCCGCCCGCAGGAGACGGTCGCGGTCGTCTCGGGGGGCAACGCCGACCCGGAGCTGTTCGCCCGCCTGGTGGCGTGAGCGGTGCGACCGGACCGGGCGGACGCCGTCACCGGAGGCAGGGGCCGGAGGCACCTCCCTCCGCGCGGGCGGAGCCGGCCTCAGATGCGGGAGCCCCCGCCGCTGGCGGGCCCGCTCCCGTTCACCCTGTCCCGCTCGTCCGCCCGCGCCGTGACGGGTCCGCCGCGCCCCGCGGAGGTGCGCGCGGCACGGTCCTCGCGGCGGCGCATGGCCATGTCCGACAGGGCGGCCAGCCCGAAGGCGACGACGACCGCGGCGACGACCAGCACGGTCCACAGCGCGGTACCGAAGGATTCGGGGTCGATCATGGGTGCTCCGAGGGGATCGGGGGTTGGGCGTGCCGACAGCACAACCGTAATAGGCGTTAACTTTCGGACCGAGTGTTAGCGGCGGTGAACTGGGTCATACACGCGTCGCCGCACGTCCGCCCGCACACGCACACGGCGAGGGGCTCGGGACGGCGCCGCGGCGCCGTCCCGAGCCCCTGCCGCACAGGCCCGAAGCCCCTACAGGATCGAACCGGGGGAGTAGGCGGCAGCCTCCGGGTGCGCGGCCACGATCTGGTCGATCCGCCCCACCACGGCGGCCACCTGGTCGGCGGCGGCACCGGTGAAGGTGATCCGGTCCGCCAGCAGCGCGTCCAGCTCCGCGCGGTCCAGCGGGAAGCGCCCGTCCTCGGCCAGGCGGTCCAGCAGCCGGTTGCCCACACCCTCCTGGCGCATGGCCAGGGCCGAGCCCACGGCGTGCTCCTTGATCAGTTCGTGGGCGGTCTCGCGGCCCACCCCGGCGCGCACCGCGGCCATGAGCATCTTGGTCGTGGCCAGGAACGGCAGGTAGCGGTCGAGCTCGGCGGAGACCACCGCGGGGAAGGCGCCGAACTCGTCCAGCACCGTCAGCATCGTCTCGACCAGCCCGTCGAAGGCGAAGAACGCGTCCGGCAGGGCCACCCGGCGCACCACCGAGCAGGACACGTCGCCCTCGTTCCACTGGTCCCCGGCCAGCTCACCGGCCATGGACGCGTATCCGCGCAGGACCACGGTCAACCCGTTGACCCGCTCGCAGGAGCGCGTGTTCATCTTGTGCGGCATGGCCGAGGAACCCACCTGGCCCTCGGCGAACCCCTCGGTGACCAGCTCGTGCCCGGCCATCAGGCGGATGGTCTTGGCCAGCGACGAGGGCCCGGCGGCCAGCTGCACCAGCGCGGTCAGCACCTCGAAGTCCAGCGAGCGCGGGTAGACCTGGCCCACGCTGGTGAACCGCCGCTCGAACCCGAGGTGGGAGGCCACCTCGTCCTCCAGCGCGGTGAGCGCGGCGCGGTCCCCGCCCAGCAGGTCCAGCATGTCCTGCGCGGTGCCCACCGGGCCCTTGATCCCGCGCAGCGGGTAGCGGGAGATGAGCTCCTCCAGCCGCCCGTGGGCGACCAGCACCTCGTCGGCGATCGACGCGAACCGCTTGCCGAGCGTCGTGGCCTGCGCCGCCACGTTGTGGGAGCGGCCCGCCATCACCGTCTCGCCGTACTCGGCCGAGAGCCTCCCCAGCCGGGCCAGCAGCGCCACCACCCGGTCGCGCGCCAGCAGCAGGCTGTCGCGCACCTGGAGCTGCTCGACGTTCTCGGTCAGGTCCCGCGAGGTCATGCCCTTGTGCACGTGCTCGTGCCCGGCGAGGGCGTTGAACTCCTCGATACGGGCCTTCACGTCGTGGCGGGTGACCCGCTCGCGCTCGGCGATGGAGGCCAGGTCCACCTGCTCCAGGACCTTCTCGTAGTCCTCGACCACACCGGCGGGGACGTCCACGCCCAGACGCGCCTGGGCGCGCAGCACGGCCAGCCACAGCCGCCGCTCGGCGACCACCTTGTACTCGGGGGACCACAGCCGGGTCAGCTCCGCGGACGCGTAGCGGGCAGCCAGGACATCAGGGATCAGCGGTTTCGCACTCACGTCGTCCGACCCTATCGTCCTGAGCCGCGGCGCACGCGCGGCCACTCCCCCCGAAGGCCCAGGTCCCCTCCCCGGACCCTCCGCGCCGGGGCCCCGGCCGCCCGGGGGTAGGGCCAGCCCCACCCCCGACCCGGTGGCACAGCCGATTCCCGCCTGGGCCGGGTCTGCCTAACGTTGGGCCATGACCACTCCCGCGGAGTCCCCAAGCGTCCCGCGCGCCCTGTTCCAGGCGCTCGGGACACGGCGTTTCCTGCTCACCTCCTGGCCCTGGCGGGGCCTCGCCTACAGCGGCAGCACCGCCCTGGTGGCCTTCGCCCTGTTCTTCGCCGCCTCTCCCGTCCTGGCCCCCTGGGCGGCGCTGTTCATGGCGTGGACCAGAGGGATCGAGGCGTCCGCCGACTACGTCGGAATCGTGCTGGTGCTGGCCCTGGGGCTGGCGTTCACGTTCCTGTTCGGCCCGCTGGTCGCCATCCCCCTGGGCGCGCTGGAGCGCTGGCGCCTGGGCCTGGTCGGGGGCGACCCCCGGGAGAGCGGGCACCGCGAGCCGGTCCCCGGGCTGTGGGGGTGGGTGCGCACCCGCTACACCGAGGCCGCCACCTGGCGGGAGGTGGCCTACGCGGGGCTGATGCTCCCCCTGGCCGGGGCCACCAGCATGCTCACGGGCTTCCTCCTGATGCTCGTGGTCATCCTGGTGTCCGCCCCGTTCCTCCTCGACGACGCTCCCGGCTCCGTCGTCAACCTCGGCCCCGTCACGCTCACCTCCAGTGCCCAGGCGGCGCCCTACACCCTCCTGGCCCCGCCGCTGCTGGTCACCCTGCTCTACGTGTCCGCGGCACTGGCGTGCCTGCACTCCCTGCTGGCCCGCACCCTGCTGGTCGGCCCGCCCAAGGGGGTCCTGCACGCCGAACTCAACCAGGTCACCGAATCGAGGGCGCGCCTGGTCAACGCCTTCGAGTACGAGCGCCGCCGCATCGAGCGCGACCTGCACGACGGCGCCCAGCAGCGGCTCGTCGCCCTGTCCATGGACCTGGGCGTGGCCCGCCTGGACCTGGAGGAGGGCAGCGAGGCCGACCAGCGCGTGGTCGCCGCTCAGACCAAGGCCGACGAACTCATCACCGAGCTGCGCGAGCTGGTGCGCGGCATCCACCCCCGGGTCCTCACCGACCGGGGCCTGACCGCCGCCCTGGAGGAGCTGGCCGACCGCTGCCCCGTGCCCGTGACGGTGCACGCGCGGCTGGGCGGACGCCTGCCCGCCCACGTGGAGGGCACCGCCTACTTCGTGGTCGCCGAGGCCCTCACCAACGTCTGCAAGCACACCGAGGCCAACGCCGCCGCCGTGCACGCCAGCGCGGCCCCCGGCGCACCGGGCCGGTCCGACACCCTGGTGGTCGAGGTCACGGACTACGGCACGGGCGGCGCCGACCCCGCCCGCGGGTCCGGGCTCACCGGCCTCAAGGACCGCGTCGCCGTCATGGGCGGCACAATGGAGCTGTCCAGCCCCGAGGGCGGACCTACCCGAATCCGAGTGGAGCTTCCGTGCGGCCCCGTTCCCCCGACACCGCTGGTGTGATCCCCGACGCACCCCCGGTCCCCACCGTCCTGGCCGAGGACGGCGTCCTGCTCAGAGAGGGCCTGTCCGGAATCCTGGAACGCTTCGGCTTCCCCGTCGTGGCCTCGGTCGGCGACGCCGAGGCGCTGGTGTCGGCCGTCGCCGAGCACGAGCCCGGCCTCGTGGTCACCGACATCCGCATGCCGCCCGGCTTCACCGACGAGGGACTGCGTGCCGCCGTCCGGCTGCGCCGCGAGCGTCCCGGCCTGGCGGTGGTCGCGCTGAGCCAGTACGTGGAGCTGAGCTACGCCACCGACCTGCTCGACTCCGGAAACGGCCAGGGTGTGGGCTACCTGCTCAAGCAGAGGGTGGGCGACGTCCGCGAGTTCGCCTCCGTGCTGCGCCGGGTGGTGGACGGCGCGACCTTCGTCGACCCCGAGGTGGTCCGCCAGCTGCTGCGCCGCCGCGCCGACCCGCTGGAGCGCCTGACCCCCCGCGAGCACGAGGTCCTCGCCCTGATGGCCGAGGGCCGCTCCAACGGGGCGATCGCCCGCCAGCTGGTGGTCAGCGACGCCGCCGTCGGCAAGCACGTGGGCAACATCCTGGCCAAGCTCGACCTGCCCCAGGACGACGGCGTGCACCGCCGAGTCCAGGCGGTCCTGGCCTACCTGCGCGGCCGCCCCTCCTGAACGCGTGGATGCGGCCGTCTCCGTCGCCTCCCGCCGTGTCCGGCACCCGCGCTCCCCCGTGCCCGGGGGAGCGGGGCTGGAGGGCCGCACGGCGGACCTGCCGGGGGACCGGGGAGCGGGGCTGGAGGGCCGCGCGGTGGACCTGCCGGGGGACCGGGGAGCGGGGCTGGAGGGCCGCGCGGTGGACCTGCCGGGAGGCGGGGGAGCACCGGGCCTATCGTGGAGGGGCAGAGCCGTCACGGTGCGAACTCCCCCCGCAGCCCGTAGGAGACCGGATGCAGCCGACCGTCGCCGCCCCCGAGAGCGTCACCTGGAAGATCCACCTGGACCGGTCGATGTGGGTGGCGGGTGTGCGCGCCCTCATGCTCCAGGCCCTGCACCCGGTGGCCATGCAGGGGGTGTGGCAGCGCTCGGACTTTCGCTCCGACCCCACCGGCCGCCTGCTGCGCACCGCCCACTTCGTGGCCGTCACCACCTACGGCAGCCCCGCCGAGGCGGACGCGCTCGGCGAGCACATCCGCAGAGTGCACCGCGCGCTGTCCTTCACCGACCCGGCCAGCGGCCGCCTCCACCGGGTCGACCAGCACGACCTGCTGGTGTGGGTGCACTGCGCGGAGGTCTCCTCCTACCTGGAGAACGCCCTGCGCGCGGGCGTAGCGCTGACCGCCCGCGACGCGGACCGCTACCTTGACGAGCAGTCGCGCACCGCCGCCTACGTGGGTCTGTCGCGCGAGGACGTGCCGCGCTCGGTCGCCGACCTGCGCCGTTACCTGGCCTCGGTCCGGCCGGTCCTGCGCGTCACCCCCGAGGCCCGGCAGGCGGTGCGCTTCCTGCTGTGGCCCAAGGTGCCCGAGCGCCTGTCCTGGCTGGCCCCGCTCAAGCCCCTGTGGTTCCCGGTCGGCGCGTTGTCCTACGCCACCCTGCCCGCGTGGGCGCGCCGCGCCTACGGGGTCCTGCCCGAGATGCCCGGCGGGGACGCGGCGGCCACCGCGTCGTTGCGGACCCTGCGCGCGGTGCTCAACCGGGTGCCCGAGCGGTACTACAACCTCGTCTTCGACGAGTCCACCGTACGCAGCGCCGAGGAGGCCAGGCAGCGGCTGCTGGAGGCCGGGTACGAGATCGAGAACGGGTTCCGGGCGATGCGCGCCCGCACCCTCTTCCGGGCGCCCGCATCCGCGTCCGCGCAACCTGTAGACCGTTGATGGACGGGTGCGTTCTGAGCCGGTGGTCGTAGGCGTTGTTTTCCACAGGTGGTGGTTGGGGCTGGCAGCGGGTGGCGCCGTGATGGTTTCCTGGAAATAGGGGGGATCCCACCCCTGTGCCTTTTGGTGTGCCCTCAAATACCCGACACCTCAAGGGGAGTAATGGATTGAGGGGTAGGGAGGGGCCGCCATCAGGTCTCTCCCCTACGCTGCTCTTGACGGGGGTTGTTGGCAGCGACGAAAGCGCACCCGCTGCCGCGAAGTGGAACGGACTCCGATAAACGGTAGTCGTCCGGTGGGGGTGAGGGGCCCGACGAAAAGCGGCACCAAAGGCGGGAGCGGCTGGCGGAGGGCGACCAACGCCCGGGATTCGGGGACGGCTGGGCTCTGCTGCGTCGGCGCCAACGGCAGGCGGGTCCTCCAGCCTCGGGTAACGCCCCTGGCCCCTGTGATCGGGGGGCGGCGACGATGGCACCCACGGCGAGGGATCATTTCTCCCGCGCCCTTTCTGGCGCCTTTCGGTTTGTCCCAATTGTGACTTATCAATGAAGGACAAGCCTCCCGTGGGGGGAAATCCGGAAGGGCGGGTAATTCGGTGCTGTGAATTCTGGCGCAATGGCTGCCATTGGCTTATAATAAGAGGTATGGAGATGATGCTTGCAGCGCCCGACGCGGCCCCCGGGGTTTGTTCCCCGGGTGTGGCCGCGCTGGCCAGTGCGCGCGAGATCATCGACCAAGTGTTGGATGCCGAGGTGCCGCCGGGGGCGGACGAGGCCGCCGCTGAGGAAGTCGCCGCCCTGTGGGACCAGGTGGAGAAGATCCGCTACCGGGCGCTGGCGCGGATGGCGCGTTTGTACGCGCGCGGTGAGGTGGCCCGCTACAGCGGCTATTCGACCCTGGACAAGTGGATCACCCACCAGTGCAAGGTGCCGACTGGTCAGGCCAAGGATTTGGCCCGTCTGGCCCAGCACGTCCACGAGGAGACCCTGCCCGCCACCGTCCAGGCTCTGGAGGAGAACACGGTGGCCTTGGGTGAGGCCGTCGCGATCGCCAAGGTCACCGACAAAGCCGTCCAGACCCGCGATGCCCAGCATTTCCCCGACGAACAGGGCTACCGGCAGGGGTTCGAAGCGGCTCTGGTGGCGGCCAAGGCAGAGCGTCCCGCGTTGTCGGTCAACCAACTCCAGGCGGTGGCCCGCCAGGTCGCCTACCGTTTGGACCCGCACCGGTTGGACCGCGACCACGAGGCCGCCCACGCCGCCCGTGGTCTGGCTGTGCATGACACGTTCCAGGGCAGTTACCAGTTGCAGGCCTGGGGCGGGGTCGGAGACGCGCTGATCGTGCGCGCGGCCATCGACACCTTCACCACCCCGCCCGGAGAGGGCGAGGAACGGTCCCGATCTCAGCGTGAGCATGACGCGCTCATCGCGGCACTGCGCTTCGCCACCACCCACACCGGATGCACCCACACCCCCGCCCCGTTGGCGCAGATCCGCATCGTGGTGCCCGTGGAGACCTACCTGGACGCCGAAGGCCAGGAGGTTCCAGCTCTGGACGAGCGCGGCCGGGTGGTTCCGGCCGGGCTGGTCCACGAACTGGCTGGGGACTCTGAGGTGGTGCGGATGCTCACTGCCCCGTCCACCGGGCGGGTGCTGGATGTGGCTCCCAGTCGCCGCCTGGCCTCCGCCCGGCAGCGCGCGGCGGCCTTCCATGGGCACGCCACGTGTGCGCACCCGGGTGGGTGTGAGGTGCCGATCACCTGGTGCCAGGCCGACCACATCACCTCCTTCTCGCGGGGTGGGCGCACCGAGGTCGCGAACCTGCAACCGTTGTGCGGCCCGCACAACCGGGCCAAGTATCAACGCGAAACACGAGAACACCACCACACCCGGGCCGGAACGAGAGGGCGGGAGCGAGGATGCCCGCCCGAACCCCACCCACCACCCCGGGAATGAACACCCGGCCCTGGGAAGAAGGCCGCCGCCCACGCCCTCCAGGGCCACCAGGGCCATGCCTACCGTTGCTGCGCCCAACTCCAGCGTGCCCGGGACCCACCAGAGGTGCACCCCCGCGCGGCGACCGTCGCCGCGCCACCATCGCCGTCGTCTCCCGCCCCCGCCACCGGGGCCGGTAGCGCTGCCCGAGGCCGGAGGAACCGCTCGCCTTTGGTGCCGACGCAGGAGCGAGCAACCACCCCTCAACCCCGGGCGTTGGTCGCCATCACGTGCCACTGCGCGGCAGCTGGCGCCGCCGCCTCGGCCACCACCCACGACCAGGGCGTTGAACAGGAACCCCAGACACCCGCTGCCTTCGCTGCCAACGCAGCAAAGCCCCACCACCCCCGAACCCCGGGCGTTGATCGCGGCTCGGACCACTTCGCGGCAGCTGCCGACGCAGGAGCGAGCAACCACCCACGACCAGGGCGTTGAACGAGAACCCCAAACGCCCGCTGCCTTTGGTGCCAACGCAGCAAAGCCCCACCACCCCCGAACCCCGGGCGTTGATCGCACACCCCGGTACCGCACACCCGGCACCGCACGCTCCAGTACCGCACACCCGGGCATCAGGCATTTGGGTGCCCGCGCTGGAGCCTATGGGCCCATACGAAAACACCGCGCCTGAGTAACGTGGAGGCAGTTCCCGTAGGGAAGGGAGCCAGCCGTGAAGCGCCGTGTACGCCAGTACAGCCTCGTCATGGGAGTGTGCCTGCTCCTGTTCGCCGGAGCGCTGCCCGTCTACTACCTCTTCGGTGCCGGGTGGGCGGTGGCCATGTGCGCGGTGGCGTCGGTCCTGCCGCCGGTGGCCGCGGCCCTGGGCAGCATCGCCGACCCCGACGACCCGGCGGACCGCGACAACAGGTACGGGCCCAACGCCGACTGACCGCCTGCGCCGACTGACCGCCCGCGCAGCCACGGCGGGGCGCACGGCCCGTGTCACGGGTCCGATGATCCCGCACGTAGTATTTCGGCGGGACCGGGTATTTCGGCGGAACCGGGTGTTCCGGCGGAACCGGGCACCGCACGCCGCCACGGCGGCGCGGAGGCTCCGTCGGCCACGGGAGGAACGCGTGACACACACCAGCGCCGAAGGCGTCGCGGCGGACCCGCGGACCAGTGCGGTCCGCATGCTGCGCGTGCGCCACGACGACCCGCGGGTGCGGGGACTGCTCGCCGGGCTGCTGGAGGAGTACACCGAGCGCTACGGCGCCGAGGGCGCGGCCAGTGAGCTCGCGCGCTACCCGGTGACCGAGTTCGCCGCTCCCCACGGCCGCCTCGTGCTGGCCGAGCTGGACGGGGAGATCGTCGCCGGAGGGGCCGTGCGCCCCTACAAGAAGGACCGGGCGGCCATGGCCGACACCGCCGAGTTCAAGCGTGTCTGGACCTCGGGGCGCCACCGCCGCCTCGGACTGGCCAGCCGGGTGATGACCGCCCTGGAGGAGGCCGCCCGCGACCTCGGCTACACCCGGGTCCTGCTGTTCACCGGTCCCGCCCAGCCCGAGGCGGTCGCCTTCTACACGCGGATCGGTTACCGGCCGGTCGACCCGGCCGACATCGACGAGCTGCCCCACCGCACGGCCATCCCCTTCGCCCACGACCTCGTCTGAGGCGGCGGGAGTCCGCTGACCGGAGGGGCTTCTCCCGGGGGCCGCGTCCAGAGCCGGTGCGGCCCGCCGTGCCGCGGTCGGACCGGCCGGGCGCGTTATGGCTTCCGGTATGTCCGCGCGACGGCCGTGCCTCGGGGCCTCCCCGTACGATGGGTGGCCAGGGCCGCCACAAGCGGCCGCTACGCCGAATCCGACGAGGAGACGCACGACGTGAGCGAGCAGCAGCGCCCCCAGGACGAGACGAACGCCCCCGTGTTCAGTCCCCGTAAGAACGGGCAGGCGCAGTCGGTCTCCGACGAGCTCGCCGCGTGGATGAGCACCGGGTGGGCCGACACCGAGCGGCGCGACCTGGAGCCCGTCGAGCAGGCCGGGCACACCGCCCGCCGCCGCGCCGCGCTCAGCGCGGCCTTCCCCGGCGACCGCCTGGTCGTTCCGGCCGGACAGCTGCTCACCCGCTCCAACGACACCGAGTACCCGTTCCGGGCGGCCACCGACTACGCCTACCTCACCGGCGACACCTCCGACGGCGGCTGCCTGGTGTTCACGCCCCGCGCCGAGGGCGGGCACGACGTGGTCCTCTACCTCAAGCCCCGCTCCAACCGCGACAACGGCGAGTTCTGGCTGGGCGGCTACGGCGAGCTGTGGACCGGCCGCCGCAACAGCCTCTCCGAGGCCGCCGACCTGCTGGGCGTGGCCACCGCCGACGTGACCACGCTGTCCGGCGTGCTGCGTGCGGGCGGCGCGACCACCCGCATCGTGCGCGGCCACGACGCCGGGCTCGACGCGATCGTCGACGGGCTGCGCGCCGACGCCGACGAGGAGGCCCGCGCCAAGTACGCCCAGCTCGACGAGGACCTCTCCGTCACGCTGGCCGACCACCGCCTGGTCAAGGACGAGTGGGAGGTCGCCCAGCTCCAGCTGGCCGTGGACGCCACGGTGCGTGGCTTCGGCGACGTCGTCAAGGCGCTGCCGCAGGCCAAGGACACCTCCGAGCGCTTCATCGAGGGCACGTTCTTCCTCCGGGCCAGGGTGGAGGGGAACGACGTCGGCTACGGCACCATCGCGGCCTCCGGCGCCAACGCCACCACCCTGCACTGGACCCGCAACGACGGCCCGGTGCGCGAGGGAGACCTGCTGCTGCTGGACGCGGGCGTGGAGACCACCACGCTGTACACCGCCGACGTCACCCGCACCATGCCGGTGTCGGGCACCTTCACCGACGTGCAGCGCCGCGTCTACGACCTGGTCTACGCCGCCCAGGAGGCCGGTATCGCCGCCGTCGCCCCGGGCAGGCCGTTCGTGGCCTTCCACGAGGCGTCCCAGCGGGTGCTGGCCGAGGGCCTCGTCGAGTGGGGCCTGCTGGAGGGCCCGGTCGAGCGCGTCCTGGAGCTGGGCCTCCAGCGTCGGTACACCCTGCACGGCACCGGCCACATGCTGGGCATGGACGTGCACGACTGCGCGGTCTCGCGCCAGGAGGTCCACCTGTACGGGGACCTGGAGCCGGGCATGGTGCTCACCGTCGAGCCGGGCCTGTACTTCCAGCCCGACGACCTGACCGTCCCCGAGGAGCTGCGCGGCATCGGCGTGCGCATCGAGGACGACGTGCTGGTCACCGAGGAGGGCCGCACGGTCATGTCTGCCGCTCTGCCGCGCTCCTCCGCCGAGGTGGAGGCCTGGCTGGCCGAGCGCCTGCCGCGCTAGCCCTTCCCCGCACACGACGACGGGACCGCCTCCTCGGGGGCGGCCCCGTTTCCGTTGTCCCGGGGAGCGGGGGGCGTGTACCCGCTGCGGGCCTGCGACGGCGGAGCCCGTCCCTCCTCGCGCCCAAGAGTGGCCCATGCCTCGCCACAACACGTTTGGGCAGGTCGGTACACGGCCAGCGGGGAGGGGAAGGGAAATCCACCGATCAGGAGGTTCCACCCCATGGCAGAGCACACCCACGGGACCCGGCCGCGCGTCTTCGCCTCACCGGGACGCTACGTCCAGGGGCGGGGCGCCCTGGCCCGGCTGGGCCCGCTCGTCCGCGACCACGGCTCCCGCCCGCTCGTCCTGGTCGACGACGTCGTCCGCGGGTTGACCGAGGACGTCCTCACCGCCTCCTTCCGAGAGGCGGACCTGCCCCTGGTCTTCGAGCGCTTCGGCGGTGTTCCGACCAGGGCCGAGGCCGAACGCGTCTCCGGGACGATCCGGGACGGGGGCCACGACGTGGTCATCGGACTGGGCGGCGGGGCCGCGATCGACACCGCCAAGGCCGCGGGGGACAACACGGGAATCCCGTGGGTCAGCGCGGCCACGGTGGCCTCCACGGACGCGCCCACGTCGGCGCTGTCGGTGGTCTACACCGAGTCCGGGGCGTTCGAGTCCTACCGCTTCTACGACCGCAATCCGGCGCTGGTGGTGGTCGACACGCAGTTCGTCGCCGAGGCGCCCACCCGCTTCCTGGCCGCCGGGGTCGGCGACGCCCTCGCCACCTGGATCGAGGCGCGCGCGGTGGAGCGGGCGCACAGCACGAACATGGTGGAGGGCCTGCCGACCCGGGCGGGTACGACCCTGGCGCGCCTGTCCTGGGACATCCTGTGGGAGTCGTCCCTGCCCGCGCTGGAGGCGGTGGACCGCGGCCTGGTGACCCCGGACGTGGAGGCCGTCGTGGAGGCCACCACGCTGCTGTCCGGCCTGGGCTTCGAGTCCGGCGGGCTGGCCGCCGCGCACGCGGTGCACGACGGACTGACGGCGGTGGACGAGACGCACCACCTCGCCCACGGGGAGAAGGTCAACATCGGGTCGCTCACCCAGCTGCTGCTGGAGGGCGCCCCGGCCTCGGAGGTGGACGGGTTCGCGCGGTTCACGGCGCGCGTGGGCCTGCCGACCACCCTGACCGAGGCGGGGCTGGGCGACGCGGACGACGAGGTGCTCGACCGGGTCGTGGCCGCGGCGACCGCGCCGGAGGAGACCATCCACAACCTGGCGTTCACGCCCTCGGCCCGGGACGTGCGCGACGCCCTGCGCGCGGTGGAGGGGGTGGGCCGCCGCGCCCGCCGTGAGGCCGGGCTCGGGGAGCCGCAGGCGCCCGGGGGCCACTGAGCGCTCCGCAGGCCTTCTCAGTCCACCGGCTCGGCCAGCCGGGCCAGGTCGGCCTCCAGGTGCCCGGCCAGGAACGCGCGGGTCCGGGCCGCCGACCCGGGGGCGTGCCCGCGCGGGGTGAGCTCGGTGAACATGATCAGGTACAGGTAGACCCGGTACAGCGCGAGTCTGCGCAGCAGCCCGGGGGTGAGGTCGACGCGGCCCCCGGCCTCGCGGTAGCCCGCCAGGAGCGCGGTGTCCTCGCGGACGTCTCCGAAGAGCGCCAGGGACACCAGTTCGGCCGCCGGGTCGCCCCAGAAGGCGCGCTCGGCGTCGACGATCCCGCTGAGGCGGGGCGCGCCCCCGTCGTCGCCGGTCCCGGTGAGCAGGACGTTGCCGTCCCACAGGTCGAAGTGGACGAGCACCGGCGTGCGCACCGGGGCCAGGTGCGCGAGGTTGGCCGAGACCAGCCGCAGGATCCGCGCGCCGCCGCCGGGCAGCGCGACCGAGAAACGGTCGGCGTCGGCCACCACCGCCTCCGCCATCGCCCGGAAGGCCTCCGGCCAGGTGGGCGCGCGCAGTCCGTCCTGTCCGGGGTAGCCGAACCCGCTCCCGGTGACGGTGTGCAGCGCCGCCACGGCCCGTCCCAGCTCCCGGCGGACCCGGGCGGTCCGCTCCGGCGCCAGACCGGAGCGGACCCCGTCCAGGGGGACTCCGGGCAGGTGGCTGAGGAACAGGTACGCGCGGCGCGGGTCCCCGGGAACGGCGCCCAGGTGCAGCACCTCGGGCACGAGCGGGCCGCACACGGGCCGGGCCCGCGCGTAGGCCATGGCCTCGGTGGCCGTGATGCCGTGTTCATAGGTGAGCCGGGGCCGGCCGGAGGGGGGTGCGAGCTTGAGCACCGACCGGCGGCCGTCGGCCAGGACCACGCGGTGCACGGAGTTGTAGGTGCCGCCGGTGAGCACCGCCCGTTCGCGCACGCGGGCGCCGTCGCCGAACGCCGCGCGCACGAGCGTGTCCAGGAGGGCGTCGTCGGGGTCGGTCGCTGGGGAGGGGAGGGGCATGTCCACACCCTAGGCCTCCTCGGCCCGAAGCCGTCGGCTGACGACTGTCGGCAGACGGACGCGGACAGTCGTCAGCGGGCGGCGCCCGCCGGGACGGTCCGGCTGACCTGGGCAGCGCCCCGCGCCGAAACCACCGCCGGGGACCGGAAGGCCACCGGAGCGGGAACCCCGCAGATCACACCTTCAACGTTTCCGGTCAGCTTTCCCGGACGGGTTCCCGGAGAAGGCGCACGCACCCGCGCAACCGTCGTCCGAGGTCGCCCCGCGGGCCCGACCGGCCCTGCGGCCTCGGAAGCCGTGAGCGCCGGCTGGCCCCGTCCGCGCGAGGTTTCGTGGGGGGCGAACGGGATAGCCGGGATAGCACCCGGCCGCGTGCGGCGGCCGACGTACGAAGGGACACGGACATGGGCGCATCGTCGGGCGCGGCCCGCGCGCTGCTGCTGGGGCTGGCCGCGGGGTCGCGGAGCACGCTCGGGGGCGCACCGCTGTGGCACTCCGCGGGGAAGGGCAAGCGCGTGCTCCTGGCGCTGGCCGCGCTCGGGGAGTTCTCCGGGGACAAGATTCCCGGCATCCCCAGCCGCACTGCCACGCCGAGCCTGACGGCCAGGGTGGTGAGCGCGGGCACCGGCGGCGCCCTGCTGGCCCGGGGGGCGGGCGCGTCGCCCGTGCTCGCCGTCGTCCTCGCCGCCGCGGCCGCGCCGGTCGGCACCCTGGCGGGGGTGGGGTGGCGGCAGTACTGGAGCGCTACCGGCCGCCCGGCCTGGATCGGCGGCGCCGTGGAGGACGCCTGCGCGCTCGCGCTCGCGTGCGCCGCCTGCCGGGGCCTGTCCGCGGGCGGCTCCGCGCGCGCCTGAGGGGCGGCCCGCTCCGGTCACAGCCTTCCTGGCTTCGGGCAGGGCCCGGCGCACGCTCCGGTCACACTTCGTTTTCGGTCAGGTTGAATCCGTCATAAGCGCCGGTCACGCCCCGTCTGCCGTGAACCCGGAAGCGGCACGGGGGCGCCGGCGGCGGGTTTGCTGCGCGGATGGCGCGGTTATGGTCCAGAACACACCGCTGTTCCGGGAACGGGCGGATGGTCCGGAGCGTTGGGGTAGCTCTGGGGAGGTTCCGCGAACCCCCGGACGAACCCTTTCGAACACCACAACCTGAGGACATCTGTGACCGGGCAGCCCACTCCATCCACGGCCGAGACCGCTTCGGCCCCACCACAGGACGACAAGAGTGCGCGGGCGGGGCGCCTCATCATCCCCTTGCTCCTGGTCTCGGCGTTCGTGGTGATCCTGAACGAGACGATCATGGGTGTGGCGCTGCCCGCGCTCAACCGTGACCTCGGCATCTCCGTCTCCACCGGACAGTGGCTGACCTCGGCCTTCATGCTCGTGATGGCCGTGGTGATCCCCGCTACCGGGTTCCTGCTCCAGCGCTTCCACGTGCGCCAGGTGTTCATCACCGCGATGACGCTGTTCAGCGTCGGCACGCTGCTGTGCTTCCTCGCCCCCGGCTTCGGCTTCCTGCTCGTGGGCCGCGTGGTCCAGGCGGCGGGAACGGCGATCATGATGCCGCTGCTCATGACCACCGTGCTGAACCTGGTCCCGTCGGACCGCCGCGGCCGCACCATGGGCAACATCTCCATCGTCATGTCGGTCGCGCCCGCCGTCGGCCCGACCCTGGCGGGTCTCATCCTCAGCGTGCTCGACTGGCGGTGGATGTTCGGGCTCATCCTGCCCATCGCGGTCCTGGGCCTGGTCCTGGGCGCCCTCTTCATCCGCAACGTCACCGAGCCGCGCACCGCCAGCATCGACGTCCTCTCGCTCCTGGTGTCGGCGGTGGCCTTCGGCGGGCTCGTCTACGGCTTCTCCGGCCTGGGAGAGGGAGAGGCCACCGCCGTGGTCCCGCCCGTCGCCTCGATCGGGGTCGGCGCCGTCGCGCTGGTGCTGTTCGTGTGGCGCCAGCTGCGCCTCCAGCGCCGCGACCGCGCCCTGCTGGACCTGCGGGTGTTCCTCTCCAGGCAGTTCTGCGTCTCGATCGGCTTGGTCCTGATCAGCTTCATGGCCCTGTTCGGCACCCTCATCCTGCTGCCGGTCTACATGCAGAACGTCCTGGGCCACGACACGCTCGTCACCGGCCTGGCCCTGCTTCCCGGCGGTCTGGTCATGGGTCTGCTCGCCCCGGTGGTCGGCCGCCTCTACGACCGCGTCGGCCCGCGCCCCCTGGTCATCCCGGGCTCGGCGCTGGTGTCCCTGGTGCTGTGGGGCATGACCCTGCTCGACGCCCAGACGCCGGTCGGCTTCGTCGTCGCCGCCCACGTGACGCTCAGCATCGGCCTCGGCTTCATGTTCACCCCGCTGCTCACCGGTGCGCTGGGTTCGCTGCGGCCCGAACTGTACTCGCACGGCAGCGCCGTGGTCGGCACCGTGCAGCAGGTCGCGGGCGCGGCCGGTACGGCGATCTTCGTCGCGATCATGTCCGCCACGTCGGCGGGGCTGCTCACCGACGGGCTCACCGAGGTCAACGCACAGGCGGGCGGCGTCCACGCGGCCTTCCTGCTCGGCGCGGTGGTCTCCGTCGTGGCCTTCGCACTGACCTTCCTGGTGCGGCGTTCGCAGGCCGCCGCTCCTCAGGACGCGCCCGCCGCCGTCCACTAGGAGGTCGCGGGGCGCCGCGGGGTCGCGGACACCGAAGAGGGGTGTCGGGGGACAGGTCTTCACGGATCGGCCCCCCGGCACCCCTCTCGGCTTCGCGCCTCCCCGCGCGGTCGGCTGTCCGCCCGGGCCCGCCCGGTTACGACGTGCGGGGCCGTACGGTGTCGGCCGCCAGCGTGCCCAGCAGGGACAGCGACTGCGCGCTGGGCGAGCCCGGTTCGGCGTGGTAGACCACCAGCTCCTGGCCCGGCGCCGACCTCACGTCGAAGGCGTGCAGGCTCAGCTCCAGCGGGCCCACCTCCGGATGGGCGAGGCGCTTGCTCTCCAGGCTCTTGCCGCGCACGCCGTTGCGCCGCCACAGCCGGGCGAAGTCGGGGCTCCGCGCCTCCAGTTCCCCGACGACCTCGCGGACGCGGGGGTGGTCGGGCCAGGCGCCCTCGGCCAGGCGCAGGCCCTCCACCGTGTTCGCGGCGACGGCCGGCCAGTCGGGGTAGAACGCGCGTGACCCGGGGTCCAGGAACACCGCCCTCGCCAGGTTCCGCGAGAAGGGGAAGCCCCGGAGGAGCCGTTCGGCCAGGGGGTTGCAGGCCAGCACGTCGTAGGCGCGTCCCAGGACCAGCGCCGGGGTGTCGTGCCAGGTGTCCATGAGGCCGAGGAGCGAGGGGTCGGCGCGCTCCTCGGGGGCGGGCGCCTCCGGCCGCGGAACCAGACCGGCGAGCCGGTACAGGTGCAGGCGGCCGTCGCCGTCCAGGTGCAGGGCCTGTCCGAGCGCGTCCAGGATCTGCGGTGAGGGCCGGGTCTCGCGGCCCTGTTCCAGCCGGGTGTAGTAGTCGGCGCTCATTCCGGCCAGCAGCGCCACCTCCTCGCGCCGCAGCCCGGCGACGCGGCGGTGTCCGTGGACGGGCAGACCCACCGCACGCGGTGTGAGCCGCGCGCGTGCGCTCCGGAGGTAGTCGCCCAGTGATGGGGAGTCCATGACGACCAGGGTAGGGCTTCGCGGCCCGGTGTTCCTGGGTGCGCTCCACCCAGGAACACCGCGGTCTTCCTGCCCCGTGGTGGCCCGTCCAGAGTGGGGTGCGTCCAGTCGACCCAGGAGGAGGACGGTCATGAACGACCAGATGGCGGCCACGAGCGGCCAGGACCGGGAGACGGCCCGCAAGGTGATCGTCGTGACGGGGGCCAGCAGCGGGATCGGCGAGGCCACGGCGCTGCGCCTGGCCGCCGAGGGGCACCACGTGGTGCTCGGGGCGAGGCGGGAGGAGCGCCTGCGCGCACTCGTCCGGGACATCCGCGGCTCCGGCGGCAGCGCCGAACACCGGAGCCTCGACGTCACCGACCCCGACAGCGTCCGGGAGGCGCTCGACGCCACCGTGCGCGGACAGGGGCGCGTGGACGCCCTCGTCAACAACGCCGGGGTCATGCCGCTGTCGCGGATGGACGCGCTGCTGGTGGACGAGTGGGACCGGATGGTCGACGTCAACGTCAAGGGGCTGCTGCACGGTGTGGCCGCGGCGCTCCCGCACTTCCAGCGCCAGGGTTCGGGGCACTTCGTGACCGTCGCCTCGATCGGCGCGCACGAGGTCGTGCCCACGTCGGCGGTGTACTCGGGGACCAAGTTCGCCGCGTGGGCGATCACCGAGGGGCTGCGGCTCGAACTCGACCCGGGCATCAGGGTGACCACGGTCTCCCCGGGTGTGGTCGAGAGCGAGCTGGCGGACCACATCACCGACCCGGGCGCGCAGGAGGCGATGCGCACCTACCGCAGGAACGCGCTGTCCGCCGACGCGATCGCCCGGGCGGTCGCGTTCGCCCTCGGCCAGCCCGCGGACGTGGACGTCAACGAGATCATCGTCCGGCCCGCCGCCCAGCGCTGAGCGGGGCCCGGACGCGGGCGGCCCCGGCTACGGGCGCGGCTCCGCGGGGCCCTCGGCGGGGGAGGGGCCGGGCCCGTCGCCGACGTGGTCCTGCACCCACTCCACCATCGGCAGCAGCAGGTCGGTGACCTCGCGGCCGTCCTCGGTGAGGCGGTACTCCACGTAGGGCGGCACCACCGGCCTGGCGTCGCGCAGCACCAGGCCGTCCGCCTCGAAGGTGCGCAGGGTCTGGGCGAGCATCTTCTCGCTGATCCCGCCGATCGTGCGCAGCAGCTCGCTCCAGCGCAGCGGTCCGCGGGACAGGGAGACCAGCACGAGGACCCCCCACTTGCTGGTGATACCGGCCAGCAGCCGCCGGGAGGGGCAGTCGGCGGACAGGACCTGTCCGCGGGGAGGGGGCGGGGAACCGGAGGGCACGCTCATGGAGACAACTTACCAAAAGGTGGGTACCCGACTTTTGGAATGTGTCAGTGAGCGGGAGGGTTGGGACGCGTGGACGGCCGGAACGCCCGGCCGCAGCGAAAGGAAGTCCCCATGTCCGTCGTCATCACCGGTGCCACCGGCCACCTCGGCCGCCTCGTCGTCGAGGACCTCCTGGACAGGGGCGTCCCGGCGGAGCGGATCACCGCCACCGCGCGCGACACCGCCGGACTGGCCGGCCTCGCCGACCGGGGCGTGCGCACCGCCCGCGCGGACTTCGACGACCCCGCCTCGCTGGGGGAGGCCTTCAAGGGAGCCGACACCCTCCTGCTGGTCTCGGGCACCGCGATCGGCGAGCGGGTGCGCCAGCACGGCGCCGTGATCGAGGCCGCCGCGGAGGTCGGCGTCGGACACCTCGTCTACACCAGCGCGCCCAGGGCCACCGACACCACGCTGGTCCTGGCGCCCGAGCACAGGGCCACCGAGGAGCTCCTCACCGCCTCCGGTCTGGCGTACACGATCCTGCGCAACGGCTGGTACAACGAGAACTTCGCGCAGCAGCTGGAGCAGGCGCGCGCCACCGGCGCCTTCGTCGGCAGCGCGGGGCGGGGCCGCACCGCCAGCGCCTCGCGCCGGGACCTGGCCGAGGCCGCCTCCGTCGTGCTGCGCGACCCGGCGGCGCACGCGGGCGCCGTCCACGAGCTCTCCGGCGACACCGCGTGGACCTATGACGACCTCGCCGCGACCCTGGGCGAACTGCTCGGCCGCGAGGTCGTCTACCGCGACCTGACCACGGAGGAGCACGTGGCTGCCCTGACCGGGGCCGGACTGGACGAGGACACCGCGCGCTTCGTGGCCGCACTGGACGCCAACACACGCGACGGGGAGCTGTCCGCCACCACCGGTGAGCTGTCCCGCCTCATCGGGCGCCCGACCACCCCGGTTGGTGAGACCCTGCGCACGCTGCTCTGACCCGCGACCCGTCCTCTCCGCCCGGGAGGGGACGGGTCCCTCAGCCGGAGGCCGGGTCCGAGGGGGTCAGCGCCAGGGGCGGGCCGGCGGACGGCCGCGGGACGGGGTCGGCCACGATGTCGGACCAGGGCAGGTCCACCGCGGAGGTCCCGGCGGCGAGGGCGGCCGCGGCCAGCCTCAGCGTCAGCGGCAGTCGTCCGCAGCGGTCGGCGATCCGGGCGACCAGCGCCAGTTCCGCGGCCCGGGCCCACATTCCGGCCACGGACAGGAACAACTCGACCGAGGACTCCTCCGAGAGCACGTCGAGCGGCAGGGGGCGGGCGCCGAACAGCGCGACCAGCCCCGTCAACGGGTGCCGGCTGGTGACCAGCACCACGCTGCCCCGGCCGGTGGGCAGCAGGGGAACGAGCTGTTCGGCCGAGGCGGCGTCGTCGAACAGGAACAGCAGGCGCTGGTCGGCCGTCACCGACCGGAAGAGCTTGGCGAGCTCGCCGGCGCCGGTCGGCAGGCCCCGGGGGTCCGCGCCCAGGCCGCGCAGCAGCTGGCGCAGCGCGTCGTCGGGCCGGGTGGGCTCCTCCCCGGAGGCGGACCCGCGCAGGTCCACATAGAGCTGGCCGTCGTGGAAGTGGTCCCGGACGGTGTGGCTCCAGTGCAGGGCCAGCGCGGTCTTGCCGACGCCGGAGACCCCGGTGAGCAGGAAGACCGCGGGCCAGCGGTCGGCCTTCCGGTCGTCGTCCAGCGCCTGGTCGAGCACGGACAGCTCCGCCGAGCGGCCGACGAACTCACCGACCCCGTAGGGCAGCTCGGCGGGGCGGACCCGGCGGACGCCGTGCGCACCGCCGCGCGTGCGCCCGCCGTCCGGTTCGGCCGTGAGCAGGTCAAGGTGCAGCTGCCGGAGCCGGGCTCCGGGGTCGGTGCCCAGTTCGTCGGCCAGCCTCTCGCGCAGCGCCGCGTAGACCTCCAGCGCCTCCCCGGTGCGTCCGCAGGCGTGCAGGGCCGACATCAGCAGGCCGGTGAAGCGTTCGTGGGTCGGGTGCTCCGCGCACAGCGAGAGCAGTTCGGGGACGGCGGCGGCCCCGCGGCCGAGGTCGATCTCGGTGCCGTACAGCTCCACCAGGGCGTGCAGCCGCCTCTCCTCCAGGGCCGGGCGCGCGTGGGCGGCGAGCGCCGGTGTGACGCCGCCCAGCGCGGGGCCCGTCCACAGTGACAGCGCGGTGCGCAGGGTCCGGACCGCGTCGGCGGGGCGGTCGGCGGCCCGCTCGGAGTGCGCGCGCACCAGGAGCCGCTCGAACACGCCGCTGTCCGTGGCCTCGGCCGCCACGGTCATCCGGTAGCCGCAGGTGCTCCGGACGATCGTGTCCGCGTCCAGGACCTTACGGAGTCCGTGCACGTGCGCCTGAAGCTGGGACCGTGCGCTGCGCGGCGGGTGTTCGCCCCAGACCAGGTCGATGAGCCGGTTGTCGGGGACGACGGTGTCGGGCTGCAGGAGGAGGGCGGCCAGGACGGTACGCCTCTTGGGCCCACCCGTGCTGACCGGACGACCTTCGGAGTGCACCTCGACAGAACCGAGCATTCGGTACCGAATCCCTGACAGATCGGTCTCCACTCATGAACTCCCTGACGCACGATGAGTACTCCGCTGCGCAACGTCGCGGAGCATACGACACTCGTCGGCGCACCGTCCACCTGTACGGGGGAGAGCGCGGAGAGTGCCCGGGGCGGCTCTGAGATGACCTGGGGCTTTGGATTTCGGTCCATTGAGGACTTGTTTCGCTAATGGTCGCAAACCATATGAAGAAGGGCGGGCGTCGGGCGGCCCCGGCGAGAACCGGCCGGGGCCGCACGGAAGCGGGCCGGTCAGCCGCAGTTGGTGCCCTCGTCGCCGCCCTGGGTGCCGCTGATGCGGCCCATCCAGTCCACGCACCTGCCTGCCGCGTTCAGGTAGATCGGACCGGCGTAGGTGGTGAAGTAGCCGCCGTCGTAGACGTCCCAGTGGTTTCCGGCCGGGCTGATCGACAGGCCCGCCTCCACCAGTACGGCCGAGCCTGGGTTGTTGCGCTTGGCCACGACGCAGTTGTAGCCGTTGGAGCTGTTGTAGGTCAGGAAGACCGTGCCCTTGCTGCCGATGTTGTCCTGGTTGACGATGCCGTACCCGGAGCCGCACTCGCCGCCGTAGGTGGCCGCCGCGGCGGGGGAGGCGCTGACGAGCAGACCGCCCAGGCCGATACCGGCGGCGGCGACGGCCGCGGCCCTCTTCGCGAGCTTCTTCATGTCATGTCCGATCACGGGTCGAGAGGATGTGGAGCGAGGGGGAGCGGGACGTCGAACGGGCGTCTCAGCCGCAGTTGGTGCGGGGGACGGTCTTCGTGATCGTGCCGATCGTGCCGCCCCAGTCGACGCACTGGCCCGCCGCCGACAGGTAGACGGGACCGGCGTAGGTCGTGTAGTTGCCGCTGTCCCGCTTCCACGACGAGGTGCCCGAGACCCGGACGAACGCCTCCATCGGCGCGGCCGCGCCCGGGTTCGTGCGCACGGTGACCACGCAGTTGTAGCCGTTGGAGTTGTTGTAGGTCAGGAAGGTCGTCCCGCGGTTGTCGGGGAACTCGACCTTGTTGACGACGCCGTACCCGGACCCGCACGCCCCGTTGTAGGAGGCGGCGGACGCGGGCGCGGCGGTGGCCATCAGACCCGCCGCGGCGATCCCGGTGGCCGCGGCGAGGGTGGCGGCCTTCTTCAGGAGGTTTCTCATGGTGCTCCCAGTCGTGCGTCGACGCGCCGCCCGTCGCGGCGCGAGGGGTGTCAGCCGCAGTTGGTCTCGTTGTTGTTCACGTTGGTGCCGCTGATGTTGCCGAACCAGTCCACGCACGCACCGGCCGCGCTGCGGTAGACGGGACCGGCGTAGGTCGTGTAGTAGCCGCTGTCCACCCGGGCCTGGCTGGCGGGGTCGCTGGTGCGCTTGAGGCCGACCGTCATCTCCACGGCCGCGCCGGGGTTGGCCCGCACGGTGACCGCGCAGTTGTAGCCGTTGGAGTTGTTGTAGGTCAGGAAGAGGGTGCCCTTGGAACCGATGTTGCTGTGGCCGACGACGCCGTAGCCGCTGCCGCAGACGCCGTTGTAGGCAGCCACGGGAGCCGCCGCCGACGCCGGTGAGGCCAGTGCCAGCGAGCCGGTGGCCAGGGCCGCCGTGAGCAGGGCGGCGGTCCGGAACTTCTTGAACATGGGGGAGTCTTCCGTCCTAGGTACCGGCACCCGCTCCGTGCGGACGCCGGGAAGGACTGTGACACGGTCCGCTTCGAACCGGCTTCGGTTCCGCTTCGCACCGGCTTCGTGCGCCGCTTCCGGGCCCGGGACGATCCCTAGAACGCGGCGCTGTCGAAGGAGGCCTCATCCTCGCCCCCGTCACCGGTGATCCACCAGCGCACGGGCGTGTCCCGGGTGCCTTCGAGGTCGTGGGCCAGGGCGAGTTCGTCGGCGCCGTCCGCGTCGTAGTCCGCGCAGGAGAAGAGGCCGGCCACCCGTCCGGCCGCGTCTCCGGCGGCGAGGGGGCCGTCCTCGGGGCCCCGGCGGACCAGCGGCTCCGCGCCGTCCACCTCGATCCCGTCACCGGTGTGGCGCAGCAGGTCGACGCCGTGGCCGTCGCGGCCGACCGCGAGGACGTCGGTGCCGTCGCCGTCCAGGTCGCACATGGCCATGGCGCGACTGGCGCCGTAGCCGGGGGAGGAGTCGCCCGTGGGCATGTCCGCGGCGAGGGGGGCGGCCGCCTCCGCGTTGAGGGGGCCGAGGTAGACGTTCACCCGTTGGTCGACCTCGGGCGGCTCCGTCCTGTACCCCGGTTCGTCGTTGCGGCTGCCGCTGTCGCCCAGGGCCAGGTCGCCCTCCCCGTCGCTGTTCAGGTCGCCGAAGGCGGCCAGCGAACCGGAGACCAGCTCCACCGACTCCCACCGCGCGGGATCGCCGGGGCCGGTCAGCAGCAGTGTGTTCTCGGACTGCCCTCCGTCGTCGCCGTGCTGGAACAGCAGCCGTGACGTGCCGCCGCCGGGGGCGGGGGGTTCGGCGACGAGGCCGCCGACCTGTGCGTCCACCGTCCGCTGTGCGCTGCGCGCCGGAGTGCCGTCCCGGTCGAAGGGACCGTACATGACCATGAGGCGCGAGGCCTCACCGTTCGCCGACGCCTTGGCGGCGGCCAGGTCGGGGGCGCCGTCGCCGTCGAAGTCACCGTTCGCCAGGGCCGTGAAGGCGTCCTGCCACCCCTCCCCGGCGAGGAGCGTGATCGGGGTGGGAGGGGTTTCGGAGTCGGGGCCCGAGGGGCCGCCCCACACGATCGCCCCGGGTCCTCGCCCGCTGGCGGCCATGCCGAACCCCAGTTCGTCGTCGGCGTGGACCAGGACCGGGATGTCGGCGAAGCCGTCGCCGTCCAGGTCGGCCGTGCCGGGCCGGGCGCCCTCTCCCCCGGTCCCGGAGGAGGTGGCGGGGAGCACCGTGTACGGGCTCCAGACGGTGCGGGTGGCCGGGTCCGGGCCCTCGGGTGAGCCGTGGACGGTCATCAGGCGATGGGAGGGGAACCCCGCCTCGGGGTCCGGGTCGTAGCGGGTCGTGAAGAGCAGATCGGGGAAGCCGTCGCCGTTGACGTCGTCGGGCACGGCACTGCCCTCCCCCTCGGGCACGGGCGCCGTCTCGTACTCCCGGACCTCCTCGGGGGCGGCCGTTTCCGTCTCCGCCCCCGTCCCCGGGGCCGGGGCGCCTCCGCACGCGGACAGCAGGAGGACGCAGGGGAGCAGAACGAGACGACGGGGAAGCATGGGACTCCGAACCTGGCGGCGCGCCGGACCGCCCGTGCGGCGGGGCACGCTGCGAGGGTAGCCGCGCCGGTGGCGGGGCGCGACCGGGCCGCCGGGACCGCCGTGCCACTGGAACACCGCGCTGTCGGGAACACCGTGCCACCGGTACTACGTACGTCCCTGCTCGTAGACGCCCAGGTGCGTGTACGCCAGGGAGAACAGCGGCGTGGGCACGCCCAGTTCCCGTCCCCGGGAGACCAGGTCGCCGATGATGTGGTCGGCCTCCACCGGGTTGCCGTGGGTCAGGTCCCAGTACATCGAGGTCGTGGTCGAGGCCGTGGTGTCGGCGATGACCGCGTCGGCCCTCTCGCGGGCCGCCTCGCCCGGCGGGTGGCCGGAGGCGGTGGCCACGGCGATGGCCTCGGCGAACACCGCGGCGGTGAACTCCTGGCCGCCGGGCGCGCTGTTGACCCGGCCGATGGGGCCGCGCATCAGGCAGGTGCACGCGCCCAGGGTCGCCAGGAACACCCACTTGTCCCACAGCTCCTGGCGGATGTCCGCGGCGGAGGTGGCGGTGTGGTCCCCGGTGTCCAGCGCGGCGTGCACGTCCTGCGGTGCGACGACGGGGCGCCCGCCCAGCGGCCCGTAGACCAGTTGGCCCATGGTGCCGACCTGGACGATCTCCCCCAGGTCGCCCAGGCGCGTCATCACCATGGCGACGCCGCCGTAGACCCGGTCGGCGCCGAAGCGCTCGACCAGGGCGTCGACGTGGCGCATGCCGTTGAGGAAGGGCAGCACCGCCGTCCGGGGGCCCACGGCGGGGGACAGGTCCTTGAGGGCCTCGTCGAACCCGTACGACTTGACGGCCACGACCACCAGGTCGTAGCCGGGGCCCACCTGGTCCGCGGTGACCGTGCGGACCGGCACCGCCTCCACCCGTCCCCGCACGTCGCGCACGCGCAGGCCGTGCTTGCGCAGGAGCGCGGCGCGGGCGGGGCGGACGAGGAAGTCCACGTCCCGGCCCGCCCTGACCAGGTGCGCTCCGAAGTAGCCGCCGACCGCTCCGGCTCCCACGACAAGAATCCTCATGCTGCTCCCGCCCGGTGGTTGCACGACAACCGACAACGTAGGGCCATGGGATCCGCCGTGGCAAGGGGTGCGCTCCGTCCCCGTGCGGGCGGGGCGACCCGGGTGCCACCGCACTCTCGCAAAGCCTGCGCCATGCTTGCGGAACCGGGGTTTTCACAGGTCAGCGCGGAGGGAAATCTGGACGTGGCCCGTGCGCCCCGTCCCGGGGGTGAGCACGGCGCGACCCGGGGCGAGGCCCCATCCGCACAAGGAGACAGTTCTCATGGCCTACGTGACCACCCGCGACGGCGTCGACATCTTCTACAAGGACTGGGGGAGCGGCCGTCCGGTCGTCTTCGTCCACGGCTGGCCGCTCAACGCCGACGCGTGGGAGGACCAGATGAAGTGGGTGGCCGACAACGGCTTCCGCGGCCTCGCCCACGACCGCCGCGGCCACGGCCGCTCCGGCCAGCCCTGGAACGGCTACGACTTCGACACCTTCGCCGACGACCTCAACGACCTCATGAACCACCTGGACCTCCAGGACGCCACGCTGGTGGCCCACTCCATGGGCGGCGGCGAGCTCGCCCGCTACATCGGGCGCCACGGCACCCGGCGCGTGCGCCAGGCCGTCCTGCTGTCCGCGGTCCCGCCGGTCATGGTCAGGTCCGACACCAACCCCGAGGGCGTGCCAGAGGAGGTCCTCACCGGGATCAAGGACGGCGTCCTCAGGGAGCGCTCGCAGTTCTGGAGGGAGACCGCGGAGGGTTTCTTCGGCGGGAACCGCCCCGGCAACAGGGTCACCCAGGGCAACAGGGACGCCTTCTGGTTCATGGCCATGCACCAGGCCATCGAGGCCGGCGTGAGGTGCGTGGACGCCTTCGGCCACACCGACTTCACCGAGGACCTGCGCCGCTTCGACGTCCCGACCCTGGTGGTGCACGGCGACGACGACCAGGTCGTGCCGATCGACGCCACCGGCCGCAAGTCCGCGGAGATCATCCCGGACGCCACCCTGAAGGTCTACGAGGGCGGCTCCCACGGCATCGCCCTCGTCCCGGGCGACAAGGAGAGGTTCAACCAGGACCTGCTGGAGTTCCTCAAGAGCTGACCCGTGCCGCCACGGCGGTACCGCGTACGGGCGCGGCGGGGCCTGCCCGCCGCGCGCCTCGCCATGGCGGGCACCGGACACGGCCGGGTGTTGCCAGCGCGGCCCGGCGCGCCGCAGGATGGGTGCTGCCGACGGCCCCAGGGGCCGTACCTACGGTCGGGAGGCAGGACATGACCGGTTCGACGACATCCAGCACCGTGGACGACATCCTCCGGCGCAGCGCGGCACGCACCCCCGGGCGTACCGCGCTGGTCTTCGGCGGGCGCACCTGGACCTATGCCGCCCTGGACGCCGCGGTCACCCGCGCCGCCGCACGCCTGCTCGGCCTCGGCGCGGTCCGGGGCGACCGGGTCGCGGCCTACGGCAGGAACTCCGACGCCTACCTCGTCGGGTTCCTGGCCTGCGCCCGGGCGGGGCTGGTCCACGTGCCGGTCAACTTCGCCCTCCAGGGAGAGGAACTGGCCTACCTGCTGGAGCAGTCGGGCAGCACCATCGTCCTTGCCGACCCCGCCCTGTGCTCGGCCGTGGACGCGCTGCGCGCCGAGACCGGTGTGGAACAGGTGCTGGAGCTGCGGGAGGGCCCCGGCTCGCTGCTCGCCGACAGCCTGGAGGGGCCGGTGCCCGAACTGGACGCCGAGGTCCGCGACACCGACCTGGTGCAGCTGCTGTACACGTCCGGCACCACCTCCCGCCCCAAGGGCGCGATGATGACCCACCGGGCGCTCGTGCACGAGTACCTGTCCTGCGTGGCGGGCCTGGACCTGTCCGCCGACGACGAGCCCCTGCACGCCATGCCGCTCTACCACAGCGCGCAGATGCACGTCTTCCTCATGCCGTGGCTGGCGGTCGGGGCGCGCAACACCCTGGTGGAGTCCCCCGACCCCGCCGACCTGCTGGAGCGGATCGAGACGGCGGGGCACGGGGCCTTCTTCGCCGCGCCCACGCTGTGGGTGGCGATGGCGGGCCACCCCGACTTCGCCCGGCGCGACCTGTCGAGCCTGCGCAAGGCCTACTACGGGGCCTCGGTCATGCCCGGCCCGGTGCTGGACAGGCTGCGCTCGACCCTGCCCGGACTGGGCTTCTACAACTGCTTCGGGCAGAGCGAGATCGGCCCGCTGGCCACCGTCCTGCGCCCCGAGGAGCACGACGCGCGCCCCGCCTCCGCGGGCCGCTCCGCCCTGTTCGTGGAACTGCGGGTGGTGGACGGTCAGGGGCGCGACGTCGCACCGGGCGAGCTGGGCGAGGTGGTGTACCGGTCGCCGCAGCTGTGCCAGGGCTACTGGGACAAGCCCGAGGAGACCGAGGAGGCGTTCCGGGACGGCTGGTTCCACTCCGGCGACCTGGTGCGCGCCGACGCCGAGGGCTACATCGAGGTGGTGGACCGGATCAAGGACGTCATCAACACCGGCGGCGTGCTGGTGGCCTCCCGTGAGGTGGAGGACGTCCTGTACACCCACCCCGGAGTGGCCGAGGCCGCGGTGGTCGGTGTGCCCGACGCGAAATGGATCGAGGCGGTGACCGCGTTCGTGGTGCCCACCGGGGAGGCCGACCCCGAGACCCTGCCCGACGACCTGGTGAAGCACGTGCGCGCCCGACTGGCGGCCTTCAAGGCGCCCAAGGAGGTGCGGGTGGTGGCCGGGCTGCCGCGCAACGCCTCCGGCAAGATCCTCAAACGCGAACTGCGCGAACGCATGGCCTGACGGACGACGCGCCGGGGCCGTGCCGCCCCGGGCCCCGCAGCCGCTCCGCGCGGTGCCGGACCAGCGGCCGGGGGCGGAGGCTGGTCGCCGGCGGCTCAGGCCGTGTGGTCGGTCGCCTCCCCGGCGTAGCGGGCGGCCAGGGTGTGGAAGGCCAGCTTGGGCTCCCAGTGGCCGTCGTCGGGGGACAGCCCCGACTCCAGCGGAGGCGGGCGCACGATTCCGAAACTGGCCATGTCCTGGTCACGGGTGGGATCGGGGGAGTAACGGCAGTCCCCCTCGATGAACATGCACACGAACGCCCCGTGCACCTCCTCGGTCTCGAACACGTCCAGCAGGTCGCCGATGAGGTCGGCCTGCACCCGCTCGTCGCGGACGTGCCCGCCACTGACCCTGCGGTCCTCCGGGTCGCTCCAGTCCAGGATGTCCGAGCCCGAGCCGCCCCTGTCCCGGGCGCCCGCGTAGGAACAGCAGCCGAACTCGGTGACGACCACCGGTTTGCCGTGGGCGCGCAGCCGTCGCAGCCCCTGCCGGTAGGTGCGGCGGGTGAGTTCGTCCAGGTAGTAGTCGACGCCGACCACGTCGAACGGTGTCCAGTCCACGGTCTCCCAGGCGCCGGAACCGTAGGTGAGCGGCCCCTGGAACCTCGCGCGCGCGGTGCCTGCCAGCTCGCGCAGCAGCCGGTTGAGCCTGCGGTCGAACCACGGCAGCAGGGGGAAGAGCAGCCCCAGCGCGCGCGTGCGTCGGTCGAAGTCGCGGCCCGGCAGCACTCCGGTGGCGAACACGCTGATCTCGCAGCCCACGTTGAGGCCGACCCGCCCGGGGTGGTCGCGGCGCAGCCGTTCGGCCGCCTCCGCGGTCCGGCCCAGGTGGGCCGCGAGCTCCCCGGGCGCCGCGTCGACCAGGCGGGGCTGGATCCACACGTACAGCCCCCGGTCCAGCGCCAGGCCCGCCGCCTCCTCCAGCCGCCCGGGGTCCTCGCCGAACACGGTGACCGCCGTGCAGTGCAGGTCCTCGCGGATCACCCGCATCTCCCGGTCCACCACATCCGGACGCCACCGCTGCCGGGAGCTCTGGCCGGGCAGGTAGCTGGAACCGACGTCGTACAGGATCCCCTTCTGGACCAGGGGGCGGCGCGGCCCGCCCGCATCCGGGAAGGGGTCGTCCGCCCGGCCCCGGACGCGGCCGTGCAGCAGGTGCACGACCCAGAAGGCGACCAGGGCCGGGACGAAGGAGAGCAGCGCCTGCCACAGCTCCGGAGCGGAGGACAGGCGCAGGCCCAGGCCGTCGGAGAGCACACCGACGGCGGTCAGGGCCGTTCGCGCGGCCAGCGGCGTCCACACCTCCCCGGCGGTCGTTCTCAGGGCTCCGAGGAACAGGCCCAGGAGGAACACCTCGCCGGAGAGTCCCGGCGTGCCGGTGACCGCGGCGACGAAGAGCGTGTACAGGACGGCCTGGCCCAGAAGGGCCGCCCAGGGGGAGAACCGGTGGTCCAGGTGGTGCTGCGCGTAGCCGCGGAAGACCAGCTCCTCGGGCAGGATCTGGGCCGCCAGGAGCAGGGGGAGGAGGACGACCAGGGTCAGGACGGCCTCCCCGGTCGCACCGGTGTCCAGGGAGGCCGCGCCCAGGGCCGACGCCGCGCCCAGGAGCACGGACGAGGCGAGGAGGACGGCGAGCGCGCCGGCCGGCGGGACGAACCGTCTCCCGGGTGCGAGGCCGAACGCGGGAGTCGGCGCGCGGTCCAGGAAGCGGCGGGCGGCCCACAGCAGCGGCGGGACCAGCGCGGTGAAGAGGGCGGCCCGCACGGCCAGGGCGGAGAGGGAGTCGGGGTCTCCGGCGGAGCCCGGAGCCAGCGTCGAGGCGGCCGCGGCGAGCACACCGACCAGGGTGGCGGCACCGAACACCAGGACGGCCGAGGCCACGGGGCCCACCCGGGGGCGTGCGGCCTTCGGGGCGGGGGACCCGGTGCCGGATGGGGGCGTGGAGTGGGGCTTGTCCGGCATGGCCGCCTTCCCGGGGGTAAACTCCGTACACTGTTCGACCTTGTCCGAACAGTGTACGGAGTTTTTTCGAGGAGGCAAGAGTGGCGTACGCCCACGACCCCACGGCCACGCTCGAACTGCTGTGGAACGGCCCTCGGCGGCCCCGGCGCGGCCCCCGGCACAACCTCACCGCGGAGCGCGTCGTCGAGGCCGCCATGGAGGTCGCGGAGCAGGAGGGCGTCGACGCGTTGTCCATGCGCAGGGTCGCCGCCCGGCTCGGTGTGGGCGCCGCCACGCTCTACACCTACGTTCCCGACAAGTCGGCCCTGATCGCCCTGATGGTGGACACGATGGTCGGCCAGGCGGTCCTGCCCCACACCCGCACCGGCACCTGGCGGGAGAAGGTCTGGTCATGGGCCCACGAGGACCTGCGCTCCTACCGCGAGCACCCCTGGCTCGTCGAACTCACGGGCACGGGGCAGCCGGTCGGCCCGCACACCTTCGCCTGGGCCGACTCCGCCGTGCGGGTCTTCGACGGCACCGGGCTGAGCGGCCACGAGGCGTTGACCGTCGTGGAGGCCGTGGACGGCTACGTCCGCGGGCACGTCGCCCTGGTGGTCCAGGCTGACCGGGCCGAGGCCTGGACCGCTCCCGACGGGCGTACGTGGGACACGGTCCAGGAGGCCTTCCTGGCCGCCCGCGCGGGCGGGGCGGGGCGCTACCCGGCCATCGAACGCATGACCACCGCGGGCCCGACTCCGGAGGAGGCCTTCTCGCAGGGGCTGGACTGGCTCCTGGACGGAGTCGAGCTGCGCGTGCGCTCCCGCGCCGCCGAACGGTCCTAGAGCTCCGACAGCGCCCCCGCGGCCCGACACGGCGGCGGGGGTGCTTGCGCGTGCACCGGCCTCCCCGGAACCTGGGACGGTTCGGGGTGAGGCCCTGGCCGCCGCGGGCGACCAGGGCCGATACGGCCGCGCGGACCACCCCCTGTCTCCGGGCCGGGCGGTCCGCGGCTGACGAGGGGGCGACGCCGTGAGTGGCGAGGACAGCACGAGGGCCGTGGTCATGGCGTTGGCGGCCAATCTCGGGATCGCCGTGACCAAGTTCGTCGCCTACCTCCTGACCGCCTCGTCGGCGATGCTCGCGGAGTCGGTGCACTCCGTGGCCGACTCGGGCAACCAGCTCCTGCTGCTGGTCGGCGGGCGGCGGGCCAGGCGCACGGCCACACGGGAACACCCCTTCGGTTTCGGCCACGAGCGCTACGTCTACGCCTTCCTGGTGGCGATCGTGCTGTTCACCCTCGGCGGGCTGTTCGCCCTGTACGAGGCCTGGGAGAAGATCCGCGACCCGCACCCGATCACCTCCTGGCAGTGGGTCCCCGTCGTGGTGCTGCTGGTGGCCGCCGTCCTGGAGTCGACGGCGCTGCGCACCGCGATGCGCCAGACCAGGACGGCGCGCGCCCGGGTGGGGTGGTTCGGCTTCATCCGCCGCACCAAGGCCCCGGAACTGCCGGTGATCCTGTTGGAGGACACCGGCGCCCTCATCGGCCTGGTCTTCGCCCTGGCCGGGGTCAGCCTCACACTGATCACCGGCAACGGAGTCTGGGACGGGCTCGGTTCGGGGGCCATCGGCCTGCTGCTCATGGTGTTCGCGGTGGTCCTGGCGGTGGAGATGAAGAGCCTGCTCATCGGTGAGTCGGCCAGCGAGGAGCACATCCGCCGCATCCGCGGGGCCATCCTGGACTGCGCGGACATCGACGCGGTCATCCACATGCGCACGATGCACCTGGGACCGGAGGAGCTGCTGGTCGCGGCCAAGGTGGCCGTGGACGCCGAGGACGACGCCCGCCGCGTCACCGCCGCCATCGACGAGGCGGAGCGGCGTATCCGCGAGGCGGTGCCCATCGCCACGATCATCTACATCGAACCCGACCTGCTGCGTCCGCAGCCGGCGGACTGAGACGCCCCGGAACCGCGGGAGCAGTGCCCTCCCCGGAGCCCCACGGAGGTCCCCGGTGTCCGGGGACGGCGGGCGGGCCCGGCAGGGAACACGCCCGCCCCCGGGGTCGGAGCGCCCTTTCCCGAGGCGCGTCCACCCGGTGCCCTGGTTTTTTAGGCAGCGTTTATATTCGCCGGAAAAACGAATCGAACTCACGTTCGAGTAAAATCAACATTGCCCAGGGAAGTGTGGTCGGTGCGTGGGGGCGGGGTCGGTGCCGACAGGTGGGACGCCAATGAGCGGGGAGGTCTGGCCGCTGTGACCAGCGGAGGTGTGGGGCTCCCCGTGGGGCGCGGGCGCTTTTTCCGTGCTTTCCGGTCGCCGTGAGCGAGCGCGGGATGATTTCTTCCCCATGTCGAAAAATTTTCTCTCCGCGGCTTTTGAGTCCATTCCTGAGGGAACGTACTCCTCACATCGAGATCATCCCCCGCCGGATCCCAGTCTCCTACCTCGACCGACAGCGCGGCCGCGCCGTCGGCCCACTGCCCTCCGGGCAGACACCAGGAACCGAACAGGACACGACACCGGGGGCTTCCTCTTGTCCATCAACGTTCCCCAAACGACACACAAGACCTCTGACCACACACCCGTCATTCCCGGACCACGCAGACCGGCCTGGGACGAGGACCCCTCCGCGGAGGACATACTCGTCGAACTCCACGGCCTGGACAGGGGCGATCCGCGGGCCGACGACCTGTGCGAGCAGGTGGTGGTCCTCTACCAGCCGCTGGTCAACAAGCTCGCGCGCCGTTACAACGGCCGCGGCGAACCGCTGGACGACCTGCAACAGACCGCCATGCTCGGGTTGGTCAAGGCCATCCACGGCTACAACCCCGACCGCGGCAAACCGTTCATCTCCTACCTGATGCCCACGGTCACCGGCGAGATCAAGCGGCACTTCCGCGACCACACCTGGGCCGTGCGCGTGTCCAGGCGCCACCAGGAGAACCGGATCAGGCTGCGCCGGGCGCTCAACGACTTCCAGCAGGCCCACGCGCGCACGCCCGCGCTCCGCGAACTCTCCGAGGAGATGGGGCTGCCCGAGGCCGAGGTCAGCGAACTCATCCAGGTCTCGGAGTCCTACCGCTCCCTGTCGCTGGACGCCCCGGACACCTCCGACGCCGACGGCCAGGAGGGCACCCGGCTGGAGGACCACCTGGGCAGCGAGGACGGGGACCTGGAGCTGGTGGTCCAGCGCGAGTCGCTCAAGCCCGCCCTGGCCCGCCTGCCCGAACGCGAGCGCGAGATCCTCAGGCTCCGCTTCTTCGGCGACCACACCCAGTCCGAGATCGCCGACTGCCTCGGCTACTCGCAGATGCACGTGTCCCGGCTCCTCAACGGCGTCCTGGGGCAGCTGCGCGAGGAGATGGGACAGGACAGGCGCGACCGCGGATGAGGCGCGCGGCGCCGCCGTGAGGACGCCGCGGGGGCCGTCCTCTCGCGGACGCCGTCCGCGCCGAGCGTCACCGGGACCGTCTACCGTGCCGTCATGGCCACCGCACCGCTTCGCGCTGTCAGAGATGCTCCTGGGCGACGCCCACGAACTGGTGCAGAAGGCGGTGGGGTGGACGCTGCGCGCCGCGATCGAGAAGCTCGACTCCGGTCGGCGCGCCCACTACCGTTCCCTGCGAGCGCGCCGACCGACGAGTGAGGAACGCCGCCATGCCCCCGACGCGACCCGCGCGAGCAGACGGCGGCGTGCCTGCGGCTGGACCGTCCCACGGTGTTCGACAAGGGCGCGCACCTGCTGCCCGCCGGGTTCACCGCCTCCCCGGAGGCCACACTCGTCCGCGCGCTCACCGGGGAGGAACTGCTCCGGGCCCTCGGCGCCCTGACAGCGCTGCTGGTCACCGAGGTCGCGCGGATCCGGCCGGAACCGGCGGACGCGTTGGAAACCGAACTCCGGCGCGCCGTCCCGGTCGGCGGGCGCCGAACGGCGCCGCGCCCCGACGGGGGCACGGCGCCGGATCCGCTACTCGGAGGGCTCGGGCAGGGGCGGGCACTCGATGGTCGGATTGACCCCCATGTAGTTCAGCGGCCCGACGAAGATGGTGCCGACGGTGTGGCCCAGCGTCGAGCACGAGGTCTCGTCATCGCTGAAAAGACCGCGCTGGAACGCGGCGATCAACCCGATGAGCAGCCACAGGACGACGAGGGTCGAAAGAACGATGCGTACTCGCACTCTCTGCCTCCAGGGGATTGGGGGTGGGAGGTCGTGTTGTCTTCGCCGGAGACCTACCCGCGAGACGCGACGTTTCACCCGGTCCCGTCTCCCGCTTCTCCGGAGACCCGCCCCTCCGCCGGGTCCGCGCCGTCCCCGGCTCACGGCCACACGTCGAACCGCCACCTGGTGGGGCCGTGCGGCAGTTCCGAGACCGGGAAGGCGAACACCGTCGACGGGGGGATCGTGAACACCCGGTAGGGCGGCGGCCCCGCGGTCGGCGCCCCCTCCGGGCCGGTCAGCCCGCCGTCCCCGGAGGCCGGAGCCCACCCGTGGCGTTCGGCGTAGGCCGCGGCCACCCGGCCCAGCAGGCCGGGGTCCTGTACCCGCTCGGCGGTGCCCTCCACCACCACGTCCATGAGACCGGTGGTGAAGGCCAGGCTCACCTGCGGGGAGGCGGCCAGTAGCCGGGACTTGGCGGTGCCCTCGCCCGACGCGAAGAAGGGCTGCCCGTCCACCCACACCGCCAGCAGCGGCCGGGTGTGCGGGTGGCCGTCCGCGCGCGTCACGGTCAGCCAGCACGTCGCGGCCGACTCCGCCAGGTGGGGGAGCACCTCCTCCCACACACCGGGTGCCTCGTTGGTCAGGGACTGCGCCTGGGGGCTGGGGAACACGTCGCGCTCCTTGGATCTGGCCTGAACGAGCGGATCACACTAGCCGTGCGCACCGACACTCAGGCGGCGGCCAGCGCGGTGTGTCGCGTGCGCACCGCGAAAGCGGTGAACACCACCGCGGCGGCCACGGCCGTGGCGAGCATGACCGTGGTCATGCTGGCCAGACTCACCGGGCCGGTCAGCCCCGCGGTCGAGGCCAGGCCGGAGCCGATGCCGAACTGGAGCGTGCCCAGCAGGGCCGAGCCGCTTCCGGCGACCTTCGGCGGCTGCCCGTCCAGGGCCAGCGCGGTGGCGTTCGGCGACACCAGCCCGGTGAACACCATCATCACGAACAGCGCGGCGGTCACCGTCGCCAGGCTCGCTCCGCCCGAGGCACCCAGGGCCGCCAGCGCGGTCACCGAGGCGATCGACCCGGCCAGGCCCAGGAACAGGCGGCGGTGGATCTCGACCCGGCGGATCAGGTAGGCGTTCAGCTGGTTGCCGATGATCATCCCGAGCGTGGTCACGGCGAACACCAGGCTGAACTCCTGGGCGCTCGCCCCGAAACGGGAGTTGGCCACGAACGAGAACGTCGAGATGTAGGTGAAGCTCATCCCGAAGCTCAGCGCGAGCGTGAGCGTGGGAGCGGTGAAGCGGACGTCGCGCAGCAGGCGGCCGAACACGCGCAGCTGCGCCCGCGGGCTGACCCGCTCGCGCTGCTCGGGCGGCAGGCTCTCGGGCAGGCCGAACAGCACCAGGGCGAAGGTCGCCAACCCGGTCGCGCCGAGCACGGCGAAGAGCAGCTGCCAGGGCCCGAAGAAGAGCAGCTGGCCGCCCAGGATCGGACCGAGCATGGGTGCCAGACCGGAGAGCAGCACCAGCCGGGAGAAGAAGGTGGCGGCGGCGTCGCCGTCGAACACGTCCCGCACGATCGCGCGGGAGATCACCAGTCCGGCCGCGGCCGACAGCCCCTGGCCGAAGCGCAGCAGGCTGAACATCTCCACGCTGCCCACCGTCGCGATGGCCAGGGTGGTGGCGGTGAACACGCCGATGCCGACCAGCAGCGGCGCGCGGCGCCCCCACCGGTCGCTGAGCGGACCGATGACGAGCTGGCCCAGGGCCAGACCGGCCATCACCGAGGTCAGGGTGAGCTTGACGCTGGCCTCGCTGGTGCCCAGGTCGGAGGCGATCTGGGGCAGCGCGGGCAGGTACAGGTCCGTGGCGAGCGGGCCGATCGCGGACAGCACGCCGAGGACGATGACGAGCAGCAGCGTGCGGCGGCGCGTCCGGGCCGTGGCGGCGGTGGTGTCCTGGCGGGCCGGTCCGGCCTGCGCCGGCACGTCCTGGTGGTTCAGGGGGTCGTGGGTGGACGGGACGTTCTGGGTGTCCGGGAGGACCTGGACGTCCGTGGTGATCGGGGCACGACGGTTCGGACGTGCGGAAGCAAGGGTCACCGAGGCTCCAACGCGGGGAGAGGTATCGACAGGCGGTGCGCGGTACGCGGGGGCGCCGTGAACCGCCTTCGGGCGGGGCGCCAGCAGAAGTCCCATGAGGGGACCAGAGGGTCCCGGGATCACTTCCGCCTCCAACACAAGGCTAGGAGCAGGCAATCCCCGCTTTACCCAACACGTCGAGTGATCCGAATTACGGTGCTTGAACGCCCTGCTGGTAAAGGGATTCGGTTCGCTGTGACGACGCCCATGAGGGGAGGGGGCGCTATCGGGTCGCCGGGTTCCGCTCGTCCTCCCGGTCGCGTGGTGCTCGATTCGTCATGGTTACTCGATGGTAGTTCCGCTGGGCGAAACGCGCTTTTCGGTGTCGCGCGCCCTGTGAAGAAAAGGGCGGACGCGGAGGGTGTTTCCCGGGAGCTCACAGAATTCCGTGCGCGGGGTCCCGCTCCTCGGTTCCGCCGTCGTGCGACGGCCGTGTGCGGGCGGGAGCGCCGACCGGTGTTTCGGGGCGGTGCGGGCCGCGCGGCGTGGAACGCTTCGCCGAAGAAGGCCTTTCGCGGCCGGGAGGCGCCCTCGGCGCCTCCTCTCCGAGGGCTTTTCGCGGGGGGCTTTTGACGGGGATCTCTCCCCGCCGCAGCCGACTCCGCCGCGTACGAAGACGCGGGGACTCCCGGGAGGGCGGGGCGACCGCTCCGGAGCGGGCCGGCGAACGGGCCGCTGGCGCGATTGCCGGAACGCCCCGATCGAAGCGCGGCGGCGCGGAACCCCCGCCGTTCCCCGGTGCGTCCGTATGCCGGGAACAGCGGAATGGCAATTCACATAAGACGTGTGCTACTCTGGCCGGGTAAGGGTTTATTGGGGAAGAAAAATTGTTTCCCCGGGCCTTGTGGGCGGCCGTTTTCCGGTTATTCTCGACATATGCCAAACCCCCTTTCCTCCGTCGTGCTGTCCGCGTCCGTCATGACCCACCCCCGCAGGATCGCCGACGCGCGCCGCGTCCTGGACTCCCTGGGGATCGCGGACGCCTGCCTCGCCGTGGACCCCGAGCCCGACGGGCCGCCCAGTTCCCTGCGCGCCTCCCAGGTCGCCTTCTCCAGCGCGGAACGCTTCGACTCCACCCACCACCTCGTCCTCCAGGACGACGTCCGCGTCTGTGCGGATTTCGCCGGTTCCGTGCGCGCCGCGGCGGAAAGGCATTCCGGGGCCGCGCTCTCCCTTTTCGTGGAATGGGGTTCGCGCACCGCCTGTCTGGCCCGGTGGGCGGTGTTCACCGGTGCCGGAGCCGTCCCGGTGGTCAACCCCTACATGCCCACGCTGGCCCTGCTCCTGCCGCGGGACCTGGCCGTGGACATGGGCCGCTTCATGGCGGACGCCGAGGGCCGCTCCGACGACCGCGCCGCCCTGCGGTTCCTGCGGGAGCGGGGCACCTCCACCCTGGTCGCGGCGCCCAACCTGGTCGAGCACGAGGACCTGCCCAGCATCAAGGGCAACGACGGCCACGGGCTCCGGCGCTCGGCCTGCTTCGCCGCGGAGGGCGCCCGCTTCGACGGGCAGGTCCTGGACCTGCCCCCGCTGCTGCCGTTCCTGCGCTGGAACACCGGAGAGGCCGTGGTCATCGACACCGGCAACGACGTGCCCGAGGCGCACCGGCCCACAGCGGACGTCCTGGCGGAGTGGGGCGCGGCGCCGGAGGAGCTGCGCCGGGACTGCGCCGAGCACCTGGGCAGCGACTCCGGTCCGCTGTTCGCGCTCTGGACCACCGCCGCCGCCTTCGGCGCGGTGCAGCAACAGCACTGGCCGGGCACGGTGGCCGGGCTGCGCGCGCGCCGGGACGATCCCCTGGTCGGGCGCGCGCTGGCCACCTTCGCGCCGGGGGCGCTGCGCGTCGCCCTGGACCCGGACCGGCTGGCGCGGCTCTCCGGGCGGCTGGTACCGGCGGTGCTCGCCGCCGTGGAGTACGGGGCCCGCCTCACCACCGCTCGCCGGGCCTGAGCGGACGGCGGCAGCGGCGGTGCGGTCCCCGGCCCCGCCCCGGTCCACGGGTGGGGGCGGTCCGGCCCGGGCCCCGGGCCGGACCGCGGGCCCCTCAGCTGCCCCGGTCGATCCACTCCTGGAGGTGCGGGGCCTCGGCGCCGATCGTCGTGGACTCCCCGTGCCCGGTGTTGACCACCGTGTCCTCCGGCAGGCTGAACAGCCGGTCGCGGATGGACTCCACGATCGTGGGGAAGTCCGAGTAGGACCGTCCCGTCGCCCCCGGGCCGCCCTGGAACAGGGTGTCTCCGCTGAACAGCACGCCCAGCTCGGGCGCGTACAGGCACACCGCGCCCGGGGCGTGCCCCGGGGTGTGCAGGACGGTCAGCGTGGTCCCGGCGATCCTGATGTCCTGTCCCTGGGACAGTTCGGCGTCGGGCGCACGGTCCGGATGGGTCATGTCCCACAGCACCCGGTCGGCCGGGTGCAGCAGGATGGGCGCACCCGTGGCCCCGGCCAGCGCCGGGGCCGCGTTGACGTGGTCGTTGTGCGCGTGTGTGCACACCACCGCCACCAGCTCGCGGTCGCCCACCGCGCCCAGGATCGCGTCCGCGTCGTGCGCGGCGTCGATGACCAGAGCCTGGTCGCGGTCGCCCACGATCCAGACGTTGTTCTCGACCTCCCACTCCCCGCCGTCCAGGGCGAAGACCCCCGAGGTGGTCAGGTGTTCCACGCGCGCGCCGCTCACAGGACCACCACCGAGCGCAGGACGTCGCCGCGTTCCATCCGGGCGAAGGCCTCCTCGACCTCGCCGAGTCCGATCTCCTCGGTGACGAAGCCGTCCAGGTCCAGGCGTCCCTGGAGGTAGAGGCTGATGAGCACGGGGAAGTCGCGCGAGGGCAGGCAGTCGCCGTACCAGGAGGACTTCAGCGCACCGCCGCGGCCGAACACGTCCAGCAGCGGCAGCTCCAGGCGCATCTCCGGCGTGGGCACGCCCACCAGCACGACCGTGCCCGCCAGATCGCGCGCGTAGAAGGCCTGCTCGTAGGTCCTGGGGGTGCCCACGGCGTCGATCACCACGTCGGCGCCGAAACCGCCGGTCAGGTCGCGGATGGTCTCGACCGGGTCGGCGAAGGAGGCGTTGACGGTGTGGGTGGCGCCGAAGCCGCGCGCCCATTCGAGCTTGCGGTCCTCCAGGTCCACGGCGATGATCCGCCCGGCTCCGGCCAGCCGCGCGCCCGCGACGGCCGCGCTTCCCACGCCGCCGCAGCCGATGACGGCGACCGAGTCCCCGAGGCCCACGCCGCCGGTGTTGATGGCGGCGCCGATCCCGGCCATGATCCCGCAGCCCAGCAGACCGGCCGCGGCGGGCGAGGCCTGCGGGTCCACCTTCGTGCACTGCCCCGCGGCGACCAGGGTCTTCTCCGCGAACGCGCCGATGCCCAGGGCGGGGGAGAGCTCGGTGCCGTCCTCCAGGGTCATCCGCTGCTCGGCGTTGTGCGTGTCGAAGCAGTACTGGTGCCGCCCCCGGCGGCAGGCGCGGCAGTCCCCGCACACCGCACGCCAGTTCAGGATCACGTGGTCACCCGGTGCGACGGTGGTCACGCCCTCGCCCACGGACTCCACCATGCCCGCGGCCTCGTGCCCGAGCAGGAAGGGGAACTCGTCGTTGACGCCGCCCTCGCGGTAGTGCAGGTCGGTGTGGCACACCCCGCACGTCTGCACCCTGACCACGGCCTCGCCGGGGCCCGGATCGGGCACGACGACCGTGGTGATCTCCACCGGGGCCCCCTTGGACCGGGAGACCACCCCTTGTACCCGCTGAGACATCTTTGTTAACCCCCACACGTGGCCGGAGGCGGCGCGGGTACGCGCCGCTTCCGGCACCATTCCCCACCCGCGTCACACCTATCCCGAGCCAGGGGCACCGTCCTGGGCCGGATGGTCTCCGCCGGTTCCCGACGGGCCAGGCCCGGGGGCCGCGCCGGTCAGGTCCCCGAGCCCGGGCGGACGATCATGAGCACGACGACGGACGCCCACACCAGGTTGTAGATCCCGGTGATCATCGACAGCGTGCGCAGCGCGCGGGGGTCGCCGGGCTCGCGGAGCGCCTCGCGCTGGCGGGGGTGGATCAGCGCCGCCAGCATGAGGCCCGCGACGGCGGTGAGCAGCATCGAGACGATGATCCAGATCTCGCCCATCCGGCCCTGGAGCAGGGCCAGGGCGATCCCGACCGCGGGGACGACGACTCCGGCGACGGCGTAGCCGCCGGTGGTGCGGTGCAGCAGGGCGGCCACGGCGGCGTTGCGCTCGCCCGTCTCGCGTCCGCCGGGGGAGCGGTCGCCCGTGGGCGTGCCCGCGGTCCCCGCGTCGGCGGCGCCGACGGTGGCGGGCACGGCGACGGGGGCGAACCGCGGGAAGAGGCTGGCCGCGGCGGTCGATCCGCCGACGAACACGATGGCGGCGAGCACGTGGACCGAGAGCAGCAGGTGTTCCATGGGATCTCCTTCTTCCTTCAGGGTGGCTGAAGCATATCCCTGGCTTCAGGCAGGCTGAAGGAGGGGTCGCTTCGCGCCCCCGGAGACCCCTTGGGAGGCGGGACCGGCGGCGGACCGCCGGTCAGGAGGCGCCCGGGGCGCCGAACGCCGCGCGCACGGCCTCGCCCACCCGCCGCTGCACGGGGTCGGCGTCCGGCCCGAACATCGCGGTGTCCACCGCGGCCACCGCCTGCTTGGCCGCGTCGAGCAGACGGGCGCCCTCGTCGGTGATCTCGATCGCCGAGGCGGCCCCGGCCCGCGACGTGTGGTCGCGCACCAGTCCGGCGGCGACCAGCGCCTTCACCGAGCCGTGCACGCTCTGGACCGTGATCCCCGACATCCGCGCCAGGTCGCTGAACGAGACGCCCGGAACCCCGGAGATGTGGCCGAGCAGCCCGAGCCGGGCGACCGTGAGGTCCAGGGGGGCGAGGGCGGTGTTCAGCTCGGTCTCGATACCGCGCGCCAGGGTCAGCAGGATGATCGAGGGGCTGGTCACGGGCGGGCCGGGGCGGTTGTTCTCGGTGCTCACCCTCACCAGTCTCCCCCACCGCGCGGGGCGGGCCCGACCCGCGCACGGCGGGGAGCGGCACCGGCGGGTCCCGCTCCCGGCACCGACCCGCGCGGGGGACCGGCCGGCACCGCCGTGGCCCCTCCGCCGCGACCGGCCCCGAAGCGACTACAGGGTGGTGCTCAGACCGAGCCCCAGACCACCGTCCACGGGGATCTCCGCCCCCGAGGTGAAGGTGGCCTCGAACCCGAGGAAGAGCACGGCGCGGGCCACCTCCTCGACGGTGCCGTGGCGGCCCATCGGCGTGGCCGCGTCGCCCACGCGCATGAACTCCTCGCGCTTGGCGCCCTCGACGCCCACGATCCCCATCGACGGAGTGTCGGTGAAGCCCGGCGCGACCGAGTTCACCCGGATGCCGCGCGGCAGCAGTTCCGAGGCGAGCACCCGGCTGAAGCCCAGCACCGCCGCCTTGGCGCCCGTGTACACGCTCATCCCCGGCGTACCGGTCATGTTCGTCACCGCGGTGGTGAACACGATCGCCCCGCCGTCGGCGACCAGCGGCGCCAGTCGCTGGACCGTGAAGAAGGCCCCCTTGGTGTTGACCGCGAACATGCGGTCGTAGGACTCCTCCGTCACCTCCTCGAACGGGCCGAGCTCCGCGGTGCCCGCGTTCACGTGCAGGAGGTCGATCCCGCCCAGCACGGCGCGCACGGCCTCCGCCAGCGCGTCGGTGTCGGCCGGGTCCGCCACGTCGGCGCGCACCACGTGCGCCCCCGGCCCCAGACGGCCGCGCGCCTCCTCCAGGTTCCTCCCGCCGCGCCCGGTCAGCAGCACCCGGGCCCCTCCGGCGAGCAGTGCCTCGGCCACCCCCATCCCCATACCGTGCGTCCCGCCGATCACCACGGCCCGCTTGCCCGCGTAGTTCCCCATCGTCCCTCACCCCGTCCTGTCCGGAGGGCGGCGCCTCACCGCCCCTCACAGGACCACGGTGGCGGCGGCCGCCACGGGTGTCCTACGGGATCGCTACGGTTGCGTCATGCGTTTCGGGGTGCTGGGTCCGCTGACGGTGCGGACCGACGACGGTGAGCCCGTCCGGATCCGCGACACCAAGGTGCGCGCCCTGCTGGCCTCCCTCCTGCTGGCCCGGGGGCGCCTGGTACCCGCCGACCGCCTCGTGCGGGACCTGTGGGGCCGCACCCCTCCGGCGCGCCCGGCCGCCGTCCTCCAGGCCCGGGTCTCCCAGCTGCGCGGCGACCTGGAACGCGCCGAACCCGGCTCCCGCGCCCTGGTCCGCCACCGCGCGCCCGGTTACCTGCTGGCGGCTGACGACGTCGACGCCGCCCGGTTCGAGGACCTCCTGCGCCGGGCCGCGCGGGTCGCGGACCCGCGCGGGCGCGCGGACCTGCTCACCCGCGCCCTGGACCTGTGGCGCGGGCCCGTGCTGGCGGAGTTCGCCGACACCGAGCCTGTGCTGTCCGCCGCAGCCCACTGGGAGGAGCTGCGGGCGACCGCCCTGGAGGACCGGGCCGAGACGCGCCTGGACCTCGGAGAGCACGCGGCGCTGGCCGCCGAGCTGGCCGACGCCACGGCCCGCCACCCCTACCGCGAGCGCCTGCACGCCGCTCACGTCCGCGCGCTCTACGGGGCGGGCCGCCAACGGGAGGCCCTGGCCGCCTACGAACGGCTGCGCGCACGGCTGGCCGACGAGATGGGGATCGACCCCGGGCCCGAGCTGACGGCCCTGCACCGGGCGGTCCTGACCCAGGACCCGTCCCTGAACCCCACCCCGCGCCCCGCGCCGCCGCCGGGCGCCGCCGCGGCCCCCGCCGCGCACAGGACGGCCGTCCCCGCCGCCGGGCTGCCCGCACCGGTCGGGGACCTCATCGGCCGGGACGAGCACCTGCGGGCGCTGCGCTCCCTGGTGGGCGCCCAGCGGATGGTCACCCTCACCGGACCCGGCGGGGTCGGCAAGACCCGAGTGGCCCTGGCGGCGGCCCGCGCACTGGCCCCCGGCACGGCCCTGTTCGTGGAACTCTCCGTACTCGCGCCCGGAGGCGACCCCGTCCCCCTCCTGGCCGCGGCCCTGGGAGTCCGCGACGACACCTTCGCGCCCGAGGCCGCCCCGCACGAGCGGATCGCCGAACTCCTGCGCGGCCGCGACGCCCTGCTCGTCCTCGACAACTGCGAACACGTCGTCGGCCCCGCGGCGGACACGGTCGCCCGCCTGCTGGGGGCCGTGCCCGACCTGCGGGTCCTGGCCACCAGCCAGGTCCCCCTGGACGTGACCGGGGAGCACCTGTACGCACTGCCCCCGCTGGACCTGCCCGACCCCGGCACCGACGACCCCGACGCGCTCGCCGCCTCAGGCGCGGTACGGCTCTTCACCGCTCGGGCCCGGGCCGCCGTGGCCTCGTTCGTCCTCGATACCGGCACCGCTCCCGCCGTCGCGGCGGTCTGCCGACGCCTGGACGGCATCCCCCTGGCCCTGGAGCTGGCCGCGACCCGGCTGCGGCACATGGGCGTGGCCGACCTCGCCGCCCGCCTGGACGACCGCTTCGCCCTGCTCGGGGTCGGCCGCCGCGACGCGCCCGCGCGCCAGCGCACCCTGAGGGCCGTGATCGACTGGAGCTGGGAACCCCTCTCCCCGGCCGAACGCGCCGTGCTCGGCCGCCTGGCCGTGCACGCCGACGGCTGCGACCTGGCCGCCGCCGAGGCGGTGTGCTCCGACCCCGGCGCCGTTCCCGCGCACGAGGTCCTGGGTCTGGTGGGGGCGCTCGTGGACCGGTCGCTGGTCGTGGTCGCCGACCACCCCGACGGGACCCGCTACCACCTCAGGGAGTCGGTCTCCGCCTACGCCCTCGAACGGCTGGAGGGGGCCGGGGACGCGCGCCGCACCCGTGTCCGGCACGCCGCCCACTTCGCCGACCTGGCCGAGCGCGCGGACGAAGGGCTGCGCGGCGCGGCCCAGGAGCACTGGCTCCGGCGCCTGGACCGCGAGTCGGCGAACCTGGACGCGGCCCTGGCCTTCGCGGTGGCCGAAGCGGACGCCCGTCTGGCGCTGCGTCTGGCCGAGGCCGCGTGCTGGTACCGGTACCTGCGCGGGCGCGCCGGTGCGGCGCGCGCCGCCCTGGACGACGCCCTGTCCGTGCCCGGCGCACCTTCCGGGGCCCGCGCCCGGGCACGGGTGTGGCGGACCGCCCTGGCGGTGCCCGCCTCGGAGGACGACCTGAGGTGGAGAGCCACCGTCGAGGAGGACCTGGCCCGGGTGGACGACCCGGTCGCGCACGCCCGCCTGTCCTGGTTCACGGAGTTCACGCGCCGGGGGTTGGGCGATCCGGCCCAGGCGGCGGCCCGGCTGGAACGTGCCCGCGACGCCGCACGGCGGGCGGGGGACACGTGGACGGCGGCGGTCGCGCGGACCGTCCTCGCCCAGGCGGCCTTCACCCGGGGGGACCTCGTCGGGGCCCGGCGAGGAGCACGGGAGGCCGAGCACGCCCTGCGCGATCTCGGCGACCGGTGGGGGATCCTTCGGGCCTGCGACGTCCTGGCCCAGGTCGCGGAGGCGCACGGCGACCTGGCGGAGACGGCCCGGCTCCACGAGGAGGGCCTGCGGATCGCGGAGGACCTGAGACTGTGGCACACGGTCTCCCTCAAGCTCTCCGGTCTGGGCAGGGTCGCCCTGCTCGGCGCGGACCTGGACCGTGCCGACGAGCTGCACACCCGGGCGCTGCGGGTGGCCGAGGAGCACGCGGACCCGTTGGGCGAGCAGTTCGCGGACGCCGGGATCGCCCTGACCGCCCGCCGCCGTGGCGACCTCGACCTGGCTGAGCGGTCACTGCTGCGCCGCCTGGACTGGAACCGGCGCGTGGACGGCCGCATCGGGACCGCCTTCATCCTCACCCAGCTGGGGTTCGTCGCCGAACAGCGCGGCCGGGCGGACCGGGCGCTGGAGCTGCACACGCAGGCCCACAGGGAGGCCGAGCGCAGCGGCGACCCGCGGGCGGTCGCCCTGGCACTGGAGGGGCTGGCCGGGGCGCACGCGCTGGCGGGCGGGCACGGCCGGGCGGCGCGGCTGCTGGAGCGGGCCGAGGCCCTGCGCGGGGAGGCGGGTGCGCCGCTGGCGGCGGTCGAGCGCTGGGACGTGGACCGGATCACCGGGCGGATCCGTGCGGGCGGTGCCCGCCGCGAGGCGGCGGGCACCGCGATCGGCGACGCGCCCTGAGCGGTGCCGGGCCCAACGCGCAGCGAGCGGCGCGGAACCCGGAGCGCCCCGGCGGGCGGGTCAGCGGGTGAAGTCGTCGGGGCCCCGGGCGGGACCGTGGTGGAACAGGCGGTCCGGCTCGTCCTCGGGCACGGTCGGGTAGGTCGGGCCGTTCCCGGCGGGCGCACGGCGGGCGGCCAGTTCCAGGACCGGCGCCAGCATGGCGTCGGCGACCGCGTCGCGCAGCTCCGGGAGCAGCGCGTACAGCACGTCGCCGGGGCAGGCGGTGGCGTTGAAGTCGCGGTGGCCCAGGATCGCGCTGTGCGGATCGAGCCGGTAGGCCCCGCACAGCCACGCCAGGGTGGCCACCAGCGCGTCGGTCAGGGCCCCGGTCGGGCTCACGCTCGTGTAGAGGCCCTCGTTCTCGATGCCGATGCAGGTGCTGTTGTTGTTGGCCACGTGCGCGCCCACGACGTGGCTGCCCTCGCGGATGGCGGCGAAGCTGCGGTCGCGGCCCTCCATGACGTGACCGCCGCGGCTGATGGTGAGCTGCTGGCCGGTGTCCAGCCAGCCGTTGGAGTCCATGTGGTAGTTCTGGATCGCCCTGGACAGGGCGTAGGCGTGGCTGAGCGAGTAGTCGGTGCTGTTGGCCGTGGCGGTGTGGTGGACCACGATGTAGCTGGGCGCGGTGGACAGGATCTGGACCCGGCCCGCGGGCGAGCGCGCTCCCCAGTCGGCCCGGGTGTGCAGGGACGGTTCGGCCACCCTCGCGGAGGCGCTCGCGCCGCCCGTGGTGAACGCCCCGCCGAGAACGGCGGCGCCGGAGGCCAACGCGGCCCCGCGCAGGACGGTGCGTCTGTCCGGACCTGACCGGTGGGTTCTGGTCATGGGTGATCCTTCGGCTCGTGTCATGACTTGCCAGTCCATAAGGGAACACGGACCACCCACGGTGCACAAAGGGTGACGCGGTGAATTTTCACTGCCGTGACCGGCCAGAACGCCACCCTTTGACCCCATGGGTAGAAGTAGGTCGTTGGTGTACAAGACGGCGGAGAAACGATAGAGCGGGAATGTGCGTTTTTCCCTGTTCCATCCCCGCCTCTTTGCGCGTCTTTTCCGTTGTCCTCGACAGGTCTTTTCCGAACCGCGGTGCCCGGGCCCGGCGCCGGTCCCCGTCGGGTGCCGGGCGGTGTCCCCAGGAGCGCCGCCGGCGCCCCTGCCTGCGCCGCTGTCCGGCCTCCGGGCGTTTGCTGTACAGTTCCTGACTACTCAGGCGACCCGTGCCCCCGGGATCCTTCTCCCCCCACCCCGAGAACCAGCGGAAGAAAAGAAGAAGAGGACCCATGACGAGTACGACCGCCGAGAGGACCGGGCGCCCTGGGACGGTGGAGGCGGCCTTCCTGCTCCTGCTAGCCCTGATCGCCGTCGACCTCGTGCTGTGGGTGCTGAACGTGTTCGTTGTCGCCCCCACCGGGCTGGACAGTATGCGCGCGGCCGCGGGTGAGGAGGGAGGCCTGCGCCAGGCCGCCGTGTCCGGCGCCGCCACGCTGCTGTTCGCGGCGGTGGGTGTCCTCCTCGCCGTCCTGGTGCGCCGGGGCCGCAACTGGGCGCGCCTCCTGCTCGCCGCCGCCGGTGTCCTCGTCGCGCTCATGGATCTGGCCACCGTCAACATGGACGCCGTGTGGCCGCCGGACGGGATGTCGGCCTACGACGTCCTCGGCGCCGTCGTTCCGGCACTGCTGGGGCTGTCCGCCCTCGTGCTGCTGTTCCTGCCCGCGTCCAACGCCTACTTCTCGCGCGGGGCGCGAGCCGAGTAGGCGCCGCGGCGGACGGCCACGGCGTCAGCCGTTGCCCGGGCCGTGCGGGACGACCATGGACAGCACCCCGGGCAGGCCCGCCCAGTCGCTGGTCACCGTGGTGGCCCCGGCCTGAGCGAGTTCGCGCACGCGGGCGGCGGCCTCCTCCGGGGAGGGGGTGCGCGCGTCGATCGCGGGGGACACCGCGTGGGCGTCGGTCATCACCAGGAGGTAGTCGTTCTCGCCGTACCAGGAGGTGTCGATGCCCCCGGTGTAGGTCGGGGCGCTGCCGTCGAAGACCACGAACCACGGCCGCAGGTCCTCGGCGTAGCGCTCGCGCGGGTCGCCGCCGCGGGCGCCGAGCACCGCCGGGAAGGTGGCCGCCTCGTCCAGGCGGCCCTCGGCGGCCAGGTCGCGCAGGCGCGTCGCCTGCTCTTCGTCGGTCCACAGGTCGTCGAAGGGGTTGCCCTGTTCGAAGGTGCCCGGGGTCAGGTAGACGACGACCCTCCCGGCCAGGGCGCCGCGCGAGGGCCAGCCGTCGGCGCGCACCGCCTCGTCCAGGGTGGCGTGGGCGCCCGCCAGCAGGTCGTCCGGGCGGAACAGGGCGTCGCCGAGGACCTGGTCGGCGAGCGCGTCGAACTCGGCGGGGCCCAGGCCGGCCTCGGCGTGGTAGCCCTTCTTCATCTCCACCTTGAGCAGCAGCGGCGGGTGGCCGGGGTTGGCCTCGTGCCAGGTGCGCACGTCGCGCAGGCAGTCGGCGAGGTCTCCGTCGCCGCCCTGGCGCAGTCCGTCGGGGCTGGCGGCCCCGGCGCAGTTGTTGCGCTGGCCGACCAGTTCGTGGTTGACCCGCCAGGTGCCGAACCACTCGTCGGTCCACACGTCCAGTTCCAGGAGTCCGGCGCCGGAGTCGAGGGCGTCGGCGAAGTGGGGGAAGGTGGCCGTCTCGTAGGCGTTGTGCACGCCCACTGAGGTGCTCCGGGAGAGGGTCTGCCCGGCAGCGGAGGCGGGGGAGGGGGCGCTGGTCAGGGCGAGGGCGAGCGCGGCGCAGGTCAGCGCGGCGGTGCGGGCGGAGGGCATGGGGGTCCTTCGGCGCTGGGGGTCACTGACTGGTGGTCAACCAACCACAGGTCACCGCTCGTGCGCAAAGGGTCATGCTCCGGAAGGTGGCGCGGGGCCCAACGGAGGGTGAAGTTCCGTCGGGCCCCGCGGAGTCCGGGGGTTCAGGCCACGGGCTCGGGCGCGCGGTCCCGCTCCTCGGCGCGGGGGGCCAGGCGCCCGGTGCGGTGCAGCCACCAGTCCGCGACCAGGGTGCCCAGGGGAGGCACGGAGGCGGCCAGGGCCACCAGCGTCGCCCACAGGTTCCAGCGCAGGTGCAGGGCGGCGGCCAGGGTGACCACCACGTAGAGCACGAAGGCGCCCCCGTGCAGGGGGCCGAAGAGGTGCACGCCCGCCTCGCTGCCGCTGCCCAGGTACTTGACGTACATGCCGCCCAGGAGGCCGATCCAGGTCAGGGCCTCGATGACCGCCACCACGCGGAAGACGGTCGCTGTGACACGGGGACTGATGCTCACGCTGTTCCTCGGACTCGCTCGGTTCTGGACAGGAGGGGAGGTTCCCGGTGCCCGCCGGGCCCGGACCGCTCCCAGGCTAGGACACGTTTTCGAGTGGCCGAATCCGGGGCGGGCGGTGCGAAAGCGCACGTTCAAACCCCCCGCGCGCACCGGTGACGGGCCGGCCCCTTCGGCGGGGCCCCTCCAACCGAGCTCTGCCGGCTGAGCCGCTCCGGCCGGGTCGGCCTCCAGCCCGGCGCCGTCAGCCCAGGGCCTGCACCACGACCTCGGCGGCCCCGGCGATCAGCGCGTTGTCGTACTCGGCGTCCTCCTCGTCACGGCTGGACATGACCGCCACCACGATGGGGTCGCCCTCCGGCGGCCAGAGCACGGCGATGTCGTTGCGCGTGCCGTAGCTCCCGTTCCCCGTCTTGTCGCCGACCTCCCAGCCCTCGGGCACCCCGGCGCGGATCAGCTCGTCACCGGTCAGGTTGTCGACGAGCATCCGCGTGAGCACCTCGCGCCGGTCCTCGGACAGGGCGTCGCCGAGGACGAACTCGCGCAGGCTCCCGGCCATGGCGCGCGGCGTGCTCGTGTCCCGGATGTCCCCGGGCGCCCACCGGCTCAGGCCGGGCTCGACGCGGTCGGCCTCGATCACGTCGTCGCCCATCTCCTCCATCGCCTCCTCGAACCCGTCGGGTCCGCCCAGCTCCTCGAACAGCAGGTTGGCGGCGGTGTTGTCGCTGTAGCGGACGGCGGCGTCGGCCACCTCCACCAGGGGCAGCCCGGTGTCGACGTGCTGACCGGTGACCGGTGAGTGGCCGAACACGTCGTCGGCGTCGTAGGTGACGACCTCCTCCATCTCCTCGGGTGTGTTCTGCTGGAGCACCAGCGCCGCGGTGAAGGCCTTGTGGGTGGAGCAGTAGGCGAACCGCTCGTCGGGGCGGTGCGCGACCTCCTCGCCGCTGCCGGTGTCCACCGCGTAGACGCCCAGCCGCGCGTCGAACTCCTCCTCCAGGTCCGCGAACTCGTCGGCGAACCCGGCGGAGAGGTCGGCCGGGGCCGACCGTCCGGCCGAGCCCTCGGCGGAGGGCCCGGCCGAGGGCTCCGTCCCCGGGGCCGGGCCGGAACCGTCCGCCCCGCAGGCGGCGGCGGGAACGAGGGCGACCGCGGCCAGGGCCGCGAGTCCGGTGCGCCGTAGGGGTGAAAGCCACATCTTCCCTGCTCCTTCTGTCCTGGAGACGTGCGGTTCCGCGCCCGGTCGGCACGGAGCGGCGTCAGGCCAGCTCCTCCGCGACGACCTCGGCGGCCCGGGCGATCAGCGCGTCGTCGTACTCGGCGTCCTCCGCCTCGCGGCTGGACATGACGGCGAGGACGATGGGGTCGCCCTCCGTCGGCCAGAGGACGGCGATGTCGTTGCGCGTGCCGTGGCTCCCGGCGCCCGTCTTGTCGCCGACCCTCCAGTCCTCGGGGACCCCGGCGCGGATCAGCTCGTCACCGGTGGTGTTGTTGACGAGCATGTCGTTGAGCACCTCGCGCCGGTCCTCGGGCAGGGCGTCGCCGAGGGTGAACTCGCGCAGGCTCCCGGCCATGGCGCGCGGCGTGCTCGTGTCGCTGGTGTCCCCGGGCGTCCAGGCGTTCAGCTCGGTCTCGATCCGCTCCGGGTCGGTGACGTCGTCGCCGATCTCCCTCAGCGCGTCCTCGAACGCGTCCGGCCCGCCCAGCTCCTCGAACAGCAGGTTGGCGGCGGTGTTGTCGCTGTGGCGGACGGCGGCGTCGGCCACCTCCGTCAGCGTCATGCCCGTGTCCACGTGCTGCTCGGTGATCGGCGAGTAGTCGACCAGGTCGTCCTCGGTGAAGGTGACGACCTCCTCCATCTCCTCGGGCGTGTTCTGCTGGAGCACCAGCGCCGCGGTGAGGGCCTTGTGCGTCGAGGCGTAGGCGAACCGCTCGTCGGGGCGGTGCGCGACCTCCTCGCCGCTGCCGGTGTCCACCGCGTAGACGCCCAGCCGCGCGTCGAACTCCTCCTCCAGCCGCTCGAACTCCCGGGTGAGCTCGGCGGAGGCCGCGGGGGAGGCCGACTGCTCCGCCTCGGGCGCCGAGGCGCCGTTGGCCGCCGCGCAGCCGGTGGCGGGGACGAGGACGATCGCGGCCAGGGCCGCGAGTCCGGTGCGCCGGTGGGATGAGAACACCATGTGTGCCTGCTCTTCCTGTCCTGGGTGTGCACGGGGTCCCCGCCGGGCTCACAAGGCGGCCCGGACCCGGGAGACCCCCGGTCAGCCGTGCGGGAACCCGCACGCGCCGCCCTGCCGGGCGGCCTCGTCCAGTAGTCTGACCGCTGGCAATGATGCTGTCCAAGACAGAAACGACCAGTTCCATGCCAAAACGGCATAGTATGAGGGTCATGGACCTCGTCGGCGCCTGCAAGGCGTTCGTGAACGTGAGCGAGAGGGGCAGCTTCACCCTCGGAGCCGCCGCCGCGCGCATCCCCCAGCCGGTCGCCAGCAGACGCATCGCCGCCCTGGAGAGGCACCTGGGCGCCCGCCTGTTCGACCGTTCCACCCGCCGGGCGACCCTCACCCAGTTCGGCCGCGACATGCTGCCCTCGGCCAGGCGCCTGGTCCGGCTGGCCGAGGAGATGGAGCACGACGCCGAGAGGGCGGCGCTGCGGCCACTGCGCCTGGCCGTGCCCGACACCTGCGCCACGCGCGACCTCGCCCTCCTGGGGGCCGAGGCCCGCGAGGAGGGCATCCACCTGGACTTCCGCTCCGCCGCACCCGCGGCGCGGACCGAGTTGCTGAGCGCACGCGAGGTCCGCGCCGCCCTGGCGGGAGTGCCGCCCGGCGAGGCCGCGTGGACGGTCCCGCTGGGCCTGGCGGGCACCGGGGAGCCGCGCTCCGGTGCCGTCTACCTGGAGACCCTGCGCCTGTCCCGCGACCGCTCGTCCTCGCGCGGGCGCCGCGTCTGGCTCCAGCCCGAGGACGACGTCCCCCACGTGCGCGACCCCCTCAACCGCCTGCGCGACGCCGTGGGCCTGCGGCCCGGCCAGGTCGTCCTCGCCGCCTCCCTGGCCTCCGCCGCCGCCGAGGTCCTGGGTTCGGAGGACCTCCTGCTCTGTTCGCCCCGCCAGGCCGAGGACCTGGGGCTGCACTGGCGCCCCACGGGCGAGGTCCGCCTCGCCCGAGGCTACGAGGTGGCCGCCGAGACCGGGGACGAGGCCGAGCGGCTGCGCGACCTCCTGGGAGGGGCGATCGCCCGCTGCCTGGGCGCCCCGGCGGGGGAGGTCCGGTCCGGCCGGGGAGGGCCGCCCGGGCGCGGGTCGCTCGGCCGTCCCGGCGCGGGGGAGGAGTCCGCGTGAGCGCCACCGCACTGGTCCGCGACCTGCGCCGCGAACTCGACGAGGGGGGACTGCGGGGCTCGTTCCTCGTGCGTGACCTGGGTACGGGCGAGGAACTGGGCATCGAACCCGACCTGGAGTTCTCGACGGCCTCGCTCGTCAAGGTCCCGCTCGCCGTCGCCACGCTCGAACGGATCCGGGCGGGGGAGATCGACGGCGCCGAGCAGATCCTCGTGCAGCCGGGCCGGATCACCACTCCGGGACCCACCGGGATGAGCCGGTTCCGCCACCCGGCCCGTGTCAGCGTCGAGGACCTGCTCTACCTGAGCATGTGCCTGAGCGACAACACCGCCACCGACGCCCTGTTCGAGCTCACCCCTCCCGAGCGGGTCGCCGCGTCGCTGCGCGCGGCCGGGCTGCGCGGCATCACCGTCCGGCACACGATGCGCGGCCTCAGCGACACCCCCGCCGACCGGCTCGGCCCCGAGGGCGCGCACCTGGCGCACTCGCTGGCCATCGGCGAGGGCACCGCCGGACGGGGGCACCGGATCGAGCAGCTCGACGTCACCCGGGCGAGCTCCGGGGCGGCGCGGGCCTTCGCCGACCTGTTGGAGGCGCTGTGGCGGCCCCGGGCGATCGACCCGGACGTGGCCGCCCGGGTGCGGGAGCTGATGGGCGACAACCTGCTGCGCCACCGGCTGGCGCCCGATTTCACCTCCGACCTCTCCCGGTGGTCGTCCAAGACCGGAACCCTGCTCAACCTGCGCCACGAGATCGGTGTGGTCGAGCACGCCGACGGCCAGGCCTTCGCCGTCGCGGTGCTGACCGAGTCGCGCGTGCCCGCCTACCACCAGCCGGGGGCCGAGGCGCTCATGGCGCGCGTGGCGCGGTCCCTGCGCGACCACCTGCGCGCGGGTGCCCGCTGACCGGAAAAGGCACACCACCTTCGCCGTGATCTTGTACTTATAGCGAGATTGGAGCACCGAGACTCGCTATAAGTACAAGATCATCCCAGGTCAGGGGCGCTCAGGTCACGCCAGCAACATTTCCGGTCATGACACAGGGAGCTGACTGGGTCCGCGGTCGCGGAACGGTCGTCTGGACGGCGGTCTCAGCCCCGGGCGGTGAGTCCGAGCGCCGGGGCGAGCCGGGCCAGCACCGGAAGGATGTCGTCGTCCTCGGCCAGCGGCTGCACCGCGACGTGGTCCGCGCCCGCCTCCAGGTGCGCGCGCAGCTCCGCCGCCGCCGACTCCGGTCCGCCCTGCGCGACCGTGGCGTCCACCAGCGCGTCGCTGCCGCCGTCGGCGAAGTCCTCGTCGGAGAAGCCCAGGCGCCGGAAGTTGGCGAGGTAGTTGGTCAGCCGGTTGTCGACGTAGACGCTGAGCCCCCTCCTGGCGGTGCGCCGGGTCCGCTCGCGGTCCTCGCCCAGGGCCACCTTGTGCTCGGGCGCCAGCAGCGGGCGCTCGCCCAGCGCCTCGCGCGCGCCGCGGGTGAACTCCGGGTTGACCAGGTACGGGTGGGTCCCGGCGGCGCGCTCGGCGGACAGGCCGAGCATCCGAGGCCCCAGGGCGGCGACCACGCGCCGGTCGGCGGGGACGCCCCCCTCGTCGAGGACGTCCAGGTAGTCCACCACCGCGCCGAAGGGCCTGACCGCCTCGGGGCCGTTGGCCTCGCGGTGCCCCGCGCCGATGCCGAGCAGGAACCGGCCGGGGTGCTCGGACTCGATCCGGCGGAAGGAGTCGGCCACCGCCTCCGCGCCCGCGCTCCAGATGTTGACGATGCCCGTCGCGACCGCGAGCCGCGACGTCGCGGCCAGCGCCGTGGACACCTCCTCCAGGTCGGCGCCGGGAGAGCCGCCGACCCAGACGGTGCCGTAGCCCAGCCGCTCGATCTCGGCCGCCGCGTCGGCGGTCAGGTCGGTCCTCTTCACCCACACTCCGTAGGTCCCCAGGTCGACGGCGGTGGCGTTCAGGCTCATGTCAGGCCCTCCTTGACGGCGGTGTCGGCGGGCCGCCCCGGCGGCCCGCCGAGCGGACACGGGGGGACCTACCCACCTTCCGTCCCGACCGAGCGCCTTGCGTCACGGGCGGTGGGGGCGTCCTCCGGGCCGGGTCACAGCGGGTGCAGGCGGGCCGCCGCTCCCGCGCGCACGGCCTCCGAGACCCGGTCCAGGGCCGGGGAGCGCAGGTTCCAGCGCTGCCAGTACAGGCGCACGTCCACGGGGCGGTCCGGGGCCAGGGCCACGAGCCGCCCCGAGGCGATGTGCTCCGAGCACTGCGGTTCGGGGACCACGCCCCACCCGAACCCGAGCAGGACGGCCCGGGCGAAGTCCTCCGAGGCCGGGATGTGGTGGCGGGGCCCGGAGGGCTCACCGCCGGACTCGCGCAGAAACCGGTCCTGGAGGTCGTCGTGGCGGTCGAAGTTGACCACCGGTGCCCGGGGGAGCAGTTCCGGGTCCGCCCGGCCGCCGAGGTGCTCCCGGTCGAAACCCGGACTGCACACCGCGTGGTAGCGCATCGCGCCGAGCCCCGCCACGGTGCACCCCTGGACCGCCTCGGGGGTGGAGGTCACGGCGGCCATCACCGTCCCCGAGCGCAGCAGGGAGGTGGTGTGCTCCTCGTCCTCGCGGTGGATCTCGAACACCGCGCCCAGGTCGGCGGGCGGGTCCGCCAGCGCCTCCAGGAACCAGGTGGCCAGGCTGTCGGCGTTGACGGCCAGCGGCACCGCAACCCGGCCCCGCTCGCGCTCGCCCAGCCGCAGCTCCGCGTCGGCGTCCTCGTCCAGCAGCAGCACCTGGCGGGCGTAGCGCAGCACCACGTCCCCGGCCGCGGTGGTCCGCACGGGGTTCGTGCGCTGGACCAGCACCCGGCCCGCGGTCTGCTCCATCGCCCGGACCCGCTGGGACACCGCCGAGGCCGTCACGTGCAGCCGCCGCGCGGCGGCCTCGAAGGTGCCCTCGTCCACCAGGGTCGTCAGGGTGCGCAGATGGTCGAACTGGAACGGCATCCTAAGCCTCTCTCAGGGATCCTAAGAAAGTTTAGCTTTACTGCACACGCGTGTCGGACCTAGCGTTTCGGGGTGAACGAGACACTTCTCCCCGCCCTGCTCGGCCTCGGTACCGGGCTGGCGCTCATCGTGGCCATCGGCGCCCAGAACGCCCACGTCCTGCGGATCGGCATCGAGGGCCGCACCGGCACCGTTCTGCCGGTGGTACTGGTCTGCGCCCTATCCGACGCCCTGCTCATCACGGCCGGGGTCCTCGGCGTCGGCGTCGTCGTCGAGGCCGCGCCCCTCGCCGTCACCGTGGTCCGCCTGCTGGGCGCGGGCTTCCTGGTCGTCTACGGCCTGTCCGCGGCGCGCCGCGTCCTGCGCCCCGGCTCCCTCGTGGTCGGCGGAGGACCCTCCGCCGGCCGCGGGGCCGCGGTGACCACGGCGCTGGTGCTGACCTGGCTCAATCCGCACGTGTACCTGGACACGGTGGTCTTCCTGGGCTCCCTGGCCAACCAGCAGGGCGGCGACGCGCGCTGGTGGTGGACGGCGGGCGCGGTCGCGGGCAGCTTCGTGTGGTTCTTCGGACTCGGCTTCGGCGCCCGCCTGCTGCGCCCGGTCTTCGCCCGCCCGGGCGCCTGGCGGGTCCTGGACGCGCTCATCGCCGCCGTCATGCTCACCCTGGGCGTGCGCATGGCCCTCGGAGCCTGAGCGGTCGTCCCCCGCCGGGGCCGGGCGGGCGGTGCGCCGCCCGGCCCCGGAGGACGTGGGGCCGGGGGCCGGTGGCCCCCGTCCGCGGCGTTTCGGCGCCAGCGGCGGCTTCCTCCGGGCGACCGCCACGGGCGACCGCCACGGGCGCCGCCACGGGCGGCTCGCGGTGTGGCCCGGGTCTCCGTGTGGACGGCCGTACACGCCCTGGTCATAAAACGTTTCAAGAACGGGGGGTCCGCATGGCTAGGGCAAGGGGGCGGAAAACCTTGACACGTGAGAAGAGCTGGAGGTAGTTTCGGCGCAACCTGAGTGAAACGATTCAATGGGTCTTCTCGCCGGTCAGACCGGCAGGTACACCCTCCCCGAACGGAGCCCCACCGTGGCAGCACTCCCCGAACGCGGCGCGGACGCCCTGGCCGTCCTGCGGCGCCAGCACATCGAACTCCCCTCCTGGGCCTTCGGGAACTCCGGTACCCGGTTCAAGGTGTTCGCGCAGCCCGGCGTCCCCCGCGACCCCTGGGAGAAGATCGCCGACTCCGCCGAGGTCCACCGCCTCACCGGGGTCGCCCCCACGGTCGCCCTGCACATCCCCTGGGACCGGGTCGACGACTACGCCGCGCTCGCCGCCCACGCGCGCGACCTGGGCATCGGCGTCGGCACCATCAACGCCAACGTCTTCCAGGACGACGACTACAGGCTCGGCAGCGTCACCAACCCCGATCCGGGCGTGCGACGCAAGGCGATCGACCACCTGCTGGAGTGCGTGGACGTCATGGACGCCACCGGCTCGCGCGACCTCAAGCTGTGGTTCGCCGACGGCACCAACTACCCCGGCCAGGACGACCTGCGCGCCCGCCAGGACCGCCTGGCCGAGGCCCTGTCCGAGGTCTACGACCGGCTCGGCCCCGACCAGCGCCTGCTGCTGGAGTACAAGCTCTTCGAGCCCGCCTTCTACGCCACCGACGTCCCCGACTGGGGCACCGCCTACGCCCACTGCCTGGAGCTGGGGGAGAAGGCCGTGGTCTGCGTGGACACCGGCCACCACGCCGCGCACACCAACATCGAGTTCATCGTCGCGTTCCTGCTGCGCGCCGGGAAGCTCGGCGCCTTCGACTTCAACTCGCGCTTCTACGCCGACGACGACCTCATGGTCGGCGCCGCCGACCCCTTCCAGCTCTTCCGCATCATGTACGAGGTCGTGCGCGGCGGCGGCCTGGCCGCCGACACCGGGGTCGCGTTCATGCTCGACCAGTGCCACAACATCGAGCCCAAGATCGCCGGTCAGATCCGCTCGGTCATGAACGTGCAGGAGGCCACCGCCAAGGCCCTGCTCGTGGACGCCGACGCGCTCGCCGCCGCCCAGCGCGCGGGCGACGTCCTGGCCGCCAACGCCGCCCTGATGGACGCCTACAACACCGACGTGCGGCCCATGCTCGCCGACCTGCGCGAGAACCAGGGCCTGGACCCCGACCCCATGGCCGCGCACGCCCGCTCCGGCTACGTCGAGCGCGTCGCCGAGGAGCGCAGGGGCGGCGCCCAGGCCGGGTGGGGCGCGTGAGCCGGCCACCGACCCAGCACAGCAGCACCGAACAGGGAGACCCCGTGTCCGACGTCGTCGAACAGCTCCTCGCACGCAGCAACACCCTCGGCGCGGACCCGCGCAACACCAACTTCGCCGGGGGCAACACCTCCGCCGCGGGCACCCGCACCGACCCCGTCACCGGGCAGGACGTCGACCTGCTGTGGGTCAAGGGCTCCGGCGGCGACCTGGGCACCCTCACCGAGGACGGCCTGGCCGTGCTGCGCCTGGACCGCCTGCGCGCCCTCGTGGACGTCTACCCCGGCGAGGACCGCGAGGACGAGATGGTCGCCGCCTTCGACCACTGCCTGTTCGGGAAGGGCGGCGCCGCGCCCTCCATCGACACCGCCATGCACGGCCTGCTGCGCGCCGCGCACGTGGACCACCTGCACCCCGACTCCGGTATCGCCCTGGCCACCGCCGCGGACGGCGAGCGCCTGACCCGTGAGTGCTTCGGCGACCGCGTGGTGTGGGTGCCCTGGCGCCGCCCCGGGTTCCAGCTCGGCCTGGACATCGCCCGTATCGCGGAGGAGAACCCGAACGCCATCGGCGCGATCCTGGGCGGCCACGGCATCACCGCCTGGGCCGGGACCAGCGAGCAGTGCCAGGCCAACTCCCTGGAGATCATCCGCACCGCCGAGAGGTTCCTGGAGGAGAACGGCCGCCCCGAGCCCTTCGGCCCCGCCCTGGACGGCTACGGCGCCCTGCCCGAGGCGGAGCGCCGCGAGCGCGCCGCCGCCCTGGCCCCGGTCATCCGCGGACTGGCCTCCACCGACCACCCCCAGGTGGGCCGCTTCACCGACAGCGACGTGGTCCTGGACTTCCTGGCCGGGGCCGAGCACCCCCGCCTGGCCGCGCTGGGCACCTCCTGCCCCGACCACTTCCTGCGCACCAAGGTCCGCCCCCTGGTGCTCGACCTGCCCGCCGACGCCCCGCTGGAGCGGGCCGTGGAGCGCCTGCGCGAGCTGCACGAGGAGTACCGGGCCGAGTACCGCGCCTACTACGAGCGCCACGCCGACGCCGACAGCCCCGCCATGCGCGGCGCCGACCCGGCGATCGTGCTGGTCCCCGGCGTGGGCATGTTCTCCTTCGGCAAGGACGCCAAGACCGCGCGCGTGGCGGGCGAGTTCTACGTCAACGCGATCAACGTGATGCGCGGCGCCGAGTCCGTCTCCACCTACCGGCCCATCGAGGAGTCGGAGAAGTTCCGCATCGAGTACTGGGCGCTGGAGGAGGCCAAGCTCGCCCGCCTGCCCAAGCCCAAGCCGCTCGCCACCCGGGTCGCCCTGGTCACGGGTGCGGCCAGCGGCATCGGCAAGGCCATCGCCGCACGCCTGGCGGGCGAGGGCGCCTGCGTGGTCGTGGCCGACCTGGACGCGGACAAGGCGGCCGCCGCCGCGGCCGAACTGGGCGGCGCCGACACGGCCGTGGGCGTGGCCTGCGACGTCAGCGACGCGGACGCGGTGGCCCGCGCCTTCGCCGCGGCGGCCCTGGCCTTCGGCGGCGTGGACCTGGTGGTCAACAACGCCGGGCTGTCCATCTCCAAGCCGCTGCTGGAGACCACCGAGCGCGACTGGGACCTCCAGCACGACGTCATGGCCAAGGGGTCCTTCCTGGTCTCACGGGAGGCGGCCCGGACGATGACCGCCCAGGGCATGGGCGGCGACATCGTCTACATCGCCTCCAAGAACGCCGTGTTCGCCGGGCCCAACAACGTCGCCTACTCCGCGGTCAAGGCCGACCAGGCCCACCAGGTGCGGCTGCTGGCCGCCGAGCTGGGCGGCGAGGGAATCCGGGTCAACGGCGTCAACCCCGACGGGGTGGTGCGCGGCTCGGGGATCTTCGCCGGGGGCTGGGGCGCCCAGCGGGCCAAGGTGTACGGGGTCAAGGAGGAGGACCTGGGCGCGTTCTACGCCCAGCGCACCATCCTGGGCCGCGAGGTGCTGCCCGAGCACGTGGCCAACGCGGTGTTCGCGCTGACGGCGGGGGAGCTCTCGCACACCACCGGCCTGCACATCCCCGTGGACAGCGGCGTCGCCGCAGCGTTCCTGCGATGAGCGCAGCCGGAGGGGGCGCAGCCGGAGGGGGCGCAGCCGGAGAGGGCGCCGTCCACGCCGCCGTCGACCTGGGCGCCTCCAGCGGCCGGGTCATCGCCGGGCGGGTCGAGGACGGACGGCTGCGCACCGAGGAGGTGGCCCGTTTCCCCAACGGGCCGGTCGCCGTGCCCGCGGGCGACCGCGCCAGCCTGCACTGGGACGTGCTGTCCCTGTACGCGGGTGTGGTCGGGGGGCTGCGCCGGGCCGCCGAACCCCGCGGCCTGGCCTCGGTCGGCGTGGACTCCTGGGCGGTGGACTACGGGCTGCTGGACGCCGACGGCGCCCTGCTCGGCAACCCCGTGCACTACCGCGACGGCCGCACCGAGGGGGTGCCCGAGCGGGTGTTCGCGCACCTGCCCGCCGAGCTGATGTACGCGGTCAACGGGTTGCAGGTACAGCCGTTCAACACGGTGTTCCAGCTCGCCGCCGCCTCCGGCGGAGCCCAGCTGGCCGCGGCCCGCGGACTGCTGCTCGTGCCCGACCTGCTCGGGTACTGGCTGACGGGGGAGCGGGTCGCGGAGCTGACCAACGCCTCCACCACCGGCCTGGTCGACGTGCGCGAACGCCGTTGGGCCGACGCCTGCCTGGACCTGCTGGAGGACGGCTTCGGCGTCGCGGCGCGGGACCTGCTGCCCGGCCTGGTCGAACCCGGAACCGTCGTCGGCGCGCTCCGGGACGGTGCGGGCCTCGGTGCGGCGTCGGGCGCGCCGCTGGTGGCGGTGGGCTCGCACGACACCGCCTCCGCCGTGGTGGCCGTGCCCGCGGCCGCGCGCCGCTTCGCCTACGTCTCCTCGGGGACGTGGTCGCTGGTGGGCGTGGAGCTGGACGCCCCGGTGCGCACCGAGGCGAGCCGGGCGGCGAACTTCACCAACGAGCTGGGTGTGGACGGCACGGTGCGCTACCTGCGCAACGTCGCCGGGCTGTGGCTGCTCCAGGAGTCGCTGCGCACCTGGCGCGAGCGGGGGCGGGAGGTGGAGCTGGCAGACCTGCTGGCGCGGACCGCCCGCGTGCCCGCGCTCTCGTGCGTGGTGGACGTGGACGACCCCCGGTTCCTGCCTCCGGGGGACATGCCCGCGCGGATCGCCGCGTTCGCCGCCGAGACCGGGCAGCGCCCGCCGGAGGGCGAGGCCGAGGTGGCGCGGTGCGTGGTGGACTCGCTGGCGCTGGCCTACCGCCGGGCGGTGCGCCAGGCCGCCGAGCTGAGCGGGACGGACGTGGAGGTGGTCCACGTGGTCGGCGGGGGCTCGCGCAACGCGCTGCTGTGCCAGCTCACGGCGGACGCGGTCGGGCTGGAGGTGGTCGCCGGTCCCGCCGAGGGGGCGGCGATCGGCAACCTGCTGGTGCAGGCCCGCGCGGTCGGGGCGGTGGAGGGCGGCCTGGCCGACCTGCGCCGGGTCGTGGCCGACTCCACCGAGGTCAGCCGGTACCGGCCGAGCGGGCCGCAGGCCCCGTGGGAGGCCGCCGAGCGCCTGCTCCACGGCTGAGGCCGGTCGGTACATGACGACGGGGCCGGTGCTCGCGCAGGAGCACCGGCCCCGTTCGTCCGGTCGTCAGGCGGCTGTCAGGTGAGGGACGCCTTCGCGGCGGCGCGGCGCGGTCGGCCCGCTCGCGCGGGGCTCCCGTTCCAGGCGCGGCGGGCGGGGGACGGCGTGGCGGCGATGCCCAGCCCCGCCGGTTCGATCTCCCGCCTCGGCTCCGGCACCCGGTTTCCGGGGGTGTCCTCCACGGTCACGGCCTGTGCGGGCGCGTGCGTGGGACGGGGGCCTCGCCGCAGGGCCGTGAGCGCCCTGCGCGCCGCACCCCTGCGGACTCCCAGTCCGCTCCTGGACCCCATCGGGGCCAGGGTGTCCACGACCACCGCTACCGTGACCGCAACCGCTACGAGAATCGCCAGCGTCATGTTCCCCCGCTCCCCTTTTCCCCGGACGGCCGTGGCCGTTACTTGCTTACTCCCGGCCGCTGCGCCCTCCGCACCGACGACCCGATGTCTCTGCAAGGTGCCCGTGTGGTCACCTCTGAAACCCCAGGGAAGACAGTGCATCGTGTGCTGTGCGGTCAAGAACGACTCTAGGTCCGGCCTACGACGCTTTCGGGGGCCGTCGTCCGGCCAGGGCTCGCCGGTCCGAGAGCCACCGGAGCCTCCCTCTGCGGCTTCTCGGCCTTCCTGGACCTGCACGGGAGCTGGGACCGCCTTCGCGACACCCATCGAATGCTTATGCAATTTCTGAGGATCGCCGGAAGCCTTTGGTGGCCCGACCCCGTCCTGTCCTGGATGAAGTTCAGCCTGCCCACATGGTGTGAATTTTCCTCTTAAATCAGCGCAGCCCTGGCAAAGCTCTTCAAAGCGGATGGCCTTGAGAAATTTCAAAGAGAGGGTTTCATGGTCAGGTTTGTAGTCGTACTCTGAAGCCAGGGCGAAAGGAACTCAGACATGGCGAGTCCAACGGTCGGTCGCAGGAGGCTCGGTATAGAGCTGCGCAAGCTCCGTGAGCAGAAGAAGCTCACGATGGAGCGCGTCGCGGAGGATTCCGGACTGTCCGAACCCACGCTCAGTCGCGTCGAGAACGGCAAGCGAGTCCTCAAACAGGTGGAGCTTCGAGGGCTGTTGGACCTGTACGGCGTGAGCGATCCCGTGCAGCAGCAGCGGCTTCGGGACATGGCCAAGGTGGCAGCTGAGGACGCCTGGTGGGACCAGTACAACGACGTCCTTCCCTCAGGGCTGGGCAGCTATGTAGGGCTGGAGGCCGAGGCCATCGCGCTGAGGTCCTACTCCGACCATCTCGTTCATGGACTTTTGCAGACGGCGGACTACTGTCGTGCGGTCATCGACGCGGGCGATCACCGGGCAGGCGAGGAAACGGTGGAAAGCCGGATCCGGTTGCGGATGCAGCGGCAGGACCTGCTCCGCAAGCGGCGTCCCCCGCTGCTACGAGCAATCATGGACGAGGCGGCGATCCGTCGGCCGATCGGTGGCCGCAGCACGATGGCGGCCCAACTCCGGCACTTGGTGGAGGCGGCCGAGTCACCGGACGTCTCGGTGCAGATCATCCCCTTCGCTCTCGGCGCGCACTCTGGAATTGACGGCCGCTTCACCCTCCTGGAGTTCGATGACTCCGAGGTACACCAGCATGTCTACGTCGAATCCGTGGCCGGAAACATCTTCATTCAGAAGCGGCAGGCGGTGGCAGAATTCCGGGAGCGCTTCGATCGCCTCCAGATGGAGGCGCTGTCTCCCCAGGAGTCGCTGACTCTCATCACGAAGGCCGCAGAGGAGTACGAGAGATGAGCCCCAACCCCGACCTGAACGGCGCGATCTGGTTCAAGGCCCAGGCGAGCGAGGGTTCCAAAGGCTGTGTCGAGATCGCGCACCTGGACGAGGGCACCGCCGTGCGCAACTCCAGGGACCCGGAGGGCGGCACGCTGTTCTTCACCCCGCACGAGTGGGAGTGCTTCCTGGACGGAGCGCACAAGGGCGAGTTCGCCCGGCCCACCCGGTAACCGAGAAAGCCACTGCCCGGGGCGCTTGTGAGTTGGAGCCCATGACGTCCCGGGCAGTGCCAACCGAAGGGAGACCCCCGTGGAAGAGGACCACACCGACGGCACGACTCCTGTCTACCACGACGACCCCGGCGCGGAGTTCTTCGAGCTGCGTCTGACCCGGGGCGAGCACAAGGGCCGGGCGTTCGCCTGGGGAATGGACCTCCCCGACGGCAGCACCGTCATCTACAACATCCTGGACCGCTCCATCACCAGGGGGAGCGTGCCCGAGGCCACCGCCCGGCGGCTGCGCGCCGAACTCGTGTGGCTCTAGCGGCTCTGGTGGTTTCAGCGAACAGTGGGGCCGGTGCTCACGGAGAGCACCGGCCCCACTCGTTTTGGGTCAGGCGGAGACGGGTTCCGTTGCGGCTCGGTGCAGCCAGCGCGGCCCGGAGGGGGCGCCGAGCCAGGCCGTGTGCTCACCTGACGCCGTCACGGTGAGCCCGTACTCCGTCAGCTCCGGGCACCCCCGCGCCGTCCAGTACTCGTGCGCCGCGATGACCTCCTCACCGACCGGCCGCGGGCCACCCTGCTCCACCCGGCCGTCCGCGTACAGCCGGGCCCAGGACGGTGAGTCCAGCGCCGAGAGCCACACGCACGTCTCGGCTTCGCCCCGGAGCACGCGCATGCCGATCCGGACACCGGGCATCATGAGCGACAGCTGTGGACCGGCCCCTCCCATGACCACCTCGCGTGCGTCCCCGCCGTGGTTCCACGTGTGCTCGGCGGTGCCGTGCAGGTCGTGCGGAGCGTCGTACCGGGCGCGCTGGTCGCGCAACGGCATGAAGCTGGCGTCACCCGCGAAGCGGCCCCGCGCCGAGCCCTCCTCCGACACCACGAGCCGGGCCATGGTGCCGCCGGGCAGGTTCGCCACCGGTTCCCACGGTGTGACGACCACGCCCCCGGGCCGGGTCTGCTCGATCCACGCCCGGGGAACCTCGACCACGGCGCACGTGGCGACGACCGCGTCGTAGGGCGCTCCCTCCGCGTACCCGGCGGCGCCGTCGGCCACGACGGTGCGTGGCGCGTAACCGGTCGTCTGGAGGCGATCGGCGGCATGCCCGGCGACACCGGCGTCCACCTCCACCGTGGTCACCTCACCGGCCGGACCCACGAGTTCGCACAGGATCGCGGCGTTGTAGCCCGTCCCGGTGCCCACCTCCAACACGTGCTGTCCGGATTCCACCCCGGCGGCCTCGATCATCGCCGCCATGACCGAGGGCGCCGAGGAGGAGGACGTCGGGATGTTCATGGGCCCGCTGCCGCCGTCGTTGACCTGTGTGATGACCGGTGCGTCGGCGTAGGCGAGATCCGCCCACCGCTGCGGCGCGTCCTGCCGGTCCAGGGGATCGCCCACCGTCTGGGGCCACACGCGGTCGGGGATGAACAGGTGCCGGGGAACCATGGCGAAGGCCTCCCGGACGGGACCGGTCGTCTCCAGCGCGTCGGCAAGCCGGTTTCGCAGCTCCAGCAGCGAGAAGTGGTCGGGGGTCATACTCCACCGGTCCCGTTGCACAGCGGGCAGTCGATGAGTTCCTTGTCTGCCCAGGGACCGCTGCCGTCGCCTCCGGCGATGACCTTGCCTGTTCCGTTGCAGGGGGAGCAGTCTGCCATTCTCAACCTCTTTCGAGAACACGCTAGGGGTGTGAAGGTTCGGGCGGAAACGGTCTTGCGAAGCGCTGTCCCGGAGCTTCCAGCGCGGCCACGAACGCCTCCAGGTCCGGCTCGATGATCGTGGGCGTCGTCAGACCGGAGGGCGATCTGTCGGTGGCCACCCACAGGTCGCCGTTGTGGTGGATGGCGTAGCGGTCGCCGTAGTGCCTGCGCAGGGCGAGGAGCACGACTTCGGCGCGGTCAACCTGGGATTCGCCGGGCGGGGGAGGACTCTGCACGGGAGCGTCCGATCTGTGTCGGGGACTGATCAGAACGCTACAGAGCGTGGTCTACGAACACCCAGTGAGTTGCACGAAGTTGCACGGAAACTAGTCGAGCGCCTCGATCGCCGAGGTGATCAGTGCTCGCGCCTTGGGGCCGTAGACGGCGAGCTTCTGGAGTCGGCTGAACGCCTTCGCATACGTCGCCACCTCGGTTGGAGCCTCGATGGTGAGTTCCGCGGTGGTGAGTTCGACACGGACGAGGTTGTCGTCGTAGACGGTGAAGCCTTCGAGCGGCAGCACGAGACGCCGTGTGGAGAAGGGAATGACTCCCACGGAGACGTTGGGCAGGGACATGACGGACAGAACATGCCCGAGTTGCCCGGCCATCACTTCGGGAGTGCCCATGCGATAGCGCAGGACGGACTCTTCGAGCAGCATCGAGAACCGGTGGCCGCTCCGTCTGAGGATGCGTGAGCGGTCCATCCGGGCGTCCACGGCCGCGTCGATGTCCTCGTCGTCACCGTCGAGGTCGGTGATGGCGGTGAAGAGCGCGGCGATGTAGCCGGGGGTCTGGAGGAACCCGGGGATCACGTTCGGGGTGTAGACCCGAAAGAGTCCGGTCTGCTCGTACAGCGGAACGTAGGACTCCTGGAGGTGCCGGAGACCAGCGCGCTGCTTGCGCCTCCACTCCACGTACAGCGACTCGGCGTTCCGCGATGCGGAGACCAGGTTCTCCGCCTGGTCGTCCGCTCCACAGGCCCGGCACCAAGCCCTGATGTCGGCGTCGGAGGGAGGTGTCTTCGCGTTCTCGATGCGTGAGGACTTCGACTTGTTCCACTGACAGAGGGATGCCAGTTCGGCCCCCGTCAGCCCGGCGTCCAGGCGGATTTCTCTCAGCCGCGAAGCGACGGCCTCGCGGGCCGCTCGGGCACTGGATCTGGAAGACGAGGGCACGAACTGGTATCCGGTGTTCTAGTGGTCAGAGGCGGAAGTCGGCGTGGGGGATGGCGCGTTCCCAGACGGCCTCGAAGGCCGAGGAGCAGAGCTTGGCCAACTCCGGATCCTCGGTGACTTCCTCCTCAAGCCATCGCCCGTCTCCCGTGAAGTGGTTGACGTGGACGACGCGGCCGTCGAAGAGCCAGAAGTCGTTGCCGGGGAACGCGATGTCGGTCGCCTGGCGGCGTGGGAGCCAGCGTACGTGTTCTCCCGCGATGATGTTTCCCTGGGTGCCCGCGTGCTCGAAACGGATGTAGTCCGTCACCGGCATCGAGACCACCCGTGCCCGACGCACCGTGACGCCTCGGGCCGTGGCGTCGGCGACCGCCTGGTAGAAGGGGGCCCACCAGGACTCACGATCGTTCCAGTCACCGCGGTGCCCGACGCGCTTCCATTCCTCGAAGCCCGCGACCTCGTCGGCCACACCGTAGACATCACGCAGTTCCAGGTGGATCGCGGACTCCCGGCAGGAGTTGAGCAGGTCATCGAAGGTGGGTGCGCTCTGCGTCATCGCAGGCCTCCCTCAGAATCTTGACCATACGGGCGGGAACGCGCACGACCGCTTCGTGGTCAGGAATGGTGCCGACCTCCCGGCATGCGGTCAGGGTGTCTTCGCCGGCTTTCCAGCCCTGGATGACCATGTCGGCTGTGTCCTCGTCGACGAAGACCGTCGGCGAGCCCTTCGTGTCTGATTCCGGGTCCTTGCCGATGAACTTCAGTGACACCATGGATGCTTTCCTCTCGGGTCAGTTGCATCCGGTTGCACGAACATCCCGCGTCATCACCATACGTGTCAAGCCCGTGACCGGTTACGGACAGTGCGAAGTCCGAAGGGGTACCGGAAGAAGGCAATGGCGCCGCGGCCCCTGAACGTGTTCAATCCAGGACGGACCGGACCCGCGGCCGGGGGCATGACCCCCCCTGCGGGGACAGGCGGCGGCGAAAAGGGGCGCATGGATACGGTGCAGGCGTACGCGCGAAACCACGCCGAGGCGTGGAGACACCTTCTGGCGGGTCGGATCGAGGAGACCCACACCCACGACGGGTTCGACGTCCTGCGCACGGCGGACCCCATGGAGACGAGGGCGCACCTCACACGTGCCTCGGCGCACGTTCCGGACCGGCTGTCGTCCGTCCTGTCCGTACCGGGCCGCGTCAGTCTGGACGATCCCTTCGGGAAGCTCCAGCCCCCGGAAGGGTTCGCGCCGACCCCGCGGCCCGTCATGGTGCGCCGGGGATCCGCGGGGCCCGCGCCCGCAGCCCGCCCCCGGCCGGAGATCGAGACCGACACCGTGGGCGAGGAGAAGGCGCTGCTCACGGTGGAGCGGCTCATCGTGGACGGCTTTCCCCTGCCGTCCCGCCAGCCCCACAGACCTCAGTGCTTCCTTCCCGTCAGCCTTCTGGACGCGCCGGGCTGGCGGGCCTGGCTCGCCACGTACCGGGGCTCGCCCGCCTCGGCCTGCCTGACCTTCGACCACGGCGGCGTGGTCGCCCTCTACTGGCTGGTGACCACGTCCGAGCACCGGTCGCGCGGAATCGCGCGTGCGGTGCTGACCCGGGTCCTGCGCCACCACCGGGGGCGTGACGTGGTCCTCGTCCCGACCGAGGACGGTCGCCCCCTCTACGACTCTCTCGGCTTCGTCGAGGCGGGCAGGGGCGGCTTCCACACGAGGACGAACGCCGAGACCCCGTAGACGCCGCTGGCGGTCACCGGGGCCGCCGCCCGACCCCCTGCGGCGCTCCCGGGGAGGGTGGTCGGTGCGGCCCCGACCGGTGACCCCGCCCAGCGCCTCGCGCGTCCAGCCGCTCCGAACCCGTCGGAGCCCCCTCGCTCCCTCCCGGACGGGCCCGCGGAGCCCTGCCTCAGGCCTTGCGGGCCAGACCGCAGTACTGGGGGATGTCGCGCACCCTCCCGACCTCGACCGGCTCGGGCCGCCACCGGGTGACGCAGACGACCCCGGGATCGACCAGCGCGAACCCGTCGAAGAAGCGGGTGAAGTCCTCCACCGAGCGCATGTGGTACGGCTGGGCGACGCTCTCCTCCCAGCGCTGGAGCGCCTCCACCGCGCGCTCGTCGGTGACGGCCTCCACGTGGGCGAGGACGCCGTCGCACACGGCCAGGAAACTGCCCGGCGCCAGGGCGTCCATGTAGGCGCGCACGATGCCCAGGGCCTCGTCCAGGTCGCCGAAGTGGCCCATCGTCCCCAGCAGGGTCAGCGCGACCGGGCGGTCCAGGTCGAGGGTCCCGCGGGCGCTCTCCAGCACCCGGTCGGTGTCGCGCAGGTCCGCCTCCACGTACCGGGTCCGCTTCTCGTTGGTGCCCACCAGCAGGGCGCGCGCGTGGGCCAGGACCATGGGGTCGTTGTCCACGTAGACCACGCGCGCGTCCGGGGCGTGGGCCTGCGCCACCTCGTGGGTGTTGTCGGCGGCGGGCAGTCCGGCGCCGATGTCGAGGAACTGGCGGATCCCCTCCTCCAGAGCCAGGTGGCCGACCGCGCGGCGCAGGAAGAGCCGGTCTCCCCGGGCGGCCTCGACGACCTGGGGCATCAGTACTCCGACGGTGTCTCCCATCTCGCGGTCCACGGGGTAGTGGTCCCTGCCGCCGAGCCAGTAGTTCCGCACCCGTGCGGTGTGCGCGACGCTGGTGTCGATGGGGATGTCCGTCATGGTGGCCTCTCGGGTGGGGGCGGACCGTAACAAGCGGTACGCGCAGTCTCATGTGTCCCATGACCCGCTCGCAACCCGAAAAATCCTGTCATGAGGGGCGTTGCGCTCCACCCGGCCCCTCCGCGGCTCCGCGGGCGGTGACGTCGGTGTCGATCTCGGCACCGGCCACGGCGCGGCGCAGGCGGTTGAGGCGCTGGTGGGCCGCGACCGATCCGGTGCGGTCGCGGGCGGCCAGCTCCATGGTGAGGGCGTGGGCCACCAACCAGCTCGCGAGGTTCTCGCTCGCGGCGCCCGAGGTGGACGGCGGGGTGGTCAGGACCGCCTCGACCCGGTCGCGTACGGACCCGCCCACGGCCTCGGTGACCACGACGACGGGTGCCCCGACCTCGGCCGCGTAGTCCAGGAGGGCGTCGATCTCCCGGAAGAGCCGCAGCGGGGCGAAGACCACCACGGCGTCGTCGCCGCCGATGCCCAGCAGGTCGTCGGCGAGCCGGAAGCCGGTCGCCTCCAGGACGGTGCACCGGCGCCCCATCCGGCCCAGTTCGACCGCGAAGTAGCGGGCGGTCGCCGAGGCCGGTCCGATGCCGTAGGCGACGGTGCGCCCGGCCGCCTCGACCAGGCGGACCGCGGTGTCGAAGGCACCGGCGTCGAGGACGTCGGGCAGCCCCCGCAGCAGGTCGACGCTGTCGGCGAGGACCTGGTCGAACACACGCGTGCCGCTGAGGCGCTCCAGACGCTGGTCCAGGACCAGGGCCGGGTCGCGCCGGGTGGTGAGCATGTCCATGATCGCGCGCTTGAGTTCGCGCAGGCCGCCGTAGCCCAGCGAGCGGGCCGTGCGCACCACGGTGGCGTCGCTGGTGCCGGTGCGGGCCGCCAGTTCGGCGGCCGACGCGGTCACGGCCTCGGAGGGGCGGTCGAGCAGGAAGTCGGTGACCGCGCGCTCGCGGGGGGAGAGCGAGTCGAGACGGGCTCCCACCCGCTCACGGAACCCGCCGCCCTCCTCTGGTGAAGTTTTCATTTCGTCATTGACCTAATCATGTAGTTAAAACTACTCTGCCGTGAGACCGACCACACAGTGAGGGACCGGCCGATGACCTACCAGTTTGTGATTATCGGGGGCGGAGTGCACGGCTGCGCCACCGCGTGGCAGCTCGCCGAGACCGGAGCGGACGTCCTGCTCCTGGAAGCCGACGAGGTGGCCTCGGGCGCCTCCGGCGGCTTCGGCCGCCGCGGCGTGCGCGCCAACCGGCGCGACCTGCGCGAACTGCCGCTGATGCGGGCCGCCTACCGTATCTGGCCCACGCTCGACCAGCGCCTGGGAGCGGCCACGGGCTACCAGCGCACGGGTGGGATGTTCCTCATCGAGCAGGAGACCACCGGAACCAGGGGCGGGCTGGTCGCCGCGCACACCCACGCGGCCGTGCAGCGGCGCCTGGGCGTACCCACCGAGGTCCTCGACCGCGACGGCGTCCTGGCACGGGAACCCGGTGTCTCCCCGTCCGTGCGGGCGGCGCTGTACTGCCCGCTCGACGGCACCGCCGACCACACCGCCACGACCAGGGCGTTCGCCGCCGCGGCACGGGAACGCGGCGCCGTGATCGCCGAACACAGCCCGGTCACCGCCGTCGAGCGCTCCGGGGACCGGGTCACCGCCGTGCGCACCGCGCGGGGGGAGCGCCACGAGGTGGGGGAGGCGCTGCTGGTGCTCAACAACGCCGGGGCCGCCGACCTGCTGCGCACGCAGTTCGACGTGGAGCTGCCGGTGTGGCGGATCCTGCCGCAGGCGCTGCGGCTGACCCCCCGTTCCACTCCGCCCATGACCCACCTCGTCGGCCACGACCACCGCTCGCTGTCGCTGAAGCCGCTGCCCGACGGCGGCGTCATGGTGAGCGGGGGATGGCGCGGCCGCTGGGACGCCGAGGAAGCACGGGGACGGACCGTGGAGGAGAACGTGCGCGGCAACATGCGGGCCGCCGCTGAGGTCTACGCCGACCTCGCCGACGCCGAACTCGACCTCGCCGACGCCTCCCGGCCGGAGTCGTGCAGCGCCGACGAGATTCCCGTCATCGACCGGATCCCCGGAACCGCCAACGCTCTGGTCGGGACCGGCTGGACCGGTCACGGCTTCGCCATCGCACCGGCGGTGGCCGAGTCGCTCGCGTTCTGGGCGCGCACCGGCGCGCGCCCCGACAACCTCGCCCCCTTCTCGTTCGCCAGGTTCTAGCCCCGGCGCGTGACCGGGGTCCGCGCGGGACCGCCGGTCCGGGCCGCCCGGCGCGGCCGCCGAACCCACTCCCCGATCCGCGCGTACGAAGGAGCAGCATGTTCCCCACAGACGAAGTCGGCGGCGACGCCGTCACCACCCTGCTGTTCGCCGTCACCGTCCTCGGCCTGCTCGTGCTCGCCGGGGTCCTGCTGCGGCTGCTGATCGCTCCGCTGCGCCGCCTGTTCGTCCCGGCCGCGCTCATCGGCGGAGTCCTGGGGGCCGCGCTGGGGCCCTACGGCGCGGGGCTGTTCCCCGAGAGCATGATCGGCACCTGGGCCGGACTGCCCGGGGTGCTGATCACCGTGGTCTTCGCCCCGATGCTCATCGGCGTGCGCATCCCCAACCCGCGCAGGAGCTACCACCTCATCGCGCCGCAGCTCCTCTTCGGCTACATGGGTGACTTCCTGGTGATCGGCGTCCCCGTGCTGGTGTGCGCCGCGCTGCTCATGCCCTTCTGGGACGTGAGCGCGATGTTCGGCACCGTCATCGAGGTCGGCTGGCCGGGCGGGCACGGCACCGCCGCCGGGATGGGGCCGGTCTACGCCGAACTGGGCTGGGCCGACGGGGGCGCGCTCGCGCTGGCGGCGGCCACCGCCGGGCTGGTGTTCGGGATCGTGATGGGTATGGTGCTCATCAACATCGGTGCCCGCCGCGGCCACCTGCGCCACGTCAGCGCGGAACGCGGCGAGGAGGCGCCCGAGGTCCTGCCCGAGGAGGCGCGGACCCCGATGGGGCGCGTCACCCTCAACAAGGACCTCGTCGACGGACTGGCCTTCCACGGGGCCCTGATCGCCGCGGCGGTGCTGGTCGGCTGGGTGCTCCAGTACCTCCTCGGACTCGTGATCCCCGGCATGCCGCTGTTCCCGCTGGCGATGATCGGCGGCGGCGTCGTGCAGGCGGTCATCTCGCGCACCCGGCTGGGCGACGCGGTGGACCCCGGCAGCCTGCGCGCCATCCAGGGGGTCGCGCTCGACCTGCTGGTGGTCTCGGCCGTCGCGTCCATCGCGGTGCCCGTCGTGCTCGGCAACATCGTGCCGCTGCTGGTGCTGGTCGCGGTCGCCGCACTGGTCACGGTGGGCTTCTTCTACTGGGCGGGTCCGCGGATGTTCCGCGAGTCCTGGTTCGAGCACTCCATCGTCAACTTCGGCACGCTGACGGCGGTGGCCTCGGTCGGCCTGATGCTGCTGCGCACGGCCGACCCGGAACTGAGGACCGACGCCGCGCGGGCCTACGCGCTGCGCGCGCCCTTCTTCAGCCCGATCGCCGGGGGAGGCATGCTGACGGCGCTGCTGCCGCTGATCGCGGTGAACTACGGCCCCTGGGTGCTGGGCATCGGAGCGCTCGTCGCCGCGGCGGCGGTGTACGTGCTCGCACGGCTGCTGAGGATCTGGCGGCGGCCCGGGGCCGGGGTCCGCGCCGCGGCCGGAGGCTGAGCCGCCGGTTCCGGACCGGAACGCGGGAGGCCCTCCCCGGGGGCGATTCCGGGGAGGGCCTCTCCTGTGCGGGGTCGGTCAGTCGGTGGACGGCTCCCGGCCGGTCCGCGCCGCGTCCGCGGCGCCCGTGGGCTCGGTCGGGGCCCCGGCCCGCGGGGTCCGCGTGTCCTGTGCGACCCCCGCGAGCTCCTCGGAGTCCTCGCCCCCCGTGGTCTCGGCGGCCTCGGCGGCCGGATCGGGCAGGTCGAGGCTGTCCCGCAGCTGGACCCGGGGCAGGAACACCGCCAGCACCAGGCCGACGAGGGCGATGCCCGTGGCGAGCAGGAACAGGTCGCCGGTGGACGTACCGTAGGCGCCCTCGACGATCTCGCGCAGGAGCGGCGGCATGGCGTCCAGGTTCAGGGTGCCGGCGTCCCCGCCTCCGGCGGTGGGGCTCACCCCGGCCTCGGACAGGCCGTCGGAGATGTTCGTGGAGACGCGGTTGGCCAGGAAGGCGCCCAGCACGGACACGCCCATGGTGCCGCCCAGGGTGCGGAAGAAGGCGACCGTGCCGCTGGCCGCGCCGATCTCGCGCAGCGGTACGGAGTTCTGCACCACCAGGACCAGGTTCTGCATGGACATGCCGACCCCCAGACCCATCAGCACCATGCCCCCGCACACGATGAGCAGGGGTGTGGTCGCGTCGATGGTGGCCAGCGCGAGGAAGCCCAGGGTCAGCGTGACCATGCCGGTGACCACGTAGGACTTGACCCGGCCCGAACGCGAGACCATGCGCCCGGACACGGTCGAGGAGATCATGGTCCCCAGCATGAGCGGGGCGGTCAGCAGACCGGCCTCGGTCGGGGAGTAGCCGCGTGCCAGCTGGAAGTACTGGCCCAGGAAGACCGCGCCGCCGAACATCGCCATGCCGACCGCGGAGCTGGCCAGGATGGCGATGGCCGTCTCGCGCCGCATGACCAGGTGCAGGGGCACGACCGGCTCCGACACGCGCGCCTCCACCCACACGGCCAGGCCGAGCAGCAGGAGGCTTCCGGCGACCATGGCCCCCGACTGCCAGGAGACCCACGCGAAGTCGTTGCCCACGAAGGTCACCCACAGCAGCAGGAGGCTGACGCCCGCGGCGATGAGCGTGGCGCCCGCGTAGTCCACCTTGGTGTCGGGACGGCGCACGTCCACCAGCTTGAGCGTGCGGCTCAGCGCCACCAGGGCCACCAGCATGAACGGCACGCCGATGAAGAAGCACCAGCGCCAGCCCAGGCCGGGCAGGTCGGCCAGCAGTCCGCCGATCAGCGGTCCGCCGACGGTGGCCACGGCCATCACCGCGCCGATGTAGCCGTTGAGGGTGCCGCGCTGCTTGGGGCTGACCATCGCGGCGATGATCACCTGGACCAGGACCTGGGAGGCTCCCATGCCCAGGCCCTGCACGGCCCGGAACGCGATGAGCTGGCCGGTGGTCTGCGCGAACCCGCACAGCAGCGACGAGGCGATGAACAGCACGATCGACAGCTGGAGCAGCTTCTTCTTGTCGAAGAGGTCGGCCAGCTTGCCCCAGACCGGAGTGGAGGCGGTGGAGGCCAGCAGGGTCGCGGTCACCACCCACGTGTACTGCGACTGGCTGCCGTCCAGCGCCCCGACGATCTGGGGGAGGGCGACCGACACGATCGTGCTGCTGAGCATCGTCACGCCCAGCACTATGAGCAGTCCGCTCATGGGACGCAGGATCGAGGATGGCCCGGTGTCGGATAAGGGACGGGAAGTGCGCACGGATGGACCTCTGAGGAAGGGAAACGGGGCGGCGCGGGAGGCCGCTGGACTGCTGGGTTGCCGTGGGTGGCCAAAAATGTGCAGAAGAGGAATTTTTGCACCCACTGTAGAATATCACCGGGGTCACGACGCGGTGGCTGGCCAAACGTGGGAAAGCCGACACCCGCTCCCGGGAATGCCCGCGTCGCCCGCCGGGGAGGCGTTCCCGGTCCGCGCCCCTCCGCGGACCCCGTCCGCAGCCCGGTCCGCGCCCTCTCGCGCCCTCGGTCCGGGCCCGTCCCGCCCTGGTCGACGATCCGCCACACCCCCGCCCGGACGCCGCCGTGCCCGTGTGCGGTGTTCTCCGGCCCGTCCTCCACGAGGCGCCGGTCGCGCGGCCGTATGCCCCGCGTCGCGCGAGAAAGCCGTCAGGACGGGCGGTCGGCGTGCATGGTGCTCCTCCGATGGGGCAGGCTTCCGAGAGGATCCTCGAAAAGCTCTCTTCTCGGAAAACGAGACGGAAGGGCGAACATGACCTCCCTCCTCTTCGCCGCGTTCGCGCTGGCCCACCTGTGCCTGACCGTCTGGCTGGTCCGGCTGGCGCTCTCCCGGCGTTCCCCGCACACCTGGCCGGTGGCCGCCGTGGCCGCCGGGCTCGTCTACGACAACGGGATCGTGGCGCTGGGCTCCACCATCGGCGAGGGGGACCTCCTTCTCGCGCTGAACCTCCCGCGCTTCGTCGTGCACGCTCTGGTCACGCCCCTGCTGATCGTCTTCGCCGCCGGGGCGGCCCGCGACGCCGGTCTCGCCTGGGCCCGCCCGCGCGCGGTGCGCGCCGGGTTCTGGCTGCTGGCGGTCGCGCTGGTCGTCTACGGCGTCGTGACCGAACTCGTGGGGCTCACCCTGGTGCCCGGCCGCGAGGGCGACGCGCTGCGCTACTCGGCGGCCGAGTCGGCCCTGCCGGTCCCGGCCGTGACGACCGTCGTCGTGCTGCTCCTGGTCGGGACGGTGCTGCTGGCGCGGGCGCGCAGCGGGTGGATGCTGCTGGGCGCCGCGGCCATGTTCGCGGTCTCGGCCGCGCCCACGGCGCCGCTGGCGGTGGGGAACCTGGGCGAGGTGGCGCTCATCGCCGGGCTCGCCCTCACCGCGCGAAGGGCGGACCACACCCCGTCCCATGCCCTGGCGTGACCGCGTAGTGCGAGGCAGTCCGTCGAGGGAGCCTCGCGGTCGTTGGGAGCCGTTGGGAGACGGGAGCCTTGCACCATGTTGGGCCGGGAGCCCTGCCCTTCGACCCGGCTCCTCCAACACCGGGATGAGTGGGTCGGAGGACAGTCTCCTTCTTGATCACGGAAAGTGACGAAGAAGGCTGCGCCGCTCTGCGGACACCAGCACAGCGGCGTCCTGCCCGTGTGGGCTTGGTTCTGCGTTGCACTGTCCGGTCGCCGTGGTGCCAGGAAAGAGGAGGACCGGCCTTCTCGGTGGGCGAACGCGCGGTGGCCTTTCCTCTTGGGCAATCGTCGGCTTGACCTCACTCGAGCGGGGCGAGCCGCAGTCGCGTGGGCCATGCCTATGCGGTGGTGACCGAATACGGGGAGAGTGGGATCACGGCGATGATGATTCCCTTGACGATTGACGGTCTGGTGTACGCCGCGTCCATGGTGATTTTGCACTCTGCCCGGGCCAGAACCGAAACTCCCTGGTTGGCCTGGCTCCTGTTGTGGGTGGGGATCACGGTCACCTTGGCGGCGAATCGCCCATGGGTGGCGAAACGGCTTGGTGGGTTCCATCGTCGCGGCCTGACCAGCCGTGGCTCTGGTGGGGTGCTACGAGATGCTGATGTGGCTGGTCCGCTCGGACAACCGAGATGCCCGGGTGCGCCGCTGGGACGCCACCGGCGAGGTGCCCGGGCCGGTCATGGCCTGGGCCCCGGCGCAGAGCGGGGCGTTCCTGGACCATGTGCGCGACATGTCCGCCCTCTTCGGTACGGCCGCGGTGTTCCGGGGACGGCGAACACCGTGCCCCGGGACAGGGTCAAGCCGTTCCTGAGACGGGGTCGAGCCGGTCGCTCCGGCCCTCGCGCGGCTCCGGCGGCGTCGTGGCCGGGCCGGTCTTGCGGGTTCGGAACCACACGACCACTGCGGTGCCGATGAGGGCGAGGGACCCGGTGATCAGCAGAGCGGTGTCCAACCCTCCGGCCGAGCCCACAGCACCGTGATCCGCGCCACAGAGCCGCCGTCGCCGACCCCGAGGACCACTGACCGGGGTCGGTGGAGGCGGGGGGTCGGCGACACGGTGTCCGCGCCACCGGCCGGCGGGGGCGAGGCCGTCCGCGCCCCCACCGACCGGTGGCGGAGTCCGTTCCGCTGCCGTGCCGCCCCCTCTCAGGCGCGGCCGGCCAGCAGCTGCATCTCCCAGGCGAAGGCGACACCGCTGGCGCCGCCGTGCTGCACCAGGATCTCGGCCTGCCCCGCCGCGGTCTTCTCACGAGCCCAGTCGCGCTGCCACTCCGCGACCACGGCCAGCCAGTTGAGCGGCGTCACGTCGGCGTCGATCATGCGCCGCACGGCCATCTCGTGGGCTTCCACCGACACACCCCCCGACGCGTCGGTGACGGCGTAGACGTCGTAGTCCTCGCCCGCCGCCTGGATCGCCGGCATGGCCACACAGACCTCCGTCCAGAGTCCGGCCATGACCACCTTCTTGCGGCCGGTCGCCCTGACGGCTTCGACGACCCGCTCGTCCTCCCAGGTGTTGATGAGCGTGCGGTCGATCGGCTTCTGCTCCGGGAACACGTCCTGGATCCCCTGGATGAGGTGGCCGCCACGGTCCGCGAGCACGGTCGTCAGGATGGTCGGGACGTCGAACAGCTTGGCGGCCTTGGCCAGGCCGACCGCGTTGTTGAGGACGACGGACGGCTCATGGCTGTGCAGGTTGGCGACCTGGAACGGCTGGTGGTCGATCAGGAGGAGGACGCTCTCCTCCGGGGTGAGCAGGGCGTCGAGTCCGTTCTTGGCCTTGGCGCTCATGGCGGTACCTCCGGGGGTTCGTGTTCTGGGGGCTCGGGCCGCGGGTCACCGCCCAAGTAGATGACACATCATCAACATTAGCATTTTTCGATGACGCGTCAACAAAATGCGGGCACACATCCCGAACCTCCGGGGCGGGTGCGGGCCTCGCCATGAAGTTGACTCATCATCTACTATCCGGATAGCGCATCAATCACCTTCGGACCCCGTGCCGAACCAGGGCACCGCGGACACAGGGCCCCGTCGGCAGGACACGACCCCGCGCTCCCGGATGGCACCGCGAAGGAAGCGAGAACCAGATGACCGACTCATCGACCGTGAACTGGCCGAGCCTGCGGGTCTCGGACTGGACGGACACCCGTGAGACCCTGCACATGTGGACCCAGATCGTGGGCAAGATCCGCATGGCCCACGCTCCGCTGGTCAACCACTGGTGGCAAGTGCCCCTGTACGTCAGCCCGCGCGGACTGACCACCTCGACCGTCCCCTACCGTTCGGGGGCCTTCGAGATCGAGTTCGACCTCCTCGACCACCGGCTCGAGGTCCGCAGCAGCGACACCGGCACGCGCGGCTTCCCGCTGCGGCCCATGACGGTCGCCGAGTTCTACTCCCAGGTGATGGACCTGCTCGACCAGCTCGGGATCAAGGCGCCGATCCGACCGGTCCCCAACGAGGTCGACCCGGCCATCCCCTTCGCCGAGGACCACGAACACGCCTCCTACGACGCCGAGGCGGTCACCCTGTTCTGGCGCCAGCTCCTACAGGCCAACCGGGTGGTCGGCGAGTTCCGGTCGCACTTCGTGGGCAAGGTCAGTCCGGTGCACTTCTTCTGGGGCGGGATGGACCTGGCCTGCACCCGCTTCTCCGGACGACCGGCCCCCGAGCACCCGGGCGGAGTGCCCAACTGCGGGGACTGGGTCATGGTCGAGGGCTACTCCCGGGAGCTGTCCAGCTGCGGGTTCTGGCCCGGCGGCGGCGAGGAGGGCGCCTTCTACTCCTACGCCTACCCCGCACCCGACGGGTTCGCCGAGCGGCCGCCCGGCCCCGAGGGCGCGTACTACAGCACCGAGTTCCAGCAGTTCCTGCTGCCCTACGAGGTCGCCCGCGCCGCACCCGACCCCGACCGCACGGTCGCCGAGTTCCTGCACAGCACCTACGAGGCCGCCGCGGACCTCGGCCACTGGGACCGCCCGGCACTGGAGGACGACCCCCTGCGCTGGCACGGAACACCCGCGACCGCGGGGAGCGACGGAAGCTGACCGGGTGTCCACCGGAGGCAACCGGCGGCCACGATCAGCAAGCAAGCACAAATATTGTTGTTAGGTCAACAAAAAATCCGAAGCTTGCAGTTGCCTGACCCACCGGACGGTGACGACTCCGGGACAGGCGCGACCAAGCCCGGCACCTCGTTCACCACACCAGTCGAAGCAGTAACCACAGGGAGGCGGGTGCGGTGCAGTTCGGGATCTTCACCGTCGGTGACGTGACACAGGACCCCACCACCGGTCGAACGCCGACCGAGCACGAGCGGATCAAGGCGATGGTGACCATCGCGCTCAAGGCCGAGGAGATCGGGCTGGACGTGTTCGCCACCGGCGAGCACCACAACCGGCCGTTCGTGCCCTCGTCCCCGACCACCATGCTCGGCTGGATCGCGGCGCGCACCGAGCGGATCATCCTGTCCACGTCCACCACGCTGATCACCACCAACGACCCGGTGAAGATCGCGGAGGACTACGCGATGCTCCAGCACCTGGCCGACGGCCGGGTGGATCTGATGACGGGCCGCGGCAACACCGGCCCGGTCTACCCCTGGTTCGGCCAGGACATCCGGCAGGGCATCCCGCTGGCGCTGGAGAACTACGCCCTCCTGCACAAACTCTGGCGAGAGGACGTGGTCGACTGGGAGGGCAGGTTCCGCATCCCCTTGCAGGGCTTCACCTCCACCCCCCGCCCGCTCGACGGCGTCCCCCCGTTCGTCTGGCACGGCTCGATCCGCTCCCCGGAGATCGCCGAGCAGGCGGCCTACTACGGAGACGGCTTCTTCGCCAACAACATCTTCTGGCCCAAACGGCACTTCCAGAAACTGATCAACCTCTACCGCAGGCGTTTCGCCCACTACGGCCACGGCACCCCGGAGGAGGCCGTTGTCGGCGTCGGCGGCCACATCTTCATGCGCTCCAGGTCCCAGGACGCCGTCAAGGAGTTCCGGCCCTACTTCGACCACCACCCCCTGATGGGCGGCGGACCGTCGCTGGAGCAGTACATGGAGGAGACCCCGCTGACCGTCGGCAGCCCGCAGCAGGTCGTCGACAAGACCCTCACCTTCCGCGAGAACTTCGGCGACTACCAGCGCCAGCTGTTCAACGTCGACGGCGCCGGGGTCCCCCTGAAGACCGTGCTGGAGCAGCTCGACATCCTCGGTGAGGAGGTCCTGCCGGAGCTGAGGAGGGAATTCGCCAGAAACCGGCCGACCGGCGTGCCCGACGCCCCCACCCACGCCTCGCTGCTCGCCGCCCGCGCCGCCGGGGACGCCTCGGCGACGGTGACGGGCTGAGGCACGACGGCGAACCCGCGGGACGGACACCCGTTCCGATCCGCGCCGGCCCGCCGGGGCGCGCCCGCGCCCGTATCCGCGTCCGTGCACCAGGAAGGGCACCGCAATGACCAATACAGAGACCCACCCGGACGCCTTCGTATGTAGCGAGGGCGGCCTCCCCGGCCCCTTGGCCGCGTGCGAGGGCGGCGCTCCGGTCGAGATCATCACCGCCCGCGACGTGCCCCTGGGCGGGCCGCGCGCGATCAACGTGCGCCGCACCCTGCCGCAGCGGCAGCGCTCGCTGATCGGCGCGTGGTGCTTCGTCGACCACTTCGGCCCGCACGAGGTGGCGGACACCGGCGGAATGGACGTGGCCCCGCATCCGCACACGGGGCTGCAGACGGTCAGCTGGCTGTTCGACGGCGTCATCGAGCACAACGACTCCGGCGGGAACGCGGGCACCATCCTGCCCGGCCAGATGAACCTGATGACGGCGGGATCGGGCATCTGCCACTCCGAGACCTCCACCCCGGAGGCGGTCCGGATCCACGGCGTGCAGCTCTGGGTCGCCCTGCCCGACGAGGTCCGGCACAGCCCGGAACGCGGGTTCGAGCACTACGTGCCCGAGCCGGTCGAGTTCGACGCGGGCACGGCGCTCGTGTTCCTCGGCTCCCTGCTCGGTTCGCGGTCGCCGGTGCGCATGTACACGCCTCTGGTGGGAGCCGAGCTCAGGCTGGAACCCGGCGGTGTCCTCGCCCTGCCGGTCGACCCCGGGTTCGAACACGGCCTGCTGGTGGACACCGGCGATCAGGTCAGACTCGAAGGAGTGCACGTGCCCAAGGACGCCGTGGGCTACACCGGGGTGGGTACGCAGACCCTGCGGGTGGCCAACGAGGGCGACCAACAGGCCAGGCTCGTGCTCCTGGGCGGTACCCCCTTCGGCGAGGAGGTCCTCATGTGGTGGAACTTCCTGGGCCGTACGACGGATGAGATCACGCGCTACCGGGAGGAATGGCAGAACCACGGCGAGCGGTTCGGGGAGGTGGAGGGCTACGTGGGGCACGGCGGCCCGGGCCGCAACCGCGAGGGGATGGCGAGGATTCCGGCCCCGGAGCTGCCGCCGGTGCAGATGCGCCCCAGGAAGAACCCGCCGCCGCACGCACAGTTCAACGGCTGACCGGCACCGCGCACACGAGCCCCGCCAGGAACCGGGGACAACCGCGTCCAACGCACCCACCAGAGACCGGGCCGAACACCGTGCCCGCAAGCAAACAGGAAGAGGCGTCCGACATGACCGAACAGCGAACGGACAAGACGGGTGCGCCCGTGTCCATCGCGCTCGACCAGGAGCGCGCCGTCAGCGCCTACACCGTGAGCGTGGACGGGGGGACCCTCGCCGGACGCGCGGACTTCGTCGACCCGCCGCAGGCAGCCGACGAGCGCGTCTTCTTCCACACCGAGGTCGCTGAGGAATTCGGCGGGCGGGGCCTGGCCGGGCTGCTCGTCCGCGAGGCACTGGCCGACAGCGTCCGCAGGAACCTCACCGTCGTGCCCGTGTGCCCGCTGTTCGCCAGGCACCTGAAGGAGCACGGCGACGAGTACGAGGCCGGGGGAGGGAAGTTCCGCCGGCCCAGACCGGCCGACCTCGTGCTGGTCAAGGAGACGGTAGAGAACGCGGGTGACGCGTGAACGCCGAACGCCCCTTCATCGACAAGGAGCACCCCAAGGTCTACGAGGCGATGCTCAAGGCGGCCAAGGCCTCCCGGACCGCGTCGCACGAGGCCGGTCTGGGCGACGACCTCATAGAGATGGTCAACATCCGGGTGTCCCAGATCAACGGTTGCTCGACCTGCCTGAGCATCCACTTCCCCAAGGCCCGCAGGGCCGGGGTGGAGCAGAGCACCCTGGACGTGCTGCCCGCGTGGCGCGAGACGAAGCTGTTCACGGACCAGCAGCGGGCCGCGCTGGAACTGGCGGAGTCCCTGACCGTGATCGACCCGGCCCTCGACCGGCAGGCCGTCAACGCCCGTGCGGCCGCCCACCTGACCACCGCCCAGATCTCCGCGGTGGAGTGGACGACCACCCTGATCAACGCGTTCAACCGCATCTCGATCGCCAGCGGACATCCGGTGATCGGGTAGGAGCAGGTGGGGGCCTCGCCCACCGAGCCCATCGAGCGCACTGGTGCCTCGGAGGTCCTCGTGAACGTCAGCACCTACGACCCCGACGAGGCCCGGAGGACGGACGAGTCCCTCGCGTCGCTCCAGGCCCCTGAGCGGATCGAGGCCGGGCCGTACGTGCGCCCCGACACCGGCGGGGCGCACGTACGGCAGTAACCCCTCATCAGGGGACCGGGCCGTCGAACTCCATCCAGAAGTCGACTGCCTCCGGACGCGGGCGGGGCTCCACCGCGCTACCACCGTCGAACTCCATGACCTGTGCGGGCTCCTGGGCCACCGTGGGCCAGGCGGGCAGGCCGGGCCCGTTGGGGTCACCGGTGCGCGCGAAGTTGACCCAGTAGGCGCTCATCTGGTCGCGGAGCCGGTAGTCGGTCCCGGTGTAGGCGGCGTCGCTGTCGGCGCCGAGGTTGTCGAAGGCGTAGGGCACCTCCGCTCCGTGGTAGGCGCCGTACTTCTCCAGGTCCTCTTCCGGCGGGACGTGGGAGAAGAAGTAGAGGAAGGCGTCCGACGCGCCGGACTGTGTCTGTAGCCGAGCCCAGCGGTGCATCGCCCGGGTCATGACCTTGTCCGTCTGGGCCTGCAGGAGCGAGTCGAGGACCTGGTCCCCGGTCTCTCCGGGGTAGAGCTCCAGGAACCGTTCCGCGTCCTCGCCGTGCTCCTCCTGAACCGAGGCACGGTACTCGTCGACGTCGGTGTCGGGTGGCAGGGCCCGGGCCAGGGAGGCCTCGTCCGCGTTGCTGCCGACCAGGATCGGTAGGTCCAGCTGGTCTCCTGAGGCGTAGAGGTCCGCGGGTGCGGTGGGGAGCACGTGGCCGTCGATGAAGGGCCGCCAGTGGTCGGCCAGTGGTTCCGCGGCGTCCAGGACCCGGTTCAGGGGCATCGCCCGCATCTCCTCCAGGGCGGCGATCTGGTCCTGGATCCCGTAGTTGCCCGAGGCCTCACCCCCGGACTCCTCGGCCAGATCGGGGTGAGCGAGGAAGCCCAGGACGCCCAGCCGGTAGTTGAGGGTCACGGTGATGACCTCGCCCCGGGAGGCCAGAGCGGCGCCGTCGTAGAGCGGCAGCGCTCCCGATCCCGTCACGAAGCCGCCGCCGGGGATGTAGACGAGGACGGGCAGCGGCTCCGAGCCGCGGGCCGTCCCCCGCCAGATGTTGAGGGTGAGGCTGTCCTCGTTGACCGGATACGGGTTGAGGAGGGTGCCCTCCAAGGGGACGTCGACGACCTGGGAGAGCGCTCGGGTGGTGAAGGTGGACTCGCTCTGGACGGGGACGTCGGAGAAGCGGTCGGCTTCGAACACCTCGGTACGCGGCAGAGGCGGTCGGGGCGCCCGCCAGCGCAGTTCTCCCTCCGGCGGCTGGGCGTAGGGGATGCCCGCGAAGATCTCGACCGTGCCCGGGTCGTCGAGGACCCCTCGGACCGGCCCCTCCCGCGTGTCGACGAGTTCGGTCGGGGTGCGGTCCTGGCCTCCGGCGAGACGGTTCTGCGGTGCCGGGTGGGCGGCCACCGCCGTGGCGCTCACGAGTACGCCCGCGAGCAGCCGCGCCGCGGTGCGCAGCAGCCAGTGGCCACGCAGCCACCAGCGGGCCGTCACGACCAGGGCCGCGAGCAGCACGACGATCAGCGCCCACCCCCACCAGGGGCTCTGGTTGAGCCACAGGAGCACACCGGCGACCGCCGCGACCGACAGGAGCGGCAGCCGGCGCCGCATGGGCCGGAGCCCGCACAGGACACCGGCCGGTCGTGGCTTCAGCTCGTCGGTTCCCATCTCTCTTTCCGTTTCCTGAGCCGGGACCCGGCCGGAACAGCCGCACGTCAGGCCTCGACCGTGGAAGGGCCGGGGTCCGCTTCCTCCTGCTCGGAGCCGATGTCGTCGATCCGGCGGAACGCCGGGGCTGCGAGGGCGGCCAGCACCGTTACCCCGACGAGGACCGCGATCACGGCCCCCGCCGCGGGCAGCCCGGCCACCGAGGCCACCGCCGCGAGCGGGGCGCTGGTCAGGGCGGGCGCGGACAGCATCACGGTGTTCTGCGCGCCCAGCACACGGCCGCGCATGGCGTCCGGGGTGGCCTCGATCGTCAGCACACCGAGCACGCCTCCGGCCGGGGCGAAGAGGAACCCGGCCAGTGCCGCACCGCCCAGCACCAACCAGGGGGAGGCCATACTGCCCACCGCGGCGAACCCGACCAGCGCGCCCAGCATCCCGATCACGAACCACACCCGTCGGCGCACCCGGAGCGCGAAGGCGGCGTAGAGCACCGAGCCGCCGATACTGCCCGCGGCGATCGCGCTCAGGGTCAGACCCGTCAGCGCGGGAAGGCCCTGCTCGGTGAAGTAAGCGGGCATGAGGGTGGTCTGCAGGATGCTCAGCACCGCGATGAACACCCCGGTGACCAGGGTCGATCCGAGGACCAGCCGGTTGCGGAACAGGAACCTCCACCCGTCGGCCAGATCGGCCGCAGCCCGGCGCAGCGAGCCCCCGGCGGCGCCCGCCGGGACGGGGTCCCGGGGTGGGACCCGCCCGGCCCTCGGGTCGAGCACGAGCGTGCTCAGAGCGGCGAACAGACTGGTCGCGGCGGCGGCGAGCAGGATCGCCGGGGACAGGCCGAACAGCGCTACCAGCAGCCCGCCCAGGCCGGGCCCGGCCAGCAGGAGCACGTTGCCCACGGTCTCGCGGACCGCGACCAGGCGGTCCAGCCGGACCGGGCGCCCGTCCCGGCCCTGCTCCGTTTCACCGAGGCGGGCCAGGGCGGGCAGCAGGGTCTCCTGGGCGGTCATACCCGGAACCCGGATCAACGCCCCGACCACGGCCACGGCCAGGAACCAGGCCAGGTTCAGGCCCCAGGCCAGGTCGATGACCAGCAGCGCCGCCATCGACAGGGCAGTGAGCAGATTGGCGATGACCGACACCGCGCGCCGGTCGACCCGGTCGACGAGGAGTCCGGAGAAGAGCCCCGTCAGCGCGGAGACGGCCATGCCCGCGGTCGCCATGATCCCCGCCGCGAGGACGTCGCCGGTGCGGTCGAGCACCAGGAGCGGGATCACCACGCTCGCGATCCCGGATCCCAGCAGGGACAGCGCGTAGGAGGTGAAGTAGATCGTCGGGCTGCGGCGCACGGTGGCCGGCCTCCTCAGGGAGTCGGTCGCGTGTGACCGGGAGGGCGGGCACGCGCGAGCTGGTGGGGCGGCTCCGTGAAGCACGGGCCCGCGGGGAGGGACGGGTCAGCCGCGCGGACCGGTCGCGGAGCCGTCCGGCCCGACCAGCCGCCTGGTGGTGCGGCGGAACGCCCAGACGATGACGAGCACCGCCACCACCGTGAGCGGGAAGCCGGTCACCGTGTCGGCGACGGCCAGCCCGGTGGTGGAGTCAGCCACGTACATCCACTGCCGAACGACGAACCGGGCGGCGAGCACGGCCGTCACCGCCAGTGTCGCCAGGTCGTGTACCCGCAGCGAGGGCGGGTCCTGACGCCAGGCGTGGGAGTTGCCGTGGAGGAGGTTCCAGACGAGACCGGTCACCGGGCGGCGGACGAGGACCGTGCCCAGAGTGAGCAGGGCCAGGACCAGGGAACTCCAGATCCCGAACAGGAAGAAGTCGTTGGCCGAACCGGTGGAGGCCGCGATGCCGCCGGCGGCCGCGACGGCGATCACCCCGCCCAGCGCGGGCATGATCCGCTCTCCGCGCCACAGCCGGTACGCACCCAGGATCAGGGCCAGCGCGATGGCGGCACTGATCGCCACGGTCAGGGCGGTGAAGGGGACGGTCGCCGCGAAGACCACCACCGGCAGGGCGGAGTACACCATCCCCGACGGACCGCCCAGACCCTTGAGCACCTCCTGCTTCAGGTCTGCGGGCGGTGCGGAGCGGTCGGTGTTCGCGGTCTCGGTCTGTTCGGTGGCATCGCGTGTGGGTCCGTTGAGGTTCATGTCAGGGGTTCCTGCCTGTGGGCTCGCCGGGGCGGGACGGGGTGGTGCGGTACGCGGCGGTCAGCTCTGTCGGGGACGTCCGCCCAGGTGCTGGGCGAGGAAGCGGTCGGCGGCCTCGAACACGGCCATCTGGTTCTCGGGGTTCACGAACCCGTGTCCCTCGCCCTCGACGACCATGTACTCGACCTCCACGCCGCGCGAGCGCAGGGATTCGACGATGTTGTCGGACTCGGCCTTGACCACCAGCGGGTCGTTGGCCCCCTGCACGACCATCAGCGGGGCGCGGACCCGGTCGATCCGGGTGATCGGCGAGCGGTCGAGCATGTCCTGCTCCTGCTCGGGGATCTCGGGGTCGCCGATGTACCGGTACCAGTTGTTGATCAGGCCGGGCCTGACGAACTGGGGCTGGGTCCGCATGAAGTTGGCCAGGTCGGAGATCCCGACGACGTCCACGGCCGCCGCGAAGCGGTCCGGGGTGAAGGTGACCCCCACCAGCGCCGCGTACCCGCCGTAGGAGCCGCCGACGATCGCCACCCGGTCCGGGTCCGCGTAGCCCTGGGCCACCGCCCAGTCCACGCCGTCGATCAGGTCGTCGTGCATCCTGCCCGCGAACTCGCCGATCGCGGCCTGGGTGTGCGCCTTGCCGAACCCGGTCGAACCGCGGAAGTTGACCTGGAGCACCGCGTAGCCGCGGTTGGCCATCAGCTGGGCCGGAGGGAAGTACCCCCAGGAGTCCCGAGCCCACGGACCGCCGTGGATCAGCAGCACCAGCGGCAGGTTCTTCGGCTCCACCCCGACGGGCAGGGTGAGGTAGGAGGGCAGGGTCAGCCCGTCGCGGGCGGTGATGGAGACCGGGCGCATCGGCGCCAGCGTCTCCGGGGCCAGGTGGGGGAAGGGCCGGAACAGCAGTCGGGACTCCCCGGTGGCGTGGTCGTAGAACCAGGTGGAGCCGGGGTCGCGGTCGTGTTCGAAGGAGACGACCCATCGGCGGCCGTCCCGGTCGGAGGACATGTGGGACAGGTCGCCGTCGGAGAGCTTCTCCAGGTCGGCCAGCACCTCGGCGAAGTGCGGGTCCAGGGCGTGGATCACCTGGCGCTCGCCGAGGTAGCGCACGCCCAGCAGTTCCCCCCGGTGGTCGCGGATCAGCGGTTCGGGCACGGCGGGGTTGACCATCATGCGCGCGTCGACGTCGAAGGTCGGGTGGCTGTCGACCTCGGTCTCCTCACCGGTGGCCAGGTCGACCCGGACCACGCGGGTGCGGTCGGTACCCCGGTTGGAGACGATCCACATGCCGGTCCCGTCCGGCGTGATCTGCCACGGCGACCCCACCGGGTAGTCGGCGCCCTTCCACTCCAGGACCCTGTGCGGCTCCCCGGTGGCGGGGTCGCGGCGGGAGAACTCCACGTCGCCCTCGGCGGTCAGCTCGGACAGGAACATCGCCCCGTCGCCGCCCTGGACCCAGATCTTGCCGGGGCCGGGGCTCTCGGCCAGCAGGCTGAGTTCGCCCGTGGCGATGTCGAGCTCGTGGGAGTCGAACATCCCGGCGGCTCGGGTGTCGAGCAGCAGGGTCACCTTCCCCGGTCGGACCGGGGAGGGGCCGAATCCCATGACCGTGGCTCCGGGAAAGGGTGTCAGGTCGACCGCCTCCGACCCCGGGGTGTCGAGGTCGACCCGGTGCAGATGCCACCTCTGGTCCCCGCCGTCGTCCTGGAGGTAGAGCAGCCAGCGCGGGTCGTCGGCCCACTCGAAGCTCTGCACGCTGCGGGTCTCGTCGGCGGTGACGGCCCGCGGTTCGGACCCGTCATCGAGGTCCTGGACCCAGATGTTGAGCCGGTTCTTCCAGGGCGCGAGGAAGGCCATCCGGGTGCCGTCCGGAGAGATCGACGCGCTGGTGCGGCTCGGGGAGTCGAAGAGGTCCTTGATGGTGTGGAGCTTGGGAAGTGCCATGGTGTCCAGTCCTTGCTTCCGCGGTGTCGCTCGTGGTCAGGTGCTCTGCGATTCAATCCGCCGGGCCGTTCACCGGGTAGTGCCGCCGCGTCAACACCTCCGCATGACGTTCGTGGGGGTGAGGGCATGACACGGCGTCACTACCGCGGCTGTCGTCCTCGGTGAGACCGTTTCCTCGGCCCCTTTCCCGGGCCCCGGGTGGACCTCCTCGTCAGCGCGAAGGCCCCCGTGCCGCCCTGGTCGTCCTCCGGGCGGGGTCCGATCAGTCGCTGACCTTGCTGCGGGACCGGTACAGCAGGTCCTGGTACTCCGGGTGGCGGGACATCCAGCCCGCGAAGAAGGGGCAGGTCGGGAGGACCCCCAGACCAGCGGAGCGGGCCTCGTCCAGAGCCGTGCGCACCAGTGCCGATCCGACCCCCCGGCCCTCGTGCTCCGGCGACACCTCGGTGTGCACGAACGCGATGAGCTCGTCCGTGCGGATGTACTGCGCCAGACCGGCCACGCCGGTCGCTCCGTCGACTCGGGCCTCGTAGCGCTTCGCCTCGGGCGCGTCACTCACTTCTACGGACATGTCTTCTCCTTCTGGCGTCTTCGGATGCAGACGTACACTCACTCAATTTAGATGATGAGTCAACTACTCTGCCGGTGTGGTCCACCACGGCCCCGGGCCGGTGGCGTCAGTGCGCCTCACCAGTACGCGGCGCTTCCATGCATGGTTTTCCTGCCTCTCGCTGCCGGAGAATCCGGCGGTTGAGTTGAAAGTTCACGTCAGAGGGGCGTTCCGGCCGCTCATGCCTGCCCCCGTCACCGCGGTGCCCGTCTTCGGTCGGCCTGGGCCGGTCCCGGCCTGTTTGATTTGACCTGGCCATCACGCTAGCAATATATAGTTGACGCATCAACTCACTCTCCAGAAATTGACCGGCCAGTTCTCGACTTTCGCGATGCCGAAATCCCACTTCAGGGCAGGTTTTCGTTACTCCCCAGCAACCCCAAAATTTGATGACTAGTCAACCAATGAGGTTTAATCATGCGCATCGCCGCCGGAGCACCGGCGGCCCGGCCACCGGGAGACCGTTGGGGGGAGGGTGTTCCTACAGACGAGGTCAGCCGGAGCCCGGCCCGCCCAGGGCCGCGACCGCCTGAGCACCGAGCCAGGATTCGGCCCGACCGTAGTTCCAGCCGCAGTCCTTGAGCAGGGTGCGTCAGGCGGCGATTCCGAAGCAGAACCAGAGGCGGTCCGAGACCTCCTCGACGTCCAGGCGCTCGGACACGAACCCCTTCGCGACGAGGACGGTCGCGGCTTCGCGCAGCGCTCCGCGGTAGCTCCCCATGACCTGCTTCCAGATCCGGTCGGCGCCCTCGCCGCCCAGCGAGGCGTACAGCAGGTCGATCGAGTCGCTGAAGCGCTCATGGTCGGAACGGGTTCCCCGGGCGAGGCAGGCGGCGGCCGCCGCGAGGTCGGGAGCGGAACGGAGTTCCTCGATGGTCGCGGAGGCCGCGGATTCGGCCACCCGGATGAGCGCGGCCGGGCTGGTCGACCGGGTGGGCGCGGTCGGCGGCGACTTCTTCGCCGGGGTGCCCTCGGCCGACGTCTACCTGCTCTCCGCTGTCCTGCACGACTGGTCCGACGAGGACTGCGCGCGGCTGCTCGCGCGCATCACCGAGGCGGCCCGACCGGGCGCCCGGCTCGTGGTGATCGAGTCGCTGCTGCCCCCGGGCGGCGAGCCGCACCCGGGCAAGCTGAGCGATCTGATCATGTTGACGATGACGGGCGGGCGGGAACGTACCGAGTCCGAGTACACGGCTCTTCTGGGCGCTGCCGGGTTCGTCGTCGACAGGACGGTCGTGGCCCCGGCTGGTGGTTACTGCGCCATCGAGGCGACCCTCAAGTCCGGTTGAAGACCGCACGCCGGGCCCTCACCAAGCCGTTAGCCCGCCCTGTTCCGCCTCCTCTTCGACGCCGGCCAGCGGACCGAAGGGACAACGGCACCGAGTCGCCGGTCAGCACTACCGAACTTCCGAAAGGACATCCGATGACCGTACCCGTGAGCGAGAAGCCCGACTTCAGCGGGCTGCGCGCGCTCTACATCAACTGCACTCTCAACCGGTCCCCGCAGCGCAGCCACACCCAGGGGGTGATCGACCGCAGTGCGGCGATCATGGAGGCGAACGGGGTCGGCGTGGACCAGTTCCGCGCCGTCGACCACGACATCGCCACCGGAGTCCGCCCGGACATGACCGAGCACGGGTGGGAGACCGACGAGTGGCCCGCGCTGCTGGAGCGGGTTCTGGCCGCCGACATCCTGGTCATCGGCGGACCGATCTGGCTGGGCGACAACAGCTCGGTGACCCGCCGGGTGATCGAGCGGCTCTACGGCTACTCCGGCGTACTCAACGAGCAGGGGCAGTACGCCTACTACGGGCGCGTGGGCGGCACCCTGCTCACCGGCAACGAGGACGGCCTCAAGCACTGCGCGATGAGCATCCTCTTCAGCCTGCAGCACATCGGTTACACGATCCCGCCCCAGGCCGATGCCGGTTGGATCGGTGAGGTCGGCCCCGGCCCGTCCTACCTGGACGAGGACTCCGGCGGCCCGGACAACGATTTCGCCAACCGCAACATCAGCTTCATGACCCATAACCTGATGCACACGGCCGCGATGCTCCGCCGCGCCGGCGGCTTCCCGGCCTACGGCAACCAGCGCGCGGCCTGGGACGCCGGCTGCAGTCCCGACAACGCCAACCCCGAGCACCGCTGACCATCAGGGAGGGCTGACACGGATCCGCGCGCAGGCCGTGCCGCCGAATCAGTCCGCCTGCTTCTCCATATGTTCCAGGACGCGATGGGAGAGTCGGGCGAAGGTGGTGAGCTGGTTCGGGGTCAGGGCATCGATGAACAGACGGCGGACGTGCTCGACGTGCACGGGCGCGGCCTCCTGGATCGCCTGGTAGCCGAGCGGGGTGGCGACCACGAACGCTCCGCGCGCGTCGTCGGGGCATTCCCTCTTGGTCACGAGTCCGCGCTTCGCCATCCGTGTGACCTGGTGGGACATGCGGCTCTTCTCCCATTCGGCGAGTTTGGCCAGTTCCAGGAAGCGCATCTCCCCGTCCTTCGCCTCGGTGAGCCGGACGAGCACCATGTAGTCCGCGGCGGACAGTCCGGAGTCGGAGCGGACGAGGCGGGACAGCCTTCCGATGAGTGCTTCCTGCATACGAATGAAGTTTTCCCAGGCCCTCTGTTCGTCCGGGCTGAGCCAGCGTGGTTCCTCATTCATAGGAGTAGTCTACAGAATTTGTTGACACTTCATCAAAATCAGCCCACATGACGACGGCGGCGAACCCCGGCGGCCGGGACATCCCGCCTCGGGTTTCGTTCGTTCAGGGTAGACAGGGGAGAGGGAGCCGCCCGATGCTCAGCAGTGAACTCGCCGAACTGGCCGGTGTCACCGTCCGCACACTGCGCCACTACCACCAGATCGGCCTGCTGCCCGAGCCCCCGCGTTCGACCGGCGGTTACCGGCGCTACAACGTGGGCGACCTCGTGCGGCTCCTGCGGATCACGAGGTTGACCGCGCTGGGCGTACCCCTGTCCGCGCTCCCGTCGGTGCTGGATGATCCGAAGGCCGCGGAGGCGCTGCTGGACGAGCTCGACCGCCAGGCGTCCGCCGAGATCGAACGGCTCAACGCCCGGCGGGCCAACATCGCCGCCCTGCGCAGCAGCGGCTCCCCGCCCGACCTGCCCCCGGAGTTGTCGGTACTGCGCTCCGGTCCCGGGGCCGGGCTGCCCGAGGACATGGTCCGGCACGAACACGAACAGCTGGTCCTGCTCGGACACCTGCTCGGTGAGGACGGCCCGGCGGGACTCGCCGCACTGCTCGGCGGGGTGGACGGGGAGATGCTCGCGGGGCTGGAACCGCTGACGGCGCGGTTCTACGCCCTCGGACCCGACACCCCCGACGACGAGGTCGCGTCCCTGATCGACGCCTGGGTCACCGGACTGGAACCGCTGTCAGAGCAGTTGGCCGGTACGCCTGCGCCCGACCCGAAGGTCTCCGCCCTGCTGGACGAACTGAACGAGCAGGCCCTCAAACCCGTCCAGCACCGGGTACTGCGCAGGATCCTGCAGCGGTTGGAGCACAGGCAGCGCACGACCGGGCCCGAGCAGGGCTGACCAGTCCCTCACCCCGTCATGCCCTGAATCCTCCGGGCTCCGAAACCGCTGTGCTCCGGCTCCACCGAGCTCTGTGGCCCAGGCCATGCGAAGCGGCCTTGACTCCGACGCGACGTCGGAGTCTGGACTGGACGGTGTCCGCATCCACCGACCAGGAGGAACCGCCATGACAGCCCCGTCGAACCTGATCGCCGTCGAGGAGTTCTTCAACCCGCCCGCCCGCAGCCGGGCCGTGCTGTCCCCGGACGGCACCAAGGTCGCCTACCTCGCCCCCTGGCGGGACCGGCTCAACGTGTTCGTCCGCGACCTGGACTCGGACTGGTCCGCCCCCGACGACATCGAGGGCTCAGGGGCGCGACGCGTCACCGCCAACGACCAGCGCAACATCGAGGCCGTCTTCTGGACCGCCGACGGCCGCTACCTGCTCTACCAGCAGGACAAGAACGGCGACGAGAACATGCACCTGTACCGGGTCGACGTGACCCGACCCGAGGAGCCCGAGGTCGACCTCACCCCCTACGAGGGTGTGCGGCTGATGGGCACCGGCCAGTCCCCGAACCGCCCCGGGACGATCTACGTGCAGCTCAACAAGCGCCGCCCCGACCTGATCGACCTGTTCGAGCTCGACCTGGACACCGGCCGGCTGACCACCGCCGCCGAGAACCCGGGCGACGTCTTCACCTGGATGGCCACCGGCAGTCGGGTGGTGGCCCACACCATCGAGGAGAACGGCGACCACGTCTTCTCTCGGTGGAACCAGGGCGAGCCGCACCCGATCGCGCGTTTCCTGGGTACCGACGCGCCCTTCGGGATCACACCGATCGTGCCCACCCCGGACGGCACGGGGCTGTGGATCGGCTCGGCCGCCGGCTCGGACCTGACCCGTCTGGTCCACCTGGACCTGGACACCGGCGAGCAGACCGAGGTGGACTCCCATCCCGCCTTCGACCTGGACACCCCCCGCCCCGAGGCCGACACCCGCTTCCCCTCCTCCGTGATCGTGCACTCGACCACCGGAGAGCTGCTCGGCGTCCGCTACCTCGGCGCCCGCCAGGAGATCCACCCGCTCGACGCGCACTTCGCCGAGGTCCTGCCGCACCTGACCGAGCTCTCCGACGGAGACCTGGCATTCGTGTCCAACGACGCCTCCGGCCAGAAGTGGGTGGTGGACTTCACCCACGACCGCGACCCCGGCGTCACGTGGTTCTACGACCACACCACAGGGCGGGCGCGCCGCCTGTTCCGGCCCTTCCCGCACCTGGAGCCGGCCCGGCTCGCCCCGGTCACCCCGATCACGCTGACCGCCCGCGACGGCCTGTCCCTGCCCGTCCACCTGACCCTGCCGGTCGGGGTCGAACAGCGCGACCTGCCCACGGTGGTACTGGTGCACGGCGGGCCGTGGTACCGGGACAGCTGGACCTACGACCCCGAGGTACAACTGCTGGCCAACCGCGGATACGCGGTGCTCCAGGTGAACATGCGCGGTTCCACCGGCTACGGCAAGGCCCACACCCAGGCCGCGATCGGCGAGTTCGCCGGCAGGATGCACGACGACCTGATCGACGCCCTGGACTGGGCCATCGCCCAAGGCCACACCGACCCCGGCCGGGTCGGCATCTACGGCACCTCCTACGGCGGCTACGCCGCCCTGGTGGGTGCCGCGTTCACCCCGGACCGATTCGCCGCCGCGGTCAGCTACACCGGCATGACCGACCTGGCCGAGCTGGCCGAAGGGGTCGTCCCGTTCGCCCGCCGCAGCCTCGTGAACAACTACCTGCGCTACTTCGGCGATCCCGAGATCCCCGAGCAGCGGGCCGACATGCTGGCCCGCTCCCCGATCAGCCGGGTGGACGACATCACCGCGCCGGTGCTGCTCGTCCACGGAGCCAACGACGTCCGGGTGGCGCGCCGCCACTCCGACCGGGTCTTCGAGGCGCTGCGTGCCCGAGGCGCCGAGGTCGAGTACCTGCTGAACGAGAACGAGGGCCACTGGTTCGTCAACGCCGACAGCAACATCGAGCTGTACACCACGCTGGAGCGCTTCCTCACCCGCCATCTCGGCGGACGCTCCTCGACCACTTCCTGACCCGCGACCCACCGGGGTCTCGCGACCACACCCGCGGGACCCCGGCAGGCTGCCTCGACTCCATCGGAGACCCACGTCGACTCCGAACTCCGAAAACACACCGACGACGGAACCGACAGAGACACCGCTCAGACATCCCTGAAATCCAAAAAACTCCTCGGTAAGGAGAAGGGTCTTTCCCGACTCCTCCTCGAACACGGCATCCGGGTGTCAGCATCGGTTCCTCAGTGAGCCCTTCTCATCTTGTTTCTCGGAGCTGAAGGACCAGCACGGCGCGGGTGATCTGGCCGACGCGCGGGCAGCAGCGTAGGCGGCGCAGGATGCCCCGCTGCCTGAACTGGGCGATCGCGCGTTCTCCCGGATGCGGAGCCTGGCGTGTGCGGGTCCGGCCCCGCGTGGTCAAACGCGTGATCTTCGAGTACAACGCCGAAGGCGACGTGGACCGGACCGGTTGCAAGGCCACGATCAGCACCGACATCCTGGCTGGGATCGGTCCTTGACCACGCTCGAACAGCCTTGATCACACGGCATCGGATCTAGAACACGTCGCCCAAGGTCTCCAGAAGGCGGGCGATGTTCGCCTCGTCGCGGCGGTAGTAGGTCCACTTGCCCCGCCGAGTGGCGACGACCAGTCCTGCTCGCCGCAGCATGGCGAGATACTGCGAGGTGGTCGACTGCCCCAGGCCTGCACGCCGCTGAATGTCGGTCACACAGACGCCGATCTCAACGTCGCCGGGCTCCTGGCCGGGGAAGCTCATCGGCTCCTTGAGCCACACCAGCATCTGGCGGCGGGCCGGGTTGGACAGGGCCCGGAACACAGCCAGCAACTCCGTCTCCGAGAACATGTGTTGATCGTAGCGCGAATACATTGATGATTCGGGATATGACGATCTAGGATCGACGCATGCCTACTTCGATGCGTGTGATGGAGCTCGTCCGCTTCGGTGACGCGAACACCGCGTTCGCCTCCCGCGAGCTGCCGAGACCCACCGCCGGACCCGGCCAGGTACTGGTGCGCGTGCTGGCCACGTCCGTGAACCCCCTCGACCTCCAGACCCGGCGCGGCGACTACCGGGACCAGGTGGCACTGCCCGCGGTGATCGGCAACGACGTGTCCGGCGTGGTGGTCGAGACCGGTCCCGGGGCGGACGACTTCCAGCCGGGTGACGAGGTCTGGTACCTGGCGCCGATCTTCGCCGGACAGGGAACCTACGCCGAGTTCCACGTGGTCGACCAGACCCTGGTCGCCCGCAAGCCCGCACGGTTGTCGCACGTCGAGGCCGCCGGCCTCGCGCTCGTGGGCATGACGGTGTGGGAGGCGCTGGTCGAACGCACCAGGGTGCAGGCCGGGGAGCGGATCCTGGTGCACGGCGGAGCGGGCGGGATCGGCTCGGCCGCCATCCAGCTCGCCAAAGCGCTGGGAGCCGAGGTGGTGACCACCGCACGGGCCAGGGATCACGAGTTCGTCACCGGACTGGGAGCCGACGTCGCGATCGACTTCTCGGCCGGTGACCACGTGCAGCGGGTCCGCGAGCTGGGCGGTGTGGACGTCGTGCTGGACACGGTGGGCGGGGACACCCTCTCCCGTAGCCCGGAGGTCCTCGCCGACCGGGGCCGCGTGGTGTCCATCGTGGACACCCCCGAACCCCAGAACCTGCTCGCCGCGTGGGGCGTGAACGCCACCTACCACTTCCTCTTCGTCAGCCCCGGCAGAGCGAAGCTCGAAGCCCTCGGCCGTTTGGCCGACCAGGGCGAACTCCGGCCGGTGATCGGCGCCGTGCTACCGCTGGCCGACATCGCACAGGCACACGCGCTCTTGGAGGGCGGCTCTTCCGGACAGGGCCAGGGACGCCCACGAGGCAAGGTCGCCATCGCCGTGCACCCCCTGGACGAGCCACCCCACCGGGCGACGCCCTCGCCCTGAGCTTCTCTAAGTGCGGAAGAGCGAGTCGGGTGAGCAACGTGGGCGAGGTGGCGCTCATCGCCGGGCTCGCCCTCACCGCGCGAAGGGCGGACCACACCCCGTCCCATGCCCTGGCGTGACCAGGCCGAACCCTCAGGTCCTCGGCCTCATCCCGGCGAAGAGGGCTTCGAGGACCTGGTCGACGTAGGCGTGGGTCAGGGGCTCGTCGGTGATCAGCAGCCGGTAGTACAGAGGACCCGACAGGATCGCCATGCCCAGGCCGATGTCGTAGTCCTCCGCGATCTGCCCCTGTTCCTGGGCCGCGCTGAGGCGGGCGAACGTCTTCTCCGTCTGCGGGCGGACGAAGCGTTCGTTCAGCCCGGCGGCGATCAGGGGGTCGTGCTGGGCCTCGCCCACCAGGGACCGGTAGAGCGGACCCCACGGAGGGCTGCCCAGCAGGTCCACCGCCGCGTGGGCCTGTCGGCGCAGGTCGGCCATGACGTCGCCGGTGTCGGGGTAGTCCAGTGCGGGCTCGTTGAGCGTGAGCAGTGAGTCCAGGAACAGCAGGCCCTTCGAGGGCCAGCGGCGGTAGATCGTGTGCTTGCCGACACCGGCGCGGGCGGCGACCGCCTCCATGCTGAGCGCCGCGTAACCGCCCTCCTGGGCGAGGGCGAGTGTGGCCCGCATGATCGTCTTCGTGCGGGCGGCGGCTCGCTCGGAGTTGCTGGTGGTCATGGCACGCATACTAACGGCACGACACGGGCCGTTTTGAGGTGCACGGAACGATCCTCCGCCCGGAGCGGGGCGTTGACCACGGCCTCCCGGTTCCAGGATCGGCGGGTCCTCCCTCGTGCCCTCCCGCCCCCCGGGCCGTGAAGGGGGGATCGACGATCCGTGGTTACCGCCGCGCGCGCAAGGTAGACACGAAGCAGTACCACCGGGAAGAGGGAGTGCCGTGATCGATCGCACCGGGCTGGCGGAGTTCCTCCGCAACCGCCGGGAGGCGCTGCAACCCGAGGACGTCGGCCTGCCGCGCGGGCAGCGCCGCCGGACCAGCGGTCTGCGGCGCGAGGAGGTCGCGGCGCTGTGCCACATGTCGACCGACTACTACTCCCGGCTGGAACGGGAGCGCGGACCGCGGCCGTCGGGCCAGATGCTCTCCTCCATCGCCCAGGGGCTGCACCTGTCGCTCGACGAGAGGGACCACCTGTTCCGCCTCGCCGGACACAACCCGCCCGCGCGGGGTACGGCCAGCGAGCACATCAGCCCCGGCCTGCTTCGGGTCCTGGACCGCCTGGACGACACGCCCGCCGAGATCGTCACCGAACTCGGCGAGACCCTGCGCCAGAGCCCGATGGGCGTCGCGCTCACCGGCGACACGACCAAGTACACCGGGCCCGCCCGCAGCGTGGGGTACCGGTGGTTCACCGACCCCGGGGCGAGGCGGCTCCACGCGCCCGAGGAGCACCCGTTCCTCACCCGCATGTACGCCTCGGGCCTGCGCGAGCTCGTCACCCTCCGGGGCCCCGGCTCGCGGGCCGCGTACCTCGCCGACCTGCTCCTCGGCCGGAGCGAGGAGTTCCGACGGGTGTGGGAGGACCACGAGATCGGTGTGCGCCCCCACCACGTCAAGCACTTCGTGCACCCCGAGGTCGGCCCCCTGGAACTGAACTGCCAGAGACTGGTCGACCCCGGCCAGGCCCACTCGCTGCTCGTCTACACCGCCGTCCCCGGCAGCGAGAGCCACGACAGGCTGCACCTGCTGTCCGTCATCGGAGCCCAGGCGATGGGCTGAGGGGCCCGCTGACACGCGCCGCCCATCCCTCACGGGCTGGAGGCGGCGATGTCCTGGCCCCTGTCGAGGACGCCGCGCGGGCCCCCGTCCACGCTCCCGGCGCGCGTACCTGGCCCCCGGCCGTGACGCGCGGGCGGACGAGGCGTACACGCTGCTCCGCTTCCCGCGCGCCGGGTGAGGCAGCTTCACGCCGCGTCGCCACGCGATTTTCCTTTCCTGATAAGAGGTTGCGGATCGGAACATTCTCGCGGGCGTTTTTGCGTGCCGTGATTTCCGGGACCGGTGCGCGGGAGGCCTTCCTGTTCCCCCGCTTTCCCGCGCTCCCCGGAACAACCGAGGCCCTGGAGTCCCGGCGTTCCCGTGTTCCCCGATTTCCCGTGTCCGTGCGTTCCCGCCCGGCGCGTTTGTCCCCGCCTTGACCTGGGGGAGGTTTTGTCCCGGTCTTTCTCGGTAGTGGGTCAAGCCAAGGGCACGGCAAGAGAAATCGGATAATGGCCGACGGCCAGGAGATCCATGAGTCAGGACAGCAAGGACGACGGTTCCCCTCCGCGCGAGGAACGGCGCAAGACGATGACGCAGCGTCTGCGCGAGGCCCGGGAGCAGTTCGAGGAAGTGACCGGGCTGGAGGTCGAGGGCGTCTCCGGGTTCCAGCGATCCGGCGACGGCTGGGACCTGACCCTCGAAGTACTCGAACTGCGCCGGGTTCCGGACACGGTGAGCCTGCTGGCCACGTATTCCGTGGACCTCGACGCCGACGGGGAGATCGAGGGATACAAGCGCACCAAGCGCTACACCCGCGGTCGCTCCGACGGCTGAGCCCGGCCGACCCCGGGCGGACGGGGCGCCTGTCCTTCCCGCAACCTCACCGACGAAAGGAGCATGATTCCGATGACGGTGATGCAGCAGTCATCCGGAGGCGGCCGCAGTTCCGGCAACCTCTACGAGGTCCTCGACCTCATCCTCGACAAGGGACTGGTGATCGACGTGTTCGCCAGGGTCTCCCTCGTGGGCATCGAACTCCTCACCGTCGACGTGCGCATCGTGGTCGCCAGCGTCGACACCTACCTGCGCTTCGCCGAGGCGTGCAACCGCCTCGACCTGACCAGCAGCGGCGGGGCCGGACTCCCCGACCTGCTCGACAGCGGCATGGAGAAGGGCGCGCGCAGCAAGTCCAAGGGCGCGCTCTCCGGGGCGGCCGAGGCCATCTCCGAGTCCTTCTCCAAGGGGCAGTCCGAGGAGCAGGAGAAGCAGCCCGCGCGCGCCCGCCGCCGCTCCTCCGCCAAGAAGGAGGGCGAGGAGTGAGCACCTACGTCTACGGGATCGTCCGCGACGACGAGTCCCTCGACACCATGAAGCTGTCCGGTGTGGGCGAGGACGCGGCGCCGGTGCGCTTCGTGCGCGCCTACGGCGTGGCCGCCGCGGTCAGTGACGCCCCCGAGGGCCTGCGCGCCAAGCGGCGTGACCTGACCGCGCACCAGAACGTCCTCCAGGACCTGGCCCTGGGCCACGGCGTCCTGCCCCTGCGCTTCGGCGCGGTGAGCGAGGACGACGACGCGGTCGCCGCCGAGCTGGCCCGCTTCGCCGACCACTACTCCGTCCTCCTGGACCAGCTCCAGGACCGGGTGGAGTTCAACGTCAAGGCCGGCCACAACGAGGAGGCGGCCCTGCGCGCCGTGCTGCGCGCCGACGAGGGGCTGCGGGCCCGCAACGAGGAGCTCAAGGCGGCCGGAGGCGGCACCCCCTCCGAGCGGATGGCCTTCGGTGAGCAGGTCTCCCACGCGGTGGAGGAGCTCAGGCGCCGCGACGCCGAGACCGTCCTGAAGCCTCTGGAAGGCCTGGCCGAGCGCGTGTCCGCCTGGCCCGCCGTGGACGGCGGCCTGGCCAACGCCTCCTTCCTCGTGCACCGTGACCGCACCGAGGACTTCCTGCGCGAGGCGGCCCGGGTCCAACAGGAGCTGGCCTCCTACATGGAGGTCCGCGTCAACGGACCCCTGCCGCCCTACAGCTTCGTGGCGTCCCCCCAACAGTGACCCCGCCGGGCGGGGACACCGAACAGGAGTCAGGGGCATGGGCCTCCTCAGCATGATCCTCACCGCTCCCGCCGCGCCGGTCCGGTTCGTCGACTGGACGGCGCGCCAGGTCCTGGACGCGGCGGAACGGGAGATGTACGACCCCTCACGCATCCGACAGCAGCTGGCGGAACTGTCCGAGCGCTTCGACGCCGGAGAGCTGTCCGAGAGCGAGTTCGACCAGGCGGAGGACGAGTTGCTGGACCAGCTGGAGGAAGCCGAGCGGTACCAACAAGGTCTTCGATAGACGATATTGAGGTGAGATCCCGTGGGGGACACCGCGAAAATCGTGGCCGCCGCAGTGGGCGGCTACGTCCTGGGCCGGAGGAAGAAGTTCAAACTGGCCCTGGGGCTGGGCCTCTACCTGGGGGCCAAGAAGCTCGACATCAAACCCGGACAGCTCGCCCAGGGGCTGCTCAAGGAGGTCTCCGCGCTCCCGGTGGTGGGTGAGCTCAAGGGCCAGTCCCGCGAGCAGCTGCTCAACGTCGGCAGGAGCGCGGCGGGCAACATCGCCGGCAAGTGGGCGGGCGGCCTGGCCGACTCCCTCAACAGCCGCACCGAACGCCTGCGCGACGGCGCGGCCGGGGTCACCCCAGGCTCCGACGAGGACGAGCCCGACGAGGACGACGCCGCGCGGGGCGAGGCCGCCGAGGACGCGGACGAGCCCCGGGGCGACGGCGACGTCGAGGCCCGGCAGGAGCGGGGCGAGGCCCCCGCCTCCGAGCGCCGGACCAGACCCAAGGCCGCGAAGGCGTCCCGGGGCGCCGCCTCGGGCACCGCCACCCGGGCCAAGGGCACCGCCAAGAGCGCCTCGGGCACCGCCAAGCCCGCCCGGCGCAGGCGCGCCGCGGACACCGGCGGAGAGGGGGGCGACGATGGCCGCGACGACTGACTCCCAGGGGCCGCTGGCCCGGCTGCGGTCGGCCGCCGACAGGAACGAGGGCACGTCCAAGCTCGCCGACGCCCTTCAGGACTACCTCAGCGCCAAGGCCACCAGCGTGGTGAACGGCGCTGCCCGCAGGCTCGGGGCCACGGTGGAGCGCCTCACCAGTGACGGCGCCCCCGTCGCGGCCGGGGTCGGCGGCGAGCTCGCCCAAGGCAAGAACCCGGTGAACGCCGTGGTGACCGGCGGGGCGAAGGGCCTCAAGGACAAGGTCGGCCAGGGGCTGGGCACGGGGTCCTCCGGAGGGGGCGGCAAGCCCTCCAAGACGGTCAACATCGTCGAGGACGTCGACGTGGGCGTCCCGGTCCGCGTGGCCTACAACCAGTGGACCCGCTTCCCCGACTTCGGCTCCTTCGCCAAGGGCGTGCAGAGCGCGGAGCGCACCGGGGACACCTCCTCCCACTGGAGGGGCAAGGTCTTCTGGTCCAGCCGCAGCTGGAGCGCCGAGGTCACCGAGCAGGTCCAGGACCAGCGGATCGCCTGGTCGACCGAGGCCGCCAAGGGCACCATGAAGGGCGTCGTGACCTTCCACCCCCTGGGGGAGAACCTCACCCGTGTCCTGCTGGTGGTGGAGTACTACCCCAAGGGCCTCTTCGAGCGCACGGGCAACATCTGGCGGGCCCAGGGCAGGCGCCTGCGCCTGGACCTCAAGCACTACCGGCGCCAGGTCATGATGCTGCCCCGGGACGAGGCGGCCGAACTCCGGGGCTGGCGCGGCGAGGTCCGCGGGGGAGAGGTCGTCCTCTCCCACGAGGACGCCGTCGCCCTGGAGGAGGCGGACCTCACCGAGGAGCAGTGGGCCGAGCTGGAGGAGCTGGACTCCGAGGAGCGGGCCGAACTCGCCGACCTGGACTCCGAGGAGCGGGCGGAGCTCGCCGACCTGGACGACGGGAACGGGGAGGCCCCGGACGATGATCCCGAGGACGGGTTCGAGGAGGAGCCCGAGGACGACGGGCCCGAGGCCGGGGAGGAGCCCGCGGACGAGCCCGAGGACGACGAGGGCGAAGAGGAGGAACTCCTCGATGACGAGGCTGAGGGCGAGGACGCTGATGAGGCGGACGAGCAGGACCTGGACGGAGAGGACGACGAGTACCCCGACGAGGAGGAGCGGCCCGCGGCCGAGCGCTCCTGAGCAGGGGGCCGCCTCCGCACCGGCAGCCGGGACCGCGACGGCGGCGCGCGCGTGACCCGTGGCCGTGACGGATACGCGGGACCGGGAGGGAACTGGTACGCATGAGTGAACCCACGCCCTGGCGGGGCGAGCCGAGGCAGATCCGCTCCTCCGGCGGATCCTCCTCCGCCAACCTCGCCGACGTACTCGAACGCGTTCTCGACAAGGGCGTCGTGATCGCGGGCGACATCAAGATCAACCTGCTGGACATCGAACTCCTCACGGTCAAGCTCCGGCTGCTCGTCGCCTCGGTGGACAAGGCCAAGGAGATGGGCATCGACTGGTGGGAGCACGACCCCGCCCTGTCCTCCCGTGCGTCGCGGCGCGGGGACGACGAGCTGGCCGAGGAGAACAGGCGCCTGCGCGAGCGCATCGAGGCCCTGGAGGAGCACCGCACCGCGCAGGTCGCCTCGGGCGAGGCGCACCCCCTCCCCGAGGAGGGCTCCGAGACCCCGGCCGCGGAGGGCTCCGGCGCCCGGGAGGAGGGTGAGCATGGAACGGCCTAAGCAGGCGAGCTACGTCTACGCGGTGTGCCGCCCCTTCGGCCTGGCGACCACCGAGGGCATGACGGGCGTGGGCGGCCACCCCGTCCACCTCGTCGTCGAGGGCGACCTGGCCGCCGCGGTCAGCACCGTCCCCCTGGACGAGTTCGACGAGCAGGCGCTCCACGCCAAGCTGGAGGACCTGCGCTGGCTGGAGGAGGTGGCCCGGGCCCACCACGGCGTCGTGGACGCGGTGGCCCTGCGCTCCGTGGCCCTGCCGCTGCGGCTGGCCACCGTCTACCGCGGGGACGAACGGGTCCGCCAGGTCCTGCGCGAGAACGCGGAGGCCTTCGCGGCGACCCTGGACGAACTCGTGGACCGGGTCGAGATCGGTGTGAAGGTCTACGCCGAGGCGGGCGCGCGCACCGCCGGGCAGCCCGAGCCGCAGACCCCCGCCGACGAGAGCCCGGGCAAGGCCTACCTGCGCAGGCGCAGGGAACAGCGCGACCGCCGTGACGACACCTGGCAGCGGGCCTCCGCGCTGTGCGAGCGGGCCGACGAGGTCCTGGGCGCGATGGCCCGGGCGCGCGCCCGGCACCAGACGCAGAACGCCGCGCTGTCCGAGGCCTCCGGCGAGAACGTCATGAACAACGCCTACCTCGTGGACGGGGAGCGGGTGACGGAGTTCCTCGCCGCGGTGGACGAGCTGAACTCCCGCGCGCCGGAGGGCACCAGGATCGAGGCCTCCGGGCCGTGGGCCCCCTACTCCTTCGCCTCCCCCCGAGCGGCGGAGGCGGGCGCATGAGCACGGTGAACGGATCCGGCCCCGCCGGGAACGGCCCGCCCGGCACCGGCGGCTTCCCCGGCCAGGCCCACTCCCTGACCACGATGCTGGACGAGGACCACCCCCTGGCCAACCGGGAGATCTCCCTGGTGGACCTGCTCGACAGGGTCCTGGCCAAGGGGGTGGTCGTCTCGGGGGACCTGACCGTCTCCATCGCCGACGTGGACCTGGTCCGGGTCTCCCTGCACGCCCTGGTGTCGTCGATCAACGAGAACGTGCCCTCGCCCTGGGAGCACGGTCACCCCCTGAGCGGATGGATCCGGCAGGAGTGAGGACCGGCCCCGGAGGGAGGGGAAGGAGGCGGTATGCCAGAGGTGAACGGGAACCCGCTCCGCGCGGCGCGGGGCCCCGAGGGGCCGACGCCCGTGCGCGTGGCCGACGCCGACACGGTCCCGGGAGGCGGGAACGACATCCTGGGACGGCTCCAGGACGCCCTGGACGAGACGGCGGACCCGGACCGGGTCGGCGAGGGGCCTGCGGGCCCCGAGCGGCAGCGGCTGCGCCACCGGATCGAGACCGAGCCCGACACGGTCGAGCGCGACCTGATCAAGCTGGTGCTCACCGTGGTGGAGCTGGTGCGCCAGCTCATGGAGCGCCAGGCCCTGCGGCGCGTGGACCAGGGCGACCTCACCGAGGACCAGGAGGAGCGCATCGGCATGACGCTGATGCTGCTGGAGGAGCGTATGACCGAGCTGCGTGAGCGCTACGGGCTCTCCGCCGCCGACCTCAACCTGGACCTGGGCCCGCTGGGGTCCCTGCTGCCCAGGAACGGGGAGTAAGCGAAGGTGTCCCCGGTGCCCGCCTCAGGGGGAGTCCCTGACAGAGGGCGGGCACCGGGGTGGGGAGGGGTCGGCGGGGCCTCACGCGGCCGCGGCCGCCGGGCGGGAGTGGAGTGGCCCGGGGCTACTTTCCACCGACCCCCATCATGCCGCGCACCAGGGAGCGGCGCGCGAAGAGGTACACGAGGAAGAGGGGCAGGGTGGCCAGCACGACCGCGGCCAGCATGCCGGGCACGTCCACGCGGTACTCGCCCTGGAACTCGAACAGGCCCATGGTGATCAGCCGGTTGTCCGCCGACTGGGTGAGGATCAGCGGGAACAGGAACCCGTTCCAGGCCTGGAGCGCGGCGTACACGCCGATGGTGCTCAGCCCCGACCGCGACATCGGCACCACCAGCTGGAGGAAGGTGCGCACCGGGCCCGCGCCGTCCAGGGCCATGGCCTCGTACAGCTCCTCGGAGATGTCGCGCATCGACCCCACCAGGATCAGCACGCACACCGGCAGCGCGAACGCCGCCGTGGGCAGCACGATGGCGGTCAGGGTATCGTACAGCCCCAGTTCGATGATGATCAGGTACACCGGGATGATCACCGCCTGGGACGGGATCGCCAGTCCCAGCAGGAACATCCGGAACACCCCCGTGGTCCACCGGGTGCGCGAGCGCACCACGGCGAACCCGGTCATGGAGGCGAGCACCAGCACGATCGCCACCACCGCGACGGTGACGATCGCGGTGTTGAGCACGAAGCCCAGCACCCCGTTCTCGACCGCCTTGACGTAGTTGCCCAGGGTCGGGTCCGTGGGCGGGGTGAGCGGCCCCGCGGAGGTGTAGTTCTCGGAGCGCTGCACCGTGGCCACGAGCAGCGCGTACAGCGGCACCCCCACGACGGCCAGCCACACCAGGGCGCCCAGTCCGGCCAGGAGGTTGGGGCGCCGACGGCCCGGCCGCCGCCGCGGGAGGACGGGGCGGCCGCTGCTCGGGAGCTGCCGGGAGGCGGGCCTCTCGGCCGTACTGGCGGTCACATTCCCTCCCGGGTGCTGCGCATGTCGCCGAAACCGGTGAAGCGGATGAGGAGCAGGGCGATCAGCGTCGCCGTCACCACCAGGGTGAACGCGACGGCGCTGGCGTAGCCCAGCTCCCAGCTCCGGAAACCGGCCTGGTACATCAGGTACGGGACGATGGTGGTGTTGGTGCCGGGCCCGCCCCCGGTCATGATGAGCACGGTGTCGAAGTAGGTCAGCGCGCCCACCACCATCAGCACCGACGAGGTGGTGATGGTGTGCTTGAGCTGCGGCAGCGTGATGTACCAGAACGCCCGCAGCTTTCCCGCCCCGTCGATCTCGGCGGCCTGGTACAGCGTCGCCGGGATCTGTCGGGCGCCGCCCTGGTAGAGCAGCATGTGCAGCGGGATGAACTGCCAGGCGCTGACGAACACGATCACCAGGAACGCGCTGTCGGGACCGCCCAGCACGTCCACCGACGACAGGCCCAGACGGGGCCCCAGCCAGGCCAGCGGGCCGAAGTTGGGGTCCAGCAGGGCCCGCCAGACGAGCGCGATCGCCGCGGAGGACAGCAGCAGCGGCAGGAAGAAGACGGCGGAGAGCACCGCGCGGTTGCGCTGCTGACCGGCGGCCCAGACCCCGAGCAGCAGGCTGATGGGGGTCTGGACGATCCAGGACAGGGCGGTCAGCAGCACGCTCAGCCACACGGCGTTGTGCATCATCGGGTCGCCGACCAGGCGCGACCAGTTCTCCAGGCCGATGAAGCGGGGCGAGCCCAGCCCGCCCCAGGAGGTCAGGGACAGGTAGGCCACCAGAACCATCGGCAGGGCGGCGAAGACCCCGAAGTACAGCAGGCCGGGCAGTGCCCACGCCGGTCCGGGCCGCCCCGTGCGGGGGGCGGCGCCCCGCGCGGCGAAGCCGCCGTGCGGGGCGTCGGGCCGGGGGCCCCGGGGGGCGAAGCCGCCCGACCCGGTGCCCCCGGACGCCGGGTTGCCGGTCATGGTGCCACCGGTCGCCTGGCTGTCGGTGCGGCCGGTCACAGGGCCGCCAGCGCGTCGACGAACTGCTCGGGCGTGCTCTCACCGTTGAACAGCGACTCGATCTCGGTGACCATCGGCGTGGCCACCTCCGGGGGCAGCGCCTGGTCCCACGAGAGCTGGAAGTGCGGTGCGTCGCGCACCATCTCGTACTGGAAGGTGGCGAAGTCCGGGCTGGGGCTGTCGGCCACGGCCTCCTCGGCGTTGGTGGTGGTGGGCACCTCGCCGTTCTCCACCATGTCGGCCACGTACTCCTCCTCCGACATGTACGTCAGGAACTCCATCGCCTGGTCCATGTACTCGGTCTCGGCGGACACCGAGAAGTAGTTGGTCGGGTTGCCGACCACGTTGGCGGGGTCGCCCTCCCCGCCCTCGATCGGCGGGAAGGCCACGTATCCCAGGTCGTTCGTCGCGAACTCCTCGTCCTGGTCCAGGATGGTGGAGTACTCCCACGAGCCCATCAGGTGCATGGCGGCCCGGCCCTCGGACAGCAGCGCGGAGGCCGCGCCCTCGGTGTAGCTCACCGAGGCGTAGGAGTTGCCGAACGCGCCCTGGTCCACCAGTTCCCGGACCATCTGGGCGGCCTCCAGCACGGCGGGGTCGCGCCAGCCCTCGGAGTCGCCCTCGGCGATGCGCGCGAACACCTCGGGGCCGCCGATGCGGTCCACGAGGTACTGGAGCCACATCTGCTCGGTCCAGGGGTCGGCCCCGGCCAGGGCGAAGGGGGTGACGCCCTCCTCGGTGAAGGTGTCGACCAGGCCCAGGATGTCCTCCCAGGTCTCGGGGGGCTCCGCCCCGGCTTCCTCGAACACCGTCTCGTTGTAGAAGAGGATGACCGGCTGGGTGCCGCGCAGGGGGATGCCGTACTGCACGCCGCCGACCTGGCCCGCCTCCAGGATGGAGGGGATGAAGGAGTCGGCGAGCTCGGGGTTCTCGGCGAGCATGTCGTCCAGGGGGACGAGCATGTCCTGCTCGACGTAGGGCTCGATGCTGCCGCCGCCCCAGTTGAAGAACACGTCCGGCTTCTCGCTGGAGCCCATCGCGGTGCGCAGGCGTTCCTCGTAGCTGTCACCGGGGACCTCGTCGATGACCGCCTCGGTCTCGGAGGCCTCGTTGAACCTTTCGACGGCGCCCTCCTGCACCACGACCAGGGTGTCCTGGTACATCCACACGTGCATGCGGTCGTCTCCGCCGCCGCCACCGGAACAGGCGGTGACGGCGAGCAGGCAGAGCGCCGTCGCTCCGGCGGCGGAGCCCAGGCGGGGGGTTCTCATGGCCACTCCTCTTTCGAAACTATCGGTCAGTATTTCGAAATATTTGCGCCCGAATGTACGCGGCGTCACCCCGAGCGTCAATAGGAGGATGAGAGCTGGGTCACCAGGAGCCGCGCGGAGTTGCCATGACCGCGTAGGATCAGGCGTCGTGAGCGCAGACCCGACCCCCGACTCCGCCCGGACCACCCTTTCGGAGCCGGTCACCATCTCGAAAATTGCGGAAGCCGCAGGCGTATCGGTGCCGACGGTCTCGAAGGTGCTGAACGGACGCGCCGACGTGGCCAGCGAGACCCGTGCACGTGTGGAGGAGCTGATCCGCCGCCACGGCTACCGGCGACGCCGGGGCCCGGGCGGAGGCCGTTCCTCCATGGTCGACCTGGTCTTCCACGAACTCGACAGCGCCTGGGCGGTCGAGGTCATCCGGGGCGTGGAGAGCGTGGCGCGCTCGGAGGGCCTCAGCGTCGTGCTGACCGAGTCCGGGGGCGCGCAGACCCCCCGCGACGACTGGGTCGACGCCGTGCTCGCCCGCCAGTCCACCGCCGTGATCCTGGTCTTCTCCGACCTGGCGCCCGAACAGCGCACCCGCCTGACCGCGCGCGGCATCCCCTTCGTCGTGGTCGACCCGGCGGGGGACCCGGGCCCGGACATGCCCTCGGTGGGCTCGGCCAACTGGAACGGCGGCCTGGTCGCCACCCGCCATCTCATCGAGCTCGGCCACCGGCGCATCGGCGTCATCGGCGGGCCCCGGCACGTGCTGTGCAGCAAGGCCCGCATCGACGGCTACGCCTCCGCGCTGGACTCCGCCGGGCTGACGGCCGACCCCGCGCTGGTCCGCTACGGCGACTTCCACGTCGAGAGCGGGCGCGACCGGGGCCGGGAACTGCTCCGGCTGGACGACCCGCCCACGGCCGTCTTCGCGGGCAACGACCTCCAGGCCATGGGCCTGTACGAGGCCGCCCGCGAGCTGGGCGTGCGCATCCCCGAGGACCTGAGCGTGGTCGGCTACGACGACCTGCCGGTGGCCCGCTGGATGGGGCCGCCGCTGACCACCGTGCGCCAGCCGCTCACCGAGATGGCCGAGGAGGCGACCCGGATGGCGCTCACCCTGTCGCGCGGCGGCACCCCCGCCAACCTGCGCCTGGACCTGGCCACCGACCTGGTGGTCAGGCGCAGCAGCGCCCCGCCCTCCGCCTCCTGAGGAGGGCGGCCGACGGAGGCCGCGGTCCCCGCCCCGGCCCCGCGCGGGGAAGGGGGCGAACGGACCCCGCCGCCTTTTTCAGTGGAATGGGGGCGGTTCTGCCGCGGTGGCCTCCGGAATGAAAACCACAATCATCCCCCGGGGGTTCCGGTGTGAAATTCCGGTGGGTGGCGGACAAATTCTCCGTGCCTCGCCACGGCGGCGCTTGATACGCGACCGGTGGTCGAATAGTCCTGGGTGTGTTCGCGTTCTGTCGTCTGACCGTTTTCCAGGGGGAGAGATGGCCGCACAGCATACTGTTCACGAGGGGCACGCGCACGAGCACGGGCACGGGTGCGGGCACGTGTCCGTGCCGTACCAGGGCCACGTGGACTACGTCCATGACGGTCACCTGCACCGCGAGCACGACGGGCACTGGGACGAGTGCTCCACGCGGGGCCACTCCGTCCACGAGGGGCACGCGCACGAGCACGGGCACGGGTGCGGGCACGTGTCCGTGCCGCACGAGGACCACGTGGACTACGTCCATGACGGTCACCTGCACCGCGAGCACGACGGGCACTGGGACGAACACGCTCCCGGTCACTCCTGACCGCGCCGGCCCCTGGCCGCGCATCGGTCAGTCGTTCCCGCGGGCGGCCGTTCCCCCCGGAACGGCCGCCGGGTCCTCAAGGCCTGTTCGCCGGGGTGTTGGCCGGGTAGGGCAGCAGGGCCATCTCGCGCGCGTTCTTGACCGCCGCCGCGATCAGCCGCTGCTGGCGTGCGGTCACCCGCGTGACCCTGCGACTGCGGATCTTCCCCTTCTCGGAGATGAACTTGCGCAGGAGTGCGGTGTCCTTGTAGTCGATGTAGTCCATTTCCCCCAGCGGATTGGCGAAACTCCGCGTGGGCTTGCGCTTTCCCGGACGGTGTGCTGAAGAGGGCATGTTCGCCTTTCTGGGAACTCCGCGAAGGGGCCGGTGCTGATTTCCTGTCGCGTCTCCTCGTCCGTGGCCGGGCGGGAGTCCGACAGTGACTCCAGGGCCTCGGCGCCGAGGCCGGCACCGACGAAGGAGAGGCGCTGGCCGCGGTCGCCGTACCGGGCCCACCGCGCGCATGCGCCCTCCCCTCCTCGACTGTCCGCGGATACTGAAAACGATTATCGTTCCCAAATCCTACACGGTCGGAAGGGGACCCGTGCCCCGCCCTTCGCCGAGCGGGGGGTGCGTGCCCTCACAGGCCCCCGAACCCCTGGCGCCGCCCTCTGAGGGTGTGTGCGAGGATGGCCCCGGATTCCGGGAGGGGCGATGACGGTGATCACCACGGACGACGGGCTTGGCATCGAGTACACCGAGCACGGTGACTCCCGGGGACGCCCGGTCGTGCTCCTGGCCGGGTTCAAGGCCCCCGCGACCTCCTGGTGCCACCAGGTCGCCCCGCTCACGGACGCCGGATACCGGGTGTTCACCGTGGACCTGCCCGGCCACGGCGCAGCGGGGCCGCTGCCCACGGGCATGACCATGGACCGGCGCGGCGACTGCGTCCACGCCCTCCTGGAGCACCTGGACCTGGAGGGCGCCGTGCTCGTCGGCGGTTCCATGGGCGCCAACACCGTCTGGGCGTACACCTCCGCGCACGGCACCGGCCGCCTGGCGGGCGCGGTGTCGGTGGACCAGACCCCGAAGATGCTCAACACCGCGGACTGGCCGTACGGCTTCTACGGCTACGACGAGGGCAACGCCGACACCTACTTCGCCGACGGCATCCCCGCCACCGGCCGCGGAACGCCCCTGTGGCGGCGCGGCGTGCGCCTGGTCAGGACGCTGCGCGCGATGCGCGGCACCGACCGCGAGCTCACCCCCGCGGAGCTGGAGCTGCTGGGCGACCACGCCCGGCGCGACTGGCGCGACGCGGTCGCCGGGCTCGACGTGTCCGCCCTGTTCGTGGCCGGGGCAGAGAGCGAGCTGTGGCCCGCCGAGCACGCCGCGGCCGCCGCCAGGCCCAACCCGCGCGCCGGCGCGGCCGTGGTGCGCGAGGCCGGGCATGCCGTGAACATGGAGCGGCCGGGCGCCTTCAACGCGGGGCTGCTGCGTTTCCTCGCCCGCGTCGAGGGCTTCTGACCCGGGCTGGCCCGACACGGGGCGGGGCCTGATCACGGGAGCTTCGGCGGGAGCGGCCTACCGGGTGAAGCGCAGGTCGACGGTCACGTCGTCCTCGCCGAGAACGACGGTCTCCGTCCCGGTCCGCGCACCGTCACCCCCCACCCCGTGGAGGTCCCAGCTTCCCGGGAGCAGGGAGACCCGGTAGCTTCCGTCGGCGACGGTGGACACCCCGGCCTCGTGCGAGGCCACGACGGGGTCCTCGTTCGAGGACCACCGGATGAACACTCCCTCCACCGGTTCTCCGGAGGAGTCGCGGACCGTTCCCGTGACGGTCGAGAACCGTGATTCCCCGGTGTCCGTAGGCGGGTCCCCGTCGCTGACCACGGCCCAGGGGGCGGCGCAGGAGATGCCGAGGAGGACCGCCGGCAGGGCGACCGCGGGACGTCGCACGCCACCCGTCGCCCGCGCCATCCGCCTCACCGCCAAGGAACGTCGGGCCGTATGCCCGGAATGTCATTTCATCCTGCCACGGGGACCCGGCCACGAGGAGGGCCGTTGGGTCCTGCGGGGGCCGGGAGCGGCGACGGATTCCGGCGTGGTGGGATGTCCGTATGGTTCCGCGGTCGAAACCCCCGAAGAACGCGCACCCGTCGCCGTACACGCCCGGTGGCACTCCGAGACCCCCTGACCCGAGGGCCCCGGAGCCCGGGTCCGCACGCACGATGACCATTTCCGAAGCGGTGTCCAGGACTGCCTCCGGCGGCGGGATACACGCCTTCCTGATCCTCCTGATGCCCTTCTCGATCTCGGACGGGGTCACCTCCGGGGTCGCCCTCACCGTGCTCCCGGCGGCCTACGCCGTCTTTCTCACGGTCACCACGTTTCCCGGCCTGATCGCCTTCCTCCTGGAGCGCAGGCGTGCCTCCGGCCGCAGACACGAGTCCGAGCACAGGTGCGCGTACGGGCACAGGCGTACGTCCGGGCCCAGGGCTCCCGCGCTCCGCGCCACGAAGGCCGCTCCCTCCGCGGTCGCGGCCCTGCTCTACGCCCTCTTCCCCGCGTCCATGATGGTCACCGAGGGCCCCGACGCCCTGGCCATCGCCTTCTCCCTCTTCATCGCCCTGTTCGGCTACCTCGTCCACCGGGCCTGTCTGTCGGTCACCTTCTCCTCCGCCGCGGGAGCCGTCGTCCGCGCCGTGGCGCTGACCGCGCCCCTGCTGCTGATCCTGGGACTGGCCTCCGCCCTCCCGTGAACGGGGGAGACCCCGACCGGCCCCCGGGCACGGGGACGAGCCGCGGCGCCGATGCCGACACACTGGTAGGCGTCCACGAGGGAGAGAACCGCACCGGCCCCGCCGCGCGTGAGCGGCGGCCGACCGTGCGGTCCGGGTCGAAGGAGGGCGTGGTGAACGGTGGTGCGGGTGCTTCCGGCCGGACGTACCGGAAGGCCGAGAAGCGGCGGTCGCAGATCCTGTCGCGCGCGATCGAGGTGTTCGCCGAGCACGGGGTGGGCGCGTCGCTACGGGCCATCGGCGAGGCCATCGGGGTGTCCCACGCGGCGCTGCGCTACTACTTCGCCTCCCGGGACGAGCTGCTGGTGGAGGTGTACCGGGAACACGAGGCGACGGGGTGCGAGCCCTCGGACCCGGACGCCGTCTCGGCGGTCGCGGTGATGGAGCGCAGCGCGGAGCGCAACCGCTCGATCCCCGGCCTGGTCGAGCTGTACGCGACGCTGACGACGGACGCGTTGCAGGAGCAGCGGCACCCCGCGACGCGGGAGTTCGTCCGGGCCCGGTTCCGGGAACTGCGCGCCGACCTCGCCGAGCGCGTCCGCGCGGGTCAGCGCTCCGGGGAGATCGCGGCCGACATCGACCCCGACGACGCGGCGGCCCTGGTGATCGCCGCGTCCGACGGGCTGCAGTTGCAGTGGCTGCTCGACCCGCAGGAGGTGGACGTCTACCGCGCGCTCCAGGTCCTGGAACGGCTGCTGCCCGGCGGGGGAGGGGGCGGCGGGACCGGGGACGACGAGGCCGGGGGCGGCGCGTCGGCCCGGGCCCGGTGAACGCGCCCCGGGCGCCGTCGCCGCGCGTGAGCGGTGACGGCGCCCGGGGTTCTTCGGGTCAGACGCGTGCCGCCTAGAGGGTCGGGTCGGCCGGGTCCCACCCCGCCGGGAGCGGGGCCACCGGCTCCACGGCGGAGGTGATCTCCACGGGCAGTCCGCCGGCCGCGGCGTCGCGGATGCCCAGCAGCACGTCCAGCACGTGCGAGGCCACGGCCCCCGACGCGCGTTCGGTCCCGCCCGCGCGTATCGCGCGGACCAGGTCCACGACACCGGCTCCCCGCCCGTACACGGGCCCCTCGGCGGGGAGGGCGACCGGCTCCTCCCGGTCGTACCGCCACAGGGTGGTGTCCCCGCCGAACGTGTTCGGGTCGGGCAGGACGATCGTGCCCTCGGTACCGTTGACCTCCACCATCCCCGCTCTGGGCAGCGCGTGCTGGAACGAGAACGTGGACTGGGCGGAGCGCCCCGGACCGAACTCGACCAGCGCGGCGTGGTGCGTCGGAACCTGCACCTCGAACACCTGGCCCGCGCGGGGACCGCTCGCGATCGTGCGGGTCGCGCGGCCGGTGGAGGCCACCGCCTGCACCCGGGTCGCGGCGCCGAAGACGTGCACGAGCGCGGTGACGTAGTACGGGCCCATGTCGAACAGGGGCCCCGCCCCGTGGGCGAAGAGGAAGTCGGGGTCCGGGTGCCAGGACTCGGGCCCGGGGACGTGGAACATCGTGGTCGCGGTCAGCGGCTCCCCGATGTCGCCGCGGGCGATCGCGCGCAGCGCGGTCTGCGTTCCCGCGCCCAGCACCGTGTCCGGCGCGCAGGCGACCCGCAGTCCCGCCTCCCCGGCCCTGGCCAGCAGCGCGGCGGCCGCGTCGTGGTCCAGGGCGAGGGGTTTCTCGCTCCACACGTGCTTGCCCGCGTCGAGGATCCGGTGCCCGACCTCGGTGTGCACGGCCGGGACGGTCAGGTTGACCACCACCTCGACGTCCTCGCGTGCCAGCAGCTCCGCCACGGTCCCGGACGCCGGAACACCGTACGCGGCGGCCTGCGCGGCGGCGCGTGCCAGGTCCAGGTCCGCGACGAAGCGGACCTCGACGTCGGGGAACCGCGTCAGGTTCTCCAGGTACTGGGTCGAGATGTTGCCCGCGCCGATGACGCCGACCCCGGCGGCCCCGGTGCGCGTCATCGGTCGTTCTCCCCGAGCCAGGCCAGCGACCGCGCGATGCCGTCGAACACGTCGCCCGCGTAGGCGTCGAACTCGACCACGCGGATCGCCCGCGGCGCGGCCTCCAGGACCGCGCGGACGTCGACCTCGCCCGAACCGGCGGGCTGCTGCCGGTTCACGTCGCCGTCCAGGGTGCCGTCCTTGACATGGATCAGCCGCACCCGGTCGCCGAACGCGCGCAGGAGCGCCGCGGCGTCGGCGCCGCCGACCCCCGCCCAGTAGGTGTCGACCTCCAGCACGACCCGCGGCTCCAGGTGCTCGACGAACACCTCCAGCGCGTGCCTGTCGCCGATGCGGCTGCTCAGCTCCCAGGCGTGGTTGTGGTAGCCGAACTCCAGTCCCCGTTCGGCGGCCAGTTCCGCCAGGCGGTTCACGCGCTCGGCCAGCTCGGCCACCTGGTCGGCGGTCTGCCACCGCTCGCTCGGGACCAGCGGGTCGATGACCGTCGCGATGCCCAGTTCGGCGGCCGCGTCGAAGATCCCTTCGGGGGCCTGCGCGTCGATCACCGGGGCGTGGCCGGAGGGCGCGGTGACGCCCGTCGCGGCGAACACGCGCCGGTACTCCTCGGTGTCCAGGTGGAACGCGTACGGCTCCACGTGGGCGAACCCGATCTCGGCCAGGCGCGCCACGGCGCTCTCCAGGCCGTCGGCGAGTTCGTCGCGGATCGAGTACAGCTGCACGGATGTCGTGGGCACGGGGGGCTCCTTCGTTCGCTCGGGCTTCGCCCTGTCGCTCACTTCGCGGCCGCGCCCCGGGGGTGCGGGGCAGGACCGCGCACCCAGATTCTTACATTGGAAGATTTTTGTCCAGGGCTTTTCCGGGAGCACGGTCCGGCGGCGCGCTCCGGGCTCCCCGGCCGCACGGGCCGCGGCGGGCGCGGCTCCGTGCGGGGCGGGCCAGGACATGCCGAAGGGCCGGACGGCGCCCCGGCGGGGCGGGGGCCGGTCCGGCCGTGCGCACGAGTGCGCCCGGCCTCCGGGAACTCCCCGGTGGAGCGGGGGTCAGGCGGTGGGGGCCTCGGCCTCCTCGCCGGATCCGGTCGTCGGCGCGTCCTCGTCGGCCTCCCGCTGGGGCGCCACGACCTCCAGGCCCACGCCGAGTTCGCGGATCGCGCGCACGGACGACTCGGCGAGGCGGTCGTCGGTGATCACCGAGGCGAAGCTCGTGAGCGCGGCGACCTTGAACGTGCCGAAGGCCCCGTACTTGTCGGCTCCGGCGACCAGCACCGACGTCGAGGCCGCCGCCATGGCCGCGCGTTTGACCGCCACCTTCGCGCGTGAGGGCGTGGTGGTGCCCCGGCTCAGGTCCCACGAGCTCGTCGAGACGAAGGCGACGTCGATGTTGAACTCCTCGATGGTGGCGGCCGCGATGTCGCCGACCGAGGAGCGGTTCTCGCGGTCGATCTGCCCGCCGATGAGGAACAGGGTCACGTCGGGGTGGTCGGTGAGGGAGGCGGCGGTGGTGATGTCGTTGGTGATGACGGTGAGGCCTGTGACGCTCCACAGCGACGGCACCAGGTGCCCCAGCGTCGTGCCCGCGTCCAGGTAGACGGTCTGCCCCTCGCCGACCATGGCCGCCGCCGCGCGGGCCATCGCCCGCTTCTCGGCCACGTCCACCCGCGACTTGTCGCGGTAGGAGGGCTCCGAGCGCACCTGCGAGACCAGTTCGACGCCGCCGGGCACCGAGCGGACCCGCCCCTCCTCCTCCAGCGTCATGATGTCGCGGCGCACCGTCATGTGCGAGACGTCGAGGATCTCGCACAGCTCCTTCACGCTCAGCACGCCCGTACCGCGCAACTCCCGCACGAGCAGTTCACGCCGTTGCGCCGGAATCATCGTTCTCCCTCGGTCGCGCTCATGGGCCCCATGGTAACGAGTGTTCCCAAATGGTACCAGTCGTGATAATTGTTGACTCCCATGTTCAGCTGGTGTTAAACATGGCGCGTTGCCGTAGCGGCCCGGCGCACACGTGCCCCCCGCGAGGCCGGAGAAGGAGAACCCATGCAAGCCACCGACGCCACCACGGCGCCGCCGCCCGTGCGCTACGCGCTCACCGGAGCCCGCGGCGGATTCGCGCGCACCCTGCTCGCCCAGACCCCGCGGATGGAGCGGCTGCGGCCCTCGGTCCTGTGCGACCTGGACACCGAGGGGACGGTCGCGCTGTGCGCCGAGCTCGGCTACCCCGCCGACGCGCTGGCGGTGTGCTCCAGCGCGGACGAGGTGGCCGCGCTGGCCGACGGGCGGATCGCGGTGATCGCCGACGCCCGCCTCCTCGAACACGCCGACTACGACGTGCTCGTCGAGGCCACCGGCAGCCCCGAGGCGGGCACCCGGGCCGCGCGGACCGCCATCGCGGCCGGACGCCACGTGGTCATGGTCTCCAAGGAGGTCGACTCCGTATCAGGAGTCGCGCTGGCCGACCTCGCCCGGGAGCGGGGCGTGGTGTACACCCCCGGGATCGGCGACCAGCCCGCCAACCTCATCGAGTGGTACGAGCGGACCCGCCTGCTGGGCCTGGACGTCGTCGCGATCGGCAAGTCGGGCGAGTACGACCTGGTCTTCGACCCGGCCACGGGACGCGTGCGCCAGCTCGACCAGGAGGTCGACGCCCCCGGCCTGGCCGACCTGCTGACCCTGGGCGAGGACGTGCCCGCCACGCTCGCCGCCCGCGCCCGCGCCGTGGCGGGCCTGTCGCGCTCGGCCGCCGCCGACTACTGCGAGATGGGGGTCGTCGCCAACCACACGGGCCTGGTGCCCGACACCGAGGCGCTGCACTACCCCGTCGCGCGCGTCGCCGAACTCGCCGACGTCTACTCCCTCGCCGAGGACGGGGGCATCCTCTCCCGGCCCGGCGCCGTGGACGTCTTCAGCGTGCTCCGCCTTCCCGAGGAGGCCTCCTTCGCCGGAGGGGTCTTCGCCGTCGTCCGCACCGGCGACCCCGTCTCCTGGGCACTGCTCGCGCAGAAGGGCCACGTGGTCTCGCGCTCGGGACGCTACGCCTGCCTGTACCTGCCCTACCACCTCATGGGCGTGGAGACCCCGCTGAGCCTGCTGGACGCCGTGGACCGCCGCCGCGGGGCGACCTCACGGCCCCCGGCCCCGCACGCGGTCCTGGCCGGGCGGGCCCGGCGCGACCTCCCCGCCGGGACCAGGCTGGACATGGGCGGACACCACCACGACGTCCAGGGGGTGGCCCCCGTCCTGCTGGACACCGCCGACGCCCCCGTCGACGTCGCACCGCTCTACCTGGCGGCCCACGCCACCCTGGGCCGCGACGTCGCGGCGGGCGCACTGGTGCGCCTGGACGACCTGGCCGACGCCAGCGACGCACTCCTGGACGCCTGGCGCCACGCCCGCACGCACCTGTGAACGATCGGACCCACTGACATGCCGGACATCTACACCCTGTTGGCGTTCCTCGCCGCCATCGCGGTACTCGTACTGCTCATCGCCCGCTTCAAGGTCCACCCCGTGGCCACGCTGTTCATCGTGGTCGTGGCCCTCGGCCTCGTCCTGGGCATGGGCGGTACGGGGACCGTCGAACTCGTCACGACGGGCTTCGGCAACACCCTCGCCAGCGTGGGGCTGCTGATCATCTTCGGCTGTGTGCTCGGCAAGATGCTCGAACTGAGCGGCGCGGCCCTGAAGATCACCGAGACCGCGCTGAAGCTGTTCTCCCAGAACAAGGTGCCCTGGGCCATCGCCCTCGCCTCGACCGTCCTGGGCATCCCCCTCATCGCCGACACCGCGGTCGTCATGCTCATCCCGATCGTCTCCGCCCTGGCCTACCGCACGGGCATCTCGATGATGAAGCTGGGGCCGATCCTCTACCTCGGCGCCTACGTCATGACCTCGGTCGTCCCGCCCGGTCCCGGACCGCTCGCCTCCGCGTCCCTGCTCGGCGTCAGCACCGGCGAGGCCATCCTCTACGGCCTCATGGTGGGCATCCCCGGCGTCGTCGCCGCGACGGTCTACCTGTCGCGGACCAGGACGCACGTGCCGCCCAAGCCCGAGTTCGTCGAACACCTGGCCGCGGGCTCCGGCGGATCCGCCACCGGCCCCTCCGGCGGCGGCGACTCCGTCACCGGCACCGAGGCCCCGGCCACGGTGGGCCTGTTCGGCTCCCTGGTGCCGATCCTGGCCCCCATCGCCCTCATCGTCTTCGCCTCCCTGGCCGGTCCGGCACTCCCCGAGGGGGCCTGGATCACCGAGGCCGTCCTGTTCGTCGGCGAGCCGACGGTGGCGCTCTTCCTCGCCTGCCTCCTGGCCCTGCCGCTGTTCCGCGGCCGCTGGCACGACAAGTCCACCCTCAACGACCTGTTCGAGGCGGGCCTGCGCATCGCCGCGATGCCCATCGCCCTCACCGGCGTCGGCGGGGCGCTGGCCACCATCATCCGGGAGACCGGCGTGGCCGAGAGCGTCGCCTCGGGCATCGAGAGCACCGGCCTGTCACCGGTCATCATCCCCTTCCTCGTCGCCGCCGCGGTGTGCACGATCACGGGCTCCAACATCCTGGGCGTGATGACCTCGGCGGCCATCATGCAGCCCCTGGTGTCCGAACTCGGCCTGGCGCCGATCGTGGTGTACCTGGCCTGCGCGACCGGCGCCCAGATCATGAAGCACGCCAACTCGTCCGGCTTCTGGGTCACCACGACGCTGTCCAACATGACGGTGGGCCAGGGCATCCGGTCGATCGGCGTCGCCTCGTTCCTCTCGGGCGTCACCGGGTTCCTCGTGCTCAACGTCATGATCGCGACCGGCGTCGTCTGACCAGTGTTCCTTTGGGCCTCCGCTCCGCTCCGGCCCTGGTTCGGGCGCCCGGAGCACGGGAACCTTCGGCGCCTACGGTGAGACTGCCCGTGCCCACCCCTCGCCCACCGCCACCCTCAACGGACGCCTACGGCGCAGTCCTGCTCGCAGCCTCGCCTCCGGCACCTCCAGAACCCGGCGGGCGCCCGAACCGACCTCTCCGACCGAACCGCCCCGACCACAGGGAGTACCTCACATGGCGACCCTCGGCGTGATCGCCGACGACCTCACAGGCGCGACCGACGTCGCGATCGCCCTCACCGCGTCCGGCCACCGGACCACGGTCGTCCTGGACTCGCGGGACCCCGGCGGCGCCGACCCCGTCGCCGCCGCGGCGGAGGGGGCCGACGCCGTCGTCGTGGCCCTGAAGTCGCGCACCACGCCCGTCGACGCGGCGGTCGCGGCCTCGCTGGACGCCCTCGACCGGCTGCGGAGCGCGGGGTGCGAGCGGTTCTACCTCAAGTACTGCTCGACCTTCGACTCCACCCCGGACGGCAACATCGGACCGGTCGCGGAGGCGGTCCTCGACGCCCTCGGCGAGGAGGTCACGGTCGTCGCACCCGCCTTCCCCGCCAACGGGCGCACCGTCTACCGCGGCCACCTCTTCGTGGGGGACGACCCCCTCGACGAGTCCCCGATGCGCCACCACCCGCTCACGCCCATGACCGACTCCAGCCTCCCGCGCCTGCTCGCCCCCCAGGTCAGCGGCGGCGAGGCCGACGTCGCGCTGGTGCCCTGGCCGGTGGTGGCCCGGGGGGCCGACGCGGTGCGCGGGGCCATCGCGTCGGCCGGCGCGGAGGGGGCCCGGTTCGTGGTCGTCGACGCCCTGACCGACGCCGACCTGCGCACGCTCGCCGACGCGACGCGGGACCTGCGCCTGCTGACGGGCGGCAGCGCCCTCGCCCAGGGGCTCACCGGCCCCCACGGGACGGGCCGCCTGCCGCTCACCCCGCCCGAGGGGCCGCGCGTCGTGCTCTCGGGCAGCGCCTCGCGGGCGACCCAGGGCCAGGTGCGCCACGCCCTCGCCCACGGCGGGGGGCACCACCTGCTCCCCTCCGACCTGCGCGGGGACTTCGGGGCGACGGTGTCGCGTGCCGTGGACCGCGCCCTGGAGGGCGGCGCGTCCCCGTTCGTGGTGTACGCGACCGCCGCGCCCGAACACGTCGTGGACACCGCCGACGCGCCGCTCATCGAGGAGGCGCTGGCCGAGATCGCCGAACGCCTGGTCACCGCGGGAGTACGCGCGCTCCTGGTGGCGGGCGGGGAGACGAGCGGAGCCGTCGTGCGGCGCCTGGGCGTGGCCTCGCTCGCGCTGGGACCCGAGATCGACCCGGGCGTCGCGTGGACGCTCGGACACAGGAACGGTGAGGACGTCCAGCTGATGCTCAAGTCCGGCAACTTCGGCCGCGAGGACCTGTTCGTCCGCGCCTGGGAGGGGGACAAGTGAACCGCGAAGCGCGCGAGGCCGCCCGGGAGCTGTGCGCGGTGGGACGCCGCGCCGTCGAACTGGGGCTCAGCCCGGGTGCCTCGGGCAACGTGTCCGCGAGAGCCGGGGGACTGACCCTGATGAGCCCCACGGGGGTCTCCCTGCGCGACCTCGACCCCGAGGACCTGTCCGTCCTGGACGAGGCGGGGGAGCACGTCGCCGGTCCGCCCCCCTCCAAGGAGTTCCCGCTCCACCAGGCGATGTACCGGCGGGTCGCGGACGCGGGCGCCGTCGTCCACCTGCACTCGCCCCACGCCTGCGCGGCCTCGTGCCTGCCCGCCTGGTCGGAGGCCTCCGCGCTGCCGCCCGTCACGCCCTACCTGGTCATGCGGGTCGGCCAGGCGCCCCTGGTGCCCTACGCGGCGCCGGGCAGCGACCGGCTCGCCGACAACCTCTCCCGCCTGCCCGGGCGCTTCCGCGCGGCCCTGCTCGCCAACCACGGTTCGATCGTGGCCGCCTCCGGTCCGGCGGCCGCCCTGGACGGCGCCGTCGAGCTGGAGGAGGCCTCGCGCATCGTCGTCTCGCTGCGGGGGAGCGAGTTCTCCGTGCTCTCGCCCGAGGACGTGCGCGAGCTGACCGGGCGCTACGGCACCGACTGGGACCTGTGACCGCGGGGGCGGGCGCCGCGCGGCCTCGGTGAGGCACGCGGTGTCCGCCCCGCGCCCGTCCGCCCCTGGCTGGCCGGATGCGCCCCCGTCGGACCGGGCGGAAACGCTGCCGGTGCGACACGGGGGTTCTGACCTGCGGTGATCTTGTGCTTATAGCGAGTCTGGAGCGTCGAACCCCGCCATGAGTACAAGATCACCGTGAGGGGGCGCTCCGGTGGTCCCCTGGGGTGACCGTATTAGGGGGAAGGAGCCGGTCCCGCCGGTGCCGGCACACCGGCGAGACCGAGTATGAGGTCGCGGACCTCGGTGGCCGCGACGCGTTCCCGGGCGAAGCCCGGATCGGAGCACAGCACCAGGGGACCGTCGTCGGGGTCGGCGTGCGCGCGCCCGTGGGTGCCGCGCACACAGCCCGGGTCGAGCGGGACCACGTTCATGGCGTAGCGCAGGCCGACCTTCTTGCGGGCGAGGTTGGCCGCCGCGCGTGCTTTGACCAGCCGGTCGGCGGGGTCCAGGAAGAGTTCGGCGGGGTCGTAGCCCGGTTTGCGGTGGATGTCCACGCCGCGCGCGAAGTCCGGCGCCGCCTCATCGCGCAGCCAGTAGTAGTAGGTGAACCAGGCGCCCGGGTCGGCCACGAGGACGAGTTCGCCGGAGCGCTCGTGGTCCAGCCCGTGCTCCGCCTGCCCGTCGCGGTCCAGGACCAGGTCCACCCCCTCCACCCCGGACAGGAGGCGGGCGACCGCGGGCACGTCGCCGGGGTCGCGGACGTAGACGTGGGCGCACTGGTGGTCGGCCACCGCGAAGGCGCGCGACTCCCACGGGTCCAGGTACTCCATCCCGTGCTGGGTGTACACCTCCAGCAGCCCGGCCTCCCGCAGCACCCGGTTGACGTGCACGGGCCTGTCGGCGGGGGTGATGCCGTACTCGCTGAGAACCATCACGGCGGTGCCCGAGCGCTCGGCGTCGTCCAGCAGGGGCGCCAGGGCCGCGTCCATGTCGACCACCGCCCGGCGGGCCTGCTCCGAGTCGGGCCCGTACCGCTGCAGGTCGTAGTCCAGGTGGGGGACGTAGCACAGGGTCAGGTCGGCCCGCGGCATCAGCCTGCGGGTCGCGGCCACGATCCACTCGGTGGAGCGGATCGAGGCGGTCGGTCCCCAGTAGTGGAAGAGCGGGAAGGGCCCCAGCTCCGCGGTCAGCTCGTCGTGGAGCGCGGGCGGACGGGCGTAGCAGTCGGGGGACTTGCGCCCGTCGGCGTGGTAGACCGGCCTGGGCGTGACGGTCCAGTCGGTGGTGGCGCCCATGGCGTACCACCAGCACACGTTCGCGGTGCGAAAACCCGGCCGGCGGCGCCGGGCGGTCTCCCACACCTTCTCGCCCCGGACCAGGCGGTTGTGCTGGCGCCACAGGTACACCTCGCCCAGGTCCCGGAAGTACCAGCCGTTACCGACGGCGCCGTGCCCCGCGGGGGTCCGGCCGGTCAGGAACGTGGACTGGACGGTGCAGGTGACGGCGGGCAGGACGGTCTCCAGCGGGGCCTGCCAGCCCTTCTCGGCCAAGGCCCGGAGCCGGGGCGCGTGCCGTAGCAGCCGGGGCGTGAGCCCGACCGCGTCGACCACGAGCAGGCGCGGTTCCTCCGTCGGCATGGGGTGTCCCTTCGGTTCGGGGTGTCAGAGGAGGGTCAGGCCGAGGCCGGTCAGGCGGTCGCGGGCCCAGGCCACCTCGGCGGCGATGCCCTCGGTGAGGCCCTTGCCGTCGGCGGGGCGCAGCTCCTCGGGCAGCACCGACCAGGTGTAGGTCTCCACCTCCACGTGGTCGGTGCGCGCGCCGCCGGGCCCCAGGAGACAGTCGAGGGTGCGGGTGAGGTGGTCGGCGGTCCCGCGCAGCGGGGCGGTGGCGGGGGCGTGCAGGGGCACGTGGAAGTGGGTGCGCCAGGGCGCGCCATCGGGTAGCGGAGCGGCGCCGCCCAGGGCCTCGTGCAGGTCGTCGCGGCCCTCCCGCGCGCCGTCCTCACCGCGTGCGCGCGTCTGGTGCAGGAAGCGGTCCTCGGTGAAGGCGGCGAGGGCCTCGCGCGCGGCCGGGTCGGCCGGGTCGGGGACCTCCACGGCCGCCGACGCCTGGGCCTTGACCACGGGCAGGCCCGCGGCGCGGAGCCGGTCCAGGGCCGCCCCCGGCTCCTCGAAGGCCGTCGCGAGGTGGCAGGTGTCCAGGCACACGCCCAGGTGCGGCGGCAGGTCCCGGAGCAGGCGGGCCGCGTCCCGGGAGGTCTCGACCACGCACCCGGGTTCGGGTTCCAGCCCCACCCGCACCGGCCGTCCCTGCCGAGCCAGGTCCTCCAGGGCTTCGGAAAGCTCGGCCAGGTGCGCGCGGGCGGAGGCCAGGCGGTCGGGACCCCACGGTTCGCGCCAGGCCAGGGGGAGGGTGGAGACGCTGCCCCGCGCGGCGTCGTCGGGGAGCAGCCGCGCCAGCACCCGGGCGCAGTCCACCGTGTAGTCCAGCCTGGCCCGGTCGGTCCAGTCGGGGTGGTACACGGCCTGCTTGACCACGGGCGCGTGGAACCCGGTGTAGGGGAAGGCGTTGAGGGTCACCGTCTCCAGCCCCGCGGCCCCCAGCTCCGCGCGCAGCCGGTCGGTCAGGCGCGGGTCCGCCGCCAGCTCCCGGGCCAGCGGGGCGGGCAGCCACAGGCCCAGGCCGAGCCGGTCCGCGCCCAGGGCCTCGCGCACGCCGCCGCCGTGGACGCGGATCTGGCGCAGGACGCCGTCCAGGTCCTCGGCCGGGTGCACGTTGGTGCAGTAGGCGAGGTGGACGACCGTGCCGTCGGGGTGGCGCAGCCTCACGCGGCACCTCCGCCCGCGCGCTCGCCGCGCAGCACCGAGTTCCCCGAGTAGGTCGCGGTGTGGTCGGCCCCGTGCACGTCGTCCAGCAGCAGGCGTCCGCTGCGGCCGTAGAACTCGACGGGGTTGTCCCACAGCACCCGTTCGACGTCGCGGTCGGTGAAGCCCGCGGCGAGCATGGCCTCGCCGGTGCGCAGGGTGGCCAGCGGATCGCTGCGGCCCCAGTCGGCGGCCGAGTTGACCACCATCCGCTCCGGACCCCACTCCGACAGGACGCGGACCATGCGCTCCGGGCTCATCTTGGTGTCGGGGTAGATGGAGAAGCCCAGCGTGCACCCCGACTCGTGCACCATGGCCACGGTGGCCTCGTTGAGGTGGTCCACGAGCACCCGCTCGGGCGGCAGGCCCGACTCGGCGACCAGCTGGAGGGTGCGGCGGGTCCCCTCCACCTTGTCGCGGTGCGGGGTGTGCACCAGGACGGGCAGCTCGAACTCCCCGGCCAGCTCCAGCTGGCGGCGGAAGGCCCTCTCCTCCTCGGCGGTGCCTGAGTCGAAGCCCACCTCGCCCACCGCCACCACGCCGTCCTTGGCCAGGTAGCGGGGAAGCAGGTCCAGCACCCCCTCCAGGCGGGGGTCGTTGGCCTCCTTCGGGTTGAGCGCGATCGTGCAGTGGTGGCGGATCCCGAACCGCTCGGCCCGGAACTGCTCCCAGCCCACGAGGCCGTCGAAGTAGTCGCGGAACGAGCTCACGCCGGTCCGGGGCTGGCCCAGCCAGAACGACGGCTCGACCAGCGCGCGCACCCCGGCGGCGTACATCGCCTCGTAGTCGTCGGTGGTGCGCGAGGTCATGTGGATGTGCGGGTCGAAGATACGCATCACGCCTCCGTTCGGTGGGTGTCCAGGCGGGCTGCCTGCCCGGGGAAGCGCCGCAGCACGAGGTGGACGTCGGCGGGGACCGGCCGCCCCGCCAGCACCCGCTCCTCGGCGTGGTCGGCGCACATGCGCGCCAGCTCGGCGTCGGCGCGGTCGGGCAGCCCGGCCGCCGACTCCAGCGGCACCCCGGTGAACAGGCACTTGAGGATTCCCTGGCGCCAGGACTCCGCGTCGAGCAGGGCCGTCGCCGCGCTGGAGGCCGCCGCCGCGACCAGCCGGGTGTCGTTGGTGCGCATCGCGTCGGCCAGCAGCTCGCGCGCCGCACCGGCCAGCTCCTCCCGGCCGGCGCCGAGCACGTCGAGCACGTCCAGGCCCCGCAGGACGGCGCGCCGCTCGCCCGCGTCACCGTGGTGGTAGAGCCCGCGGACCTCCCGGGCCAGCTCCGGCGGGGTCAGGGCCCCGGACAGCGCGGTCAGCAGCTCCACGCGCACCAGGTCCTCCAGGGTCGGCCCGGCCACCCCGTCGGGGTCGCCGGAGGGACCGGCCCCCCGTGCCACGCTCCTGGCCGCCGCGGGGAAGAGCGCGCCGATCCGTGCGGGCCGCTCCCGCACCCGCCCGACCTGGGCGGCGAGGGCCTCGCGCGCCGCGGCCGTGTCCAGGAAGGCGTACTCCCCGCTCATACGTCCGCCCTCCGCCCGCGGGAGTCGGCCAGCGCCCGGGTGAGCGCGCGGATCGACCGCTCGGCCACCAGGGGAGCGGCGTGCCCGTGGCGGGGCAGCTCCACCGACGCCAGGCCCCGGTAGCCGACATCCTCCAGGGCGCCCAGGACTCCGGGCAGGTCGATCTCGCCGTCGCCGAACTCCAGGTGCTCGTGCACGCCCGGCCGCATGTCGTCCAGCTGCACGTTGGCGATCAGGGCCCCGGCGCGCCGGACGGCGCCCTCGGGGCCGTCCGGCTCGTTGCACACGCCGTGCCCGACGTCGACCGTCACCCGCAGGCGCGGCGGGTCGCCGAGCCGGTCGCGCAGTTCCAACGCGTCGGCCACCCGTTCGGCGAACATGCCGGGCTCGGGTTCGAACGCGCAGTCCACGCCGAGGTCGTCGGCGGTGGCCAGGACACGTTCCACGCCCGAGGTCAGCCGCGACCAGCCCCGCTCCCGGCTCACCCCCGCGGGGAGGACGCCCGACCAGAAGGAGACGGCCTCGGCCCCCAGGTCGTCGGCGATGCGCACCGCGCGGCGCAGAAGGTCCACCCGAAGGTCGGCGCCCTCGTCGCAGACCAGGGTGGGTTCGTGCTTGCGGCGCGGGTCCATCAGGTAGCGGGCGCCGGTCTCCACGACCACCGCCAGGCCCAGCTCGGACAGCCGCCGACCGATCCGGGCCGTGCGCGCGAAGGCGTCCGGCGCGAAGGGGTCCAGGTGCGGGTGGTCCAGCGTCAGCCCCACCCCCTCGTAGCCGAGGTCGGCGATCAGGGCCAGCGCGTCGTCCAGCCGGTGGTCCCAGAAGCCGTTGGTGCCGTATCCGAACCTCATGTGAACGACACCGCCTTGGACGCCCGCGCCGCCACGGGCGCGCCCACGGCGAGCGCGCACGCGACGTTCGGCGCGCCGCACCCGGCCAGCAGGGCCGCCTGGAGCGGGATCATCCCCCGGATGCCCACACCCGTGGCCGCACGCGCGTTGCGCGCCTCGGGTTCGATCAGCGCCCGGACCTGGGCGGATCCCACCCTCACCGCGAAGACCCCCGCGAACGCCCCCGCCAGGGCCCTCTCCGCGACGCCGCCCGACGCACGTCCGCGGGCGGGCGCGGCGGCGAGCGCGGCGCTGGCCAGGGTGCACAGCAGCGCCCCCGCCGCGACGGAGGGCCGCGTCCCGTGCACCTCGCCCCGGCTCAGGGCGGTCACCCCGAGCGTGTGGGCGGCCAGCGCCAGCGCGGGCCTGGCCGCGTCGGCGGGGCGCTCGCCCGCGCCCAGCAGCACGTCCAGCCCCCGGGCGGCCGCCATGCCCAGCGGTGCCAGCGGGGTCTTCTTGAGGAGGAGGTCGTAGCCCCACACGGTGGCCGTCAGAGCCGTGGCCACCCCCGCGGCCCGGCGTCCGCCCGCCGCCGCGGCCAGACCCACGCCCGTCACGGTCAGCCCCGCGGCGACGGCCAGGGCCTCGCCGGGTCGGACCGCCCCGGAGGGGATGGGGCGTTCGGGGCGCTCGACCGCGTCCACCTCCCGGTCGGCGTAGTCGTTGAGGGCCATGCCCGCCCAGTACAGGCAGACCGAGGCCGCGGGCAGGGCCCAGGCCCCGGTGCCGCGCAGGCCGCCCGCCGCCGCGGCGCCGGCCAGGGTGTCGCCGGGAACGCTCAGCGCCGCGGGCAGGCGCACCAGCCTCGCCAGGTCGCGTGCTCTCATTCGTCCTCCTCCGCCGGTGCCGCGCACCAGGACGTCAGGGCCCGCCACTGTTCGGCGAGGCCGTGTTCGCGGGTGCCCACGGGATCCTTGAAGAAGAACGCCAGCTCCGGCACGGGGCCGACCCGGCCCCGCCGGTGGGCGTGGGCGGTCAGCCGCGCCAGGTCCAGCACCAGGGGCGCGGCCAGCGCGGAGTCGTAGCCCGACCAGGTGAACTGGAGGGTCATCCGCGCCCCCAGGAACCCCTCGAAGGAGACGTGGTCCCAGGCGACCTTGGCGTCCCCCAGGTCGGGGACGTAGTCGATGTGCAGGGGCCCGTCCGGCCCGTGGCCGAGCATGTGCTCCAGCCCCCGGGCCTTGGACGCGAGCTTGCTCTCGGCGTTGACCGGGTCGGCCAGGGTGGCGCCGTCGCCGCCGCCGAGCAGGTTGACCGAGGACCACGAGCGCACGTGCAGCGCCCGGGCGGCGAACATCGGCGCCAGCGCGCTCTTGACCAGGGTCTCCCCGGTCTTGCCGTCGGAGCCGGCCCACGGCACGCCCGAGCGCTCGGCGAGCCGCGCCAGGGCGGGCAGCCGGGGCCCGGTGTTGGGCGTGAACTCCACGAACGCGCAGCCCGCGCGCAGGGCCGCGTACGCGTACGCGGAGCTGGCCGGGATCCGCGCGGTCCCGGCGTCCAGGGCCGCCTCCAGCGCGTCGGCGTCGCCGTGCTCGGCGTGCGGTTCGGGCCGGGGCTCGGTGCTGGACAGGTCCACCACCACGACGCGTTCGAGCGCCTCCCGCTCGGCGAACCCGCGCAGGTCCGCCTCCAGGCGGTCCACGTCCCGGCGCCCCACTCCAGCGGCGGCGTCCAGGCCCCGGCGCAGACCGCGCTCGGTCCGGTCCAGCTCGTCGGCGAAGGCCGGCGGCAGGTGTGCGGGCAGCACCCCCGCGCGGGCCAGCCGCTCCGCGCTCTTGCACAGGCGGGTCTCGGAGACGTCGTGGCCGCCGAAGACCAGGTCACCGATCCCGGGCAGGCGTGCCGGGGCGAACTCGGGGCGCTCGGTCACGCACCCCGTCCGTCCCGACGCGCCGGACCGCACCGCGAGGGCTCCCAGGACGGCGGTGGTCGCCACCGATCCCCGTGCCCCGATCAGCCATACTCCGACTCGCGTCAACGCGTGCTCCCCTCTGCGTGCCTTCGGGCGTTCTGGGAACGGTGTGGTCACTGGTCGCCGCTGTCGGCGCCGCCCTCCGCCGGCGCGCCGCTTCCACCGGCCTCCGCGCCGTCGGGGCCGAGGGCGCCGCTGCCGGGCGCCGCGGGCAGGTACAGGTGGACGTGGCCGTGGCCGGACTCGACGCTGACCATGTCCAGCTGGGTGGCCGCCACCGACCAGCCGCGCACCGCCTGGGTGCGCAGGTCCCCGGCCAGCTCCAGCAGCTCCGTCCGCTGTCCGTCCTGGGCGCGCTCCGCGTTGGAGTAGGCCACGACCGCGGATCCCAGCAGGTCCACGGCGTTGGACAGCCCGGCGTGCGCGACGTTGTGGCCGCTGCTGCCGGAGGGGGCGTCCTCGAAGTGGACCGCAGCCTCGTGGACGGTCGTCAGCCAGGAGTCGATCTCCCCGGCGTCGGGGGCGTCCCCGGCGGGGGTGGAGCCGTCGGGCGGCACGGCCGCGTCCAGGCTCTCCACCACGGGCACCAGCTGCTCGTGCGCGGCGGTGGTGCGTTCGACGAGCTGGTCGACCTGTGCGCGGTCGCGTTCCTGCGCGGAGGCCTGGAGCTCGGCGACGCGAGCCGGGTCCGGGGTGGTGTGGTCGTCACCGGTGAAGGTGAGGACGAGGACGCCGACGAGGGCGGCGACCACCAGGACGGATCCGGCGGTCAGCCACCAGGTGAGCCTGGGCGGGGGAGCCTTCGTCGCCTCGCGGGACGTGGTGGGAGAGGAGAGGTCCTTCTTGGCGGACACCGTGACACCTTCTTCTCGTCGTACCTGGGGGCCGAACGCCGCGACGTCGCGCTTGTCTCCGGTGGGGCGCCACCGCGGGGGTGGCGGGGCCGGCCGGCCCCGCCGTGGTCACGGGACCCCCGGCGGACGCTCACCCCTCGGGTGGGTGCGGCGTCCGCCGGAGGCGTCCCGTCACTCGTCGTCGATGAGGGGACGCAGCCTGTCGGCCAGCTCCACCAGCTCCTCTCTCGCTGCCTCGTCGGCGACCGCCTCGGCCACCTCGACGAACCGGTCCAGGGCGCGCGTGGCCTGCCCGGTACGGCCGACGTTCAGGTGGTGTTCGGCCAGCTCCAGCTGCGGGGTCAGCCGACGCGCCTCGGACACGGTCAGCGCGCCGTCGGCCTCCAGGGCGTCGACGCGCTCCTGGACCTCGGCGAACGTGACCGGTTCGACCGGGTCCAGCTCCTGGACCAGGACGTCGCGGAAGAGCACCCGGTCGGCGTCGCCGTGGTTCTGCAACCCGACGTGGCCCGAGGCCAGGTCGCGTGCCGGGTCGGTGCTCTCGAACTCGTTCACCAGCTCCCCGTTGATCCACACGCGGATCATCGGGTCGGCCACCTCGATCTCCATCTCGTTCCACTCGCCGACCCGCGCGGGGTGGGAGTCGGCCGCCTGGAAGTCGTAGACGGCGCCGGTCTGGTGGATCGGGTCACCGTCGGGAGCCCCGTAGCCGTCGATCTGGATCTCGTAGCCCTCCTCGACGGCGACCCAGGGGTCGTCCCCGGGGTCGGGGAAGCCGACGAAGACACCGGAGTTGTCCGTCTCCTCGGAGGCGAGGAAGTCCAGCTTCAGCCGGTAGGACTCCATCTCCGTCTCGTGCCAGAGCAGCCCCATGCCGCCCTGGGTCTCCAGGGCGCAGCCCTCGCCGTCGTCGACGACGCCGAAGCCGCCCGGGCCCGCCATGGTCCATCCGTCGAGCGACGCGCCGTCCCATAGGGGGGCGTAGCCCTCCTCGGCCTCGGCCGGGGCGCACTCCGGCGGCTCGGTGCCGCCCGCCTCGACCGTGATGGTGGCGGTGCCGGAGGCGCCGGTGTCGCCGTTGCCGTCGGTGGCCACGGCGCTGACCTCGTACTCGCCCGCGGCGGCACCCTGCCAGGTGGCCGTGTAGGGGCCCTCGGTCACCGTGGCGACGACCTCCTCGCCCACGAGGAAGTCCACCTTCTCCACACCGGCCTCGGCGTGGTCGGTGACCTCGGCGGACAGGGGGACGTCCTCGCCCTCCTCGAAGACCGCACCGTCCTGCGGGCTGGTCAGCTCGGTCTGGGGGCCGTGCTCACCGTGGCCGTCCAGGACCGCCTCGAAGTAGTTGACGTTGAACAGGCCGTCCTCGACGGCGGGGCCCTCACCGTCGAAGACCAGGTACAGCGTGAAGGTCTCCCCGGGGTCGGTGACGTCCATGGTCACGTCGGTCCACTCCTGCCAACCACCGGTGGAGGGCACGTCGACGCTGCCGAGCAGTTCGCCGTCGGGGGCGTTCACGCGCGCCTCGATCGTTCCGCCCGCCCCCGCGGAGGCGACCCGGAACTCCATCTGCTCGACCCCGACCAGGTTGGTCGTGTCGTAGGCCGTCCAGTCGCCGTGGCCGATGTGGCTGACGTTGACCAGGCCGCCCTCGGCGTCCTCGGTGGGTTCGGTCCGGACCCCCTCGCTGTCGGTGAAGTACTGGGCCTGGGTCCGGGCGGGCTTGAGGGTGACGCCGTCGCTTCCGGCGAGGCCGGGCGCCCCGTCCCCGCCGGAGTCGGTGTACTCGGCCTCCAGCACCCAGAAGATGTTCATGTCGTGCCCGTGGCCGCCGTCGACCTCGGTGATGCTGACGCCCTCGCAGCTGTCGTACTGGGTCCAGGGGTGGGCGTGCCGGTCGTGGCCGAGCGAGGCCGTGACCGCGACGTCGCCGCACTCGATGCCCTCGCCCACGGAGCCGTCCTCGGCGTCCGCCACGTCCACGCTGAAGGGGATCTCGTCACCCCAGTGGAAGAACTGGCCGTCCCGGGGGGTCTGGAAGGAGACCTCGGGCGCGGTGTTGCCCGCGGTGACCGTCGTGGTGGCGGTGCCCGTGCGGCCCTCGCCGTCGGTCACGGTGAGAACGACCGTGTACTGGCCCGCCTCCTCGAAGGTGTGGGTGGGCGAGACCTCGGTCGAGGTCTGGCCGTCGCCGAACGACCACGCGTACTCCAGGGGCAGGCCGCCGGGGTGGTGGGAGCCCTCCGCGGAGAACTCCACCTCCAGCGGGGCCGGTCCCGAGGTCGTGGAGGCGCTGATGTCGGCGACCGGGGTGGTCCCGCCGCCGGTGTAGTCGATGCGCGACAGCGCCGAGTCGTCGGCACCGCCGAAGTAACCGGACCCGTACTCCAGCACGTACAGGGAGCCGTCCGGGCCGAACTCCATGTCCATGGGGTTGGCCAGGCCGATGTTCGGGACGGTCTCGGTGATGTCCAGGACCTGGCCGTCGTCGCCCAGGTGCACCTGCTTGATCCAGTCGCGGTCCCACTCGTAGAACAGCGGGATGCCGTCGTAGTACTCGGGCCACTTGGTGTCCGACTCCAGTTCGGGGTCGAACTGGTAGGCGGGGCCGCCCATCGGGGCGCCGCCGCCCGTGCCCAGCTGCGGGAACTCCTCCGACTCCTCGTAGCTGTACCAGATCGAGGCGGGGGTGACCGGGGGCAGCTCCTCCAGGCCGGTGTTGCGCGGGGAGTCGTTCACCGGCGCGGCGCAGTCGAACTCCTCGCCGGAGGTCCCGGAGGTGAAGTCGTAGTCGACGAACGCGCTGTTGTTGCCGATGCAGTAGGGCCAGCCGATGTTGGCGGGTTCGGTGATGGCGTGCCAGGAGACCGTGTTCTGCGGTCCCCGTTCGGGGTTGGGCTCGTTGGCGTCGGGGCCGTAGTCGCCCAGGTAGACGGTGCCGTCCTCCTCGTCCACCGTGAACCGGAACGGGTTGCGCAGGCCCATGGCGTAGATCTCGGGCCGGGTCTGCTCGCCGCCGTACTCCTCCGGCGGGAAGAGGTTGCCCTCGGGGATCTCGTAGCCGCCGTCGTCGGTGGGCGTGATCCGCAGGAGCTTGCCGCGCAGGTCGTTGGTGTTGGCCGAGCTGCGCTGGGCGTCGAAGGCGGGGTTGCGCGACTCGCGCTCGTCGATGGGCGTGTAGCCGTCCGACCCGAACGCGCTGGTGTCGTCGCCCGTGGCCAGGTAGAGGTTGCCCTCGGAGTCGAAGTCGATGTGGCCGCCGACGTGGCAGCACATGCCCCGGTCGGTCCCGACCTCCAGCAGGACGTTCTCGCTGTCCAGGTCCAGGGCGGGGGAGTCCCCGTCCGTGAACTGGAAGCGGGAGAGGTTGTTGTGGCCCTCGTAGGGCTCGAAGTCCTCCGGTGAGCCGTCCGCCGGCGCCTCACCCGGCGGGACGCCCTCGATCACGGGCGCGTAGTACAGGTACACCCACCCGTTCTCCTCGAAGTCCGGATCCAGGGCGATGCCCTGCAGCCCGTCCTCGTCGTGGTTGTACACCGGGACCCGGGCGATCAGCTCGGTGGTGTGGGTGTCCGGGGACCACAGCCGCACATCGCCGCCGCGGGTGATGTGCATCACGCGTCCGTCGGGCAGGACCGCCAGGCCCATGGGCTCGCCCACGGCGTCCTCGCCCTGCGCGAGGGTGACCTTCTCGAAGTTGTCCCACTGCGTGGCGCCGCAGTCGCCCTCGGCGGTCCCGGCCGCCCACCGCAGTCCGCCGAGCAGGTGCTGGGTGAACTCCGGCTCGGAGTAGGACTCCACGGTGTGGCCGCCGCCGGTGTACCAGGACCGGCCGCCGTCGTAGGCCTGACACCAGGCGATGGGGTGGTCCCACCCCATCTGGCCCCCGGGGTCGACCTGGTCGGCGTAGGAGTCCTCGTCGAGCCCGGCCAGGACGTGCACGTCGCCGCGGGGTGACAGGTCGAAGTCGTACCACTCGTCGTGGCGTTCCCAGCTGGCCGGGAGGTGCTCGGTGGAGGGGTGGACCCTGTCGTTGACCACCACCTGGGCGTCCTGCGTGCCGGGCGGGTGGCTGGAGAAGTAGCCGCCGACGAGGTCGCCGTACCACTCCCAGTCGTAGTGGGTGTCGGAGGCGGAGTGGACGCCGACGAAGCCGCCGCCGCCCTGGACGTAGCGCTCGAAGGCGCCCTGCTCCTCCTCGTTGAGCACGTCGCCGGTGGTGGACAGCCAGATCACCGCGTCGTAGGCGGCCAGGTCCTCGTCGTTGAACACCGAGGAGTCCTCGGTGTGCGCGGTCTGGAAGCCGTGCTCCTCGCCGAGCGCCTCGATGAGCGCGACGCCGTGGGGGATCGAGTCGTGCCGGAAGCCGGTGGTCTTGGAGAAGATCAGCGTGTTGAACGCGTCCTCGCCGGTCTCGTCGGCGTACGCGACCGGTGCGGTCAGCGTGAGCGCCATGGCGACACCCGACGCCAGCGCGCCGAGTGTCAGCAGGGGTCTCTTCTTCATACGGAACCTCACCTGGGGGGTGGGAGCGAATCGATGAGTCCGTGCGGCGTGCCGGCGCCGACGGCAGGGCGGCCCGGTGGTCGCGGCCCGGTGGGGGCCGTGTGGCTGCGACCGGTGGGCTGACGGGGGAGTTCCTGCTATCAGGTGCGGGAAGCGGGGGTGCCGCCTCATCGGTCTCAGCCCATACCGGCTCCTTTCCTCACTGGCCCTGCCGGAGGCGGACGACGCGGTGGCCGGGGATCGGAGCCGCCCGGCTCGTCAACGCCCCGTCCACTTCTCGGAGGAGGAGGCCCGGCGGGTCGCCGCCGCCGGACTTCACCTGGTGCAGGCGTTGCAGCTCTTGGTAACCGGGAAAGGCCATGCCGACGGTCCGAAGACGCCACATCGCCCAACCCTTGTGACCTGCCTCACCTGCTGCATCGAACCGTACGTCGGGCTTATGTCGATCGTCAAGCAGAAGTTGTCAGTGCAGGTCGCAATAGATGGAGTCCGATCATCCAATAGACGCTGGTCCGCAGGGGGATTCGGCGCGTGCCCTCCCGGGTCGACGGGAGCGCCCGGAGTCACCCTGTGGGCATGATCCGTCGCACAGGGTGCTGAGTGGGGGCATGCGGAAGCGCCGGTGGAGGCCGGAGCCCGGACCGGCTCCGGCCTCCACCGGCGCCACCCGCCCGGCGGGCGGGCCCTCACCCCGCCAGCTGCTCCTCCCCGCGTGCGGCCCCGGTGCCGTGGTACCTGCCCAGAGGCAGCATGAGGGGCCTTCCCGACGTGGGGTCGGTGATCACCTCGCTGCGCAGGCCGAACACGGCGTGCACCGTCTCGGGGGTGAGCACCCGCTCGGGCGTGCCCGCGGCGTGCAGCCGCCCGGACGCGAGCGCGATGAGGTGGTCGGCGTAGCGCGCGGCCAGGTTGAGGTCGTGCAGGACCAGCACGATCGTCGTGCCCAGCGAGCGGTTGAGGTCGGTGAGCAGGTCCAGGACCTCGACCTGGTGGCTGACGTCGAGGAACGTGGTCGGCTCGTCCAACAGGAGCAGGTCCGTGCGCTGGGCCAGGGCCATCGCGATCCACACGCGCTGGCGCTGCCCGCCGGAGAGCTCGTCGACGGGCCGGTCGGCGAGGTCGACCGTCTGCGTCGCCTCCAGCGCCTCGGCCACGGCCTCGTCGTCATCCCGGCTCCACCGCGAGAGCATCCTCTGGTGGGGGTGGCGGCCCCGCCCGACGAGGTCGCTCACGGTGATGCCCTCCGGGGCGATCGGCGACTGCGGCAGCAGCCCGAGCGTGCGCGCGAGCTCCTTGGACGGCAGGCGGTGCACCTCCTTGCCGTCCAGGAGCACGTGCCCGCCCCGGGGCGCGAGCAGCCGCGACATCGAGCGCAGCAGGGTGGACTTGCCGCACGCGTTGGCGCCCACGATCGCGGTGATCCTCCCGGGCGGGATGGTCAGGTCCAGGGACTCGATGACGACGCGGTCCTTGTAGCCGAGCGTCAGGTCCTCGACGAGCAGCGAATGGTCCGTGGTCACAGGGAGCCTCCCACGCGGTTGGTGCGGACGATCAGGTAGACGAGGTAGGGGGCGCCGAGCACGCCGGTGACGACCCCGACCGGGTAGCGCGTCCCGAAGGCGTACTGCGCGCACAGGTCGGCGACCAGGATCAGCAGCGCCCCGACCAGCGCGGAGGGCACCAGCAGCGAGCCGTTCGGCCCGACCAGGCGCGCCGCGATCGGCCCCGACAGGAAGGACACGAAGGCCACCGGCCCCGCCGCGGCGGTCGCGAAGGCGATGAGCCCCACCGCCGCGACGATCGCGACGAGCCGGGTCAGGTCCACGCGCACGCCCAGGGCCGAGGCGGTGTCGTCGCCCAGCTGGAGCGCGGAGAGGTTGCCCGACTGGGACAGGAGCACGGGGGAGAGCACGGCCAGCGCGACCAGCACCGGGACGGTCTGGTCCCAGCTGGCGCCGTTGAGGCTGCCGGTCAGCCACCGCATGGCCTCCTGCAGGTCCCACTGGGCGGCCTGGTCGAGGATGTAGTCGGTGACGCTGGTGAGCATGGCGGCGATGCCGATGCCGATCAGGATCAGGCGCGTCCCGGCGACCCCGTCCTTGAAGGACAGCCCGTACACGACCAGAGCCACGAGCAGGCCCGCGACGATCGCGAAGGCCGACACCCCGGCCTCGCCGAGCGAGAGCACCACGATCGCGAACACGGCCGCCGCGCTGGCCCCCGCACTGATGCCGATGATGTCCGGGCTGGCCAGGGGGTTGCGCAGCATGGTCTGGAACGTGACGCCCGCGAGCCCGAAGCACAGCCCCGCCGCCACCGCGAGCACGGCCCGCGGCAGCCGGAGCCGCCCCACGGTGAACGAGGCGCCCGGCACGTCCTGGCCCAGGACCACCCGCACGACGTCGCCCAGCGGGTAGAAGGTCTGCCCGACCATCAGGGTCAGGGCGAACACGAGGACGATCGCCACGGCCAGGGCGGCGATCACGACGCGCCGCCGGTACGCGCGGCGCACCCGGCCGCGGGTGACGGTCTCGACGGTGGAGGCACTCAAAGGGCACGAACCTTCTGACGGCGGACGATGTAGATGAAGAACGGGGCGCCGATCAGCGCGGTCACGATCCCCACGTCGATCTCCGCGGGGCGCGCCACGATGCGGCCGACCACGTCCGCCGCGGTCAGCAGGGCCGCACCGGTGAGCGCCGAGAACGGGATCAGCCACCGGTGGTCCACGCCCACGAGCAGGCGGCACACGTGCGGGACGACCAGGCCGACGAAGCTGATCGGCCCGGTGACGGCGGTGCTCGCGCCGCACAGCACGACCGCGCCGACGAAGGCCGCGCCCCGCGCGAGCGCGACGCGCTCGCCCAGGCCCGCGGCGAGCTCGTCGCCCAGCGCGAGGAGGTTGAGCGCACGCGCCGACAGCAGGCACACGGCGAATCCGGCCAGGAGGAAGGGCAGTATCTGCGTGACGCTGTCGAAGGTCCCGCCGCCCACGCCGCCGATCTGCCAGGACCGGGCCCCGTCGGCGATGTCGGCGCGCGGGAGCACGACGGCCCTGATGAAGGAGGCCAGGGCCGCGGTGGTCGCCGCCCCGGCGAGGGCGAGCTTGAGCGGTGTGGCCCCGCCGCGCCCCAGGGAGCCGATCGTGTAGACGAACACCGTGGTGACGCCGGCGCCGACGATCGCCACCCACACGAAGCTGGTCGCGGAGGCCAGGCCGAAGTAGGCGATGCCCGCCACGACGGCGAGCGAGGCGCCCATGGTCACGCCCAGGATGCCCGGGTCGGCCAGGGGGTTGCGGGTCACGCCCTGCATGACCGCCCCCGCCACGCCCAGGGCGGCGCCGGCGAGCACGGCCAGCAGCGTGCGGGGGATGCGCTTGGCCACCGCCGCCTGGTCGAAGTTCTCGGCCGCGCCGCCGAACGCCTCCACGACGGCCGTCCAGGGCACGTCGCGCGAGCCGACCACGACCGAGGCGAACATGAGCGCGACCAGCGCGCACAGCACCACCAGCAGCCACAGGGTCTTGCCGCGCCTCGGGCGCCGCACGACGGCGGCGCCCGAGACGGCGGGTGAGGTGTCCGTCGCCACTACTGAGCCTCGTCAGCGGCCTCGGCGAGGAGCGACAGGTAGTCGTCCAGGACCCACGAGATCGACAGCGGGGTCGGGTTCGCGGCCGTGCCCAGCGGGTCGTCGCCGGGGAGGTTGACGACGGAGCCGTTCTCCACGGCGGGCATCTGCGACAGCAGCGGGTCGCCCTCCAGGGTCTGCACCAGCTCCTCACCGCCGTAGGTGACGATGATGTCGACGTCGTTGAACGCGTCCGCCTGCTCGGCGCTCCGGCTCAGGGAGAACTGGTCGGTCTCGGCCGAGGCGGTCGCGATGCTCTCCGGGGTCTCCAGGCCCAGGTCCTCGAAGAACATGGCGCGCGTGTCGTGCGTGGTGTAGAAGCTGACCTCGCTCAGGTCCGTGGTGTCCACGTGGGTCAGGAACATCGCGGACCGGTCCTCGAACTGCGGGTACTCCGCGACCGAGTCCTCGATCTCCTGCTCCAGGCCGGCGATGAGCTCCTCGCCCTCGGCCGCCATGCCCAGGGCCTGGCTGTTGAGCTCGATCATCTCCCGCCACGGGGTGCCCCAGGCGGTCTCGGGGTAGGCGACCACGGGGGCGATCTCGCTGAGCGTGTCGTAGTCCTCCTGGGTCAGCCCGGAGTAGGCGGCCAGGATCACGTCCGGCGCGGTGTCGGCGACGGCCTCGAAGTCGATGCCGTCCGTCTCGTCGAACAGGACCGGGGTCTGCGCGTCCAGCTCGGTGAGCTTCTCCTCGACCCAGGGCAGCACGCCGTCGCCGTCGTCGTCGCCGAAGTCGGCGGAGGCCATGCCGACCGGAACGACTCCCAGGGCCAGCGGGACCTCGTGGTTGGCCCAGTTCACCGTCGCGACCCGCTCGGGCTTGGACTCGATGGTCGTCGTGCCGAGCGCGTGCTCGATGGTGACGGGGGTCCAGTCCCCGGAACCGCCGCCGTCCTCTCCGCCGGAGGAGTCGGAGGAGTCGCCGGAGGAGCAGGCGGCGAGCGCGACGGTGAGCAGCGCGGCGCCGGAGAGCGCGGCCAGCCTTGAAACGCGGGGCATGGTTTCCTTCCCATCGTGGCCTTGGGGCCTCTTGCGGCCGTGGGGCCTCAGCCATGGCGGTGCCATGGTCCGGCTCCCGCACCGCCCCGGAGCGCACACGGGGGCGTGCGTCCGGGAGGGGACCGGTCAGGTGCGGGGCCGCGCGGGGGACGGAGGTCCGGGGGTGCACGCGCCGACCCGACCGCGGCGATGCCGAGAGATTAGGTTTGCCTAACCGAATTTAGGGTGTCCTTGGTGGGTTCGCAATCACGTAGATGCGACATCTTTTGTAGCGAAACGGACAAGAGGGGTGTGGCGGGGGAGGCTGGAGAGCCCGGTGGGGCCCGTGTCGCCGGTCCTGCCACAGGAGCTGAAACGCTGTCCCCGCAGGCATCACAGGGCGCGGAACCGGCCCGGACTCAGCCCCGTGACCCGCCGGAAGGCCGCGCCGAACGCGCTCGCCGAGTGGTACCCCACACACACCGCCACCTCGTCGATCTCGTCCCCCCGCGCGAGCATCGTCACCGCGTGCTGCACGCGCGCGGTGGCCAGCCACTGGCTGAACCCCAGACCCGTCTCGGAGCGGAACGCCCGGGTGACGGTGCGGGTGCTCACGCCCAGCCGCGCCGCCCACACGGCCAGGGTGGTGGTGTCGGCGGGGTCCTCGCGCACGGCGGCGACGATGGGGGCCAGCAGCGGCGACTCGGGGATGTGCAGGATCAGCTCGCGCCGGGCCGGGGCGAGGACGTCCAGCACCATCGCCTCGGTCCGCGAACGCTCGTCCGCGGTGAGGCCCTCGGCGTCGAGCCGGTCGAGCAGGAGTCGCAGGAGCGGGGTGACCTCCATCGCGACGGGCCCGTCGGAGATCGAGGGCACCGCGTGGACGCCGAACTGCGCGGCGCGGTGCCAGGTCCCTGCGGGGGTCCACCCGGAGTGGCGCGTCCCGGCCGGAAGCCACAGGCCGACCGTGGGGGTGATCGTCCAGACCCGCGTGCCGACGGTGGCGGAGGAGGCGCCCCGCTGGTTCCAGAGCAGTTCGTGCGTGGGGTGCGAGTGCTCCTCCCAGAACGTGTCCCGGGGGATGATCTCGGCGCTGCCCATGACGACGAAGGGCACCTCGATCTCACCGGCGGCGTAGGAGGGGAGCCTGCGGCTGTCGATCGCGTCGTGCTGCGGGGGTTTGGCGGGATGCGTCCGGGCTGTGGGACCCGGTCGGGTGTCTTGCTCGACCACGTCATCCAGGTTAGGCGCCGGTGGGCGCTGTGGCGGCGGTGACCCCGCTTCCGTCCCGCGGTCCGTGCTCCAGCTTCGTAGCGGCCGTTACGGGGTGCGGGGGAGGGGCGCGCCGAGGACCGCGTTCCCGTTCCCCGGCTCCGCGCGAACCCCTTGACCTCAATAAAAGTTGAGGTTTCAGAATGGGGTCCAACACTCACGACACGAAGGAGATGCGCGTGCGTACGACGCGTAGTCGGCGGCGGAGTCCGGGTTCGCGGGCGGCGCCACGCCCCGGGGTGCTGCTCGCCAGCGTCATGCTGGGCGTCCTGGTCGTGGCCATGTCGATCTCGGGGACGGCCGTGGCCGTCCCCGAGATCGGGGCGGACCTGGAGGCCTCCGGCGCCGCGCTGCACTGGGTGGTGGCCGGATACAACCTCACCTTCGCCGCGTTCACCCTGGTCTGCGGCTCCCTGGCCGACCTGTTCGGGCGAAGGTTGCTGTTCGCCGTCGGCGCGGTCGTCTTCCTCGCGGGCAACCTGGCAAGCGCCCTGGTCGGTGACATCATCCTGCTGGACGCGGCACGCCTGCTCACCGGTGTCGGCGGCGCGGCGATCATGGCCAGCGGCGGCGCCCTGCTGGCGACGGGCTTCGACGGTGCCGCGCGCACCCGGGCCTTCGCCGCCATGGGCACCATGGCGGGGGTCGGCATCGCGATCGGCCCGACCCTGTCGGGTCTGCTGGTCGGCGCCGTGGGCTGGCGCACGGCGTTCCTGGCCTACGCCGCGGTCGGCCTGCTCATCCTGGTCGGATCGGCGTTCGTCGCCGAGTCGCGGTCCTCCGAGCGCCCGCGCGTCGACTGGTTCGGCTCGGTGACCTTCGTGGTCAGCCTGACACTGGTCATGTACGCGGTCATCGAGGCGCCCGAGGCGGGCTGGGGGACCCCGGCGGTGGTGGGCGCTCTGGTGGCCGGTGCGGCGCTCCTCGTGCTCTTCCTCGTCGTCGAGAGCCGGGTGGCCCGGCCGGTGCTCGACCTGAGCCTGGTGCGCGACGGCCGGTTCATGGCCTGGTGCCTGGCGACGCTGACCACCTCGATCGGTTTCCTGGGGGTGCTGGTCTTCCTGCCGACCTACCTCCAGGGGGCGCAGGGGGTGTCCGCGCAGACCGCCGGTCTGATGATGCTCATGCTCACGGCGCCGGTGCTGGTGGCCCCGTCCCTGGGCGGGTGGCTGGTCGCCGGGGGCGTGTCGGCACGCGGGACGATCGTTGTCGCGCTGTTGCTCGTGGCCGGGGGCAACGCGCTGCTCACCGTGCTCCACCCGCAGATCAGCGCGCTGGGGCTGGCCCTGCCCCTGGTACTGATCGGCACCGGCATGGGGTTGTCGTTCGGCATCACCGACGGCCAGGCGATGGGCGTCATCGAACCCCGGAAGGCGGGCATGGCGGCGGGTTTCCTCAACACGCTCCGCGGTGGTGCCGAGGCCCTGGTTATCGCGGTCTTCGGGGCGGCGCTGACCAGCATCGTCGCCGCCCGCACGGGATCGTCCGAAGCCGCCGCCCGTGCGACCGCCGGGGACGTGGGAGGGTCGGACGCCCTCGCGGGTCACCTCACGGCGGCCTGGGACGTCACGTCCTGGGGTGTCGCGGCCCTGTCGCTGGTCGCCACGGCCGGGGTGTTCGTGCTCCTGGCCCGGCGCCGGGGCGTGGTGGAAGGGGTTCCCGGGTCGGGCGGGACGGAGGCGGAGCCCGCGGGGCGGGAGCCCGTCGAACGCTGACGGTTCCGCGGCGTGCCGCGGCGGCCCGGAGGAGCACGGCCGGGCCGCCGGGCCTGCGGGGGCGATTCCCTGGGGCGGGCGCTGTCACAGGCGTGTGCTTCGATACCGGCATGAACGCGCCCGAGACCGCCCTCCGCCTGCCCGAGCCCGCCGCCGTGCGCGTCCTGTCCCGCAGGACGGCGCTGCTGGAGTTCCTCATCGCCCCCGACAGCCGCTACCGCAAGCACGACTTCACCTCCGGTTGGCGGCCGGGGTGGGACCTGGCGACGATGAGCAACGGGGGAGGGGACGAGTACGCCATCGCGCTCTCGGACACGGCCGGTCTCATCCGCTGCTTCGATCATGAGTCAGAGATGAGCCCCTACGCCAATGACGAGGAGCACTGGCCGGGGACGGTCGACGCCCTGCCCGGGGAACTCGCGTTCCTCATGGCGGACACCGATTTCAACGGCGGGGACGCGCTGTCGGTGAGCGCTCTGCTGTGGCGTCTGCCCGCGGACGCCTCCTGGCGAACCGGGGTCGCCGGAGACCGGGGAGACGGTTCCGGTTGGCTGCTGGGCGGTCTGTACGCCGCCGATCCCGCACGGTACCTCCACGAGGAGTTCCAGGACTACTACGAGCGCGCCCTGGACCTCGACGCGGTGCACGCGGTGTTCGAGGGACGGCCCCTGACGAAGGAGGTCGCGGCCGGGCTCAACTCCGAGGCCGACCCCTCCGAGCTGCTGCGCCGCGCGGAGGTGTACCCGGCCTGAGGTCTGGCCTCTCCTGTCATCCTCGGCGCGGAGGGGCCCGTCATCGTCCGGCGGAGAACGTCAGTTCCCCGCGCGAGGGGCGGACGGGTGGATGCGGTACAGCACGTTCGGGCGCAGCGGCCCCTCGGGCACGGTGGGGTCGTCGAAGTCGTCGGCCGGGTTCCGGGTCATGCCGATCCGGCGCTTGACTTCCTCTCCCTCGTGAACGAGGGAGATTCCGACCACCCCTTGTCGGGGCGGTGGTGCTGCGCGCCTCGCGGCCGCAGCTGGTTCCTGCTTCATCGACATGGCATCCCAGAGGTCTCGGCAGGCTGGCACGGTTCACCCCGAAGGGTTAGTCCATCCGCGCGTGAGAATGTTCTGGGCCGCGTTGACGTCCGCATGAGCTGTGTGCCCGCACCTGCCGCAGCGAAAGACCGATTGGCTCTCTCGGTTCTCCACCGCGACGTATCCGCACGAGTGACAGGTCTGGGACGTGTACGCGGGATCAACCTCCACGATCCGACTCCCGGTGCGCCGGGCCGCGTTCTGACAGGCGAGCTTGAGGCCGTGCCACCCTTTGGCCAGGATCGCCCGGTTCAACCCCGCCTTCTGGCGCACGTTGACGCCCGGGGCGTCGACGGTGCCTTTGGCCGAGGCGGTCATGTTCTTCGTGGTGAGCTTTTCCAGCACCACGACCGCGTTCTTGGCACACAGCGTGTGCGCGGTCTGGGCGGCGAAATCGGCGCGCCGGGCCCGCACCCGTCCGGTCAGCGCGGACAGGGCGGCCCTGGTCTTGGCCCGGTTGTTCGACCCCTTGCGTTGGCGGGCCAGGCGTCGGCGCAGACGGCGCTCCCGCTCGGCCTCTTTGGGGGTTTGGAAGGTACGGTCGAGCAGGTCTCCATCGCTGGTGGCCACCGCCACCACCACACCCCGATCCACACCCACCGCGCTGTCGGGGCGCTCATGCTCCTCCGGAGTGGCCTGGCCGTCCTCGCACAGCAGCGACACGTACCAGTGGGCACCGTCGCGGGAGACGGTGGCCGAGCGCACGGTGCCCCGGGGCGCGCGCGACCAGCGAAAGCGTACCCATCCCAGTTTGGGCAGCTTGATGCGTCCCCACCTGCGGCTCAGGCGTTCGATGCTCATCCGTGTGCCGTCGGGGAAGCGGAAGGAGGGCTTCCACCGGTCCTTGGCACGCCATCGCACCTTGAACGTGCCGTGGTCCTGACAGGCTCGGTCCAGGTCGCGAAGGGTCTGCTGGAGGATGTGGGAGGGGGCGGCCTTCAGCCAGGTCTCCTCGGTCTTGGCCTCGGCCAGTTCACGGGCCTGGAGGTGGTAGCCGCAGTAGGGCAGGCGCTGGCCGCGCTGCCAACGGGACACGGCCTCACGCCGCTGGTCCAGGCCGGTGTTCCACACCGCCCGACAGATATCGCCATAGACCTGACACAACTCGGCCTGCTCGTCAGTGAGCGCGAGCCGATAACGGAATCCCGTCAGCATGGTAAGACCTCCCCTCGAAGAACCAGCACACACCATAGCCAGGCCCTACGACATTGTGGTGGGGACGGCTCGCCCCGTCTTGAAGGGCGGGGTCTGCACCGAAACCGACCAATCCTCTTCCCAGGAGAAGCGTTCCTGGCCCGTAATCGAAATGTCAATTCTCGGATGGAACGTAGAGAATTGAGATGTTTCCGGGATTGGTGTAGATTTCGCGGTTTTTGTCTTCCCGTACTCACTGCGTTCCGCGAACCTGGCGGTAGGCGGAACGGTTCGGCAGCGGCGGCTGGAACCCGGCCCTGTCCTCGACCACGGAGTCCACGAGGAGGCCGAGTCGGTCGCGCTGCACGTACTTCCAGGTGCCGTACCGGTCCTGGTAGCTCCAGGAGAAGTCGTTCTTGAGGCCGATGGCGACGTTGCCCAGGTAGGAGGGGCCGACGAGGGCGCGTTCGACGTCGGGGCCGTGGGTCCAGGGGAAGCGTCGCCACTCGACGGTGAAGGCCAGGCCCCGCTGGCTCTGGAAGGCGGTGACGGCGGCGGCGAACATGTCGTCGGAGGATTTCCGTGTTTCGTTCATGCCCCCAGCATCCGACGCGGGAGTTCTGTTCCTCCAGTGAGCGATTTGTATCTACAAAGAGATGGTTCCAGGAGGAACGCCGAGGTTAGCTTTGGGTTATGGTGCAACACGATTTCGGTGCATACCTGGCCGAAGAACGCAATAACTCTGGCTACACCCTCCGCAAGCTTGCGGCGCTGGTGAACCTGAGCCCATCGACCATCTCCCGATGGGAGAACAACCATGTAGTTCCGCTTCGGAGCGAAGTGGAGAAAGTGGACAAAGCACTGGAGTTGCAGGGGCGGCTTGTCAGCGTGTGGGAGTTCGCGAAGGCGGAAGGGCTCCCGCAGTGGATGCACAGCGTCTCGCGTCTGGAGGAGGCGGCCGAGGCGATAGACCTCATATCTCCCTTGCTGGTGCCTGGTTTGTTGCAGTCTTCGAGTTACGCGCGACTGGTGTTCGAGGAGTCGCTGATGGGACGCCAGCCGGGTGACCTTGAACGCTTGGTGGAACTGAGGTGTGGCAGGTACGAGCAGCTGCGAAAGCTCAATAACCCTCGAACCATCGCGGTCTTCCCTGTGACGGCCGTGACCTGCGTCCCTGACCGGGTTCGGAAAGAGCAGGCTTCACACCTTTTGTCCATTGCTGAAATGGGCAGGATGCGCTTCCACCTGGTCCCGGAGGACTCCATCCTGCTCGGGGTGACGTCCATGCTGCTGCTGTTCCATCTTCGTGATGGTGGGAAAGCGGCTGTGAGCGACCATGTGGACGGCGCTACCTTGTATGAGGACACGAAGGTGTACGACCGCTTGCATGGTCTGGTGAAACAAGCACTGGGTAGCGCTCTCCCCGCCATCCAGTCACGAAAGCTTCTGGAGGAGCTACGGTGAACGAGCGACGCGACTTCCACAAGTCCAGCTACAGCACGTCGGGCGGGAACTGTGTGGAGGTCAGCGAGGGCCGCGACACCCTCGTGCGGGACACCCAGAACCGGGAGCTGGGCCACCTCAGCTTCGACCGCCGCGAGTGGACTTCCCTCCTCTCCCTGCTGGCGTCGTCCCCCCGCTAGCGACAGCGTTCCCGGCGCTCTCCCCCCGAGACAGCAAGACCCCCGTTCCGGTAGCCGGAACGGGGGTCTTTCGTCGGTGGAGGCGCGGGCAGCGCGGCGCGTCAGTCCTTGAGCGGATCGTGCCCCCAGTTCATCAGCGAGTACCGCCACGGGGTCTCGCTCGGGTCCCCGGACGGCTTCTGCGCCAGGTGCCGGTGCACGTAACCGGTGACCTTGCGCATGTGCTCGTAGTCCCGCTCCTTCAGATCACCCCGCGAAGCGCGCAGGATGTCCACGATCCGCCGCCCCGAGCGGTGGCCCTTGGACTCCCCGTCGCCCTCGCCCACGGACTTCGACTCGCCGGTCTCCAGCCACCGCTCCAGCTCCTCGGGCGTCATGTTGACCGCCTCGCCGAACCCCTGCCGGACCCGCCGCCGCTGCTCGTCGTCCATGTCCCCGGCCCCCGTTCCCCCGTCAGCCTTCGCGCGGCCCGCGTCAGCGAAGCCGCCCCGGGCGGACTACCCCTCCCGCCGGACCGGTACAACCCTGAGCAGGGCTTTTGCCCGGGCTTTTCCAGGGGCGGAGACACAGGGGAACACGGAGACACGGGGGATAAGGGAGACACGGGAACCCGGGTCAGTCCCGGTACACCGCAGTCGAGCCCCGCACCACCAGCTCCGGGGTGAACAGCACCCGCTCGTGGACGTGCTCGCCGTGGTTCAGCTCCGACTCCAGCAGGCGCATCGCCGCCCGGCCCAGTTCGTACTTGGGCTGGGCCACCGTGGTCAGCCCCGGGTGCACCAGGTCGGCGAAGTCCACGTTGTCGTAGCCCACCACCGACATGTCCTCGGGCACCCGCAGGCCCCGCTGGCCCAGGCCCTTCATCACGCCGAGCGCCAGCTGGTCGTTGGCGCAGAACACGGCTTGGGGGCGCTGCCGCGGCCCCCCGCCCAGGATCGCGTCCACCGCCCGCTCACCCTGTTCGGGGTTGAGCAGCGGCTGCTCGACCACCCGCACGCAGGTGTCGGGGTCCAGCCCGGCCTCGGCGAAGGCGTCGCGCAGGCCCTCGTGCCTGCGCCTGACCTGTTCGATGGCGAACGGTCCGGTCAGGAAGGTCACCGTCTCGTGCCCCAGCCCGATGAGGTGCCTCCCGGCCGCCATCCCGCCCGCGTGGTTGTCCACGCTGACGCTGCACCCCACGTCCTCGGCGACGTCGCCCCGGTCCAGGGCCACCCAGGAGGTCCCCTGGCGGCTCAGCCACAAAAGGTCCGACAGGTCGTCGTTCACGGGCATCACCACGGCCCCGGCCGCGCGCTGCTCGGCCAGCAGGCGCACGTTGCGCTGTTGGCGCTCGCGCTTCTCCGCGGAGTTGAGCAGCACCACGGCGAGTCCGGAACCGGCCGCCTCGTCCTCCACGCCCCGCGCGACCTCGGTGAAGAACGGGTTGGTCACGTCCAGCACGAGCAGCCCCACGGACTCGCTGCGCCCCGAGCGCAGGCTGCTGCCGGAGGAGTTGCGCACGTAGTCGAGTTCGGCGATGGCCGCCTCGACCCGCAGGCGGGTGGCCTCGGCGACACGCTCGGGACGGTTGAGCACGTTGGACACGGTTCCGGGCGAGACCCCGGCGTGCCGGGCGACCTCGGTGATACCCACGCCTCGGCGTGCGTTGGGGGACCTGGTGGACAAGGGGCTTCTCCCGTGCGTGTGCGGAGGGCGATGCGAAGCATCGTACTCACACCCCGATTGAAACGTGTCAATCCGCTGCCCGTGGCGGGGCGCTCCTGGCCCCACGACTGCTGGAAAGGGCTTACCGGAAGGGGGGTCGTTATCGGGGCGAGACCTGCGAATTCTTGGGTGATCCTCTTGACGGTGTGGTGTGGGGCACTTAACATCCACTTCATATTAAAACGTTTTTGCCGTGTCCGGGGTAGCCACGCCGGACACGGCTCGGAGAAGGAGGGCGCACGTGGACCCAGCAGAGGTCCCCCCACCCCTCGCCCTGGTCGACGTCACCAAGTCCTTCGGGAGCGTCAGGGCCCTGCGGGGGCTGTCCCTGGAACTGCGCTCCGGAGAGATCCACGCACTGGTGGGCGAGAACGGTGCGGGCAAGTCCACCCTGGTCAAGACCATCGCGGGGGTACACCGGCCGGACGGCGGACAGGTGCTCGTGGACGGGCGTCCCGCGGAGTTCGCCGCTCCCGTGGACGCCCAGCGCGCCGGGGTCGCGGTCATCTACCAGGAACCCACGCTGTTCCCCGACCTGTCGGTGGCCGAGAACATCTTCGTCGGCCGCCAGCCCCGTACCCGCATGCGCACCATCGACCGCGGCCGCATGCGCCGCGACACCCGGGAGGTCTTCGCGCGCCTGGGCGTGGACATGGACCCCGACCGCCCCGCGCGGGGGCTGTCCATCGCCGACCAGCAGCTCGTGGAGATCGCCAAGGCCCTCACCCGACAGGCGCGGGTCCTGGTCATGGACGAGCCCACCGCAGCCCTGTCCGGCGTGGAGGCCGAGCGCCTGTTCACCGTCGCCCGCACCCTGCGCGACGCCGGTTCGGCGCTGCTGTTCATCTCCCACCGCTTCGACGAGGTCTTCGCCCTGTGCGACCGCATCACCGTGGTCCGCGACGGCGCGTTCGTCTCCTGTGACCCCACCGGCGACCTGGACGTGGACACCGTCGTGCGCCGCATGGTCGGCCGTGAGGTCACCAGCCTCTACCCCAAGGAGGAGGCCGAGCGCGGCGAGGTCCTGCTGGAGGTCGACGGCCTGACCCGCCACGGCGTGTTCGCCGACGTGTCCTTCTCGGTGCGCGCCGGGGAGATCGTCGCCCTGTCCGGGCTGGTCGGCGCCGGACGCAGCGAGGTCGTCCGCGCCGTGTTCGGCGTGGACCGCTACGACGCGGGCACCGTGCGGGTGGAGGGCAGGCCGCTGGCGCCGGGGCGGCCCAGGGCCGCCATGGCGGCCGGGCTCGCCCTGGTCCCCGAGGACCGCCGCCAGCAGGGCCTGGTCATGGAGTCCTCCATCGAGCGCAACGCCACCGCCACCCGCCGCTGGCCGCTCAGCCGCCTGGGCCTGCTGCGCCCCCGCGCCGAGCGCGACTCCGCCCGCGAGTGGGGCGAGCGCCTGAGCCTGAGGTTCGGCAGCCTCACCGACCCCGTCTCCACCCTCTCGGGCGGCAACCAGCAAAAAGTCGTCCTGGCCAAGTGGCTGTCCACCGAACCCCGTGTGCTGTTCGTGGACGAGCCCACGCGCGGCATCGACGTGGGCACCAAGGCCGAGGTCCACCGCCTGCTCTCCACCCTCGCGGGCCGGGGGCTGGCCATCGTCATGGTCTCCAGCGAACTCCCCGAGGTCCTGGGCATGGCCGACCGGGTCCTGGTCATGCACGAGGGCCGGGTCACCGCCCACCTGGACCGCGGGGAGGCCGACGAGGAGTCGGTCATGTACGCGGCCACCGGACAGCGACCGAGCGAGGCCGCATGACGAACACGGTCAGTACCGCCCCCGCCCCCACCC
>NZ_JAAXPG010000015.1 GCF_012396365.1 Nocardiopsis alborubida | reverse complement strand
GTCGGAGTAGGCGACCATCACCACCGGGGCGTCGACGGGTCCCATCGCGTGCGGGTCGGCCGGGTCCCTGCGGGCGATCTCCTCTCCGGCGGCCCGCATCTCATCGCTGACCGTGTCGGCGGCGGTCTCGCCGGGGGAGTCCGCGGCGCCGGGGTCCTCGGCGTTCATGAAGAGGGCCGTGAGCAGCAGTAGCGCACAGGCCATCCCGGTGAGCAGGAGGGCCGGGGCGCTGTTGCGTCGGGGTGGCTCGGACATGGTCGGGGCCTCGCACGCGGTGGGTTCTATGGACGATAGTTTTTATTCTATCGACCATAGAACAGCGTCCGGCCGCAGACCGGACACCCGTGAACGCGCGGCGCCGGGCCGGTCAGCTCCTGCGGGCATCGCGGCCACGGGCCCGGGCTCCGGGAGGCTTCCGGCCAGCTCCAGGGAAGCGCGCGTCAGGAGTCGTCGAGGTCGACGGTGGGCAGGGGCTTGACCGCTGGACCGTTGAGCACACTGCCGTCGGTGTCGTAGCGGGAGCCGTGGCAGGGGCAGTCCCAACTGGTCTCCGCCGCGTTCCAGGCCAGGCGGCAGCCCAGGTGGGTGCAGTTCAGGCTGACGGCGTGGAGTTCGCCCCGCTCGTCGCGGTACGCGCCGACGGAGTCGCCGTCGGTCTCGATGACGCCGCCCTGCCCCCGCTCCAGGTGGCGGCCGTGGTGGGGACGCAGCCGGCCCAGGTGTCCGCCGACCATGTCCGCGCCGACCTTGAGGTTGTCCTTGATGAGCCGTCCCACGGCCTTGGCGTCACCGACGCGGGTCGCGTCGAACATCGCCAGCCAGGGGTTGTCACGGCCTCGCAGGAGGTCGCTCAACATGATGGCGGCGGCGCTGCCGTTGCTCAGGCCCCACTTGTTGAACCCCGTCGCCACCAGGATCCGGTCGTTCATCGGTGAACGACCGATGTAGGGCACCTGGTCGGCCGTGGTGTAGTCCTGGCCCGACCAGCGGTACTCCACCGCGTCCACGTCGAAGGTGGACCTGGTCCACTGCTCCAGGTCGTCCCACAGCGCCTGCGTGTCCTGCCCGGTGCCGGTCTCGTGGCCGTTGCCCACGACGACCAGCCCGTTGGAGCCGCGGTCCAGCCACGGCCGCGTGGACCTGCTGGGCGAGTCGACCGAGATCGCCATCTCCCGCGGTGCCGGGCCGCGGAGCCGGGCCGCCAACCCGAAGGACCGGTAGGGGCGCGCCTTGGCGAAGTACCCCCCGATCATGTTGATCGGCAACAGCGTCGCCACCACCACGAGGTTCGCGCGGACCGTCGCGTCGGCGGTGCGCACCCGCACGGTGCCGTCCCGCTCCTCCTCCACCTCCAACGCGCGGGTGTGCTCGAACACCCGCGCACCGGCCGCCGACAGCGCCTCGGCCAGCCCGGCGACGTAGCGGCCCGCGTGGAAGTGCAGCTGGTGGTCGAACCGTACCGCCGCCTCGATCCCGAAGGGCAGGTCGGTCGTCTCCACCAGCGACGCCGGAAGGCGCAGGCGCTGGGCCGCGGCCGCCTCCTCCTCCAGGGTCCGGCGCTGCTCGGGGTCACGGGTGTAGGCCACGGCGGGTGCGCGGGTGAGGTCGCAGTCGATGCCGTACTCACCGGCCAGCTCGGCGACCAGTTCCACCCCGGCCTGGTTGGCGTCGGCGTACACGCGGGCCAGGTCCTGGCCGTGGCGGTCGACCAGCCCTGCGTAGACCAGCCCGTGCTGGGAGGTGACCTTGCCGGTGGTGTGCCCGGTCGTGCCCTGCCCCAGGCGTCCGGCTTCCAGCACCGCGACGCTGCCGGCCCCGGCCCTCCGCGCCAGCAGCGCGGTGGTCAGCCCGACGAGGCCGCCTCCCACCACCGCGACGTCGACCTCCACGTCCTGGTTCAGACGGGGGAACTCCGGTCGGTCCTCCACGACCGTCCACACACTCCTGTGCCGCATCTTTCGCCCTCCCGGTCGAGTCCACTGGTGCCGATGCCCTCATGGACCGGAGTCCGGGGCGCCCCCGTCAGCCCGGCGCCTCGACACGGGCGCCGTCGATCCCCATGGAACTGACAGTGCCTACACAAGTACCCAACGTTCCCGACCGTTACCGCCGGAGACCCGGGCAGGGCATGGCCCCAACGGTCCTGACTGGTGCGAGGGCTGTTTGGCGTGTGCCAGGGACTTTCCACAGGATTCGCGGAACGGGCGGCGAAGGGGGAGAGTGGGCCGTAGTTTGGAACTTTCTGGAGCGGCATCGTTTCGGTACTCGGTGGGTTATTTGAGCTTGTTGGGGTTTGTGGTGCTTTTGTCTGTTTCTGAAGAAGTTGGAAAAACGGCTGCTTGCCACTGGTAAGTTCGCAGGTCGTTGACTGTGCTCCCCGCGCACGCGGGGATGGTCCCGGGTGGCACCCCCACTGGCACGTCCTGCTGTTGTGCTCCCCGCGCACGCGGGGATGGTCCCGTCGCCGTGCCAGAGGACCTCTTGTTGCACAGGTGCTCCCCGCGCACGCGGGGATGGTCCCAGCTCCTGGCACTCGTCGATGGCCAGCACGATGTGCTCCCCGCGCACGCGGGGATGGTCCCCCTGACACCATCGTCAACGAACGATTGACGCGGTGCTCCCCGCGCACGCGGGGATGGTCCCCCGACCGGCCGGAGCGGCCGGACGGGGAGGAAGTGCTCCCCGCGCACGCGGGGATGGTCCCGACCGGATCATGGTCCTGATCGCTGACATCGTGTGCTCCCCGCGCACGCGGGGATGGTCCCACCCGCTTGACCTCCTTGCCCGAGGGGGCCGGGTGCTCCCCGCGCACGCGGGGATGGTCCCCGGTTTCGGGGCCGACTTCGCATCTGACCTGTGTGCTCCCCGCGCACGCGGGGATGGTCCCGAGTCGAACGAACTGATCTTCGCGATCGACTCGTGCTCCCCGCGCACGCGGGGATGGTCCCAACAGCGACTCCACCATGATCACCAACGGCGGGTGCTCCCCGCGCACGCGGGGATGGTCCCTCGATCCACGCCGACTTGCGGTCGCGGGCGATGTGCTCCCCGCGCACGCGGGGATGGTCCCCCGGTCCACAGCGCCGTGAGCGCGTGGAAGGAGTGCTCCCCGCGCACGCGGGGATGGTCCCAGCTCGAAGGGGGTCAAGTTGCCCTTGACCTTGTGCTCCCCGCGCACGCGGGGATGGTCCCGAGCGCCTTGGTAGTACAGGGGGCAGTACTACGTGCTCCCCGCGCACGCGGGGATGGTCCCTGGGGCTTGGCTGGGTTCGCGGAGGGCGGGCGGTGCTCCCCGCGCACGCGGGGATGGTCCTCCCAGCAGGACGGGGATGCCGATGCGTAGCGCGTGCTCCCCGCGTACGCGGGGATGGTCCCGCGAAGTACGACCCCTGGAACGCCAGCTCCTGGTGCTCCCCGCGCACGCGGGGATGGTCCCTCACTTCGCCTGTGGTGATTGACACTGCATGCGTGCTCCCCGCGCACGCGGGGATGGCCCGGAAAACCGCTCGACGGCTTCGCGACGCCCTGACACAGTGGCGCACCATGACGAGTTTCGAACTTGTGACCGCCGCGGACGTGCAGCTCATGCAGGGGCTGGCACAGCGCGTCACCGCCACCCGCCCGGACCTGGTGAACAGCGACGCGTCGTTCGGCGAGCTGGCCTGGAACTGGGGCAGGGGGCACGCCAGCGACGGCGCGACCTGGCCGCGTCGCCTGTGGTTCTCCGGCGGGGAACTGGTGGCGTGGGGCTGGGCCCGTCTTCCGCACCGGGTGAGGTTGAGCGACGGCTCCGTCAGGGACGTCACCAGCGCCTACCTGATGTACCAGGTCCACCCCGACCACGCCGGGCTGGTCGACGAGGTGATCGACTGGTACGACGCCACGGCGGCGGGCGTCGAACGCACGGTGGTGCCCAGCGCCGTCGACGAGTTCGGACTGGAGCGGTGGGCGGCGCACGGCTATGGGACCGACCCGGACTCGCTCGGCGACAACGGGTCCTGGACCCAGCTCAACGAGCGCGACCTCACCGACGTGGAAGAGCCGGTGCTGCCGACCGGATTCCGGTTCCGCACCGCCGACGAGGCCGGACCGGAGGCCGCGGTCCGGGCCCATCTGGATGCCTGGGCCCCCTCGGCGTACACGGCCGAGGCCTACCGTGGCGTCCGGCGGACGGCGGGGTACCGCGGCGACCTGCACGTCCTGGTGGAGGCGCCGGACGGAACGATGGCGTCCTCGACGATCATGTGGTTCGACGAGGTCAACAGGACCGTCGAGTTCGAGCCGGTCGGCACGCATCCGGACTACCGCCGTCTGGGACTGGGCAGGGCGATGCTCCTGCACGGGATGCGTCTGGCGCGGGCCGCCGGGGCCAACCACGCGACGGTCGTCTGCCTGGGCGCGCCGGGGCACCCCCGGGCGCGCGGGCTGTACCACAGCGTCGGGTTCCGGATGTTCACGCGGGACGCGCCGCTCATCAAAAACGCGACCGCGCAGTGACGCCCGTGTGACTCCTGAGGTACAAGACAGGCGTGTGATCCCTGGTGGCTCGGGGTAGGGGCGGGCCAGTAATCCGACAGGGAGGAGGGCGGACATGAGCGTTCCGGAGGAGTCGAGGCCCAAGACCACGGACACCGACCAGGTCGTCGACGCCGACCACAGCGACGACGCCCGCGAGCCGGACACCCGGGGGGAGCTGGAGGCCGAGCTCCAGGACAGGATGGAGGAGCAGGACCTCAGCCGCGAGGACTTCGGCGCCGAGTGAACCTGCTACGGTCCCGGGGCCGCACCGCCCGAGGGCGGCCCCGGGACCGGCCTGCCCGCGTGCCGTGCTGGGGACGATCGCCCTCGCCGGAGTCCTGGTCCCGTGCGCCATGCTCCCGGTGCGGGCGCTCCACCGGCGACGCGGCAGGGAGTTCCTGGCGCTCCACACCCCCTCCGGCCGAGACCGACCGGGAACCCCGCCCGGCCGCGAACGCCCCGGGACCCCGTCCGATCACGGCTGACGCGAGGAGCCGTCCGCGACCGCGCGTCGGCTCCGACCGCCCCCGCCCCAGGGCGGATACGCTGTCCCGGTCCGCGCGAGGCGCGTGGACCCGCGAGCAGCGAAAGCGAAACGATGAGCCCTTCGATCGCCACCAACACCCGCGTCGACCTGGACGGCCTGCTGGAGTTCGTGCGTCCCCGCCATCACGCGCTCCTCATCACCCGCCGCGCGGACGGCGAGCCCCAGGCCTCCCCGGTGACCTGCGGCGTCGACGCCCAGGGCCGGATCGTGGTCTCCACCTACCCCGAGCGCGCCAAGACCCGCAACGCCCGGCGCGACCCCCGGGTCAGCGTCCTGGTCCTGTCCGACGACTTCGACGGCGCCTGGGTCCAGGTCGACGGCGAGGCCGAGGTCATCGACGGGGAGGACGCGGTCGAGCCCCTGGTCGAGTACTTCCGGGTGATCTCCGGGGAGCACCCCGACTGGGACGAGTACCGCCAGGCCATGCGCCGTCAGGGCAAGTCCCTGATCCGCGTCACCCCGAAGCGGTGGGGTCCGGTCGCCACCGGCGGCTTCCCCGCCGGCCGGGTCTGAGCCCGGCCGCCGATCACAGTCCCGACCCGGAACGGAATTCCGCCGACCGGGTCCGGGCCCGCCCGCCGGGCCGCCGCGCCGCCCCGGGTCACCGCCCCGCGGGCGGCGGCCGCCAGTCGTCGTCGGGAGGCGAACCCCCGCGGTCGGGCGGGTCGCCTCCCTCGGGCGGCGGCCTCCAATCCTCACCGGACGAGGCGTCCGCGGTTCCCTCCCCGGGCCGGGCGGTCCCCAGGCCGGGAATGCTGCCCCTGTCCCAACCGGTCGGGTAGCGCCTGCCCTCCGGCCGCTCCTTCCAGTAGTCCGGGGAGCGCACGGCCTCCTGCTTGCGGATCGTGTCCCTGCGGATGATCCACAGCACGAGGAAGATCACCCCGATCGGGATGACGAGGGCCATCAGGATCCCGAACAGCCCGCCGAGTGTCGGCCACTCCATCGCCTTCCTCCTTCAGCTGGGGGGCGCGGCCCCTCACAGGGCCGCGAGAAGCTCACGGCACGCGCACTCGCAGCGGCGGCACGCCTCGGCGCACACCCAGCAGTGCTCGTGCTGAGCGGCGTGCCGGTCGCACTCCTCGCCGCACAGGCGGCAGGCCTCCGCGCACGCCTTCACCAGGACCCGGACGAGGGTGTCGTCCTCCCCGGTCCGGCGGGAGAGCACCCGCTGGGTCGACTCGCACACGTCGGCGCAGTCCATGTCCAGGCGCACGCACGCGACCAGTTCGGCCACCGCCCGCTCGCCCAGGCAGGCGTCCGCGCACAGCACACACGCCTGCGCGCACGCGCCGCAGGCCTCGATGCAGGCCCGCACCTTCTCCTCGACCCCGTCGCCCCGGCGGTCGGAGCGGGTGCCCAGCATCTGTTCGACGACGCTCATGTCTCCTCCTCGAATGCTTCCGGTCCGGGCCCGGGACGGGTCCGGACCGGGACTTCAAAGCGAGAACCGCAGTGCGAAGTGGTTCAGCGAGGCGGGAAGGCCCGACGCGGGCAGCGGGCCGCCCGCGTCCACGCGGGCCAGGTCCCGGCCCCGGAGCAGGGCGCGCAGGTACAGCGACACCGTCAGCGGCACCAGGTCGCGCGCCGCGCACCCGGCGGGGCCGTAGCTGAAGGGCACGATGCCCGGCTCCGCCTCGGCGCGTCCGTCGAGCCAGATCTCCGGCTCGAACGCGTCCGCGTACGGAAGCCGCGAGGAGTCCCGGTGGAAGTAGGAGCTCGCGATGAGGAAGGCCGTTCCCGCCTCGAACACCTCCTCCCGCCAGGCCGTCTCCCGCGTGCTCTCCCGGATCACCATGAGCGTGGTCGGCCACAGCCGCACCGACTCGCGCACCGTCGCCCGCAGCAGCGGCAGATCGAGTCCCTCGCGGCCCTCGGCCTCCTCGCGGGCCGCGTGGGCGCCGGGGCTGAGCGAGGTCAGCAGCGCCAGGGACCGGAACGCGGCGATGGCGGCCGCGTCGAACGCGAACAGCCAGTGCGCCACCTGGTCCTCCGGCCGCACGTCCGCGCCGTGGCCGTTCCCGGTGGAGGCCGACGCGCCGCCCCCGCCGCGGCGGCCCCCTCCATGGAGCTCTCCGCCGCGGCCGCCTCCGCCGCTGTGGGGGCACCCGGCGGGCGGCTCCGCGGCCGCCGTCCCCGCGACCAGGCGGGCGGCGAGGCTGCCCGGTTCGGCGCGTTCGACGCCGGCGCGCACCCGCCCGAGGAATTCCTCCCTCGCCGCGTGGTCGGCGGGAGCGGCGTAGGACCAGTTCGCGCGCGAGCGCAAGGCGTGCAGGAGTTCGGTCGTGCGGCGGTCCTCCGCGGCGAACGATCCGAAGACCACGCGCCGGGCCATGGCGTGGAAGGAGTCGGCGAACCTGCGCCAGTCCAGCACCTCCCCGTCCCGCAGGGCCAGCCTGAGCGCCAGCGCCTCGTCGTCCGCCTGCCCGGCGATGACGTCCCCGTCGGGGTGGATCGTCTGGTTCGGCACCAGGGCGGCGACGTTGGCCGCGCGCCGCCCGGCCCGGGCGGCGTGGTCGGAGACCAGCACCCCGTGCGGCTGGAAGTGGGAGAGCGCGCCGCGCTTCTCCATACCGCCGGGGGAGAAGGGCTCGGGTGTCTCCCGCAGGAGTCGGCCCACGTCCTCCGCGGACAGGACCAGGGCGAGCCGCCGCCCCGCCAGGCGCAGCGGCAGCGGGTCGTCGCCGTGGCGCTCGCGCAGACCGCGCAGGAGCGAGACCGCCCTGCGGTCGGCGTCCAGACCGGCGACCAGTCCCGTCATCAGCGGGCGGCGCACGATCACGCCCCGCGCCAGGTTGGGCAGTACGACCGAGGAGAGCACGCGTGCGGTCTCCGCCGCGGTGGGGCGGCGCGTCCCCGGCCGGAGTTCCGCCCCCGGCCGGGGCCCCGCGTCCGGTGACGGGTGCGCTCCCTGTTGCCGGTGCGCCTCCTGGTGTTCTGTGGGCATCGAGACCGTCCCCCTCGATCGGTTCGCTCCGGTGTCGCTGTTCCCGGCCCCGGCCCCACGCGTCCTCTGAGCCCCCTGAGCCCCGGACCGGGTCCCTCACCCCGTCCCCTGCCCCGGTCCGGGCGTGTCCGAACAGGGGCGTACGGGACTTCTGTGGCTTTCGGGGCCACCGTGCGCTGTCCGGTTCCCTCACCACCGAGGCCGGGCGCGCCCTGCCACCCCGGGGCCGGGGCGCCTTCGCGCACGCGGGAGCCCCCGGTCAGAGGCCCGGTCGGCACGGCGGCCTGCGGGGCGCCTCCGCACACGCGGGCGCCCCGGCCCTCACCGGGCCGGGGCGCACTCCGTCCCCCGGCCGCGAACGGCCGCGGGTCACCGGCTGGATCACCGGCGGCGGATCACAGGTGGTCGCGGGGCAGCGTCTCGGTCCACTGCCGGGAGAAGACCCGCTCGTCGTTCTCGAAGGCGTCCAGCGTCGCGTACACCCGGAACTCGGTCTCGGTGCACTCCAGCGACGTGTGGGTCTCGGTCCGGGTCCGCCACCCGTCCCGCGCGAAGCGCATGGTCCACGTCGACTCACCGCGCGCGGACGTGAAGTCGCCCGCCACGGACTCGTAGTACTCGTAGGCGCGCCGCCCGACGTCCAGGTCGATGTCGTCGAAGTGCAGGATGCCGCCGTCCTTGACGATCTCCAGGGCCGACCGGGTGTCCACCAGGTCCCTGTAGACGGTCCAGCTGTGCTCCGGCTTCTCCCGGCGCGTGGTGGAGATCTCCGGCGCCGACTCCGGCTCCCCGAAGGGCTGCGGGTTCGGCTCGTCGGCCTCCGAGCGCGGACGCACCGGCAGCAGCAGCCTGCTGTTCTCCGGGTGCACGGTCAGCAGCGCGGGCTTGGGCGGCGGCCAGGCCAGCGGCCAGTAGGAGGTGGACAGCGACAGCCGGACGCGGTGCCCCGCCGGGAACGCCTGCGCGACACCGTTCATCGTCACCCTCACCCGGTAGATCTCACCGGGTTCGAGCTTCTCGGGGTGCTCGTGGCTGTCGCGGTGGGTGAGGTTGAGCAGCCCGTAGGTCACCCGCGTGGCGCTGCCGTCCGGTGCGACGTCCACCAGCCTGGCGGCGACCATGGCCACCGGTTCGGTGACCGACACGTCCAGCTCCACCTCGGCGGCGCCCAGGATCTCCACGTCCTCGGACAGGACGTCGCTGTCGAAGACCAGGGAACCGCCGTCCTCCTCGCGCTGGTCGTAGGGCAGGTCCGGCGGGGCGTTGTAGGAGGCCCACTTGCCCGCGAACTGGCCCACCGTCAGCGGCGACCGCACGGTCAGCGACTCCGAGTGCACCTCCTCGCCGGGGCGGCCGATCCGGTACCTGGCCAGCGGGTAGCCGCGGTACTCCACGCTCGGCGAGGGCCACTCGGCCTCGCGCACCCACCGGCCGGGGCGCTCGGTGTAGGCGGTGGAGGGAGGCACGCTGTCCTGCATCCACGCCCACAGGGACGGGCCCTCGTCGACGCCGTTCTCCCTGCCCTTGAGCCAGCGGTCCAGCCAGCGCACGACCTCCTGGAGGTAGCCGATCGCCGGGCCGGGGCTGCCCATGTGCGGGTAGCGGTGCGACCAGGGGCCGATCAGCCCCCGGCTGGGCGCCTCCAGGTTCTCCAGCAGCCGGAAGACGGCGTTGGAGTAGCCGTCCGCCCACCCGCTGGAGGCCAGCACGGGGCAGCGCACCTTGGAGTAGTCCTCGCTCACCGACGCGTGCCGCCAGTAGTCGTCGCGCCGCTGGTGGCGCAGCCACTCCAGGACCCACGGTTCGGTGGCCTCCAGCCGCTCGTGCCACATCCGCCGCCACGCGTCGCCGACGGTCACCGGGTCCGGCGGGCAGGTGCCCGCGGAGAACATCGTCCCCGCCTCGGCGAGGTTGTCCGACAGCAGGCAGCCGCCCATGTAGTGGAAGTCGTCGCCGTAGCGGTCGTCGGTGAAGGAGCTGATGACGATCGCGCCCAGGCTCGGGGGCTGGCGGGCCGCCACCTGGAGCGCGGCGAACCCTCCCCAGGACAGGCCCATCATGCTGGTCTGGCCGTCGCACCAGGGCTGCTCGGCCAGCCAGGCCAGCACCTCCTCGGCGTCCTGCTGCTCGCGCTCCAGGTACTCGTCGGTGAGCACGCCCTCGGAGTCACCGGTGCCCCGCATGTCCACGCGGACGCAGGCGTAGCCGTGTCCGGCGATGTAGGGGTGGTGCATCGAGTCGCGCACCGACGTCAGGTCGCGTCTGCGGTAGGGGATGTACTCCAGGACCGCCGGGACGGGGGAGACGTCGGAGGAGGTCGCCCGCCACACCCTGGCGGCCAGGTGCACACCGTCCGACATCGGTATCCACAGGTGCTCGTCCTCGTGGACGGCGTTGGGCAGGTTGTTGACCACGTGCATGGACCGGGGCCCCTCCTAGTGCTCGGCCAGCTTGTCCTTCGAGCCGTCTTGCGCCTCGAACTCGAACCTGAGCTCGTCCACGCACCGCTCGTACTTGGCGCGCATCTCGGTCTCGCCCTCGGCGCCGATGGTGATCTTGGCGAGCTCGTAGCTGTAGCTGTCCTGGGCGTTCATGTCCGAGAGCCGCTCGCCCTGCTTGGGCACGATCTCGATCGTCACGCCGGGCAGGGACTCCTCCAGCGCGGCCACCTCCTCGGCGGTGGGCACGCGCGCGGCGACCCCGTCCTCGAAGCGGCGGTAGTACCACTCCGCGGCCACCTGGTACTCGCCCCGGGCGTCCTCGTGCAGGGCGGGGTCCTGGCCCAGGCCCAGCCGCAGCATGCGCTCGTGGTTGGCGACCCCGTCCACCAGTTCGAAGAGTTCGGCGTGGGACTGGGAGTGGCGCGTGTTCACCTCCAGCAGGCCCAGCTTCTCCTCCACGGGGTCGTAGAAGAACTCGACGCTGAACGTGGAGTTGTCCATCCCGACCCGCTCGATGACCTTGACGGCGACCTCCGCCATCCACCGGGACACGTTCTCGGGGAGGCCGGAGGGGTACTGGTGCTTGAGGAACACCGAGCTGCCCGGGTAGTCGACCGAGTCCAGGGCGCCGTAGACCACGACCTCGCCCTTGTACACGTAGCCCTCGACGGCCGCCTGCACGCCCTGCATCGCGGCCTCGGCCAGGCAGGTGCGCCCGCCCACGGAGGAGATCTCGGGGGGCAGGTCCACCATGTCCAGGATCTGCTCGAAGGGGCGGCCGATGCGGTCGATCCCGTCGCGGAGCAGGGACACCGCCTCCTGGAACCCCTCGTCGTCGCTGACCTTGTAGGCCAGCTCGGAGGAGGCGGACTTCACCGGCTTGAGCCACATCGGGTAGGTCGGGCTCTCGGGGGGCTGGGGGTCGTCCTCGGACAGCTCGACGAGGCCGAAGGCGGGGTACTCGTCGATGACCTTCTGCTGTTCCAGCCTGCTCCAGTACTTGTGCTCACACTTGACGAAGGATTCGAGGGAGGCCGAGGGGAGGCCGCGACGGGAGCACAGGATGGGCACGAACAGGGTCACGGGGAAGTCCCAGTAGCCCACGATCGCGTCGACGCTCCCGTCGAAGTCGTCCAGGATCCTCTCCGCCTTGGCCAGTAGTTCCTGGATGTCGACCTCGCCGACCTGGAGCTCGTCCAGGTTCAGCAGCTGGTGGAACTCGCAGTGCCGACCCGTGGGGGTTCTGCGCAGGATCTCCAGGTTGTGCTCGTCCAGGCCGACCACGAACACGTTCTTCACGGCTACCTGCACCGCCTTCCTCTTCTGGGCTCCTCGGAGCGGGGATGCGTACGCATGCGCCTAACCCGTGGCGGGTGCTCCAAACGCGGGCGTGTCACGCCTCACGCCGCGGAAGCGCTGGTCGTCGTGCCGTGACGGTGCGCGGCGCGGAACGCGCGGGCCCCGCCGCGGACGGTCGGAGGTCCGAGGCGGGGCCGATGGTCACCAGGTGTGGGCGGGGCCGCAGGCGCGACGGCTCCGCCCTCAGCGCGCGCGGGGGGCGTACCGGTCGATCTCGGCGAGCTCCTCGGCGTCGAACTCCAGGTTGGCGACCGCTGCCACGTTGTCCTCCAGCTGCGCGACGCTGCTCGCGCCGATCACCGCCGAGGTCACCCGGCCGCCGCGCAGCACCCAGGCCAGCGCCATCTGGGCCAGCGACTGCCCGCGCCGCCGGGCGACCGCGTCGAGCCCGCGCACCCGCTCCAGCACCTCCTCGGTGATGCCCTCGGCGTTCAGGAACGGGCTGCTCCCGGCCGCACGCGAACCCTCCGGCACACCGTGGAGGTAGCGGTCGGTCAGCAGCCCCTGCGCCAGCGGGGAGTAGGCGATGGAGCCCGCGCCGACCTCGTCGAGCACGTCGAGCAGACCGTCCTCCACCCACCGGTTGAACATCGAGTAGGAGGGCTGGTGGATGAGCATCGGCGTGCCCAGGTCGCGCAGGATCGCCGCGGCCTCGCGCGTCCGCTCGGGGGAGTAGTTGGACACGCCCGCGTACAGGGCCTTGCCCTGGCGCACCGCCGTGTCCAGCGCGCCCATGGACTCCTCCAGCGGGGTGTCGGGGTCGGGCCGGTGGTGGTAGAACACGTCCACGTACTCCAGGCCCATGCGCTCCAGGCTCTGGTCCAGGCTGGAGAGCAGGTACTTGCGCGAGCCCCACTCGCCGTAGGGGCCGGGCCACATCAGGTACCCGGCCTTGGTCGAGACCACGATCTCGTCGCGGTGGCGGCGCAGGTCCCGGGCCATGACCCGCCCGAAGTTCTCCTCCGCCGAGCCGGGCGGGGGACCGTAGTTGTTGGCCAGGTCGAAGTGGGTCACGCCCAGGTCGAACGCGCGCAGCAGGATGGCGCTCTGGTCCTCGATGCCGCGCTCGTGGCCGAAGTTGTGCCACAGCCCCAGGGACAGGGCGGGCAGGCGCAGGCCGCTGCGGCCGCACCGCCGGTAGGGCATCGTCTCGTACCGCTCGGGGGCGGCGACGTAGGTCATGGAATCTCTCCCTCGTGTGGCTGTTCGCCCGGCCGTCGCGCGTGGGCGGGTCGACCGGCGTGCGGAGAGTACAGCGAGCGGGGGAGGCGCACCGACATCGCCCCCGCACCGGCGGTTCGGCGCCCTCCCGTGCCGTGCCGGCCACGACCGCCCCCTCTTCCTCCCGCACGTGCGCGAAGGGATCCCGCCTTCGGCGGACGCAGCCCTTCCCCGGTACCGCACGGCCGTGGCCACCTGCGGTTTCGCGTTCGGGCTCACGGGTAGCCGTACGCCTGTCACCCCGGTTCCGTACAGGGGTTCCGTACAGACAGAAGAGGGAGTGAACGTCGATGCAGCACGAGACCCAGCCCCCGATCGAGGGCTACGAGGGCCTTCCGCTGGGGACGCTCCAGCACCGTGTCCGCTCGCTCGACGCCGACCAGATGCGCCAGCTCATCGGCTACGAGTCCGACCACGCCAACCGGATCAACGTCCTGGAGATCCTGGAGCACCGCCTGATCGAACTGGAACAGGGCGCCGAACCCTCCGAGGGCTCGCAGGACTTCCAGCCCGAGCGCCCCGGGCCGCCCACCGGCGGCTCACCGGTGAGCGAGAACACCGCCGCTCCCGCGTCGAGCCCGCCGCCGCACGGCGTTCCCAACCAGCCCGCCAAGCCCAAGGGCGACTACCAGCCCGGCGGCCAGTGAGACGCTCCCCGGCCCCGCCGGGACACGTGGCGCGGGGCCGCGGCACCCGTGTGCGCGGCGGCGCCCGCGGTCGCCGCCGCCGCTGACGGGGACCGGCTCGGGGACGCGGACCTGAGCGCGGCCACCGGCCGTTTTCGCTCCGCCGCCTCGGGTAGCCGTACACCCACATCCCCCTGGAACGCTCTTCTCCGACGCACAGGGAGTGACATGGCGCTGGCATCCACCGCGGGCCCGGCTCGCGGCCACGGCGGACGGGGCGGCCGGTGATCCGCCGCAGGGCGCCCCTGGTCCTGGCCGGTGCGGGCTGGGCGGCGTCCCGACTCCGGGACAGACGCGACCGGTGGGAGGAACCCCGACCGCGGCGGCGCGGCCGGCGCGGCGGGACGGTCCCCTGGATGGTGGCCGGTGCGGCCCTGGGCCTGGGCGCCGCGGCGCTGACCGGCGCGCGGCGGCCCGCCCTCCTGGAGGGCAGGGTCGCGCTCATCACCGGCGGCTCCCGCGGGCTCGGACTCCAGCTGGCCCGCGAGTTCGGCCAGCGCGGCGCGTCGGTCGTGGTCTGCGCCCGCGGACAGGACGAACTCGACCGGGCGGTGGCCGACCTGGAGGAGCGGGGCGTGCGGGCGCGCGGCGTCCGGTGCGACATCCGCGACCCCGAGTGCGCCGAGGGCTTGATCGAGGAGGCCACCGAGGCCTTCGGCCACCTGGACTTCGTCGTCAACAACGCGGGCATCATCCAGGTCGGGCCGCACGAGACGCTCTCGGAGAGCCACTTCCGCGACGCCATGGAGACGATGTTCTGGGCGCCGCTGCGCATCTCCCGGGCCGCGATCGGCCCGCTGGAGCGCACCCGCGGCTCCCTGGTCACCATCACCTCCATCGGCGGACACCTGAGCGTGCCGCACCTGCTGCCCTACTCCTGCGCCAAGTTCGCCGAGGTCGGCCTCTCCGAGGGGCTGGGGGCCGAGGTCGCGCGCCGGGGAGTGCGGGTCACCACCGTGGTCCCGGGCCTGATGCGCACCGGCTCCCACAAGGCCGCCGTCTTCTCCGGCGACCCCGAGGACGAGTACACCTGGTTCTCCCTGGGCGCCGGGCTGCCCCTGGTCTCGGTGAGCGGGGAGCGCGCGGCCCGCCGGATCGTGGAGGCGGCCGCGCGGGGGCGCAGCTACCTGGTGCTCACGCCACTGGCCCGGGCGGCCATCGCCGCCCGGGGGCTGTGCCCCTCCTTCGTCCAGGGCGCCATGCGCGTCATGGACCGGGTCCTGCCGGACCCGGGTGGACCGGTGGAGCGCAGACCCGGCCGCGAGGCGGACGACACCGTGGTCAACCGGGTGCTCAAGCTGCCCACGGCGCTCAACGAGCGCGCGGGCAGGCGCCTCAACCAGAGGGACGACGAGGGCGGCGGCGCGCCCGGAGGCCGGGAGCAGGGCGCGGACGGAACGGAAGGAGCCGGGCCGGACGGACCGGGACCGGACGGGCCGCACGAGCCCGGACGGTGAGCGGAGGCCACCGCGGAGAACGGTGACCGGTGATCGCGAATCGGGGGACACACGACGTGACGCGTTTCGGATACTTTCTCGCCAGCGAGGAGCACGGGCCGCAGGAACTGGTCCGCCAGGCGCGGGCCGCCGAGGAGGCCGGGTTCGACTCCCTGTGGATCTCCGACCACTACCACCCCTGGCTGGACGCGCAGGGGCAGAGCCCCTTCGTGTGGTCGGTGGTCGGCGCCATCGGGCAGGTGACGTCCCTGCCGGTCACCACGGCGGTGACCTGCCCGACCACGCGCGTGCACCCGGCGGTGGTCGCGCAGGCCGCGGCGACCGCCGCCGCGATGGTCCGGGGCGGGTTCACCCTGGGCGTGGGCACCGGCGAGGCGCTCAACGAGCACATCCTCGGCCAGCCCTGGCCGCCCGCGGCCCGGCGCCTGGAGATGCTGGAGGAGGCCATGGAGGTGATGCGCAAGCTGTGGACCGGCAAGCTCGTCACCCACCGGGGCCGCCACTACGAGGTGGACACCGCGCGCCTGTACACGCTGCCGGAGGAGCCGCCGAGGATCTACATGTCGGCGTTCGGTCCCAAGGCCACCGGGTTGGCGGCCAGGGAGGCCGACGGCCTGATCCAGGTGGCGCCCAGCGACGAGACGGTCGAGAACTTCCGCGCCGAGGGCGGAGACGGCAAGCCCGTCCAGGGCGGGCTCAAGGTCTGCTGGGCCCCGAGCGAGGCCGAGGCCCGGCGCGTGGCGCACGAGCGCTGGCCCAACGAGGCGCTGGCGGGCGAGGCGCCCCAGCTGCTGCCGCTGCCGCGCCACTTCGAGCAGCTCACCCGGGGCCTGGTGACGGAGGACATGGTGGCGGAGGAGATCGCCTGCGGACCCGACCCGGAGGTGCACGTGGCGGCGATCCGCCCGTACCTGGAGGCCGGTGTGGACGAGGTCTACGTCTGCCAGGTGGGCGACGACCAGGACGGCTTCTTCGCGTTCTACGCGGAGGAGGTTCTGCCCCGGCTCCGGGCCGGGGCCTGACGAGCGGCGCGGTGCGCGGGCGGCGGAGCCCGCGGGCCGCGCCCGTGAGGAGGACACATGCACACCCGTACCCGTGACGGCACCCTGCGCGAGCCGGATCCGATGCCGCCGGACCCGTTCCCTCCGACCCCGATGCCGCCTCCCTCCCCGCCCGAGCCCGTGCCCGAGCCGGAACCGCCCGGTCCGGTACCGGTCCCAGAGCCGCCGGGTCCGGAGCCCCAGCCCGAACCCGCCTGAGGCACCCGCCGGACCTTCTCGGAACACTCCCCGGGCCCGCGGGGCGCGCGCCGCCGGTGGCCCGCGCGCCCTGCGGCTCCACCGTGCGCCGGGGGCGCCGTCCACCCCGCGCTGGCCACTCCGTGCGGGCCACCCCGCGCTGACCACCACTCCATCCGAGTCCCCGGGCGGGGCCGCCCGGGCGTCCGGCGGCCGGCAGGAGCCGCCCGCCGGACGCCCGGAGCGCACGCGTGCGCGGACGGGCCCGGGGCCGGACCGGCGGTGACGGCGCGCAGCGCCCGGCGCGCGCGTGCGCGGAAGTGAATCCGTTGCGTCAGGGGGATTGTCCCGTGCGTGATGATCGGCCTAGGTTGCACGGGAAAGACTCCTTCCGGTTCGGACCGCCCAGCCGGGCGGCGCCGGGCCGTCATCCGCTGGAGGAACCACAGTGGCGCAACCCCCCGCCCCCGCCCGACGACGGCGTCCCGCCCCGATCCGCACCGCCCTCGCGGGCGCGCTCCTGCTCGCCCCGCTCGCGCTCGTCACCGCGCAGGCCCCGGCCCCGGCCGCGGCCGCTCCGGCCGCCCCCGCCTCCGCGGTGACCGAGGCGCCGGCCCGGGCCGCCGCCAGCCCGGTCGAGGCCCACGGCCAACTGCGGGTCTGCGGCCTCAAGCTCTGCGACGAGAACGGCGACACCGTCCAGCTCACCGGGATGAGCTCCCACGGACTCCAGTGGTACAGCGACTGCCTCACCGACGGGTCCCTGGACGCACTCGCCCACGACTGGAACGCCGACGTCATGCGCGTGTCCATGTACATCCAGGAGGGCGGCTACGAGACCGACCCGCGCGGCTTCACCGACCGGGTCCACGAGCTCATCGAGGAGGGCACCGCGCGCGGCATGTACGTCATCGTCGACTGGCACATGCTCACGCCCGGCGACCCGAACCACAACACCGACATGGCGCGCACCTTCTTCTCGGAGATCGCCTCCGTCCACGCGGACAAGGACAACGTCCTCTACGAGATCGCCAACGAGCCCCACGGGGTCTCCTGGGACGCGGTCCGCGGCTACGCGGAGGAGATCATCCCGGTCGTGCGCGCCGGGGACCCCGAGGCCGTCGTGCTCGTCGGCACCCGCGGCTGGTCCTCCCTCGGCCTGTCCGAGGGCTCCGACCACACCGAGATCACCGCGGACCCGGTCGACGCCGACAACATCATGTACGTCTTCCACTTCTACGCCGCCACGCACGACGACTTCCACCGGGAGGGCCTGCGGGCCGCGGCGCAGGACCTGCCGCTGTTCGTCACCGAGTTCGGCACCCAGGAGGCCACCGGGGACGGAGCCAACGACTTCGCCTCGGCCCAGGCCTACCTCGACCTCCTGGCCGAGGAGCAGATCAGCTGGGTGAACTGGAACTTCTCCGACGACTTCCGCTCCGGCGCGGTGTTCGAGCCCGGCACCTGCGCCGCCGACGGACCCTGGACCGGAACCGAGTCGCTCAAGCCCGCGGGGGAGTGGATCCGCGACCGCATCCGTGAGAGCGGGGTCGCCCCGACCGACCCCACGGACCCGACGGACCCCACCGACCCGGACGGGTGCGAGACCCCGGCCTGGTCCCCGGGTGAGGTGTACACCGGCGGCGACCAGGTCAGCCACGGCGGACGCCTGTACCGGGCCCAGTGGTGGACGCGGGGGGAGGAGCCCGGGACCACGGGCGAGTGGGGCGTCTGGAGGGACGTCGGAGCCTGCTGACCGTGACGCGCGGGGGTGGGCCTCCCGGCCCGCCCCCGCGCTCCCTGACCTGTCGCGAGCGGTCGGCGCCGACCGCGACGGGTCCTGCCCCGACACGCGTCGGCCGCATGCGGCCGACGCGTTTTCGCATGTCGGCGAAGTGATCCCGTGCCAACAGCCTTCTCCGGGGCTCGACCGTGTTTGACAGCACCCTATCCTTGGTATCTACTTTCCATATAGAAAGTAGATGCGAAAGAGGAGAAGGACATGGACAGCAATACCGCGCTCGACCAGGTCGCCGACGCCCGCCGCAAGCTCGCCGCCCACACCGACCTGCCCGCCGCCTACTGGGTGTTCTTCGCACTCGCGAGCGTGCTCATCGCCGGCCTGCCGATCTGGTCCTCGCTCCTGCCCGGCAGCGGCCTCTACTTCCAGTGGGGCGTCTTCGGGGTGGTCCTGGTCGCCACGGCCTACGCGGTCGTCCAGCGCAGGCGCAGCGGGGTGTACCTGCCGCGCCACATCACCTCCTACCCCGGCGCCCGGCTGATGTGGATCGCCGCCCTGGTCGTCACGGGCGCCGGTTACCTCGGCATCAACGTCCTGGTCGAGCGCGACCTCATCGGCTTCGCGCTCGCCGCGCTGGTGCCCGTCGCCGTGGTCGTGCTCGCGGGGCAGATGCTGGTCCGCTCGGCCATGCGCCGCAGCGTCGAGGACGGAAGGGTCACCCCGTGACCGCGTTGCAACGTCCCGGCGGCGACGCCTCCCAGGGAGGCGCCGCCGGGCGCCAGCCGATCCTGGAGACCGGCCCGCGACTGGCGATGTGCGCGCTGCTGCAAGGCGCCAAGTGGGTCGACTTCGCCACCGTCCGCACGCTGCTCGACATCAGCGACCCGATGGTCTCCAAGCACAGCCGCACCCTTGAGGACGCGGGCCTGCTCGAAGTCCGCAAGGGAGCGGTCGGGCGCCGGCCGAAGACCTGGTTCCGCCTGACCCCGGTCGGACGAGCGGCTCTCCAGGGCCACCTGGCCTGGCTGACCGATCTGGGTTCGGCGATCGACCAGGAACCCTGAGGCCGGTGTCCTGAGGCCGGTGCCCTCCGGGGCCGGGCCGCCGGGGCCGCGACGATCCAGCCCAGGGCGGCACGGAGGCCGTCGCGTCAGGAACCCTCCCAGCGGACTGGCCGGAAACGTTCCTGGTGGGACATGAGGTTCCTGAACTGCGATGATCTTGTGCTTATAGCGTGTCTCGACCGCCCGACCCCGCTATAAGCACAAGATCACGGCGCAGGGGGCGGGCTCCGGCCCGCCCCGTGGCCACAGCGTCAGTACGACTGCACGGTGGAGATGCGCAGATCCCCCTGGTCGTCCACGTCCACCAGGACGTGGTCGCCCGCCACGACCTGCTGGTCCAGCACCATGCGCGACAGCCTGTTGCCGACGTTGCGCTGGATGGTGCGCGCCAGCGGCCGGGCACCGTAGGCGGGCTGGTAGCCGCGCTCGGACAGCCATCCCACCGCCTCGTCGGTGAACCGCACGGTGATGTCCTGAGCCTTGAGCCGCTCCTCGGTGCGCTCCAGCAGCAGCCGGGTGATCCGGCCCAGCTGCTCCTCGCCGAGCTGCTTGAAGACGATGACCTCGTCGATGCGGTTGATGAACTCGGGGCGGAACTCCTCGCGCAGCCGCCGCATCACCCGCTGCTCGGTGTCGGGGTCCATCTGGCCGTCGGCGGTGAAGCCCATCGGCGCGCCGCCGGTGATCGCCTCCGACCCCAGGTTGCTGGTCATGATGACCACCGTGTTGCGAAAGTCCACCGTCCGGCCCTGCCCGTCGGTCAGGCGGCCGTCGTCCAGCAGCTGGAGCAGCAGGTTGAACACGTCCGGGTGGGCCTTCTCCACCTCGTCCAGCAGCAGCACCGAGTAGGGGTGGCGGCGCACCGCCTCGGTGAGCTGGCCCGCCTCCTCGTAGCCCACGAACCCCGGAGGCGCCCCGGTCAGGCGGCTGGCGGTGTGGCGCTCCTGGAACTCGCTCATGTCGACGCGGACCATGGAGTCCTCGGAACCGAACAGGGCCTCGGCCAGCGCCCGCGCCAGCTCCGTCTTGCCCACGCCGGTCGGGCCCAGGAACAGGAAGCTGCCCACCGGCCGGTCGGGGTCGCCCAGACCGGCCCGCGAGCGGCGGATGGCCTCGGAGACGGCCGTGACCGCCTCGTCCTGGCCGATCACCCGATCGTGCAGCACCTCCTCCAGGTTGACCAGCCGGTCCCGCTCCTCCTGGGTCAGCTGGGAGACCGGGATGCCGGTGCTGCGGGAGACCACCTCGGCGATGTCGGCGCTGGTCACCTCGGGGACCGACGAACCGGTTCCGCGCGCCTGGTGGATCGAGCTCCTGGCGGTGGCGATCTCGTCGCGCAGCGCCGAGGCGCGCTCGTAGTCCTCCTGCTGGACCGCCTTCTCCTTCTCCTCCTCCAGGCTCTTGAGCCTGCCCTCCAGCTCGCGCAGTCCGGAGCTGGAGGACTTCAGGCGCAGGCGCACCCGCGCGCCCGCCTGGTCGATGAGGTCGATGGCCTTGTCGGGGAGGAAGCGGTCGGTGACGTAGCGGTCCGACAGCTCGGCCGCCGCCACCAGGCTCTCGTCGGCGAACCGCACCTGGTGGTGGGCCTCGTAGCGGTCGCGCAGTCCGCGCAGGATCTCGACGGTGTCCTCCACCGACGGCTCGGGCACCTGGATCGGCTGGAAGCGGCGCTCCAGGGCCGCGTCCTTCTCGATGTTCTTGCGGTACTCGTCCACGGTGGTCGCGCCGATGATGTGCAGCTCGCCGCGGGCCAGCGCGGGCTTGAGCATGTTCCCGGCGTTCATGGACCCCTCGGCGGCACCGGCGCCGACGATGGTGTGGATCTCGTCGATGAAGACGAGCAGCTGGTCGGACTGGGAGCGGATCTCGTCCACGATGGCGTTCAGGCGCTCCTCGAAGTCGCCCCGGTAGCGCGTGCCCGCCACCACCCCGGCCAGGTCGAGCTGGACCAGGCGGCGCCCGAGCAGGGTCTCGGGGACGTCCTCGTCGAAGATGCGCTGGGCGATGCCCTCCACGATCGCGGTCTTGCCCACGCCCGGGTCGCCGATGAGCACCGGGTTGTTCTTGCGCCGCCGGGCGAGCACCTCGATGCACTGCTCGACCTCGTCGTCGCGGCCGACCACCGGGTCCAGGCGGCCCTCCCGGGCCAGCCCGGTCATGTCGGTGCCGTACTCGTCCAGGGTCGGGGTGGCGGAGGGCTCGCCCTCGCCCTGGTCGGCGGCGGGGGGCGCCCCGGCGGCCTTCTGGAGCGACTGCGGGGTGATCCCCGAACCGCGCAGGAGCTGGCCGACGGCGCTGTCGGTGTTGACCGCCAGCGCGAAGAGCAGGTGTTCGGGAGTGATGCTGGAGCTGCCCGTGGCGCGCGCGATCTGGAGGGCGTCGAGGAGGGCGCGCTTGGCGGCGGGGGTGAGCCGGGCGGAGCCGCGCACCGACCTCGGGGTCTGCGACACCGCCTGGTCGATCACGTCGATGATCTGCTGGGTGTCGGAGCCGCTGTTCTGCACCATCTCCCGCGTGGGCGGGTAGCGCAGCAGCGCCCACAGCAGGTGGACCGCGTCGACGTCGGCGCTGCCGGCCTCCAGGGCGCGGCGCACCGCGGCGTCGGCCACCTGCTGGGCCTCGGGGCTCATCAGCTTGGACAGGTCCACGCGGCGGACCGGTCCCCGGGCCCCCAGGAAGCGCGCCAGGAACTCGTCGAAGGAACCCGGCTCGCTGCCGCGGTCGTCGGGAAGGTCGTGTGTCATGTCGTCTCGTCCCCCGTGCGTGCGGTAGTGGCTTGTTCACTCTAGGTGAGCACCCGGAGTTTGCTCGGTAACGGTCGTCGGCGTGGGGACCGGACGCGCGCGGGAGCGGCCGGTCCGCCCTCCGCGGCGCCGGACGACCCCGCCGGGGGCCGCGCCGGGCCGTCCCGTCCTCCGTCCCGCCCGCTACCCGGCCCGGCGCGGGGGTAACACCGGGCGCCGGTCAGTCGGGGCGGTACCACCACAGCCGCACCGACACCACGACGATCGTGCAGGCCAGCACCACCGCGCCGACCACGGAGGCCGTCTGGAGCGCGGTGCCCAGCGCCGTCCCGGCGGCCTCGCGCAGCGCGGCCCCCGCCGCGCCGCCCAGGTCACCGGCGACCGCCGCGGCGGCGCCGACACCCTCACCCGCGGTCCCGGCCGCGTCCGCGGGGACACCAGCGGGCACGGAGCCCTCCAGGGCGCCCCGGTACACCGCCAGCCCGAGTCCGCCCAGCAGTGCCAGGCTCAGCGTCTGCCCCATGCCCGAGGCCACGTCCACCACGGCCGAGGCCGTCGCCGTCCGCTCCCGCGGCGCGGAGGACAGCGCCACCTGGCTGCCCAGCGTCATCGCCGGGCCGCCGCCGAGGGAGAGCAGGACGGTACCGGTGACCAGTCCCCACAGGGATCCGGGACCGGCGGACGCCGCCATGGTCACCAGTCCGACGAGGGCGACGGGCATCGACAGCGCCAGCACCTGCCCCGCGGTCGCCCACCGCAGCAGCAGCGGGGTGAGCATGGTGCCGACCAGACCCGCCACGGCGGGAAGGACCAGCAGCAGCCCCACCAGCCCCGGCGACACCTCCAGGGCGGACTGGAGGAACTGCACGCCGAACAGGTTCGGGCCGCCCGCGACCAGCAGCATCAGCAGGGTCAGGGACACCGCCGCGCCGAACCCCCGCTCGGAGAACAGGCCCGGGGGCAGCAGCGGGTCGTCCAGCCGCCGCTGGCGGCGCCAGAAGAGCCAGCCCAGCGCCAGGCCCCCGGCCACGGCGGCCAGCAGCGGCGGCTCCGGCCCCCGCGAGACGACCTCCTGGAGCCCGAAGACGGCCAGGACCAGGGCGGCCGTGGACAACAGGACGCTCGCGGGGTCCAGCCGCCGCGCGCCCGGGTCGCGGAACTCCGGCAGCAGGAACGGCAGGGTCACCAGCGCGAACAGGGCCACGGGCACGTTCACCAGGAACACCGACCCCCACCAGAGGAACTCCAGCAGCAGGCCGCCCAGCGGCGGGCCCAGCGCCATCCCCACGGAGAACGCGCTCAGGTACAGCGCCACGGCGGTCGCGAACTGCCGGGCGCCGGGGAACATCTGCCGCAGCAGCGCCAGCGCGGACGGCGATATCACCGCCACGGACGCGCCCAGCACGGCGCGGGCCGCGATGAGCGTCACGGGGCCGGGGGCGAAGGCGGCCGCGGCGGAGGCGGCCGCGTACACGGCCAGACCGGTCAGGAGCAGCAGGCGCCGCCCCACCCGGTCGCCCAGACGGCCCATGGTCAGCACCAGTCCGGCGCCCAGCAGTTCGCCCACGTGCAGGATCCACAGCGACTGGGCGGCCGAGGGCAGCAGGTCGGCGCCGATCCGGGGCAGCGCCAGGTAGAGCACCGAAACGTCGTTGGCCATCATGAACACGGGCAGGGTCAGGATGGACAGCCCGAGCCACTCGCGCCACGTGGCGCGACGGTGCGGGGCCTGGATGGTCATGGTTCTCCGTGGGTTGTCGGGCGGCTCGGGCGGGGCGGCCGCGGGGGTGGGGCCCGCCGTCCCCGGCGACGGCGGGGAGCCGCCGCCCTCCCCTTCCCGGACCCTCGCTCCGGGAAGGGGAGGGGAAGGTCGTGCCGGCGGACGCGGGGATCGACTCTCCCCCCCAGGGACGGCGTGTCGGTAGCTCCCACGCTCGCCTGACCCGCACTCGGTCCGGCCCCGGTTCGCACCCGGCCCGACCCCGGCCGGCCCCGTTCAGCCCCGGATGGGGCCTTCGCGCGCGGCCCGACCCCGGTCGGACCGGTCGGGGTTTCCGCGCTCGGCTACGGTGAGGCCATGCGCTTCGGTGTCCTGGGTCCCGTCCGCGCGTTCACGGACGACGGCCGGGCCGTGCCGATCCCCGAACGCAAGGCCCGAGTCCTGCTGGCAGGCCTGCTCGCCCACCGGGGCTGGCCGGTGTCGGCGGACCGCCTCGTGGAGTGGCTGTGGGCGGACGGCCTCCGGCCCGGCAGCCCCGGACGCGCCCTGCAACGCAAGGTGTGGGCCCTGCGCCGGGCGCTGGACGAGGCCGAACCCGGGGCCCGCGACCTGGTCCGCCACCACCCGCCCGGCTACCTCCTCGACCTGCCTCCCGCCGCCGTGGACGCCGAGCGCTTCCAGTCGCTGGCGGACGCGGCCCACGGGGCCGTCAGCGCTCGCGAACGGGTCCGGCTGCTCACCGAGGCCCTGGAGCTGTGGCGCGGTCCCGCCTACGCCGACGTGGCCGACGAGGAGTTCGCCCGGCCGGCGGCCGCACGGCTGGAGGAGCGCCGCCTGGGCGCACTGGAGGAACACGCCCTCGCCCGGCTCGACCTGGGCGAACACCGAGGGGTGACCGGTCCGCTGGGCGCCCTCGTGGCCGAGCACCCCCTGCGCGAGCGACTGGTGGCCGCGTACATGCGCGCCCTGTACGAGGGTGGGCGCCAGGCCGACGCCCTGACCGCCCACACGGCCCTGGCCGGGCGCCTGCGGGAGGAGCTGGGGGTGGATCCCGGCCCCGAGGTGGCCGAGCTGCACGGCCGCATCCTCCGGCACCGTCCGGCGTCCCCGGCTTCCGGGGACGCTTCCACGTCCGGGACCTCGATGAAACCCGCTCCCGCAACGGCACGAGCTTCCGAGGCGCCGACGGGACCCGCTCCGCGCGCGGGGGCTGTCCGCACAACACCGGAAGGGCCTGTTCCTGGTACGGGGAGCGCGTCCGCGACGCAGGGGGAGCCGCCCCCGCGTGCGGAGGGCGCCCGCGCGACATCGGGGGAACCGGTCCCCGGCATGGGGAACGCGCACGGAACCCCGGAGGATCCTGCTGCGCAGGCGGGCACCGTACCCGTAGCCCCGGTCGTGCCGTCCGACGCTTCCTCCTCGGCGCCCGCGGTCACCGGCCGCGCGCTCCCTCCCCTGCCGCTCACCGCGCTCATCGGCCGCGAGGAGGAGCAACGGCAGATAACACGGCTTCTGGCCGAGGTCCGCCTGGTCACCCTCACCGGGATCGGCGGGGTCGGCAAGACCCGCCTGGCCCTCGCGCTCGCGCACGAGCTCGCCCCCGGCTTCGGCGGCGGGGCGCACCTGGTCGAGTTCGCCGCCCAGCGAGCCGTACCGGACGCCTCCGCGTCCGAACCGGATCCCGTCACGGCCCTGGCGAGGGCACTCGGGGTCCGCGACGGCGGCGGGTCGGACCCCCTGCGCCACGTGCTGGGCGCGCTGGAGGGCAGGCACACCCTGCTCGTCCTGGACGACTGCGAGCACCTCGCGGACGAGGTCGCCGACCTGGTCGGAGCCCTGCTCGGCCGTCTGCCGGACCTGCGCGTCCTGGCCACCAGCCGCGAACCCCTCGGGGTGCCCGGCGAGGTCCTGTACGGAGTCGAGCCCCTGCCCGTGCCCTCCGCCGACACCCCCGCCGACCGTGTCGGGGCCTCCGGCGCGGTGCGCCTGTTCGCCGAACGCGCCGCCGCCTCCGCGCCCGGGTTCGCCCTGACCCCGGACAACGCCGCCGACGTCGCCCTGCTGTGCCGCCGCCTCGACGGGATCCCCCTGGCCCTGGAGCTGGCCGCCACCCGCGTGCGCGCCCTCGGCGTCACCGGCGTGCTCTCCCGCCTGGACGACCGCTTCCGCCTGCTGTCCACCGCCCGGCGCCACCTGCCCCCGCGCCAGCGGACCCTGCGCGCCATGATCGACTGGAGCTGGGAACTGCTCGACGAGCGCGAGCGCGTCCTGCTGCGCCGCCTCGCCGTGTTCACCGGCGGGTGCGCACCCGAGGACGTCGAGGCCGTCTGCTCCGGCGACGGCATCGACGCCGTCGACGTCGTGGACCTGCTCACGAGCCTGGTCGACCGCTCCCTCGTGGTGGCCGCGGACGACCCCCTCACCGGCCGCCGCCACCGGCTCCTGGAGTCCATCGCCGACTACGCCCGCCAGCGCCTGTCCGAGGCCGGGGAGGCGTACGGACTGCGCGGGCGCCACCTGGACCACTACACCGCCCTGGTCCGCCGGTACGCGGGGCGGATACCGGGCCCCTCCCAGAAGGAGGCGCTCCGACGCCTGGACGCCGAGGCGCCCAACCTGCGCGCGGCCCTGGACGAGGCCGTCGGGCGCGGAGCGGAGGGGCACGCCGCCCGCCTCGCCAACTCCCTGGGCTGGTACTGGTACATGCGCGGCCGCTACCGGGAGGGCCGCCGCCTCACCGGCCGCGTCCGGGACGCGGTGCGCGGACCCGCCTCCACGGAGGCGGCCATGGCCGGGGCGACCGCCGCGGTGTTCGAGATCCTCGCCGGGGCCGGGAACGACCACACCGCCCTGGCCCACAGCGCGCTCAAGGCCTTCGACGACCTGCCCGGGCCGCCCGGCGACACCGAGCTCGAACGCGCCCGCGCGGCCTGGATGATCGGGTTCGTGCTCCACGGCCGGGGAGACCGGGCCGTCAGCGAGGACCTCGTCACCCAGGCGCTGGCCGTCTTCCGCGAGCGCGGCGACCGCTGGGGGCTGGCCGCGTCCCTGACCGCACGGGCCTCGCACGCCCTGGGACGCGGGAACCTGGTCGAGGCGGGTGCCCTGGGGAGGGAGGCACTCGCGCTCTTCCGCGGCCTCGGCGACCGCTGGGGCCAGATGAACGCCCTGACCGTCCTGGCGATGCCGGCCGAGGTCACCGGCCGCCTCGCCGACGCGGCCCGCTTCCGCCGGGAGGCCCTGGGCATGGCCGAGGAGCTGGGGCTGTGGTCCGAGGCCGCCGGGGCGGTGGCCGGGCTGGGCCGGATCGCCCTGCTGGAGGGCGACCTGGACCGCGCCGACGAGCTCCACCGGCGGGCGCTGGACCTGGTGCGGGGGCAGGGGGACGTGCCGGGGGAGCAGTACGCCCGGCTCGGGCTGGGGCTCAGCGCGCGGCGCGGGGGAAGGCTGGAGGAGGCCGAGCGGCACATGCGCCCGATAGCGCGGTGGTCGGCCCGGGTGGGCTGGTTGCCGGGCGCCGCCCTGGCCCTGGCCGAACTGGGCTTCTCGGCGGAGCTGCGGGGCGACGCGGCCGAGGCGCTGCGCCTGCACAGGGAGGGGCTGGCCGCGGCCCGCGGCAGCGGTGACCCGCGCGCCCTGGCGCTCGCGCTGGAGGGAGTGGCCGCCGCGCACACGCTCACCGGCCGCCACGGCGCCGCCGCCGGACTCCTCGGCACCGCCGAGGCCCTGCGAGAGGGGGCGGGCGCGCCGATGCCCGCCGGTGAACGGAGCGACGTGGACCGCGCGGCGGCGCGCGCACGGGCGGTTCTGGGCGAGGCGGGGTTCGGGCGCGCGTTCGCCCGGGGGCGGGCGCGTCCGCCCGCCGACCTCTTCGACGGCGAGGACCCGCACCCCGACCTGGTCTGAGAGCCGGACACGCCTCCGGCGGGGGACGCGCGCGGACCGGCTCCCGCGTCCCCGGCGCGGTGCGTGCGTCCCCCGCCCGCTCCCGTAAGGCCGTGCCGGTCCCCGCGCCCCTCCGCGGTCGTTCCCGCTTCCCTCCGTGCCGCCGCACCGCCGTCTTCGTGCCGCCGTGCCCGCGTCCCGGCCGCCGCACCGCCGTGTCCGCGGGGCCTCCTTGTGTCCTGCGGCACCCGAAAAATAATTAATTAATATTTATTCTTGACGTTGTCTGAGTCACTCTGGCATGCTCTCCAGCAGTTGAGGAAGGCGTCCGCGCAGGTGAGCGCGTGCGCCCTACGCCAAGGAGGACCTCATGGGCAGACGACCGCCGCGCCCCCCGGGCCGCGCGCTCGCCGCTCTCACCGGCGCCCTGTGCGTGCTGCTGCTCGCCGGATGCGGCGCCAGGCTCGGCGAGGACGGCCGCATCGGCGTCGTCTACATGGACGCGCAGGGCTTCTACGCGGGAGTCCGCGAGGGCATGCAGAACTACGCCGAGGACTCCGGACGCGAGCTCCAGCTCCTGGAGCTCAACGCCCGCGGCGACGCCTCGGAGGAGAGCACCTTCGTGGACGTCGTCTCGTCGGCCGACGTCGACGCGCTGGTGCTGTCCCCGGTCTCGGCCACCGCCTCGGTGCCCGCCGTGCGCCTGGCGCACGAGAGCGGGATCCCGGTGATCTGCTACAACACCTGCATCGAGGACGAGGCCGCCAGGGAGTACGTGACCTCCTACATCCTGGGCGACCCCCACGAGTTCGGGCGCCTGCTGGGCGACGCGGCCGCGGACCACTTCGAGGACGAGGGCGTGGAGGACCCCCGGATCGGCGTCCTCAACTGCGAGTTCGTCGAGGTCTGCGTGCAGCGGCGCGAGGGCTTCGAGGAGGCGCTCTTCGACCGCCTGCCCGACGCCCAGATCGTCGCCAACCAGGAGGGCGCCACCATCGACGAGGCCGTCAACGTGGGCGAGCGCCTGCTCACCGCCCACCCCGACCTCGACGCCTTCTACGGGGAGGCGGGCGGCGCCACCATGGGCGCGGTCCGCGCCGTGACCAACCGGGGCCTGGCCGGGGAGGTCGTGGTTTTCGGCAGCGACATGTCCACGGACGCGGCCCGCGCGCTGTCCGACCACCGCGTCCTCAAGGCCAACGTCGACATCTCCGGGATCGCGGTCGGACTGCTGGCCGGGGAGACGGTCGAGCGCATCATCGCGGGCGAGGAACCCGAGGAGTTCGTGACCGAGGCGCCCATCGACCTCTACACCACGCCCGAGGACGGCGAGGAGTGGCTGGAGGAGCACCCGGACGGCGTCCCCTAACCCGGGCGCGCAGCACGCCCGTCCCCTTCGTCCCACCTGTGGAGTACCCATGAGCGACACCTCCGCCGCGCCCCCGCCCGACACCGACGTCGTGGCCCGCGTCCGCGGCGCGACCAAGAGCTATCCCGGCGTCCGGGCGCTGGACCGCGCCGACTTCGAGATCCGCGCCGGAGAGGTCCGCGCGCTGCTCGGACGCAACGGCGCCGGAAAGTCCACCCTGATCCGCCTGCTGTCCGGCGTGGAGGCACCCGACGAGGGCGAGATCGAGATCGGCGGCCAGCCGCTCGGCCAGGGCGGCATCCGCCGGGCGACCAAGCTCGGCGTGGGCACCGTCTACCAGGAGCTCAGCCTGGTCCCGGAGCTGTCGGCGGCCGAGAACCTCTACCTCGGCACCTGGCCCAAGGCCGCGGGGCGCATCGACTACGGCCGCATCAGGGCCGGGGCCGAGGAGGTCTTCGCCGAACTCGGCGTCGACATCGCCCCCGACACCCGGGTCGGCGAACTGCCCCTGGCCCAGCAGCAGCTCGTGGAGATCGCGCGGGCCTTCCGCGCCCGGCCGCGGCTGCTCATCCTCGACGAGCCCACCAGCGCGCTCGCCGCCGGTGAGGCCGAGACCGTCCTCAAGGCCGTCGAGCGCGTCGCCTCCCGCGGCGTCGGCGTCATCTACGTCAGCCACCGCCTGGACGAGATCCGCAGGGTCGCCGACACGGTCACGGTCATGCGCGACGGCACCGTCGTGGAGACCACCCCGGTCCGCGGCGCCACCACCCGGCACATCGTCTCCCTCATGCTCGGAGGCGAGACCAAGGAGGAGAACAGGCCGGTGCGCCGCGCCGCCGCCTCCGGGACACCGCTGCTGTCGGTCCGCGACCTGGCGGTGCCGCCCAAGGTCGACGGCGTTTCCTTCGACCTGCACCCCGGCGAGGTCCTGGGCCTGGGCGGCCTCATGGGCTCGGGCCGGACCGAGGTCCTGCGCGCGCTGGCGGGCTTCACCCCCTCCCGGGGCACCGTGGAGGTGGACGGCTCGCCGGTGGCCCGCCCCACCCCCCGCGCGATGAAGCGCCTGGGCGTGGGCATCACCCCCGAGGACCGCAAGGGAGAGGGCGTCGTCCCCCTCCTGGGCGTGTCCGAGAACATGGTCATGACCTGGTTCGGCGGCGCCTCCAAGGCGGGGACCGTGCTCCCCTCCCGCGTCTCGGACATCGGCCGGGGCCTCATCGACCGGCTCTCGATCAAGGCCGCCGCGACCGACACCCCCATCGTCAACCTCAGCGGCGGCAACCAGCAGAAGGCCGTCATCGGCCGCTGGCTGCACGCCGGGAGCCGCATCCTCCTGCTGGACGAGCCCACCCGGGGCGTGGACGTCGAGGCCAAGGCCCAGATCTACGCCATCGTGCGCGAGCTGGCCGAGCAGGGGGCCGCGGTCCTCTTCGTCTCCAGCGAACTGGAGGAACTCCCGCTCGTGTGCGACCGCGTGCTCGCCCTGCGCGGAGGACGCCTGCGAGGCGAGTTCACCGGCGACGACATCACCCTGGACAACATCATGGCCGCCGCGATGGCGGCGTGAACGGCGAGGTAGAGCAATGACCACCACCACGAAGGTCACCGGCGAGGCGGTCCCCGCCCGCGGCGACCTCATCGGCCGCTACGGCCACCGCCTCAACGAGATCGGCCTCCTGGCCGCCATCCTGATCCTCTACGTCGTCCTCGGACTCTCCGCCTCCGGGTTCCTGAGCCTGGACAACCAGCTCGGCCTGCTGCGCAACGCCGCCACGATCGGCATCGCGGCCTGGGGCGTCACCCTGGTGATCATCGCCGGGGAGATCGACATCAGCATCGGCCCGGCCGTCGCCTTCGCCTCGGTCATCGTGGCCAAGGGCGCCACCGAGTGGAACCTGGGCGTGATCGGCGCCATCATGCTCACCCTGGCCATGGGAGTGCTGTGGGGCGCCCTCGCCGGATGGCTCCGGGCCCGGTTCAACGTGCCCTCCTTCATCACCACGCTGGGGCTGTGGAGCGTCCTGGGCGGCCTGGCGCTGTACATGACCGACGCCCTCCCCGTGCCGCTGCCCCAGAGCGGCCTGCTCGACGTGCTCGGCGGCTCCGTCCTGGGCATCCCGACCGCCGCACTGGTCATGCTCGTGCTCTTCGCGGTCTTCGCCTACGTCGCCAAGTACACCGCCTACGGCCGCTCCGTCTACGCCACCGGCGGCAACGCCGCCGCCGCGCAGCTGGCCGGGCTCAACGTGGCCCGGGTGCGCGTCCTGCTGTTCGCCACCACCGGCCTGCTCTCGGCCATCACCGGCGTGCTGCTCGCCGCCCGCCTGGGCTCGGGCAACGGCGGCGCCGCGGCGGGGCTGGAGTTCGACGTGATCGCCGCCGTGGTCATCGGCGGTACCGCCCTCGCGGGCGGCCGCGGCTCGCTCGGCGGTACCTTCCTGGGGGTCGTCTTCATCACGGTCATCGCCAACGGCCTGGTGCTGCTCGGCGTCAACTCCTTCTTCCAGGACGTGGTGCGCGGCCTCATCATCGTGGGGGCCGTCCTGATCAACGTCGTCATCAGCAGGCGCAGCGCGGCCAACCGGCTCGCCTAGCCATCTCCGAACGGGGGAAACACAGCATGAACGCAACGGCCGCCGCCACCACGCCGCTTCCCGGGACCATGCGCGGGGTGCGCCTGCCCGGGGACTCGACCGCGGTCCTGGACACCCTGCCCGTGCCCGAGCCGGGCCCCGGACAGGTGCTGATCCGGGTCGGCGCCTCGGGCATCTGCGGCAGCGACATCGGGTTCATCTACCACGATCACAAGACGCACCGGGGGGTCGACGGCCCCGCCTACCAGGGCGTCGTCGCGGGCCACGAGCCCTCGGGCACGGTCGTGCAGGCCGGACCGGGCTGCCGCAGGTTCGGCCCCGGCGACCGGGTCATCGTCTACCACATCGCCGGGTGCGGGCTGTGCGACAACTGCCGCCGCGGCTTCATGATCAGCTGCACGGACCCCTCCCGGGCGGCCTACGGCTGGCAGCGCGACGGGGGCCACGCCGAGTACCTGCTGGCGGAGGAGTCCACCTGCGTCCCCCTGCCCGACGAGCTGTCCTTCGTGGACGGCGCGCTCATCGCCTGCGGGTTCGGCACCGCCTACGAGGGGCTGCGGCGCATCGGGGTCAACGGCGACGGAGACCTGCTCGTGGTGGGCCTGGGCCCGGTGGGGCTGGCGGCCGGGATGATCGGCCGGGGCATGGGCGCGGCCCGCGTGATCGGGGTGGAGCCCAACCAGCGCCGCCGCGAGTGGGCCGCCGGCCTGGACGTCTTCGACGCCCTGGCCTCGCCCGAGGAGGCGGCCGACGAGATCGCCCGCGTCACCTCCGGCCGGGGCGCGGCCACGGCCATCGACTGCTCCGGGTCGCGCCCGGGCCGCTCCCTGGCCCTGGAGAACGCCGCCGAGTGGGGCCGCGTCTCCCTGGTCGGCGAGGGCGGCACCCTGGAGACCGAGGTGTCGGACACCCTCCTGCACAAGCAGCTCACCCTGTACGCCTCCTGGGTGACCTCGCTGCCCGCCATGGCGGAGCTGTCGGTGAACCTGGTGCGCTGGGGCCTGTCCCCGGAGCGGGTGGTCTCCGACCGCTTCGACCTCGCCGACGCCGACGCCGCCTACCGCCTGGCCGCGGGCGAGAGCCGGGGCAAGGTGTGCCTGGTCAACGGGGCCGAGCGGTGAGCCGCCCCGTCGAGGTGCGGCGCGACGCCTCCGGGGCGCACGAACTCGTGGTCCTGGACAACGGCGTGCTGCGGCTGACCGCCGCCCCCGCCCTGGGCGGGCGGCTCCTGTCCGTGCGCCACCGCGGCCGCGAGCACCTGTACCGCAACCCCCGCCTGTTGGGCGACGACCTCCAGCCGGTGGAGGGCGTGGAGCTCGGGCCGGTGGACGGTCCCATGAGCGCGTGGAACAACGTCGGCGGCGACAAGACCTGGCCCGCGCCCCAGGGGTGGGACGGCCCCGACGAGTGGGCCGGGCCGCCCGACTCCGTCCTGGACTCGGGCCCCTACACCGCCGAGACCGAGACCGCCCCCGACGGCTCCGCCGTGCTCACCCTCACCAGCGGGGACGACCCCCGCTCGGGGCTGCGGCTCACCCGCCGCCTGACCCTGGCACCCGACAGCGCCGCCTACCGGCTGGACCTGGAGGCGGTCAACGTCTCCGGCACCGCGCGCCGGTGGGCGCTGTGGAACGTCACCCAGCTCGACGGCGGGCCCGGCGGGCCCAGCGGGCAGCGGGCCGGACAGCCGGGCGGACAGGACGGGGCCCGCGGGGTCTACGTGGGCGTGAGCGGCCCGGGCCCGCACACCGTGCCGCTCGTCGCGGGCAACGGCCGCCCCCGGGTGGTCGAGCACACGCCCTCCGTCGTGCGGGTCCCCCTCCAGAACGTGGTCGGCAAGGTCGGCTTCCCCACGGCCTCCGGGTGGCTGGCGGACGTGGGCGCCGGGGGCACCCTCACCCAGCGCTTCGCCGTGCACGAGGGCGCCGAGTACCCGGACGGCGGCTCCAGGGCCGAGGTGTGGCTCGAATGCCCCGTGGACCGACCGCTGGAGCACCTGGGCGGACTGTGCCCGGTCGACCGCGTCACCGAGGTCGAGGCGCTGGGACCGCTCACCGAGCTCGCACCGGGACAGGCCACGGCCCTCAGCGTCGAGTTCGGCCTCGGGTCGGGCACGGGGCCGGTGGCCGGGGTGACCCCCGACGGGTTCTGGAGCGAGGAGCCCCGCTGGGGCGCGCGCGAGCCGGGAGGGCGGCGCCTGAGCGGGGTCTTCACGTCCTCGCGTCCGGGCACGCTCGTCCACCCCGCGTCCGGCCGCACGGTCGCGCACACCCGGCCCGGCGAACCGGCGCGCTTCGACGCCCTGGTCCCCGACACCGACACCGACACCGCGCCCGCCGTCGTGTTCGCGCCCGACCGGGCCTGAGCACCGCGGCGCCGCAGAGCAACGACCGCTCCCGGCCCGGCCGGGGACGCAGCAGAGGACGGAACGACATGACACACACCAGGCACCGCGGAGTCACCGCCGTGGTCACCGGCGCGGCCCGGGGCATCGGGGAGGCCACCGCCCGCCGCCTGGCCGCCGAGGGCGCCTCGGTGGTGCTGACCGACCTGTCCCCGCGCCTGGAGGAGGCCGCCGAACGCATCCGAGCCGAGGGCGGACGCGCCCTGGCGGTGCGGGCCGACGTGAGCGACGAGGCCTCCTGGGACGGGGTCGTGGCGGCGGCCCGGGACGCCTTCGGGCCGGTGGGCGTCCTGGTCTCCAACGCCTACACCTTCGAGCAGGCGCCCGCCCACGAGACCACGCTCGGCTCCTGGGAGCGCCAGCTCGCCGTCAACCTCACGGGGGCGTTCCTGGGGGTGCGCGCCTGCCTGGACGACCTCTCCGCCAGCGGCGGCAGCGTCGTCATCACCTCCTCGGTCCACGCCTGGTTCGGGCTCCCCGGCCGACCGGCCTACGCCACCACCAAGGGAGGGCTGACCGCCCTGACCCGCCAGCTCGCCGTCGAGTACGGGCCGCGCGTGCGCGTCAACTGCGTGCTGCCCGGGCCCATCCTCACCGCGGCCTGGGAGGACGTGGGCGAGGAGGACCGCCGCGACAGCGTCGCGCAGACCGCCGCGGGCCGCTTCGGCGACCCTGACGAGGTCGCCTCCGTCATCTCCTTCCTCGCCTCCGCCGAGGCCTCCTACGTCACCGGCACGAGCCTGCCGGTCGACGGAGGGTGGAGTATCTACAAGGCGTCGTCGTGACGGGACGCCCGGAACGGAGGAAGTGATGGCGGCCTACTCGGGGCGCGGTGTGCACGGCCAGACGGTGCGGTTGCTGGGAGAACGCGTGCTCTCCGGACGGATCGGCGAGGGGGAGACGATCGACCTGGCCGCGCTCAGCGGCGAGCTCGACCTGAGCCTGACCGCGATCCGCGAGGCGATCAAGGTCCTGGCGGCCAAGGGGCTGGTCGGATCCCGGCAGAAGAAGGGGACGTTCGTGCGCCCCCGCGGCGACTGGAACCTGCTCGACCCCGACGTGGTCCGGTGGCGGATCGCCGCGGGCGCGGGCGACGTCTTCTTCGGCGAGCTGGCCGAACTGCGCGACGCCCTCGAACCCGCCGCGGCGCGCCTGGCCGCGCGGCGCCGCACCGACGCCGACGTCGCCGAACTGCGCGCGGCGCTCACCGACATCGCCGACACCGGCCGCGGCCCGGCCGAGGAGGCCGCTCGGGCCGACCTGCGCTGGCACCGCGCGCTGCTGGCGGCCACGCACAACGAGCTGTTCACCCGCACCGACGTCTTCTTCGCCGCGGGGCTCTCCGAACGCGACCGCCTGGTCCACGGGGGCGCCCACGACGACCCGGTGCCCACCCACGGCGCGGTCACCGAGGCCGTCGCCGCGGGCGACCCGCGCGCCGCCGAGTCCGCCATGCGCTCCCTGCTGGAGCAGGCACGGGAAGACCTCCTCCGCGTCACCGAGGACGACGCGGCCGTAGACGATCTGGAGAGATCTCAATGAGAATCACCCGTATCGAGACCTTCCTGGTCCCGCCCCGGTGGCTGATGTGCCGGGTGGAGACCGACGACGGCGTCGTGGGCTGGGGCGAGCCCGTGGTGGAGGGGCGCGCGGAGACCGTGCGCGCCGCGGTCGAGGAGCTGTCCGAACTCCTCCTGGGCCAGGACCCCGCGCCCATCGAGTACCACTGGCAGCGCCTCACCAAGGCCGCGTTCTACCGGGGCGGACCCGTCCTGTCCAGCGCCGTCGCGGGGCTCGACCAGGCGCTGTGGGACATCGCGGGCAAGCGCCTGGGCGTCCCCGTCCACCGGCTCCTCGGCGGTCCCGTCCGCGACCGGGTGCGCGTGTACGGCTGGGTCGGCGGCGACGACCCGGCCGAGCTGGCGGAGGCGGTCGCGGCCCGCGTGGAGTCCGGGCTCACCGCCGTGAAGATGAACGCGTCCGGGGTGATGGGGCGCTCGGCCACCGTGCGCGAGATCGACGGCGTCGTGGAGCGCCTGGCCGGGGTGCGCGACGTGCTCGGCCCGGACCGGGACGTGGCGGTGGACTTCCACGGCCGCTTCAACGCGGCCACCGCCCGCCGGGTCCTGCCCCTGCTGGAGCCCCTGCGCCCCATGTTCGTGGAGGAGCCGGTCCTGCCCGAGTACGGGCACCTGCTCGGCGACGTCGTGCGGTCCAGCCCGGTGCCCATCGCCACCGGCGAGCGCCTGTTCGGCCGGACCGAGTTCCTGCCCGCGCTCCAGGCGGGGGTCGCGGTCGTCCAGCCCGACCTCTCCCACGCGGGCGGGGTCTCCGAGGTGCGCCGGATCGCCTCCCTGGCCGAGACCTACGACGCCCTGCTGGCCCCGCACTGCCCGCTCGGCCCCGTGGCCCTGGCCGCGAGCCTGCAGGTCGCCTTCGCCACGCCCAACTTCCTCATCCAGGAACAGAGCATGGGCATCCACTACAACCAGGACGCCGAACTGCTCGACTACGTCCTGGACACCGAGGTCTTCGCCTTCCCCGACGGGCACATCCACCGCTCCGAGGCCCCCGGGCTGGGAGTGAGCGTGGACGAGGACGCCGTGCGCGCGGCGGACCGGATCGGCCACCGCTGGAGGCCGCCGGTGTGGAGCCACCAGGACGGGTCCTTCGCGGAGTGGTGAGGAAGGGAGTGACGCGCATGCTGTGCGAACCGTGGAGCACCGACCGCTTCGAACTGGGGGAGGGGCTGCGCCTGCGGGGCCGGGACCTGCTCATGGTGGACATCCTCACCGGCCGCCTCCTGCGGCTCGACCCCCGCACGCCGGGCCCGGCCGAGGTGATCACCGCCCTCGACGTCCCCCTGGGCGCGGTCGCCCCCGTCCGGGACGAACCGGGGAGGTTCGTCGCGGCGGCGGGCACGGGCGTGGCGCTGCTGGCCGGGGACGGCGCACCGGAGTGGTTGGCCAGACCCGAGGACGGCGCGGCCACGCCGATGCGGATGAACGACGGCTGCTGCGACCCGGGCGGGAGGTTCTGGGCCGGGTCGATGGCCTACGACGGCACCCCCGGGGCCGGTTCGCTCTACCGCGCCGACCCCGACGGCCGGGTCACTCGGGTCCTGGAGGGCTACACCGTCCCCAACGGCCCCGCCTTCACCGCCGACGGCACCCGCATGTACCTCGCCGACAGCGCCGAGGGCCGCATCGACGCCTACGAGATCTCCCCCGACGGCACCCCCGGGGCGCGGACCGTCCTCGCCCGGGTCGGGGAGGGGAGCCCCGACGGGATGCAGGTCGACGCCGAGGGGCACCTGTGGGTCGCGGTCTGGGGCGCGGGCAGGGTGCACCGCTACGACCCCGACGGCACCCTGGAGCGCGTGGTGGACCTGCCCGCCGCCCAGCCCACCAGCGTGTGCGTCGTCGACGCCCCCGACCCCCGGCTGTTCGTCACCTCCGCCGCGATCGGCCTCGACCGCCCCGGGCCCGGCGACGGCGCCCTCTTCTCGGTGCCCGTGGACGTCTCCGCCCCGGCGGCCCAGACCTTCGGAGGAAACCCGTGACGCCCCAGGTCACCTGTGTCGGCGAGACCATGCTCCTGCTCACCGCCACCGAGCCGGTCCCCCTGGACGGCGCCCCGCTCCTGTCCATGGGCACCGCGGGCGCGGAGTCCAACGTCGCGTGCGCCCTGGCCGCCCTCGGGCACCGGGCCGCCTGGCTCAGCGGCGTGGGTGACGACCCCTTCGGACGGGTCGTCACCCGGAGCCTGCGCGAACACGGCGTGGACGTGTCCGGCGTGCGGACCGACCCCGACCGGCCCACCGGCCTGCTGGTCAAGGACCCCTCGCCCTCGGGCAGCGCGGTCCACTACTACCGCGCGGGGTCGGCCGCCTCGGCAATGGGCCCCGAACTGGCCGGGCACCCCCTCGTCCGCACGGCGGGGGCGGTGCACCTGTCGGGGGTCACCCCGGCGCTCTCGCCCGGCTGCGACGCCCTGGCCGAACGCCTGCTGGCCGACCCGGACCTGACGGTGAGCTTCGACGTCAACCACCGGCCCCGCCTGTGGAAGGAGGGGCAGGCGGCCCCCCGCCTGCTGGAGCTGGCCCGGCTCGCCGACGTCGTCCTCGTCGGCAGGGACGAGGCCGAGGAGCTGTGGGGCACCCCCACCGCCCGTGACGTCCGCGCGCTCCTGCCCGACGTGGAGCGCCTGGTGGTCAAGGACGCCGAGCACGGCGCCACCGAGTTCCGCGGCGGGAGCGAGGAGTACGTGCCCGCTCCGGCGGTGGAGGTCGTCGACCCGGTGGGAGCCGGGGACGCCTTCGCCGCCGGTTACCTGGCCGGAGGGCTGCGCGGCCTCGACGGGCGGGGGCGCCTGCGGCTGGGGCACCTGTGCGCGGGGCGCGTCCTGCGGGTGGTGGGCGACCTCGCCGACCCGCCCCCGGCACGGCAGGTGGACGAACTGCTCAGGGTTCCCGACGACCGGTGGACCGACCAGGCTTCGGCGGCCGTGGCCGCAGTGAGAGGAGACGGACATGAGTGACCAGGGACTGGACGGACTGTTCGGGGGGCACCGCGTACTGGCGATCCTGCGGGGCATGCCCGTGGACACCACGGTCGAACTGGCCGAGCGCGCGTGGGACCTGGGCGTCACCGCGGTCGAGGTGCCCGCACGCGACGCCCTCGGCCTGGAGGCGCTGCGCGCGACCGTCAGGGCCGGGGCCGAGCGCGGCCACCCCGTGGGCGCGGGCACGGTGATCTCCCCCGAGCAGGTGCGCGCCGTGGCCGGGGCCGGCGCCGCCTTCACCGTCGCGCCGGGCTTCGACCCGGAGGTCATGGCCGCCTCGGAGGCGGCGGGGATGCCCCACCTGCCCGGCGTGGCCACGCCCAGTGACGTCCAGGGCGTGCTCAGGGCGGGCGGCCGCTGGGTGAAGGCCTTCCCCGCCACGTCGCTCGGCACGGCGTGGTTCCGCGCCATGCACGGCCCCTTCCCCGAGGTGCGGATCGTGGCCACCGGCGGCATGGACGCCCGCAACGCACGCGAGTACCTCGACGCGGGGGCGCGGATGGTGGCGGTCGGCTCGGCGCTGGCCGACCCCGAGCAGATCCCCCTCCTCGCCGAACTCGTCTGAACGCGCCCGGGGAGCGGTCCGGGCCCCGGGCCCCCGGGTTCCTGGGAGCCCGGGCCCGGGCTCCCAGGGCGCGTCTGGCGGATGCCGTCCGTCGCGTGGCGGGCACGTGCCCGCCGGAGACGCCTCAGGCGCCCTCGGGCGGCTCCGGGTCGGTGGCCCCGGTCAGCAGGGCCGCGGACTCCCCGTCCAACCGCAGGTGGTTGGCGGGCAGGAGGTCGGCCAGCTGGCCGGTGTCGCGTGCGCTGGCCAGCACCGAGGCCACGGACGGGCGGTCCGCCAGCCACGCCAGCGCCACGGCCGCGGGGGAGGCCCCGCAGCGCTCGGCGACCGCGTCCAGGGCGTCGAGCACCCGCCGCCCGCGCGGTTCGTCCAGGTAGGCGCGGGCCTTCCCCGCGCGCGGGCTGTCCACGTCGGCGGAGCCCGGCCGGTACTTGCCGGTGAGGAAGCCGCGGGCCAGGCCGAAGTAGGGCAGCAGCGCCAGGCCGCGCTCGCGCGCCAGCGGCACCAGGTCCGCCTCGATCCCGCGTTCCACCAGGTTGTACAGGGGCTGCACGCACACCGGGGCGTGCAGCCCCCGCTCCTCGCACACGTCCAGCCACGCACGGATCCGGCCGGGCTTGTGGTTGGACAGCCCCACGTGGCGCACCACGCCCTCGTCCACCAACTCGGAGAAGGCCTCGGCGCTCTCGGCCAGCGGCGTCTCGGCGTCGTCGAAGTGCGCGTAGTACAGGTCGATGGTCTCCACGCCCAGCCGTTCGAGCGAGGCCTTCGCCGCCGCCTTGACGTTGGACGCGGACAGGCCGCGGAAGTCGGGGTGCTCGCTGACCTTCGTGGCGATCACCATGTCCGAGGGGCGTCCGCGCGAGGCGAGCCAGCGGCCGATGACCGTCTCCGACTCGCCGCCCCGGTGGCCCTCGACCCACGCGGAGTAGGAGTCGGCGGTGTCGAGGAAGTTCCCGCCCGCCGCGGTGTAGGCGTCCAGGATCTGGAAGGAGGCGTGCTCGTCCGCGGTCCAGCCGAAGACGTTCCCGCCCAGGCACAGGGGGGACACGCGCAGGGACGACTCTCCCAGTTGGCGAAGCCGTACGTGGTTCATGCTCACCCTGCCTTCCGTCGAGTGGTGGATGCGCCGACAGGCTAGACCCGCGGGTGCCGCGAACCGGTGTTTCCTCCCTTCTCGGGGTGTCACACCGGGCGGCCGTTCGGCAGGGGAGAACACCGCCATGGGTGTTTTCATCCGCGCGGGTCGTCGCCGCGGCCCGCGGAGAGGGCGGGGCCGGACTCCTCAGGCCCGTTCCCACGGTGCGACGGCGGTACCGGTGCTGCCTGCGCCCCGGTGCCCGTTCGCCGGGCGCGGTCCCGACCGGGCGCCCGGACAAGGCCCGGCAGCGGGCCCTGTCCGGAAGCGGGCTCTACACGCCGTGGGCGGAGCGGCGCGCCTCGGCGTAGCGCTCGCGCACGTGCGGCGCGTCCACGGGCTCGGCGAAGACCTCCGGCTCGCCGAGGTCCCAGGTCGGCGCCTCGGCGGTCCCCGCCAGCGTCCACGCCGCCTGCCGGGCGGCGCCCACGGCCACGTACTCGGCGGGCCGCGGCACGACCACCTGTGCGCCCAGGACGGTCGGCGCGACCGCGCGCACGGCGGCCGACTGGGCCGCCCCGCCCACGAGCAGCACCCGGCTGACCGGGATCCCGGTGTCGGTCATCGCGGACAGCCCGTCGGCCAGTCCGCACAGCATGCCCTCCACCGCCGCGCGGGCGATGTTCTCCGGGCGCATGTTGGACCGGCGCAGCCCGTGCAGCGACCCCGCGGCGTCGGGCAGCACCGGAGTGCGCTCGCCGTCCAGGTAGGGCAGCAGCACGACGCCCTCGGCACCCGGCTCGGCGGCCAGCGCCAGCTCGTCCAGCCCCGCCAGGTCCACGCCCAGCATCGCGGCGGTGGCGCCGAGCACCCGCGCCGCGTTCAGGGTGCACACCAGCGGCAGGTAGCGGCCCGTCGCGTCGGCGTACCCGCAGATGATGCCGCTGGGGTCCTGCGTGGAGCCCTCGCTCACGGCGAACACGGTGCCGCTGGTGCCCAGCGAGACCACCGCGTCCCCCGGACGCAGCCCCAGGCCCAGGGCGCTGCCCATGTTGTCCCCGGTTCCCGGGGCCACCAGCGCGCCCGAGGGAGTGTGTCCCACGGCCTCGGCCGGTTCGGCCACGCGCGGCACCCGGACCTCGCGCCCGAACGCCCGCGCCAGCAGGTCGGGGCGGTAGGCGTTGTCGGTCGCCGACCAGTAACCCGTGCCCGAGGCGTCGCCCCGGTCCGTGGTGGGCTCGGCCCCGGCCCCGGCCAACCGCCAGGTGAGCCAGTCGTGGGGGAGCATCACCGCGGTCGTGCGGTCGGCGTGCTCGGGCTCGTGCCGGGCCAGCCAGCGCAGCTTGCTCACCGTCAGGCTGGCGTTGGGCACGTTGTCCACGGCCTTGGCCCACTCGGCGGGGCCGCCCAGCTCCTCGATCAGGTCCAGGGCGGTCCCGGCCGAACGGGTGTCGTTCCACAGCAGCGCCGGGCGGACCACCGCGCCGACCTCGTCCACGGCGACCATGCCGTGCTGCTGTCCGGCGACGGAGACGGCGGCCACGTCGTCGAGCAGGCCGGAGGAGGCCTCCTGCAGGGCCGACCACCAGGCGTCGGGGTGGACCTCGGTCCCGTCGGGATGCGGGGCGCGGGCCTCGCGCACCACCGCGCCGCTGTCGGCGTCGCAGACCACGACCTTGCAGGACTGGGTCGAGCTGTCGATTCCGGCGACCAGGGGCATGGTTCTCGCTCCGTGAGGGCAGGGTGGGGTGGCAACCCCCACAACCTAGAGGATCGGGGCGGGTGCTGGAAAGCGTTGTCACTGTCCGTTGTCCCGTTGTGACCGTTTTCCGTCGCGGCGCCCCGCGGCGCGTCGCCCTTTAGTCAACTAAACAAGTAGGGAATGTGGTTAACTGCGGTCATGGCAGTCAGCGCACCACCACAGCATCCGCGGGCGGCCGTCTTCGACGAGCGGTGTCGGCGGCCCGTGTGACCGACTAGGGACCGCCCACGACCTTCCGAAGGACCACGCCATGACCGACACCGCAGCAGCGCCCGCCGCGGCGCCCACCCCGCTCACCCTGGACCGCCTGTCCGAGCTGACCGCAGAGGTCGCCCGGGAGGTCCGCGAGGGGCTCCACGAGGTCCGCTTCGACGCCGAGAACCGCTGGTCGGTCCGGCTGCGCGCCGACGACCACACCGACGTCTGGCTGATCTCCTGGACCCCCGACCAGTCCACGCGCCTGCACGACCACGCCGGTTCGCTCGGCGCGCTCACGGTCGTCGCCGGGGACCTGGTGGAGCGGTACTGGGACGCCGGGCTGCGCGAGCGCGCCCTGCCCGACGGCGGGGGAGGCCGCTTCCCGCTCGGCCACGTGCACGACGTCGTCAACGCCTCCGACTCGCCCGCCGTGAGCGTGCACGCCTACTCGCCGCCGCTGACCGCCATGCACTACTACGGGGTCGGCGGTGACGGGGCGCTGCGCCGCACCCGGAGCGTCCTGACCACCGCCCCCGAGCCGGGCGCCCCCGTCCTGGAGGGCATACCCGGCGGGGGAGGCCGCCGGTGAGCGCCGTCCAACGGCTCCTGGAGAGCGGACGCGCCCGCCTGGACCGGCTCTCGCCCGCCGAGGCGCTGGCGGCCCAGCGCGCGGGCGCCCTGCTGGTCGACACCCGCCCCGCCGCCAACCGCGAGGCCGAGGGGGAGGTCCCCGGCGCGCTGGTGATCGACCGCAACGTGCTGGAGTGGCGGCTCGACCCCACCAGCCCGGACCGGGTCCCCGAGGCCGACTCCGCCGACCGGCTCATCGTGCTGTTCTGCAACGAGGGCTACGCCTCCAGCCTGGCCGCCGTCCAGCTCCAGGAGCTCGGCCTGACCCGGGCCACCGACATGGTCGGCGGCTACCGCTCCTGGCGGGCCCGGGGGCTGCCCGTCACCGGGCCCGCGCCCGGCGGCTGACACCCCGGCCCCCGACCCGGTCCCCGCCGCGCGGCCCCGCTCCCGGGGCCGCGCGAGGGCGTCTCAGCCTCCGGCGGCGGACGCCGACGCCGAAGGCCCCTCGTAGACGTAGCCGACCCTGCGCACGGTGGTGATGAGACCCCCGGCGGGGCCGAGCTTGCGGCGCAGCCGGTGGACGTGCACGTCGATCGTGCGCGTGCTCTGTCCCTTCCGTGCGCTCCACACCCGCTCCAACAGCTCCTCACGGGGGATGGCGCGCCCGGGAGAGGCGGTCAGGCAGTCCAGCAGCTCGTACTCCTGGTAGGTCAGCTCGACCTCCCGTCCGCCGGACCAGACCCGGCGGGCGCCGCGGTCCACGAGCAGTCCGGCGCGCACGCGGGGCGGCGGCCGGTCGGGTGTGCGCGGCTCGTCCACGACGACGCCGTAGACCAGCATGTACCTGTCGCCGTCGGGCAGCGGCAGCACGCCGAGGAGCGAGTGCTCGGAGCCGGGTCCACCGGCCGGGGACGGCGGTTTCCAGGGCGGTGCGGGGACGGGTGGTGCGCCGAGGGGGCTGTGTGCGCTGGGCATGTCACCATGATGCGCCCATGATCATATAATTTCTACCTGTTAAGTAGGGAATATGGTTCGTGTGGCCGATGCCACGTGCCGGGAGCCCGGGAAGTGATAATTCCTACCAATTCGGTGGATTAGGCTCTGATCAGCTTCGCGGTATCCCACAGGGTCCGTGGAGCCGCACCTCCGCCGGGACCCGTACCGGCCGCCGCGGGGCCCGTCCCCGCGATCCTCCATCCACGATCACGAAGGAGCGCACCATGCGCACGACTCCAGCCGCACTCGGAGCAGCCGCCCTCACCCTGGCGCTCGCCGCCTGCGGTGCGCCCAGCGAGCAGGCCGCCGAGTCCGGCGGCGAGGGGGACGTGCTGCGGGTGGGCGTCAGCCCGGTGCCGCACGGCGACATCCTCGCCTTCATCGAGGAGAACCTCGCCGAGGAGGCCGGGCTGAACCTGGAGGTCGAGGAGATCTCCGACTACAACATCCCCAACACCGCCCTGGTCGAGGGCGAGCTGGACGCCAACTACTTCCAGCACCGCGCCTTCCTCGACGAGTGGGTGGCCAACGGGCCCGACGCCGAGCTCACCTACCTGACCGACGTCCACATCGAGCGGCTCGGCCTGTACTCCGACAGCGTCGAGAGCGTCGACGACCTGCCCGACGGCGCCGAGATCGCGGTCCCCAACGACCCGGCCAACCTCGCCCGCGCCCTGGGCATCCTGGAAGCCGAGGGCCTGGTGACCGTCGACCCGGAGGCCGGGGCGTCCGCCACCGAGAACGACATCGTCGACAACCCGCGCGACATCACGGTGACCCCGCTGGAGGCCGCGCAGCTGCCCCGCTCGATCTCCGACGTGGACGCCGCGGTGGTCAACGGCAACTACGCCATCGAGACCGACCTGCCTGAGCAGTCCAACGTCCTGGCCTGGGAGCCCGAGGGCGACGACTACGTCCAGTCCTACGCCAACGGCCTGGTGACCCTGGCCGAGAACGCCGAGGACGAGCGCATCCAGCTGCTCGCCGAGCTGCTGCACGACGAGCGGGTCCTGGAGTTCATCCAGGAGTCCTGGCAGGGCGTGGTCCTGGCCGTGGACGCCGAGGGCGGCATCGTCGAGACCGCCGCCGACGACGCGGCCGAGAGCCCCGAGGCCAGCGCCGACGACGCCGCCGAGGAGAGCCCCGAGGCCGACGCCGACCAGGGGTAGCGGGTCACGGGTCGGCGCCCGGCAGGCGCACGGCCCCGTACGTCCCGTCCGTTCGCGAGGGCGGTGGAGCATCGGGCTCCACCGCCCTTCGTCGTCTCCGGCGGCCGCTGCGGGCGCGACCGGAGCCGACGCGCCCGGGTCGTCCGAGTGACCCGTATCACAGGAGGCGGGAGCCGCGGGCAGCCGCGGCGCCGGGAGCGGGAACGCCGTCCCGTCCGCGGTCGGGCGACGTCCTCCCCGAAGGGCCCTGGGCTGCTCCTTCCCGTGGATCCGCCCCCGGGCTCGTCCGTGCGGCCCCGTACGGGCGCGGGCGTTCCGCGCGGCGGGCAGGAGGGCGGCGCCCTACTTTCACAAAACCTACTCGTTAAGTAGAGTTCTGTCCGGCGGTGCCGCACCCGCACCCCCGAGCCCGAACGCCCGAGCCCGCGAAGGATCCCGATGCCCCCGCGTACGCCCCCGCTCCGCGCCGCCGCCGCGGCCCTGGCCCTCGCCGCGGCCGCCACCGCGTGCGGGGCCCCGGGCGGCGCGGACGACCCCGGGCTCACCCTGGGCTACTTCCCCAACCTCACCCACGCCCCGGCGCTGGTGGGCGTGGAGAACGGCATCCTCCAGGAGGCCCTGGGCCAGGACGTCCCCCTCATCACCCAGACCTTCAACGCGGGCCCCGACGCGATCAACGCCGTCTTCTCCGGCGAGGTCGACGCCGCCTTCGTCGGCCCCAGCCCCACCGTCAACGGCTGGGCGCAGTCCGAGGGCGCCGCCCTGCGCGTCATCGCCGGATCGACCTCCGGCGGCGCGGGCCTGGTCGTGCGCCCCGGCATCGACGGCGTCGACGAGCTGACCGGCACCACCCTGGCCACACCCCAGCTGGGCAACACCCAGGACGTGGCGCTGCGCTGGTTCGCCCGCGAACAGGGGTGGAGCGTGGACACCGAGGGCGGCGGCGACCTGTCGATCCTGCCCCAGACCAACGCCGAGACCGTCAACGCCTTCGCCCTCGGCGAGGTCGACGGCGCCTGGCTCCCCGAACCGCACCTGAGCCGACTGGTCGTCGACGCCGGGGGCGAACTCCTGCTCGACGAGGCCGAGCGCTGGACCGGGACCGGCGGCGACTTCGTCACCACCAACGTCATCGTCAACGCCGACTTCCTCCAGGCCCGCCCGGAGGCGGTCGAGCGCCTCCTGCGCGGCCACATCGACACCGTCGACTGGATCAACGCCCACCCCGAGGACGCGCGGGAGGCCGCCGCCACCCACCTGGACGACCTCACCGGCAGCCGCTCCGACCCCGAGGTCGTCGCCGCGGCCTTCGCCAACATGACCTTCACCGTCGACCCGATCGCACCGTCCCTGGCCGCCGGGGCCGAGCACGCCGAGGCCGTCGGCCTGCTCGACCCGGTCGACCTGAACGGCATCTACGCCCTCGACCCGCTCAACGGCCTCCTGCGCGAGGACGGACGGGACGAGGTCGCCGGACTCCAGGAGGAACAGTGACAGCCACGACCGAGAGCGTCGGCACCGTACGTGCCTCCGCCATCGAGATCGACCGCATCTCCAAGGTCTTCGGGGAGGGCACCGGCGCCGTCACCGCCATCGACGGCATGTCCGTCTCCGTGCGGGCGCGGGAGTTCGTCGCGATCGTGGGCGCCTCCGGCTGCGGCAAGAGCACCCTGCTCTCACTCGTGGCGGGACTGACCCGGCCCACCACCGGAACCGTGGACACGGGCGGGCACCGCGTGGCCATGATGTTCCAGGAGGCCTCCCTGTTCCCCTGGCTCACCATCGGCGGCAACATCGAGATCCCCATGCGGGTCAACGGGGTGCCCAGAGCCCGGCGCCGCGAGCGCGTCGCCGAACTGCTCGACCTGGTGCGCCTGGACGGCTTCGCCCGCAAGCGCCCCCACCAGCTCTCCGGCGGCATGCGCCAGCGCGTCGCCCTGGCCCGCGCCCTGGCCCAGGACGCCGACGTGCTGCTCATGGACGAGCCCTTCGGCGCCCTGGACGCCATGACCCGCGACATCCTCCACGACGAGCTCGAACGCATCTGGCGGGAGAGGTCGCTGACCGTCGTGTTCGTCACGCACAACGTGCGCGAGGCCGTGCGCCTGGGCGACCGGGTCATCCTGCTCTCCAGCCGCCCCGGCCGCGTCATCGAGGAGTTCACGGTGGAGGGCGAGCGGCCCCGCCGGATCGACTCCGCCGAGATCGCCTCCCAGGCGGCCCGGATCACCGACCGGCTGCGGGCGGAGGTGTCGCGCCATGCCGGCTGACCCCAGCACGCGGGACCGCCACGTCCAGGGGCTGGACGCCCTGGAGATGGGGCCCCGGAGCCGGTCCGAGCGCCCCACCGCCGCGCGGGTGGCGGCCAGGGCCTGGGCGGTCACCTGGCCCAAGCTGGCGGCCGTGGCCATCGTGCTCGTGGCCTGGCAGGCCGTGGTGTGGAGCGGGTGGCGGCCGGTCTACGTGCTGCCCGGCCCCGACCAGGTGCTGCCGCGCCTGTTCGCCGAACTCTCCTCCGGCGAGTTCTGGGAGGCCCTCGGGGTCACCCTGCGGCGCGCCCTCGCCGGCTTCGCGCTGGCGCTGGCCGTGGGCGTGGCCCTGGGGCTCGCCGTGTCGCGCTTCGCGCCGCTGCGCGTGGCGATCGGCTCCCTCATCACGGGCCTCCAGACCATGCCCTCCATCGTCTGGTTCCCCTTCGCGATGCTGCTCTACGGCATCAGCGAGTCGGCCATCATGTTCGTGATCGTCCTGGGCGCGGCGCCCTCCATCGCGGGCGGGCTGACCTCGGGGATCGACTACGTGTCCCCGCAGCTGCTGCGGGCGGGCCAGGCCATGGGGCTGCGCGGCGTGCAGCACTACACGCTGCTGATCGTCCCGGCCGCCCTGCCGATGTTCGTCACCGGCCTCAAACAGGGGTGGGCCTTCGCCTGGCGCTCGCTCATGGCGGGCGAGCTGCTGGTCATCATCGACCAGCAGAACTCCATCGGCTGGGCGCTGAGCCAGGCCCGCCAGTTCAACGACTCCGAGGGCCTGCTGGCCTACGTCCTCATCGTGTTGTGCGTGGGCATCCTCATCGACGTGTTCTTCAACTGGGCCGACCGCTCCATCCGCCGGCGCTGGGGCGTCACCGCGTCATGAGCACCGGGTTCCACCCGTCGTCCCCGGCCAGGTAGGCCTCGGCGGTGTGCCCGGCGGCCTCGGCCGGGTCCATCTGCGGACGGTCCCCGGTGACCAGCGCGCCGGGGCCGCAGTTGCGGTACTCGCGCATCCGGAACCGCCGCCAGTCGTGGCCGGAGGCCATCGCGATCCACCCCTCCTCACGGAAATGGGGGCCCATCCAGGAGTCGCGGACCAGCACCCGCGGCTCGGCGTCCGGGTGCGAACTGGGCACCCAGGGGCGGCCCAGGTAGACGGTCCCGGCGGGTGCCTGGCTGGTGAAGCGGCTGCGGGTGACCAGGAAGCCGAACTCCCGGCCGGGCCGGGTGCTCGGCGCGGTCACGTAGCCGTTGTCGGTGTCGCTGCCCCGGTCCAGGGAGTGGAACTCGCACGCGTCGAACACGGCCGTGCCCCGGCCGAAGACGAAGTCCACGTCGCCCTCGACGTAGCAGCCGCGGTAGTACTGCCGGGAGGGGGTGTCCTCGTCCGGCGAGTCCGCGTACAGCGTGTCCTGGTGGCCCAGGAAGCGCACGTTGTCGAAGACCAGCCGGTCCCCGGTGGCGCGCACCGCGACCGCCTGGGTGGCGGTGACGCCGGGGTGCTCCTCGCGCAGCCAGGAGTTCTCGAAGGTCAGGTCGCGAACGTGCGTGCCGTCCCCGGAGACGACGACGCTGGCGCTGCCGGACGTGCCGTGGGTACTCCCGTCGGGCTTGGGGGTGCCCGCCGCGCGGTCGTACGTGAGGACCACGTCGCGCGGGTCGCCGGTCGCGCCGAGCAGGGTGATGCCGGGCCTGTCCGCGGGGATCACCACCGGCTCGCGGTAGACGCCCGCCCCGACGCGGATGGTGACGCGTTCGGCGCCGCCCGCGGGCACGGCGTCGACCGCGGCCTGGACGCCGGTGTGGTCGCCGGAGCCGTCGGCGGCCACGGTGATCACCCGGCCCTCCGCTCCGGGGGAGGGCCGGCCGGGGCGGGAGGCCTCGCCCGCGTGCGCTGCGCCGGAGGCGGTGGGGGAGCTGCGGCGGACCATGGGAGAGGCCCCTCTCGTGTGGTAAGCGCTTTCTTCAAGGGGGGAGACACCCCTGCAACCGATTGCAGAACTGTCTCCGACGCGGCCGCGCCCCGTCAACCCCCGGACACGTCGAGGGGCCCGGCGCGACCGCCGGACCCCTCGTCACGTGCGTTCCGCCCTAGGTGCGCACCAGCGGGGTGTCCACCAGGTGCTCGGCCACGAACCAGGCCTGGAGCTCGTTGGTGCGGATCACGTCCGACACCAGCAGGTCGTTCGTGCCGTCGTCCCCCAGCTCCTGCGTGCGCGCGGCGGCGTCGTGGCAGTCCTCCAGGATCGCCTCGTGCGCCTCCAGCAGGCGGGAGAGCATCGCGGGCACCTCCTCGACGCCGTCGGGCGGGCGCGGGATGCTGGTGATCTCCGCGACGTGCCGGGGGTCGCCGACCGCCACACCGCCCAGGGTCTGCACGCGCTCGGCCAGGTCGTCGATCAGCGCGGTCTGCTCGCCGGCGTGCTTGTCCATCAGCAGGTGCAGCTGGTAGAAGGTGTGACCGCGCATGAGCCAGTGGTGCTTCTTGTACAGGTCGTGCAGGATGCGCGTGTCGCACAGCACCTGGTTGAGCCGCTGGCACGAGTACATCCGGGTGTCGTAGGACAGCCCGACCGGGAACTGGCGGACCGTCCCGAACTCCTGGATCTCCTCGCCGCTCTGGTGCAGCCAGGGCTGGCTGCTCCTGGGCTTGGGCGCTCCGGCCTTGCGGTCTGCGGTCGTCACTCTGGTCCCCCTCCAGTCGGTGTGACTCGTGTCGCGGGGAGCGCGCACGGCGGCGCGCTCCGTCTGCCAGTCTCGGCTACCCACCGCTCCCGGGGCCCTAACCTCGCGCCAACCGCGGGTAAGTTTCCCGTGCTTTCACCGGCCAGAGGGGCCGTCAGGTCCCGGGGCGGCGGTGCGCCGGGCCGCGGCGTACCGGGACCGTCGGAGACGGCCGCTAGTGTCCGGCTGGAGCATTCCCGAGAGAGAGGGATCCCATGAGCTGGGACGTGCTGTTGACGCCGGCGCCCGCGGACGCGGAGTCCGTCGACGACATCCCCGAGGGCCCGGGGCCCGAGCCCATCGCGCCGCTGTCACGGCTCCTGGCGGCGCTACGCGAGGCCTTCCCCGCGGCGGACCTGTCCGATCCGGCCTGGGGATACCTCCGGGACGAGGAACAGGGGTGGGGGATGGAGCTCAACATCGGCACCGCCGACCCGGTCAGGAGCGTGATGCTCCACGTCCGCGGCGGTGACGCCGTGTCCGCCGTCCTCCGGATGGCCGAGGTGCTCGGCTGCCGCGCCGTCGACTGCTCGACGGGCGACTTCCTGCGCGGGGAGGACGACGACGGCGGATGGAAGTCCTTCCAGGACTACCGCGACCGGGTCCTTCTCCAGGTGTCGCCGGAGGGGGACGAGCCGTCCGCGGCGTCCTGAGCCCGTCCGTGCGGGACGGCTCAGGGGGCGACGGCGCAGGCGGTCTCCAGCACGAACCGCTGCCAGGGCCGGTGCGGGTCGTGTCCGGTCAGCTCGCGCACCCGCCGCAGCCGGTAGCGCAGCGTCTGGGCGTGCACGTGCAGCGCCTCCGCGGCCGTGGTCGCCGCGCCCTCGCGCAGGTAGGCCCGCAGCGTCTCCAGCAGGTGGGCGTTGCCCTCGGCCAGCAGCGGCCCCAGCACGGTGCGGCGGACCGCGGCCGGAGTGACCGGACCGCCGTTGATCAGCGCCAGCACGCACGCGTCGGAGGCCCCGAGCAGCCCCCGGGAGTCGAAGGCGTGCGGGGGCGCGGTCTCCAGGGCGTCGTCGGCCAGCCGGTAGGCGGCCGACATGTCGGTCAGCGCGCGCGGCTCCAGCACGCACCCGCGCCAGGGGCGCCCGCCGAGTACGGCGGTCACCCGGTCGGCGTCGTCGGGGGAGAGCAGCAGCACCACCCGCCCCGAGCGGGTGGTCACCAGCGGGTCGGCGCCCACCGGTTCCACCAGGCCCAACAGCTCCACCCCGGCGGCGAGCGCGGCCGTTCGCGGCGGCGCCCCGTCGGAGGGGCCGCCGTCGGCCTCGGCCACCACCAGCACCGCCGGGTCGGGCGGGGCGATGCCCAGGGTCCGAGCCCGGTCGCGGATGGCCCCGCGCGAGGCCTGCCGACCGATCAGCAGGTCGTCCAGGAAGGCCCGGCGGGCCCGCTCCAGGTCGGCGTCCAGGCGGTGCGCGGCCTCGGCGTGGCCAGCGGTCAGGCTCTCGGAGATCTGGTCGATCGAGGTCAGCCACAGTTCGCCCAGAGCGAACACGTCGGCGGCGTCGAGCCGGTCGGACGCGAGTTCGGCGACCAGGCGCACCGCCGCCGCCGAGCCCACCCGGTGCGCGCGCACCACCGCGCCGATCGAGCGCCCGTCGGCCGCGCGCGAGCGGCCGATGCCCCGCAGCCGCTCCACGTCCTCGGGCGGCAGCCGCGTCGCCCCGGCCGCCCACAGCTCCAGCGACCGGCCCATCAACCACCCGGTGATCGCCCGCACCTCCGTGAGCTGGGACCCGTGCAGCGCGCGGTAGGCCGGGACCTCGGCGTGCACCTCGGCGACGATGCGTTCGACCAGCCCGGCCCGCTCCCGTGCCAGCTCGGCACCGACCCGGGCACGCTGTTCGTGTCCCATCGCCCCACCTCCAGAACGGCCAGGGAAGCCTATCGGCAGCGTCTTCGTCCCCGGGGACGGGAAGGACGTGTGGGCAGGCCGCTTCCAGCGGGGCAGGAGAAAGGAGAGAGCACAGTGGCGCGTGAGAGGTTCCGCTGTGGCGGAGGAGGCCGAGGGGACGCGGCGCGGGACACCGCACCGCCCTCGCCGGGACCCTCACCGCCCGCACGGCGCCCCCTGTGTCCGGGATGTCCCTCCGTGGCGGCGGTCACCGGACGTGGACGGTAAAAAGCCCGCACAACCACGGCGCATCGGGGACCGCGACCCGCCCGGACGTGGCAGTATGCGACTGCGGTAGGGGGAAGACCGCACGCTGGAAGAACAAGGCAGACCGTTCGGCGCTGACGGGGGATGAGACAGATGCAGCAGATGACAGTTCCAGAACTCACTCTGGGTAATGGTCTGCGCATTCCGCAGCTGGGCTTCGGTGTGTGGCAGGTGCCCCAGGAGGAGGTCGTGGCGGCCGTCTCCACCGCACTGGAGACGGGCTACCGCAGCATCGACACCGCGGCCGCCTACGGCAACGAGGAGGGGGTCGGCGAGGCGCTGCGCCGTTCGGGCCTGGAGCGCGGCGAGCTGTTCGTCACGACCAAGCTGGCCAACCCCGACCAGGGCTACGACGCCACCCTGCGCGCCTTCGAGGCCAGCCTGGGGCGCCTGAACCTGGACACCGTCGACCTGTACCTCGTGCACTGGCCGATGCCCCGCAAGAACCTGTACGTGCCGACCTGGAAGGCGCTGGAGCGCCTCTACGCCGAGGGCCGTGTCCGCGCCATCGGCGTGTCCAACTTCCAGCGCCCGCACCTGGAGCGGGTCATGGAGGAGGGCGGGATCACGCCCATGGTCAACCAGATCGAGCTGCACCCCCTGCTCACGCAGGCGGACATGCGCTCCTTCGACACCAGGCACGGCATCGTCACCGAGGCGTGGAGCCCTCTGGGACACGGCAAGCTGCTCGACCACCCGACCGTGGTCGCGGTCGCCGAGGAGCACGGGCGCACGCCCGCGCAGGTGCTGCTGCGCTGGCACATCCAGCTCGGCAACGCGGTGATCCCCAAGTCGGTGACCCCCGAGCGCATCCGCTCCAACTTCCAGGTCTTCGACTTCGAGCTCTCCCGCGCGGAGATGGACCGGATCAGTGGTCTCAACACCGACAGCAGGTTCGGCCCCGACCCCGACGACTTCGACGGCGTCTGAACCTCCCCGCCGTCCGCCGGGGCGCGCGGGCGGACCCCTCCTAGCCGCGCAGCTCCCGGTGCCTGCGGGCCCCGGCCAGGACGGCCTCGGTGCCGTTGCGGCGCATGCGGCCGACGTAGACGGCACCGCCGACGAAGATGGCGGCGACCACCCCCAGCACGGCGACGAGGGCGAGGGCGGAGAGCATCAGAGTGAACGACATGCGCTCATCGTAGCCGCACGTCCGGCGGATCCCGAAAGGGGCCGTCCGGGACGGGCGGCGGGCGCGACACGGGCAGGGAGGGACCGCCGATGGGCCGGACACCGCACGAGATCGTCAACCCGCTCACCCTCGCCGAACCGACGGGCTTCTCCCACGCGCTCGTGGTCAGTCCCGGGCGGGTGGTCCACGTCGGGGGGCAGCGCGCGCACCGCCCCGACGGCAGGATCGTCGGGTCGGGACTGGCGGAGCAGTTCGACCGCGCGCTCGCCAACGCGGTGGAGGCGCTGCGCGCCGCGGGCGCCGAACCCGCCCACGTGGTGGACATGCGCGTCTTCACCACGTCCATGGCGGCCTACCGGACCCACAGCCAGAGCATCGGTGCGGTCTACCGGCGCCACATGGGCCGCTTCTACCCGCCGATGACGGTGCTGGGGGTGGTCGACCTCCTGGACCCCGACGCCCTGGTGGAGGTGGTGTGCACCGCCGTGGTCCCCGAGGCGGCCGGAAGCGGACCCATGCGCGCCGAGCAGGTCTGGACACCGGCCGAGGAGGCCGGACAGCCCGGGGTCACCGTCTCTGCGGACGGGGTCGGTCCGCTCCCGGCCCGGGAGCAGCGCCCGTAGCGGTTGCGTCCTCGCGTGCCGGTGCCCGGCCGGGAACGCCCGCGGCGGCTCCCTCCCGCCGCTCCGGCTCCCGGTCGGGAACGCCCGCGGCCGTCGCGTCCGTCCGGTCGGCGCCGCTCGCGGTCCCCCCAGTGCCCACCAGCACCACGGCCACCGCGCACACCGCCATCCCCGCCAGGGCGCCCGGACCCACCGGATCGCCGAACATCAGCCACGACCACACCAGCGTGGTGGGCGGGGTCAGGTACAGCAGGGCCGACACCCGGGCCACGCCCGTGCGGGACAGGACGGCCCAGTACAGGCCGTAGCCGCCCAGGGTGGACAGCAGCACCACCCACACCACCGCCGCCCAGAACCCGGGATCGGCGGGCGGGGCCAGGGTTCCGGTGGCCGAGGCCAGCCCCGTGAACAGCACGGCGCTCACCGCGCACTGCACCGTCAGCGCCTGCACCACCGAGCCCCCGGGGCGCGTGCGGCGCTCCAGCAGGGTGGCGGCCACCAGGGACAGCATCGCCCCGAGCGGCAGCAGGTAGCCCCACCACGGCGCGGCGCCCGGCCGGAGCAGGTCCGCGCCCACCACCAGGCCGACCCCGGCCAGTCCCAGCGCGAGGCCCGCCAGCTGGCGCGGCCGCACCCGCTCGCCCAGCAGCGGGACGGCCAGGGCGGTCGCCACCAGGGGCTGGAGGGCGGCCACCAGGGCGCTCGTCCCGGCGGCCACGCCCGCCTGCGCGGCGGCGAAAACCCCGTACAGGTAGCCGGACTGGGCCAGCAGGCCCAGCACGGCGTGCGCCGCCAGGTCCCGCCGCGACATCCGCTGGCGGCGCCACAGCCACCACCCCGCCAGCAGGGCCGTCACGACCAGGAAACGCCAGGCCAGCAGGGTGGTCGCGGGTGCGTGCCGGGCGCCCAGCTCCGCGCCGACGAAACCGGAGCTCCACATCACCACCAGTCCGGCGGCGAGCAGGAGGGGCGGTGCGGAACGGGAGGGGCGTGTCTTGGTGTGTTCCATGCGGGCAGGTAAACACACCGGTCGGTATACTCACAATGTAGTCCGCACGAGACGTCCCCCGGCGGCGGGGGACGCGACAGAGGGAGGGGCACCGTGCCCGGTACCGCGACGACACCGCTGACCCCGGCCGCGCGCCGCGTCCTGGACGTGGCGACCGAGCTGTTCTACACCCGCGGGATCAACACCGTGGGCATGGAGCTGGTCGCCGAACGGGCGGGGGTGACCAAGAAGACCATCTACGACCGGTTCGGCTCCAAGCAGCAGCTCGTCGTCCAGTACCTGCGCGCCCGCGACGCCCGCTGGCGCGCGTACCTGGACGGCTACCTGGGGCGCGCCCGGACCCCGCGGGAGCTGGTGGCCGCCACGTTCGACGCCCTGGACGACTGGATGGGCGAGGAGAACCCGCGCGGCTGCGCCATGGTCAACGCCTACGCCGAACTCTCCGACCCCGAGCACCCCGGCCGCGCCGTCGCCGAGGAGCAGAAGCGGTGGCTGCGCGGCCTCTACGCCGACCTCGCCGAGCGGTCGGGGGCCGGGGACCCGGGCGCGCTCGGCGACGCGCTGGCCATGCTGCACGAGGGCGCGGTGGTGGCCCGCAACGTCACCGGGGTCGCCGACGCCGCGCGCACCGCCCGCACCGCGGCGGACGCCCTGATGACCGCGCACGGCGCGGACTGAGGGGATCGGGTGCGGGAGAACCGCTCATGGGCCGACCGGAACCGTCGCCGGTGTGACGCAACGGTTCTGACCTGCGATGATCTTGTACTCGTAGCGGGTCTCGGCCGTCGAGGCCCGCTACGAGTACAAGATCAGGGGGGAGGGGCGGGACCGGTGGGAGCTCAGGCGTAGCCGAGCCGTGACAGCTCCGTGCCCGCCACCTCGCGCACGTCGCCGTACTGGTCGCGCGTCAGGCGCTCGCGCCACGACCCCACGCCCCAGGACTCCGCGGTCAGCAGCTCCGAGGCCGACACCCGCGCCCCGGTGAACTCCCGCAGCCGTTCGGCCGTGTCCACCTCGCCGCCGTGCACGTCCTCGTAGCGCAGGGTCAGCAGCTGCTCGGCGCTGATGGAGCGGCGCAGCAGCGCCGACATGCGGATCGCCCCGCGCCAGCGCATCGCGCACTTGGCGGCGGTGGAGCCCTCCGTGAACGCGGACAGGTCCGACTCCTCCTCCAGGCCGAAGAAGTGGTTGGGGAACTCGTGGTCGAGCTTCATGAAGCTCGGTTTGAGCCAGGCCAGCGAGCGCTCGTCCTCCATCATGTCCGCGATGACGTCGCGGCCGTCCCGGATGACCTGGACGAACAGGGCGTCGGGGAAGGCCGCGTGCAGGGCGGTGGCGCAGAACAGCAGGTCGGGGCTGGCGTCGCCGTAGCGGCGCACCTCCGCGCTGTGCTCACAGGGTTCGGCGGCGGCGTTGGCGGGCACGCGCGCCCACGGCCCCGGGCAGCGCGGGCAGGTCAGGGGCGTGAGCTGCCAGGCCTCGGCGTAGGCCTCGCGCAGCAGGCTCGCGGTCCCGGCGACCTTCTCCAGCGCGAGGGAGGGGCGTCTGGCCACGGCGTAGACGGCGTTGAGCACGCCCGACGAGCCCGCGCCGAGGTGCAACCCCGGCACGCGCGACAGGGCACGGGCGATCTCGGCGACTCCCGAGTGGGGAGCGCCCAGGACGAACACCGGGCGCTCGACCTTGGTCCCGTTGACCACGAGGATGTAGGACGGCTGCTTCATGACGGTGTCGATTTTTGCACCCTTTGCCCACCTCGTGTGCATCGGCAGGGGATGTGGCCTCCGTGCCCCTCCTGTCCCCCTGAGGTTATGCCCCGGGTTGGACCGGGGCCGCGCACCGTTCCGGCCTCGGGCGGGGCGGCGGGGCGACGGAGGGAGCACCGGGCGGAGCGGCGAGCGCGGTGTCGGACGCGGTGGGGCGAACGGTCCCCCGGCCGCGTAAGAATGGGGGGTATGGCCTCGACCACCACCGACTCAGCGCCCTTCTCCGACCCCGGGGAGTTCGAACGGGCCGCCGACCTCCTGGAGTCCGCCGAGCGCGTCACCGTGCTCACCGGGGCGGGCGTGTCCACCGACTCCGGCATCCCCGACTTCCGCGGCCCGCACGGGGTGTGGACCACCGATCCGGACGCGCAGGCCCTGTCGGACATCGACATCTACATGGGCGACGTGGACGTGCGCCGCCGGGTGTGGGCCCAGCGCCGCACCCACCCGGTGTGGCGCGCCCGGCCCAACGCCGCGCACCGCGCCCTGGCCGGACTGGAGGCCACCGGACGGCTGCGGGCGCTGGTCACCCAGAACATCGACGGCCTGCACCAGCGGGGCGGGGTGTCCGAGGACGCGGTCATCGAGGTGCACGGCACCATGCTGTGGGTGGTGTGCATGGCGTGCGGGCTGCGCACACCGAGCGAGACGGTGCTGGCGCGCCTGGACGAGGAGTCCGACCCCCGCTGCCTGGAGTGCGGGGGCATCCAGAAGTCGGACACCATCTCCTTCGGGCAGCGGCTCGACGCGGAGGTCGTCGACGCGGCGACCAGGGCCGCCCGCGAGTGCGACGTGTTCCTGGCCGTGGGCACGTCGCTGACGGTCCACCCGGTGGCGGGGCTGTGCGACGTGGCCATGATGGCGCGGGCCAGCCTGGTCGTCGTCAACGCCGAGCCCACGCCCTACGACGACTTCGCCGGCGCCGTGGTCCGCGGCCCCATCGGCGAGGCGCTCCCCGCCCTGGTGGAGCGGGTGCGCGCGGCCGGTCGGTAGGAGAGCGGGGACCGGCTCCGCCCGGGCGGAGCCGTGGTCAACGCGCTCAACCGCCGCTGGTGTACCGGCCGCTCTCGGCCGGAACCGGACGGAGCCGGGCGACGGTGTCGACGGCCTGTTGTTCCCCGGTCTCCCCGACACCGTCGGTGGCACGGAGTTCCGGTTCCGGCGCCCATGAGGCCCGGACGAGTCCGAGGACGCGGTCGAAGACCTGCTCGTGCGTGTACGGGGCCAGGGCGCGCAGGACCGGGACGACCGTCTCCTCCCGGAGCTGGGAGCCGACCACGACCGCCCGCACACCGTTGAGGTAGGAGTTGACGGTGTTCACGAGTTCGGTGCCGAACGCGGACGCCTCGGCCACGAGGGCCAGGTCCTCCGCCGCCTGCCTGAGCGCCACCAGTTCGAGGCGCCCGAGGGCCCGCTGTGCGAGCAGGCGCCGGTAGCTGCGCAGGCGCTGCTCGGGGTGTTCGGTGACGGGCTCCAGCCGCAGCCGCATGACCTCGTGGACCTCCGTCCACGCCTCCTCCGAGTGGACGTCCGCGTACCAGGTCGCCAGGTCGTCCGAGACGTGGCGCAGGTAGGGCAGCAACCCGAGCAGGAAGCGCGCGGACGTGCCGTTGACCCGCATCGCCGTCGACCGCAGCAGACGGGAGGTGGTCTTGTTGTGGGGCACGGTGATCTCGTAGGGGTCGAGTACGGACGGTTTGGCGTCCACGTTCATCCGCAGTTCGAACCCCGTGCTCTCCCCGACGTTGACCGGTGAGGAGTCGTCCAGGTCCACGACGGTGACGCCCCCGCCCGCCTCCCACCCGTTCAGGTGGCGCACGCGCAGGGCCGCCACGATGCTGAACCACTCGATTCCCGGCAGGGTCCGCCACAGCGCGGCCGTGTGCTGCCAGTCCTGGAGGGTCTCGGGGGAGTCCGGGAAAAGCTCCCGGATGTCGACCGGCTCCCCGCGCACGAGGCACAGCAGGATCATGAGGTTGCTGGTGTAGTTGGCCTCGCGGCGGGTCAGCGGCAGCCGCGTGGGCTCGTAGGCGGTGTAGGAGCGGTTGTCGGCCGGGAAGGGCGCCTCCTGGAACAGCTCCACGAGCAGCCGCGCGTAGTCCTCGCGGGCCCCCGGTTCCTCGGCGAACCGGCGTTCCAGGAGTTCGGCGAGGAAGTCCACGACCTTCTCCCGGCCCGCGTAGCTGGCGAAGGAGGACAGGGCGTACAGCTCGCCGTCGTCGGGGCGCGCGCTTCGCCCCCGGCGCCGCGAGGAGCGCGAGCGGGACTCGTCCAGCTCCTCCAGCGCGATCGCCACGGCCCGTGCCACCAGGTACTCCCCGAAGGTGGCGTGCAGGAACTCGAAGACGCTCGCGGTGCCGTCACCCGTCTGCGCGCGGGCCTCGTGGACGAAGAAGAACCTGCCCAGCACCTGGTGCGCGGGGTCGATCCGTCCGTGCAGGTCGGCGTCCTGCGCGCGCACCGCCGCGTCCGGCATGAGGACCACCAGGTCCCGGTCCAGCTCGTCGGCGTCCACACTCTGCTTGCGCCGGGTGAACATCGCCAGCGCGGTGACCTCCAGACGGCGCAGCTCGTCCTCGATCGCGTCGTCCAGGTCCCGGTCGTTGAGGTGGGGCCGGTGCTTCTCCACCTCCCTGCGGGCGAACTTCCTCAACAGGCTCTCGTACAGCTCACCGTGGGAGAGGGTGTCCGAGGCGCGCCGCAGGGCGTTGCCCTCCGCGTCGTAGATGAGCAGCATCAGCAGCAACAGGGGTTGCTCGGCCAGCTCGCGGTAGCGCACCAGGACGTCAGCGGTCAGGGGCTCCAGTCCGGAGGCGGCGAACGCCCGGGAGTTCGCCCTGTTCCACACCTGGAGCATCTGCCCGATCCGGGCGTCGTCGAAGGGCTCCAACCGCATGACCATGGAGCCGTCGGGGAAACGGGCCCGGTCCGCCACGACGGTGCGGCTGGTGACGATCACCGCCGTCGGCTGGCCCAGCGCCTCCTGCTGGCGCTGGAACTCCTGGACCCGCTCCAGGTAGTCGGAGCGGTCGACCCCGGTCGCCTGGAGGAGTTCGTCGAAGCCGTCCAGGATGACCACGGGCAGCGCTCCGTCCGCCGACTCCGCGAGTTCGCGCCAGGACACACGGGTGTGCAGCGTCGCGGCGAGTCCTTCCTCGATCTGCGTGTGGATGGGCGCGTTCGGCTGGACCGAGCGCAGCTCCACCCGGATCGGCAGGAAGTCGGCGGCGGGCAGGCTGGCCGCGAGCATCTCGGTGAACTTGGACTTGCCCGCACCCGGGTGGCCCAGAATGACCGTGGGGACCTCCGTGGCGACCGGGTGGACCAGGTGGGCCGCGATGACCGGTTGGAGGTCACCGGCCACGGGCAGCCGGTCCCACCACTCCTCGGTGGAGGGCGTACCGCTGTGCACCGCGTAGGCGGCGCGGCCACGCGGCGGGACGTAGGCCTCCTCCAGCGGGGGCAGGGACAGGCCCGGGGGTATGTCGTCCGAACGCAGCACGGGCTGGCGCAGGACCGCCTGGTACCCGGCGGACAGCTCCCGCCGCCGCAGGTCCACCGTGCGCTGGGAGCTGATCCGCTCCAGGCACCGACGCAGCTCTCCGAGCCCTGTTCCGACGACCTCGCGCGTGTGCTCGTGTTCGGCGAGGTGGACCCACATGCCGAACTCGGGGATGTCGGCGGCGAGCTGACGGTAGGACTCCTGGTATCGGCGGGAGGCGTTCGCGGGGACGAGGCGCCGCATGTCCCGCAGAAGGCTGTGGTCCTCGGAGGTGATTCCGTGCCTTTCGGACACCGCGAGCCCTGTCAGGGCCACCGCGAAGTCCCTGAACAGGAAGTCCGAGAAGAAGCGGGCGACCCAGCCCGACCCCAGGGACACGGCGGGAGCGGTCCCGGAGTGCGCGAGGACGCGGTCCATCAACCCGGCCTGCTCCTCCCCTGTGAACTCCAGGTCGGCCAGGGTGAAGGGGGCGTCCAACTCGGCCAGGGTCTCGTCCACCGCCTCGAAGAAGGCGACGACGACGATGATCTGGTGCGCGGCCTCGATCTTCTCCGTCCGCGACATCCGGCTCTCGCCGCTGATCTTGTCCCGGATCCCCTCGATGGCCCGCCGCCCCCCGCTGACCAGTGCTCCCCGCAGGCCGAAGAGGTCGGGCACGCCCACCAGCCCCAGGCCTCCGTCGGCCAGCCTCTCGGCGAGCCCCATCACCTCCGAGTCGTTGTGGCCGAGGATCTTGAGCGCGTCCGCGTAGGTGAGCCGTTTCGCCATCGGGGGTGCCTCTTCCGGCGTCGAGGGGAGGGGGAACACAGTCGGACCCGGCACCGGGGGCGGTGCCGAGTCCGCAGGTCAGCATGGGTCTCGGGGGTGAGGGGGAGTGAGTGCGGTCCCGTGGTGGGATCCGCTAGGGCAGCTCCCAGTTCACCAGTTCGGAGTTCTGCTCCTTGAGCATCTCGTTGGCGCGGCTGAACGGCTTCGAGCCGAAGAACCCGTTCTTCGCCGACAGCGGGCTCGGGTGCGCGGACTCCACACACGGCACGCCCGGCATCAGCGGGCGCAGGTTGCGTGCGTCGCGCCCCCACAGGATCGCCACCAGCGGCTTGTCGCGCTCGGCGAGTGCCCGGATGGCCTGCTCGGTGACGGCTTCCCAGCCCTTGCCCCGGTGCGAACCGGCCTTGCCCGGCTCCACCGACAGCACCCTGTTGAGCAGCAGCACGCCCTGCTGGGTCCACGGGGTCAGGTCGCCGCTGGAGGGCATGGGCACGCCCAGGTCGTCGACCATCTCCTTGTAGATGTTGCGCAGGCTCGCGGGCAGGCGCACGTCGGGGGCGACCGAGAAGCTCAGGCCCACCGCGTTGCCCGGGGTCGGGTAGGGGTCCTGGCCCACGATGAGCACGCGCACGTCCTCGAAGGGCTGCTTGAAGGCGCGCAGGACGTTCTCACCGGCGGGGAGGTAGGTGCGGCCCTCCGCGACCTCCTGGCGCAGGAAGTCACCCATCGCGGCGATCTGCGGCGCGACCGGCTCCAGGGCCTCGGCCCAACCGCTGTCCATGATTTCTTTCAGGTCCTTCGGCATGGCCAGAACACTAGCGGCAGCGGGCGACATCCACGTCCGCTTCGGGCCTGCCCCGCTCCTGGGAGCGCACTTTCTCACCCGCGGACGCGGAGCCGGGCACCCGTCTCGTCCACGTACTTGTGCACGGAGCGTTCGGGAACACGGTAGGAGCGGCCCACTCGGACCGCCGGGAGGACTCCGGCGTGAACCATGCGGTACACCGTCATCTTCGACACGCGCATGATCGTGGCCACCTCCGCGACAGTCAGGAAGCGCATCTCCTCATGGGGTGCCTTCGGTCCGCGCCGAAGTGACGGGACGGGCACCCGGTCATCGAGCCCCAGGATCTGGGCGGCGAACGCGTTCACCCACGCTCGCGTGTCCGGGTCCGCCGCTCCGGACTCCCGTAGAACCTCCAGGAGGGCTGTGGTGTCCAGAGGACGCCCCAGGGTGAGGACCTCCACCCCCACCGGCCGACCGTCGGCGGAGTAGTCCACGACGAACGGGCCGTAGTCGAGGGTTCTCTCCACGCGAGCGTCGGTGAGAGTCAGGTAACCCGCATCCGCTTCCTGGTCGATCGTCACTCTCCGAGGCGCTGCCATGGGAATCACGATACTTCCACCACCGTCTTGATCACAGGGTCTGGCGTTCCCCAGGTCGTGTCCTTCACCGCCACGTAGATCTTCCTGCCGTCACCGGTGTGTCCGTACAGCTTGTAGGAGTTGTTCGCGGAGTCGCGCTCCTCTGCCAAGGGGCGTCGCAGAACTGCCAGGACGTCATCCTCGGCGATGCGCCTTCGCCGCATCCTCTCGAGAAGGTGGGTGGTCATTCGCGGAGGCATCTACTCTGTCGCCTTCAACACGATATCGACCACTCGCACGGCCCGGACTCCGCCGGCACGCACTCTCACGGTCCATTCACCGGTCTCGTCGATCACCACGTGGAGAGGGCTGGCCCAGACACCCGCATGGCTGGACGGGGGTGTGTCGGCTGTTCCGCTCACGGCCAGTGCGACCTCTCCGGAGGGGCGAACGATCTCCAGGAGTACCTGCTGGAGCCGTTCTGCTCCGCTGGTCTCCAGGAGCGCGAGGGCCACACCGAGTTCCACTTCACAGGGCACCTGATCCACGGCCAGCACACGCAGTGCCGGGTCACGAATCGAGAGGACGTCTCCGTCAACTCCGATCTCCCGCCCGAGAAGGAAGATGTGGTCGGGCGGGGCGCTGGTCTGTCCCATAGGGCCTGAGACTAGGCCGAGGCGAGGGGACGGCGCAGAAGAACGGCACAATCGCACCGGAGTTTTCGCACCGGGATCATGACCGGCTTCCCGCCCTGCCTTCTGGGAGCGGTCCTGCCAGTGGTGCACGTGGGCGCGGATGCGTTCGGTGGCCGCGTTTCGCGCGCTGCGCAGAGGCATGACGTGGATGGACGAGGCACGTACTACGGGCGGCGCCACCGACCACGAGGACCGTGGACCGGTGGCGGGAATGTCTGGAGCACCTGCCCTCAGGCGTCGGGGACGAGCACGACCTTCCCGACGACGGTGCGGGACTCGGCGAGGGTCATCGCGCGGGAGGCCTCCGAGAGCGGGACGTGGGCGGCCACCTGCGGTGCCAGGACCCCGTCGGCGAGCAGCCGCAGCACCTCGGTCAGGTCCTCGCGCAGCCGGGCGCGGAAGGCGTCGGCGTGACGGCGGCGTCCGGCCCAGAAGTTGTAGAAGTGGGCGCCGCGGCCGTTGGGCAGGGCGTTCCAGACCAGGAGTCGCCCGAAGAGCGCGAGCACGGGCAGCCGGGAGCTTCCCTCGACGTCCTTCGTCGACGCGGTGCCGTAGGAGACGAGCGTGCCGCCGCGGCGGAGCAGGCGCCAGGAGCGGACCAGGTCCTCCCCTCCGACGTGGTCGAACACCGCGTCCACGCCCTCGGGTGCCAGCGCTCGGATCCTGTCGTACACGTGCGGGTCGCGGTAGTCGACGGGGGTCGCGCCGAGCGCGCGCACGGCCTCGTGGTGACGCGGTGCGGCCGTGCCGATCACGGTGATCCCCTCGTGCCGGGCGAGCTGGACCAGGGCGGTGCCGACGCCGCCGTTGGCGCCCAGCACGACGACGGTGCCGCCCCGCTTCACGCGGGTCGTGCGGTGCAGCATCTGCCAGGCGGTGATGCCGTTGACGAGCAGCGTCTCGACCTCCGCCGGGTCGGCTGCCTCCGGCACCGCGACGAGGTCGCGTGCGTCCAGGAGGAGGTGGCTGGCCCAGGCGCCGGTCTTGGTGACGGCGGCGAAGCGGCGCCCGACGAACGAGGCGTCCACGTCCGGACCCACGGCCTCGACGGTGCCGACGACGTCGTAGCCCGGCACGAACGGGAACGGGGGCTGGTCGAAGTACTTGCCCAGGCGCATCTGCTGCTCGGCGAACGAGACCCCGGTCGCCTCCATGCGCAGCAGGACGTGGCCGCTCCCGGGAGCGGGCAGCGCCTGGGGCCGCACCTGGAGGCCGGAGGGCTCGACCCGGCCGGGCAGCAGGACCTGGGTGGCGGTGATGGTGGCGTTCATCGGGGCTCCTGTCGGGACACTCGGACTAACACTTGTAAACTTACAGGCGTAACCTTAAGGGTGCAAGACAGGCCGCACAAGCTTCCAGCCGTAAGGTGACACCATGAAGGACACGAAGGACGCGTCGGCGCCGCGCACCCGTAACCGCCGAGGCCAGGGCGGCCTCCTTCGCGAGGAGATCGTCGACGCCGCGGTGGGGATGCTCGACGAGACGGGGGACGAGCGCACCATCACCCTGCGGTCCGTCGCGCGCCGCGTCGGGATCGCGGCGCCGTCGATCTACCCGCACTTCCCGGACCAGCCCGCCATCATGCTGGCCGTGGTCCGCAGGGCCTTCGACGAGCTCGCTGCGGCGCTGAACGCGGCGGTGGCGGAGGCGGGCACCGACCCCCGCGCGCGCCTGTACGCCGCGTGCCACGCCTACCTCGGCTTCGCCCGCTCGCGCCCCGAGCGGTACCGCACCATGTTCGGCGGCCTGTGGATGCCCACGCTCGGGGACTCCTCGGTGACCGAGCGGGAACTCGTCACCCTCGGGGACGAGAGCCTGCGCGTGCTCGGCGAGGCGCTCACCGCCTGCGTCGACGCCGGGATCTCCGCCAGTACCGACCCCGGCGCCGACGCGGTCGGGCTGTGGCTGGGCCTGCACGGGCTCGCCCACCAGCGCGCCGTGACCCGGGTGTTCCCCGGCCCGGAGGACATCGGCGCGCGGATGATCCCGGCACTGGCCCGCCTCCGCGAGGACTGAAGGCCCCCGCACCGCCTCGGGGGCAGGCTTTCACGGCAGCGGACAGGGGGCGTGTCCGCTCATGCGAAGAAGGTGTAGAGCACGTAGACCGTGAGCACGAGCACCCAGGTCTCCCCGACCCACGCGGTGACGGCGAAGATCCTGTCACGGGTTTTCCCGCGGCGGACGACGGCGAGGAGCTCCTCCCTCCTGGCGTCGAACGTCCGCTGGAACTCCTCCCTGCGCTCCTCTGTTCGTAGGTCGATGGCCTCGACGCGTTCGGCGAGCCGGGCGACGGCCTCGGTCGACTCGTCGAGGTCCATGACGGCCAGTTCGGAAGGACGCCTGGCGCCCTTGCCGGTGACCTTGCCGTAGACCCGGCGTTCGCACTCGCGCACTGCGGCGAGCTTCTCCCTGATCGCCTCTTCGCGGATCTCGTTCTCCTGCTGTCTGCTCTCAGCCAGGAGCATGGCGTCGACCGTGCCGCCCTCGATGCGCACGAGGCGCCGGACGGAGCCGCGGTGGACCCATGAGAAGAGGAGAAAAGCAGGAAGGGCGACCAGAAGAAAAATGATGGTGGTGGCGGGCATGCGTCTTCCTTCGGGATGCCGTGTTCTTCGGCGAGGGGAATTGGGTGTCGGCGGCCTGTGCTTCGGGCGTGAAGTCGGGTTTCGCGCGATCATTCCCGGGACCCTTGGCGCCGGGGCTCCGGCGATAGGGGAGGCCGTTGTCCTCATGAATCCTTGAAAACATTTCAAGGTTCCGGTGATTTTTTCCCCGGTCCTCTGTTTCGTGCTGGGGGTCTCATTCCCCTCTGTGTGCAAGGTGGAGGGAGACGACTTCCTCTGCGCGCTCCAAGCTTTTAAGCATGTCTCCGACCTGGTATTGGATCGCTCCTCCAGCGGTGTCTTCATGTGCTCGTTCGAGTGCTTGGCTGAGTAGATCGCACCTGCCTTGTGTGGCCCCGTTGGCACGGGCGAGGCCGCCGCGCTCCTCGTGGAGCCTCCCAAGCCTTTCGTCAAGGGAGAGAAGATACTCGTCCGTCGGTGGGAGAACTCCTTTCCTCGCTTCCCTGGAGCAATGAAGCCTGTATGCGATGAGAATGACGACTGCGGCTGCCATGAGCGCGACGATCTGTATAGTAGTCGCTGGCATATTGGCGACTCCCTCTCTCTTCGCCCTTCTGGGCGTGTGACACTGTTCATCTGCTTGTTGTCCCTCGGGCCGGGCGCCACTGTGGCCGGCGTCGTCGTTCCCGTGCCTCCGTGGCACCCCATGAATCCGATTTCCCGAGGTGGAGCGCCTTACCGGCCGGTGCCTTCGTGCGGAGGCGCCCAGGCGTGCTGACGTTCTGCCCGTGCGACTCCGGTGCCAGGCGCGCGGGTGCCGCCGAACAAGCTCAGGGCAGGTCTGCCTTCGGCTGCTGAGGTAATAGGGGGAAGGTTCTTCGCAGGTGGGTTGGCGGTTTTGTCGGCAGGGTTCCGGTGCGCTGAGGAGCTGTCAACGTCCATGCTCATAGATATCAGTTCCCTGTGACATTCCGGGGATACGGTTGGCCGGATGTGGACAGAACCGAACCCGCTCCTCACCGACAGTTTCCGCTGTGGCCCCTCTCGTGGCGGGAGACTCTGGACCGCTGCGGCCTGTGGCTTCCTCGGGAAACGCGTTGGACTTCGCTTTGCGCTGTTCCTGCCGGTGGTGTCCGCCTGCCGTCCGCCTCTGTTGTCTCCCCCGCACAAACACGCACGGCAATCAATGGGGTCTGCGTCACTTCTGCTTCCTGCCGATGGTCGGTGATGGAAATCCGAGCGATCGCAGCGGACGGGGAAACCGATCGACCGGCGAACAGGGGCGGTTGCCTCAGGGGTGAGCCGCCCGTCCCCGAGGGCTTTCGCGCAGCGCCGCGACAGCGGCCGCGCCTCCGGCACGGCGACGCCCCCGCGCCCCGGTTGCGGGGTCTCGTGGGCGCGGGGGCGTGCGTGTGCTCCGGTGCTGCTCTGCTTGGGCGGGGGACGGGAGCGGGCGGAAGGAGGGTGGTGGGGGAGCGGGCCCGTGCGGGGACGGCCGGGCGGGTCGCGGCGGCCTACTCGGCGCGCCATCCCCCCTGGCGGGTGGTCAGGTTCAGCGCGGTGGTCACCAGGGGCACGTGGCTGAACGCCTGGGGGAAGTTGCCGACCTGGCGGTTCTCGCGCGGGTCCCACTCCTCCGCCAGCAGGCCCACGTCGTTGCGCAGGGACAGCAGCCGCTCGAACAGCTCGCGGGCCTCGTCCTGGCGGCCGATCGACAGCAGCGCGTTGGCCATCCAGAAACTGCACGCCAGGAACGCGCCCTCGTTGCCGGGCAGCTGGTCGGCGGAGTCGTCCAGGTCGGTGCGGTAGCGCAGCACGAACCCGTCCACCATCAGGTCCTTGCGGACCGCCTCGATGGTGCCGACCACGCGCGGGTCGTCGTAGGGCAGGAAGCCCACCTCGGGGATCAGCAGCAGCGCGGCGTCCAGCTCCTTGCTGCCGTAGTACTGGGTGAACGTGTTGCGCTGGGGGTCGTAGCCGTACTCGCACACCTCGGCGTGGATCGTGTCGCGCAGGGCCCTCCAGCGTTCGATGGGCCCCTCCTTGCCGAACTCCTCGATGCTGCGCACCGCGCGGTCGGCCGCCACCCAGGCCATCACCTTGGAGTGCACGAAGTGCTGGCGCGGCCCGCGCACCTCCCACAGGCCCTCGTCCGGCTCGTCCCAGCACCACTCCAGGTAGTTGACCAGCGAGCGCTGGAGGCCCCACAGGTAGTCGCCGCCGCGGATGTTGTGGCGGCGGGCCAGGTGCAGCACGTCCATGACCTCGCCGTAGACGTCGAGCTGGTACTGGCCCACGGCGGCGTTGCCGATCCGGACCGGGCGGGAGGCCTCGTAGCCCGGCAGCCACTCGGCCTCCCACTCGGTGAGCCTGCGCTCGCCCCGGATGCCGTACATGATCTGCATGAGCTGGGGCTCGCCCGCGATCGCCCGCACCAGCCACTCGCGCCAGGCCAGAGCCTCGTCCTTGTAGCCGGAGCGGATCATCGCCTCCAGCGTGATGGTGGCGTCGCGCAGCCAGCAGTAGCGGTAGTCCCAGTTGCGCACCCCGCCGATCTCCTCGGGCAGGGAGGTGGTGGGTGCGGCGACGATCCCGCCGGTGGGGCGGTAGGTCAGGGCCTTGAGCACGATGAGGGAGCGGATCACCGCCTCGCGGTAGGGGCCCTCGTAGGTGCACTGGTTGACCCACTTCTCCCAGAAGCGCTCGGTGCGCGAGAGCGCCTTCTCCGCGTCCAGGTGGTCGGACTCCTCCACCTGGGAGGGGTGCCAGGTCATCACGAAGGGCACCCGCTGGCCCGCGGTGACGGTGAAGGTGGCGTCGTGGGTGAAGTTGTGGCCCTGGAGGGGGATGGGCGTGCTGAGCCAGATGGCGTCGGGTCCCGCGATGGCCACCAGTTCGGCCCCGGTCCTGTGCACCCAGGGCACGACGTGGCCGTAGTCGAAGCGGATGCGCATGGTCGTCTCCATGCGCACCGAGCCGCTCAGCCCCTCGACGATGCGCACGATGTGCGGGGCGCCGCCGCGCGGCGGCATGAAGTCGATGACCCGGACGGACCCCGAGGGAGTGTCCCACTCCGACTCCAGGATGAGCGTGTCGCCCCGGTAGCGGCGGCGGGTGGCGCGCGACTCGCCCTCGGCGGGGCGCAGGGTCCAGCAGCCGTTCTGCTCGTCGCCCAGCAGCGCGGCGAAACAGGCGGAGGAGTCGAAGTCGGGAAGGCACGCCCAGTCGATGGAACCGTCGCGCCCGACCAGCGCGGCGGTCTGCATGTCGCCGATCATTGCGTAGTCTTCGATCCAGCCGGGCACGCGGCTCACCCCCATCACGTCGTCATGGTCTGTGCGGTCGGCGCCTCGTGGAGCGCGCGGTGCCCTGTGACGGCCGCCCGCGCGCGCACCCGTGTGCGCGTCCCGCCGGGGTCCCGTCTCCTGCCCGCCATGGGGGGCGGCACCGCCGCCAGGCGCCGTTCGGGCCACGTTCCGCCTCCGCACCAGCCGCCGGTTGCCTTCCACCCGGTTATGTGCCCAGGTGAGGGCAGCCGAAAAGGCCGGTGCCCAGGAACCGTCCCGAACACGGTCCTTTCCGTTCACCGCGCTCCCCATCTTCCCCTCTCCGCCAAGGGCGCGCCACCCGCAGGTGCACGTGCATCGGAAGGTGCAGCGAGGTATGTGGTGAAATGGGGGCGTTTGTCAGACCAGAAGTTATGACGCGGTGATCAAGATCCGGTGACGGGAAGGCCAAGGTCCGCCGGAATGGGCGTACTTGAGCCGTCCGCAACCCCCGCCGGTCCGCCGGAGCCGTGCGCGCGGCGGTACCGCGGAGCGCCGACGCGCTCCGGGGACGGGGGCGCCGAGGACGTTCGCTTCGGGGCGGGGTCACTCCGGCCGTACGGCCCCCGGCGCACCCCCGCGATCAGCGCCCCGGGACCGGCGGCGCCCCGCCTCCCCGGCAACCGGTTCGGGCACGCGCATCAGCGGTAGGAAGACCTGGGCCAGCGGACCGATCGCCACCGCGAACACCAGCGTGCCCACCCCCACGGTCCCGCCCAGGAGGAAGCCGGTGACCACGACGGCCACCTCGATCACGGTCCTGGCCAGGCGCACCGACCACCCCCGGGCCGCCAGGCCGGTCATCAGTCCGTCCCGGGGACCCGGACCCAGCTGGGCGCCGATGTAGCAGCCGGTCGCGACCGCGCACACCACCACTCCGAGCCCCAGCAGCAGCACCCGCACCACCAGTGACTCCGCCTCGGGCAGCAGCCACAGGAACAGGTCCACCGTCATGCCCACGACGACCACGTTGCTCAGCGTGCCCAGACCCGGCTTCTGGCGCAGCGGGATCCACAGCAGCATCAGCGCCGCGCCCACCAGCACGCTCCACGTGCCGATGGACAACCCCGTCTGGCGGGACAGCCCCTGGTGCAGCACGTCCCAGGGCATCGCGCCCAGTCCCGCGTGGACCAGCAGGGCGCCGCTCAGGCCGTAGAGGACCAGGCCCGCGTACAGCTGTGCCAGGCGGCGCAGCCGGGGCCGGGGCAGGGCGGGGGTGACCAGCACCCGGCCCAGTAGGGCGGCGGCCGCGTCACGGGCGGGACGGGGCTGTGCGGTCACGGGACACCTGTCTTTCCTGGGATCATCGGATGAGAACCCGCGCGGGGCACGGACACACGGTCTCGGCGAAGGCGCGGCCGGAAACGCCGGGCTCCGGCCGGGGTTCCAGAGTGCGCGAGGCGAGGCGACCGGCCGGGCCGTCCGCCGTTCCTCCCACGGTCACCCTCGCCGGACCCGGGTCCAGTAAGAGGGCCACCTGGGTATCGTGGCGGATGCGGCGCCTGGAATGAAGAGCCAATCCAGGTAACTGGCCCTTTCAACGCGGCGACAGGGGACGGCATGGCGAGACAGAGCGGCCACCGCGCGGCGGAGCGTCCCGGGGGCGGCACCCGGCGGATCAACGGGCGCCTGCTGGCGCGCCTCATCGGTGAGGCGCCCGTGGAGCGCCCCTTCTACCTGGCCATCGCCCGCGCCGTCAGCGGACTGGTCCTGGACGGCCGCGTGCCCACCAACACCCGCCTCCCGGCCGAACGCGACCTCGCCGCCGCCCTCGGGGTCAGCCGCAACACCGTCACCGCCGCCTACGCCTGGCTGCGCGACAACCGCTTCCTGGAGAGCAGGCAGGGCGCGGGCAGCTGGACCGTCCTCCCCGACTCCGCGACCAGCGAGCCCTCGCCCTTCGTCCCCACCGCCGAGCACATCGACCTGGGCGTGGCCGCGCCCCCGGCGGTGGAGGGGCTGCGCGCCGCCGCGTTCCGGGCCGCCGAGCAGCTTGCCGCGCACGTGGGAGGGCTCGGCTACTACCCCTACGGGCTGCCCGAGCTGCGGCACGCCATCGCCCGCCGCTACGTCGAGCGCGGGCTGCCCACCACCCCCGAGCAGATCTTCGTCACCAACGGCGCCCAGCAGGGTGTCGCGCTGGCGGTGGACATGCTCGTGCAGTCCGGCGACGAGGTCCTGGTGGAGTCGCCCACCTACCCGCACGCGCTGGACGTCATCCGCCGGGCCGGGGCGCGGGTGCGCACCGTCGGGGTGACCCCGCAGGGCTGGGACATGGAGTACCTCGTCGACGCGTTCCGCCAGTGGAAACCCGGCCTGGCCTACCTCATCCCCGACTTCCAGAACCCCACCGGCGCCCTGATGGACGACGAGGAGCGCCGGGTCCTGGTGCGCGAGGCGCGCAGGGCGGGAACCCACCTGGTCGTCGACGAGACGGTCGCGGAACTGGCCATCGACTCCGGCGACCTGCCCGCGCCGGTGGCCGCCCACGACACCGACGGCCGGGTGCTGACGGTGGGATCGGTGGCCAAGCTGCTGTGGGGCGGCCTGCGGGTGGGGTGGGTGCGCACCACGCCGCCGATGGTGGCCCGGCTGATGGCCACCCGCCAGCGCTTCGACCTGGCCGGGGCGGTGCTGGACCAGCTCACCGCCACCCATCTGCTCGCCGACGTGCTGCGCATCCGGGCCGAGCGCAGCCGCCAGCTGCGCCGCAACCGCGACGCGCTGCTGCACGCCCTGCGTGAGCGCCTTCCCGACTGGCGGCCCAGCGTGCCCGGGGGCGGGCTGGTGCTGTGGGCGACCCTGCCCCACCCCGTGGCCAGCGCGCTGGCCACGGCCGCGATCCGGCACGGGGTGCACCCGGCCGCCGGACCGGTGTTCGGCGCCGACGGAACCCTGGAGCGCTACCTGCGCCTGGCCTACACCCAGCCGCCGGACGTGCTCGTGGACGCCGTGGAGCGCCTGTCCGCCGCCTACACCGAGACCCTGGTCCACCCAACGCAGCCCCGGGGGCAGCTCTACGTCTGAGGGCACGCCGAGGGGAGGGGAGGGCACGAGGTCCCCTTGCCAACAGCTCACCACGCCCGGCTGCCCCGGCACCACCCCGGATCCGCGCCTGTGGACAAGCGGTCCGGCCGCTCCCGCGTCCTCAGGCGCCACCCGCGGGCACGGCGAAGCGCTGGGCGAAGCGGACCACCTCGCCGAGCACCTCGTCCCGGTTGGTCTCGTTGAACACCTCGTGCCGGGCGCCGGGGAAGACCCGCGCGGTGAAGTCCTCGCCCATGATCGCGGTGACGCCCACCCGCGTGTCCTCCAGCGGCACCAGCCGGTCGTCGGAGCCGTGCACCCACAGCAGCGGCAGGGGGCCCACGCTCCCGGCGGCCAGACCGCGCCCGATCTCGGTGAGCATGGCGTTCACGGTGGCGCGTTTGAAGGGTCCGTGCCAGACCAGCTCGTCGGCCACGTACGCCTCGCCCACGGCCGGGTCCCGCGAGAGCGTGGACGGGTCGATGGGTGCGTCGGGGATCTCCTCGGCCGCGGCGAGCCGCTCCAGGGCCTCCCATCGGCCCAGCACCGGCCCGGACAGCACCAGCGCGCTCACCCGCCCGGGGTGGGTCTGGGCGTAGCGGGAGGCGATGAGCCCGCCCATGGAGTGGCCGATGAGCACGAGCGGCAGCGTCCGGTAGGCGGTGCGCGCCTGGGTGACGAGCCGGTGCACGTCCTCGACCACGCCCGCGTAGTCGTCGATCAGGACCCGCTCGCCGGAGGAGCCCCCGTGCCCGCGGTGGTCGGCGCCGTAGACCACCGCGCCCGCCCGGACCAGGTCCTCGGCCACCGCGTGGTACCGGCCCAGGTGTTCGCCGTAGCCGTGCACCAGCACCGCGAGCCAGGTCGGCTCGCCCTCGGTCGGGGCCCACGCCCGCGCCGCCAGCTTCCCCGAACCGTCCGGTCCGCCCGCCAGGGCCCACTCGCGTGTGGTGATCACCGTGTCCCGCCTCCTCGCCCGAGCCTTCGTCTGCGACGATCGAAGCCGTGCGCGACCGTCGGATGGTCACCCTACGGCGCGGCGGGGCCGGTGCGCAGCACGGCGGAGCGGGCACGCGCCCTCCGTGGCCCCCGGTGGTGTGGGATCACCCGATACACCGGCCGGTCTCTCGTGTCCGCCCACGAAAAACGGCATATGACGCGTTTGACTCTGCCCGTCACTTACAGGGATCTTCTACGCTTATCTATGGGTACCCCTCGGGCCGGGTACACCTCCGTACACGGACCGCCCGACAACCCGGACTGGAGAGGGTGACGCCCGTGCTGGCCGACTCCTACGGACGAGTGGCGACCGACCTGCGGGTCTCGCTCACCGACCGCTGCAACCTCAGGTGCACCTACTGCATGCCGCCGGAGGGGTTGGAGTGGTTGCCCAAGCCGGAACTGCTCACCGACGACGAACTCCTGCGCCTCATCCGCATCGGTGTCACCCGCCTCGGCATCACCGAGGTGCGCTTCACCGGCGGAGAACCCCTGCTCCGCCGCGGCCTGCCCGGCCTCGTCGCGGGGACCACCGCGCTGGAGCCCCGACCCCACACCGCCCTGACCACCAACGGCATCGGACTGGCCCGCATGGCCCCCGCCCTCGCCGAGGCCGGGCTCGACCGTGTCAACGTCTCCCTCGACACCCTGCGCCCCGACGTGTTCGAGACCCTCGCCCGCCGCCGCAGGCTCAACGACGTCCTCGACGGCCTGGCGGGCGCCGCGGAGGCCGGGCTCACCCCCGTCAAGGTCAACGCGGTGCTCATGCGCGGCGTCAACGACGACGACGCCCCCGACCTGCTGCGCTTCTGCGTCGAGCACGGCTACGAGCTGCGGTTCATCGAGCAGATGCCGCTCGACGCCCAGCACGGCTGGCGGCGCGACACCATGATCACCGCCGAGGAGATCCTCGCCAACCTCGAAACCGAGTTCACGCTCGACGCGGCCGACGCCGACACGCGCGGCAGCGCCCCGGCCGAGCTCTTCCACGTGCGCGGAGCCCACTTCCCCAACGGGGAACAGGCCACCGTCGGCGTCATCGGATCGGTCACCCGGCCCTTCTGCGGCGCCTGCGACCGCGTCCGCCTCACCGCCGACGGACAGGTGCGCAACTGCCTGTTCGCCCGGGAGGAGTCCGACCTGCGCTCCCTGCTGCGGGGCGGCGCCACCGACGAGGAGATCGCCCGGAGCTGGACCGCCGCCGTGTCCGCCAAGCTGCCCGGACACGGCATCAACGACCCCAGCTTCCTCCAGCCGTCCCGGCCGATGTCGGCCATCGGCGGCTGAACCCCGGCCGCGGCACGCCACCGGCGCGCCCGGCCCCCGAGCCCGTCCCGCACCAAAACCCGTTGCCTCCCTCGCCCGGCTCTGGCTTGATGTCCCAGGGGCACGACCGCGTACGCGCCCCGTACGAACGACCCCACAGGCCGTGCCGGGAAAGGGAGGTGGCCTGAACATGCCCTACACCGAGGTTTCCGGGGAACGCGTCCCCATCCGCATGTGGGCCGCGCCCGACGAGGTCGAGGCCGCGGCCATGGAGCAGCTGCGCAACGTCACCCGCATGCCGTGGGTGCACGGTCTGGCCGTCATGCCCGACGTGCACTACGGCAAGGGCGCCACCGTCGGATCGGTCATCGCCATGCGCGACGCGGTCAGCCCCGCCGCCGTCGGCGTGGACATCGGCTGCGGCATGACCGCCGTGCGCACCGACCTGACCGCCGAGCGCCTGCCCGACGACCTCCGGCGGCTGCGCTCCTCCCTGGAGGCCGTGATCCCGGTCGGCCACCACGCCCACGGCGAACCGGTCGACCCCGCGGCCGTCCCCACCCTGCGCGAGGCCGACTGGTCCGGCTTCTGGGCGGGGTTCGACGCCCTGGCCGACGCCGTGCACCCCCGCCGCGAGCGCGCCCTCCGCCAGATGGGCACCCTCGGCGGCGGCAACCACTTCCTGGAGGTGTGCCTGGACGACGGCGGCGCCGTGTGGCTGGTGCTGCACTCCGGGTCGCGCAACATCGGCAAGGAGCTGGCCTCCCACCACATCGAGCGGGCCCAGGCGCTGCCGCACAACCAGGACCTGCCCGACCGCGACCTGGCGGTGTTCGTCACCGGCACGCCCGAGATGGACGCCTACCGCCGGGACCTGTTCTGGGCCCAGGAGTACGCGCGGCGCAACCGCGACGTCATGATGGGCCTGGCCTGCCAGGCCCTGGCCGGGCAGGTCCCGGGCGCCCGCTTCGAGCAGTGGATCTCCTGCCACCACAACTACGTTGCCGAGGAGACCTACGACGGGGTGGACGTGCTCGTCACCCGCAAGGGCGCCATCCGCGCCGGTGCGGGCGACCTGGGAATCATCCCCGGGTCCATGGCGACGGGCACCTACATCGTGCGCGGGCTGGGCAACCCGGCCTCGTTCAACTCCGCCTCGCACGGGGCGGGACGGCGGATGAGCCGCAACAAGGCCCGCAGGACCTTCACCGAGGCCGACCTGGTCGAGCAGACCAGGGGAGTGGAGTGCCGCAAGGACCGGGGCGTCGTGGACGAGATCCCCGCCGCATACAAGGACCTGGAGGCGGTGATCGGGGCCCAGACCGACCTGGTCGAGGTGGTCGCCCACCTGCGCCAGGTGGTGTGCGTCAAGGGCTGAGGCGGGGCGAGGGCCGAGCCCCGCGACCTCCGCCCCCCGGGGCGCTCCGTCCGCACGGACAGCGCCCCGGGGGCGGCGTACCCTTCCCTGCATGGGACACCGACACCCGAGCAAACTCAAGAACTCCGAGGTGAGCCACGCCCGCGCCCGCTGGCTGCTGCGGGCGGAACTCGACGGCTGCGACGAGTGCCGCAGGGAGGGGGACCGCGAGGCCCTGACCGACCTCGCCGTCGGCGGCGTGTTCGACTCGCTCCTCACCGGGTTCGTGCTGTCCCGCACCCAGCACTGGTACTCCCCGAGCAGGCCGGTCCCGTACCCGGCCACGGTGTACCGCATCGCCCCCGTCGACGAGCGCGACTTCTGGCGCCAGCCCACCCAGCACTGCATGCGGGTGTGCACGGTGCGGGGCTCGGAGGACACCGGCGTGGACACCGCGCCCGCGCTCAAGGAACTGCGGCTGATGTCGATGGACCACCGCAGGACCGTCCTGGACGACGTGATGGACGGGCTCGCCGAGACGGAGGGGTGAGCACGGCGCCGCCGCCGTGGGCCATGCTGGGACCATGAACGAGACCCTGGACGCCGTCGTCCTCGCCGGGGGCGCGGCCCGCCGCATGGGCGGCGTCGACAAGCCCGGGCTGTCCGTGGCCGGACGCACCCTGCTGGAGCGCGTCACCGACGCCGTCCGCGCCCACAACGCCGGGGCGGGGGACGGGGGCCGGACGATCGTGGTCGGCCCGCCCCGCGAGAGCCCCCGCGCGCTCTACGTCCGCGAGGACCCGCCCGGCTCCGGCCCCGTGCCCGCGCTGCGCGCCGGACTGCCGCACGTGCGCACCCCCCGGTTCGCGCTGCTGGCCGCCGACCTGCCCCACCTGGACCCCGGACACCTGGCCGCCCTCCGCGCCGCCGCCGACGAGGACGCCGACGGCGCGGGCGCGGTGTTCGTGGACTCCGCCGGGCGCGAGCAGTGGCTCACCGGCGTGTGGCGCACCGAGGCCGTGCGCGCCGCCCTCGCCGACTACCCGGGGCGCTCCCTGTACGGGCTGCTCGGCCCCCTCGCCCCCCGCACGGTGGCCCTGACCGACGACCTGGCCGTGGCCGACTGCGACACCCCCGGCGACCTCGACCGCGCCCGCAGGATCCTGGAGCCGCCGACCGGTTGAGCACCGCCGGCGGGCTGGGAAACCGCTGACCGGTCGGGGCGCGCCGACGGGTGGGAGCCGTTGACCGGTCGGGTGCCGTGACGGGCCGGGTGCCGCCCCACCTGCTGGCGTGTGAACCCTTCGACCAGGGGAACGTGGACCGGCTCCTCATGCCGCTCCGGTCTCCTCGCGGCCGGTCGGAGGTCGAACCGCAGACACGGGAGGAGGTGGTGCGCCGACTGTTCGGTGCGGCCTCGGCGACACAGGGCGCGGCGGGGGAGACGGCGGCCCTCCTGGGCCTGCGCCTGGTGGAGGAGGCGGGGGACGAGGCCGACTGGGACGGGCCCTGGCCGCGGCTGCTCTCCCGCGCGGGCGACCTCGGCCACGAGAGGGTGCGCGCCGCCGTCTGGCGGATGGTGGTGTAGCGGGGCCCTCCCGGGCGGGGGGCGCGGTCTCCGGCCCTTCCCCGGCGGTCCTTGCCGTCCGGGAGGCGCTCCCCGCACCGGGGGCTCCCACCGACCTCGGAACCGCAGTCTCCGCACCCGGACGGGCCCTGCCGGCGGGTCAGCCCTCGAACTCGTCCATGGGGACGGTCTCGCGCAGGAACCCGCGCATGTCCAGGAAGGAGGACAGGTACTCGCGGTGCTCGTCGCAGGCCGTCCACACCTTGCGGCGGTCCGGGGTGTGCAGTTTGGGGTTGTTCCACACCAGAGCCCACGTCGCCTCGGCGCGGCACCCGCGCCGCGAGCACTGTGTCTCCGCCGGTTTACCCAATGCTGACCCCCAAGCCGGGAAACTGCCTCCATGGTCAAGCCACGGGCACGTTCGGGTCTTCGCCTCCGACCGCCCGCGCGGGCGGTCCGGGGCCGGACACAAGGCGACGCCGGGTGGTTACGGGGGCAAACCACCCGGCGTCGCAGGCGATGTTCCAACGGGGGCTCGGAACACCGCTTCCGCGCTTCGACGGGGGACCGAAGCGCTAGAACCCAATGTACACCGATGCCCCCCGGTGTACGTCAAGAGTCAGTTACGACGTTGTCTCGGGAGAGTTCCGTCGATACGGGGCCTTAAGTCCCTTACCAGTACTCACCTGGCATTTCCCCCATAACATCTGGCCCGCAGACCACGATCACCGGGTCAAGGGAACCCCAACCACGGGCCCCACGGACCCCCGCGAACGGCAAAGCGCCCGGCCCCTCCGCGCCGGTGCGAGACGGGTGCGCCGGGAGGGCTCCGTGTGGCTTCGGGGGATTACGGGGAGGCAGGAGACGGGGGGTCGCGCTCCGCGCGGCCGAGAACCGACTACGCAGGGGGTCCTACATGTCTCACAACACCTACCGCGTCACGGAGATCGTCGGAACCTCGCCGCAGGGGATCGACCAGGCCATCCGCAACGGCATCGACCGCGCCTCGGCCACGCTGCGCGGACTCGACTGGTTCGAGGTCACCGAGATACGCGGCCACATCGAGGAGGGCGACGTCGCCCACTTCCAGGTGGGCCTCAAGGTGGGCTTCCGCCTGGAGGAATGAGGACGGGCGGGCGCGCTCACGGCCCGTGTCCGCCGTGGCCGCGCCCGCCTCACCCCTCGTACCCGCAGCGGCTTCCCCGCGGCCCTCCCCTCGCGGCCGCGGCCGCTCCCGAGCGCCCCCGGCCTCCGTCGCCCCGTGCGCCCGCGTGCGGCTCCCCGGTGGCCTCCCCCCGTACCCGTCCCGTGGCCGCGCCCGCCTCACCCGCCCTCGGGGGCCTCCTGCCCGCGCTGCACGTCCACGTGCACGTGGTCCAGGTGGCGCAGGATCTCGTTGTCCGGGTCGGCCTCGTAGTCGCGCCACCCCAGCGACGGGAAGCTCGTGCTCCAGATCCGGTCGTCGAAGATGATCACGTCGATCTCGTAGTCCGGGGCGTGCGCGATCAGCCAGTGCGCCATCACCCAGCCCGCGCGGCGGTTGTCCTCGTTGACCGGCCGGTAGAAGACGTCGATCGCGCGGCCGTCGTAGTGCGCCGAGTCGTCGCCGTGGCCGGTGTCGAAGCCGCCCGGCTCGTAGCCGCCCAGGCTCAGACCGGAGAAGTGCTCCTCCATGCCCTCCAACAGGCGCTGGGCGCGCGGCTTCAGGCCCGAGGGCTCCAGCCCCTCCTGCACCTCCAGGTCGGGGTTCTTGGTGGAGCGGCAGGTCAGCGAGGGCCCGGCGTCCCCCTCGGGCCCCTCCTCCAGGAGCGTCATCACCGGCTCGGGGATGTCGCTGGTGTCGGGCGCCCCGATCGGGGCGCTGTCGCCCTGCACGGCGACGGCGGCCGCGGTGGTCGCCCGCCGGGCCTGGTCCCGGTCCAGGCGGACGTGCACCTCACCCGTCCACACCGAGCACTCCGGCCCCCAGGGCGTCGAGGCGGGGAACAGGTCGGTGTTGCGCGCCACCCAGCGCGCGCTCACGACGGCGGCGACGGCCAGCACCAACAGGACGGCCACGGCCATGAGCACGCCGGTCCACCGGCGTTCGGGCCGCGATCTGCTGTGTGTCATGCCCTGCTCCTCCGTGTTCGTGCCGGGCGGCGCTGTCGCCGCCGGCGCGTTTCCCAGAGAGTCAACTCCCGGGGGGACCCCCGGGTTTCCCGCACCGCGGACATTTTTCCCGTCGGGGCGGTTCTACCGCTCCCGGAGGCCGTCGCCGCGGGTCACCGGATCGACCACAGGACGAACAGGCCGCCCAGGACCAGGGTCAGCGCCCAGATCCGGTCCATGGTCACGCCGCGCCAGCGCAGCGCGTGCACCCCCAGGAAGTCGTGCGCGAGCAGCGCCGCGACCCCCGCCGCGACCAGCATCGCCAGCGTGTGCACGCCGGTCGCGGCCAGGCCGACCAGCGTCGCGTCCCAGAGGGTCCAGGCCCCCTCGGCCGCCGCCGCGCCCTCCGCCGCCGCGCCACCGCTTCCGGCCGTCTCCGCCACCGCGGCCGAGTCCGCCGCGGAGGCGCCGTGTCCGCCGTGCCCGACCCCGCCCGGGTGCGTGTGCGCGAGCTGGCCGGCCAGCACCGGCATCAGCATCAGCCCCGCGCCGTGCGCCGACGACATCAGGAACGACCACGCCGACAGCTGCCACAGCGGTAGCCGCACCTCGCGCCAGTGGAAGTGCCGACGCGTCAGCAGCATCACCAGCCCCACCAAGACGATCAGCGTGCCGCCCGCCACCGGAAAGAGCACCGACGCGCTGACCGAGCCGGTGGCGGTGATGGCCACGGCCGCCACCGCCACGCTCGCGGCGTGCCCGGCGGCGATGGCGGGCAGTGACCGCAGCACCTCGGCGCGACCGCCCTCCTGGAGGCCGCGGGTCACGGCCAGCAGCCAGCCCATGCCCGGGTGCAGGCCGTGGAAGGCGCCCAACGCGACGAGGGTCCAGATCTGCGCGGGGGTCACCGCGTCAGAGTCACACGGCGGTGAGCGACCCGCAACGGTCCGCGTCCGTCTGACCGACACCGGTCACGGGGGATTGCGCGCGGACCCCGCGGGGGAGCGGGGGCCGCGCACCGGGTTCAGCGCCCGGTCAGGGGCACAGGGCCTCCAGGTTGCTGGGCTCCTCGCCCACCTGGCGGCCCGGCTCGTCGGGCTCCTCCTCGTCGAGGCCGGTGTACTCCTGCCACTCGGTCAGCCCGTCCTCCTCCGGGGACCCGGTCGGCTCGGAGGGCTCGGCGGACTCCTCCTCGGCGGGGGCGTCGGAGGCCTGCGCGGTCACGTCGTCGCCCTCGGGGTCCCCTCCGGCGACGGCCTCGGCCACCAGGGCCTTGACCTGCTCCCAGTCCGGGTTGGCCGTGTTGACCTGGGGCGGCGAGAGCTGGAACGTGCTCATGCTCCCGCTGTCGGTGACCGTGTCGGCCAGGTCGACGAACGCGGGCACCTTGGCCTGGGGGATGTCCGTGCTCAGGGTGCGCTCCGTGGCGCCCGCGAGCCTGCGGTAGCTCGTCAGGACGGTCATCGGGTCGACCTGCTCGGCCACGTACTTGATCAGACAGCCCTGGCGGCCCATCCGGCCGTAGTCGTCGCTGTTGGTCCGCGAGCGGCCGTACCAGAGCGCGTCGTGGCCGTCGAGGCGGCGCAGGCCCGGCTCCAGCACCCCGCCGTGCACGCCGTAGGGGATCGGCTCCTCGATGAGCACCTCCACGCCGCCGATGGCGTCGATCAGGTCGCGGAAGCCCAACATGTCGACCATCGCGTAGTAGCCGATCTCCAGGTCGAGGTTGTACCCGATGACCTTCTTGAGGGTGTCGGCGGAGGGGTCGGCCGCGTCCGGGTTGAGCGCCAGCTCCTCGGGCTCCTCGGCCACCGTCTGGTACACGTCGTTGAGCAGCAGGTCGAAGCCGTAGGGCTCGGGGTAGCGCTCGGCCAGGGCGCTGTCCTCGGGGAAGTGCACGTTCTCCAGGTTGCGCGGCAGCCCCACCAGCACGGTGTCGCCGGTCCCGGTGTCCATGCTGGCCACCATCATGCTGTCGGTGCGCACCCCGTAGCGGTTGTCCGCCGAGTCCGAGCCGATCAGCAGCACGTTGACCCGCTCCTGGCCGTTCCAGGGGTCGGCCTCGTCGTGCGGGGGCATGAGGGGGTCCTCGTCGGCGTGGAAGACGCTGTTCAGCGTCTGGTACGCCGTGTAGCCGCCGTGCAGGGCCAGCGCCGAGGGCGCCGCGACGGTCAGGCACAGCAGCAGGACCACGGCCGCGCCGAGCACCCGCGAGCCCCGGGGCGCCCCCGCGGGCCGGGTGATCACCCAGGAGTGGACGATCACCGTCAGCCACAGCACCGCCACGACGAACACCACGCCCATGGCGCCCAGCAACCACCGGTCCTGCAGCGCCATGGTGGCCAGCCGCGTCATGGTGTTCGCCTCGTCGGCGCCCAGCCGCCACACCCACACGACCAGACCCAGGATCCCGGCCAGGTAGGCCCCCAGGATCACCGCGCCCGCGACCCTGCGGCGCATCCGCAGGTGGGCCAGCCCGGGAAGGGGAACCGACGCCGCGGTCCACAGCAGCGCCCGGCCCGTACCCGGGCGCGCGGGCGCCTCGTCCCGCTGATCGTCCTCCGCTGTCACCGGTGGTTCCTCTCCAGCCGCGGGGCGGACCGCCCCGTTGTCTTCGCCGTTCCCGCCGCGGTCGCCGTGCGGCGCCACGCCGCGGGCCCGGTCCCGTGTCCGAAACCCCTGTTGTGTACACGCCGGAGAAGGGTCACTTGTTCCCCTGAGAGTGGGGCCCGTGCTCTCCGGACGTACCGCGCGGGCCGTCCTCACTCCGGGCGTGGGGCCCGCGGGGTGCGTGTGCGGGCCCGACAGTTCAGTGTGGCGCTTTGCGCGAGTTTGTGCGCACCGCTACTCAGTCATGAGGGATGTTCTATACAAGTCTGTTATGTGCCTCGCATGCGGCTGATGGGGTATTGGCCGCCCCCTCCGGCGCGGCCAAAGGGGGAGATCAACCGATTTCTTTGGCGATCAGTAGTGCGCGCACGCCGCAGCTGCGATGATCTGGCCGCAGGAGGGGGCGTCGTCCGGGGGAAGGGCGGCGTCATGGGAATGAAAGGCAAGCCATCGTGCTCGATGCGGTTGACACCGCGCTCATGCGTGCGCTGCAAGGGGACGGCAGAGCGACGTTCCAGGCACTGGCCGACGGGGTCGGTCTGTCGAGGACCGCGGTACGCGCCAGAGTGCGCCAGCTCGTGCAGTCCGGGGCGATCAGGATCGTCGGGGTGCTGCACGCCGGAGTCGTGGGAATGGAGGTCCTCAGCCACGTGTCGTTCCGCGTCAGCGGGCCCGTGGGGCCGATGCTGGACGCGTTGGGGGAGAGGGAGGCGGTGACCTTCGCCGCGCACTCGGCCGGGCGGTTCCCGGCCGTGGCGCAGGTGCGGGTGGCCGACGACGCCGCCCTGACCAAGGAGCTCTCCGAGCTGCGCGCGCTGCCGGGGGTGGACGGTGCGGAGGTCTTCCGCGCCAACTCCGTGTTCAAGGACGCCCACAGCAGCGTCCGGGAGCTGCGCGACATCGAACTGGACGCCCTGGACTGGCGTCTGGTCCGGCAGCTGCTCCGGGACGGCAGGTCCTCCTACGCGGACCTCGCCCGCCAGGTGGGCCTGTCCCAGGCCGCGGCCCGCTCGCGGGTGGTGCGGCTGCTCGACTCCGGCGTGGTGCACGTGACCGCGCTGGTGGAGCCCACGGCGGTGGGGGCCAACGAGCGGCTGGGCTTCGGCCTGCGCTGCCGGGGCGACGCCGAGCTGCTGGGGGCCGCGCTGGCGAACATGCCCAGGATCTCCTTCCTGGCCAGCGGTTTCGGACGCTACGACGTCATCGGCACCCTCACCGCGCCCGACCGCTGCCAGCTGGTGGAGGCCCTGGAGGGGGTGCGCGCCACTCCGGGGGTCGGCTACGTGGAGTCCTGGGACCACCTGTCGGTGCGCAAGGAGCGCAAGGGGGGCGAGCGCCCCCTGGAGTGGGTCGCGCCCTAGGGGTCACCGGTCCGCGGCGCGGCGGAGGGAGAGGGGCGCGCCGCGGATGGCCGTCCGGGGCGGCGGGCACACTGGGTAGGCGCTGGCGGCTTCTCCGTCCGTATCTGTAACCAGCGGTAGCATTTTTACGTGTTTCCCGCGCGCATGGCTTGCGTCACGCTTAAGTTACCCATGAGTATGGGAAGGGGTCGGTCCGTACCGGCCGCACCGGGCGCGGGTGTAGTGGGAGGCTGACGTGGCACTGGCGGATACGTTGACGGCTGTGGGCACGGTGGCGCTCGCGCGGTGCGGCGGCAGGCCGTTCGGGACGCACCTGTTCTCCGTCTGGCCGGGGGCCGCCTTCGCGGCGACCGCCTTCCCGGTCCGCTGCACGCCGGGGGACAACCTCGCCATCCACGTCGCGGTGGCCCAGGCTCCTCCCGGCTCCGCCCTCGTGGTGGACGTCGCGGGGGAGGCCGAGTACGGCTACGTCGACGAGATCCTCGCCGTGGCGGCCAGCACCCGCGGGGTCACGGGCATCGTCCTGGACGGCTGCGTCCGCGACATCGCGGCCATCGCCCGGTGCGCGCTGCCGGTGTTCGGGGCCGGGGTCGCGGTGCGCGAGGCCGCGCACGAGGCCGGCGGCTCGGTGGGCCGCCAGATCAGCATGACGCCGGGCGGCCCCGCACCCCTGCCGGTGCGCCGGGGCGACTGGATCGTCGCCGACGACGACGGCGTGGTGTGCCTGCCCCGGGGGCAGGTCGGCTCCATCATCGCCGCGACCCTGGACAGCGTCTCGCGCGAACGCGAGATCATCGACGCCGTCTACGCGGGGGAGAGCACCCTGGACCTGCTCGGCCTGGACCCCTCACGGGTCGCGGGCTGGGAGGACCGCTCCGAGCACCGCTCCCGGCGCCCGGGGCGTTCGCGGGCCCTGGGCGCCCTCCGCGACACCGCCGCGCGCGGGGCCGAGGGGCACTCCCCGGCCCGTTCGCGGACCTCGCCGCGCTCCGCCGTGGGCGACCCCCGGGAGTGACCCCGAGGAGCCGTCCAGGGGCGGCCGGACCGGTGTCGGAGGGTGTTTCACCGTCTCCGGGGCCGCACGGCCGCGCGGCGTACCCGCCGGAGCCGCGCGGGCCCCTCCACGGCGGCTGGGGCCCGGCGTGTACCGGGTGCGGCTTGCGGCCCCCGAAACCCGTCCAGGCCCCTCCGCGGCCGTTGGAACCCGGTGTGCGCGCACCGGCCCGGGAACGCGTGGGAACGCTCCCAGACCGCTCGCGCGCCGCCTGGTCGGACCGGATCCGACGCGGGCCGCTCAGTCCTCGGTGAGCGAGAGCAGCTCGTCAATGTAGCAGGTGGCCTCCCGCGCGGCCCCGGTCGCGTCGGCGCCGCGGATCGCCTCGGTCAGCTTGGAGTGGTCCACGCCGTCGGTGGCCGAGGAGGGCCGGGCGGTGGCCTCGTCGCCCTGCTCGTAGGCCGTGTGCGCGATGCTCGCGTACACCACCTGCGCGATGTCGTCGTACAGGTCGATCAGCAGGGTGTTGTGCGTGGCGTTGACCACCGCGCGGTGGAACGTGAAGTCCGCCTCCACGAACGCGCCCATGTCGCGCTCGCGCCAGGCGGCCTCCCGCAGCGCCATGGCGCGGTCGATGTCGGCCATGTCCTCGTCGCTGTGGCGCAGCGCGGCCAGCCGGGCCGCCTCCACCTCCAGCGCGCGGCGCACCTCCAGGTTCTCCCTCAGGCGGGAGCGCTCCAGACGGCGCCGCAGGGCGCCGCCGAGCTCGCTGGAGGCCCGCACGAAGGTGCCCGCCCCCTGGCGGATCTCCAGCAGTCCGGCGTGGGCCAGGGCGCGGACCGCCTCGCGGACGGTGTTGCGGCCCACCTCAAGCTGGTCGGAGAGCTCCGACTCGGTGGGGATGCGGTCGCCCACGCCCCATTCGCCCGAGTCGATCTGTGCTCGTAGCTGACTGATGACCTGGTCGACGAGACCGGTCCGGCGTGTCGAGGCGAGGGGCACGCGTATACCTCCTAGGGGCGGGTCGCCGGATGACTGGGCCAGCGCACAGGTAAGGAACGGTTAAGGCCGGAGCTTAGACCAGTTGCGGGCGGGAATTGTCCTTGAACGGTAATGCGTTATCCTCATGAAGTACATCGGGTCATCCTATGAATTTCTGCGAGTCGTCTCCATGAGCGCCGGACCAGCCCCCCGCACCTCCGTGAAGAGCGGCCCCGCCGCAGGCCGGACCGCCCCGAGCCGTCCCCCGCGCGCGGTACTGCTGCTGCTCGCCGCCGGGATCGCCCTGGCGGCGCTGAACCTGCGCACCGCCATCACCAGCGTCGGCCCCGTGCTCGACGAGGTCACCACCGGACTGGGCATGACCGGGGTCGGCGCGGGGATCCTCACGACCCTGCCGGTGCTGTGCTTCGCGCTCTTCGGCGGCCTGACCCCCGCCCTGGCCCGCCGCCTGGGCGAGCACCACCTGCTGGTCTACGCGCTCACCGCCCTCACCATCGGCCTCGCCGCCCGGGCCGCGGCCCCCGAGCCGTGGATGTTCCTGGTCCTGAGCGTGGTGGCCCTGTCCGGTGGCGCGGTCGGCAACGTCATCCTGCCCGCCCTGGTCAAGGAGCACTTCCCCGACCGCGTGGGCCTCATGACCACCGTGTACACCACCGCCCTGGCACTGGGCACCACCATCGCCGCCGCGGCCACCGTGCCCCTGGAGCAGTCCACCGGAGAGTGGCGCGCGGCCCTGGGCGCCTACGCCCTCTTCGGCGTCGCGGCCGCCGTCCCCTGGCTGCTGGTGCTGCGCCACGAGCCCTCACGCGGCGACGCCTCCCAGGCCCTGGGCTTCGGCCAGGTGCTGCGCACCGGCCTGGGCTGGCAGTCCGTCCTCTACTTCGGCACCCAGTCCTCGGTCGCCTACATCATGTTCGGCTGGTACGCGCAGATGCTGCGCGACCAGGGAATGGACGCCCAGACCGCCGGCCTGGCGCTGTCCTACCTCACCGTCCTGGGCATCCCCATGTCCCTGGTGCTGCCCACGCTGCTGACCCGGACCAGCGACCAGCGCCCCTTCGTGCTGGCCTTCTCCGCCGCCTACCTCGCGGGCCTGGCCGGGCTGTGGTTCGCCCCGATGTCGGGGGTGTGGGCCTGGACCACGCTCGTGGGGATCGGCATGGGCAGCTTCGTCTTCGCCCTGACCGCCTTCGCGCTGCGCACCCGCACCGGGGCGGGGACGGCGGCGCTCTCAGCCGTCAGCCAGAGCCTGGGCTACCTCATGGGCGGCGCGGGCCCCTTCCTGTTCGGGCTGCTGCGCGAGCTCAGCGGCGGCTGGCACGCGCCCCTGCTCCTGCTGGCGGTGCTGGTCGTGGTCAACCTGGCCATGGGCCTGCTGCTGGGCCGCCCCCGCTACCTGGAGGACGCCATCGCCGCCCGCGGCCTCACGAGGGCAGCCAGTCCAGACGGCCGATGAGGTAGACCGAGCCGACGAAGGCCACGACGTCGATGACCGTGTGCGCCACCACCAGGGGCATCACGCGGCCGTGGCGCAGGTAGAACCAGCCGAAGACCAGCCCCATCACCAGGTTGCCGAAGAACATCCCCACGCCCTGGTAGAGGTGGTAGAAGGCGCGCAGCACCGAACTGGCCAGCACCGCCTTCCACGGCGTCCACCCCAGCTGCCCCAGCCGGTGCAGCAGGTAGCCGACCACGATCACCTCCTCCAGGACCCCGTTCTTGGCCGCCTGGAGCACCAGGACGGGCACGTCCCACCAGTTCCCGGCCAGGGTGCTGGGCTGGATCGTGACCGTCAGCCCCAGCTGCCAGGAGACCACGTACAGCGCCAGGCCGCTCAGGCCGATCAGCGCGGCCAGCAGGGCGCCGGTGCCCAGGTCGAAGCCGGGACGGCGCACGTCGAAGCCGATCGTGGCCGAGGAGTCGCCCGAGCGGCGCAGGAGGTAGGCCACCAGCAGCACCGGAACCAGGGCGTTGGCCAACGCGAACAGCTGCCAGGACAGGTCCAGCCACGGGCGTTCCTCATCGGCGCGGGGGCGTACCAGGCTGGCGGTCTGCTCGGCCAGGGACTGGGGCTCGGTGAGCACGCCGAGGAAGGAGATGGTCGCCGAGACCGCCGCGGCGCCCAGGGACAGGGCGAGCACGCACAGGATCTCCCAGCGCAGCAGTCCGCGTTCGGCGGGGGCGGAGGGGGCGGGCGGCGCCCCCTCGGGCAGTTCGGCGTCCGGGGTGTGGGTCTTGTCGGTCACGGGTTGCAATGTACGCGCTGTCGGCGGGGGCCGGTGACCTCGGGGGAGCCGGGCGGGGGCGGGCTCTCGGGCCGCGCCCCCGCCCGGCGGTGCCGCGGCCGGGGGCGGTCAGTCGTTGTCGTTGTTCTCCATGTCGCCCTCGCCGCCGTTGTCCTCGTTCCCGCCGTCGTCGTCCTCGCCGCCGTCCTGGTTGTTCTCCTGGCCGCCGTCGTCCTCGTCGCCCTGGTCGTCGCCCGGGGTGTCCACGGTCGGGGCGTCGGCCCCCTCGGGGTCCTCGCAGGCCGCGACGCCGAACACGGCCACGGCGGCGATCGCCGAGCCCGCCAGCGCCCGGCGCAGGGCGGTCAGGGTCTGCCTGCTGATGTCCTCGAACCTCATCGCTGACTCCCTCGGGTCGAGGCTCGTGCCGGGGGGCCGCCCGGGTCCGGGCGGCGGGCGCGAGCCGGATGTTATCCGTCCGTGACCCAGCCTAGGGCGTGTTCCTTGTCCGTGGCCAGGGAGGCGCGGAGAGTGACGGCTCCCGATGTGGCGGGGCGCGTCGTCCGACCCCGGGAGGGGGACCGGGACATGCGGGAGAGAGGGCGGGGGGAAGGGGGAGAGGGCCCGCACCGCCGCTCGGGGCGTGCCCGGCGGCGGCAGCGGGTCAGCGGGGCACGGGCTCAGTCGTCGCCGTCCTCGCCGTCCTCGCCGTCCTCGTCTCCGCCGTCGCCGCCGTCGCCGCCGTCGTCCCCGTCATCACCGCCGTCTTCGTCGTCCCCGCCGTCGTCTCCACCATCGTCATCGTCCTCGCCCTGCTCGACGCTCACGTTCGGCATGAGGTCGTCGCAGGCCGCTGTGCCCAGGACCACGACGGTGGCCAGGGCGCCCACGGCGAGCACCCGGCGCAGTGCGGCCAGGGCGGCGAGGAACGGTTCGAACATCTTCAAGCCGGGCCTCCGGTTCTCCGGGCGGGCCGCGGGGGCGCGGCCCGGTGCGGCTGTCAGCCTAGGTCCCGGCCGCGCGGGGGGCCAGTGCGTCCCCTTTCCTCCGGGGACCGAACCCGTGCCCGGGACGACCGAAAACGGACGCGGCGGGCACTTCCGGCACGGCACAGGACAAGCCGCCGGCCATGCGCGTGTGACACGGAGCGCGCATGGCCGACGGCTAGGGGGCGGAGGCCGCCCGCCCCGCCCCAGCCACGAAAGCGGGGAGGGACGGCCTCCTGGGAAGGAGAAGACCAGTGTCAGTGAGCCGCTGAGAACTGGTCTTCCTCGGTGGAGCCGGTGAGAGCCGTGGTGCTGGCCTCGGGGGAGATGGTCGTGCTGATGGAGTCGAAGTAGCCGGTGCCGACCTCGCGCTGGTGGCGGGTGGCGGTGTAGCCCTGGGACTCGGCCGCGAACTCGGCCTCCTGGAGCTCGACGTACGAGGTCATCCCGTTCTGGGCGTAGCCCTTGGCCAGGTTGAACATCGAGTGGTTGAGCGAGTGGAAGCCCGCCAGGGTGATGAACTGGAACTTGTAGCCCATGTGTCCCAGCTCACGCTGGAACTTGGCGATGGTCGCGTCGTCCAGGTGGCGCTTCCAGTTGAAGGACGGCGAGCAGTTGTAGGCCAGCATCTGGTCCGGGTACTCGGCCTTGATCCGCTCGGCGAAGTCGCGGGCGACCTCCAGGTCCGGGGTCGCGGTCTCCATCCACAGCAGGTCGGAGTGCGGGGCGTAGGCCAGGCCGCGCGCCACGCAGGCCTCGACGCCGTTGCGGAAGCGGTAGAAGCCCTCCGCGGTGCGCTCGCCCGTGATGAAGGGCTGGTCGCGCTCGTCGACGTCGCTGGTGATCAGGGTCGCGGCCTGGGCGTCGGTCCGCGCGATGACCAGGGACGGGACGCCGGCGACGTCCGCGGCCAGGCGGGCGGCGTTGAGCGTCTTGACGTGCTGCCCGGTGGGGATGAGGACCTTGCCGCCCAGGTGGCCGCACTTCTTCTCGGAGGCCAGCTGGTCCTCCCAGTGCACGCCCGCCGCGCCGGAGGCGATCATGCCCCGCATCAGCTCGTAGGCGTTGAGGACGCCGCCGAACCCGGCCTCGGCGTCGGCCACGATCGGGGCGAGCCACTCGGGCGCGCTGTCGTCGCCCTCGGCCCAGGTGATCTGGTCGGCGCGCATCAGCGCGTTGTTGATGCGGCGGACCACGGCCGGGACCGAGTTGGCCGGGTACAGGCTCTGGTCCGGGTAGGTGTTGCCCGAGAGGTTGGCGTCGGCCGCGACCTGCCAGCCGGAGAGGTAGATGGCCTTCAGCCCGGCGCGGACCTGCTGGACCGCCTGGTTGCCGGTGAGGGCGCCGAGGCTGTTGACGTAGTCCTCGGTGTGGAGCAGGTCCCACAGGCGCTCCGCGCCGCGGCGGGCCAGGGTGTGCTCCTCGGTGACCGAACCGCGGAGCTTGACCACGTCGTCGGCGGAGTAGGTGCGCTCGATACCGGCCCACCGGGGGTTGGTCTCCCAGTCGCGCTGGAGTTCGGCGCTGGCTTCCTGTCGTCGAGCGCTGGTGCCCATGTTCGATCCCGCCTTACGTGTAGTCCCCAAGTGTTCACACCGGTCGAGAAGGCCAGGTCAGAGCCAGGGGGCTGAGCCCTGAGCGGTAAGTTCCCCGCCGGTAACTAGATTCTTGGGGAAGTTCCGAGGCTTTTCCACTGGAAATCTCGCGAAGATCGTCGTTTCTTTCCGTACTATGAAGCCATGGCGTACTTTGGTGCTGAAGAAATACCGTCTTTGACAGGTGACCTGGATCTCGTCACCTTTGGCCAGCGGCTCCGCCATCTGCGGCGGGCGCGCGGCCTCACCCTCTCCGACCTGGGCGAACGCGTGGGCCGGGCCCCCTCCCAGCTCTCCCTGCTGGAGAACGGCAAGCGCGAGCCCAAGCTCTCCCTCCTCACCTCCCTGGCCTCCGCCCTGGGCGTCTCGGTGGAGGAACTCCTGTCCAAGCAGCCCCCGAGCCGCCGCGCGCAGCTGGAGATCGCGGTCGAGGAGGCCCAGCGCGACACGGTCTACCAGGACCTGAACCTGCCGCACCTGAGGATCGGCAAGCGGGTCCCCAACGACGTGCTCGAACACATCGTGGGCCTGTACGGGGAGCTCCGGCGGCGCAGCGCCAAGCCGACGGCCACCCCCGAGGAGGCGCGCCGGGCCAACGCCGACCTGCGCCGCCAGATGCGCGAGCGCGGCAACTACTTCGAGGGCATCGAGAAGGCGGCGGCCCAGACCCTCGACGCCGTCAACTACACCGCGGGGGCCCTGTCCCAGGGGCAGATCCTCGCCATCGCCACCCACCACGGGTTCTCCCTCAAGTACGTGCAGGACCTGCCCCGCTCGGTGCGCTCCCTCACCGACCACGTCAACCGGCGCATCTACCTCAAGCGCGAGACCACGCTGGGCATGCACAGCCCGCGCACGATCCTGCTCCAGACCCTGGGCCACGTCGTGCTGGGCCACGGCAGGCCGCGCGACTTCGGCGACTTCCTGCGCCAGCGGGTGGAGGCCAACTACTTCGCCGCCGCCGTCCTCATCCCCGAGTCCACCGCGGTGCGCTACCTCCAGGAGGCCAAGCAGGCCCGCGACCTGTCGGTGGAGGACCTGCGCGACGTGTACTCGGTCTCCTACGAGATGGCCGCGCACCGGTTCACCAACCTGGCCCACCGCCACCTGGACCTGGTCTGCCACTTCATCCGCAACGACGAGACCGGCATCATCTACAAGGCCTACGAGAACGACGGCCTCGTCTTCCCCACCGACGACACCGGGGCCATCGAGGGCCAGCGCATGTGCCGCCAGTGGTCGGGGCGCCAGGTCTTCGCCTCGCCGGACCGCTACTCGATCTACTACCAGTACACGGACAAGCCCAACGGCACCCACTGGTGCGTGGCGCACGTGGACCCCAGCCGCGAGCGCAACTTCGCCATCACCCTGGGCGTGCCCTACAAGGAGTCGCGCTGGTTCCGCGGGCGCGAGACCACCAACCGCACCAAGTCCAACTGCCCCAGCGGCGAGTGCTGCGTGCACCCGCCCGCGGACCTGGCCGCGCGCTGGGAGGGCAACGTGTGGCCGTCGGCCCGCGCGCACTCCCACGTGCTCTCGGCGCTGCCCTCGGGGACCTTCCCGGGCGTGGACGAGCACGACGTCTACACCTTCCTGGAGAAGCACAGCCTCGACTGAGCGGCGGGCCCGGAAGGAGCGTGCGATGGGGCCGGGGGCGGCGGGCGTCGACCCCGGCCCCCCGCACGTGCGGGTGCGGCGTTGTGGCGCGCGGAGCTGGCTGTTACCGTTGGTAACACGTACTGGCCCCCTCCCTCCCCGGAGGGCCCGACAAAGGATGTAAGCGCATGAGTGAGGCCACCGCGCCCGGCTTCAGCCTGGAACTGAGCGAGGACGTCCGCGAGGTCCGGGACTGGACCCACGGGTTCGCCGCCGACGTCATCCGCCCCGCCGCCGCCGAGTGGGACGAGCGGGAGGAGACCCCCTGGCCGATCATCCAGGAGGCCGCCAAGATCGGCCTGTACTCCCTCGACTTCTTCGCCAACCAGTGGCTGGAACCCAGCGGCGTCGGCATCCCCGTGGCCTTCGAGGAGCTGTACTGGGGCGACCCGGGCATCGCCCTGGCCATCACCGGCACCGGCCTGGCCGCGGTGTCCGTCGCCGCCAACGGGACCCAGGAACAGCTCTTCGAGTGGACGCCGCAGATGTTCGGCACCCCCGACGACATCAAGCTAGCCGCGTTCTGCTCCTCCGAGCCCGACGCGGGCAGCGACGTCTCGGCCATCCGGACCCGCGCCGTCTACGACCAGGCCAAGGACGAGTGGGTGCTCAACGGCACCAAGACCTGGGCCACCAACGGCGGTATCGCCGACATCCACGTCGTGGTCGCCTCGGTGGAGCCCGAGTTCGGCTCGCGCGGGCAGGCCACGTTCATCGTGCCGCCGAACACGCCCGGGCTCAGCCAGGGGCAGAAGTTCGCCAAGCACGGCATCCGCGCCTCGCACACCGCAGAGGTGGTCCTGGACGACGTGCGCGTGCCCGGCTCGTGCCTGCTGGGCGGCAAGGACAAGCTCGACGAGCGCCTGGCCCGCGCCCGCGAGGGCAGGCGGTCCAAGGGCCAGGCCGCCATGAAGACCTTCGAGGCCTCCCGGCCCACGGTCGGCGCGATGGCGGTGGGCTGCGCCCGCGCCGCCTACGAGTACGCCCGCGACTACTCCACCCAGCGCGAGCAGTTCGGCCGCCCGATCGGTGAGAACCAGGGCGTGGCCTTCACCCTGGCGGAGATGGCCACCCGCATCGACGCCGCCCGCCTGCTGGTGTGGCGCGCGGCGTGGATGGCGCGCAACGACAAGGACTTCGACAGCGCGCAGGGCTCGATGAGCAAGCTCTACGCCAGCGAGACCGCCACGTTCGTCACCCAGAACGCGGTGCGCATCCTCGGCGGGAACGGCTACACGCGGGACTACCCCGTGGAGCGCTGGCACCGCGACGCCACGATCTTCACGATCTTCGAGGGCGCCAGCGAGATCCAGAAGCTCATCATCGGCCGCGCCGTCACGGGCCTGCCGGTGCGCTGACGCCGGTGGGTTCGCGTGGTGAAGCGGTGACGGGGTGAGGTCGCCGCTTCTATGCTGACGCCATGAACCTCCCCCACCCGCGTCTTGCCGCGCTCGTACTGCCGCTCGCCGCCCTGACCGCCTGCTCCTCCCCGGACCAGCAGGAACAGGACGCCTCCCCCTCCGCCGAGACCCCGGCCGCCGCGTCGCCCTCCGCCCCGGCCTCCCCGAGCCCCTCGCCCTCCGCCTCCTCCGGCCCGCCCACCCTGGCGGACCTGCCGGAGGAAGGCCGGGACCTCGCCTCCTGTGAGGACGGACAGTGCCGGGTCACCGTCCAGCCCGGCGACCGGATCCCGGTTCCGGAGGAGGCGGGCGGCACGGAGATCGTGATCGGGTCGATCGCCGGGGGAGAGGTGACGTTCCAGCAGAACCGCTCCGATGGCGGCTCGACCACGGTCACGCTCAAAGAAGCCGGTCAGGGCAGCGGCATGCTCGCGGACGGGAACAGGTTCACCCTGGCCTTCCCCGAGATCGGCGACGGCGAGGCCGTCATGCAGGTCGACGTCTGACTCCGGCCCCGGCGGCGGGGGCTTCCCGGTCCACCCGTTCGCCACGCGGGCGCGACCTCTAACCTGGCTCGCATGGACACCACCGCGGGCAACGGCGCCCCCACCCTCACCATCCCCACCGGATACAACGGCCCCGACGGGTCGGGCAACGGCGGCTACACGGCGGGACTGCTCGCCGCGCGGCTCACCGCCGTCGGCGGGCCGGCCGTCCAGGTCACCCTGCGCACCCCGCCGCCCCTGGGCCGCCCGCTGACGGTGGAGGACGGCCCCGAGGGCGCCCTGCGCCTGACCGACCCCGGTGCGGAGGAGGGCGCCCGCCTGGTGGCCGAGGCGGTGACCGCCGGCCTCCCCGACGCCCCCGTCGTCCCCGGCGGCCCGGTCCCGGTGTCCGAGGCCCGAGAGGCCGAGCACCGCTACGCGGGGCTGGCCGCGCACCCCTTCCCGCGCTGCTACAGCTGCGGCCCCGAGCGCGCCGAGGGCGATGGCCTGCGCCTGTTCGCCGGTTCCGTGCGTCCGGGCACCGGCCCCGACGGGGTCGGCAACACCGTCGCCTGCACCTGGACACCGCACCCCTCCCTGGACGAGGGCTCCGGCACGGTCGGACCCGCCCAGGTGTGGGCCGCCCTGGACTGCCCCGGCGGCTGGTCCAGCGACGTCTCCGGCCGCCCCGCCGTCCTGGGCCGGATCACCGTCCGCGTCGACGAGGCTCCCCGGACCGGGGAGGTCCACGTGGTGATGGGACACCTGGAGGCGGTCGACGGCCGCAAGATCACCACCGGCAGCGCCCTCTACGACGGCACGGGCCGCGTCCTGGCCCTGGCCAGGGCCACATGGATCGCGCTCCGGACCTGATCCGAGGCCCCGCGAACCGCTACGGTGAACCCTTGTGGCCCTCCAACGTGCGCGGCAGACCGCGCTGACAGACAGCAGTGACGCCTCCGGCACGCCCGTGCCGGAGGCCCCCGCCCCGCGCGGGGGAAGGGGCGCGCGAGGACGCGACCCCGAGCGGCGCCGCGCCATCCTGGACGCGGCCGACCGGGTGATCCAGCGCGACGGCCCGGACGCGTCGATGGTGGCCATCGCGGCCGAGGCCGGGATCAGCAAGCCGATCCTGTACCGGCACTTCGGGGACAAGGGCGGCCTGTACCGGGCGCTCGCCCGGCGCCACGTGGACCCGCTTATCGAGCGCATCCGCGAGGAGCTGCACCAGCACACCGAGTTCGAGGTCCGCGCCCGTGCCACGGTCGGCGCCTACCTGTCGATGATCTCCCAGAACCTCAACCTCTACCGGTTCCTGATGGACCGGGCCACCTCCGAGGACTCCCGGACCCGCGGCGACCTGGGCATGATGGTCCGCCGCCTGGGGGAGGAGCTCGCCGACCAGCTCGTCGCCGAACAGCGCGTCGGCGACCGCCCGCGCTCCCAGATCGTCGCGCACGCCGTCGTGGGCATGGTGCAGGCGGCGGGGGAGTGGTGGCTGGAGCACCCCGAGGTCGGCGAGGAGGAGATCATCGACGACCTCACCGCGGCGGTGGTCGGCGCCATCCGCGCCAGCCGGACCTAGGGCTTTTCCGCCGACCCCCTTGACCTGGAGTGCGCTCCAGGTCCCATGCTTTCTCTTCATGAGGGACTACTACACGCCGGGCCAGGTCGCCGAGCGCTTCGACCTCACCCTGGACACCCTGCGCTACTACGAGAAGGCGGGGCTGCTCCGCCGGGTGGAGCGCGCTCCCAGCGGGCACCGCCGCTACCGGGCCGACGACGTCGAGCTGCTCAACATGATCCGGTGCCTGCGCGAGACCGACATGCCCATCGTCCGCCTGCGCGAGTTCGCCGAGCTCATCCGCGAGGGCGATCACACCGTTCCCGACCGGCTGGACCTGCTCCAGGGCCACCAGGAGCGGCTGGCCGAGCGCATGGAGGAGATGCGCCGGTGCCAGAAGGTGATCCAGCACAAGATCGACTACTACCGCGGCGTGCTCGCCGCGCACACCCCCGACCCCCTCAAGGAGACCTCCTGATGCGCTACACCACCATCGGCGACCGCCGCGTCAGCGCCCTGTGCCTGGGGGCGATGAAGTTCGGCAGCGAGACCGACGACGCCACCTCCGCCGCGCTGCTCGACCGCTTCGTGGCGGCCGGGGGCACCTTCGTGGACACCGCCGACTGCTACCAGTTCTGGGTGGAGGGCTTCGAGGGGCACGAGAGCGAGACCTTCCTGGGCCGGTGGCGGCGCGAGCGCGGCATCACCGACGAGGTGGTCATCGCCACCAAGCTCGGGGCGCAGCCCACCGTGCCCGGCACCGGTGCGGAGACCAAGGAGGGCCTGTCGGCGCGGGCCGTGGCGACGGCCGCCGAGCGCAGCCGCGAGCGTCTGGGCATGGACCGCCTGGACGTGCTCTACGCCCACAACGAGGACCCGAGGACCCCGCTCTCCGAGACCCTGGAGGCCTTCGCCGCGCTGGTCGGCGAGGGCTCCGTCTCCCACCTGGGGCTGAGCAACCACCGCACCTGGAAGCTGGAGAGGGCCCGCGCCGTCACCGAGGCCCGGGGCTGGCCGCGCCCCCGTGTGCTCCAGTACCGGTACAGCTACCTCCAGCCCCGCCTCGACCTGCCGCTGCGGTCCGCGGGCCACATGCACGCCACACCCGAACTCCTGGACTTCGTCCGTGCCGAGGCGGCCGAGGGCCGCGAGCACACGCTGGTCGCCTACACCTCCCTGCTGTGGGGCGCCTACACCCGTCCGGAGAAGGCCGCCGAGCTGGACCGGGCCTACGACCACCCGGGGACCCCCGCACGCCTGGCCGTCCTGGACGAGGTCGCCCGCGAGACCGGGGCCACCCGCAACCAGGTCGTGCTCGCCTGGCTGATGGGCGGCGACCCGAAGGTGGTGCCGCTGGTGGGGGTGAGCTCCCTGGAACAGCTGGACGAGGCGATCGAGGCGACCGACCTGGTACTCAGCGACGAGCAGTGGAGGCGCATGGCCGAGGCGGGGTAGTTCGGCGGCGGGCATGGCCGGGGCCGGTCACCAGTCCCGGACAAACCACGTGTAACACCTCATATGTATCCATGCGCGGTTTTCACCATCCTTTGACCGGATACCTTCCCTAGTGGCGGCGGAGCGGCCGCGCCGCCTCGGTCCGCGAACCCGTGGGAGGGGCGACTTGCCCGACAGCACGTACCACCAGATCCACTTCGCCTGGGCCGAACCCACCCTCCTCGGCCGGTTCGGCCCCGGACCGGCCGCCTCCTCCATCCCCGAGGCCGAGCAGCCCGTCCTGCGTTCCTGGCGCGACCGCCTCGTCCCCGCGCTCACCGCCGACTACCGCTCCGCGCTGCCCGACACCGACCCGGGGGAGTACCCCGAGACCCTCTGGGCGCGCGCCTACCCCGACGGGCAGGCCGCGCTGGTCTACCGCTGGCCCGGTGACGTCCGGTCCGCGCACGCCTGGGCGATCGTGGGGCCCGCGCACGGCCTGACCCTGCCGCGGCTGCTCTCCCTGCACGAGAACCCCCACACCCGCCCGGCCCCGCGCCGCCCTCCGGCGCCGGGCTGGGCGACCATGGACACCCTGCCCACGCCCGAACCCTGGGAGCGCACCGCCGCACCCGGGGCCGTGCGCACCCGCGACCGGCGCGCCGCCGAGACCACCGTCGAGGACGACCCCCTCCTGGTGGGCGCGGTGGCCGCCGCCCTGTACCGGCCCGACGTGCCGATCCACATCGCCCTGGCGCCCGAGCGGGCCGACCTGTGGCAGGCGGTGCAGCTGCGCTTCCTGTGGGGCTTGCACCGGGTGCTGCACGACGTGCTCACTCCGCCCCGCGCCATTCCCGCGGCCGGGTGGAGCTGGTCGTTCTCCACCTACGACCCGGTACTGGGCACCTCCGACGGCCAGCACCTGGCCTTCGGCCCGCCGGTCGCCGACGTGTCCGGGCCCTTCCTGGAACCCCCGGCCCCCGACTACCGCGCGGTCGCCGAGGGGCTCGTGTCCGTCCTGCGGGAGGAGGGCGGGGACGCGCTCGCCCGCCACCTGGCCGAGCGCGGCGTCCCCGAGGCCCCGACCTTCGCCGACCGGCGCGCGCTGCTGCGCGACTGGCTCGACCCGCGGCCCCGGAGGCTCGACGACGTCCCCGTCCCCGAACGGCTGCCGGACGAGGACGGCCCGGACGGCGGGGCGCCCCTGCCCGACCTGCCCGAGGTCGAGGCCCCGGGGGAGGAGGAGACCGGTCCGTTGCCGCTCTCCGGATCCCGCGTTCCGGTGGGCCGCCCGGGCCTGGAGGAGGACGGGGCCCCGGGCGGCGCCGTCCCGGGCGTGCCCGGCGGCCAGCGCTCCTTGAAGGGGATCACCGAGGAGGGCGTGGAGTCCTCCGCCGCCGGGACGGGGAGCGGCGGGCGGCGGCGCGGGGACGGGCGTGTGGATCCCGCCGCGCGTGGGACTGAGGGGACGCTCGGGGACGACGGGGAGCGCCGAGAGAGCCGGACGCACGGGGGAGGCGAGGCGGACGGGGACAACGAGGCGCTCTGGCCCGAGCCCGTGGCAGAACGCCTGCCGGAGGAACCGGGAACCGACGGCTCCGGTGACGCCCCGCGGCGCCCGGAACCGCGCATCGCACCCGCGCGGGGGCGGACGTCCGCAGCCCCGGAGAGCCCCTCCGCGCGGTCCGGCATCTTCGGGGCGCCCGAACCCCGCCGCAGGCCGCGTCTGGTCCCGGACACCGGCGACGAACGGGATTGCGCCCGCGCCTTCGAACACCGTGAGCACGCCTCCGGGACCGATGACGCGGAGCGGAGCGGTCTCCTGGCCGCTGACGCGCCGATGCCGTACGGGCCGGAGGCGCAACCGTCCGGAGAGGAGGGGCCGCGGACCTCCCGAGGCGGCCGGGAGACCTTCCGGTTCCTCGGCCGCGGCAGACGTGCCGCCCCGGAGGCGGACGAGTCCGAGGCCCAGGGCCAGGCGCCACGGGACGGAGCCGTGCCCGAGTTCGCGGACGAGGCGTCGGGGAACGGGGACGCGGAGGCGTCACCGGCCCCGGCCCAGGACACCTTCGGAACGGGCGGGACGGCAAGCCTCGCCCGCGGGTCCGCACCGCCACCCGAATCCCTCGAACACCAACAGCCGCACGCCCCCGCGGACGAGTGGACCATCGCCGCCTCCCCCGGAACGCAGGGCCCCCCGTCGGACCGAAGGACCGCGGACCCCGACCCGGCCCCGGGCCCCGGCCTCACGGACGGCCCCGAGGACCGGGCCCCCGCCGACGCGCCGCCCCTGCCGGTGGTCCCCGACGCGGAGGCCGACCTCCCGCGCCGGGCGCCGCTCGACTACGCGGCCGAGACCGAACCCGATCCGGAGCAGTTCCCCGACGAGGAGGCCTCCGAGGACAACTGGCCCACCCAGTACGTGGACCTCCCCCTGACCCGGCTGGAGCGCTGGCACCACCGGCACGGACCCGAGGGCGCCCGGATCGACGTGGTCGACGCCCGCGCCGCCGTCCGCGCCGAACGCGCCGAGCTCCAGCGGGTCCGCGAGGAGCGCGACCACTACCACGCGGAGGTCCAGGACCTGCGCCGCGAGGTCGCCCGCCTGGACCGGCCCTGGCTGGACCGGGCGGACGGGGAGGAGGACGTCCCCGAGGCGCCCCGTCCCCGCCGCTGGCCCTCCCGCGTCCTGGTCCTGGTCCTCCTGGCGGCCTTCCTGGCCACCGGGCTGGAGGCGGGCGCCCGCTTCGGCCTGGGCGCCGTGGACCTGTTCGGACTGCTGGGAGCCGCGATCACCGGCGGCTCCTGACGGCCCCTCTGAGCGGTGGTTCCTCTGAGCAGGCCCCTCTGGCAGCGGGACCGGGGCCCGGCCGCCGGCCGGGCCCCTTCCGTGCCCGCCACCGCGCGCGCTCCGCCCCGTCCCACGGCTCCGCGGACCGGGCACCCCCGTCCGCACCCACCCCGGCCGTCCGCCCCGAGCCCGTCGGCCTCACCCCTCGGCGGCCCCGGCCAGGCGCTCCAGCACCCGCGGCAGCTCCCCGGTGTGCGCCACCGCCAGCCGCCGCGTGGCCCGGGTGACCGCCACGTACAGGTCGTTGCCGCCGCGCGGCTGCGCCAGCACCGCCTCCGGTTCCACGACCACCACCGCGTCGAACTCCAACCCCTTGGACTCGGTCGCGGTCAGCACCACCACCGCCTCCTCCAGGGAGTCGCGGACCCGCCCCGAGGGCGTCGTCCCCGGCCGCGCGGCCTCCGGCAGCGCCGCAGCCACCGCGTCCGCGTGCCGGTCCGAGGTGATCACCGCGATCCGGCCCTCACCGATCGCGGCCGCCTCCTCCGCCACCAGCGCGGGCAGGTCCGCCGCCAGCGACGCCAGCCGCACCGCACGCGGCCGGTCGCCCTCCTCGCGCACCGACTCCGGGACCTCCTCGCCCGGAGCGGCCACCCGCAGCACGTCGGCGGCCACCGCCATGATCGGCTCCGGCGTCCGGTAGTTCACCCGCAGCCGCTCCACGTGCACCTTGCCGGGCGCGTAGGGTTCCAGCGCCTCCAGCCACGAACGCGTCCCCGACGCGCTGCCGGTCTGCGCCACGTCCCCCACCACGGTCAACGACCGGGTCGGCACGCGCCGCATCACCGTGCGCCAGGCCATCGGCGACAGCTCCTGGGCCTCGTCCACGATCACGTGCCCGTAGGTCCACTCCCGGTCCGCGCCCGCACGGTCCGCGGTGGTGCGCGCGGCCCCGGCGTCCCGATGACGCTCCGCCAGCGCGGCCGCGTCCATCATCCGGTCCTCGAACAGGCCCGTGAACTCCAGCACCCCCTGCGCGTAGCGCTCCTCCTCGGCCCGCTCGGCGTCCTCACGGCGTTCCCGCGCCCGAGCGGCACCGCCGTCCTCCCCGAGCAGTTCCGCGGCCTCGTCCAGCAGCGGCACGTCCTCCACGGTCCACGGCTCCCCGGCGGAGCGCGCCAGGAGCGCGCACGCGTCCCCGCCGAGCCCGGCCCGCGCCCCCACCCGCTCCAGCGCCTCGGAGTCGGCGAACAGCTCCCGCAGCAGCCGCTGCGGGGTCAGGTGCGGCCACAGGGCGTCCAGCGCCTCCCGCACCGGCTCCTCCGACCACAGCCGTGCGCCCGCGAACTCCAGGTCCTCCTCGTCCGCGGGCCGCCCGAGCAGCCGCGACTCGGCCCGGGCCAGCTCCGTGAGCAGGGACCTGACCACGTACACGCGCGCGGTGTTGTGGGGCAGGCGCAGCCCCCGCGCGGTCCGCAGCACGCGCTCGCACAGCGCGCCCTGCACGGTGAGCGCGCCCGCGTCGGTCTCCACGACCAGGTCCGCGCCGCCGAACGCCTCCAGCGGCGCGCGCTGGCGGTCGGCCACGGCCGCGTGCACCAGGTCGGCCATCGCCAGGCAGCCCTTCACCGCCGCCGTGCCGTGCGCGTCGCGGCGTGAGGCCGCCACCCCCGGGAACAGCTCCCCGACCGTGCGCATCACCGCGTCGGTCTCCCCCAGGGAGGGCAGCACGTCGCCCACGTAGCGCAGGAACGCCGGGTTGGGCCCCACGACCAGCACCCCGCGCCGCTCCAGCACGGCGCGGTGGGTGTAGAGCAGGTAGGCGGCGCGGTGCAGCGCGGCCACGGTCTTACCGGTGCCGGGCCCGCCCTGGACCACGAGCACCCCGGCCAGCCGGGCGCGGATGACACGGTCCTGTTCGGCCTGGATGGTGGCGACGATGTCGCCCATCCGCCCGGTCCGGCCCCGGTGCAGCGACGCCAGGAGCGCGGCCTCCCCGACCAGCTGGCGGCGGTCGGTGTCGGTCAGCCCGTCGGGGTCGAACACCTCGTCGTCGAGCCCGAGCACCCGGCGGCGGCGCACCCGCAGGTGGCGGCGGCGGGTGACCCCGTGCGGGTCGCCGGGGGTGGCGGCGTAGAAGGGGCGGGCGGCCGGGGCCCGCCAGTCCACCAGGATGGTCTCGTACCCGGCGTCGCGCAGGCCGATCCGGCCCACGTACCGGGTCTCGGGTTCGTCGTCCCCGTGTGAGAGGTCGACGCGGCCGAAGCACAGGCCCTCCTCGACCGCCCCCAGTTGGGCGCGGCGGCGCGCCTGTTCGTAGGAGCGGGTCTCGCGTTCCACGAGGGCCGCGTACCCTCCGCGCTCCTGGAGGTGGGCGGAGGCGAGCTGTTCGGAGGCCTGGGCGCGCAGGGCGTCCAGGCGCTCGTACATCGCGCTGATCCTGGCCTGTTCCGCGGACAGGGCCGACGCGGCACCTTCGTCGGCGCCAGCTTGACAGAACTCCATCGTCTTGCTATGCTCCGTATGTTGGGTTTTTTGTGAGTGAGCTCAAATAGCGACAGTGGGTTCCGTACCCTAGCACAGCGCCGCGCGCCTCCGCGAGAGCGCTTTCGCACCCCTCCCTTCTCCGCGCCGCCGCGCAGTTCTCCCCCTGCTCCGGGCCAGTCCCGTGTGCCGTCCGCGTCGTGACCGGACCGGAAAACCTCCGCGTCGGGCTCCCCAGCGCACACCGCACCCGCTACACTCGTGCCCATGCGACAGACGACCACCCAGGCTCAGTGGTGGCGCCGCCCCTAGGCGGTGCTCCGAGTTCGCATACCCATGCAGCGACCGCCCCGGACCGGCGGTCGTTTCGTGTTCTCACGGCCCCGGACGGTGCGGCCCATCCGACCGCGCAGCCAAAAGGACCGGCCGTGAACCCCAGCGACGCACAGACCAGCACGTATCTCACCGAGGGCGGCGTCACCGTCCACCGCAGCGCCACCCCCTGCGATCCCGAGATCCTCACCGAGCTCGTCCGGTCGGTCGAGCGGCGCCGCGGCGGCGTGCTCTCCTCCGGTATGGAGTACCCGGGCCGCTACGACCGCTGGCACCTGGGCTACGTCGACCCGTGCCTGGAGATCACCACGCGCGGGCGCCGCGTCGCCGCCACCGCCCTCAACGCCCGCGGCCGCGTGCTGCTGCCCGTCCTGGCCGCGGCCCTGTACTCCGTCGGCCTCCCCGACCCCGACAGCACCCTGGCCGACCTCGAACACGGCAGCGTCGCCGTCACCGTCCCCGAACCCGACCCGGGGGAGTTCTTCTCCGAGGAGGAGCGCAGCCGCCGCCCCAGCGTCTTCACCGCGCTGCGCGCCGTCATGGCCGCCCTGCGCAGCCCCGAGGACGCCAACCTGGGCCTGTACGGCGCCTTCGGCTACGACCTGGCCTTCCAGTTCGAGCCCATCGAGCGCCACATCGACCGCGACCCCGACGACCGCGACCTGGTCCTGCACCTGCCCGACGCCGTCATCGTCCGCGACCGCAAGCGCGAGACCTGTGTGCGCTACACCTACGACTTCACCGTCCCCGCGGACGGCGACCGCGCCGAGGCCACCACGCGCGGCCTGCCGCGCGAGACCGGGCCCACCCCGCCCGTCGTCGCCGCCGAGGTGCCCGAGGGCCCCCTGCCCGGCTCCTACGCGCACGTCGTGGCCAAGGCCAAGGAGAAGTTCCGCCGCGGCGACCTGTTCGAGGTCGTCCCGGGGCACCGCACCTACGCCCGCTGCTCCTCGCCCGCCCGCTTCTACGAGCTGCTGCGCGAGCGCAACCCCGCCCCCTACGAGTTCTTCTTCAACCTCGGCGAGAGCGAGTACCTGGTCGGCGCCTCCCCGGAGATGTTCGTCCGCGTCACCGGAGAGCCCGGCACCGGCCAGCGCGTGGAGACCTGCCCCATCTCGGGCACCATCCGCCGCGGCGAGGACGCCCTGGGCGACGCCGAGAACATCCAGGAACTGCTCTCCTCGGTCAAGGAGAAGTCCGAGCTCACCATGTGCACGGACGTGGACCGCAACGACAAGTCGCGCGTGTGCGAGCCGGGCAGCGTCCGCGTGATCGGCCGCCGCCAGATCGAGATGTACTCGCGCCTCATCCACACCGTCGACCACATCGAGGGCACCCTGCGCCGCGACTTCGACGCCCTGGACGCCTTCCTCACCCACATGTGGGCGGTCACCGTCACCGGCGCGCCCAAGACCTGGGCGATGCGGTTCATCGAGCAGAACGAGACCAGCCCCCGCCGCTGGTACGGCGGCGCCGTCGGCGTGCTCAACTTCGACGGCTCCATGAACACCGGCCTCACCCTGCGCACCGCGCACATCCGCGACGGCGTGGCCGCCGTGCGCGTGGGCGCCACCCTGCTCTACGACTCCGACCCCGAGGCCGAGGAGCGCGAGACCTTCCTCAAGGCGCGCGCCCTGCTGGAGACCCTGGCCCTGGGCGAGCGGGAGGACGCCCCGGCCGAGGCGGGCGGCGCGGCCGCCGCCGAACCCGCCGAACTCCCGGGGGAGGGCATGCGGGTGCTGCTCGTCGACCACGAGGACTCCTTCGTCAACACCCTCGCCGACTACGTGCGCCGCCACGGGGCCGAGGTGACCACGGTCCGCTACGGGTTCGACCCCTCCCTGCTCGACCGGCTCGCCCCCGACCTGGTCGTGCTCTCGCCCGGCCCCGGCCTGCCCGCCGACTTCGGGATGTCTGCCCTGCTGGACGCGCTCGCCGCCCGCAACCTGCCGGTGCTCGGGGTGTGCCTGGGACTCCAGGGGATGGTGGAGCACGCCGGGGGAGAGCTGCGCACCCTGGACGAACCGGTGCACGGCAAGCCCGGCCGCGTGCGGGTCTCCGGTGGGCGGCTCCTCGCCGGCTTGGGCGAGGACGACGCCTTCCCGGCCGCCCGCTACCACTCCACCTACACCCTCCCCGAGCTGGTCAAGCGCTTCGAGGTCACCGCCGTCCTGGAGGGCGGGGAGGGCGGGGAGCCCGTCGTCATGGCCGTCGAGGACCCGGTCGCGCGGTGGTACGGGGTCCAGTTCCACCCCGAGTCGATCCTCACCGCGACGGTCGGCGAGGGCATCGTGGCGCGGGCCCTGCGCCTGGCCCGCGACTGAGACCCGTCACGTGGCCCCGGAGGCCGCCCCGGGGCCGCGGCCCCGGGGCGGAAGGCGTGTGCGGAGGGTCACGCGGGTGTTTCGAGGAGTGCGGTGGTACCCGGCACACGGTGCCTACCTGCACCAAGGCGCCTTTCCCGAATCACATCCAACCAAAAAGTTTGATCAACCTGTTACGGGACAGTGGTTGTGTATGGGTATTCTACTGACGATCCTCGGAGTCATTCTCATCATCGCCGGTGTTCTCGGGGTGCTGCGCGGGCAGCTCCTGTGGGGCATCATCGCCATCGTCGTCGGGCTCTTCGTGGCCCCCGGCTACTTCTACGGCTTCTAGCGGGTTGCCCCTCCTCCGCGTAGCGGGACAGCACGACCGGGAAGCACGCACAGCACCGTCGCGGGCCGGGTGCCGGGCCGGGGAGACCCGGCGGGCACCCGGCCCGCACGCTGTCCCCGGCCGACCCCCGCCGACCCCGTGTACCCTCGGGGAGGGCTGGTCAGCCCCCGCCCCCGTCACGCCTCCCGCCCCGCGCCGCCCGTCGGTCGCGGTGCTCAGGCGTGCGTTCGGGGAGTCGGGAACACGAACGGGAGGCATGCTGTGAAGAGGGTCGAGCCGCAGGTCCGTCTGGTGGCGCGTCCGCAGGTGGACTACGACGCCATCGCCGACTACCTCAAGGAGGTCGGCGGGGAGGCGTGGCTGGAGCGGTTCGACCGCGGTGAGCTCGACGCCCACCTCAACGACCCCCAGAACCTCGCCGAGTTCGCCGGGCGGCTGTGCTACCGCTCCTGGGAACCGGGCCTGAACCCCAACGTGACCCGGGTGCGCACCGACCAGGACGCCTACCTCGGCAACATCCTGGCCAGCATGCACGGCTCCGTCCTGGAGCACATCAGCTTCAGCTTCGTCCTGCACAACGTCTCGCGCGTGCTCACCCACGAGCTCATCCGCCACCGCCCGGGCGTGGCCGTCTCCCAGGAGTCCCTGCGCTTCGTGCGCCTCTCCGACCTGCCGTTCTGGTTCCCCGACTGGGCCGAGGACGACCCCGAGCTGATGGAGCGCGCCACCGCGATGCTCCGCCAGATGGAGGAGTTCCAGCTCTGGATGGCCGACCACTTCGGCCTGGACGACGACGGCGTCAAGTTCGCCGAGAAGAAGCACAAGACCTCCTTCATGCGCCGCTTCGCCCCCGAGGGCGTGGCCACCGGCCTGGTGTGGACCGCCAACGTGCGCACCCTGCGCCACACCCTGGAGGCGCGTACCGCCCCCGGCGCGGAGGAGGAGATCCGCCTGCTGTTCGACCTCATCGGGCGGACCCTCCAGGAGGAGGCCCCGGCGCTCTTCGGCGACTACGAGGTCCAGGACGGCGCCTGGGTGCCGAAGTACCGCAAGGTCTGAGCGCCTCCGGACCGCTTCCGGACACGGCCCGCCCCTCGGGGCGGGCTTTTTCGTGCGCGCAGGAAACCGGGGCTTCTCCTCCCCCCCGCGGGTGCGCGGCTCACGGCGTTCGGCGCGGCCGCCCCGGGGCGGCGCCGCCGACGGAGGCGTTGGGGCGAGCGGGTCCCACATGCGATTCGCCGTAACGGGGAGCACTCCGGCCCCTCGCGGCTCCTGCGCTCCGGGGAAACCCGTCCGTTCCGGACCCCTCCCCTCCGGTGCGCGCGCCTTTTTCCGGCGATAACACCACCTAACGCGCGATCGGCGCATCTCTTGGTGAAGAGTTGGAAAGCATACTTTTCTGCATTTCCTTCCCCTGGTGCTTTCCCTTTGGTCCGGTTCCGGGTAGCGGCTGCCCGAAATCCTCCGTGGAACCAAACCGGGCCTGGTCTTTGCGGTGACGGCGGGTCAGGATGTCCGGGGCGGCTTCGCCGTATCGGTGATATGTGCGGGCCGATCCTTCGGAAAAAGTGTGGAACGAAAATGGAGGCAATCGGAATGAGGGCTCTCGTGTCCGCCGCGGCGGCACTCGCGTTCGCTGTGGGCGGGACCGCGGCGGGTGCCGCTCCGGCCTACGCCGCGACCGGTGAGGTCGTCGTCTTCACGACCGAGTTCGAGGAGCTGCGGCGCTACCCCGAACCCCCGTCGGGGACCTGTCAGCGGCTCCCCGAGACCGCGCACGTCCTGGTCAACCTCACCGATGCGGACGTGCGTATGCACGCCGGCGCGAACTGCTTCGGGCCGTCGGTCGTGGTCGCGCCGGACCACGGCTGGCACGCTCCGCCCAGCGGGCTGTTCAGCTTCTCGGTGGCCTGACCCCGACCGGTCCCGCGACCGCCGCCCGGCGGTCACGGGACCGCACGGCGGCCGTGCGGCGCTCCGGCCGCGCCACGGCCGCAGGGGAGAAAACACCACGAAAGGGCGCATTACCTTCTTGTCTTGCGGGTGGCAACATGCCCGTTTCCGAGTTTTCGGACCCAGGAACATGTTCTCTTCTTTGACGCTTTCGGCGCGATGTCCGAGTGTGGTGGAGAAGCGTGTATCCGCTGCGTTCCAGGGTTTGGCAGCGCACCGCCGTGAAAGAGGAAGGGAAAGGTGCCCGTACGTTATGCTCCACACCCTCATCGTCGGCCTGGGCAGATCGGGAGAAGGGCTGCACCTGCCGTCGCTGGCCAAGGCGCGGGCCCAGGCCCCCGCCCTGTTCGCCCCGGGGCCGGTGGTGGGGTTCGACCCGTTCCGGAGCCCCGTCGAGGGGATCCTCACGGTCGACTCCCTCGAGGAGGCGGCCCGCTGCGCGCCGCCCCCGCGCACCGTGGTCCACCTGTGCACGCCGCCGCACCTGCGCTCCGGGCCGCTGGAGCACCTGGCCCGCCTCGGCTACCGCATGGTCGTCGTGGAGAAGCCGCTGGCACTGGACCTGGTGGACCTGGCCGCCGTCGCCCGGCTGCGTCGGCGCTGGGACCTGGACCTGACCGTCACCACCCAGTGGCTGGACAGCGCGCTCACGCGGCGGCTGCGCGCCGCGGTGCGGGGCCGCGTCTTCGGCGGCCTGCGCGCCATCACGGTCCTGCAGAACAAGCCCCGCTTCACCCGCACAGCCGAGGCGCCGGGCCACCCCACCGCCTTCGACGTGGAGGTCCCGCACGCGCTGGCCGTGGTGATCAGCCTGGCCGGGGGAGCGGACGTCGCCGCGGCCTCCCTGGAGGACATGGTCACCGACCAGGTCCGGCTGCCCGGACTGGGCCGTGCCCGCCTCGACCTGGCGCACCACGGCGGGGTGCGCAGCCGGATCGACTCGGACCTGACCTCCCCCGTCCGCGAGCGCCGCATCGCGCTGGAGTTCGACCGCGCCGTGCTCACCGGCCACTACCCGTGCAGCGCGGCCGACCACACCGCCCAGCTGTCGGTGGACGCCACCGGACACCGGGCCTCCCACTCGGTCTTCACCGACGACGCCCTCCCCGCCTTCCTCCGCGCCGCCTACGCCCGCTACGCCCGCTCCTTCCGCGGCCCCGGCACGCTCCCGGTCCAGGTCGAGGCGGTCCGGCTGCTCACCGAGGCCAAGGGGCTGTGCGCGGCCGACGGCCGCAGGCAGGAGGTGGGCAGTGCCGTCAGCGCCTGAACACACCCCTCCGCCGCTCGCCGGCATCGGCGACGAGGCCGCACCCGACCTCGGCGGGCAGCTCGCCGCCCTCGCCGAACTCGGCTGGAAGCGCCTGGAACTGCGCACCGTCGACGGGACCGCGGTGGCCGCCCTGGACGAGCGGACCTTCGACCGCGCCGCCGGACGGATCCGCGAGGCCGGGACCGACGTGGTCGCCGTCGCCTCCCGCATCGCCGACTGGTCCAGGCCCGCCACCGGGGACTTCGCCCCCGACCTGGCCGAACTGGACGTCCTGGCCCGGCGTTGCGCGGCGCTGGACACCCGGCTGGTCCGGATCATGTCCTACCCCCGGGACGGGCTCCCCGAGGCCGAGTGGGGACGGCGCGTCCGCGCCCGCCTGCGCGAACTGGCCCGCCGGGCCGAGGACGCGGGCCTGGTGCTGGTGCACGAGAACTGCGCGGGCTGGGCCGGGGACCGCGCCGACCGCGCCCTGGAGCTGCTGGCCGAGGTGGACAGCCCGGCCCTGCGGCTGCTGTTCGACACCGGAAACGGCGTCGCCCACGGCTACCGCGCCCCGGAGATGCTGCGCGACCTCCTCGACCACGTGGCGCACGTCCACGTCAAGGACGCCGTCACCGCACCCGACGGCGGGGTCGACTACGTCCTGCCCGGGCACGGGGAGGCCGGAACCGCCGAGTGCCTGCGGCTGCTGGCCGCGCACGGCTACGCCGGGACGCTGTCCATCGAGCCCCACCTGCACCTGCGCCCGCACCTGCGGGCCTCGGGCGCCGACCCCGGCCGCGGCGACCGCTCCGCCTTCGTCGCCTACGGGCATGCCCTGGAGGACCTCGTGGCCCGCACCTGGCACACCGGTGGGCGGATCCGGCGCCCCGGGGGCGCGGCTCGCCATGCCGAGGACGACGCCCACCGCGCCGGGGACGGGGTCCCCCGTGCCGGAGACGGCGTCCGCCGCGCCGAGGGGGTCCGGTGACCGCCGCACTCACCCCCGCCGACCGCGACCTGCTGCTGCGGCTGCTCGAACTGCCCACCGCGGGCCCGCTGGAGACCGGACCCGACGGGCCCCCGCCGCTCCTGCGCGAGGCCCAGCTCCTCTACGCCCGCGCCGCCGCCGGAGCCGGGTTCGGCGTCGTGCGCCACGCCCCGGCCGACCCCTCCGACATGGACCGACCGGACGTCCCGGCCCCGGTCCGCGAGGCCCTGACCCGCCCCGGCTTCCTCGACTGCCAGCCCAGCCTCGTGCTGCGGCTGGGCCCCGATCTGCCCGCCGAGCGCACCGTGATGTTCAACGTGCACCTGGACACGGTCGCCGGGCGGCAGCCGGTCGGCTTCGACGGCGAACGCTTCCACGGGCGCGGCGCCATCGACGCCAAGGGCCCGGCGGTGGCACTGCTGGCCGGGGTGCGCGCCGCACGCGAGCGCGACCCGGCCGTCGGCCGCGACGTCGCGGTGCTCGTCCAGGCCGTGGCCGGGGAGGAGGGCGGCGCCATGGGCACCCTCGGCACCCGGCCGCTGGTCGAACGCGGCCACACCGGCCGCCTCAACGTCTTCTGCGAGCCCACCCGGATGCGGTTCCTGCCACGCAGCACGGCGGCGATGACCGCCCGGATCTCGGTCCGCGGGGACGACGCGATCGACGACCGCCCGCACACCGGGCACAACGCCTCCGTCCTGCTGGGCTACCTGGCCCAGCACCTGGGCCGCGCCCTGGACGCGCACGCACGCTCCGGCGCGGTGTGCCTGGCCGGGCTGCACACCGGCACCCTGCACAACAGGGTCTACGGCAGCGGGTCGCTGCTGTTCAACCTCTCCTACGGCGACGCCGCCGCCGGACGCGTCCTGGAACGCGCCCTGACCGACGCTCTCGACGGGGGACTGGACGCCTTCGCCAAGGACTTCGCCGACACCGCGCTGTTCGCCCGCACCGCCGCCGACGCGCGCGCCCTCACCCGCCTGGAGTGGACCAAACGCGGCCTGCCCGCGCTGGACGACCGCGCCCCCTGGGGGCACGCCCTGCTGCGCCGCGCCGGAATCGCCCCGTGGCCCGCGGACGAACCCGCCTTCACCTGTGACGCGATCTGGATGTCCGGGGTCGCCGGAGCCCACACCGTGGTGCTGGGCCCCGGCGACCTCGCCGCCAACAACGCGCACGCCGACGGCGAGTTCGCGCGCGTCGACGAACTCGACGGGTTCGCCGACGCCGTGGCCCGCGTCCTGGCGGCCTTCACCGACCAGGCCCTGCGCCGGGACTGAGCCCCGGCACCGCACACGAGACCCGCAGAGCCCCACCCCCGCACGAGACCGAAGAGGAAGGCGACGAGGACATGCGCGCACGCTCCACCCCTCCGCACCCCCGGGAGGCCCGGTGAACAACGCGGCCCCCACCCAGGCCCCGCCGCGACACGGGACCGTGCGGGTGCGCCACGACGACCTGGTCGCGTTCGCCGCCGGGGTGTTCGCCGACCGCGGCCTGCCCCCCGGCCGGGCGGCCGAGGCGGCGCGCGCGCTGTGCCACGGCGACCTCACCGGGCCGCGCTCGCACGGCCTGGCCAACCTGACCCGCCTCTACCTGCCGCTCCTCGACGAGGGCAGGGCCGACCCCGCCGCCGAGCCCGGCGTCCTCGCCGACCTCGGCGCCGCCGTGCTCTGGGACTCCCGGCGGGCCCTGGGCCTGTGGGCGGCGAGCGAGGCCATGGACCTGGCCGCCGAGCGCGCCGCGCGCCACGGCATCGGACTGGTGTCCGTGCGCGGCGCCACCCACCTGGGCTGCGCCGGGTACCACGCGCTGCGCGCGGCCGAACGCGGCATGGTGGGCCTGGTGGCCAGCAACTGCGGACGCCAGCGCATCGCCCGCCCGCCCGGCGGCGCGGTCGCGATGCTGGGCACCAACCCGCTCAGCGTCGCCGCTCCGGCGGGTGGGCACCCCCCGTTCCTGCTCGACATGAGCACCACGGCCGCGCCCACCGGCCGGGTCCGCCAGGCGGCCCGGGAGGGCCTCACCCTGCCCGAGGGCCTGCTGTGCGACGACACCGGGGCGCCCGTCACCGACCCCGCCGCCTTCGACGCCGGGCGCGCGCACCTGATGTGGCTGGGCGGCGACGCGGGACGCTACAAGGGCTTCGGCCTCGGACTCATGGTCGAGGTGCTCTCCGCGCTGGTCCCGGGAGCGGGGACGGGCCCGCACCCCGACGCCCTCGACGGGGACGGCGGCCCGAGCGGACGCGACGACGACATCGGCTTCTTCGTCGCCGCGATCGCGCCCGACGCCCTGCGGGAGGGGGCCGCCGACGACGCGCGGGAGCTGTTCGGCGCGCTGCTGGACTGCCCGCCCACCGACCCGGACGCGCCGGTGCGCTACCCCGGCTGGCACGAGTACCACCGGGCGCGCGAACTGCGCCTGGCGGGCGTGCCGCTGGAGGCGGCGCTGTACGCCGAACTGGCGGAGCTGGCCGACCGGACCGGCCTGCCCTTCGAGGCGATGCGGGAGGAGACGCGATGAGCGCCCCGCTGCGCACCGGGCTGGTCGGCCTCGGCGTGATCTCCCGCTTCTACCTGGAGGCCCTGCGCACCGCGCCCGGCCTGGACCTGGTCGCGGTGTGCGACCGCGACCCCGGAGTGCTCGCCACCCACCCGGTCGGTGCGCGCGGCTACACCGACCACGTCCGGATGCTGGACGAGGCCGGGCTGGAGGCGCTGGTGGTCACCGCGCCCAACGACGCCCACGCCCCGATCTGCGCCGACGCGCTGCGGCGCGGGGTGGCCGTGTGCGTGGAGAAGCCGCTCGCACTGGACGCCGTCCAGGGGGAGGTGCTGGCCGGGCTCGCCCGGGACCGCGACACGGTGCTGTTCACCGCCTTCCACCGCCGGTACAACTCCGCGCTCGCGCGGCTGCGCCGGGACCTGGCCGGGCGGCGGGTGGAGGAGCTGACCGTGCGCTACCTGGAGCGGATCGAGGAGCACGCCGGGACCGACACCTGGTACCTGGACCCGGACCGCTGCGGCGGCGGGTGCGTCGCCGACAACGGACCCAACGCCTTCGACCTGGTGGAGTGGCTGCTCGGCCCCGCCGAGGCGGTGTCGGCGCACGTCACGCGCGACGCCGCGGGCACCGACCGCCGGGCCGAGGTCGTGCTGCGCGCCGCGGGGGCGCGCGCCCGCGTCCTGCTCGACTGGTCCCACCCCGGCGAGCGCAAGGACGTCGAGGTGCGCATCGACGGGGCGGTGCTCGCGGCGGACATGCTGGAGGGCCACCCCGGGTTCAAGGACTCCCTGTGGCACGAGTACGTGGGCGTGCTCGCCGAGTTCGAGCGGCGGGTGCGCGGCGGCGTGGTCGAGGACCCGGGCGGGCCGTCCGCGCTGCGGCTGGTCGGGGAGGCCTACCGCCTGGCGGAGGCCGCGGAGCCGGTGGGGGAGGGAGCGCGATGAACCCCCGTGAGGACGGTCCCAAACGGGACGTCACCGCGACGCTGGTCAAGGTCCTGGTGCACCGCAGGAGCGAGCGGGGCATGCGGCTCGAACCCCACGCCAGCCGGTGCGTGCGCGCGGGGGAGGTGCACGAGCTGGTCGCGACCGACCACACCGAGACCGCCCCGGGGGCCCGGATCGACCGGGTGGGCTTCCTCGGGTTCGCCGAGATCACCGGCGCCGGGGTGGTGGACCGGGGCGACGAGGTGTGGATCGGCCCGCGCCGGGTGGGGACGGTGCTCGGCTTCGACGGCTGCCACCTGCCCAACCACTACAACGTGCTCATCCGCGCCGACCCGCTGCCGACCGGGCGGGACCTGGGGCTGGCCGCGGGCGAGGGCCTGGTGTTCCGCCAGGGGGCGCCGGTCACCGCGGACCCGGTCGCCGAAACGCTTTCCGAGGAATCTGGTATTTGCCGAAAAATGTCCGATATAAAAAATACATAGCACTCCCTTATTCTCCTGAACCCCTTTTGTGGTGCTCACTCGCAGGCTAATATTCTGGGTGTGGGGAGAGTTCGGCCGGACTCGGTCGGAGGGTCCTTTCCTCTGCTCGAAGAGAGCATCGTACGTCTGTTTTTCCATATGGATCGAGAGGGAAAATCAATGACGACCGCAACCAAGGCCAACAGCCGCCTCGAAGAGCGTTTCCGCCTCTGGGACGCCAACGGCAACGGCTCCATCGAGCGCTCGGACTTCGAGGCCGAGGCGAACGACATCGTCTCGCGCCTGGGAGCCGAGGGCACCGCCCAGGGCAACGAGCTCAAGGCCGCCTACCTGGCCATGTTCGACCACCTGGCCTCCGCCGCCGGCACCCAGCAGATGAGCCGGGAGCAGTTCGTCCAGGCCGCCGAGCAGGAGATCATCAGCAAGGGCGACGCCGGCTTCGCCTCGGTCGTCCAGCCGACCATCCAGGCCATCGTCAACGTGCTCGACGTCAGCGGTGACGGCGAGATCAGCCCGTCCGAGATGCAGAAGTGGTTCGCCGCGATCGGTCTCCAGGGCGCCGAGGCCGACCGTGCCTTCGCCGAGCTGGACACCGACGGCAGCGGCAAGCTGTCCACCACCGAGCTGGTCGACGCGGTCCGCGACTACCACCTCGGCCGCAACGACATCCCCCTCCTCGGGAGCTGAGCCCCCCGTCCCGGCCGCGGCAGGCCGCCGCGGCCGGGACCATCCCCCGCGCCCCCCCTTCCGCAGCGTAGAAACGTGGAGAAGTGAAGAGAACGCTCGCGCCCCCCGAAGCGGCGCCCTCGGGGAGAACGCGATTTCCCGTACCCTTTTTCGACCAGTCCCAGAGCTTCGGAGAACTGTGGCCGAACATTCGTGACAACTGCCTCCGGGTCATGGACCGGGGAAAGTTCTCGCACGGGGCCATGGTCGCCGAATTCGAGGACGCGCTGGCCCGCTGGACCGGCGCCCGGCACGTGGTCGGCGTCAACTCCGGAACCGACGCCCTGGTCATCCTGCTGCGCGCCGCCGGACTGCGCCCCGGCGACGAGGTGATCGTCCCCGCCTACTCCTTCGTCGCCACCGCCAGCTCCGTCGTGCTCGCCGGAGGCGTCCCGGTCTTCGCCGACATCGAGGAGCACGGGTACGGCGTCGACCCGGCCTCGGTGGACGCGGTGGCCACCCACCGCACCCGGATGGTCATGCCGGTCCACCTGTTCGACCGCCTGGCAGACATGGAGGGCGTGCGCGAGGTCGCCCGGCGCCGCGGCCTGACCGTGCTGGAGGACAGCGCCGAGGCCATCGGCATGCGGCTGCACGGCGTGCACGCCGGACTGCTCGGCACCGGCGGCGTGCTGTCCTTCTTCCCCTCCAAGACCCTCGGCGCCATCGGCGACGCGGGCGCGCTGCTCACCGACGACGACGACGTCGCCGAGACCGCGCGGGCGCTGCGCCACCACGGCCGCTCCGGGCACACCCTGGACGACTTCCCCGGCATCGCCAACCCGACGGTCGTCGCGGGCTGCAACAGCAAGATGGACGACCTCCAGGCCGCCGTGCTGCTGGCCAAGCTCTCCCGGCTCGACGCCGACATCGCCCGCCGGGCCGAGCTGTCCGCGCGCTACGACGCCCGCCTGCGCGACCTGCCAGGGATACGCGCCGTGCCCGGCGCCGTCGCGCCCCACCCCGGCGGCAACCGGGTGGTCTACGTCCACCTCGTCGAGGCCCGGGACCGCGACGCCCTGGTCGCCCACCTGGCCGAGGCCGGGATCGGCACCGAGACCTACTATCCGATCCCGCTGCACCTCCAGCCCTGCTTCGCCCACCTGGGACACGCGCCGGGCGACTTCCCGCGCGCCGAGGCGGCCTGCGAGGCGGCGGTGGCCCTCCCGCTCTACCCCGACCTGACCGACGCCCAGGCGGACCGGGTCTGCGAGGAGATCGAGGACTTCTGCGTTCGGAGGCACGGATGACCACGGCGGCCGCGCACCGCATCCCCTTCTTCGCCCCCGACCTGTTCGACGACGACCGCGACGTCCTGCTGGAGGCCGTCCACGCGACCGGCACCGGCAGCGCGCAGAAGTTCATCCTCGGCGAGCGCACCGCCCGCCTCGAACGCCAGCTGCGCGACCGCCTCGCCGCCGCCGACGTCGTCGCCTGCTCCAGCGGTACCTCCGCGCTCACCCTGGTCCTGGCCGCCATGGAGGTCGGCCCCGGCGACGAGGTGGTGGTACCGGCCTTCGGCTGCGCGCCGCTAGCCAGCACCGTCATCGAACGCGGCGCGCGCCCGGTCTTCGCCGACGTCGACCCGGTCTCCCTGACCCTGGACCCGGACGCGGCCGAGGCCGCCCTCACCGCGCGGACCAGGGCGCTCATGCCCGCGCACGTGTTCTCGATGATGGCCGCCATGCCCCGGTTCCGGGAGCTGGCCGACCACTACGGGCTGCGCCTGGTCGAGGACTCCGCGCTGGCCCAGGGCGGAACCCTCGGCGGCCGCCCCGCCGGGCTGTGGGGGGACGCCGGGGTCTACTCCTTCGTCCAGGTCAAGACCTTCGGCATGCCCGGAGAGGGCGGCGTGGTGGTCACCGGCGACGCCGAACTCGCCGTACGCGTGCGGATGCTGCGCAACCACGGCCAGGACGGCACGCACCGCTTCCTGCACCACCGGATCGGCCACAACAGCCGCTTCGACGAGGTGATGGCCGGGTTCCAGCTGCACCGGCTGGACGGGCTGGAGGCCCGGCTCGCGCGCCGGGCCGAGATCTCCACCTACTACTCCACCCGGTTCGCGCAGCTGGCCGGAGCCGGGATCACGGCGCCGCCCACGGGCGGCGACGGGCGCTGCCACTACGTCTACACGCTCCTGACCGAGCGGCGCGACGAGCTGCGCACCCACCTGGCCGCGCACGGGGTCGACACCCACGTGTACTACCCGCGCGCCCTGCCCGCCCAGCCCGCGTTCGCCCCGCACACCCGGGCCGCGGCCCGCTGGCCCAACGCGGAGTCGGCGGCCCGGCGCAACATCTCCCTGCCGCTGTACCCGCACCTGGACGACGCCCAGGTGGAGCACATCGCCGACACCGTGTGCGCGTTCGCCGACCGTTCCCGGAGAACCAGATGACCGACCACACCGCCGCGCCCCCCGCCGGACCGCCGACCGCGGCCGCGCCGCCCCGGGGCACCCCGGCCGCCTACGCGCGGCTGGCCAAGCTCGACATCTACGACTACTACATCGGCCTGCCCCTGGTCCTGGTCATGCTCGCGCCCGCGCTGCGCTGGGAGCCGGACACGCTGGGGCTGCTCCTGCTCATCCTGCTCGCCGAGGTGGCCGTGGTGGCCGCCATGGTCGCCTTCGACGACGTCACCGGCTACCGGGACGGCAGCGACGCGGCCAACTACGGCTCGGACGCGGCCCGCCGCCGGCTGGCCCGCAAACCCCTCGTCGCCGGGACGCTCACCGAACCGCAGGCGCTGCGCTTCGCCTGGGCGGCGACCGCGGTGAGCGCCCTGCTCTGGGGACTGGTCGTCCTGGTCGCCCCGCACCAGCCCGCCTGGGCGGTCGGTCTGGCCGCCCTGTGCGTGGTCGCCTCGGTCCAGTACTCCTGGGGCCTCAAGATCAGCTACCGGGGCTTCCAGGAGGTCTTCCTCATCGGCCTGGGCGTGGGCTGGGTGCTGGTGCCCTACGGACTGCTCACCGGCGAGCTGAACGGCTTCGTCGTGGTCCAGGCCCTGCTGTTCGGCTTCGGCCCGATGCTTTTCGGCCTGTACTCCAACACCAACGACGCCGCGGGCGACCGCGCCGCCGGGCGGATCACCGTGGCCGCGCTGGTGCCCAGGCGCCTCAACGCCGCCTTCATCGTCGCGGCGACCGCGGCCGAGAGCGCGCTCATCACCGGCTCCACCCTGGCCGGGATCTCCCCGTGGTGGTTCCCGCTCGTCCTGGCCCCCGTCCTCCTGATGCGGGTGGCCCAGCTGTTCATCGGGTTCGTCCGGGGCGACATCCTGCGCGCCCGCCGCCTGGCCATCCACACCCACCGGGTCACCGTGGTCCTGCTCATCGCCGCCCACCTGCTGGCCCCCGTGCTGCTGGGAGCCGCCGTATGAGCGAGGGGCTCGACGTCGCCGTGGTCGGAGCGGGCCCCGCCGGGCTGGCCACCGCCCACGCACTGGCCCGCGCTGGGCGCTCGGTACGCGTCCTGGAGGCCGACGAGGCCGTGGGCGGGCGGATGCGCACCCTGCGCGAGCACGGCTGCCTCATCGACACAGGCGCGGAGATGCTGCCCCCGGCCAAGGCCTACCCGGCCACCTGGCGGCTGATCCGCGAGGTCGGCCTGGACGCCGACCGCGGCGCGGTGCCCCGCATCCGCGGCGCCCTGGCGTCCTGGCGCGAGGGCCGGGCCCGACCGCACGTGGGACGCCCCCTGGGCCTGCTCACCGGCGCCGGGCTGTCCCCGCGCGCACGGGCCGACCTGCTGCGCCTCCAGACCCGGCTGGCCCGCCTCGGACTGGACCCCGAACACCCCGAGCGCTCCCCGCTGGGTGCGCGCACCCTCGCCGAACTGCTCCGCCCCTACCACCCCGAGCTGCGCTACCGGCTGATCGGCGCCCTGGCCGCCGGGTTCTTCGGCTGGGACCCCGAGCACACGGCGGCCGCGCCCTTCGCCGCGCACCTGGTCTCCGCGGGCAGCAGCGCCCGCTGGCGCACCTACCGCGACGGCATGGACACCCTCGCCCGGTTCCTGGCCGACCGGCTCGACGTGGTCACCGGCCATCCCGTGACCGGTGTGTCCGCGGGCCCCGACGGGGTCAGGCTGGACTCCCCGGCGGGCGCGGTCACCGCCCGCGCGGCCGTGCTGGCGGTGCCCGCCCCTGTCGCGGTGGGGCTCCACCCCGGCGCGTCCGGCGTCGAGCGCGCCTACCTGGAGGCCTGCGAGTACGCGCCCATGCTCCGCGTCTCCCTGGTCCTGGACCGCCCGATGGAACCGCCCGGGGCGCGCGGCGGCTTCGCCACCCTGGTGCCCGCCCTGGAGGACCCGCTGCTCAACGTGGTCACCGCCGACCACAACAAGCACCCGGGCCGGGTGCCGGCCGGACGGGGCCTGGTCTCGCTGGTCGCCTCGCCGCGCGGCGCCGCCGAACTCCTCGACGCCTCCGACGCACTGGTGGCGGAGCGGCTCACCGCCCGCGCCGAACACCTGCTGCCCGGCCTGTCCCGGCACGTCGAGACCGTCCGCGTGCACCGCTTCCGCCACGGCCTGCCAGCCGCGGGGCCGCGCGCGCTGCGCGAACGCTCCGCCTTCGTCGTCCGCCCGCCCGCCGCCGTGGACTACGCCGGGGACTGGATCTCGCTGCGCCCGTGCAGCGAGGGCGCGGTCTCCTCCGCGGCCACGGCCGCCGCGCGGGTCCTGGCCTTCCTCGCCTCGACGGCCCAGACCCCCGTTCCCACCTCCAGTGAGGACCGACGACCATGACGCTGTTCACCCGATCCCTCCACCTGGGCACCCTCTTCGACGACCTGGCCGCGCGCGGCTCCGCGACCGCCGTGCACCTGAGCAGGCCGCTGGACATCGCCCCCGGCCTGGGCACCGAGCTGGACGTGCCCCGGGTGGCCGAACTGGTGCGCGAGGCGGCCGGATGGCTCGCCGCGGCCGGTGTGCGGCCCGGCGACCGCGTCGCGATCGCCAAGCGCAACCACTGGGACTACGTACTGCTGAACTGCGCCGCGGCCCGGCTGGGCGCGGTGCCCGCCTCACTGTCGGCGCACCTGGAGCCGGACGCTCTGGAGGTCCTGCTCAAGCGGCTGGACCCGGCGCTGCTGGTCACCGACGCCGCCCTGCTCGCGGCGTCCCGGGAGGCGGGGGCCGACCCCGCCGTGCACGCGGCCCGCACCCTGGTCGTCGACGGCCCGGCGGGAGCCGAGGGTCCGGCCGGGGACAGGGCTCCGGTCGGGGGCACGGGCCCGGCCGGAAGCGTCGTGCACCTCGACGACGTGCGCGGCACCGACGCCCCGCCGCCGCGCAGGCCGCACCTGGACGCGCCCCTGGCGATCATGCACACCTCCGGCACCACGGGCGTGCCCAAGCTGGTCCCGCACTCCACCCGCACGATCATGCGCCGCCTGGCCGGGTTCGAGGCGCACCGCTGGCCCGTGCTGGGCAGCCGCCCCGACGACACGGTGACCGGCGCCTACTCCTTCGCGCACGGGCGCGCCCTCGCCTGGACCGCCAGCGTGCTGTGGCTGTCCCCGGGCGCGCTGTCCGTCGTCACCGGCGCCGACTGGGCCGAGGCCGGGCCGCTGCTGGAGCGGTACCGCCCCACCACCCTGGAGGCCGCCCCCGCGGTCTTCGCGCGCTGGCAGGGCCGGGCCGAGCGGGAGGGCGCCCCGTTCGACCGGGTGCGGCTCTACGTCAGCACCTTCGACGCCGTGCACCCGCCGACCGTGCGCGCCTTCCTGGGCGCCACCGGCCACCGGCGCCCGGTGTGGATGCAGGGCTGGGGCCAGAGCGAGACCGGGCCGCTGACCTTCCGGTTCCTCACCCGGCGGGCGCTGGCCGCGGAGAACGAGCGCCACCCGACCACCCGCGACCTGGGCCGTCCCGTCCCCACCCGCACCAGACTGCGCGCGGTCGACCCGCGCACCATGCGCCCCGTCCCGGCCGGGACGCCCGGCCTGATCTTCTGCCGCACCGAGGCCCTGTGCCTGGGCTACGTCGGCGAGGAGGGCCGGTGGCGGTCCAAGCTGGTGGGCGAGTGGTGGAACACCGGCGACATCGGTGTCCTCAGCCGCACCGGCGCGCTGCGGCTGGTGGACCGCGAGGTGGACGCCCTGCGCGAGGGCGGCTGCCTGGAGGTGGAGGACGTCGTGGACGACCGCCTGCCCGAGGTGCTGGAGTGCGTCGTCCTGAGCGTTCCGGACGGGCCCCCGGTACCGGTGGTGGCCACCGAGAGCGGGGGGCTGGACATCGTGGCCTGGCGCGGCGCCGTCGCCGACCTGCCCGAACTCGCCGACCCGGTGGCGGTGACCTGGGACGAGCTGCCGCGCACCGGCACCGGCAAGGTTCGCCGCTCCGTGCTGCGCGACCACCTGGGCCTGCGCCCCGACACCTGCGGGACGGGGAAGTGGACGTGACCGTGGCACCGGTGGACGCGGCCGTGCTCCCGCTGACCGGAGCCGCCGCGCGGGCGGTGGGCGACTCGGTCGCGCTGCGGATCGCGGCTGCCCGCCTGGAGGCGCTCGGCTGCGCGGTCTCCCGGGTCGGCGGGTCCCCGCCCAGGCAGGCGCCGGCCGGGTGGATCGGCCTGGTGGCCGTCCCCGGTGAGTGGGGTCCGGGCGGGAACGGCCTCGGCGGGGGAGGCCTGGCCGGGGGCGGCTCCGGCGGTGGGGACCGGCGGGGAGGGAACCCGGGCGGAGAGGGAACCCGGGTGCTGCCGGTACCGGTCGGCTGCGCCATCGGCTGGTCCGGGCCTGTCGCGGTCCCCATGGCGGGGGAGCGCGGCGTCCAGGCCGCCTGCGGGCTGGCGCACCTGCACGGCCGGGCCCACGGGGCGCCCAGGTTCCTGGGTGTGGACTACGCGTCGGTGTGCGCGGGGGTGCTGGCCGCGCAGGCGGTGGCGGCCTGCGCGCTGGCCCTGGCGCGCGGCGGTCCGGCGCTGTCCGCGTCGGTCTCCGCGGCCCAGGCCGCCCTGCTCGCGGCGGGACCCTACGTCGCCGCGGCCACCGCGCCGGAGCGGGGGGTTTCGGCGGGCGGTGCGGGGCCGTTCGGTCGGGAGGTCCCCGACGCGCGCGACTCCGTGCCCGCGACCGTCCCGCCGTTCCGCTCCGCCGACGGAGCGCGCTTCGAGATCGAGACCCTGGACGCCGAGGTCTGGCTGCGGTTCTGGACCGGTCTGGGCGCCGCCCCGTCCGCGATCGCCGCAGGGTGGCCGCCCTTCCAGCGGCGCTTCGCCACCGCGGTGTGCCCGCTGCCGCCCGAACTGCCCGCCGCGATCGCGGCCGTGGACCTCGCCCGGGTCCGCCTGGCCGCCCGGCACGCGGGCATGAGCCTGGCCCTCGTCCGCGACGTCCGGGACGCCGAGGAGCCCGCCCCGGCCTCGGAGTGGCGGCTGCGAGCGCAGGACGACGCCGACGTCCCGGTTTCCGCCCTGGCGCCGCTCGGACCCGAGGCCGCCGCGCCCCTGGCCGGACTGCGGGTGGTGGAGGCCACCAACCGCGTGCAGGGCCCGCTCGCCGGACTGCTGCTCGCCATGCTCGGCGCCGAGGTGGTGCGGGTCGAACCCCCGGGCGGCGACCCCATGCGCGGGGTGGCGCCGATGGCGGGGGACCGCTCCGCCCGGTTCCTGGCCCTGAACCGGGGCAAGGGCGCGGTAGAGATCGACCTCAAGACCGCCGCCGGGCGCCGGACCGCCCGGGACCTGGCCGCCACGGCCGACGTCCTGCTCTACAACTGGCCGCCCGGCCGCGCCGAGGGGTTCGGTCTGGGCCCCGACGACCTTGCAGGCCCCGCCCCCGGCCTGGTCCACGTGCACGCGGACGGGTGGGGCGGCCGGGCCCCCGAACCCGGCGCGCTGGCCACCGACTACCTGGTCCAGGCGCACGGCGGGGTGGCCGACCTCCTGGCCGGGCCCGGCCAGGAGCCCGCGCCGTCCCTGCTCACCCTCACCGACGTGCTCGGCGGGATCCTCGCCGCCGAGGGTGCGCTGGCCGCGCTGCTATTGCGCACCCGCACCGGGGCCGGGGTCCGAGCCCGGACCGCCCTGTCGGACGCCGCCCGGCTGCTGCGCCGCGCCGGACGCGGCACCGCGCCCGGGGACCGGAGCTCCACCGCGCCGGAGCGGGGGAGCGGCACCGCGCCCGAGCGGTGGGGCGGCACCGCGTCCGGAGGCCGGGGTGGTCCCGTCCCCGTGGAGGACCTGGCGGCGATGGCCGCCGCACCGGCGTTCGCGGCGGCCTTCGACACGGTCGGCGGCGCGTCCTGCGTCCGGGCCCCGTGGGGTTTCGCGCCCGCCGCCGACGCGGAGGGCCCACATGACGGTGCCATACGCCGGGGCGCGCCCGTCCGGGATGATCTTGCTCCCAGCGTCACTGTCGGCGCCCACAGTGGCACTAGTAGCAAGATCACCGGCGAAGAGACCCCACGCGCCACACCGTCAACGTCTCCGGACGGCGCCGTGGCCGTCCACACGCCTGCGGAGAACCGATGACCTGGACCTCGTCCAACGGGCTGGAGCTGCGTGACCTCGTCCCGGCCGGCCTGCGCGCCCGGTGGACCGCGCGCGGCTGGTGCCCGAACCGGGACCTGTACACCCTCTTCCACGCGCACGCGCTCGCGCACCCCGGACGCGACGCCGTCATCGACGACCGCGGCACGCTCGACTACGCCGGGCTGGACGCCGCCGTGCGCCGCGCCGCCGCCGCGCTGGCCGCCGGCGGAACGGGGGAGCGGGACGTCGTCGGCGTCCTGCTGCCCAACGGACGCGAGGCCGTCGTCGCCGAACTCGCCGTCGCCGCAGTCGGCGCGGTCGCGCTGCCCGTCCCCGACGGCCGCTCCCCGGCCGACGTGCGCAGCCTGCTGGCCCGATCCCGGGCCGCCGACCTCGTCACCACCCCGGAGCGGGCCGAACGGATCCGCCGCACGGACCTGCCGCGCCTGCGCCGGGTGTGGTCGTTCGGCCCGGCCCGCCCCGGGACGCGCAGCCTGGACCGGCCCGACGCCGGGACGGTCCGGGACTGGCGTCCCGCGCGGCCCGACCCCGAGTCCCCGGCCCGGATCCTGGTCTCCTCCGGCTCGGAGGGCGAACCCGGCATGGTCGCCTACAGCCACAACGCCATGGCGGGCGGCCGGGGCAACTACGTGGCGGCCCTGCACACCGGACCCGGTCCCATGCGCAACCTGGTCCTGGTCTCGCTGGCCTCCTCGTTCGGTTCCTGCGGGGTGCCGGTGACCCTGGCCCGGCTCGGCGCGACACTGGTGGTCCTGCCCCGCTTCGACCCGGCCGCCGCGCTGCGCGCGATCGAGCGGCACCGCCCCACCCACCTGATCGGGGTGCCCACCATGCTGCGGCGGATCGCCGCGCTGCCCGAGCGGGCCGACACCTCGTCCCTGCGCGCGGTGGTGGCCAGCGGCGCCCCGCTGCACCAGGAGGTCCGCGACGCCTGCGCCGCCCGCTTCGCGCGGCCCGTGGTCAACGTCTACGGCTCCACCGACGGGGTCAACTGCCACACCGGCCGTCGCCCCGAGGCGTGGGAGCCCGGCCTGGCCGGGCACCCCGCCCCCGACGTGGCCGAGGTGAGCATCCGCGATCCGCGTGGACTCCCGGTCGCGGAGGGGGAGACCGGCGAGATCTGGGCCCTGGGCCCGATGACACCGCTGTGCCGTGTCGCCGCGCCCGAGCTGGACGCCGAACGGCGGGCCCCGGGCGGGTGGGTGCGTACCGGCGACCTGGGCCGGCTGGACCCCGACGGCGCGCTGCGGGTGGTGGACCGCCTGCGCCGGACGGTGATCCGGGGCGGCGTCAACATCTTCCCGGCCGAGGTGGAACGCGAACTCGGCGCCCACCCCGCCCTCGCCGAGGCCCACTGCGTCCCCGTCCCCGACCCCGACCTGGGCGAGCGCGTGTGCGCCTGCGTGTCCCCCGCCGAGGGGTCCGCCGCGCCATCCCCTCAGGAGCTGATCGCCTTCCTGCGCGACGAACGCGGCCTGGACGTCCGTGCGCTGCCCGAACACGTGGTCGTGCTGCCCGAACTGCCGCTCGGTCCGACCGGGAAGGTGTGCACGGCCACCCTGACCCGCGTCGCGGCCGAGGCCGTCGCCGAGCACCGCCCGCCGTCCCGACCCGCCGGACCGACCCGGCCGGCCCCGACGATCCGACCGACCGACCCGACACCGAAGGGGGAACCGGTGACCGACACCGCCGCCGAGGACCAGCGCTACGTCTTCGACAACCACAGCGAACACGCCTTCGACCAGCACCGCTTCCTGGCCGCCGCCTACGACCCGATGACCACCGAACGCCTGGAACAGACCGGTGTCGGGCCGGGGTGGAACTGCCTGGAGGTGGGGGCCGGGGGCGGCAGCGTCGCGCTCTGGCTGGCCGACCGGGTCGCCCCGGGGGGGAGCGTGCTGGCCACCGACATCAAGCCCGAGCGCATCCCCGCCGCCGAGGGCCTGGAGGTCGTCCGGCACGACGTGGTCCGCGACCCGCTGCCCGAGGCCGCCTTCGACCTCATCCACTCACGGCTGGTGCTGCTGCACATCCCGGAGCGGATCGCGGTCCTGGACCGCCTGGTGCGCGCCCTCAAGCCCGGCGGCGTGCTCCAGCTCGACGAGTTCGACATCACCTACGGCCCGGCGCTGCTCATGCCCGACGCCGGGTCCCAGAAACTCTACGAGGAGTTCCAGGAGGCCAAGACCAGGCTGATGATCCGCGCCGGAGCCGACCCGGCCTGGGGCCGCAACGCCGCCGAGGCGATGCGCCGCGCGGGCCTGGTCGACGTCGACCCCCGGCCCCGGCTGGAGCTGTGGGAGGCCGGATCGCCCGGCGTGCACCTGATCGCGCACCACACGCGTCATCTGCGCGACGCCTTCGTGGACGAGGGGATGACCGACGAGCGGCTCGCCCAGGTGCGCGCGCTCCTGGCCGACCCGTCCTTCCGGGCCTGCTCCTGCGCGATCTACTCGGTCCAGGGCCGCCGTCCCCGTTAGCGGGCTGGCCGCGCGCGTGTGGCGGACCCGGGACCGTCCGGCACCGGCGCCCCGCACCCTCCCGGAGCTGGCCGTACGTGTGAGGGGTCCGGTTCGGGAGGCCCCCGTCGTGCTGCCCCTGGCGCGTCCGCCAGCGGGTGTCGGATGTGGACCGGCCGGAAACGTTGCTGATGTGGCACGAGTGCTCTGAACTGCGATGGTCTTGTACTTATGGCGAGTCCGGAGCACCGAACCTCGCTATAAGCACAAGATCACGCGTGCATCCGGGCCGGGCCGGGCTGGGGCGCACACCGCCTGTCGGCGGTGGCGGCTAGGTTGCCCGTGTACGGAAACACGGGTTCGAGGAGGGGCGGCCATGGCCAGAACACCGGGGCGAGCCGACCGCGGGAGCAGGACCGTCCGAGCCTCGGCGGCGGCGGTCTACGCGGCGATGACCGAACCGGACGCCCTCGCGGCCTGGCTGCCGCCGGAGGGCATGACCGGCCGGGTCGACCGCTTCGAGCCGTGGCCCGGAGGCGGTTACCGCATGGTGCTGACCTACCTCGACCCGGAGTCGGGGCACGGCAAGACCTCGGAGACGGAGGACGTCACCGAGGTCGCCTTCGCCGAACTGGTGCCCGGGGAGCGGGTCGTGCAGCGGATCGACTTCGAGTCCCAGGACCCCGACTTCGCCGGGACGATGACGATGACCTGGACCCTCACCACGGCCCCGGAGGGCACCCTGGTCACCGTCGAGGCCGCCGACGTGCCCCGGGGCATCGACCAGGCCGTCCACGAGGAGGCCCTCGCCTCGTCCCTGGCCAACCTCGCGGCCCACGTGGAGCGGTGAGGCACCCGCTGCGGCGGGCGCCGTGAACCCTCAGCCGTCGCTGGTGAGACGGTCCAGGCGCTCCTCCACCTCCCGCGCGCGGGGGTCGCCGTGGTCGCGCAGGTACTCCAGGGCCGCGTTCCACACCTCGCGAGCTGCGGCGGCGTCGCCCAGTTCGGCCCGGGCGTCGCCCAGACCCAGCAGCGCGACCGCCCGGCTGTCCCGGTCGTCTCGCTCCTCGAAGACCCGGACGGCCGCCTGGTACTCCGCGACGGCCTCGGCGGCACGCCCCGAACCGGTCAGGCTCCGGCCCAGCGTGCACCGTGCCCACGCCACGCTCCAGTCGGCGCCGATGGCCTCGAACGCCTCGATCGCCGCTCGGCCGTGGCTGAGAGCCTCGTCGAACCGGCCCAGGTCCGTGCCGAAATCGGCCAGGCTGAGCAGCCCCATCGCCTCGCCGCGCCGCTCGCCCGCCTCGCGGAAGACCGCGATGGCCCGCTCGACGTGTTCGGCGGCGGTTCCGTCGCGCTCGCCGCGCTGCCAGGCCACCACTCCCAGCTGACGCAGTGCGAAGCCCTCCACCCACGGGTCACCGGCCTCCCGGTTGGCCTCCAGAGCGGACCCGTAGTGCCGCACGGCCGCGTCGAGGTCGCCCAGCAGCCACTGGGCGTCGCCCATGCCCAGGTGGTTGCGGGCGAGCCCGAAGGAGGAGCCCGCGCTCCCGGCTGCCTGGAGACCGACCGCGTGCAGGTCGCGCCACTCGTGCCAGTGCCGGTGCAGTTCGAACAGCCCGTACACGCTCGCGGGCAGCCGCCAGGCGGTGTCGTGGCGGCCGTGGTCCAGGGCGGCCCGCACCACGGCCAGGAGGTTCGTGCGCTCGGTCTCGAACCAGGCCAGTGCCTCACCCACCGAGCCGAAACCGGGTAGCTCCTCGGGCTGCCCATCGCCCGGCACGGCGGGGAAGTTGGGGTGTTCCACGAGCTGCGCCCGTGCGGCGGCGTGCGTGTACCACCGGGCCACCCGTCCGACGGCCTCACCCGCCGCCCCCGGTTCCTCCTCGGCGCGGACCCGCTCGACCGCGTAGAGCCGCATCAGGTCGTGCAGCCGGTAGCGGTCCGCGCGCGGCCGTTCCACGAGGTTCGCCCGGACGAGGCGCTCCAGGAGCCTTCGGGCTTCGGCTCGCGGGGTGCCGGTGAGTGCGGCGGCGGCTCCGGGGGAGAACTCCGGTCCCGGGTGCAGGCCCAGGCGCCGGAAGAAGCGGGCGGTGTCGTCGTCCAGGGCCTGGTAGGAAGCCGTCATCACGGCGCGCAGGTCAGTCAACTCGTCCTCCTCGGCGAGGGCGTCCAGACGGGACTCCTCGGCGGCCAGTTCGTTCACCAGGTCGCTCAGCGCCGCGTCCGGCCGGTCGAGCAGCCGCTCGGCCGCCACCCGCAGGGCCAGGGGGAGGCGCGCGCAGTGCTCAGCCAGCTCGTGAGCCGCACGCGGTTCGGAGTCCACCCGCGTTCCGACTGTGTTCCGCAACAGGGCCACCGAGTCGACCACGGGGAGGACGTCCAGGGCCAGACGTCGGGCACCCTCGCGTGCGATCAGACCAGGCAGGGTGCTTCGGCTGGTGACCACGACCATGCAGCCAGGCGAGGCGGGAAGCAGGGGGCGGACCTGTGCTGGGTTGAGTACGTCGTCGATGACGACCAGGAGACGCTTGCCATCGACCTCGGACCGGTAGAGGGCTGAGCGGCCGTCCAGGTCCAGGGGAATGCGTTCGGGAGGAACGCCGAGCGCTCGCAGAATCGCATCGAGTGCTTGTGAGGCTTCGGCACGTGGACCGGGAGCGTGCCCGTGCACGCTGGTGTACAGATCCCCGTCGGGGAAGAGGTGCCGCGCTCCGTGCGCCCAGTGGACGGCCAGCGCGGTCTTGCCAACGCCCGGTGGTCCGGCCAGCACCGCGACTGAGACGCCTGTCGCTGACTCCCGTGCCAATGTGTCCAGTTGCTGTAGGTGCGCGGTGCGGTCCACGAAGCCGGTGACCGCCAGTGGCAGCTGGCGCGGTAGGGAGATGGGCCTGGCAGGCCCGGAGACGATGTGGACGTCGCCGTGCACGACGCCCGCCTGCACCAGCGCTTCAGGGCTGCCGTGCACGGTGTTCGTGGCCTGGTGGTGATCAGTGTCTGTCACAGGGGGCGCATGTCTGCGTCGAAACGTTTTTCGTACTCAGGAAAGGGGGTGGACAGGTGCAGGGCCCGGTCACGTACCGCGTTGGCCCGAACGATCTGCTCGGGATCGGTCACCAGTTCGGGGGTGAGCATGGTTCCGTCGGGCGCGTAGTGCATCTTCACCAGTTGCTCGGAGTCGAACAGCCAGTAGTCGGACCGGGGAATGTCCTCTGGCCAGGAATCCTCGCTTACGGGCAGGATGTTGACGTCCTCTCCTGCATTGACGTTGGAGCGGTAGCCCCATACACACTCGAACCGCAGGTAGTCCGTCAGAGGTTCGACGACGACGTGGACACGGCGGAACCGTCGTCCGCTGCCGACGATGCGGGCCCAGTCACCATCAGATTTGGTAGCGATGGCTGCTCCGTCGTCCACGAAGCGACGAAACGCCTCCTGCTCGTAGCCGACGTCGTAGACCTGGAGGGTTTCCAGCCGGAAGGCCGTGTAGCGGCATTCCTCGAAGAAGCGGTCGAACTCCTCCTCGCCGACGGGCCGGGAACCCCTGCTCTCAGGGGTCATACACCCCTCCGCTGGTAGCGTTCGACGGCAGCGAGGACGATCTCGGGAGAGATCCGAACAGCAGTTTCACCCGGTAGGGGGTTGGCCAACTTCGCGAAGTCGGCATCGTCGAGGCCAGCACCCTGAACGACGAAATCGCCCGTGTCGCTGATGTAGACGGAGGGGCATCCCTTGTCGGCTGACTTGTCGTCCTTGGCGAGCAGTTCCAGTTCCATGGCTCTCCGTTCGGGCCTCCCAGGAGCGTTCCTCGGGCCTCGAAGCTAACACGGAAGCCCTGCCTCGTAGGGCTTGTGGCCATTCTTGGCCTAACCACCCACGTACCTTCTCCGTATCTGCTCCACTTCGTCCCCGTCGCCCTCACGAGATGCGCGCACGAGTCGTTTGATGTCCGCTACGGCGAGCGCGTCGAGCAGGGCTTGAACCTCTTCCCCCGAGACGGTGTGTTCGTTGCTCTCGTCCTCGTTCACGGTTTCCGCTCCATCACGTCAGCCTGTTCCCTCCATGGTGGTTCCTGCCCATCGCGGAGGAAAGCCTGCCGGTTGGGGCCGTTGTTCGTGTAACGGGGCGCCGCGACCGTCCGCCGGTCGCGGCGCCCCGAGGGTCAGGGGTTCCGGCGGAACCCGGGGAAGGGCGAGGTGCCCGGTGCTCCTGTGACGACGGCGACCGAGTGGATCAGTTCCTCGGGAGTGTCGGCGCAGACCAGCCGCATGCGGCCGGTGTGCGCGGCCCAGTACTGGCGGGTGCGCTGGCCGAACCAGACCGTCCAGCCGTGGTGGCGCAGCGCCGCGAGCCCGTCTTCGGGGACACCGCCTGGGCCGGGCCTGGGCGGTGGAGGCCAGGGACCGCGCCCGGGTCCCGGGCGGGCGATGGTGCTGGACCACCTGGGAAAGGCCTCCGGCCGCCGGGCCTCTGCCACGGCGGTCACCGGGCGCTCTTCCGCTGCGGAGACGGATGCGGAGACAGAGCCAGGGCCCGGCGCAGGGCCGCCGGGTCGCTGGCGGTGACCAGGTCGGCCGGACAGGGGCAGCACCGGCGGGCCAGTGTGGCGACGAGGACCGGGCGTCCCGACTCGTCGTGGAGTTCGCAGATCAGGTGGTCGGGGAAGTCGCTGCGCAGTCGGCGGATCTCCGGGCCGGGATAGAGGCCGTAGCCGGGCACGGTTCACCACCCGCTCTGGTTCCGCAGGGCCGTGCGGGGCGCTGGCACCGTGGGTGACTGCTGGTGCGTCTGGGACTGCGCGGTCCGCTGTTGGGGCAATCGGACCGACCAGGCCGCATCCATCGGCTGGTCAGGCTGGCCTGGGCCCCACTCCAGGGTGAAGAAGACGGCCGGTCCATACGGGGTGCGCTCGACACCCCAGGTGTCGGCCAGGGCGTTGACGAGGAGGAGGCCGCGCCCGTGTTCGGATTCGGGGCCGGCCGGAACCGCCTGGAGGGTGGGAACGCGGGTGTCGTCGCAGCCGCGCACGGAGATGCGAAGGCAGTGGGCGGAGACGAACACCGAGACGAGGAACGCCCCGCCGCGCGCTCCGGCGGGGGAGTGCAGCAGGGCGTTCGTTGCGAGTTCGCTCAGGATCAGGAGGGCGTCCTGGGCGGGGGAGCCGGGGGTCTGTGCCAGCTCCAGGCGCCGGGACAGCCAGTCGCGCGCGTCCTTGACGGCGGGCAGCGCGCCGGGGAAGCGCCCGAGGTAGCGCCGAAGCTCGGGCCGCCGAGGGGGTTCGGGCATGGGAGTACTACGGTTGTCCAAGGTCCTCACCTGCTTCTACAGGTTGTGGGCTCAGGCCCTGGCCGGGTGTGTCCGCACCCGACCAGGGCCGTTTTCATGCCACGGAGATCGCACTCGGTAACCAACAGAGTGCACAGCGCTGTCGCACAGTCATAGTCCATCATGGCCAGGCCATGTGCAAGGTGCATATCAAAAAAAGCTGATGGAAGATGAAGGGGTCCGCTACGCTCTCGGCATGAAGAGTCCAACGGTGGGGCGCTGGCAGTTGGCCCAGGAGCTGGGGAAGCTGCGAGGAGAGAGACCGCGCGATCGGGTGGCCAAGGCCATCGACGTGGCCCCGAGCAGTATCACCAGATGGGAAGACCCCAGCGGAGCGATTCCGCGGCGCCGAGACCTGCATGCGCTGCTGGAGTACTACGAGGTACCAGACGAGGAGATCGGCCGCTATCTGGAGCTACGCGAACGTGCGCGCGAGTCCGGGTGGTGGCAGCGATACGGCGTCAAGGGCGGCTACGGCACCTACATCGGCCTGGAGAGTGACGCACGGAAGATTCAGCGCTACGACGCCATCCACATCCCTGGCCTGTTCCAGACCGAGGGCTACCAGAGAGCCTTGATAGCGGGTAGCGGGGCTGCGATCAGCCAAGAAGAGGTGGATCGTCGGATTCAGGTTCGCAGGGAGCGACAGCGGGTCTGGATGAGCAGCTGTCCGCAAACCTGGGCCATCATCGACGAAGCTGCCGTTCACCGCATGGTTGGTGGAGCCGAGGTGATGCGTGCCCAGCTTGACCATGTCATCGCTTTGATGGATGAACCGCACGTCACCGTCCAACTTTTGCCCTACGAGGTCGGGGCTCACGCTGCTATGGAGATGGGCTCGTTCACGGTCCTTGAAGTCGGAGTACTCAGCGTCGTGCACACCGAGCAACGCAGGAGTGTCCTCTTTCAGGACGACTCCTCGGAGGTTGAGGAGCATCTTCGTGTGCTCGATAGGCTGCGCATGGAAGCATACGGAGACGCCAAGACCAAGACTGGTCTGCGTAGCGCACACTGAGGTGGAACTTGAGAGAGCAGTGGTACAAGAGCAGTTACTCCACCGCGAGTGGAGAGTGTGTGGAAGCTGCTCACTTCGTCTCAGGAGAACACGGTATGCGTGACTCCAAGCAGCCTGAGTTGGGCCACCTGTCCTTCCCCTCAGTCGAGTGGCACCCCTTCGTCTCCTCGCTGAAGGCACCGGGCGCCACCTCCTGACATCCCCACCCCTCACGTACCCCCACAACGTCGAGCCCCGGAAGCACCACTGCTTCCGGGGCTTCGTAGTACCCGGCCTCTCTCGGCCCTGAGCTAAGCAGGTCGCCTGGTGCGCGCAGAAGACTGTGCGGGTTCTCCACCCCTCCAACCTCCGGAACTCCGTCCCTTCCCGACCGTAGTCGCACGGCTACCGTAAAAACGTTTTTCGTGTTAACTTCCCGTTGCATGGGAGCGCTCCCTAACCCCCCACTCCTTCCGGACACCGCCGTCCGGAGTTCGCACAGAGGAGCAGCAGTGCCCATCAACCCCCCACGCCCCGGTCCCTCCGGCGCGCCCCGGACCGCGCCGTCGTCCTCCCCGCCCTCCCGCAGGCCCCTCACGCGCCTGTCGCGCCTGCGAAGGTTCCTGTACTCCGCCCTGGCCGTCGTGCTCTGCACGAGCGGCCTCTCCGCCGCCGCCGTCACCCCCGCCCAGGCCGCCGACATCGACACAGGCGCCTACTACGTCCTGCGCAACCAGCACAGCGGCCTGGTCGCCGACGTCGAGAGCGCCGGAACCCAGGACGGCGCCCGGATCATCCAGTGGGAACGCACCGACCGCCCCTGGCAGCAGTTCCGCTTCGTGTCGTCCGGTGACGGCTACTACCGCCTCGTCAACCGCAACAGCGGCAAGGCCATCGACGTCTGGGAGCACTCCACCGCCAACGGCGCCGAGATCCGCCAGTTCACCGACACCGGCAGCGCCAACCAGCAGTGGCGCCCCGTCGACACCGGCAGCGGCGTCCAACTGATCAACCGCCTCAGCGGCAAGGCCCTGGAGGCCTGGGAGTGGAGCACCACCCCGGGCGACCGCCTGTCGCAGTACGACTCCCTCGACGGCGCCAACCAGGTCTGGGACCTGGTCCGCGTGGACGACACCGGCGGCGGAGGCGGGGGAGACGGTGACTGCGGCAGCGGCTCCCACCACGCCGAGGCCGTCCAGAACGGCTCCACCTGGACCGCCCGCAACGGCGGCAGCACCGTCTACACCGGCGGCGACATGCTCGCCGCCATGCGCGCTGCCGTCGGCAGCCTCGACTCCGGCCGCACCTCCCAGCAACGCGTGGTGGTGCGCGGTTCCGGCTCGATGCCCGCCAACACCTCACTCGACCTGCCCAGCCACACCTCACTGGAGGTCTGCGGCACGATCAACGTCACCGGATCGGTGGGCGCCGACCACGCCGCCGTCCGGATCCGGAACGCCCAGAACGTCTCCGTCCCCCACCTGTCGGTGACCGGCGCGCCGTACTTCGGCGTCTTCGTGCGCGGCTCGCAGAACGTCCACTTCGGCCAGATCGACCTGCGCCTGTCCAACGGCCTGGGCATGCGTATCGACAGCCGGGGCAGCGACGCCAACCGCACCACGCGTGACATCAGCATCGACGACGTGTACGTGTCGGGCACCGACAACCACGGCGTGGAGACCTACAGCGTGGACGGGCTGGACATCGGCACCGTCACGGCCCGCGACACCGGTTACTCGGGCCTGCTGCTCAACAACACCGTCAACGCCACGGTCGACCTGGTCGACGCAGAGGGGGCCGGAACCGGAACCGGCTACGCGGCCTTCCGCATGGCCAACCGCAACGGGCGGATCGGCAACGACCACCCGACCAACATCCGGGTCGGCGAGGTCCGCGCCCGCGGTGGCGGCCGGGGGGTCTTCTGCGTCTCCGAGAGCGGCGGCGCGGTCATCGACCGCGTGGACATCGCCCAGACCGGCAACAACGCGGTGCTCGTGGAGAACTGCCACAACGTCACCATCTCCGGGGGCACGATCGCGGGCCCGGGCAGCGTCCGGATCGCGGCCCGCTCGGAGTTCGCCAACACCTCCGACATCACGTTCCAGAACCTGACGCTGGCCAACACCTCGCTCGTGGAGAACCCGTGCTCGGTCAACCTGACCGTCCGCAACGTCACCTTCCAGAACAGCAGCGACCAGACCTGCTGACCGCGGTCTGAGCCGCTGACCACGGCCTGACCACACGTGACGCCGGGGCCCGACCCCCTGGGGCCCCGGCGTCGCCCGCCTCCGGAGCGATCCGGACCGGTCCGGAGCTCGGCCGCGCGCGGCGGCCAGGCGCTCCGCCAGCCAGGCGGGGACATGCTCCCGTGAACGCGGGTAGTACGTCTGGTCCAGGGCGTGGTCGAAGTCCAGCGGGGCCATGTCGAAGGCGGGCTCGGAGTCGTGGTCGGCCTCCACCCGGCTTCGGTCCCGGTCCACGGTGCACCGGAGGCCGAACCAGGTGCCCCGGTCCGGTCGGTACATGCCCTCCCGAAGGGTCCGCACCAGGTCGGGGAGCCGGTAGTGCCCGCGCCCCTCGCGCACGGTCCCGTCCTCCAGGACCACCCTCACCCGCAGCCGTTCGTAGCCCACCAGGAACCGGGCGTCCAGCACGGCCTCCCGCCAGTCTTCCGGCCGCGGCAGGAACCCCGCGATCCTCCCGAGCAGCTCACGCTGCCCCTCCTCGTCCAGGACGGCGACCGGCCTCCCACGGCACCCGACGGTGGCGTCGACGCGGTGTGCGGCCCCTTTCCCGTCGCGCTCTCGCCGCCTATCCTTCGGGCAGCGGCAGCCACCACGGCGGTGGGCCGCCGCGACCGCCGGACCCCGCGACCGCCGCCCGTTTCCCGGCGGACCCACCTGAGGACCGAACCCGTGCAGATCCTCGAACCCGTCGCCCCCGACGCCGTCCTCCGGCGCTTCCGCGCCACCCACCCGGGGAAGGACGAGGTCTCCCGTGCCACCAACAGGTACGCCGAGAGCGCCCTGACCCTGGCCACCCGCCAACTCGGCGGGACGTGGCACCGGGTCGCCCTGGACCGCGCGGACGTCCTGTCCGTGCTCCTGCCCTGGCACACGGGCGAGTACGGGGAACGCGAACTGGTCCCCCCGGCCGGGGCGACCGTCGCCGAGGCCCTGAGCACGCTCACCGCCTGGCGCCGGGAGTACCCCGCCACCAACCCGGTGTGCTGGAACAAGCTGGAGTGGCACACCGGAGCGGCCCGCGCGCCGCTGTTCCTGAGCTCGCGCGCCCTCGACCACCCCTTCTACGAGCGGTTCGAACGCACCGACGCGGTGACCCACCTGGACGGCCTGCACCGCATGCTCGCCTGGGCGCTGGCGGACCGGCTTCCCGCGGAACCCGTCCTGGAGGCGTACCTGGCCGGTCCCGTGCCCGACCTCCGCGTCCCGGAGGCCCCCGCCACGGGCCGCTCCCACGCCGACCTCCCCGCGGGGGACACCCCAGCCGGGGCGCGCCCTCCACGGCCCGCCGCTCCCGCGCGGTCCCAGCCGGGGCCACCGCTGACACCAAGGACGCTTGACCCCGAGGGGCCCAACCTCCCGTGCGCGTCAATTCCCGGCCGCCCCGGGCAAGGAGGAGGCCAACACTCTCCCCGGACTCGTTAGCGGCTTGGGTGAGCCGTTAGTCCGCGCAGCTCATGGCGGGTAGGGGGTAGGCGGACAGCGTTGGGGCACCCGCCCCTCGACCACGCGAACCACTAGGGGGACATCGTGGCACGCGATCGCACACCCGCAGACCTGATCGGGCACCACGTCCTCGATCGGGAGGGCCAGAACGTCGGCAAGATCAACCAGGTCTACCTCGACGACAACACCGACCAGCCGAGCTGGGTGTCCGTGCACACCGGCCTGTTCGGCAGGCACGAGACCCTCGTTCCGCTCCAGGGCTCCCAGCCGGTGGAGGAGGACATCCGGGTTCCCTACGAGAAGTCCGTCGTCAAGGACGCCCCGCACATCGACGCCGACCGGCACATCTCCCCCGAGGAGGAGCAGACGGTCCGCCAGTACTACGCGCAGCACGGCGGCCCCCCGATGCGGGGTGAGGAGACCGCGATGGGCCGGGGCCCCGGCCCGCAGACCACCGGCCGGGAGGGCATGGCCGGAGGCGTGGCGGGGGGTGCGGCCGGTGACGCCGCCGCGCGCGACCGGGACGCCGCCATGGCGGACGAGCGCGACGACATCTCGATGACGCGTTCGGAGGAGCGCGTGGACATCGGCGTGGAGCGGCGCGAGGCCGGACACGCCCGCATGCACAAGTACGTGGAGACCGAGCAGTTCGACGAGACGGTCCCGCTGCACCACGACGAGCTCCAGGTCGAGCGGCGTCCGGTGGACGACCCCTCCGCGGTGCGCGAGCCCCGGGAGATGGGCGAGGACGAGGAGACCTTCACGCTCTACGAGGAGCGCCCGGTCGTCTCCAAGGAGCAGGTGCCCGTCGAGGAGGTCCACGTCCGCAAGCGTGACGTGACCCGAGACGAGCACGTCCAGGGCCAGCGCCGCCGTGAGCGGGTCGAGTTGGAGGACGACGAGGGGGAGCCGCCCGCCAACGCCTGACCCGGCAACCCGGCCGGGTCCGGCCGGGGTCGGAGTCGTCCCCGGACACACGGTCCGGGGACGACCCGTGCGCACCGCTGTCGTGCGCCGACACGGAGGGGGAGGTACATGACTGAGCCGGGGGACGTCAGCGAGGAGACCATCGGGGACGGGGGAGCGGAGGAGGAGCCCACGACGTCCCCGCCGCGCGGGCGCGAGGCCGAACCCGGGCGCGGGCACACCATCGTCGTGGGCGCGGGCATCGCCGGGCTGGCCGCCGCGGACCGGCTCGCCGAGGAGGGTGAGCGGGTCACCGTCGTGGAGGCCCGCGACCGCCTGGGCGGGCGCATCCACTCCCTGCGCGCGTGGGACGGCACGTCGGCCACGCTGGACGTGGGCGCCTCCTGGATACGCGGTGAGGAGAACAACCCCCTCGGGCGGCTGGTCCGAGAGATCGGCGTCCGCACCACCGTGTTCAACCGCTCCACCGAGACCGCCTACGACCCCAAGGGCCGCAGGCTGCTCTTCGACCGGCACCGCCGCAACATGGAGGACGTCAACCTCCTGCACGAGCACATGTACTGGGACAACGTCGGGGCCACGCCGCAGGAGTCGATGGAGGAGGGCATCAAGCAGGCCCTCTACGACGCCAACCTGGTGCGGGGCAGGGCCCGCGACGCCAACGAGATCGTGCACCGCCTCGTGGAGGGCGACCACGGCGCCGACGCCGACGAGGTCGCCTTCACCGCGGTGGCGGCCCTGCACGAGTTCAGCGGCGACGACGTCGTCTTCCCGGACGGCATGGCCCAGGTCACCGACCACCTGGCACGGGGGCTGGACGTGCGCCTGGAACACGTGGTGCTGTCGGTCTTCCACGACGAGGACGGCGCGGGCGTGCGCGTGGACACGCCCCGCGGGGAGGAGACCCTGACCGCCGACCGGGTCCTGGTGACCCTGCCCCTGGGCGTGCTCAAGGCCGGAGGGGTCGACTTCGACCCGGCGCTGCCCGAGGACAAGGGCGGCGCCGTCGAACGCCTGGGCAGCGGCCGCCTGGAGAAGCTGTTCCTGCGCTTCGACGACGTCTTCTGGGGCGACGCCGAGGTCCTCGTGCACCTGGGGACCGAGGAGGGGACGTGGTTCCACTGGTACGCGGGCCAGCGGGTCATGGGCGCGCCGATCCTGGTCTGCCGCAACGGCGGCAACGCGGCCCGGTTCCTGGAGGAGAAGGACGAGGCCGACGTGGTCGGGCACGCGATGGACTCGCTGCGCGGCCTGTTCCGCAAGGTGCCCGAACCCGTCGGCCACCACCTCACCCACTGGATGGACGACCCGTTCGCCCGGGGCAGCTTCTCCTTCACCGCCGTGGGATCGGGGGACGAGGACCGGATCGCGCTGGGCGAACCGGTCGGCGAACGGCTGTTCTTCGGGGGAGAGGCGACCGAGACCGAGCACACGGCCACCGTGCACGGCGCCCTGCTCTCGGGCCGGAGGGAAGCCGAGCGCATCCTGGAGCTGTGAGCCCGCCACCGCGGAACCGCGTGCGGCCCGGTGGGGCCGGGGCCCGGACCGGAGCAGCGGCGCCCGGGTCGGTGGGGGCCGCACCCGGGGCGGAGGGGGCGCGTGCGGCGCGGCGGCTCCGCGCGGGAGCCCCGCCGTGCTCCGGGTCGTCGTGAAGGCGGCGGTCAGAGCCCCAGGCGGCCCTCCACGGTCCGGATCCCCGCACGGCAGGCGCGTTCCACCTCCCGGTGGTTGCGCAGCCGCTCCAGCAGGCGGAAGGGCCGCGGGTCCGCGTCGGGGCCGCCGTCGGCCTCGGTGACCGCCAGGACCTGCCCCGACAGCGTTCCGGTGCGGGTCCAGCGCTCCCAGCGCTCGAAGTCGGGGCTGGCCTGGTGCCCCATCACCAGGGCCCGGCCGCCCCGGCCGGACAGGTCGCCGCCGTCGCGCGACCACAGCTCCACGCTCCGGCCCGGACCGGCCGACCAGTCCCGCGCGGTGACCACGTCCACGCGCACGTCCGCGCCGGGGACCGCTCCGGCGTCCGCGTCCATGTCGGCGTCAGCGTGTGCACGCGCGCCCGCGTCCGTGTCAGCGCCCGCACTCCGCTCCCGCACCAGCAGGGCGTCCTGCGCGCGGTCGCGCCTGCGCACCGCCTCCACCCGGTCCACCCCGCTCAGGGTCACCAGGGCGCGCGCCATCCACCACCAGTTCTCCTTGCGCGCCATCAGGCTCCCCGCGCGCAACCGGGTCGGCGGGTGCTTGGCCGCCTCCTGCTCCACCAGGTCGCGTCCGAACAGGCGGCCCCCCGGGTCCAGCCGGACCTCCACCGGCCCCGTGCCCACCAGGCCGGTGTCCGTCCCCGGCGCGGGCGCGGTCAGGCTGAACGCGGCGCGCGGGCCGAGCGCGTCCACCAGGTCCAGGTGGGCCAGCGGAAGGGCCGCGCACGGCGTCTCCCCGTCCAGCAACGGCACCACCGGGACGCTCACCGGAAGCCCCCGCGGAGTCACCCAGGACAGCTCGCCCACGGCCGAACGCCGCCAGGCCGTGGCGAAATCTTCCACATACTTCCTTTTCTGTGATGTGTGACTCATGTTAATTTCTCGGGACTGTACCCGAACCGCCTGGACAGAGCACACGCAGGCCCCCGCCCACCCGGTCCTGACACCGGAAAGAAGGAACTCCCCGATGCCCGCTGTAGCAGTACTGCTCGGCACCCTGGCGATCTTCGCGCTGGCGTACCGCTTCTACTCGGCCTACCTGGCCAAACGGGTCTACGCCCTGGACCCGTCCTTCGCCACGCCCGCGCACACGCTCCAGGACGGCGTGGACTACGTCCCCACCAACAAGCACATCGTCCTCGCGCACCACTTCATCTCCGTGGCGGGCGCCGCGCCCATCGTCGGCCCGGCGATCGGCGTGTTCTGGGGCTGGGGACCGGCGCTGCTGTGGGTGATCCTGGGCACCATCTTCGGGTCGGGCGCCCACGACTTCGGGTCGATCGTGGTCTCGCTGCGCAGCAAGGGCCGCAGCATCGGCACCCTGGCGGGCGACGTCATCGGGTCCCGGGCGCGCATCCTGTTCCTGCTGATCATCTTCTTCCTGGTGACCCTGGTGAACGCGGTGTTCGCCATCGTCATCTCCGGGCTGTTCGTGGGCACGCCCGAGTCGGTGCTGCCCACCCTGGTCACCATTCCGCTGGCCATCGCCGTGGGGCAGGTGGTCTACCGCCGCCGCACCGCCGCGCTGCTCCCGTCGATCATCGCGCTGCTCCTGGTCTACGCCTGCATCCCGCTGGGCCAGCTCCTGCCCATCAGCCTCGCGCCGGTCGCCGAGGCCACGGGGATCACGGAGAACCTGCTGTGGATCGTGATCGTGTTCGCCTACGCGTTCGTGGCCTCCCGCCTGCCGGTGTGGCTGCTGCTCCAGCCCCGCGACTACATCAACCAGCAGCAGATGATCGTGGCGCTGCTGGTCATCATGGGCGGCGTGATCGTGGGCATGGACACGATCGCGGCGCCGCTCTTCCGCGACACCCCGGCGGGCTCCCCGCCGATCTTCCCGCTGCTGTTCATCACCATCGCCTGCGGCGCGGTCTCGGGCTTCCACAGCCTCGTCGCCTCCGGGACCACCTCCAAGCAGATCGACAAGGAGACCGACGCGCGCTACGTCGGCTATCTGAGCTCCCTGGGCGAGGGCACGCTGGCGCTGTGCTCGATCCTGGCCTGCACCGCGGGCGTCATGGTCTACTCCGCCAACAGCGGTGTCGAGTGGGGCACCCTCTACGTCGACTGGGAGGCCGCCTCCGCCGACCCGCAGGGCATGTTCGTCCAGGGCGTGGCGGGCTTCGCCTCCAACATCGGAGTCCCCGAGAGCACCGCCCTGGTCTTCGGCGCCCTGGTGATCGTCAGCTTCGCCGTCACCACCCTGGACACCGCGGTCCGGCTCAAGCGCTACATCATCCAGGAGATCGCCACGATCGCCGCCGACCGCTTCTCCTCCGGCAGCGCACCGCACCGGGCGATGTCCTTCCTGGCCCGCAACATCACCGTCGCCACGCTCATCGCGGTGCTCATCCCCCTCGCGCTGACCCTGGTCCCGGGCGACTTCGCCGTGGGCACCCTGTGGCTGCTGTTCGGCACCACCAACCAGCTCACCGCGGGCCTGGCCCTGTCGGTCATCGCCGTGTGGGTCACCAAGCGCCACCGCAACCCGGTCATGATCCTCATCCCGCTGGTGTTCCTGGCCGTCATGACCGTCTGGGCGCTGGTCCTCCAGCTCCGCGACTTCGCGGTCTCGGGCGACGCGATGCAGACCTTCCTGCTCGCGCCGCTGGACGGCGTCATCCTGCTGCTGTCCCTGTGGATGATGGTCGAGGCCGCCATCGCCCTGAACAAGGCGCGCAAGAGCCCGCCGGTCGCCGAGACCGAGACCGAGGAGACCGCCGCGGGGAGGGACGAGGGTGAGGGCAGGTAACCGCCGCGCCCGGGGCGGCACCCCGTGAGCGAACCGGATGCCGGCGCCGGGCCCCCGCCGGGGGCCTGGCGCCGCGCCGTCGCCGCCTGGCGCCGCTTCGAGGACTTCCACCAGCAGGTCTTCGAGGCGCGCTGGGGGCACGCGCGCCGACGCGAGGCCCGCACCCAGCAGGACACCCTGCGGGCCCTGCTCATGCTGGAGAGCCTGGGGGTGGACAACCCCGTCGCCTACGAGACCCTCGACCTCATCCCGTACATGGTCGCCGACCTGCACGAGTGGCACCAGAGGATGGGCCGCAGGGACTTCGGAGCACCCGGAGGCTGCTGTTGACCGAGTCCGGACCCGCCGCGGCCCCCGCCGCGCCGATCACCTTCGTCGGCGGCAAGGGCGGGGTCGGCAAGACCACCCTGGCCGCCGCGCACGCGCTGGCCCTGGCCGACGCCGGGCGCCGGGTGCTGGTGATGTCCACCGACCCCGCCCACTCGCTCGGCGACGCACTGGAGGCGCCGCTCAAGGACGAGCCCGTCCCGGTCGCCCCCAACCTGTGGGCCGCCGAGCCCGACGCCGACGCCGCCGTGCGACGCCGGATCGCCCAGGTGGCCCGGGACGCCGAGCGGGCCGTCCCGCCCGAGGTGATGCCCGCCGTGCGCCGCCACCTGGAACAGGCGGGGGCCAGCCCCGGCATGGCCGAGTCCGCCCTGGCCGACCTGCTCGTGGACCGCATGGAGGAGGTGGGGCGGCGCTGGGACGCCCTGGTCGTGGACAGCGCCCCCACAGGGCACCTGCTGCGTCTGCTCAACCTGCCCGCGCTCCTGACCCCCTGGGTGGTGGGCCTGACCCGCCAGCGCGAGCGGGCCCGCCGCGCCGAGGCCTTCGCCGACGTCGTCGGCGGCTCGGAGGAGGAGGCCGACCCCCTCACCGAGCGTCTGCACGCCCGCCGCCACCGCCTGGAGCGCGCCGCCGAACGCCTGCGCCGGGACGCCGAGGTGCGCCTGGTGACCCTGCCCCGCCGCATGGTGCTGGCCGAGACCGCCCGCGCCGTCGAGCAGCTCACCGAGGCCGGGTTCCGGCTCGCCCCCGTGGTCGTCAACCAGATCCCGCGCGGGGACGCCGCGGGGCCCGACACCGCCGAGGCCCTGGCCGCCACCCGCGAGCGCTTCGCCCGCCTGGGGACGGTGGAGGTCCCCCTCCAGGACGCCGAGCCCACCGGCCCCGAACGCCTGCGCCGCCTGGCCGCCCTGCTCGCCGCCCGCTGAGGGGCCGACGGTGGGGAACAGCGGCCGGGTCCGCGGTCGGGGAACCCCGCCGGGCCGCTCCGCGTTGGACAGTGGTGAGGGTCCCGGAGCGGGGTTCCGACTGGGAAAACCGGAAAGCGTACACGGTACGATCGGGGTGCGGCCGCCCTCCGACCAGGGCGGGTGGACCCACGATGGCGGGAAACGACCCTCCCGCCCGTTATCGTTGGCGCCATGGGGCGATCCGCGCAAGAAGGCAGACACACGGCGGGGGGCGATGTGGTCAGCCCGGCGGTCAGTGACCGCGTCTGGACGGTTCCCAACCTACTGAGCATGCTCCGCCTGCTGGGCGTGCCCCTGTTCCTGTGGCTCGTGCTGGTGCCCCAGGCCGACTGGTGGGCCCTGCTCGTGCTGGCCCTGGCGGGCCTCAGCGACTGGCTCGACGGCAAGATCGCCCGCGCCTGGAACCAGACCTCGCGCCTGGGCACCGTGCTCGACCCCCTCGCGGACCGGCTCTACATCTTCGCCGCCCTGCTCGGCCTGGTCATCCGCGGCATCGTGCCCTGGTGGCTCATGGGCATCCTCGTGCTGCGCGACGTCCTCATCCTGGGCGCCCTGCCGCTCCTGCGCCACTTCGGCTACGGGCCCCTCCCGGTCAACTTCGCGGGCAAGGCCGCCACGCTGTGCCTGCTGTACTCCTTCCCGCTGCTGTTCCTCGCCGGTTACACCACGATCGCCGCAGATGTGGCGAGAATTATAGGTTGGGCCTTCGCGCTCTGGGGAACTGCTCTGTACTGGTGGGCCGGACTGCTCTACGCCGTACAGGGACTGCGCCTGATGGCCCAGACCCGCCGCGACGAAAGCGCTGATCGCACCGGCGGCCCCAGGGCCGTGGGCGACAGCGACCCCGTGCGCGGTCACGCCCAGGACCGACTCGGTCCAGCCGCACCGGCGACCGCTGACGGCGACCCCGGCGCGGCCGCCGAGGGCGCGGACCGACCGAGCCGCCCGGACCAGGGGCGGACCGGCCCCTGATCCGCACGCGGACCGGCTCACCACGAGTCCTGTCGGATCGAAAGGGAGTGTCGTCTCCGCATGAGAACATGTCCCGCCGCCCGCAACGGCGTGCGCTCCGAACACCATCCCCCCTCGGTGCGCACCGACGGCCCAGCGGTACGGAGGTACCGGCGATGAGCCAGGCCGAAGACACCACCCCGGAGGTCACCGCACCTCCGATGAAGGCCGTCGTGATGGCGGGCGGCGAGGGAACCCGCCTGCGCCCCATGACGGCGAACCAGCCCAAACCACTCCTCCCGGTGGTCAACAAGCCCATCATGGAGCACGTACTGCGCCTGCTGCGCAAGCACGGCTTCACCGAGACCGTGGTCACCGTGCAGTTCCTGGCCACCCTCATCCGCAACTACTTCGGCGACGGCGAGGAGCTGGGCATGAAGCTCAGCTACGTCGCCGAGGAGGTGCCGCTCGGCACGGCGGGCAGCGTCAAGAACGCCGAGGAGCACCTGCGCGGCGAGCCCTTCATCGTCATCTCCGGCGACGCGCTCACCGACATCGACCTGACCGACATGGTCCGCTTCCACCGCGAGAGCGGCGCCAAGGTCACCATCGGCCTCAAGCGGGTGGAGAACCCGCTGGAGTTCGGCATCATCATCGTCGACGAGCAGGGGCGCGTCCAGCGCTTCCTGGAGAAGCCCACCTGGGGCCAGGTCTTCTCCGACACCGTCAACACCGGCATCTACATCATGGAGCCGGAGGTCCTCGAACGCGTCGCCGAGGGCGAGGTCGTCGACTGGTCCGGGGACGTCTTCCCCCAGCTGCTGGCGGAGGGCGAGCCCCTCTACGGCTACGTCGCCGACGGCTACTGGGAGGACGTGGGCACCCACGAGAGCTACCTCAGCGCCCAGGCCGACGTGCTCTCGGGCAAGGTGGACGTGGACATCGACGGATTCGAGGTCTCCCCGGGCGTGTGGGTCGGCGAGGGCGCCGAGGTCCACCCCGAGGCCGTCCTCAAGGGTCCGCTCTACATCGGCGACTACGCCAAGGTCGAGGCGGGCGCCGAGCTGCGCGAGTTCACCGTGGTCGGCAGCAACACCGTCGTGCGCTCGGAGGCCTTCGCCCACCGCACGGTCCTGCACGACAACGTGTTCATCGGCCGCGGCGCCAACCTGCGCGGCGCCGTCATCGGCAAGAACACCGACGTCATGGCCGCCGCCCGGATCGAGGAGGGCGCGGTCGTGGGCGAGGACTGCGTCGTCGAGTCCGAGGCCTACCTCCACAACGACGTCAAGGTCTACCCGTTCAAGACCATCGAGGCCGGGGCGGTGGTCAGCACCAACGTCATCTGGGAGTCGCGCGGGCAGCGCTCGCTGTTCGGCCCCCGGGGCGTGTCCGGCCTGATCAACGTCGAGATCACCCCGGAACTGGCGGTGCGCCTGGCCAACGCCTACGCCACCACCCTGAAGAAGGGCGCGATCGTCACCACCTCGCGTGACGTCTCGCGCGCCGCCCGCACGCTCAAGCGCGCGATCATCAGCGCGCTCACCGCGGCCGCCATCGAGGTGCGCGACCTGGAGGTGGTGCCGCTGCCCGTGGCCCGCTTCCACACCTCCCAGAGCGGTGTCAGCGGCGGCATCACGGTGCGCACCACCCCGGGCGACCCCGAGTCGGTCGACATCCTGTTCCTGGACGGCGACGGCGCCGACCTGTCGCCCGGCGCCCAGCGCAAGCTCGACCGGGTCTTCTCCCGCGCCGAGTACCGCCGGGCCTTCCCCGGCGAGATCGGCGAGCTGACCTTCCCGTCGCGCAACGTGGAGAGCTACTCCCACGAGCTGCTGCGCAAGGTGGACACCTCCGGCGTCGCCGAGGCGGAGCTCAAGGTCGTCGTGGACTGCGCCGGAGGCAGCGGTTCGCTCATCCTGCCCTCCCTGCTGGGCCGGATCGGCGTGGACGTGCTCACCGTCAACAACCGGCTGGACGAGTCCTCGCCCACCGACACCGTCGCCAAGCAGAACCGCGACCTGGCGCGGCTGGGCGAGCTGGTCGCGGGCTCGGGCGCCGACTTCGGCGTGCGGTTCGACCCCGTGGCCGAACGGCTGTCCATCGTGGACGAGAGCGGCGACCTGGTCCACAACGACCGGGCCCTGCTGGTCGTCCTGGAGCTGGTCTGCGCCGAGTACGGGACCGGCACGGTGGCCCTGCCCGTCACCACCACCCGCGTCGCCGAGACGGTGGCCGCCTCGCACGGGGTCAAGGTCCACTGGACGGCCACCGCCACCGACGAGCTGACCAAGGCGGTCCAGGCGCAGGACGACGTCATCTTCGCGGGCGACGGCCGGGGCGGGTTCATCGTGCCGCGGTTCAGTCCCACCAGCGACGCCATCGCCGCCTTCGTGCGGCTGCTGGCACTGGTGGCCCGGACGCGCCGCTCGCTGAGCCAGATCGACCGCACGATCCCCCAGGCGCACCTCCTGCGCCGTTCGGTGCCCACCCCGTGGGCGGTCAAGGGGAGCGTGATGCGCGCCGTCGTGGAGGCGGCTGGCGGCCGCGAGCTCGACACCACCGACGGCGTCCGGGTGATCGAGCCGGACGGAAGCTGGGCCCTGGTCCTCCCCGACACCGCGGAGGCCGTGACCCATCTTTGGGCCGAAGGTCCCAACCCCGACACAGCGCACCGCCTGCTGGACGAGTGGGCGGCCGTCGTGGAACGGGCCGAGGGCTGAGGCGGGCCGCGCGGGTGCGGGCGGTCGTCCGTCCGCGCCCGCGCGGCGCGTGCCCGCGGCGTCACGCCCCGTGCGCGGGCGCGAGTCCTACCGTGAGTGACTCCGCGGGTTGGAATCGACATACAGGCAGGTCGTGGCGGTTCGGTGAAGTCGGTGCGAATCCGGGGGGATCCGTGGAGAACCAAACCCGCCGACACGGCATCAGCACCAGGGCAGGTGTGTTGTCCCGACTCGGCCCACCACCGTCGCCGGACACCGTCCGCGACGGCGGGGACGCCGCTCACCGATCCGTTCGCGGCGGGTCGTCCGCGGCGGGCGGGGGAGGAGCAAAACCCTTCCTGGACAGGGATATGGTTTAAAGTCGAGTGTTCCCCGAAGCGCCGCGTCGCCCACCGGACCGGGTATCCCGGCAACGGCGGACACCCTCGCCGGTGGTGACAAGGAGTGCGACACGGGGGATGAGACCTAGCGACCGACCGCGTGAGGCGCACCGCTGCCGCGACAGCGGGCCGTCTCACCGCGTACCGGGCGGTGTGCGGGCCACGTGCCCGACCGACGCCCGGTGCGTGCCACCGACCAGCCCAATCAAGCACCGCCCCGTGCGGTAGGAGGCCGAGCCGACCTATGTCGAGCGTTTACTGCACGCAGTGCGGTCACGCCGTTGCGGATGATGCCCGTTTCTGCTCCCACTGCGGAACTCCGGTCCGCAGAGCCGAACAGCAGGGCCCCCGACCCGGCACTGGCAGGGACTCCGGCGGAGACGTCACGTCCACGATCTCCCTCTTGGGCATACAGGCCCTGGAAGAGGAGGAGTCCGGCGACGAGCTGGGCGGCGACGACCCCGCCAACCCCGACGCTCTGCCGCCGGGTACGGCGCTGTTGGTGGTCAGGCGCGGCCCCAACGCCGGGAGCCGTTTCCTGCTGGACAGTGACGTGACCACCGCCGGCCGCCACCCCAACAGCGACATCTTCCTGGACGACGTCACCGTCTCCCGGCGCCACGTGGAGTTCTTCCGCCGCGGCGACGGGTTCGGGGTCCGCGACGTGGGCAGCCTCAACGGCACCTACGTCAACCGCGAGCCGGTCGACGAGGCACAGCTCGGGGGAGGGGACGAGATCCAGATCGGCAAGTTCCGGATGGTCCTGCTGACCAAACCGCGCCGCTGACCGGCGCGGGGACGACCGCGGGAGCGGCGGGTGGGCCGATGAGGTTTGCGGCCCCCCGCCGCCGGAGAGCTTTGTAACGAAGGGTGCCGATTTCGCCCTCGGGTCCTGACCCGCAGCGGGAGCAGGGACGAGCGCCCATCCGGCATCACGACTCGTGGGACGGAGACGCTGTGAAGCACATGGAGGTCGTCGGCGTCCGTGTTGAGATGCCCTCGAACCAGCCGATTGTCCTGCTCAAGGAAGCCGAAGGCGACCGCTACCTGCCGATCTGGATCGGCGGCGTGGAGGCCACCGCGATCGCGCTGGCCCAACAGGGCGTCGCACCGGCCAGACCGCTCACCCACGACCTGTTCCGGGACGTCCTCGACGCACTGGACACCGGGCTCAAGACGGTGAACATCACCGGCCTCAGCGACGGCATCTTCTACGCCCAGCTGGTCTTCAGCAACGGTGTGGAGGTGAGCGCCCGCCCCTCCGACTCGATCGCCCTGGCGTTACGGACGGGCACGCCCATCTACGCGCACGAGGACGTGATCGACGAGGCCGGGATGCCCATCCCGGACGAGCAGGAGGACCAGGTCGAGGCGTTCCGGGAGTTCCTGGACAACATCTCGCCCGAGGACTTCGGCAGGCGCGCGGAGTAGTTCGGCGTCGGACGTGTACTCTCCCCGGGGCCCGCGCCCACGCGCGGGTCCCGCGCCACGGCTGTGGCGTGCCCCGGGAGGACACGCTCCGACCTGCGGCTCCGTCCGCGGGGCCGGTGATAGATTGGGTAACGGAAGTGGTCGTAATGATCAGGGCCGAAACCCCCGTGTGCGCGTCGGGCGCCACCGGGGAGGCCCCGGCACACCGGCGCCGCGCGCACTTGGCGACGCGCCGCGCGGTGTCGTTGACGCTGCCGGTCGGCCGTCCTACCTTCAGTGCAGTGGAACCCACGGCGCACCCGTTCCCTGAGTGGACATCCCCTGTCGAGACCGCCGTGGGACGAGAAGCCGGAGGTCGGCGTGGCGGTAGCGAGCGGCAAGCGGGATCCCCATGACAGGCGGTCCGCGCTGCGGCTAGCGGGGCAGCAGGGCCTACTGTGCGAAGAGGACGTGGTGGCGCTGCCTATGGACGCCGGGTATCGGGGCCCCGCGGCGTGTACGGCCGCCGGGATCAGCTACCGCCAGCTCGACTACTGGGCCAGGACCGGCCTGGTGGAGCCGAGCGTGCGCACCGGAGCCCACAACGCCCCCCTGTACAGCCTTCCCGACATCCTGTTGCTCAAGGTCGCCAAACGGCTCCTGGACACCGGGATCTCCCTCCAGCAGATCCGGACCGCGGTCGACCACCTGCGCGGCCGCCCCGCCCCCGACCTCGCCCGCATCACCCTCATGAGCGACGGCGTCAGCGTCTACGAGTGCACCTCCCCGGAGGAGGTCGTGGACCTCATGCAGCGCGGGCAGGGCATGTTCGGCCTGGCGCTGGGCAACGTCTGGCGTGAGCTGGAGGAGGCCCTGGGCGTGGTCCCGGCCGAGGAGCGGGCCGACCTGCCCGCCACGGCGCCCCAGCCCGTGGACGAGCTGGCCAGGCGCCGCCGGGAGCGCCGCACCGGCTGAGGCGGGCGGACCCGCCCGCGACCGGGTCCGGAACCGCCGTTCCCCGCCGCGGCGAAGACCGTCCTGCCCCAGGGGCGGGGGAGGAAGACCACGGTCTTCGGGGCCTCGGGCCCCCGACCGGGTTCCCGACACCTGCGGCACGGTGCCAGCCACCGCGACGGGACGCACGGCAGCCGCCGCCGCTCACGCGGAATCGTCCGGTCCCACGTCCCCGACCGGGCCCTCGGCGGCCGTGGCGCCGCCGGCCGTGGCGTACGCGCGGTGCGGCAAGGGGCCCGGATCACCGGACACGGGTACGCGGTCGCTTGGAGGAACCTCCAGGTTCTCGGTGTGATCTGGGCGAAACGCCTGCCCGGAAGCGCTGCCCGGGGCGACGATCGAGTACGGTCGTAGTCACAACAGGGATGAAAACCGACATTCGCCCTGCTTTGTACACACGTACAGATCGTCAGCTGGCTGTCGACACCGCGCGAGAGAGACCCCGCAACGGGGCGCCGACGGGGCAATACTCCCCAGTAACCTCTCAGGCACCATGGACCGCGTGGAGGAGGCCGCTCTGAAGCCTGGGCACCGCCGTGTCCGGTGACAGAGGGGGAGACCGTGAGGAACACCGCCGACCCGACTCGGCCCTGTCACCAGGAGGTCTCCGTGCCAGACCAGCCCGTGCACACCCCGGGCGCGCCCGCCCGGGTGTTCGCCGACCGCCACATCGGCCCCACGCCCGCCGAGGTCCAGGAGATGCTCAAGGCGGTCGGCTACGGCTCCACCGCCGAGCTCATGGCCGACGCCGTGCCCGAGTCCATCCTCACGGGGCCCGGGCGCAGCGCGCCGCTGGACCTGCCCCCGGCGCTGAGCGAGGCCGAGGCCCTGGCCGAGCTGCGCGACCTGGCCGCCCGCAACCAGGTGCGCACCTCGCTGATCGGCCAGGGGTACTACGGCACCCTCACCCCGCCGGTCATCCTGCGCAACATCATGGAGAACCCCGCCTGGTACACGGCCTACACGCCCTACCAGCCCGAGATCTCCCAGGGCCGCCTGGAGGCCCTGCTCAACTTCCAGACCATGGTCTCGGACCTGACCGGTCTGCCCGTCTCGGGCTCCTCCCTGCTCGACGAGGCCACCGCCGCCGCCGAGGCCATGACCCTGACCCGCCGGGCCTCCAAGAGCAAGGCCGACGTCTTCGTCGTCGACGCCGACGTCTTCCCCCAGACCCTGCACGTGCTGCGCACCCGTGCCGAACCCCTCGGTATCGAGGTCGTGGTCGCCGACCTGTCCCAGGGCCTTCCCGAGGGCGACGCCTTCGGCGTCCTGGTGCAGTACCCCGCCTCCAGCGGAGCGGTGCGCGACCCGGGCCAGGTCATCGCCCAGGCCCACGAGCGCGGCGCCCTCGCGGTGGTGGCCGCCGACATCCTCGCCCTGACCCTGCTGCGCAGCCCCGGCGACCTGGGCGCCGACATCGCCGTCGGCTCCACCCAGCGCTTCGGCGTCCCGCTCGGCTTCGGCGGCCCGCACGCCGGTTACATGGCCGTGGGCGAGAAGCTGCGCCGCCAGCTTCCCGGCCGCCTGGTCGGCGTCTCGGTGGACAACGCGGGCAAGCCCGCCTACCGCCTGGCGCTCCAGACCCGCGAGCAGCACATCCGCCGCGAGAAGGCCACCAGCAACATCTGCACCGCGCAGGTCCTGCTCGCCGTCATGGCCGGGATGTACGCCGTCTACCACGGCCCCGACGGCCTGCGCGCGATCGCCCGCCAGGTGCACACCCGCACCGCGGCCCTGGCCGACGCCCTCTCCGAGCGCGGCTTCGAGGTCCTGCACCACGCCTACTTCGACACCCTGCGCGTGCGCGTGCCCAGCGCCGCCCGCGTCGTGGAGTCCGCCCTGGAGGCCGGGTACAACCTGCTCGCCGCCGACGAGTACACGGTCGGCGTGAGCGTGGACGAGACCACCACCGAGGCCGACCTGGAGAAGGTCCTGGCCGCCTTCGGCGAGGCCGAGCGCGGCTCCTCGCGCGTGCGCCTGAACGTGGACGAGGACGCCGACCGCCTGCCCGTCGAGCTGGCCCGCCAGGTGGACTACCTCACCCACCCGGTGTTCGGCACCCACCGCAGCGAGACCTCGCTGCTGCGCTACATGCGCCGCCTCTCCGACCGCGACCTGGCCCTGGACCGCACGATGATCCCGCTGGGCTCGTGCACCATGAAGCTCAACGCCACCGCGGAGATGGAACCCGTCACCTGGCCCGAGTTCGCCGGGCTGCACCCGCTGGCGCCGCTGGACCAGGCCGCCGGGAGCGTGGCCCTGATCCGCCAGCTGGAGGCCTGGCTGGCCGAGGTCACCGGCTACGACGCGGTGTCCCTCCAGCCCAACGCCGGATCCCAGGGCGAGTTCGCCGGGCTGCTGGCCATCCGCGGCTACCACCGCTCGCGCGGCGAGGCCCACCGCGACGTGTGCCTGATCCCCAGCTCCGCGCACGGCACCAACGCCGCCAGCGCCGTGATGGCCGGTATGCGCGTGGCCGTGGTGGCCTGCGACGACAACGGCAACGTCGACCTGGACGACCTGCGCGCCAAGACCGGCAAGCACGCCGACGACCTGGCCGCCATCATGATCACCTACCCGTCCACGCACGGCGTGTACGAGGACACCGTCACCGAGGTGTGCCGTCTGGTGCACGAGGCGGGCGGCCAGGTGTACGTGGACGGCGCCAACCTCAACGCGCTGCTGGGCTGGGCCAAGCCGGGCGAGTTCGGGGCCGACGTCAGCCACCTCAACCTGCACAAGACCTTCTGCATCCCGCACGGCGGCGGCGGTCCGGGCGTGGGCCCGGTCGCGGTCCGCTCGCACCTGGCCGGTTTCCTGCCCAACCACCCGGGTCAGCCCGAGGCGGGCCCGCACACGGGCGTGGGACCGGTCTCGGCGGCCCCGTTCGGCTCGGCGGGCATCCTGCCCATCTCCTGGGCCTACGTGCGCATGATGGGCGAGGAGGGGCTGCGCTCGGCCACCGAGGTGGCGGTGCTGTCGGCGAACTACCTGGCCAGGCGGCTTGAGCCGTACTTCCCGGTGCTCTACACCGGTGCGGGCGGCCTGGTGGCGCACGAGTGCGTCGTGGACATCCGCCCGCTCCAGAAGGCCAGCGGCATCAGCAATGAGGACCTCGCCAAGCGGCTCATGGACTACGGCTTCCACGCGCCGACGATGTCGTTCCCGGTCAACGGCACCCTGATGGTGGAGCCGACCGAAAGCGAGAACCTCGCCGAGCTGGACCGCTTCGTGGAGGCGATGATCGCGATCCGCGGCGAGATCGACAAGGTGGCCTCGGGGGAGTGGGACGCGGCGGACAACCCGCTGCGCAACGCCCCGCACACCGCGGAGGCGGTGACCGCCGACGAGTGGTCGCACGGCTACACGCGCGCCGAGGCGGCCTACCCGCTGGCGTCGCTGCGCACGGACAAGTACTGGCCGCCGGTCGGCCGGATCGACCAGGCCTACGGGGACCGCAACCTGGTCTGCTCCTGCCCGCCGCCGGAGGCCTTCGAGCTGTAGGGCGGCCGAGGCCGCGGTGAGGGGCGCCGGTCCGAGGACCGGCGCCCCTTTCCTGTTTCGCTTGTAGATCTACATCGTAAAAGTCCGGATTGCTCTTCGTGCCCTTCAGGAGAGGGGGGAGAACCAGACGGTCTCCACGGCCCCGGACTCCGGCGCGGACCTTCCGGCCCCGGCCACCGCAGGCGTTAGAGTTGCGGCGACACGGAACGCGTTCCCGCCACGCGGACCGCCACCCCGCCACCCCCATGGAAAGCGGAGACATGACCACGACGTCCGGACCCTCCGCGCGCTCTGGCCCCGCCGACCCGCCCCCGGCCACCGACCCCCGGGACACCGACGAGGCCGAGGCGCCGACCGGGCAGGGCGCCGCCGAACTGTGCGACCAGGCCCAGGACCTCGCCGGGAGCGGCCACCTCAAACGCGCCGCCAAGCTCTACCAGCAGGCGGTGGCCGCCAACCCCCACCCGCGGGTGCAGGCCCGCGCCCTGCTCGGCCTGGCCGTGGTCGAGGACCAGCGGGGCGACCTGGCCGCCGCCCGTGAGGCCGCCCGCCGCGCCCTGGCCACCGGCGACTCGCGGTACGCCCCGCGCGCCGCCTACCACCTCGCGCTCTCCCTCGAACAGGACGGCGACCAGGCCGAGGCCGACCGCGTCTGGCGCCGTCTGCTCGACCTGGGCGGGGCCGGCTACACGGCCGTGGCGCACTACGGGCTGGCCCGCTCCGCCGAGGGGCGCGGCGACACCGGCGGGGCCGAGGAGCACTGGGAGGCGGCGCTGGCTCTGCCGTCCGATCCCGGTTCGCTCGGCCGCCTGCACGCCACCACCGTCGTGGACGCCTCCCGCGACCTGGCCGAACGCCTGTTGGGGCGGGGGCTGCCGGGCGCCGCCGCGGTCGCGGTCGAACGCGGCCTGTCGGTCTCGGACGATCCCGGTCTGCGCCTGCTGCGCGCCGCCGCCCACCTGGAGCACGCCATCGCCGACGTCGGCGCGGTCGTGGACCCGGACACGGCCTCCGAGGACGCGGAGGGGACGGAGGCGGGGGCCGCGCCGGGCACCTTCGCCGCCGCCGTGGAACTCCTGGCGGGGCTGCTGGCCCTGCGCGGGGACCCCGCCGCGGCCGAGCGGGTCTGGCGGCTGGGCCTGGGCGACCGGGACCCGGACACCGCGGGGGAGGTGCGCTGGCGGCTGCGCAGGGCCTTCGCCGCGCCTGGGGAGGACGGGGACGGGGAGCCGTGGTGGGATCCCTATCTGGAGGAGGCCGTGGCGACCGCGAGCGCTCCCGCCCTGGCGGGGGAGCTGTTCGCCGTGGTCACCCAGATGCACGCCCTGCTGGCGCTGCCGGTGGCGGAGGGGGAGGCGCGCCCGGATGTGCTGAGGTCTGCCATGGAGCAGGCGCTGCGCACACCGAGCGAGCTGGTGTGGGGGCCCGGTGTGCACGCCGACTTCCGGCGTCGGCTGAGTGAGGCGATGGGCGGCCGGGACGTGCTGCCGGAGGGGTGGCCCGACCCGGCGAGGGAGTGAGGGCCGGGGGATCGGCCCCCGGCGCTCGCGCGGTCACCAGGGGCCGCCAGGGACACGTCGCCGCCCGGGGGCCGTGTGTCCCTCGACGGGCGGGACGCGTCAGCCTCGCGGCCGTGGTGTGTGGGCGCGGCCGGACGTCAGGCGGCGACGCGGGGTCGGTGCGGGGCGACGACCACCCCGTCGGGGAGCAGCTCACCGGTGTCGTCGAAAAGGACGACACCGTTGCAGAGCAGGCTCCAGCCCTGTTCGGGGTGGCTGGAGACGACCCGGGCCGCCTCGCGGTCGGTGTCCTCGAAGGACGGGCAGGCAGGTTCGTGGCTGCACATGGGACAGGCCTTTCGGTCCAGAGGTGCTCGTCGTTGAGCTGACGCCAAGAGTAGTGGTTCACATCACATGCTTGTTGCGGTTTAGCCCGGATGTGTTTGTCCTGCTGCTGTCGTCCGCTCTCAGTGGGTGAGATACCCCCAGGCCAGCAATGGTTCTGTTCTGTCCGGCCCCGGCCACAAGGAACTCAGTACCCGCCGCGAGTCCGGCGTGCCGCCGGGCGGCTGCGCATCCCCGCACCGGCCAGCCCGCCGTGCTGGAAGGCCCTGACCAGTTCGCCGCCGAGGTTGACCCCCGCGCCCAGCGCCAGGCCCACCGTGACCGCCTCCGCCAGGCTGAGCAGCCCGGTGGAGGGGTCGCCCTGCGTGATCTCGATCAGGCCCCGGTACAGGATGCTGCCCGGCAGCAGCGGGGCGATCGACGGGACCAGGTACGGCAGCACCGGTCTGCGCGTGCGCCGCGCCAGCCAGTGGCCCACCACGCCCACCGCGACCGCGCCGGCGACCGTGCCCACCACCGCGGGCACGTGCAGCAGGTCGCGCATGCTCGCGTAGATCACCCAGATCATCACGCCGAGCACGCCGATCATCGGCAGCATCCGCGGCGGTACGGCGAGCGAGATCGCGAAGGCCACCGCGATCCCCGCCGCGCCGATCAGCACGGGGATCTCCACCGAGGTGCCCGCGGAGGGGAGGTCCTCCAGGTCGATGCTCACGCCCAGGCGCTGCGCGGTGTAGGCGACCGCGCCCACGCCGGACACGATCGCGCCCAGGATGAAGAAGGTCTCCAGCAGGCGTGCGGCCGCCGACACGTAGGTGCCGCTGATGCCGTCCTGAAGGCTGGAGACCAGCGGGCGGCCGGGCAGCAGGGCCATGATGTTGCCGGTGATGATCGCCCCGGCCTGGAGGCCGAGGTCCAGCGTGGTGCTCGCCCACAGCAGCGCCACGCCGATCGTGGCGGCCACCACCGCGGCCCCGGCCATCTGGTAGAACTCCGCGACGCCCCGCTTGGCCAGGAACACCGACGTGCGGTCGCCCATGACGGTGGCCAGGAAGGCCGCGGTCGCCACGATCAGGCCGCCGCCCACCATGAGGCTCGCGCTGGAGGCGATGAGCCCGAACCCGACGGCGATGAGCCAGTTGGGGTAGGGCATGCGGGCGCGTCTGATCTGGGTCAGGCGGGCGGTGGCGTCCTCCAGTTCGAGCAGGCCGAGCGCGCACTGCTGTACCAGGGTGTGCAGTTCGTTGACGCGGAAGTAGTCCAGGGTGCGGCGGCGCACGACCCGTTCGCCGGTGATCGGGGGGTGTTCGCCCCCGGGGTGGGTGGACAGGGTGATGGTGGTGAAGGTGACCGAGACCTCCGAGCGGGGCAGGTCGAAGGCGACCGAGAGGCTGAGCATCGCCTCGCTGACGGCCTCCGTGCCCTCTCCGCTGGCGAGCATCAGCTCGCCCACCCGCAGCACCAGGTCGATGGCGCGGGCGTCGGGGAGGTTGACGTCCTCGGTCTCGTCGAAGCCGTCCGGGGTCAGCTCCCGCTCGTGTGCCTCCCGCCAGTCCCGCATCCTGCTGAGCAGGCGGTCCTCGCTCGGGGGCACGGGGCGCTCCCGCTTGCTTGGCATCCCTGTCTCCGTCTCCTCCCCGCCTGTACCCGTGGTGGCCGGCGCGCTGTGGACAACCCATGAGGGGACGCGGTCCCGGAGGGTGGGGTTCGCCCGGAACGGGGGTCGTGGCCGGTGAGTTCGATCACCGGATCATCCTTTCAAGGCCGGGGGCCCGTCGACAGCGACGCGCCGGGGTCTTCGGGGTGGGGCGGTGGGGCCCGTGCGCGGGGGGTCGGGGGCCGCACCGGATCGAGCCGTGGCCCCGGCGGGGCCGGGCCTCACGCCGCGCGCCGGGTTCGCGTTCCGGTGGCGGCGGGGCCGTGAACCGGGTGGCCTGGTATGCGTGCCGCGGGCAGGGGAGCGCGGACCTGGTGGCCCGGTTTCCCCGGGGCGCGGTCCGGAGGCGTCAGCCGGAGCCGGGCTCGGAGCCGCCGTCGCGTTCGCCGGGCCGGACCAGGCCGTGCTCGTAGGCGTAGACCACGGCCTGGACCCGGTCGCGCAGTTCCAGCTTGGTGAGGATGTTGCCGACGTGGGATTTGACGGTCGTCTCGCCCAGTACCAGGTGGGCGGCGATCTCGGCGTTGGACCACCCGCGCGCGAGCAGGCGCAGGACCTCGTGTTCGCGGGTGGTCAGGGTGTCCCCGGCGGGTTCGGTGCCGGGGGAGGCGGAGGGCAGGAGCGGGGCGAAGCGGTCGAGCAGGCGGTTGAGCACCGTGGGGGAGACGGTCGCCGCTCCGTCCGCGACCACCTCGACGGCCGACACGAGTTCGGCGGGCGGGACGTCCTTGAGCAGGAACCCGGAGGCGCCCGCGCGCAGCACCTCGAAGGCGTACTCGTCCAGGTCGAAGGTGGTCAGTGCCAGGACCCGCACCCGGTGGCCCAGGGGCCGCGCCCACGACACGATCTGCCGGGTGGCCTCGATCCCGTCCATGCCGGGCATGCGCACGTCCATGAGGACCACGTCGGGCAGCAGGCTGCGGGTCGAGCGGACCGCTTCGCGGCCGTCGGAGGCCTCCCCCACCACGGAGAGGTTCGGGGCGGACTCCAGGATCATGCGGAAACCGGCGCGGACGAGGGGCTGGTCGTCGACCAGCAGTACTGAGACGGGCACAGGGGGAATTGTGCCGTATTCCGGTGGTGGTCGGATCCGAACCCGGGGACGGCGCGGTCGGGGTCAGCCGCGTCGGTGGTCCGCCGGTGCGGGCAGGGGCGGCGGGGTGCCGCCGAACGCCGGGCACAGCGCCTGGTGTTCGCACCAGTCACAGAGCTTGCTCTTTTTGGGCTCCCACACCCCGGCGCGTCCGGCCGCCTCGATTCGCGCCCAGATGTCGGCGATCTCGGACTCCGCGGCCCGGAGTTCGTCCTCGGTGGGGTCGTACCAGCGCACCGCGCCGTCGCCGCCCAGGTAGACGAGTTGGAGGCGGGTGGGGACGACGCCGAGGTCGCGCCAGATCATCACCGCGTAGAAGAAGATCTGGAACCGGGCCTTGTCCTCGAAGCGGGGGGCGGGCGACTTGCCGGTCTTGTAGTCCACGATCCGGATCCGGCCGGAGGGGGTGACGTCGATGCGGTCCACGTAGCCGCGCAGCCGCAGGCCGGTGGGCAGGGACACCTCCAGGCGCATCTCGCGGTCGCGGGGCTCCAGGGCGGGGGGGTTCTCCAGGTCGAAGTAGCGGCGGACCAGGTCGCGGGCGGACTCCAGCCAGGTGTCGCGTTCGGCGTCGTCGGCGAACAGCTCGTCCAGCTCGGGCTTGTTCTCGCGCAGCTTCTTCCACTGGGGGTCGACGAGGCCGACGGCGTTGCGCGGGTTGCGCGACTCGGCGGGCAGCTCGTACAGGCGCTCCAGGCAGGCGTGGACGAGGGTGCCGCGCAGGGCCGCCGCGCTGGGCGCCTCGGGCAGGCGGTCGATGGTGCGGAAGCGGAACAGCAGCGGGCACTGGAGGAAGTCGGAGGCCCGGGAGGGGGAGAGGGCGGACGGAAGGAGCGCGGTGGTCATGGTTCGAGCCTATGAGAAGGTCGCGACAGGGGGCGAGGCGAGGAGGGCGGCCTGTGGAGAACCGGGTGGTCCGGGGCGGCGGGGTGCCGGGGTGTGGGCGCCGTCCGGTTGCGGCGGGCGAGCCGTAGTCTGGGGGTGTGACGACCGGTAGTGACCCATCCGCGCCCAAGCCCCGCGACCGTTCCGCCAGGCCGGGGTTACTGATCGGCCGCCCCTTCGGCATCCCCGTGTACGTGACCTCCTCGTGGCTGATCGTCGCGGCGCTGATCACCCTGGTCTACGGCGGTGTCGTCCAGGGCCGCCTGGCGCTGGGGCCCGCCGCCTACCTGCTGGCCTTCGTCTTCGCCGTCCTGCTCTACGCCTCCGTGCTGGTGCACGAGCTGGCGCACGCGGTGGTCGCGCGCATGTACGGCCTGCCGGTCCGGCGCATCGTGCTGTACGTGCTGGGCGGGGTCTCCGAGATCGAGCGCGAGGCGCCCACGCCGGGCCGCGAGTTCTGGATCGCGTTCGCCGGGCCGCTGTTCTCCCTGCTGCTGGCGGCGGGCGGGTTCGGCCTGTACCTGTTCACCGAGCCGCGCACCGTGGTGGGTGAGCTGCTGTTCCAGCTGTGGATCGCCAACCTGCTGGTGGGTGCGTTCAACCTGCTGCCGGGTCTTCCGCTGGACGGTGGGCGGCTGCTGCGCGCGGGGGTGTGGAAGGTGACGGGCAGGCCCTTCGCGGGGAGTGTGGCCGCCGCCTGGGGCGGCCGGGTGCTGGCCCTGCTGGTGGTGGCGCTGCCGTTCCTGATCACGTGGTGGGCGGGCGGGCGGCTCAGCCCGTGGAGCGTGGTGTGGGGATTCGTCCTGGGCGGTTTCATGTGGATGGGTGCCTCCGACGCGCTGCGCGCCGCCCGGGTGCGCGAGCGCATTCCGCGTCTGCGCGCCCGCGATCTGGCCCGCTCCTCGGTGACGGTGCTGGCCGACACGCCGCTGGCCGAGGCCGAGCGCCGGGCCCGGGAGGCGGAGGCGGTGGAGGTCGTGGTGACCGACGTCCAGGGCGTTCCCGCGGCGGTGGTGCACCCGGCGGCGGCCGGGGCGATCGAACCGGAGCGCCGGGCGTGGGTGCCGGTGTCGAGTGTGTCCCGGGCGGTGACCGAGCATTCTCTGGTGCCGGTGGGGCTGGAGGGTGAGGAGTTGTTGCGGGCGCTGACGGGTCATCCGCTGCCGGAGTACGTGGTGGTGGACGAGGGCGGTGGGGTGCGCGGGGTGCTCAGGGCCGCGGACGTCAACGCGGTGGTCTCGGGCGGACGCTGAACCGGTTGGGGCCGGACGGTGCCGGTGGGGCCGCTCCCCCCTTCGCGGCGGAGGTGCGCGGCGCGGGTGGCGGACGCCGGGCCGGGTCAGCGGCGGGCGCCCTCGGGCCACAGCACCGAGACCGGGCGAAAGAGCGAGCGCGCGTAGGCCACCACGTCGGCGGTGCCGCCGGGGCCGCGCGCGGGCTGGCCGTCCCAGACGGCCACCAGTTGGTCGCAGCGCCGTACGAGCAGCCTTCCGGCCTCCAGGTGGGCCTTGGGCGTGGACTCGGTGTAGGGCAGTGTGTGCACGAGGACGGCCTGTCGCAGGAGGCGGTCGTAGACGGGGTGGTGTTCCTGGGGCAGTGCCTCGCGGTAGCCGGCGGCGGGGATGACCGCCTCCAGCGGGGCTCCGGCCGCGACGACGGCCTCGGCGAAGACGGTGTCGGCGCCGTCGGCCAGGCAGGACAGGCCCACCATCTCGCAGCCGTAGGGTTCCAGGTGGGCGGTGAGCAGCGCGGTGACGGTGCGTTGCACGTCGGGGGTCAGGTCGCGGTGACCGGTGACTCCGATGTGGATCACGAAACCTCCCTGATGATCGCTTCGCGGCTTTTCTACCCTTAAGCGGTGATACCGCTCACCAGGGACAGAAGTCGGTCGTCCAGGTCGGCCACGCAGCGCGCCCGCGTTCCCGAGTGCTGGCGGCGAAAGGCCCGGACCCGGCCGATGACCCGCTCGGACTCGTAGCGGACGCCCGTGGTCAGCGCCTCGTGGACCAGGCGGAAGGCCTCGTCCACGTCCCCCGCCTCGGCGTGCGCCGAGGCCAGTTCCACCTGGAGGACCGCGGACTGCTTGGGGTTGGCGCTGTTCGGCGCGAACGCCTCGGCGAAGGCCCGCCGGGCGTCGTTCGGCTGGCGCAGCCGCACGCCCACCCGGGCGCGGTAACCGGCGACCTTGGTCTCGTCGAAGGCGAACACCCACGGCCAGGGCGGGTCGGTGTTGGCGGAGCGGGCCACCTCCCGCTCCGCCCGGCCCAGGGCGCGCGCGGCGGCCGCGCCGTCCCCGTTCCCGGCGTGCGCGAGCGCCCCCACGCAGGCGAGCCAGGCGCGGGCGGTGGGGTGGGCGGCGGGGCCCAGGACGTGTTCGGCCTCCTGGACCAGTCCCAGGCCCAGGTGGTGGTCCTCGGCGGTGTCGGTCTCGAAGGCCGCCAGGGAGCCCAGCATGTACACGTCGAGCAGGCGCATGTCCGCCTGGCGGGCACGCATGACCGCGGTGCGGTAGTGCGTCCTGGCCGATCCCATGTCGCCCCGGTCCGCGTGCAGCCAGGCGGCGAAGCCGGAGGCCTCGCTGGCGGCGGCGCTCAGTTCGCCGTGGAACGGTGTCCCGTGCGAGTGCCCACGCATCTGCTCGGCCAGATGCACGTGCGCCACAGCGCTGGGCAGCAGGTGGCGGGAGGGGGAGGTGGCGTCCATGCGGCGCTGGCCCCCGGTGATGGCGCGCAGGGAGGGCGCGGTCGTCTCGTTGACGGTGTCGGGGCACGGGCCCGACGCCACCGGGGCCTGAGCCGCACCGGCGGTGACCGTGGCGGCGGTGGTGGCGGTGAGCAGGGCTCCCGCGGCCACCGCGCGTCCGAAGTCGCGGCGCCTCGTGGTGTCCACCCCCTTCTCGGCGGGACGGGCCTGGGGCGCGCCGCCGCCGAAACGCAGCAGGTGCAGCGGGATGTCCAGGCGTCGGGCGAGGTCGTGTACCTGGCTGATGGTCAGCGACTGCTGGCCGTTGACCACGCGCGAGACCCAGCTCTGGGAGTAGTCGATCGCGCGGGCGAGGTCACCCTGGGACCAGCCGTGCGCCGCGCGCACGCCCTCGATGACCGTCGCCATGTCACAGGTGGCCAGGGCATCCGCCATACGGGGACGTGTCCACAGGCCCGGTGGGAGAACGCCGTCTGGTTGGGGCATGAGCTTAGGTTAGGGACTCCGGGCAGCGCCGGTGGCTATGTGTAAGAAAGAAGTCCGTATGCGTGATGCGCATAGGACCGGCCGTTTCGCCCCCGGATACGGCAGAGTGCAAGGGTCGTTGGTCCCAGAGATGTCTGGGAAGGGGAGGGGAGTCCCGTTGACCGTTGAGACCCCGCTGGCGGGGAGTCCGAGCCTGAGGCGCGACCCGGGCACGGCCGAGCTGGTGAACCGCGTGGAGCTGATGGAGTTCGCCCTGCGCGGGCTGGCCGCCGAGTTGCGCTCGCGCGGGGTGGAGGTCCGTGAGGACGGGTTGTGCGGGGCGGTGGACGCCGGTCCCAGCGCCCGGCCCCAGCGTGCCCTGCTGCGGCCACACCGCGGGGACCTGTGGTGGTGGATGCGCTGGCCGCTCCAGGACGGGCTGCCCGCGGCGCTGGCGGGCGTGCCCATCTCACCGGTCGCGCACACCGCCGCCGCCGCGCGGCGGATCGTGGTCGCCCTGTCCATGTCCGTCGGCGAGGGCTGAGAGCGCGCGGTCCGCGGAGCGGAACGCCCCCGGCGTGATGCCGTAGCAGCGGCCGAACCACCGTGTCAGGTGGCTCTGGTCGGCGAACCCCGACCGCGCGGAGGCCTCCGACAGCGGTGCCCCCGCCGCGATCAGGTCCCGGGCCCGCCGTAGCCGCAGCTGCCGCTGGTACTCGCTGGGGGCCATCCCCCGCACCGCCCGAAAGGCCCGGTAGACCGCGAACCGGCTCCGTCCCGCGGCCGCGGCCAGTTCCCCGGCGCCCACGTCCTCGGTGAACCGCTCGCGCAGCACCGCCTCCACCCGGGCCGCCACCCGCGCCGCGTCCGGGTCCGACACCGGTGCCACCTCCGGCCGCCCGACCGCTCCGCGGCCCGTCACCGCCACCACCGCGCCGCGCAGGGCCTCGTCCACGGCCAGCCGGGGGCTTCCCCGCCACAGTGCCGAGTGCAGTCCCAGCAGGGCCCGGGCCAGCCGGGGGTCCTCCACCAGCGGGTCGGCGAACAGCGGCAGCCCGGCACGGCCCTCGGCGGCGTCGGCGAGCACCTCCCGCACCAGTTCCGGTCCGATGTGCACGATCCGGTAGGTGAACCCCGGCTCGGCCCCGGCGTGCCCGTCGTGCGGGTCGTCCGGGTTGAACGCCAGCACCGTCCCGGACACGCTCGCGTGCGCGCCGCCCCGGCAGTTGAACGCCTGTACGCCCGACTCCGTCACCCCGAACGAGTACGCGTCGTGGCTGTGCCGGTGGTAGGCGTGCCGCTCGAAGTGCGCGTGCATCGCCTCCAGCGGTCGCTCGGGTGAACGCCAGTACCTGGCCCAGTCCCCTGTCACGCCTCCATTGTCGGACGCCCGCGGCCTCCGGCGGTACCCGCGCGCACCAGCGTCCAAGACGGCGGGGCCGCGCCCGCGCCATCCTCACACCCATGCGTTTCGACACCAAGATCGCCGTGGCCGTTCGCCGGGACCTGGCCCCCTGGCAGAAGCTCAACGTGACGGCCTTCCTCAGCAGCGGCGTCGCGCACGCGCGCCCCGGCTCCATCGGCAAGCCCTATGAGGACGCCTCGGGCAACACCTACCTGGCGATGTTCCGCGAACCCGTGCTGGTCTACGGGGCGGACGCGCGCACCCTGGCCCGCACGCTGGAGCGCGCCCGCTCCCGGGGCCTGGCCGCCGCGCTGTACACCGAGCAGCTGTTCGCCACCGGCAACGACGACGACAACCGCGCCGCCGTGCGCGAGGTGGCCGCCGCGGACCTGGACCTGGTGGGCGTGGCCGTGCACGGGCCCAGGTCGGACGTGGACAAGGTGGTCAGGGGGCTGCGGCTGCACCCCTAGGAGCGCTCGCCCTGGCCGCCTCGGGTCGCCTCGGACTCGGCGGCGGCCAGGGCGGCGCCGACGATCCCGGCCGTGTTGAGCAGCGAGGCGGCCACGACGGGCGTGCGGATGTCCAACAGCGGCAGGAACTTGTCCGCCTTGCGGCTGACCCCGCCGCCGACCACGATCAGGTCCGGCCACAGCAGGTCCTCCACGACCCGGTAGTAGCGCTGCAGCCGCTCGGTCGCCCACTCGCGGTAGGACAGCTCCTCACGCTCCTTGGCGCCCGAGGAGGCCCGCGTCTCGGCGTCGTGGCCGTCGATCTCCAGGTGTCCGAACTCGGTGTTGGGCACCAGGCGCCCGTCCACCACCAGGGCGGTGCCGATCCCCGTGCCCAGGGTGGTCAGCAGCACCACCCCCGGCACGCCCTTGGCGGCGCCGTAGCGGGTCTCCGCCACGGCGGCGGCGTCGGCGTCGTTGAGCACGCGCACCGGTCGGCCGGCGGCCTCGGCGAACAGCGCCCGCGCGTCGGTGTCGATCCAGCTCTTGTCCAGGTTGGCCGCGGTGCGCACCACGCCCCCCTGCACCACGCCCGGGAAGGTCACGCCCAGGGGCATTCCCGCGGCCTCGGGGAAGTGCTCGGCGATCCCGTGCACGATCTCGGCCACCGCCGCGGGGTCGGAGCGGTCGGGGGTGAGGACCTTCGTCCGCTCCCTGAGGAACTCGCCGGTGGTCAGGTCGACCGGCGCGCCCTTGATGCCGCTGCCGCCGATGTCGATTCCCAGCCCCGTGGTCAGCTGTGACATGGGTTGTCTTCTCCCGTGGTCCTCGTGGGTGGTCGGGCGCGGTCGGGGGCCCGTCAGGCTGAATACTGCCCTGGGGGCGGGGTTTTCGCACGCGCGGGCGCACCGCGCCCGTTCGCCGCGGTACCGGGGGGCCGATACCCTGGGCGATCGCCCTGCCAACCAATAGCGACGTGGGAAGACGAGAGCGACGTTGACCGGTATCCATGGCCGCCGCGGCCCCTTCACCGACGGCGACACCGTGCAGTTGACCGACCCCAAGGGTCGCATGCACACCATCACTCTGCGAGAGGGCGCCGCCTTCCACTCCCACAAGGGCAAGGTCGACCACGACGACCTCATCGGACAGCCCGAGGGCAGTGTGGTGCGCTCCAACACCGGCACGGCCTACGTGGCGCTGCGCCCCCTGCTGATCGACTACACCCTGTCGATGAAGCGGGGAGCCACCATCGTCTACCCCAAGGACGCCGCCCAGGTGCTCGTGGAGGCCGACATCTTCCCCGGCGCGCGCGTGGTCGAGGCCGGGGCGGGCTCGGGGGCCATGTCCAACTGGCTGCTGCGCGCGGTCGGTGAGGGCGGCATGGTGCACTCCTACGAGCGCCGCGCCGACTTCGCCGAGATCGCCCGCAAGAACGTGGAGAGGTTCCACGGCGGTCCGCACCCGGCCTGGAAGCTCACCGTCGGCGACCTGGTGGAGGAGCTGGACGAGACCGACGTCGACCGCGTCTTCCTGGACATGCTCGCGCCCTGGGAGTGCCTGGACGCGGTCGCCGACGCCCTCATCCCGGGCGGTCTGGTGTGCTGCTACGTCGCCACCACCACCCAGCTGTCGCGCGTGGTGGAGCAGCTGCGCGAGGACCCCCGCTTCTACGAGCCGCGCTCGTGGGAGACCATGCTGCGCACCTGGCACGTGGAGGGCCTGGCCGTGCGTCCGGACCACCGCATGATCGGGCACACCGGCTTCCTGGTGGTCGCGCGCCGCCTGGCCGACGGGGCTGAGGCCCCCGAGCGCCGCCGCCGTCCGGCCAAGGGGGCCTACGGCAAGGACTTCACCGCCGCGCGCGAGCAGGACCGGCGCGCGGCCGGAACGGAGGGGACCCCGGCCGAGGAGGTCAGGGCGCTGGCCACCGACGCGGTGGTCCCCGAGGCGCCCCGCGGTGACGGTGACGCCGGCGGGGCGGTCGACGCCTCCGGTCCGCAGACCCCGGGGGACGACACCGCCGACGCCTCCCCGCGGGTTCCGGGGGACGACGCCCGCGGCTGATTCACGGCCCACCGCCTGAGCCCACCGCCCAAGCCCGCCCGTACACGCCGCACACCGCTTCTCACCTCCTCACCGTGCGTCTTCGGCGGGTCCCCACGGGGACCCGTCCGGGCGGGCTTCGGCGTGTCCGGGGCAGGCCCGCTGACGTGGGTGGGGAGGGATCGCCAGGAGGGGCGGATTCCTTGCCCGCGCCCGGACCCAAAGGTTACGTTCTCATTACGTCGAGTCATCTGGTAGCACTCTGACCTGTGATGACGCAAGACCTGGAAATGAGGCCTACGACACTCTCCGGCCCTGGGAGGTTAGGAATAGGGCGAGGGTAGGTAGGCTCCGATGTAGTTCCTCATAGGGAGGTGGCGGACGTGGCTGAGCGCGACGACGAGCGTCAGAGCGACCGGGACCGTGAAGTCGAAGAACTCACGGCCCAGGTCTCCTACATGGAAAAGGAACTCAGCGTGGTTCGGCGCAAGCTCGCCGATTCGCCCCGGCATGTACGCCTGCTGGAGGAGCGGCTGAGGGAGGCACAGGCCAGCCTCGCCGCCGCCAACGGCCAGAACGAACGGCTCGTCTCCACTTTGAAGGAGGCGCGCGAGCAGATCGTGGCGCTCAAGGAGGAGGTCGACCGGCTGGCCCAGCCGCCGTCGGGCTTCGGCGTCTACCTCGGTTCACGCGAGGACGAGACCGTCGAGATCTTCACCAACGGCCGCAAGATGCGGGTCAACGTCAGTCCCTCGGTGGACCTGGACAGCCTGCGCCCCGGCCAGGAGGTCATGCTCAACGAGGCCTTCAACGTCGTCGAGGTGGAGTCCTTCGAGACCGTCGGCGAGGTCGTCATGCTCAAGGAGATCCTTGAGGACGGCGAGCGCGCCCTGGTCATCTCCCACCACGACGAGGAGCGGATCGTCCGACTGGCCGAGCCGCTGCGCGACGAGGCGATCCGCCCCGGCGACTCGCTGCTGCTGGAGTCGCGGTCGGGGTACGTCTACGAGCGCATCCCCAAGTCCGAGGTCGAGGAGCTCATCCTCGAAGAGGTCCCCGACATCGCCTACACCGACATCGGCGGCCTCTCCGGGCAGATCGAGATGATCCGCGACGCGGTCGAGCTGCCCTACCTGTACAAGGAGCTCTTCTACGAGCACCAGCTGCGCCCGCCCAAGGGCGTGCTGCTCTACGGTCCTCCCGGGTGCGGTAAGACGCTCATCGCCAAGGCTGTCGCCAACTCGCTGGCCAGGCAGGTCGCCGAGCGCACCGGCCGCGACGTCGGCAAGAGCTTCTTCCTCAACATCAAGGGCCCCGAGCTGCTCAACAAGTACGTGGGCGAGACCGAGCGGCACATCCGCCTGGTCTTCCAGCGCGCACGGGAGAAGGCCTCCGAGGGCACCCCGGTCATCGTCTTCTTCGACGAGATGGACTCGATCTTCCGCACCCGCGGCTCGGGTGTGTCCTCCGACGTGGAGAACACGATCGTGCCCCAGCTCCTGAGCGAGATCGACGGTGTGGAGGGCCTGGAGAACGTCATCGTCATCGGCGCCTCCAACCGCGAGGACATGATCGACCCGGCGATCCTGCGGCCCGGCCGCCTGGACGTCAAGATCAAGATCGAGCGGCCCGACGCCGAGGCGGCCCGCGACATCTTCGGCAAGTACATCACCACGGACCTGCCGCTGCACGAGGAGGACCTCGCCGAGCACGGCGGGTCGGCCAGGGCCACGGTGGACGCCATGATCCAGCGGGTCGTGGAGCGCATGTACACCGAGGGCGAGGAGAACCGCTTCCTGGAGGTCACCTACGCCAACGGTGACAAGGAGGTCCTGTACTTCAAGGACTTCAACTCCGGCGCGATGATCGAGAACATCGTCTCCCGGGCCAAGAAGATGGCCATCAAGGACTTCATCGACCAGCAGTCCAAGGGCATCCGGGTCTCGCACCTGATGCAGGCCTGCGTCGACGAGTTCAGCGAGAACGAGGACCTGCCCAACACCACCAACCCCGACGACTGGGCGCGCATCTCCGGCAAGAAGGGCGAGCGCATCGTCTACATCCGGACCCTGGTCACGGGCAAGAAGGGCGCGGACTCCGGGCGGAGCATCGACACGGTGCCCAACACCGGCCAGTACCTGTAGGAACACGGCTGTGAGAGCGCCTTGAGGGGCCGACCGGAACTTCCGGTCGGCCCCTTCCCGTGCCGGTTGCCTCCGGTCCCCGTGATGGCGGGGTGCTGACATTTTCCGGGCGTCCGAGCGAGCCGGGGAGCGCTCTCGACCGTCCTCCGAGTGATCACCGGTCGTAATCATCGAGGCCTGAAGCAGGGCCGTGGACACGAGGGCGGCTGCTACTCCGACACGTGCCCAGACGGCCGCGTGTGCCGCGTAGCGGGGGCCGGAGCTGCCCAGGCAGGCGCCAGGTCAGCGTGCGCCCGGTCAGAACCCAGAGCATGCGCAGAAAGCTCCCCACGAACGGGCGGGAGCTCGGAGCCACGGGGCGTCCCACAGCACGCCGGGGATCTGAGTCTTCCTGGCCGGAGCGCACGTGCCCACGGTGCCCAGGGGGCGGGAACAGCCGGTCGGGACCGGGACCCGGCGAAGACGGAGCGATCCGTCCGTGCGTCGACCCGGCCGCACCCCGCCGGTGCCCGCGGGTTCCCTCCGGCGCCCGCCCTGGTCCGGCTGACAGTCGGGAGCGGTGCCTGGACAGGGTTGTGAGAGGCTCTGGTGCCACGGCCCGAACGGGATCCGTGCCAGAGCACTACAGCATCGGAGACGACAGCAGTTATGGAAAGCTACGGGGTTCAACTCGGCCTCGTCCTTGTCCTCGTTCTCGTCAACGCCCTGTTCGCGGGAAGCGAGATCGCCCTGATCACCCTCAGGGAAGGGCAGATCAAACAGTTGGCGGCACGGGGGCCGGGTGGCCGGGCGGTGGCTCGCCTGGCACAGGACCCCAACCGGTTCCTGGCCACCATCCAGATCGGCATCACCCTCGCGGGCTTCCTGGCCTCGGCCACCGCGGCCGTGTCCCTGGCCCAGCCCCTCATCGAGCCCCTGGGATTCCTGGGCTCGGCCGCCAGCCCGGTGGCGATCGTCCTGGTCACCGTGCTCCTGTCCTTCGTCACGCTGGTCTTCGGAGAGCTGGCGCCCAAGCGCATCGCCATGCAGCGGGCCGAGACGTGGGCGGTGCTGGTCGCCCGACCACTGGACCTGCTCGCCATGCTCTCCCGCCCCGTGGTGTGGCTGCTGAGCGCCTCCACCAACCTGGTGGTGCGCCTGACGGGCGGCGACCCCTCCGCGGCCAAGGAGGAGGTCAGCGAGGAGGAGCTGCGCGACATGCTCGCCACCCAGCGGGGCATCACGCGCGAGCAGCGCACCATCATCTCCGGAGCCTTCGAGATCGACGACCGGCGCCTGCGCCAGGTCGTCGTTCCCCGCGGCGAGGTGTTCACCATCCCCGCCCGCACGCCCGCGGCCCAGGCGGCGCAGATGCTCGCCGAACACGGGCACTCCCGGGCACCGGTGGTGAACGACGACGACCTGGACGACGTGCTCGGTGTCGTGCACTGGTCCGACCTGGTGCGCGGTGAGGCCGACGCCGGAGAACTGGCCCGCGAACCGCTGTTCCTGCCCGATTCCCTGGTGGTGTCGTTGGCCCTGCGCCGCATGATCGCCGAGCACCAGCAGTTGGGCGTGGTCATCAACGAGGTCGGCGGTGTCGACGGCATCGTGAGCCTGGAGGACCTGCTGGAGGAGATCGTCGGGGAGATCTACGACGAGACCGATTCCGACATACGCACCGTGGTCCGCAACGCTGACGGGTCCTTCACCCTGCCCGGCACCTATCCCGTGCACGACCTGCCCGACATCGACATCCATCTGGAAGACCTCCCCGAAGGGGACTACGTCACCGTCGCCGGTCTGCTCATCGCCGTGCTGGGCCACATCCCCCAGGAGCCGGGGGAAGAGGTGGCACTGGACTCCTGGAAGGCCAGGATCGACCAGGCCAACGGGCGCACCATCACCCAGGTGGCCATGTACCCCGCCGCGACCTGACACCACGCGGCCCGCAAGGACGCGCCGTACCTCTGCTTCGGTACCGGCCCGGTGCCGGGCCGAAGCGGGGGAGCGGGTACCGGCCTCCCCGAGCCCGCCAGGGGTCGTCGCTCTCCGCGATGTCTCGCGGGGTGCGGGACCGGGGCCCGTCTCTCCACGCCCGCGGCACGGGTTCGCGCGCTTTCTCAGGTGGGTGCGTGCGCGAACACGCCGTCGAGCTGGTGCTCGATCAGCTCCACGGCCTGCTCGGGGCTGTGCCGACCGAGCAGGACGCTGGTCTGCAGGCCCGTGGCCCCCGCCACCAGGAACGCGCTCTCGGCCCCGACGTCGACCTCCGGCGGCACCTCGCCGGACTGTCGGCCCCGGTCAAGCAGACCGGCCACGAGGTCCTCCAGGGCGCGGGGCGCGTCGCGGGCCGCGGCCGTCAGCGCCGGGTCGGTGACGAAGGGAATGAAGTAGGCGGCGTAGACCAGGTGCCGGTTGCGGCGCTCCTCGTCCAGCGGGAGCAGCTCCCACAGCACCCCGCGCACGAGCGCGCGCATGCCGGGGGCCTCGCCCAGCTCGGCCAGGCGCTGCCCGGCCCGCCGTTCGGCGTCGGCGTTGAGGATCTCCAGTGCGCCCAGCAGCAGGCGGTCGCGGGTGCCGAAGTAGTACTGCAGCAGACGTGCGGAGACCCGGGCCTCCGCGGCGACCTGGCGCAGGGTGACGTGTTCGAGCCCGCCCCGGGTGGCCAGGCGCCACACGGCCTGGGCGATCTGGCGGCGGCGCAGGTCGTGGTCCACCTGTCGGGGCATGGCGGGTCTCCTTCGGTCGTGTGCCACAGCGGGCGCATTTTTGTGGTGCGATCGTACCAAGACCGTGTTATGGTTCGATCGAACCACAAAGAGACGCGCGTCGGAGGCCCTGGTCCCGGCCCCGCGCGGGGCATAGGGAGGACGTAACGATGGCGTATGTGGCGTGTCTGGTCGCGGGCCTGGTGATGCTGGTCCTGGGAGCGCAGGGAGGCATCCGGCTGCTGGTCGACCACGGTGACGCGGGCGTCCTGCACCAGGTGCCCGGAGGCTTCGCGGTGTGGTTCGCCTGCTACGCGGCGATGACGCTCCTCGGCACCGTCCTGGCCGGGTGGGGCGCGGCACGGGCCAGGCGCTCCGGGCACATCAGGTGAGCGGACGCCGGGGGCGGTGGCCCCCGGCTCCGCGTCCCGCCGACCGGGACGCTGCCCCTGCCCGGTGAGAGCGAATCGGTGCCGACCGGGTGTGGGGCGGCCCGTGCGCCGCGACCTGCGAGGGGGCGGCGCGCCGCCGTCCCGCGCAACGCCCCGGAACACGGCACTTGGGCCACAATTGGCGCGGAAGCGTTCAAGACCGGTCCCCGGTGGATAACCTCTCACCATGAGTGTGCGGCGGATTATGGGTATCGAGACCGAGTACGGGATCTCCGTACCAGGCAACCCCGGGGCCAACGCGATGGTCACCTCCACCCAGGTGGTCAACGCCTATCTGGCCGCCTCGGCGGCCCGGGCGCGGCGTGCCCGCTGGGACTTCGAGGAGGAGAACCCGCTGCGCGACGCGCGCGGCTTCGACCTGGCACGTGAGGTCGCCGATCCCACGCAGCTCACCGACGAGGACCTGGGCCTGGCCAACGTCATCCTCACCAACGGCGCCCGCCTGTACGTGGACCACGCCCACCCCGAGTACTCGGCGCCCGAGGTCACCAACCCGCGCGACGCGGTGCTGTGGGACAAGGCGGGGGAGCGGGTGATGGCCGACGCCGCCGCGCGGGCGGGGGCCACCCCGGGCATCGATCCGATCCAGCTGTACAAGAACAACACCGACAACAAGGGCGCCTCCTACGGCTGCCACGAGAACTACCTGATGCACCGGTCGACGCCGTTCGGCGACATCGTCCGGCACCTGATCCCGTTCTTCGTCTCCCGCCAGGTGGTGTGCGGGGCGGGCAAGGTCGGCATCGGATCCGACGGGCAGGGCAGCGGGTTCCAGATCTCCCAGCGCGCCGACTTCTTCGAGGTCGAGGTGGGGCTGGAGACCACCCTCAAGCGCCCCATCATCAACACCAGGGACGAGCCGCACGCCGACCCCGACCAGTACCGGCGGCTGCACGTCATCATCGGCGACGCCAACATGAGCGAGGTCTCCACCTACCTCAAGCTGGGGACGACGGCGCTGGTGCTGTCGATGATCGAGGACGGGTTCCTGAGTGTGGACCTGTCCCTGGAGACCCCGGTGGCCGATCTGCGGGAGGTCTCGCACGACCCCGGCCTCACCCACCGGGTGCGGCTGCGCGACGGGCGGCGGATGACCGCGCTGGAGCTCCAGTGCGAGTACCTGGACCAGGCCCGCAAGTACGTGGAGGACCGCTTCGGCACCGACGTGGACCCCGACACCGCCGACGTCCTGGACCGCTGGGAGTCGGTGCTCAACCGGTTGGGCGCCGACCCGATGAGTCTGGCCGACGAGCTGGACTGGGTGGCCAAGCTCAAGGTGCTGGAGGGCTACCGCTCCCGGGACTCCCTGGAGTGGTCGCACCCGCGCCTGCAACTGGTGGACCTCCAGTACTCCGACGTGCGGGCGGACAAGGGCATCTACAACCGGCTGGTGGCGCGCGGCCGGATGAAGCGCCTGCTGGAGGAGCCGCAGGTGGACCGCGCGGTCACCGAGCCGCCGGAGGACACGCGCGCCTACTTCCGCGGGCGCTGCCTGGCCAAGTACGCCGACGAGGTGGCCGCCGCCTCCTGGGACTCGGTGATCTTCGACCTGCCGGGTTACGACTCGCTCCAGCGGGTGCCGACCCTGGAGCCGCGCCGGGGCACCAAGGAGCACGTGGGAGCGCTGCTGGACGCCTCCCCGACCGCGGCCGACCTGGTGGCGGTGCTCACCGGGGGCCGCTGACCCGGCGGGCGGCGGGTCAGCGGCGGGCCCGGCGGTCCCCTCCCGGCTCCTGGACGGTGTGCCTCAGGTGTGCCAGGCGCCGTCGCGGCAGCGCATCGGCTCCAGGCTCAGTGCGGTCCACAGCTCCAGGCGGGTGCGGGGCTCGTCCAGGCGGCGGCCCATGACCCGCTCGGCGGCGCGCAGCCGCGAGCGCAGGGTGTTGCGGTGCACGCCCAGGTCCCGGGCGGTCGCCTCCACCTGGGCGCTGTTGTCCAGGTAGTGGCGCAGGGTGTGCGCCAGCTCCGTGCCGTTGCGGGCGTCGTGGTCGCGCAGCCTGCCCAGGACGGCCTGGTCGAAGGCGCGCGCCCTCGGCCGGGACCGCGGAGCGCAGCAGTGCCCAGGCGTCGGTCTCGTCCACGTGCCGGTACCCCTGCGTCGCGGCCTGGCGCGCCCGGTCCACGGCCGAGGACAGGTCGTCGGGCCCCCGGGCGGTGCAGGCCCCGGCCGCGACCGGGCCCACGTCCGTGGCGGACAGCGCCGCGAACAGGCGTCTGCCCAGGCGGGGCGCGCTCCCTCTGTCGGGTAGGACGGCCACCAGCACGTCCTCCAGGGCGCACAGGCCGCCGTTCCGCGCGGCGTCGGTGTCGCCGAGAACGTCGGTCAGCGCGTCCGCCGCGTGGTCCAACAGCAGGGTGGGGGAGGGTCCCCGCAGGCACACCACCTCCCAGGGCGGGGCGGGCAGGGGCGGCGGCACCCGGGGCCGCCCCGTCACCGCGGCGAGCAGGACCGGGGCGCGTTCGCGGTACAGCGCCCGCCGGGCGTCGCGCGAGTGCAGCAGGTCCACAGCCAGCAGCGAGGCCGCGTGGTTGGCGAGCATCCGCACGTGCGGCGTCACCGGAGACGGGCAGCGCAGCGCCAGCCAGCCCAGCGTCCGCCCGGTCGGCCCCAGCGTCTGGAGGAGGACGCTCGCCTCCCCGTCGGCCAGCACCGTCATCCCGCGCGGGCGCCCCGCCAGGGCCGAGCGCACCAGCGCGTGCCAGGGGGGTTCGGTGTCGGGCACGGCCGCGCTCGTCATCCCGTTGCGGTCCAGCAGCAGTGACGCCCCTGAGGTGGCCGAGGACAGCTCGCCCATCACCCCGGCCGGGCCCGAGCGCAGCGACGCGCGCGCCATCGCGTCCTGCGCGGTGAGCACCCGGTGCTGCTCGCGCGTGCGCTCGGCCGCGTAGTGGTCGGCCACCGCCTCCACCACCGCGACGAAGGGGGTCTCACCCTCCACCCGCAGGATCGGCAGGCCCAGGGCGTCGCCCTCCTCCAGCACCTCGGACGGGACCTCGCGCGGCCACATGTCGATGGCCAACCCCAAGCCGGCGCATCCGGCCCCGTGCAGTCGGCGCACGTAGGCGCGGCGCGCCCGCTCGTCGGCGCCCAGCCCCAGTCCGACCGTCAGCACCAGCTCCCCGCCGCGCAGCCAGCGCACCGGGTCGTGCAGCTCGATCACGTGCGCCCAGCGGATCGCCCGGTCCAGGCCGGACCGCCCCGCCGCCACCCGCACCTCCAGGTCCGGGTCGGCCGTGATGTCGCGGACCGTGATCGCCAACGCCCCTCCTCCTGCCTCGCGGATTGTGCACAGTGCACATGTGTAACAGCTGGTGCGGTGCACACCGTCCCGGCGCTGATGACCTCGGAGTGTCTACGGTCACAACAACACCCGAACCACCGGTTGTGGTCTGCGGTGGCGCCCGTCCGCGACGTGTCAGCGGCGGGACCGCCGACCGCGGACGGGCCCCGCAACGGCGGCGCCACGCCGGTCCGAGGCATCCGCCGACCGGCCGTTCCGGTCCGGGGCCGCACCGAACGCGCAACGGAGTACACATGTCAGAGCGGACCGCCCCCACGTCCTCGCACCCCGCGCGTGCGGCCGTGGCGGCCTTCGTCGGCACCACCATCGAGTGGTTCGACTTCTACGTCTACGCCACGGCCGCCAGCCTGGTGTTCGGCACCCTGTTCTTCCCGCCCGGCACCGATCCGGTGGTCGGCCTGATGGCCTCCTTCGCCACCTTCTCGGTGGGCTTCTTCGCCCGCCCGCTGGGCGGCCTGGTCTTCGGCCACTTCGGTGACCGCCTGGGCCGCAGGTCCGCGCTGGTCATCACCCTGCTGATGATGGGCACGGCCACGTTCTGCGTCGGCCTGCTGCCCACCTACGAGCAGGCGGGGTTCCTCGCCCCGGCGCTGCTGGTCCTGCTGCGCTTCGTCCAGGGCATCGCCGTGGGCGGGGAGTGGGGCGGCGCCGTCCTGATGGCGGTCGAGCACGCCCCCGAGAACCGCAAGACCTTCTACGGCTCCTTCGCCCAGCTCGGCAACCCGGCCGGTGCGCTGCTGGCCACGGGCTCGTTCGGTCTCATCGCCGCCTGGGACGCCGACCTGCTCCACACCTGGGGCTGGCGCCTGCCCTTCCTCGCGTCGGTCCTGCTGGTCCTGGTGGGCCTGTTCATCCGCCTGAAGGTGGAGGAGTCCCCGGTCTTCGAGGCCATGCGCGAGGACGCCGACCAGCCGCGGGAGCTGCCGCTGCGCGAGGCCGTGCGCGGCTCCTGGCGCCCGCTGCTGCTGGGCATCGGCATCCTGCCGGTGGCCGTCGGCGGCTACTACGTCGTCACCACCTTCCTCCAGGCCTACGGCGTCACCGAGGTCGGCATCAGCGAGCAGGTCATCCTCAGCGGTCTGAGCCTGGCCGCGTTCGTCGAACTCGTCGCGACCCTGGGCGTGTCCTGGCTGGGCGACCGCTTCGGCACCGTCCGCGTCGTCACCATCGGACTGGTCGGCGTCATCGTGCTGGCGCTTCCCCAGTTCCTGGTGCTGGAGACCGGCAGCACCGTGCTGATCTTCGTGATGCTGTGCGTGATGCGCCTGGCCATGGCCGCGGTCTACGGGCCCATCGCCCGCGTGCTCGCCCAGATGTACCCGCCGCGCACCCGCTACACGAGCATCTCCATCGCCTACCAGGTCGCGGGGGCGGTCTTCGGCGGCCTGGCGCCGATCGTGTGCACCGCCCTGCTCGCCGCGACCGGCAGCATCCTGCCGGTGGCGGGCCTGCTCATGGCCATGGCCGTGGTGAGCATCCTGTGCCTGGCCAGGGCACCGCGCCACAGCGACACCGACCTCGTCGCCGTCTGAACCCCGACCCGTGTCCGCCGCGCGGCCCTCCGGGCGCCGCGCGTCCCCCCGCACCGCCGCCGGGCCGACCGGCCCGGCGCCAGTCCACCGAGGAGGAACCCCACCCGTGTCCGGTCTGCTCATCCACAACGCCAACGTCCTGACCATGGACGACGCCAACCCCCGGGCCCGCGCCGTGGCCGTGCGCGAGGGCCGGGTCCGCCTGGCCGCGGACACCGAGGCCGCCCGCGCCGCCGCGGGTCCGGGCGCGGTGGAGGTGGACGCGGGCGGACGGACCGTCCTGCCCGGGTTCATCGACCCGCACAACCACCTGCTGTCCACCGCCGAGTCGCTGGCCGCCGTCGACGCCGGGTACCCCCGGGTGGGCAGCGCCGCCGATCTGGTCGCCGTCATCGGCGCCGAGGCCGAGCACACCCCGCCCGGCCAGTGGATCCGCGCCTTCCACATGGACGACGCCAAGTTCCCGGGAGGGCGCCCCACCCGCCGCGACCTGGACGGGGCCACCGGTGAGCACCCGGTCATCGTCTACCACGTCTCGGGCCACCAGGCCGTGGTCAACTCCGCCGCCCTGGCCTGGAGCGGCATCGGCGAGGACGTCCCCGACCCGGCGGGCGGCTCCTTCGTCCGCGACGAGGGCGGGCGCCTGACGGGCATGGTCCTGGACTCGGCGATGGAACTGCTGCTGCCCCTGGCCGTGGACATCGGCTGCCACGGCCCCAACTTCCACACCGACCTGCCCGCCGAACAGCTCCTGGGCTGGCTGGCCGCGGCGGCCGCCCCCTACCTGTCGGCCGGGGTCACCACCGTGTGCGACCCGCAGGTCTCGGCCCGCGAGCTGCGCGTGTACCGGGCCGCCCGCGCGGCCGGGACCCTGCCGCTGCGCACGTTCGGCATGCCGCTGTCCCACCAGCTGGACGCGCTCACCTCCGCCGGGCTGGCCAGCCCCTTCGGCGACGACTGGCTGCGGCTGACCGGCATGAAGTTCTACTCCGACGGCACCCTGCTGGGCGGCACCGCCAAGTTCAGCGTCCCCTACGGCGAGCACGGCGAGTTCGCGGGCAGCCTCTACCATCACCCCGACCAGCTCGTGGACCTGGTCACGCGGGCCGCCGCCGAGGGCTGGCAGGTCGCCGTCCACACCCAGGGCGACGCGGCCATGGAGAACACCCTGGCCGCCATCGCCTCGGCCGCGCGGGTGTCGGGCCCCGACCCGCGCCCGCGCGTGGAGCACTGCGGCTACCCCACCCCGGAGCAGGCCAAGCGCTTCACCGACTACGGCGTCATCCCCGTCAACCAGCCCAACTTCCTGTACGACAGCGGCGGCGACTTCCTGCGCCGCCTGGGGGAGCGGGCCCACCGGCTCCAGCCCATGCGCGAGGAACTCGACCTGGGGCTGCGCCCGGTGCTCTCCAGCGACTCCTTCGTCTCCAGCCTGCGTCCGATGGACACCGTGGCCAACGCGGTGTGCCGCACCACCCGCGAGGGCGCGGCGATCGGCGTCGAACAGGCCGTCACCCTGCACGAGGCCCTGCGCGCCCACACCCTGGACGCCGCGCACGCGCTGGGCGTGGAGGACCGCCTGGGCGCGCTGCGCCCCGGCCACCTGGCCGACCTGGTGGTGCTGGACCGCGACGTGGAGTCCCTGCCCGCCGAGCGGCTGCGCGAGGTCGACGCGTGGATGACGGTGCTCGACGGCCGCGTCGTCCACCGCGCCCCCTGAGTCCTGGCCGGGGCGGCGCGCGGGGGCCGTGAGGCCGTGCCCGGCGGGCTTCCCTCCGGTCCCCGCCCGTTACCCGCCTTCGAGGTCCGTTCCCGGGCGCGGTGCCCGTCCGGTTCCGGTGCCGGAGGCCCCAGGCTCCGCACACGGGCGTCCCCCGCCCGCGCCTGCGCGCGGACGGGGGACGTGCGGGGGAGGGGGTCAGCTGGTGCGGATGCGAACGCCCCACGAGTTCACCATCGGCATGACCTCCTGGTAGTAGGTCGTGCCGCCGAAGGAGCAGTTGCCGGAGCCGCCGGAGGTGACGCCCTGGGCCTGCGAGCCGGAGATGAACGAGCCGCCGGAGTCACCGGGCTCGGCGCACACGTTGGTGCGGGTGAGCGAGTAGACGGTGCCCTGCGGGTAGCGCACGGTCTGGTTGCGGGCCTGGATGGTGCCGCAGTGCCAGCCGGTGGTGGAGCCGGAGCGGCACACGGCCGAGCCGGTCGGGGCCTGGCTGGTGCCGGTCACGGACTGGTAGCCGCCGGAGTTGTAGCGCGAGACCAGGTTGGTCAGGGTGAAGTTGGAGGTGCCGCGGACGAAGGCGGCGTCGTTGCCCGGGAAGACCGAGTTCTGGAAGGTGCCGCGGCCGTTGCCGATGGTCACGCCGGTGCCGACGGTGCCGCAGTGGCCCGCGGTGACGAAACCGGGCTGACCGGCGCTGTTGGTGGCCGGGAAGCCGACGGAGCAGCGGCCGCCCATGTAGTAGGCCAGGCCGCCGATGATGTCGGCGTAGACCTGCGGGGCCTCCTCGGACTCCTCCACCCGGACCGAGGAGGCGTCCACGCCGGCGTCGGCGAGCAGGGCGGCGACGTCGGCCTCAGAGCCCTCCAGCACCTCGACCACGACGGTGTCGCTCTCCACGTCCGGGTACCAGCCCACGACGCTCTCCGGGGCCTCGGCGCTGTTGAGGTCCTCCACGACCTCGGTCAGGCCCTCGGCGCCGTGGGAGACGACGGTGGCCTTGGCACCGGTGGCCTCGACCGCGTCGACGGCCGAGGAGTCGGTCACCAGCACGGTGAGTTCGAGGGTCTCGGTGTCGAACAGGGAGCCGCCGTAGGCCTCGCCCGCGGCCTCGGTGGCCTCGGCGTCGGTCTCGATGGCGGCTTCCTGCGCCGAGAGCAGCTCCTCGGCCTCGGCCGAGGAGAGGTCGAGGTCGCGCTTGAGCGCTTCCGCCATGCTGGCGGCGCTGTCGTCGGCGACGGGGGTCTGGGGGACGGGGGCGGGCGCCGCGAGGGCTCCGGGGGCCATGGACAGCGCCATGCCGAAGGCCAGGGCTCCTGTGCCCACGGCGGAGATGATGGTGGAGGGTCTCATGGGGGTCCCTACTCTCCAAGGGGGATAGACGGGGGATTCGGGGCTCTGCGTTCCTGTAGGAGCGGAAAGCCCCTTTCGGGCATCGAAGTTGATCCGATTCCCGAAATTCACCGAGACATCCGGTAAACGATCACCAACATAGGTGCACACTTTGACGCTGCAAAGACCCGTGTGGTGTGGATTCATTCAGAAGGACGCGGGATTGTCCCATGACCCTTCGTCTCGCGATGGCTACGCGTAGTCGCTCTGCGTGCGACCTTGCGCTTTTCGCGTTCGACCCGTGACGGAGCGAATCGGGACGGGTGCGTCAAGAGGGGTTTCCTGGCCGGATGCGGACAGCGGTACCGGGTGCCATCCGTAACACCACGGCTACAGGGCTGTAACTCCAAAGGTCAGGGGCGGCCCGCGCGGGCCTTCCGGTGGGGTCCTGCCCCGGGGAGGGCCGGGCGCGCGCGTGGCCGGACCCGGACACGCGGGGGGCTTGCGGGACGCCTGAGGCACCTGCGTGTGCGGCCCGGGGGCGTGGCCGCGACCGTGCGAAGCGCCCCCACACGAAGCGCCCCCCACACAAAGCGCCCCCCACACGAAGCGCCCCCCACACAACAAGGGCGCCCCCGCCCATATGCGTGGACGGGGGCGCCGTGGGCGCTACCGGAGCGCTAACCGGTCACCAGGGACAGCCCCCAGCTGCTCAGCAGGGGAGTGACCTCCTGGTAGTAGGTCGTGCCGCCGGAGGTGCAGTCGCCCGAGCCGCCGGAGGTGACGCCCTGGGCCTGCGAGCCGGAGATGAACGAGCCGCCGGAGTCACCGGGCTCCGCGCACACGTCCGTCCGGGTCAGGTCCTGGACCGTGCCCTGCGGGTAGCTCACCGTCTGGCCGCGGGCCTCGATGGTCCCGCAGTGCCAGCCGGTGGTCGAGCCGGAGCGGCACACCGCCGAGCCGACCGGGGCCTGGCTGGAGCCGGACACGGCCTGGGTGCCGCCGGAGTCGTACCGGCTGACCAGGTTGGTCACGTCCCAGTTGGAGGTGGCCGCGACGAAGGCGCCGTCGTTGCCCGGGAAGACGGACTCCTCGAACGTGCCGGAGCCGCTGCCGTCGGAGCTCTCGGCACCGGTGCCGACGGTGCCGCAGTGGCCCGCCGTCACGAAGCCGCCCGCGCCGGAGCCGTCGGTCACGGCGAACCCGACCGAGCAGCGTCCGCCGCCCATGTAGTACGCCTCGCCGCCGACGATGTCGGCGAACAGGCGCGGCGTCTCGCCGGTCTCCTCCACCTGGACGGCGGAGGGGTCCACACCCGCGGCCTCGATGAGGCCGTCGGCGCTGGCTCCCTCGGCGACCTGGACCACGACGGTGTCGTTCTCCACGTCCGGGTACCAGCCGACGACCCCTTCCCGGCCGCCGGTCTCGTTGAGCGCGTCGACGACCTCGGCCAGGCCCTCGGTGCCGTACGAGACCACGGTGGCCTCGGCGCCGGTGGCCTCGACCGCGTCGACGGCCGAGGCGTCGGTCACCAGCACGGTGAGTTCGAGGGTCTCGGTGTCGAACAGGGAGCCGCCGTAGGCCTCGCCCGCGGCCTCGGTGGCCTCGGCGTCGGTCTCGATCGCTTCTTCCTGCGCCGAGAGCAGCTCATCGGCCCCGAGCGGGGTGAGGCCGAGGTCTCTCTGCAGCGCTTCCATCATCGTCTGGGCCTCGCTCGCTGGCTCGGCCGGTACGGTCGCCGCACTGGCGCCCGGCGTCACGGAGAACGCCAGACCGAACGCGAGTGCGCCGGTGCCGATGGCGGAGATAGCGGGGGAGGGTCGCATAGATCCCTACTCTCCTTGGGGAACTGACGGGGGTTCGGGGCCCGACGCCCGCCGGCGAGGACGTCGGACCCCAGCGGGGGCCGTGCACAGGGCCCGACCCCACGATGTGCCTACCGAAGGCCCTGTCGCCAAGACACTCGGTAAACGAACACACACCATAAGTGCACAACCTGGATAGCGGAAGAGCGGACATCGGGGTCCGCCTTTCCAGGGATGGCAGGATCATCGGATGATCTAATGAATTGCAATATGTGACGCATGGTGATGATGTGTCTGACCTTGTGCTTCTCTGTCGTTATCGCTTCCGCAACACGGAAATGGAATTCTGGCAAGAGGTGTTGCGTGGCCGGATGCGGTCACCGGAACCGGGTGCCATCCGTGACCATGTGGACACGTAGGAGTAACCCCGAAGGTCAGGGCGGTGACCCGCGGGTAACTCCCGTGCGCAGGGCGAACAGCCGTACCTGTGGCGGCCCGGCCCGGCCCGGCCCGGCGCGGGTGCAGCGGTGCGGCGTGGGTTGGTGCGGGCCACCGCGGGCAGTGCGGGCTGGAAGGGGCCGACGCGGGCTCCCCGGGCGTCCGGCGCGGTCCGGGGGGAGCGGCGGCCCCGCGGCCCCGCCGAACCCTCGCGGCGCCGGCCGTGACACGCCCGGGCGCGGCGCACACGCGTACGAGCACGTGGGCGCGCACATGGGACGATCCGAGGTAACTAGCGAGTATCGGGCCCCGGGAAGGGGGTTGAGGCGCCCGGTGTTGGGCCAAGATAAGGGCAAGAGCCCCGAACGGGGAGCCCGAACGGGAGGTAACCGGCTATGGCGACGAAGGACACGGGCGGCCAGAAGCACGCCTCACGCCGTGACGAGGAGGTCGAGGAGACCGAGGCCTCGGCGGACGTTCAGGAGCGCAACGACCAACTGGACGAGGACGTCGACGACATCCTCGACGAGATCGACGACGTGCTGGAGAGCAACGCCGAGGACTTCGTCCGACAGTTCGTGCAAAAGGGCGGACAGTAGCCGTCCCGCGGCGGTTCGCTGACAGCGCACTCCAGCGCCGTCAGCCCCGCCGCGCGCAGGACTAGGGTCAGTTCCAACGGTCGGCGCACAGCCTGACCGCAGACAACAAGGACAACAGGCGCCCCACCCGCCCCCATACCGGGGTGGGGCGCGCGTGGAGGGAGTCGCGTGTTCGAAGGGTTCGAGGGCGGACGGTTGCCCGCCGCTTTCATGAGTGCGGGAACCTCGTCCTTCACCGAGTTTCTCAGTTCGGTCCGCCCCGAGATGCTGCCCGGACACAAGCTGCCCCCGGGCGGAGGGACCGAGCACCTCACCCCCGACGCCACGACCATCGTCGCACTGACCTTCCCCGGCGGTGTGCTCCTGGCGGGCGACCGCAGGGCCACGCAGGGCAACGTCATCGCCAACCGCGACATGGAGAAGGTCTTCCGCACCGACGAGTTCTCCGCCGTGGCCATCGCGGGTTCGGCGGGGTTCGGTATCGAGCTGGCCCGCCTCTACCAGGTCGAGCTGGAGCACTACGAGAAGATGGAGGGCCGCTCGCTCTCCCTCGAAGGTAAGGCCAACAAGCTCGCGCAGATGGTCCGCGGCAACCTCGGCCTGGCCATGCAGGGCTTCGTCGTCGTCCCGCTGCTGGTCGGCTACGACGAGAACACCGGACAGGGCCGCGTGTTCAGCTACGACGCCACCGGCGGCCGCTACGAGGAGCAGCGCTACCACTCCATCGGCTCCGGCTCGGTCTTCGCCAGGGGCTCGATCAAGAAGCTCTACCGCGAGGACCTCGACCAGACCGGCGCCGCCAGGGTCGCCCTGGAGGCCCTCTACGACGCAGCCGACGACGACTCCGCCACCGGCGGCCCCGACCTGCACCGCAAGATCTTCCCCCTCGTCGACGTCGTCACCGCGGACGGCCACCGCCGTCTGCCCGCCGAGGACGTCGCCCGCCTGGCGACCGAGGTGGTCCAGGGACGCGCGGCCGACCCCGACGGCCCCACGGCCACGCTGGGCTGAACCGGTCCCGTCCCACACCAGACATCTCCCGACTAGGTAAGGAAACGATCCGCGGTGTCGATGCCGTTCTACGTCGCCCCCGAACAGCAGATGAAGGACAAGGCGGACTACGCGCGCAAGGGCATCGCGCGCGGCCGCAGCGCCGTCGTCCTGCAGTACGAGGGTGGGATCCTCCTGGTGGCGGACAACATGTCCCGCACCCTGCACAAGATCAGCGAGCTCTACGACCGGATCGGCTTCGCCGCCGTCGGCCGCTACCCCGAGTTCGAGAACCTGCGCCTGATGGGCGTGCGCTTCGCCGACGTGCGCGGGTACCAGTACGACCGCCGCGACGTCAGCGGGCGCCAGCTCGCCAACATCTACGCCCAGACCCTGGGCACCGTCTTCAGCGAGAGCCTCAAGCCCTGGGAGGTGGAGATCGTCGTCGCCGAGGTCGGCGACACCTCCGCCGAGGACGAGATCTACCGCATCACCTTCGACGGCTCCATCGTGGACGAGCAGGGCTTCGTGGCCGTGGGCGGTTCCTCCGAGCACGTGTCCGGCGTGCTCAAGGACCGCTTCGCCGCCGACGCCCCCCTCAGCGCCGCCCTCAACGCGGCCACCCACGCCCTGGCCAGGGAGAACGGCGAGGAGCGCGAACTGGAGGCCACCAACCTGGAGGTCGCGGTCCTGGAGCGGTCCAGGGAGCACCGCAAGTTCCGCCGCATCCACGGCCAGCGCCTGACCGACCTCATCGAGGAGGGCAGGGCGGCCGGCGGCACCGCGTCCGGCGGCGCCACCGGAAGCACCGGAAGTACTGGAAGCACCACCGCGGGCGGGACCGACGAGTGACCTGGAAACGATGATCACGGTGCGGCGCTCCCGAGGCGCCGCACCGGCCGGGCGGGTGTGGACGGCGCGGCCCCGTCGTCCACACCCCGGTGAGGGAAGTTGGTGAGGCCGCGTGGAACGACGGATCTTCGGGCTGGAGAACGAGTACGGGGTCACGTGCACCTTCCGTGGACAGCGCCGCCTGTCCCCGGACGAGGTCGCCCGCTACCTCTTCCGCAGGGTGGTCTCCTGGGGGCGCAGCAGCAACGTGTTCCTGCGCAACGGCGCCCGCCTGTACCTGGACGTGGGCAGCCACCCCGAGTACGCCACCCCCGAGTGCGACAGCCTCGTGGACCTGGTGGCCCACGACAAGGCCGGAGAGCGCATCCTGGAGGGGCTGCAGGTCGACGCCGAGCAGCGCCTGCACGAGGAGGGCATCGCCGGGGACATCTACCTGTTCAAGAACAACACCGACTCGGCGGGCAACTCCTACGGCTGCCACGAGAACTACCTCGTGGGGCGGCACGGCGAGTTCGGACGCCTGGCCGACGTGCTCATCCCCTTCCTGGTCACCCGCCAGATCATCTGCGGCGCAGGAAAGGTGCTCCAGACCCCCCGCGGAGCCCTGTTCTGCGTCAGCCAGCGCGCCGAGCACATCTGGGAGGGCGTCTCCTCGGCCACCACGCGCTCGCGCCCCATCATCAACACCCGGGACGAGCCGCACGCGGACGCCGAGCGCTTCCGGCGCCTGCACGTCATCGTCGGCGACTCCAACATGAGCGAGACCACCACCCTGCTCAAGCTGGGCTCCACCGACCTGGTGCTGCGCATGATCGAGGCCGGGGTGGTCATGCGCGACTACACGCTGGAGAACCCGATCCGGGCCATCCGCGAGGTCAGCCACGACATGACCGGCCGCCGCAAGGTGCGCCTGGCCAACGGGCGCGAGGCCAGCGCGCTGGAGATCCAGCGCGAGTACCTGGACAAGGTGCAGAGCTACGTCGACCGGCACGGCACCGACGCCACCGGCAAGCGCGTCCTGGAGCTGTGGCAGCGCACCCTGGAGGCGGTCGAGACCCAGAACCTGGAGACCGTCTCGCGGGAGATCGACTGGGTGGCCAAGTACCTGCTGCTGGAGCGCTACCGCGACAAGCACGACCTGTCCCTGTCCTCGCCGCGGGTGGCCCAGCTCGACCTGACCTACCACGACATCCACCGCGACCGCGGGCTGTTCTACCTGCTCCAGGCCCGCGGCCAGATGGAGCGGGTGGTCGGCGACCTGAAGATCTTCGAGGCCAAGTCGGTGCCGCCGCAGACCACGCGGGCCCGGCTGCGCGGCGAGTTCATCCGACGCGCCCAGGAGCAGCGCCGCGACTTCACGGTGGACTGGGTGCACCTCAAGCTCAACGACCAGGCCCAGCGCACGGTGCTGTGCAAGGACCCCTTCAAGTCGGTGGACGAGCGGGTGGAGAAGCTCATCGCCGGTATGTAGGACTTCCGGTCCACTGCTCCCGGAGCCCCGTCCGGCGGTCGAAGACCGTCCGAGGCGGGGCTCCGGTGTTCGTGGTGTTCCGGGGGGTGGTTACGGTCCTTCTTTTCGGTAGTGTGACTCTGTCCCAAGCCGGAAATCAGAGGTTGTGACCCATGCACCGACGTGCTGCCGCCCTCGCGGTGCCGCTGACCGCGATCGCCCTGGCGGTCTCAAGCTGCGGAAACATCCCCGAAGAATGGCGTACTCCCGCCTTCATGCGTATGGGGGAGGACCAGCTCGACCCGCGGCTTCCCGACGTCACCGGCGAGGTCGGTGAGGAACCGGAGGTCGCCTTCCCCGACGAGGAGCCCCCGACCGAGCAGCTCTCGGGCGTCGTCGAGGAGGGCCCGGGCGAGAACGAGCTGGTGCGCGCCGACGACCTCCTGATCGCCAACGTCGTCCAGTACCAGTGGACCGGTCCCGGCGAGGGCGAGCCCGTCGAGGGACAGTCCAGCTACGAGACCGGAGCCCCGGACCTCATCCGCATGGAGCAGATGCCCGAGGAGATCAGCGACGTGCTGGTCAGCCAGCCGGTCGGCAGCCGGGCGGTGTACGTCTTCCCGCCGCTCACCGAGCAGGAGCGCCAGCAGGCGGAGATGTCGGGCCAGCCCGTCCAGGAGGGCGCGAGCGTCCTGGTCATCGACCTGATGGACCGCTTCAACAAGGGTTCGGTCGTGGAGGGTGAGCAGGTCACCGACGGCGGCGACGGCCTGCCCACGGTGACCCAGGAGGGACACAGCGAGCCCACCATCGAGATCCCCGACACCGACCCCCCCGAGGACCTGGAGACCGTCCCGCTCATCGAGGGCGACGGCCCCGAGGTCGAGGAGGGCCAGCAGGTCATCGTCCAGTACAGCGGTGTGCGCTGGGAGGCCGACGAGGACGGCGAGCACCCGGTGTTCGACTCCACCTGGAGCCGCGGCGGCGACCCCTTCGACACCACGATCGGCGCGGGCGCGGTCATCCAGGGCTGGGACGAGGGCATCGTCGGCCAGCCGGTCGGCAGCCGCCTGATGCTGGTCGTACCCGGTGACATGGCCTACGGCGAGACCGCGGAGGAGACCGGGGGAGCCCCCGCCGGGACGCTGGTCTTCGTCATCGACGTCCTGGGCGCCTACGACAACCCGCCGCCCGCCGAGCCCGCCGAGGGCGAGGGCGCCGACGGCGAGGAGGCCGCGCCGGAGGAGTCCCCCGCGCCCGAGGAGGGCGGGGAGTAGCCCTTCCGGCACGTGCGTGTACGCCCGGGACCGGGGAGCGGTCCCCGGCGGACCCGAGCGCGTACACGCGTGCACACCCGGACAGCCGGACACCGGACGCCCCCGCGGGGAGGAACCCGCGGGGGCGTCCGCGTGCCCGGCGCGGGTGGTGCCCGGGCGGACACGCCCGGGTACCGCGTTCCACTGCCGTTCCCCGACCGGTGCGTAGAGTCGAATCCATCGGTGGACGGGCGAGGGGGAGGCTCATGTCAGACCGTCGGCGCTACTGCTACGTCTCCGGGCTGGGCCTCGGTGTCCCGGCGCTGGAGGAGCTGTGCGCCCGAGGCTTCCCGCCGAGCCTGGTGGTGTCCCATCCGGCCGAGTTCGCCCACTGCTCCGGCTACCTCGACTACGGCGCCCTCGCCGGTCGGCTCGGTGTGCCGCACCTGCGCGCCGACCTCGGCTCGGGCGAGGTGCGCGAGGCGCTCACCGCCCACGGCATCGACCTGATGGTCGTCGCGGGCTGGTCGGGGAGTATCCCGGGGGAGGTCGTGTCCTCCCTGGCGCTGGGCGGGGTCGGACTGCACCCGGCGCCGCTGCCCGTCGGCCGCGGCCGGGCGCCCATCCCGTGGACGATCCTGCGCGACATGCGCTCCAGCGCGGTCACCCTCTTCCACCTCGACGGGGAGGAGCACAGCGGCGACATCGTCGACCAGGCCTGGTTCGACGTGGCCCCGGACGCCACCGCCGCCGGTCTGTACGAACGCGTGGGGCGCCTACAGGCGGACCTGCTCGTGCGCCACGTGGAGGGGCTGCTGGAGGGCACCGCGCCCCGGCGGCCGCAGAGCGGCCACGCGTCGGTGTGGCCGCGCCGACGCCCCAGCGACGGCCGCCTCGACCTCACCGCCTCCGGAAGCGACGTGGACCGGATGGTGCGCGCGCTGGCCGAGCCCTACCCGGGGGCGTTCGCGATGTTCGGCAGCGCCCGGATCACACTGTGCTCGGGACGCCTGGTCGGCGGGGTCCCCGGCGGGGCGCCCGGGCAGGTGGTCGCGACCGGTCGGGGACGGGAGTGGGGGATCACCTGCGGGGACGGGTCCGTGTTCGTGCCCGAGGTGCTGCGGGTGGACGAGGGGGTGCGCGCCCGGCCGACCTCGCTGGCCATGTTCCGGCCCGGGACCTTCTTCGAGGCCCCCTCCCAGCACATGCTGGAGGGCACCCGGCGGGCGCCCCTGCCCGGTCAGGCGCCGAGCGGGCCTCACAGGGACGTGCCCGCGGCCCGGACGGCGCCGGAGGCGCGGGCCTCGGAACCCCGGAGCCCGGGGGCGGGGGACGCGAGCCCGGAGGCCTCGGTGGAGGGGACTTCGGAGGCGGACGTGGCAGGGGCGCCGGGGACGTCGGGGGCGGCCGGGGAAGACGGGCGCGGTCCGGTCCGCGGCCCTGCCGACAGGGCGTCGGGGACACCGCAGGCGGCCGGGGCGGAGGTTCCGGAGGCGCGGGCCTCGGAGCAGGTCTCGAAGCCCCGGAATCCCGAAGCCCAGGCGGGGGGCGGTGCGAACCCCGAACCCGGGATCGTGACGGGTGACCCCAGCCCGGCCGACCAGCGCTGAGGCGGGCCGGACCCCGGAGACCCGCGGCCCGGGACCCGCGTCCTGGCACTCGTCAAGCGGGGCGGGGCGCACCGGAGGCCGGGCAGCACGAGGCGGGCGGGCAGCACGAGGTGGGCGGGGCGCGAGCGCCCTCTTTATCAGGGTAGAAGCCCGGCCCCATCCCGGACCAGGGCGCTCTGGAACCTGTGGACAACCCGCCCGCGCCGCTCTTGGCCCGCGCCTACAGCAGCGCGGCCGCGTGGCGGCCCGCCGCAGCGGCGCTCAGGAAGGCCGCACGGTCCTCCTCCAGGCCCCGGCCCATCGTCGACACCTTCACCGGAAGCGTCCGCACCGCCTCCTCCAGCCCCTCCACGCCCACCTCCACCAGGGTGTGCCGCTCGCCCAGAACCCCGGCCTGGACGCGCACGCGCTCACCGAACACCCCCGGCAGCAGCGGCACCACCACCTCCGCCCGCGCCAGCGCCACCCGCCCGTAGGCGGTCAGGCTGTGGTGCGACACCCCCCGGTGCCGCTCGCGCGCGTCGGCCTCGCTCACCCGCAGCGACGCCACCGGACGCCCGCCCAGCACCGCCGCCGCGTTCACCGCCTCACCGCACGAGACACCCGAGAACCCCCACGGGGTCCCGGTGCCCAGGTTGCCCGGGCCCTGGCACACCACCGCCACGTCCGCGCCCAGCACGTGCCGGGCGGCCAACAGCCCCGAGTGCACGGTCACCGCCTCCAGGTCACCGCCGAAGGACTGCCCCGTGGTCACGCACCCCGCCAGCAGCCCCTCCTCGCGCAGCGCGCCCACCAGCCGCGAGAACGCCGCGGGCAGCGCGCCCCCGTCCAGCATCACGTGGACGATCCGCGCCCCCGGCCGGTGCGCGCGCACCCCCGCCACCACGGCGGGCAGCGCCGAGTGCAGGTCGGCCACCACCACCGGCATGCCGTCCACGCCCTCGGCCGAGCGCAGCACCTCGTGGTGGGGCGAACCCTGCTCGTCGGCGCCCAGCACGGTGGCCTGCAACGGCGTGTAGCGGGCCTTGACCAGGTGGCCGGGCCCCTGGGGGTCGGCGGGCAGCCGGTCGGGCACGGCCGCCACCAGCGCGTACCCGCCCGTCCCCAGCCCCAGGTCCAGGGCGCCGGTGTTGAGCAGCACGGTGTCGCCCGCCTCGGGCGAGCCCACCAGGTCGGTGTAGGCCAGCGCGCGGCATGTCACCTCCCCGCCCGCTCCCGAGGCCTCGCGGCCTCTGGCGCCTCCTCTGCCGTCCGCTTCGCCCACGGGCTCCAGCGCCACCGCGCACAGCACGACCCCCGGCCAGGAGGGGAGGATCTGACGGACTTCACCACGGCGCCACCGGATCATGCAAGGCACGGTACCGTCGTTGCTGAACCGGTGCCCGGGCGACGCGCCAGCGTCAGCCGCCGCCGGTCCATCCACCACGGGCGAGAAGGGTGCGGACGATGTCGCGCAGGAAGACGGAACGACAGCTGAACCTGGTCATCTGTCTGTTGTCCACGCGCCGCCACCTGACCGCTCAGGAGATCAGGAAGACGGTGCACGGTTACGCCGAGGCGGAGACCGAGTCGGCCTTCAAGCGCATGTTCGAGCGCGACAAGCGCGAACTGCGCGACAGCGGCATCCCCATCCAGGTGGGCACCGGCGACGCCATCAGCGGCGAGGAGGGCTACCGCATCTCGCGCTCCGACTACGAGCTGCCCGAGATCGAACTCCTGCCCGACGAGGCCCTCGTGCTGGGCCTGGCCGCCCGCGCCTGGCGGCACGCCTCCCTCGGCGAGGCCGCCGCCAACGCCCTGTTCAAGCTGCGCTCCGCCGGGGTCCCCGTCGACAGCGAGGCCGCCCCCGGCCTCACGCCCGCCATGCGCACCGACGAGCCCTCCTTCGGACCCGTCTGGCAGGCCGTGCGCGACCGGCGCCCCGTCTCCTTCGCCTACCGCAAGCCCGGCCAGACCGAGGCCGAGACCCGTGAGATCGAACCCTGGGGCATCGTCAACCTGCGCGGCCACTGGTACGTGGTCGGCCACGACCGCCTGCGCGACGCCCGCCGCGTCTTCCGCCTGGGCCGCATCCGCGGCGAGGTGACCGTCCTGCGCGGCGGCCCCGACATCGTCGTCCCGGAGGGGGTGGACCTGCGCTCGGTGGTCGCGGGCCACAGCGCCGAGTCCGAGCGCACCGCCGTCCTGCGGGTGCGCACCGACTCCGCGCACGCCCTGCGCCGCAGCGCCCTGCGCGTGGTGCCCGGCGAGCGCGACGGCTCCGGCGTCGGCTGGGACACGCTCACCCTGCCCTACACCGACACCCCCGACCTGGTGCGGCGCGTGGCCTACTTCGGCTCCAACGCGGTCGTCGTCGAACCCGTCGGCGCCCGCGAGGCCATGGCCGCGCACCTGAGGGCCACCGCCGAGACCGCCCCCGCCGCCGATGCCGGCGACGGCCCCGGTTCCGCGGAGGAGGACGAGGCCCCCGCCCGGGGGCCCCGCTCCGCCGACCAGCTGCGCCGTCTGCTGATGCTCGTCCCCTACGCGCTGGGCCGTGACGTGCGCGTGCCCGAGGTGGCCAGCCACTTCGGGCTCAGCGAGAAGCAGGTGGTCGCCGACCTCAGCCTGCTGTGGATGTGCGGTCTGCCCGGTTACACCCCCGGTGACCTCATCGACGTCGACCTCGACGCGGCCAAGGAGACCGGCGAGATCATCATCGCCAACGCCGACACCCTCGCCCAGCCGCTGCGCCTGACCGCCGACGAGGCGGCCAGCCTGGTCGTGGGCCTGTCCCTGCTGGAGGCGCTGCCCGAGACCGGGGGCCTGGAGACCGGCGCCCTCAAGCGGGTGGGCGAGAAGCTGCGCGCCGCCGCGGGGGCCGCCCTGGGCTCGCTGGCCGACTCGGTCCAGGTGCGCCTGGAGGGTGACGCGCAGGTCGCCCAGACCCAGCGCCGCTGCGCCGACGCCCTGGAGGCGGGCCAGCGCCTGCACCTGCGCTACCTGTCGGGCTACCTGGACCAGGTCACCGAGCGCGACGTGGACCCGATGGGCCTGGTGGTCCAGGACGGCTACCCCTTCCTGGAGGGCTACTGCCACCTGCGCAGGGACGTGCGCCTGTTCCGCCTGGACCGGGTCCTGGAACTGACCGTGCTGCCCTTCGCCGCCGAGGTGCCCGCGGGGGTGGGCCGCCGCGACCTGTCCGGGGGCGTCCTCCAGCGCTCGGAGCGCGACGCCCTGGTCGTCCTGGACCTGGAGCCCGCGGCCCGCTGGGTGACCGAGGACTACGTGTGCGAGTCGGTGGCCGAGCTGCCCGGGGGAGGGGTCCGCGCCACCCTGCGCACCCCCGCCCCGGCGTGGGTGGTGCGGCTGGCGTTGCGCCTGGGACAGCAGGGGCGCGTGGTGTCTCCCGTGGCGCTCGCCGAGGAGGCCCGGGCCGAGGCCCGCCGTGCGCTGGAGCACTACGGGACGCCCCAAACCTCCGCGAAATTGGTCGAGACCACTTCGTCGCCCGAGTGAGGCCCAGACGTTCACCCCGGGGCAGGGGACAGTTCGGGTCGGAAGGGATAAGGTTGCAGCGTGATCGTCCTCGCTGTCCTGTTCGGTGTGGTCGCGGCCGGACTCGTCGCCATCGGTGCCCTCGTGCTGCGCGCACGCCGCGCGGCGGGGGTGCTGTCCCGAGCGGTGGCACGGGCGTCGGACGAGTACCGGGCGAACAGCGCTGACCTGCGTGAGCGCGTCGGCCGCGGCGGTACGGGGCCGTGACAGCCCCGCGCCCGGATGCGCGTACCATCGAAGGCGCTTGGCCGCGCCCCACAGAGAGGTAGAACCATGGGACCGTTCAACGGACCTACCATCGCCATCCTCATCGTCCTGGCGATCCTGCTCTTCGGAGCCAAGAAGCTTCCGGACCTGGCCCGCTCCCTGGGGCGCAGCGCGCGCATCCTCAAGGCCGAGACCAAGGGCATGGTCGACGACAACAACGAGTCCGAGGAGAACGCGGACACCCGCGCCCAGGCTCACGACCAGCAGGCCTCCCAGCAGAACACGCACGGGCAGCCCCAGCAGCAGGGTTACCCGCAGCAGCAGCCGCAGCAGCCCCAGCAGCAGGGCTACCCGCAGCTGCCCCCCGGCCAGCGCATCGTCGACGAGTCCGGTGAGACCACGCACCGCACCTACGGCAACTAGGTTCCCGGAGGCCGCGGAGCGACGCGCGCCAGCTCCGCCCGCCCCGGAGTCCAGGGCCCTGACGCCGACCGGCACGGGGCCGCAGGAGACGACGAGAGAGTGACCGCACGATGAGGGCACGAAGCCGGGCCACCAACCCCGAGGCCCGGATGCCGCTCATGGACCACCTGCGCGAGCTGCGCAACCGTCTGGTGAAGGCGATGATCGCCCTCGCCCTGGGCGCGGTGGTCGGCGTCCTGACCGACGACTGGGTGTGGGACTTCCTGGTGGAGCCCTACTGCTCCCTGCCCGTGTCCCAGGTGAGCGGCCCCGACGACTGCTCCCTCATCGTCACCGGGCCCTTCGACGCCTTCTTCGTCTCGATGAAGATCTGGCTCTTCGTCGGCGCCCTCGTCTCCGCTCCGTTCTGGCTGTACCAGCTGTGGGCCTTCGTCGCCCCGGCCCTGCACGGGCGCGAGAAGCGCTACGCCTACATCTTCGCGCCGCTGGCCGCGATCCTGTTCGTCGCGGGCGCGATCCTGGCGTACTACATCACCTCGTACGCGCTGACGATGCTCTTCGGGTTCCTGCCCGAGGACGCCGACCCCTTCCTCACCATCAGCGAGTACCTCAACTACATGCTCATCATGATGGGCATGTTCGGCCTCGGCTTCGTGCTGCCGCTGCTGGTGGCACTGCTCAACATCCTGGGGATCCTGCCGCACGAGGCCATCGCCAAGTGGCGCCGCGTCATCATCTTCACGGTGTTCGTGATCGCGGCCGTCATCACCCCGGCCGAGCCGATCTCCATGCTCGCCCTGGCCGTTCCGCTCATCGTCCTCTTCGAGGCGGCCGAGCTGTTCGCCTTCCTCAACGACCGGCGCAAGAGGCGCGACGACCCCTACGCCGACCTGGACGACGACCAGATCTCCGAGCTGGACGAGACGCCCTCCGAGCTGGACGAGACCCCCTCGCCGTTGGACGGCCCCGACGTGGGCGAGGAGAGCGGAAGGCGCTCCTGAGCCCCTCCGGCACACGCTAGGGTCGGGCGGTGGGACAGGCCGCGGCGCTGTCCCGTCGGTCCGGGGACCCCGGCCGACGCCGGTTGCTGGGAAGAGGAAGTGCGATGAGCGAGCGGACCGAGACCGAGCGGGAGCTCCCGCCCGAGGCCATGGGCAACGAGAAGTGGCACGACACCACCGACGCGGTCTGGATGCGGTCCTCCCTGTCCAAGGAGGAGTCCGAGGCCGTGGTCGAGGTCGCCACCTTCGATGACGGCTTCCGCGCGGTGCGCGACGGCAAGTCTCCCGAGAAGGGCACCCTGTTCTTCACCCCCGCCGAGTGGGAGGCCTTCGTCCTGGGCGCCCGTGACGGCGAGTTCGACATCCCCGAGGAGTACCTCACCGAGGAGGAGCGCCGCATCCAGCGCGGTGAGGTCGACACCGAGGTGGCCTGGGTGCCCTCGCCGCTGAACACCCCCCGGGCGATGGAGGAGTACCACCGCCGCCAGCGCGAGGAAGCCGAGCGGAACGACGCGGAGAGCCCCGAGTAGGAGCGGCCCGCCCGTACGCCGGGCACCGCCAGCGCGGCGGCGCCCGGCGCGCGCGGAGCGGGGCGTGCGCCAGGCCGGGAGCCGGATCGGAGCCCGGCCCCGAAACGGTCCCCGCGGTGGCGCGGGGCCCGGCGAGTCACCCCTCCTCCGGTGCCTACTCCACTTCCTCCACTTCCTCCACCTCTTCTGCCTCCTCGGGCTCCTCCTCGTCGCCCTCGAACGCGTCGCCGATCTCGTCCACGACCTCGGCCGCCACGTAGCCCGCCGCGAGGCCGCCCGCGACACCGAGTGCGACCCCGCCGACGGCGCCGAGCATGCCGCCGCCCTCCTGCTCCTCCTCGTGTCCGGGGTGGCCGGAGAACCCGCGGCGCCGGTACAGCGCCTGCCCGATCCACTCGTCCACCGCCCGCGTCCAGTCGGTGTGGTCGGCGTTGGAGTGCTCGGCCCGGAACCAGCTGGGGGCGGCGCCCTCCGAGAACCCCTCGGCGTGGCGGTCGAAGAAGAAGCCCACCGCGACGCCCGCGGGGTCGGCGGCGAAGAGGACCTCCACCTCACCGACCTCGTGCGCGTGGTGCTCGGAGGGGTGGAACACCAGGGTCTGGAGGAACGCGGCCTCCTCGTGGGGCCCGGGCGGCGGCCCGCCCTCCACCCGCACCCCCGCGAACACGGCCCCCAGCCGCAGCATCGCCTCCAGCACGCGCTCCTGGACCGGCAGCGGATGGATGTGGACGCGGTCGAGGTCGCCTTTGTCAGCGGCCCCGTCGACGACCACCTCGGTACGCAGTCCCGCGGAGACACCGGGCAGCGGCGAGCCCCCGGCCTCGGTGACGGGCGCCTGCCAGGGGATCGGGTGGCTGAAGGGGATCGACAGGTGCTCCCCGGCGTCCAGGCTCACGCCCGCCGCCACGGGGACGCGGGTGCACTCCGCGCCGCCGGTGGCCTCCCCCTCCTCGTCCTCGGTCTGGACGACCAGCACGAGGACGATCTCGGCGATGTCGGTGCGGCTTCCGCCGCCCGTGAGCTCGACGCTGCCCTCCAACAGGTCTCCGGGCCGGGTGTGGGGGTGCGGCAGGACGGTGTCGACGGTGGGTCCGTCGGCACCGAAGGCGGCGAGCAGGCGTTTGAGGACCATGGTTTCCTTCCGGGAGGCGTCGTGTGCGCCGCGGCGCGCTGGCGGCCGGTGCGCTGGTGTCGCCCGCCCAACGCGGGCACGGTACGCGCCGGTTCCGCGGGGGCCGGGAGCGGACTTCGCGGGAGGGCTTTGGGTGCGTCCGCAAAACACACCCGTGCGCAGTGTGGCCGGGACCGGGCCCAGCACGGCCGGGTTCGGGCAGGGGCCAGGCCGGCTCCGGGCGCGGAGTGCCCGCCGACGGCGCTGGTGGAACCGGTGCGCCCCACAGGTCCACGGTGGTCCTCGCCGTGTCCGGGCCGGGCGGCTGTGGCCTGGCCGATGTCGTTTGGTGCGGACCGCAACACGGCTGTCCCACTTCCGTGCCGGGCGTGCGGCACGGACCCTGGGCGGGATTGGTCAGGGGGTGTGGCGGCCCGCGTGGCCGACCTGGCGTTGTCCCGATCCTGTGGCCGTTCCGACGAGTAAGGTCACGGCCTTCCGTGAGCCGTGCCCGGGTGGTTCTCCGACCCCGGAGGTGCGTGATGGTGCGTTTTCTGACCGCGCTCTGCCTGGGCGGGTGCCTGGGCGGGTGTCTGGGCGGGTGTCTGTGCGGGTGGCTGAGGTGGCGTCGGCATCAGCTGCCGCGCGGTGGTCCGGGAGGGCGTTCAACGGTGGGGGTTCGGGGGTGGTGGGGCTTTGCTGCGTTGGCAGCAAA
>NZ_JAAXPG010000014.1 GCF_012396365.1 Nocardiopsis alborubida | reverse complement strand
CCCCCGCCCTCCCCTTGGAGTCCGCCGATGCCGCACCCGCCACGCAGACCCAGCCCGCCGACCGGGCCGCCCCCGCCGTTCTCCCGCCGCCGCGTGCTCCTGGGCACGGGAGCCCTCGCCCTGGGCTCGGCCCTGGGCGCCGCCGGATGCGCCCCCGCCCCCGGTTCGGGACCGACCGCGCAGGTGCGGTTCTGGAGCCTGTTCCAGGGCGGCGACGGCGCCCGGGTGCAGACCATGCTGGACGCGGTGCGCGAACAGGCCCCGCACCTGGACGTCACCCCCAGCACGCTGGCCTGGGGGCCGCCGTACTACACCAAGCTGGCGGTGGCCTCCGTGGGCGGTCGGGCCCCCGAGACGGCCGTGCTGCACCTGTCCCGGCTGCCCGGGTACGCCCCCGGCGGACTGCTCGAACCCTTCGACCTGGACCTGCTGGCCGAGTTCGGGGTCACCGCCGAGGACTTCGTGCCCGACCTGTGGGAGCGCGGCATCCACGACGGCACCACCTACGCCGTCCCGCTGGACACCCACCCGGTGATCGTCTTCTACGACACCGGGGTCGCCGACCGGGCCGGTCTGCTCGACGGGGACGGGAAGCTGACCGGGATGGACTCCCCCGAGGGGTTCCTCGCGGCCTCCCGGGCGCTGGCCGAGGCCGGGGGCGGCAACGGCGTCTCCTACGGGCACGTCAACGACGACTCCCAGGGGTGGCGGCTGTTCTGGATGCTGTACAACCAGACCGGCGCGTCCATGGAACTGCCCGAGGGCGGACCGGCGGTGTTCGACCGCGACGCGGCGCTGCGCGTGTACTCCTTCCTCGCCGAACTACTCGACGGCCGGACGTCGGAGCCGAACCTGGACTACCCCACCGCCCTGGCCGCCTTCGCCTCGGGGCGCTCGGCGATGCTCGTGTGCGGGGAGTGGGAGCTGCCCTACCTGTCGGAACACGTGGAGGACCTGGGTGCGGCCCCCTTCCCCACGGTCTTCGACCAGCCCGGCGGGTACGCCGACTCCCACGCCTTCGTGCTGCCCCGCCAGGGCGACCCCGACCCCGAACGGGTGCGCGCCGCCCACGAGTTCGTGGCGCTCATGGTGCGCAACAGCCTGATCTGGGGCGAGGCGGGCCATATCCCGGCCTACTCGCCGATCGCCCGGTCGCCGGAGTACCTGGCGCTGGACCCGCAGTCGGACTACGCCGCCGCCGGGGAGACCCCGGTGCTCGACCCCGAGGTGTGGTTCGCCGGGGCCGGATCGCGGTTCCACTCCGACGTGAGCGAGGCGCTGCGCACGGCCCTGACCGGCGACGGGCCCGAGGCGGCGGTGGAGCACCTGGGCCGGACCCTGGACTCCTGGGCCGCCCGCACCAACCCGGGAGGCCTGGATTGAGCGTGACCACCCGAGCCCCGGCCCGCCCCCGCCCGGGCGGGGGCCCGACACCGGGCGGCCCCGGCGGAGCGCGGCGGCCGTGGCGGCGCCCGGCGGACTCGCCCCTGGTGTTCCTGCTGCCCTTCCTGCTGGTGTACGCGCTGTTCCTGGCCTGGCCGCTGGTGAGCGGACTGTGGATGAGCTTCACCGACACCGCCCTCAACGGGGCGGGCGGAGCGTTCGTCGGTCTGGAGAACTACGCCGAGGCGCTGGGCGACCCGATGGTGTGGCGGACCCTGGGCAACACCGTCCTGTTCACCCTCATCACCACCGTCCCCCTGGTGGTGGTCGCGCTGGCCATGGCGGTCCTGGTGCACACCGGGCTGCCCGGGCAGTGGTTGTGGCGGTTGTCGTTCTTCCTGCCGTTCCTGCTGCCGGTGGCCACCGTGGCGCTGGTGTGGAAGTTCCTGTACGTGGAGGACTTCGGTCTGCTCAACCACACACTGGGGCTGCTGGGGATGGAGGGCCTGGGCTGGCTGACCGACGAGGGCGTGGCGATGTGGTCGGTGGCGCTGACCACGGTGTGGTGGACGGTCGGGTTCAACTTCCTGCTGTACCTGGCCGCCCTCCAGTCGATCCCCGGCCACCTGTACGAGGCCGCCGCGCTGGACGGCGCGGGGGTGTGGGCCCGGCTGCGCCACATCACCCTCCCCCAGCTGCGGGGCACCACGGTGGTCGTCCTGCTGTTGCAGGTGCTGGCCTCGCTGAAGGTCTTCGACCAGATCTACCTGCTGACCGGAGGCGGCCCGGGCGAGGCGACCCGGTCGCTGCTGCTCCACATCTACGACGTGGGCTTCACCGGCTACCGGTTCGGGTACGGCGCCGCCGTCTCCTACCTGTTCCTGGCGCTCGTCCTCGGAGTGGCCGCCTTCCAGTTGTGGATCAGTGCGAGGAGGAGGGGCTGACATGGCGACGCGGAACACGCGTTCGGCGCGGCGGGCCGAGGCGGCCCTGGACCGCGCCAGGCAACGCGACCTGGTGCTGGGCGGGGGCCGCGGAGCGCGGATCGCCGCCATGTCGGCGCTGGTGGTCCTCGCGGTGCTGTGGCTGGCACCCATGGTGTGGGCCCTGATCACCTCGTTCAAGACCGAGGGGGACGCGGTCTCGCTGCCGCCGACCCTGGTCCCCGGGACCGGGTTCACCCTGGAGCAGTACCGCAACCTGTTCGAGGCCGGGAACGTCCAGATGTGGCTGTTCAACAGCCTGGTCATCGCCGTGCTGGTCACCCTGCTCACGATCGCGGTGGCGGCCCCGGCCGCCTTCGCGATGTCGCGCATGGACTTCCGGGGCCGCGCGGTGCTGACGGCCCTCACGATCGCGGCGATCGTGGTACCGCCGCAGCTGCTCATCGTGCCGCTGTTCCAGCAGATGGTGTCGCTGGGCCTGGTGGACACCTACGCGGCGGTGGTCCTGCCGCAGCTGGTGGCGCCGGTCATCGTGTTCGTGCTCAAGCGGTTCTTCGACGCGGTGCCGCGCGAGCTGGACGAGGCGGCCCGCATGGACGGGGCCTCGTACTGGCGGCTGTTCACGACGGTGATCATGCCGCTGTCGCGGCCCATCCTGGCGGCGGCGTCGATCTTCGTGTTCATCACCGCCTGGAACAACTACCTGTGGCCGTTCATCATCACGACCGACCCGGCCCTGATGACGCTGCCCGTGGGCATCCCCAACATCCTGGACTCCTACGGGACCTTCTACGCCTCGCAGCTGGCGGCGTCGATGGTGGCGGCGGCACCGATGGTGGTGGTGTTCATGCTGTTCCAGCGCCAGATCGTCAACAGCGTCGCCACGACGGGTCTGGGCGGCCAGTGAGCACCGCCGCCCCAGGACCACAACGATGCAAGAAGAAAGAAGAGCGCCACTCCTCCTCGGACGGCCTCTGGCCGCGGGAGCGACCCAGCGGCTCCCCTCCGGCGACCCGGGCGCGGGCAGCACGGCGATCACCGACACCAACCACGGCTACGCGGCGTTCTCCGTGGACGGCGGGCCGCCCGAGGAGCCGGTGAGCCACCACCACCCGTTCCGGGTCGGGGCGCAGCGCGTGTACCTCAGCCCCGAACTCGGGCCCGGCGAGCACACCCTCACCGCCGCGGTCACCGGTGACGGGCCCGCGGGGTCCGGCGACGCCATCGTCACCATCGACCGCGCGGAGGTCTACCCCGCGCCGTGACCGCGGCCGGATCCGCCCGTGGCCCGGCCCCGGGCGGATCCGGCGCGTGCGCCCCGCGTACGGGGACGGGGCCGCCCGCCGTGACCGGCCCCGCGCGGGTTCGGAGTCCGTGCGCGGCGTCAGGGTTTGCGCGCCACGCCGCCGTACTGGTCCATACCGCGCCGGGTGCCGACCTCGACGGGGGCGGGGCGCCACAGGGGGCAGGGGACCACACCCGGCTCCAGGAGTTCCAGGCCCTCGAAGCGGGCGGCCACCTCGTCCGGAGCGCGCAGGAGGTAGGGCACCGCACCCTGTCTGTTGCCCGCCTCGATGGCCTCGTTGTAGGCCTCGTTGGTGTTGGTGCCGTCGTAGCTCGCCAGGTAGCTGCCGGAGGGCAGCGCGTCCACGAGCCGGCGCACGACCGGCAGGACCTCGTCGTCGGGCACGTGGCCCAGGACGCCCATGAGCATGAGCGCGACGGGCTGGTCGAGGTCCAGGGTCCGGGCGGCCCGTTCCAGGATCGTGTCGGGGTCGCGCAGGTCGGCGTCGACGTAGTCGGTGACCCCCTCGGGGGTGCCGACCAGCAGCGCGCGGGCGTGCGCGAGCACGAGGGGGTCGTTGTCCACGTAGACCACGCGGCAGTCCGGGGCGATCGACTGGGCGACCTCGTGGGTGTTGTTGGCGGTGGGCATGCCGGTGCCGATGTCGAGGAACTGTCGGATGCCCGCCTCACCCGCCAGGTGGGTCACCACGCGGACCAGGAACTCCCGGCTGGTGCGGGCCAGGTCCACGATCTCGGGGAAGCCCGCGGCGACCGCGTCGCCCGCCTCGCGGTCGATCGGGTAGTGGTCCTTGCCGCCCATCCAGTAGTTCCAGATCCGGGCCGAGTGGGTCCGGGTGGTGTCGATCCGCGGCGGGCGGTCGGCGGAGGCGGGGGTGGACGGGGACGCATCGTCGGTCATAGGGCTTCCACCTCGATAGACAGGGGTTGACGTCACGAAACGCGGACCCCGGCGCTCACGCGGCCGAAACCCCGCCGCAGCCGGGGAAACTGCTCACCCCGATGCTATCCGCACCGGGTGGGCGGACCCCGAACCGACGTCCGAATCCTCTTCCCGAGGCCGCGTTCCACCACGGGAAGGAAAGACCCCGGAGGCGGGGGTGCGGCGGAACGGCAGGTCGGGGGGCGGCGAGGTGGCCAGGCGCCGGGCACCACAGCGGCCACCGCCCGATCCCTCCGCGTTGTCGGGGACGCGGAGGGGCGGGCGGTGGCCCGGAGGCCGGTGCCGGTGGGGCCGGTCAGCCCCGCGCGGCGGCCGCGGCGTCGGCGGGCTTGACCAGGCGCTTGGTGGAGCGGCGGAACGCCCAGACGACCACCACGGCGACCAGCGCCGTCAGCGGGAAGCCCATCACGGTGTCCGCGATCGCGAGCCAGGCCGTGGAGTCGGCCAGGTAGAGCCACCCCTGCACCGCGAACCGCAGGACGCACATGAGCAGCACCGCGAACGTGGCGACGTGGTGCGCAACCAGCGTGGGCCGGTCCCCGCGCCAGGCGTGGGTGCCGCCGTGCACGGCGTTCCAGACGACGCCGGTCACCGGCCGGTTCATGAGGTTCGTGGCGAGCGCGACCACGCCCACCACCAGGGCGGCCCAGATCCCGATCACGAAGAAGTCGTTGGCCGACCCGGTCCAGGTGACGACGCCTCCGGCGATCACGACGCCGAGCACCCCGCCGTACACGGAGCTGAGGGGCCTGCCGCGCCAGAGCTGCACCACGGCGATCACCACGGCCAGGGCGATCGCGATCCCGATGGCCACCGGCAGCGGGACGAAGGCGATGGCCCCGGCGAAGACCAGGGCCGGGATCGCCGAGAGGACCATTCCCCAGGGGCCGCCCGCAGCGTCCATCGCCGCCCGCTTGACGTTGACGGGCTGCTCGGGCTGGGTGGGCTGGGTGGAGACGGGGTGGGCGGGACGGTACTCGGTCATGGTCGCTCCGTCCGGGGAGGTGGTCGCGTCGGTGCGCTCGGGGGAGCCGAGGAGGTTCCGGGCGGCGGTCGTGTCGCTGCGTGCCATGTCGTTCCTCTCGTTCACGTCCGGTTCCAGGGCCGGGCCGGCTCCGCGCCGCGACCACGGTCATACCGAGCCGCCCCCGTGCGGGGAAGGGGCGACGAGGTCTCCCGCTCCGGGCGTCTGCCGGTGGTGGCCGCTGTGAAGTTCATGCCCCCCATTCCACCGGCTCTCGCACCGACCCGGCAGTGGGACCACGTCACCACTTCGACATGACGTCGCGTTGAGTCGGACCATGACGTGGCGTCACTGGTGGAACGCGAAAAGCGAGGTCACCGACGTGCCGCGGTCTCCCCCGCCGTCGGGGTGACCGCCCCGGCGCTCCCCGGCGGACACCCCGGGCACACCGGAGAGGCCGCGCCGCGGGCCGGTGTCCCGGGCCCGCGGCGCCGGGGAAGCCGGTGCCGGGGTGAGCGGAGCCGGAGCTCACAGCCAGTCGTGCTCACGCGCGTACCGCGCCGCCTCGTGCCGGGTGCGCGTCTGGGTCTTCTGCATCGCGTTGGAGAGGTAGTTGCGCACCGTGCCCTCCGCCAGGTGGAGCTGGGCGGCGATGTCGGCGACCGAGTAGCCCTCACCGGTCGCCCGCAGCACGTCGACCTCGCGGTCGGTGAGCGGGCAGTCGTCGATGACGGCGAGAGCGGAGACGTCCGGGTCGATCCACCGCTTGCCCTGGTGCAGGTTGGCGATGACCGAGGCGATGTGCGCCGGTTCCGCGGACTTGCTGACGAAGCCCTGGACCCTGAGCTTGAGCGCCTTGCGAAGCACGCCGGGCCTGGCGTGGCGGGTGAGCATGAGGATCACCTGGTCCGGCAGCTCACGGCGGATCCGCTCGACGGCGCCGAGCCCGTCCACGTTGGGCATCTCCAGGTCGATGACGAGCACGTCGGGCCGGTGGTCCAGCGTGGCCCGCACGGCCTCCTCCCCGTCCTCGGCCTCCGCGAGCACGGTGATCTCCCCCTCCAGCGGGAGCAGGGCGGCCATCGCCTTGCGCAGGAGGGCCTCGTCGTCGGCGAGTACCACGGTGGTCATCGTGAGTCCTTCCGTGTTGTCGTGGGTCCTGCCGGGGCCGGGTGCGGGAACTCCGCGGCGGTGGTGAACCGGCCCTGGTCGTGGTGGACCGTCAGTTCGCCGCCGCTGTCGGCCACGCGCTCGCGCAGGGCGGCCAGTCCCCGTAGCCGTGCGGGCGGCTCCTGGGAGGCGCCGTCGTTGACGATGCTGATGCCGGTCTCGGTCAGGGTGATGCGCACCCGCGCGGCCTGGGCGTGGCGCAGGATGTTGGTGGTGGTCTCGCGCAGGACCTGGCCCAGCAGCTCGCCCGCGCCCGGGGCCGCCTCGGCCCCGCGGTCCACGCGCACGTCGATGCCGGCGGCCTCGAAGAGGTTCTTGGCGTTCTCCAGCTCCGCGGACAGGTTCAGGCGCCGCTGGGCGTGGGCCAGTTCCCGGGTCTGGGTGATGGTCTCGCCCACCAGGGTCTGGATCTCGCCGAGTTCCTCCTCGGCCCGGTCGGGGTCGGCGCGCACCAGTTTGCGGGCCAGTGCGGTCTTGAGCTTGACCACGTGCAGGGTGTGGCCCTGGATGTCGTGCAGGTCGCTGGCGAAGTGCATCCGCTCCTGGGCCACGGCCAGCTCCGCCTCGCGCTCACGCGCCGCCGCCAACTCCGAGACGAGGCCGGAGAGCAGCTGGTTGAGGGACGTCAGCACGACCCCCACCAGGGCGATGGCCGCGGCGGCGAGGACGTACTGGACCAGGGTGTCGAGGACGTCCTCGTACACGAGCAGCCTCGCCGCGGGCACCGCGGCGGCGAAGCCGACCAGCCCCGCTGTCGCCGCGGTCCGGTGGCCCGGCAGCCGGTGGACGACGAGGGTGGCCACGACGGCGAAGCCGTAGGACGCCGACGCGTTCTCCCAGACCAGCACTCCGAGCAGCCACACGGCCGCGGTGACGGCCAGGCAGGGGAGCGCGACGCGGGAGAAGCGGCCCGCCGCCCACTGCGTGACGGCCGTCAGCGCCGCCACCAGGCTCAGTGCCAGGGTGAGGACGTCCCACACGGAGTCGGAGTCGATCGCCGCCAGGACCACCCCCACGGCGGTGAGCGAGGCCGTGGCCATGCCGAGGTTGTGCGCGTGCAGCTGCCCCTGCGTCGTCTCGGCCCGTTCGGAGGTCGCCTTCGGCGTGTCCATGTGCGGCTCTCCGGGGTCGAGGGCGGGGGTCCGGTCCCAGTATTCCGCCGATCGCGCCGCGCCCACCAGTGACACCGCGTCATGGCCTCGCCCCCACAAACGTCACGGCCGGGTGGTGACGTGGTCCCACTGCCCCGCGGGCGCGGCGAGCGCTGCAATGGACACATGACCTCCACAGCAGTCATCGACGTCGAACGACTCAACCTCAAGTACGGGGACTTCCACGCCGTGAGGGACCTGTCCCTCCAGGTGGGGCGCGGGGAACTCTACGCGCTGCTCGGCACGAACGGCGCGGGCAAGACCTCGACCCTGGAGACCGTCGAGGGCCACCGCACCGCCACCTCGGGCACCGTACGGGTCTTCGGCCAGGACCCGCGCGACCGGCGCGCCGTGCGGCCCCGGGTGGGGATCATGCTCCAGGAGAGCGGGTTCTCCCCGGACCTGACGGTGAAGGAGTCGGTCCGGCTGGTCGGCGGTCTCACCCGGCGCACGGACACGGTCGAACGCGTGCTCGGCATGGTCGGCCTCACCGCCAAGGCCGGGACCAGGGTGTCCCAGCTCTCGGGCGGTGAGAAGCGGCGGCTGGACTTCGCCACCGCCGCGTACGGGTCGCCGGAGCTGATCTTCCTGGACGAGCCCACCACCGGTCTGGACATCCAGTCCCGGGACGGGCTGTGGGAGGCCGTGGACCGGCTGCGCGAGGACGGCTCGACCATCGTGCTGACCACGCACTACCTGGAGGAGGCCCAGCAGCGTGCCGACCGCATCGGACTGATGCACAGGGGTTCCCTCCACCGGGAGGGGACCGTGGCCGAGCTGACGCAGACCCTTCCGGCCACGATCCGCTTCTCGCTTCCCGACACCGCGCCGACGCCGCCCGTCCAGGCCGCGCGCCAGGGCGACGGGGCCTTCCTCGTCGAGACCCTCGGTTTGCAGAAGGACCTGCACACCCTGCTCGGCTGGGCTCAGGACAACGCGGTCGAACTGCGGGGGCTGGAGGCCGGGCCGACCCGGCTCGACGACGTCTTCCGCTCCATCGGCAACGGCTGACGCCGTGGCCGGAAAGGTCCGCCGACCCGCTCCCCTCGCCGTGGTCTTGTACTCACAGCCGATGTCGGCGCTCGAAAGCTCGCTGCGAGCACAGGACCATCGCAGGTCAGAGCCCACGTGTCACACCATCGGCATTTCCGGTCAGCCCATTGGCCTCCCTCGAACCTTCCAGGAAAAGGACCTTCACCATGCTCCCGATCGCTCAGAGCGAGCTGATCCAGATCTTCCGGAACCGGCTGGTCCTGGTCACCATGCTCATCGTTCCGGCGGCCTCCAGCGCGTTCTACATCTACATGCACCAGGCCTTCCCCGCGCTGCGCGAGGCCCTGGACCCGGGCGCCATCGCCTCGGTACTGGTGTTCCTCGTGGTGACCATGGGGCTCTACACCACATCGGTGACCACGCTCGCCTCCCGGAGGCAGAACCTCTTCCTCAAGCGGCTGCGCTCCACGGCGTCGAGCGACGCCAGCATCCTCACCAGCCTGCTGCTCCCGGTCACCGCCGTCACACTGGTCCAGGTGACCGTGATCCTGACCGTGCTGGCCGTGGTCGGCGGCACCCCGGACAACGTGCTCCTGCTGGTGGCGGCCGTCGTCGCGACGATGATCATGATGGCGGGCCTGGGGCTGGCCACGGCCGGGCTGACCAACTCCCCCGACCACGCCCAGGTGACCACGCTGCCCATCATGATCGGCGTCCTGGCCGTCTCCGGCTGGGTGGGGTTCACCGGCACCGAGGAACTGACCCTGCTCAAGCGGCTGCTTCCCGGCGGCTCGGCCTCCGAGCTGGTCGTCAACGCCTGGAGCGGCGGCGTTCCGGTCGCGGACTCCCTGATCCTGCTGGTGCCCACGCTGGCCTGGGTCGTCGTCGCCGTCGCGGCGGCCACCCGGATCTTCCGCTGGGAACCGCGCCGGTGACGGCCCCGGCGCGGGCCGTCCGCACACGCGAACGGGGTACGGACACGACAGCGCCCGTCCGGGCCCGCCGCGGCTCCCGCCGTCGGCGGGCTCCCCGCGAGGCGCCCTGGAGGAGAACGACATGGACCTGACACTGCCGCAGCGGCTCTACCTGCTCAGCTACGACACCGGCAAGAACCGGTTCGATCCCGTCAGCGCCGCCTACCGCGGCCAGCTGCTGTGCGCCGCGGCGCTGGCCGACCTGACCCTCGGCGGGCTGCTGCGCCCCCGCGACGGCAAGGTGTCACGCGCCATCGCCCGAGCGCCCGAGGACCCGTTCCTGGCCCGGGTCCTGTCCGACCTGTCCCCCGACGAGCCGCACCACTGGATCAACCTCCTCTACCCCCAGATGGGCAGGGCCGAGGAGATGGTGCGCGGGGAACTCGTCGCGGGCGGGGCGGTCACGGTCAGGCGCGGCCGCACGCTGGGGATCTTCCCCACCCGCACGGTCACCCCCGTCCGGCCCGAGGAGGTCGGCCGGCTGCGCGAGCGCACGCGCGACGCGGTCCTGGGGGGCCGCGACGCGGCGACGGTGCCCCTCCAGGACGCGGCCCTGGTCGCGATCGCGGCCGAGGGCGACGTGTGGACCGTGTTCGCCCCCAACGAGCGCTGGCGGCACAGGCCCGCGGTCAAAGCGCTCCAGGAACGCTTCGACGCCGCGGCCCCAGGGCTGCGCAACGCGGTCCGCACGGCCGTCATGGCCACCGGCAAGGGCGCCTCCGCCTGATCCCCGCCGCCGCGTGCGCTCCTCAGCGGAGCCGCCGGGCCCGCCCGACCCGGCGCGGCGCACCCTCCCGGATTCCGGGACACGGCCGCGACACGACGGGGACGGCGCCCCGACACGGGCGCGGCACGATCGGCGCCATGACGCACGACCAACCCGCCACGGACCGCCGCCCGACCACCGGGGCAGGACCGCACCTGCCCGCCCTGGACGGGCTGCGGGGCGCCTCGATCCTCGGGGTGCTGCTCTTCCACACCGGCCACCTGACCGGTGGTTTCCTGGGCGTGGACCTGTTCTTCGTCCTGTCCGGCTACCTCATCACCGACCTGCTGCTGCGGGAGGTCGAGGCGACCGGCACGGTGTCCGTGACCGCCTTCTGGGGCAGACGGATCCGTCGTCTGCTGCCCGCGCTGGCGGTGATGCTCACCGCCGTCACCGTGCTGGTCTGGGCGGCGGGTCCGCCCGACCTGGTGCGGACCACGCTCGCGGACGGGCCCTGGGTCCAGCTGAACGTGGTCAACTGGCACCTGCTCGCCGAGTCGGTGGGCTACTGGGAGCGGTTCGGCGGACAGCGGGTGTTCGAGCACCTGTGGAGCATCGCGGTCGAGGAGCAGTTCTACCTGCTGTGGCCGGTGGTGCTGCTGGTCGTCGCCCGGTTCGGGCGCGGCGCGGACCGCGGGGTCGCGGTGGTCGCGGCCCTGGCCTCGGTCGCCTCACTGCTGCTGATGAGCGTGCTCGCGGGCGCGGCGGACCCGACGCGGGCCTACATGGGCACCGACACCCGGATGTCCGCGCTGCTGCTGGGCGCGGTGGTCGCCACCCGCCCGGCACGCGCCTGGCTGGCCCGTGTGACGGGCCGACCCGCGGGCGCGGTCCTGGTGCTGCTCGCGGTCGGCGTCGGTACGGCGTGGTCGCTGGTGGAGGGGGCGGACGCGCCGTGGCTGTTCACCGGCGGCCTGTTCGCGCACTCCCTGGCGGCCGCGCTGCTGATCGGGCTGTGCGCGCGGGAGCCGCGATCGCTGGTCTCACGGGCTCTCTCCTGGCGGCCCCTGCGGTGGCTGGGCCTGGTCTCCTACAGCCTGTACCTGTGGCACTGGCCGGTCATCGTGCTGCTCTCCCCCGGGGTGACGGGCCTGGACGGGTGGTCGTGGACGGCCCTGGTGAGCGCGGTCTCGATCGGCCTGGCCGCGCTGTCGAAGTACCTGGTGGAGGACCCGGTCCGGTTCCGCGCCGCGTGGGTCCGCGGGCGCGGCGGACCGGTGGCGTTCGCGGTGCTCATGGTGGGCCTCGCCGTGTTGTGGCTGGCGCTCCCGGCCCCCGCTCCGCCCCTCGTCGACGTCACCGCTCTGGACTGATCACGTGATCAGCGGGCAGGTCCGCAGCTCCTCCGTCTCCGGAGTGGGCATGGTGAAGCGCACCCGCACCCGTGTGTCCTGCGCGCCGCCGCTCTGCACGTGGGTGCTCAGCGCCGTGCACACGATCTGGTCGACGCCCAGCGGGGTGACGTCCTCGGCGGTCAGCGGCGTCACGAGTTCGATCACTCCCGGTTCGATGATCACCCCCACCCGCTGGACCGAGACCGGCTCGATCTCGGTGTGCATACCCGAACCCCCCGGCCCCGCCAGCAGCAGCGCCAGCGCCTCGGAGATCGAGCCCAGGCCGCCGGTGTCGCGCTGTTGGGGCCGCAGCTCACCGGAGGCGTCGACGAAGTACAGCGTGGCCCCGGGCGCCACGCCCGTGGGCGCCTCTCCCCCGTCGGTGACCCCGGTGGGCTGCACTCCGCATCCCGCGGCCAGGAGCGCCGCGGCGGCCCACCAGACGCGTCTCATGTCTCCTCCGGTTCCCTGGGCAGGCGCAGCACGAACCGCGCGCCGCCGCGGTCGGTGTTGTCGGCGGTGAGGTCGCCGCCGTGCAGACGGGCGTTCTCCAGCGCGATCGCCAGCCCCAGCCCGCTGCCCGGGGTGCGGGTACGGGCGGCGTCGGCCTTGTAGAAACGGTCGAACACGTGCGGCAACACGTGCTCGGGCACCCCCGCCCCGCCGTCGGTGACGGTGATCCGCACCTGTGCGGGGGACGCGCGGACGTGCACGCGCACCGGCGGCGCGCCGTGCCGCAGCGCGTTGCCCACCAGGTTGGCCACGACCACGTCCAGCCTCCGCCGGTCCGCCCGCAGCAGCACGCCGTCCGGTGCCGACAGCTCGACCCGCTCCAGCCAGTCGCGGACGCGCAGGGAGTCCCGCACCGCAGCGGCCGCGTCGACCTCCTCCAGCCTCAGCGGAGCGGTTCCGGCGTCGAAGCGGGACACCTCCATCAGGTCCTCGACGAGCCGGACCAGCCGCTGGGTCTCGGTGATCGCCATCCGCGCGGACTCCCGGGCGTCCGGTTCCATCCCCTCGGTCGTGTCCGCCAGGACCTCCACCACCGCCGTCAGCGTGCTCAACGGGGTGCGCAGCTCGTGGGAGACGTCCGCGGCGAACCGCCGGGCGTCGGCCTGCATCCGCTCCATCTCCGCCATCGACGCCTGTACCGACGCGGCCATCTCGTTGACGGTCACGGTCAGCTCGGCCAGCTCGTCGGCGCCCTGGGGCGGGGAGCGCGCGTCCAGGTCACCTGCGGCCAGCCGGTCGGCGGTGTCGCGCAGTTCGCGCACCGGGCGCAGCACGCTGCCCGCGGCCAACAGCGCCGCCAGCCCGGCCCAGCGCGGCGGCGGTGATCGCGGACCCGGTGAGACCGTCGATCTCCCGTTCCACGTCGGCGAGGTCGCGCACGGTGTACACCTCGATGCCGGAGGGGGTGCGCGTACCGTCGGGCGCGGTGATCATGACGGGGGTGCCGACCAGGAGCCAGGACCCGCCCTCGGCGCTGATCCGCTGGGTGACGAGCCGGTCCCGGGCGCGTACGGCCGAGCGCAGCTCGTCGGTGACCAGGGCGGTGACGGCGCCGTCCGCCGACCGCAGGTCGCCGTAGACCACCAGCGTGTTCGCGCCCACCACCGTACGCAGCCGGTCGAGCGCTCCCTGGTCGGGCGGATAGGTCAGCTCCGGGGCGACAGCACCGATCTGCCCGGCGATGGTCCCGGAGATCTGGCGCTGGTGGGAGGCGACCAGCGCGGTGCTCGCCGACCCCGCGCTCGACCAGACCGCCGCCGCGGCTCCGAGCACGGTGACCAGTGCGAAGGCGACCAGCAGCCGGGAGCGCAGGCCGCGCAGCCACAGCCGCCCGGTCATACCGGCCCGAACCGGTAGCCGAACCCGCGTACGGTCTGCACGTACTCGGGGGCGGCCGGATCGGCCTCGACCTTCGCCCGCAGCCGCTGCACGCAGTTGTCGACCAGCCGGGAGTCTCCGATGTAGCTCTGCTCCCACACCTCCTCCAGCAGCTGCTGGCGGCTGAACACCCGGCCGGGGGCACGCGACAGGGTCAGCAGCAGACGCAGCTCGGTCGGGGTGAGCCCCACCGGCTCGCCGCGCAGCGACACCATCAGCGACGCGGTGTCGATACGCAGGTCACGGTGCGCGCGCACCCCCTGGTGGGTTCCGGCGCCGCGCCGCAGCACCGCGCGGATCCGCGCGTCGAGCACGGTGGGGCGTGCCGGTTTGACCACGTAGTCGTCCGCGCCCGCCTCCAGGCCGCCGACGACGTCGAAGTCGTCGCCGCGCGCGGTGAGCATGATCACGGGCACCTCACCGGCCCCGCGGATACGGCGGCACACCGTGAACCCGTCCACGTCCGGCAACATCAGGTCGAGCACCACCAGGTCGGGGGCCGAGGCGCGGAACGCACGCAGCCCCTCCTCGCCGCCTTCCGCGGTGCGCACGTCGTGGCCGTGCCGGTGCAGCGCGAGTTCGAGCCCGCGCCGGACCAGGGGGTCGTCTTCGATGAGCAGGATCGCCGCCATCGCGCCAGTATGGGCCATGCCGGTCCGCCGCTGCCGCGACCGCGGGCCGTCTGCGACACAACCGCGACACAGCGGCTGCGGGACCGGGAAGCGGCGGCGGCACGATCGGGGCCATGATCACCAGACACCGACCCCTCCTCGTCCTGACCGGCCTGCTGGCCCTGCCGGTCGCCGCCTGCTCCGCCCCCTCAGCCGGCACCGACGCCTCCGAGCGCCCCGACAGGGCCGACGCGTCGGCGGCCCCCGACGCGTCGGCGTCGGAACTGTCCACGGTGCTCCTGCTCGGCGACTCGATCGCCCTGGGCCAGGCACAGCCCCTGGACGCCGCCTTCGAGGCCGGTGGCGTCGACTTCCGGTCGCTGGCCTCCGCGGGTGGCGGGAACGTCGTCGGACCGACCTCCGAGGAGCGGTGGGAGACGCTGCCCGGCCAGATCGCCTCGGCCGAACCCGACGCGGTCATCTACCAGATCACCACCTACGACTGGGGCGGCGAGCGGGAGCAGAGGGACGCCTACGAGCGGCTGCTGACCACGGTGACCGAGGCCGACGCCAGACTGGTCTTCGTCACCATGCCCCCGATCAGGCCCGACGACTTCTACGAGCCGCACATGGAAGAGCTGGACCGGGCGCCCGACGTCGCGCGGGCGGTCGTCGGGGACGCCCCGGAGCACGCCGTCGTGCTCGACGCCGGTGAGGTGTGGGGGGAGACCTACCAGCGCGAGCACGAGGGTGCGGTTGACCGCAGCTCCGACGGCATCCACACCTGCCCGCAGGGGGCCGCCCGCTTCACGAGCTGGCTGCTCGCCGAGCTCACGGCGCTCTACCCCGACTTCTCCCCGCCCGCCGCCGAAGAGTGGGCCAACACCGGCTGGTCCGCGAGCGAGCAGTTCACGGGCTGCTGACACCAGGACCGCCGAGGCGGAGCGGCGGCGCGGTTCCGGTCCCTGTCCGGACGCGCCGCCCCGTCGCGCTCCGGACGTGGGGTAGGGCCGGGGCTCAGGGAGGAAAGGGCTGGTCAGGGCACCGAGCGCTCCCCCGGCCCGGGCGGGGGCCGGGGCGTCGGCCTCCCCCGAAGCGCCGCGGGAGTTCCGGGAGCGGGCAAACGTCATTCCCACCGAAAACGCCCGACGCGTCGGGCGTTCGGTTCTCGCGAGGATCACACCACTGTGTGTCACCGGCGTTCGTGCTGGTCAACGGCCTTCCGCCACTCCCAGCAACCACAGCGGTCGCTACTGTAACTCTCCTCACACTGTACGGGCTCGAACACTTAGGCTAGCCTCCCCTTAGTTAGGGCGACCTACATAAGAGTGTTCGCGAAGTTCCTCACCCCATGCCCACATCCGGCTCGCGGATGCTGTCGGCATGCCCGTTTCCAGGAGGATGATCCATGAGCTCCCTCGCGCGGTCCGCACCGGGCCCGCTGCACGGGAACGCCGGTGCCCTCGGCACCAGACCCGAGCCGACACCCCCCTCCGAGCAGGACCCCGACGACCCCCGGACACAGCTGCTCGACGCCGGCAGCGCCGCACGCTACCGCGACCTGACCGGGGAGGCCGCGGACCGGGTCGCCCGGCGGATCGCGGGGGTCGACCGGCCGCTCACCGGCGCCACGGCCGAGGACCTGCGCCCCCAGATCGACAAGGTCGACCTCGACCAGCCGCTCCACGACCCCACCGCGGCACTGGACGAACTCGAACGCGTCTACCTCGACGACGCCGTCTACTTCCACCACCCCCGCTACATGGGACACCTCAACTGCCCCGTGGTCCTGCCCGCCCTGCTCGGCGAGACCGTCCTGTCCGCCGTCAACTCCTCCCTCGACACCTGGGACCAGAGCGCCGGGGGCACCCTGATCGAACAGCGGCTCGTCGACTGGACGTGCGAGCGCATCGGCTTCGGCGGGACCGCGGACGGCGTCTTCACCAGCGGCGGCAGCCAGTCCAACCTCCAGGCCCTGCTCATGGCGCGCGACGAGGCCCACCAACGCGCCAATGCGGACAGCGGCCAGGACACGCGCCTGGCCGAACTCCTGCCCAGGATGCGCGTCCTGACCTCCGAGGCCGGACACTTCAGCGTCGCCAAGTCGGCCGCCCTCCTCGGACTGGGCTACGAATCCGTCATCACCGTGGCCTGCGACGACAGACGGCGCATGCGCCCCGACGCCCTGGCCGCCCAGCTGCGCGGATGCCGCGCCGAAGGGCTCCTGCCCATCGCCGTCGTCGCCACCGCCGGAACCACCGACTTCGGCAGCGTCGACCCCCTGCCCCGCATCGCCGACCTGTGCCAGCAGCGCGGCGTGTGGATGCACGTCGACGCCGCCTACGGCTGCGGCCTGCTGGTCTCGCGCCACCGCCACCTGCTGGAGGGCGTCGAACGCGCCGACTCGGTCACCGTGGACTTCCACAAGTCCTTCTTCCAACCGGTCAGCTCCAGCGCGATCGTGGTCCGCGACCGCGCCGTCCTGCGCCACGTCACCTACCACGCCGACTACCTCAACTCGCGCTCGGACGGCAGCACCCCGCTGCTCTCCCCCAACCAGGTCGACAAGAGCCTGCAGACCACGCGCCGCTTCGACGCCCTCAAACTGTGGCTCACCCTGCGCGTCATGGGAGCCGACGGCGTGGGCGCCCTCTTCGACAGCGTGCTGGACCTGGCCGACACCGCCTGGACCCTGCTCGACGCCGACCCGCGCTTCACCGTGGTCACCCGGCCCAGCCTGAGCACCCTGGTCTTCCGCTGCACCGCGCCCGGCACCGACCCCGACACCGCCGACGCGGCCAACCGGTACGCACGCGAGGCACTGCTCGCCTCGGGCCGCGCCTTCGTCGCACGCACCACGGTCGACGGCAGGCCCCACCTCAAACTCACCCTGCTCAACCCCAGGGCCACCAGGGAGGACGTCGCCGAGGTGCTGGACCTGATCGCCGAACACGTCGCCCGCTTCACCGCCGGACACGGCTTCCACGACCACCAGGCCCCGCCCGACCAGCCCGCCCCGGCCGCGGACCACGCGGACCACACCGAGCCCGCGGCCCACGCCGCCCTGCCGACCACCGCCACCGGGAGGTCCCGTTGACCACCAGCCCCCGCCCCGCCCCGGCCGCCGACCCCGACCGGATCCACGACTTCGCCGCCGTCGGCATCGGCCCCTTCAACCTCGGCCTGGCCTGCCTGGCCGCGCCCGTCCCCGGCCTGGACGGCCTCTTCCTCGACGAGAAACCCGAGTTCTCCTGGCACACGGGCATGCTCCTGGAGGAGGCCGAACTCCAGACCCCGTTCATGTCCGACCTGGTCACCCTCGCCGACCCCACCTCACCCTTCTCCTTCCTCAACTACCTCAAGGAATCCGGCAGGCTCTACCCCTTCTACATCCGCGAGCGCTTCTACCCCCTGCGCGCCGAGTACGACGACTACTGCCGCTGGGCGGCCCGGCGCCTCGGCGACACCGTCCGCTTCGGCCAGCGCGTGGAGTCCGTGGAGTACGACCCCGACCGGTCCCTCTACCTGCTGCACAGCACCGAGACCGCCACCGGCACCCGGCACACCCACCGCGCACGGCGCCTGGTGCTCGGCACCGGCACACCCCCCTACCTCCCCGAACCGTGCCGAGACCTGCCCGGCGACGCCGTGCACAGCTCCGGCTACCTGCCCGCCAGACAGCGGCTCCGCGACAAGCGCAGCGTGACGGTCGTCGGCAGCGGGCAGAGCGCCGCGGAAATCTTCCACGACCTGCTCCAGAACCTGGACGGCCACGGATACCAGCTGAACTGGGTCACCCGCTCCCCGCGCTTCTTCCCGCTGGAGTACACCAAGCTCACCCTGGAGATGACCTCCCCCGAGTACGCCGACCACTTCCACGCTCTGCCCGGCCCCACCCGCGACCGGCTCGTGGCCTCGCAGAAGAACCTGTACAAGGGGATCGACTCCGACCTCATCAACGCCATCTACGACCTCCTCTACGTCAAGAGCCGCCTCGGCCCGCCGCCCGTACGCCTGATGACCGCCACCGAGGTCACCGGCGCGCGCCACGACGCGGCGCGCGACGAGTACACCCTGGACCTGCGCAACACCGACCAGGGACGCGACTTCACCCTCGGCACCGAGGGCCTGGTGCTCGCCACCGGCTACCAGTACCGGATGCCGGACTTCCTGGAACCCATCGCCGACCGGCTGGCCTGGGACGACTCCGGGCGCTTCGCGGTGCGCCGCGACTACCGCGTCGACCGCGAGGCGCCCACCGACGGGGAGGACGCGGCCGGCGGGGGAGGCTCCCCCGACGACGGCCGCGGACCGGGATCCGCCCGGGGCGCCGTCTTCGTGCAGAACGCCGAACTGCACACGCACGGCTTCGTCGCCCCCGACCTGGGCATGGGCGCCTACCGCAACTCCTGCATCCTGCGCGCGATGCTGGGCCGCGAGCCCTACGCCGTCGAACGCTCGATCGCCTTCCAGGAGTTCGGCGCGCCCCGGCACGAGGCCCCGGCCACCGACGCACGGAACGGGGTCGGCCCCATCGGGGTCGGCACGGCGGAGGAGGCGGCCCCGGCCTCCGGCCCGGCTCGGAAGGCGGCGCGGCGATGAGCGACCAGGCACAGGCCTCGACGCGGCCCGCACCGGGCCAGGCCCCCGCACCCGTCTTCACCCGCACCGACCCCGGACTCGGCGAGTTCCGCGTCCGGCCCGTGGACCCCGACACCGACGTCCCCCTCCTGCACCGCTGGCTCACCCACCCCAAATCCCACTTCTGGCTCATGTCCGGGGCCACCGAGGACGACGTCGCCCGCGACTACCGCGCCATGGCCGCCTCCGAACACGAGCACGCCCACGTCGGGGAGTGGCGCGGAACCCCCCGCTTCCTGGTGGAGCACTACGACCCCGGGCACAGCGAACTCGCCGCCCACTACCCCGTGCTCCCCGGCGACACCGGCATGCACTTCCTGGTGGCGCCCACGGACACACCCGTACACGGCTTCTCCCGCGCCGTGATCACCACCGTCATGGAACTGCTGTTCTCCGACCCCGCCACCGAACGCGTCGTCGTCGAACCGGACACACGCAACACCGCCGTCCACACGCTCAACGCCGCCGTGGGGTTCCGGGTCCTCACCACCGTGGCGCTCAGGGACAAGGACGCCCGCCTGAGCACCTGCACCCGAGCCCAGTTCCGCGCCGCCGTCGCCGCGGCCCCGACCACAGGAGGCATCGCCGGATGACCGCGCCCGCCACCGTCCCCGACACCCGACAGCCCCGCCTCCAGGACCCCCGCGACGCGGCCGCCCACCTGTCCCCCCAGACGTGGGACCGCGCCAACCGGCTGCTCGTGCGCAAGGCCCTGGCCGAGTTCTCCCACGAGCGGCTGCTCAGCCCCGAACCCGGCCCCGACGGCCTGTTCTCGGTCACCAGCGACGACGGAACCGTCGAGTACCGGTTCGCGGCCCGCGTCATGGCCCTGGACCACTGGCGGATCGAGGCCGACAGCATCGTCCGCCGCGACCTGCGGCGCGACGGCGCGCACCTGCCCCTGGACGCGCTCGACCTGGTCCTGGACCTGCGCGGGACGCTCGCGCTCGGCGAGGACGTCCTGCCCGTCTACCTGGAGGAGATCACCAGCACGCTCGCCAGCAGCGCCTACCGCATGTCGGGCGCGCAGCCGAGCGCCGCCGAGCTGGCGCGCGCCGGATTCCAGGAGATCGAGGCGGGGATGACCGAGGGCCACCCGTGCTTCGTCGCCAACAACGGGCGCCTGGGCTTCGACGCCGCGGAGTACCGGGCCTACGCCCCCGAGGCCGCCGCCCCGGTGCGGCTGGTGTGGGTCGCCGCGCGGCGCGAGCGCACGACGTTCAGCTGCTCGGCCGACCTGGACCGCGAGGAACTGCTGCGGGGCGAACTCGGCGCCGAGGCCCTCGCCGCCTTCGACGCGCAGCTGACCGGCATGGGCCTGGACCCCGGCGACTACCACCTGATCCCGGTCCACCCGTGGCAGTGGTGGAACCGGCTGGCGGTCACCTTCGCCGCCGACCTCGCCCGCCGCGACCTGGTGTGCCTGGGCCACGGCCCCGACGAGTACCGCGCGCAGCAGTCCATCCGCACCTTCTTCAACACCTCGGCCCCCGAGCGCCACTACGTCAAGACGGCGCTTTCGGTGCTGAACATGGGCTTCCTGCGCGGGCTGTCCGCCAAGTACATGGAGGCCACCCCCGCCATCAACGACTGGGTCGCCGCGCTCGTGGCCGACGACCCGGTCCTGCGCGCGACGCGCGTGGAGATCCTGCGCGAGCGGGCCGCGGTGGGCTACCGCACCACCCACTACGCGCAGGCCTCCGCGGAGGGGTCTCCGTACCTGAAGATGACCGCCGCGCTGTGGCGTGAGAGCCCGGTGGCGCGGCTGCGGTCGGGCGAGCGGCTGGCCACGATGGCCTCGCTGCTGCACACCGACGCCCGGGGGAGGTCCCTCGCGGGAGAGCTCATCACCGAGTCGGGCCTGGAGCCCGCGGCCTGGCTGCGCCGCTACCTCGACGCCTACCTCGTCCCCCTCCTGCACTCCTTCTATTCCCACGACCTGGTGTTCATGCCGCACGGGGAGAACGTCATCCTCGTCCTGCGCGACGGGGTGCCCCAGCGGGTCCTGCTCAAGGACATCGCCGAGGAGATCGCGGTGATGAGCCCGGACGCCGAGCTGCCCGCCGAGGTCGAGCGCATCCGCGCCGAGGTGCCCGAGGACATGCGGGTGCTGTCGCTGTTCACCGACGTCTTCGACTGCTTCCTGCGCTTCCTCAACGGCGTCCTCGCCGGTGAGGGCGTCCTGCCGGAGGCCGACTTCTGGCGCACCGTGGCCGCCTGCGTGGCCGACTACCAGGCCTCCGTCCCCCACCTGGCCGACCGTTTCGCGCGCGACGACCTGTTCGCGGAACGCTTCGCGCTCTCGTGCCTGAACCGGCTGCAACTGCGCGACAACCGCCAGATGGTCGACCTCCAGGACCCGTCCGGGGCCCTGCAACTGGTCGGCACGCTGGAGAACCCCATCGCCGGGTTCCGTCCCGCGCCCCGGTAGGCACCGCGGTCCGGTGGACGCCGGGACTCGGCGGATGCTGGGGGCCGGTGGGCGCCGGGATCCGGTGGGCCTCGCGGCCCGGTGTGTCCCGCGCACGTCACGTCCGTCCCGGGGGAAGGGGTTCCGAGCTCCCTCCCCCGGCGGTCCGCGCCGCCGGACCGTCCGGGTGTCGTGGTGGCGCGGTACGTTCTTCGGGCCCGCAGACCGTACCGCCCAGGAGACGACGTGGTCCACTACTCGCCCGTGCCGGAGTTGAACCTGCTCAGGGAGCTGGAGGAGCGGGCCGGCGGCGACTTCGTCGCGGACGGCTTCGAGACGCTCGACTACGACGACCCCGAGCTGCTGTCCGGCTGGCCGGACGACCCGGGGTTCCGGTCCCGCCTCATCCCCTTCGCCCTGGCCAACGGCTCCGGATCCGTCTACGCCCTGTGGCGCTGCGACGACCGCGAGGACCCCGCGTCCCTGCCCGTCGTCGTCCTCGGTGACGAGGGCGCCCTGGCGGTGGCGGCCGAGGACCCCCGCGGGCTGGTCCTGCTCCTGGGGGCGGACTCCGAGATCGGCGCCGACCACGGCTACCCGCCCTACCTGCGCGGCGAGCCCCAGGACGAGGACGGACCCCGTCGCGCCCGGTACCGTGCCTGGCTCCAGGAGCACTTCGGACGCGGCCTGCCCGCGGATTCCGAGGTCGCCGCCGTGCTGGACGGAGCACAGAACCGCTACGGCGAGCGGTTCGCACGATGGACGGAGGGCTACCTGTCCGCGTGATGTCCCTGTCACGTCATCGTTTTCGCCTGCAACGCCGCTCCTTTACGGCGTAGATTCACTTTTGTCCGTTTATGCCGGATATGCCATCGCGTCCGGTACCGGCTCACGCACGGCTGCGGAAGCAGAACCGCCGGTGCAGCGACCCGCACGCCACACCGGCAACGCTTCGGCCAGCGAACGCCGCCACGCGCCGCCACGCGCCGACGGGGGTCGGCGGCCGGCAAGCCTTGTCCCGGAGCGTGCGGCCGGCGGGGAGGCACACCCGGCCAGGAGGCCTCGGCCCCTGGTCAGGAAGCCTTGGCTCCCGGGTCCGGTTCCGGGTTCCCGCCCGGAGCGTCCGGATCGGGCACCGGTTGCTCCCGGACCGGTGCCGGGTCCGGGCCCCGGTCCTGCCCGTGCGCGATGGCGCGGGCCAGGTGCTCGGCGACCTGTCGGCGCAGCGGGGGCGGGAGCGTGCCGCTGGACAGCGACTCGTACATCCACAGGCCGTCCGCGGCCAGGCGCAGCACGAACAGCTCCATCTCCTCCGGCGTCAGCGGCGCGGCGGACGGTTCGGACGTCCAGCGCCTCATGACCTCCTCCCAGGGGGCGCGCGTGGCCGGTTCGTTCGCGGTCTCCAGCAGGAGCAGCAGCTCGGCGCGCGTGGAGCTGTGCGCGGCCACACGGGCGTAGGCCGCCAGGCGCTCACGGGACGTGGCCCGCTCCGCGCTCCTCCCCGCGGCCTCCGCCAGGTGGTCCTCCCACCCCTGGGCCAGGTGTTCGTGCAGGGCCTGGAGCAGGGCCTCGCGCGAGGGGAAGTGGTAGAGCAGCCCTCCCTTGGTCAGACCCGTCTCGGCCGCCACCGACTCGTAGGTCAGGGCCGTGACGCCGTCGCGCTGGACGACACGGAAGGCCGCGTCCAGGATCTGTGTCCGGTTGCTCTTGCGCATGCTCTCCCCCGGTGTCAGTGGTCCGCGTACTCCGACGAGGACGTGCCGGGACCATGGTGGCGCAGCAGCCGCCAGGTGAGGGCGGCACCACACGCCAGGACCGCCGCGACCACGACCATGACCACCAGGTAGCCGGTGTCGAAGGCGGCGTGGGCCGCCCCGACCACCGCGCCGTCGCCCCCTGCCGAGGCCAGGGCGTCGGCCAGGCTCCTCCCGGCGGCGGCCGGGGCGTCCTGCGGCAGCTGGACGGCGGCCGCGTAGACGAACGTGACCAGGCTGCCCATCAGCGCCACCGCGGTCAGGTTGCCGAACTCGTAGGAGACCTCCTCCACCGAGGAGGCCATCCCGGCGCGGCTGGCGGGCGCGTTGCCGATGATCGCGGTGGAGGCCACCGACATCGCCGCCCCCAGACCGGCGCCGGTCAGCAGCAGCCCCGCGACGAGCCAGCCGATGCCCGCCTGGAAGCCCAGGACCGAGACGACCACACCCGCCACACCCGTGGCGAGCCCTCCGGCGATCAGGGGCAGCAGGCCGGTCCGGTGCAGGAACGCTCCGCCCAGCAGCGCGGTCGGCAGCGAACCCGCCGCCACGGCGGCCACCAGCAGCCCGGCCTCCAACGGCGTGAAGCCCACGACCAGCTGGAAGCGCTGGGTGGTGACGAGCTGGATGCCGCCGATGGCGAACATCGAGAACGCCGCGGCCAGCACGCCGGAGGTGAAGGCGGGGTTGCGGAAGACCGCGAAGTCCAGCAGCGGGTCCTCCAGGCGGCGCTGGCGGCGCGTGAACAGGACGAAGGCCACCGCGGCGACGGCCACGGCGACGGCGAAGAGCGGCCACCGCGGCGGCGTGTGCGCCAGCTCCTTGATCGCCAGCACCGAGGCGACCAGCCCGGCCATGGCCTGGAGCGAGGAGAGCAGGTCCCAGCGCTTGTCGGGGTCGGGGACGTTGGGCGGCGCGATCAGCGCGGTCGCGACCAGCGCCACGAGGACCACGGGCACGTTGAGGAGGAAGACCGACCCCCACCAGAAGAACTCCAGCAGGACCCCGCCCACGATCGGCCCCAGCGCGCCGCCGACCACCGAGACGCTGCCCCAGACCGCGATGGCGATGTTGCGTTCGCGCTCGACGGGGAAGGCGATCCGGATCAGCGCCAGGGTGGCGGGCATCATCGCCGCCGCGCCCACCGCGAGCAGCGCGCGCGAGGCGATGAGGATCCAGGCGGTGGGGGAGAACGCGGCGACCAGCGAGGCCAGGCCGAAGACCACCAGCCCGACCACGAACATGCGCACGTGGCCGATCCGGTCGCCCAGCGTGCCGCTGCCCAGCAGCAGACCGGCCATGACCACCGGGTAGGCGTTGATGATCCACAGGCTCTGCGCGCCCGTGGCCCCCAGCTGCGCGGTCAGGGTCGGCAGGGCGGTGTACAGGATCGTGTTGTCCACGGTGACGAGCAGCAGTCCGGCCGCCACGGTCACCAGCAGCATCCACCGGCGCGCCGCCGTCATGGTCGCCGCGTGCGTCTGTTGTGAGCCCATGGGAAAAATGTACCTTACATCCGGTACAGTTTCGTGCCCGCTCCCCTGGCCCGCGAGGGCCTCCTTCCCTTGCCACGCAGTCGTTTCCGCGCACGCGCCGAGCGCCGTCCGTGGGCCGTCCGGCCGGTCGGGACCCGCGAACGGGCCGCCGCGCGACCGCCCTGGGAAGGCCTCTCCATGGCCGCTCCGGCAGGACTGCGGGGAGCCACCGACCCGCGCGGCCCCCCGCGGCCCCGTTCGTCGGCCGCCGCTACTTGCCGAAGAGGGCCTTCTGCACGTCGTCGGGGCCGTCGAACCGGCTCGTACCGGCGTTGGAGAGCTTCTGGACCAGGTCGTCGCCCGCACCGTTGCCCTTCGCCAGCGACACCAGGTCGTCGCGGCTGGCGGGGTAGTCGGCTCCCTTGAGCGCCTTCTGCAGTTCGATGGGGTTGAGATCGGCCATGGGTTTCTCCCGTGTACTCGCGTGCTGGTGCAACGGACTCCCGTCGGCTACCCGGCTGGTGTGCGCGAAATACCACCGGAGGGCAAAGAGGAGCGCCTCGGGGCCCGCGCGAGGCGACGGGCGTCGTGGTCCGTACCGGGGCGGGTGAGAGCGTCCGCTGGTAGGTGTCGGGTGTCGCCTGGTCGAAAACGTTGCTGGTGTGACGCAAGGGTTCTGACCTGCGATGGTCTTGTACTTGCAGCGAGGTTGGAGCGCCCAACCTCGCTACAAGCACAAGAGCACGGCGCACAGGGCAGGTGGGGATGTCGAAGGGTCCACCGTCGATCGCGGCCCTTATCCCGTGGACTCGCGGCACAGCGCGCTCTACCGTGTCCGCATGACCCCTCCCCCGCTCTCGGCGCTGCCGGAGGAACTGCCCACCGCGATCCCCGAGGTGCGCCTGCGTCTGCTCACCCCCGCCGACACGGCCGACCATCTGGCCCTGCTCCGGGCCAACCGCGACCATGTGACCCGCCACGGCGATTTCACCGAGCAGGTGCGGGCCTCGGCCGAGGACGTGAGGGCCGCGCTGGCCCGGACCGACGGGAGGGAACGCGCCTACGGCATCCGGTTGCGCGGCGCCCTGGTGGGCCAGGTCAGCCTCATCGCGGTGGACCCGCCCCGCTACGGCCTGGGCTACTGGCTGGACCACGGTGCCACCGGGCACGGCCGCGCTGGTGCGGCCTGCGCCGCGCTCGTCGACCGCGCCCACACCGTGCTGGGCGCCACCGACGTGTTCGCCGGGGTCACCCACGGCAACACCGCGAGCGCCGCACTGCTGCGCCGGCTCGGGTTCGCCCCGGTCAGGGAGTTCGCCACCTATACCCGGTTTCGCCTGGCTCTGCCGCCGGTCGCGTGAGCGGTACCCGTGGGGAACGCGCGACGTCCGCGCCCGCACGGATTTTGCCGGAACGGCAAAGGACTTTGGCAACGCGGCGCCGCGGCCGCATCGTGGCGGTATGGACGAGAACGAGTTGGTGCGGGCATCCGGTGAGGCGTGGGACGTCGTGGTGGTCGGGGGCGGTGTGGCGGGCCTGTCGGCCGCGCTGACGCTGGCCCGGGCCCGCCGTTCGGTGCTGGTCGTCGACGCCGGGGAGCCGCGCAACGCCCCGGCCGCCGGGTCGCACGGCCTGCTGTCCCGGGACGGGGTCCCGCCGCTGGAACTGCTCCGCCTCGGGCGCGAGGAGGTCGCCTCCTACGGCGGACGGATCGTGTCCGGCCGCGTCTCGGGCGTGCGCCGGGAGGCCGGGAACCTGGTGGTGGACACCGAGGACGGGGGCCGCGCGGTGGCCCGGCGGCTGCTGCTGACCACGGGCCTGGTGGACGAACTGCCCGACGTCCCCGGCCTCGCGCGGCTGTGGGGGCGGGACGTGGTGCACTGCGTGTACTGCCACGGCTGGGAGGCGCGCGACACGGCCGTCGGGGTGCTGGGGACCGGGCCGGGGGCGTTCCACCAGGCGCTGATGTTCCGGCAGCTGTCGTCCGAGGTGACGCTGTTCCTGCACACCGGCGTCGACCTGGGCGACGAGCAGTGGGAGCAGTTGGCCGCGCTGGGCGTCGGGGTGGTCGAGGGCGAGGTCAGCGGCCTGGAGGTCGACGACCGGGACCGGCTGGCGGGCGTGCGCCTGGCCTCCGGAAAGGGGTTCGCGGTGGACACGCTGGCGGTGGCGCCGCGGTTCGCGGCCCGCGCGGACTTCCTGGCCGACCTGGGGCTGGCGTTGACGGAGCACCCGACCGGGATGGGCGCGCAGCTGGCCGTGGAGGCGGGCGGGTTCACCGGTGTCGAGGGGGTGTGGGCGGCGGGCAACGTCGCCGACGTGATGGCGAACGTCCCGGTCGCGGCGGCGTCGGGGACGCGGGCGGGGGCCGCGCTCAACGCGGACCTGGTCGCCGCCGACGCGGAGGCGGCCGCGGCAGCGCGCGCCGGCCTCGGCGCCCCGGAGGCGCGGCGGCGCGTCGCGGGCTGATCCCTGCCCACGTGGCCCGCTGACCGGCGCCGCCTTCCCGCCCCTCCGGCCCGGCCTCAGGGCACCGCGCCGGAGGGGCTCCTCCCGGCCGTGGATTCGGAGGGGTCGTCCCCGGCGGGCGCGCCGGCCGCGTCGCCCTCGGCGATGCGCGCGGCGCGCAGGACCGCCTCCAGGAGGCCGGGCATGCGCGCGTGGAGGTCCTCCTCGCGCAGACAGCTCATGCGCGAGGTGCCCTCGTAGTACTGGCGGATGACGCCCGCCTCGCGCAGAACGCGGAAGTGGTGGGTGGAGGTGGACTTGCTCACCGGCAGTTCGAAGGCGATGCAGGACATGTCGTCGTGCCCCTGTGCCAGTTCGCGCACGATGCGCAGGCGCACGGGGTCGGCCAGGGCGTGCATGACCGTCTCCACCCGGATCTCCTCGGCGCGCGGGTGTTCCAGCTGCCGACCGCCTCCGGTCCTTCGTTCCCTGCCGGGCATGCCATGACCTCCGCTGTCGTGCGCCGTGCGACTTCCACCACAAAGTACGAGGACGGTCGTAGTTTGACAATCTTCGTAGTACGTTGCTTACCGTAGTACGTCATTCATCGTATTAGAGCCCGGCCACCGTGCGCCGGTCCGCCCCCCGATGGGCGCCGACCACGTGCCGCAGACGGAAGGACACCCCTTGAGCACGCTGTTCACCCCCTTGAAGCTGAGGTCGCTGGAGATCCCCAACCGCGTGTGGATGTCCCCGATGTGCATGTACTCAGCCGCCTCCGAGGGACCCGACACCGGCGCCCCGACCGACTTCCACCTCGCACACCTGGCCGACCGGGCCGCGGGCGGGACCGGTCTGGTCATGGTCGAGGCCACCGGCGTGCGGCCCGACGGGAGGATCAGCCCCTGGGACCTGGGCCTGTGGAACAGCCGCCAGCAGGAGGCCTTCGCGCGCGTGACCGCCGCGATCAGCGCCCACGGCGCGGTACCGGCCATCCAGCTCGCGCACGCCGGGCGCAAGGCCTCGACGGACAAGCCCTGGCTGGGCGGACGGGCCGTCCCCGAGTCCGAGGGCGGATGGCCGACGGTGGGCCCCGGCACCGAGGCCTTCCCCGGCTACGCCGCGCCGGCCGAGCTGACCGCCGACGGGATCCGGCAGCTGGTCCGCGACTTCGCGGCCTCGGCCGAGCTGGCGCTGGCCGCCGGGTTCCAGGTGGTCGAGGTGCACGGCGCGCACGGCTACCTGCTGCACTCCTTCCTGTCGCCCGCCACCAACCACCGCACCGACGAGTACGGCGGCAGCCCCGAGAACCGGATGCGCTTCGCGCTGGAGGTCGTCGAGGCCGTGCGCGAGGTGTGGCCCGAGCACCTGCCGGTGCTCTTCCGCACCTCGGCCACCGACTGGCTGTCGGAGGACGAGGCCGACGAGCGCGAGGGCTGGACCGGCGAGGACACCGTCCTGCTCGCCAAGGAGCTCCAGGCCCGGGGCGTGGACCTGCTCGACGTGTCCACCGGCGGCCTGGTCGCCGACGCCCGCATCCCCGTGGGCCCGAACTACCAGGTGCCCTTCGCCGAGCAGGTCCGCGGCGCCACCGGCATGCCCACCGGCGCGGTCGGGGCGATCACCGAACCCGCCCAGGCCGAGGAGATCGTCGCCTCGGGCCGCGCCGACGCGGTGTTCCTGGGACGGCAGTTGCTGCGCGAGCCCTACTGGGCCCACCGCGCCGCCGAGGAGCTGGGCGCGCGGACGCGCTGGCCCGAGCAGTACGGCTACGCGGTCGGCCGCCCGCGCGTCACCGGCGGGGCCTGAACCCGGCGGGTTCGGACCCCCCGGACGGGGATCCGTCCGGAAGGCGCCGAAAGCCCCGGGCGGGTTCCGCTGGGTCCGGACCCAGCGGTCTGGGACCCATCGGGCCCGGCCCCCTCCTGGGACGCCGAAGGCCCCGGCTCGGTTCGGGCGGGACCCGTGCCGGGCCGCCGTCAGGCCAACGGCAGCAGGAGGGCGGCCACGTCCTCGGAGCTGACCTGCTCGTACCCCAGGGCCACGTAGAGCTCCTCCAGGGACGGGTAGCCCGAACGGCGCGCCACCCCGGTCATCGCTCCCGACGACTCGGCCTCGATGAGCCGGTCCGCCCCCACCAGGGCGATCATCCTCTCCCTGCCGGTGTGCTCCGCCTGCTCGTGGGCGCGCGTGCGGTGCCAGGCGGCGATCGCGACCCGCGCCCTGCCGGTCCTGACCGACTCCAGCCACCCGCGGTCCGGCGCGGGTTCGGACTTGGTGATGATGTGCACCGTGTCCCCCTCCCGGACCCGGGTCGCGGGGCTGACCAGGCGGCCGTCGATGGCCGCCGCCGAGTAGCGGTCGCCGGTGTCGGCGCCGAGCGCGTAGGCCACGTCGACCGGTGTGGCGCCCTCGGGCAGGGTGAGGACCTCGCCCTGCCCGGTGAGCACGGTGATGCTGTCGGCCAGGTCGGTGCGCACGCCCTCCAGCAGTTCCTCGGCCGAGGCCTGCTCCTGCCACCCGAGCAGCCGGGTCAGCCACTCCGGGTCGGTGGTGCGCTCGGTCGTCAGGCGGCCGTCCCTGCCGGTGGCCTGGCGGATGTCGGCGATGATGCCGTACTCGGAGACCTGCTGGGCGTGGGAGTCGCAGATGATGATCTGCACACGGCGGCCGGACTCGGTGAGGACGGTGGTGTGCAGCGCCCGGTACAGGTTGTACCGGGGGGTGGCGATGAAGTCGCGGAACTTCGCCGGGTAGGGCTTCCACCTCCCGTGGACCGCCCCCAGGGCCAGGTAGGCGTTGCGCTCGTCCCCCTTGACGACGACCACGTACCGGACGGTGTCCAGCGGGTCGGGGTCGGCGGTCAGGCCGGTGCCGGAGGTGAACACCGAGTACGGGTGGCGGGAGCGCACCTCCACCCGCGCCTTGACCCGGAAGGAGGCCAGGCCGTCGCGCAGGGAGACGCGCAGCGCGTCGACCTCGTGGGCGCAACTCTCACGGACCCTGCGCACACGGGCGCTGACCCGCTCGAAGTCCTCTCCCTCCAGGTACTCGAAGCACAGGTCCTCCAGGTCGCGCTTGAGCCGGTACACGCCCAGCCTCTCCGCGAGGGGGATGAGGAGCTCCCGGGTGCCCTGGGCGATCTTGACGCGCTTGTGCGGGGGCTGGAACTGGAGGGTGCGCAGGTTGTGGAGCCGGTCGGCGAGCTTGATCAGCAGCACGCGCAGGTCGTCGCGGGCGGCCACCACCATCTTGCGGAAGGTCTCCCCCGCCGCCGCGCTGCCGTACATGGACCGGTCCACCTTGGTGACGCCGTCCACCATGACGCCGACCTCGGTCCCGAACTCCGCCGCGAGGTGGGCCAGGCTGAAGGGGGTGTCCTCCACCGTGTCGTGCAGGAGCGCGGCGACCAGTGTCGCGGTGTCCAGACCCATCTCGGCGAGGATGGTGGCCACGGCCACCGGGTGGATGATGAACGGCTCGCCGCTCTTGCGCTTCTGCTCCTTGTGCAGGTGCTCGGCGACGGCGTAGGCCCGGCTCAGCAGCGCCACGTCGGCCTTGGGATACCAGCGCTGGTGCTCCCTGACCAGGGACCGGACCCGGTCGGCGGGGGTGGAGGTGGCCTTGGCCGCGTTGAGCCCCTGCCACCACTGGGTGGACGCCGTCACATCGGGTGCACCCATCGCGACCCCCTGTCCGCACGCTGTTTCGAGTTGCACCAGTGTAGTGACCGGCGGCCTCGGTGGGGCCGGGAATCCGGAGTCCGCACCCCCAGACGCCGCACGCACCACCGGCCGCAGACCCGTGACCGGGCCCCCGGCCTCAAAGGTCCCCGGCAGGCAGGAGCCGCACCAGGCTGACCTGAGTCCCCTCGTCGGTCCGGGTGTGGGCGGCGCTCACTCTCCACCGACCGGCGGACAGCGGGACAGGAGCACGCTCGGGCGACCCTTCTCCGGGGTGGACGGTGTCTGGAGAGGACCCCGGGGTGACGGAGTCCATGAGGATGACGGGACCGTCCGTCACCCAGACACCGCACTCCTCCCATTCCACGGCGGAATCGGCCAGGACCGCCTCGGCCGCGGCTCTCAGGTCGGCCTCGGAGTCGGCGGCGATCCAGCGCAGGAAAGCACGGTGCTCAGGCAGGTAGCAACCGGGGTCGGGACCGTCCCCCAGGACCAGCGCCCGCCCGTCGCCGTCTCCCACGGCGATCACCCCGGCCAGGCCGTCCACGGCGCAGGCCCGATCGTAGTCGTCAGGGGTGTCCGTCTCCCCCCAGATCATCCCCGTCTCGGTACAGCCCTCCCACGCGGAGAGCAGGGAGACGGGGACAGCGAGCAGCGGGCCGCCCATGGACTCGATCCACGCAAGGGGGCTACGGGGCTCGTTGGCTCCGATCCGAGAACTCATGGCACCGAGTGTGTTCCCGGCCAGCGACAGTCCAGCCACGGTCGGCGGTGCCCCTGCCGTGTACCGGGGCCGCGCCGACTACTCCCCGGTGAAGGCGGGCCTGACCCGGGCGAGGGAGGCGCTGACCCCGGCCTCGTGGTCCTTGGTGCCGAGCTGCCCGCTCTGCTCCGCGACCTCCCGGTCCAGGGCGGCGGGCAGCGCGGCGAGCAGGTCGGCGCGGAGCGTGGCCTTCATCGAGCGCACGGCCAGCGGGGCGGAGGCGGCGACGCGGTGGGCGTGGTCCACCGCCGCCCGCCGCAGGGCGTCCTCGTCCACCAGCAGGTCGGCCAGGCCGATGGCGTGGGCCTCGGTGCCGGTCACCCGGCGGGCGGTGTAGAACATGTCGGCGGCCTTCTGGCGGCCGACGATCGCGGGCAGGGACACGCTCAGCCCGAAGCCCTGGTGCAGGCCCAGGAGCCCGAAGTTGGCGTGGAAGCGGGTGGAGGGCGCGGCCACCCGGAAGTCCGCCGCGCAGGCCAGGCCCAGGCCGCCGCCCACCGCCGCGCCCTGGACGGCGGCGACCACGGGCACCGGCAGGGAGAACAGGCGCAGCGCCTCGCCGTAGATGGCACTGAGGGTCCGGACCGGGGTGTCGCCGACCCCGCCCGCCGCGAAGTCCACCCCGGCGCAGAAGTTCTTGCCCTCCGAGCACACCACGAGGGCGCGGCGGTCCCCGGTGGCGACCAGCTCCTCGGCGGTGTCCGCCAGCTCCTTGAGGACGGCGTGGTCGAAGTGGTTGTTGGGCGGCCGGTGGATCTCCAGGACGGCGACGTGGCCGTCGAGGCGGACGGACAGTTCCTCGCTCATCGGACGCCTTCCCGTGCGTTCGGTGTGACCGACAACGAGGTTACCGACCAGTACGCCGACCGCGGACGGCCGCCCCTCCTCCCGGGCGCCCGCGCGCCCCAGGCCGGACGAAACAGACGAACCCGGCTCAGGAGTCCGCCCGCGCCACGCCTTCGGGCGTGTGCCGGGGGCCGCCGGGGCGACACCTCTCCCCGGTTGCGCCAAAGGCGCCCCCGGGCGACCGCCGGTCCAGCACACTGGCCTTGCCGGTCTCCCACCAGGGGTGATCGCGCTTGGCACACGTAAAGACACGAAGGGGCCTGCCATGGCCAGCATCCCGGGCGACCTGCTCTACACCACGTCCCACGAATGGGTCCGCCGCGAGTCCGGCGGCACGGTCGCCGTCGGACTGACCGACTACGCCCAGCGGCAGCTGGGCGACGTGGTCTTTCTGGAGCTGCCCGAAGTCGGAGCGCGGGTCGACGCCGAGGAACCGGTGGGAACGGTGGAGTCGGTCAAGGCCGTGTCGGAGTTCTACGCGCCGTTCAGGGGCGAGGTCACCGAGGTCAACACCGAACTCGCGGAGGAGCCCGAGCAGGTCAACGACGACCCCTACGACTGCTGGCTCTTCCTGGTCAGGCCCGCGGACCCGGAGGCGGTGGACGCGCTGCTCGACGCCGAGGCCTACGGGAAGCTGATCCGCGAGGAGGCCGAGGAGTAGGGCTCGCACCCTCTCCTCCGCGGGCCCGTCGGGTCCCCGCCGGTCGGTGTCCCGCCCCCTGCCGGGGCCCGGCCGCGCGGGCGGCGGGGCCGGGCCCGCGGGACACGGACCCTGAGGGGCCCGGGCGCACCGCCTCCCGGTGCGCCCGGGCCGGGCTCGGCCGCGGGGGCGGATCCGCCGACGGGTCGGCCGTAAACCGGATCGGCCCCGGCCGCTCAGCCGGGGGTCAGGCCAGCCCGCGGCGGGCCAGCAGGGGCTCCATCCGGGGCTCGCGGCCCAGGAAGTCGCGGACCGCCTCCATGGGGTCCACGCCGCCGCCCACGGACAGCACCCTCTCCCGGAAGCGGTCCCCGCCCTCCCGGGTGAGGCCGCCGTTCTCGGTGAACCACTCCACGCTCTCGGCGTCCAGGACCTCGCTCCACACGTAGGAGTAGTAGCCCGCGCTGTAGCCGTTGGCGAACACGTGCATGAAGTACGCGGACCGGTAACGCGGGCGGACCAGGGGGTGCAGGGCTCCCGCGGCCTCCAGGGCGCGCGCCTCGAAGGAGGCCGGGTCCTCCACCGCCTCGCCCGGGGCCAGGCGGTGCCACGACCAGTCCAGGAGCGCCGCGGCCAGGTACTCGAAGGTCGCGAAGCCCTGGTTGAACTGGCGGGCGGCCGTCAGGCGCTCGACGAGTTCCGCGGGCACCGGCTCACCGGTCTCGTGGTGGCGGGCGTAGTGGGCCAGGACCTCCGGCCAGGTCGCCCACATCTCGTTGACCTGGGAGGGGAACTCCACGAAGTCGCGCGGCACGCTCGTGCCCTGCACGCGCGGGAACCGCACGGCCGACAGCAGCCCGTGCAGGGCGTGGCCGAACTCGTGGAAGGCCGTCTCGACCTCGTCGAAGGTGAGCAGGGTTGGGCCCGAGGCGGGCTTGGTGATGTTGAGGTTGTTCACCACCACCGGCCGCTCGTCCAGCAGGAAGGACTGGTCGACCAGGTTGTGCATCCACGCGCCGCCGCGCTTGGTCGGCCTGGCGTAGGGGTCCAGCAGGAACAGCCCCAGGGGCGAGCCGTCCCGGTCGAACACCTCCCACACCCGCACGTCCTCGTGGTAGCCCCGCAGGTCGGCCCGCTCGGCGAAGGTGATCCCGTACAGCAGCGTCGCGGCGTGGAAGACGCCGTCCTCGACCACCCTGCCCAGCTCGAAGTAGGGGCGCAGGACGCTGTCGTCGAAGTCGTAGCGCTCCCTGCGCACCTGCTCGGCGTAGAAGGGCCAGTCCCAGGGCTCGATGTCGTGCCCGGCGTGCTCGGCCAGGGCACGGGCCTCCTTCTCGACGTTGCGCCGGGCGGGCCCGACCAGCTGGCCGAGCCGCTCCTCGACCGCGTCGACGGTCTTGGCGGTCTGGTCGGCGACGGTGTAGGCCGCGTGGTCGGGGTAGCCGAGCAGCGCGGCCCGTTCGGCGCGCAGGACGGCCATGCGCGCGGCGATGTCGAGGTTCTCGGGAGCGCGCTCGGCGCTCAGGGTGTAGAGCCGCTCGCGGGTGGCGCGGTTGGTGAGCTGGGCCAGCGCGGGCTGCACGGTGGTGTTGAGCAGGGGCAGGACGTACTCCCCGTCCCGCTCGATCGCGCTGATGTGCGCCTCGTCCAGGCCGTCGAGGTCGGAGACGTCGCCGGTGACGAGGGAGGCCTCGCGGGTGGCCCGGACCACGTTGCGGGAGAACTCGGTGCTCAGCCCGGCGAGTTCGGTGTTGAGCTCGCGCAGCCGGGCCTGCTGGTCGTCGTCCAGGTCGGCGCCCGCCTTGACGAAGTCGAGGCGGTACCGCTCCAGCAGCCAGGCCTCCTGCGGGTCGGAGGTGGTGACCTGCCGAACGCGCTCCCACAGGTCCCGGTTCAGCGAGATGGCGTCCCGGTGCTGCGCGGCCCTGGGGGCGATCTCCCGCTCGATCTCCTCGATGCCGTCGGTGGCGTCGGAACCGGCCAGGGTGTGCAGGACGGTCTCCACCCTGGCCAGGAGCGCGCCGGATCGCTCCAGCGCCGCGATGGTGTTGTCGAAGGTCGGGGGCTGCGGGTCGCGGACGATCGCGTCCACCTCCGCGAGGTGCTCGGCCACGCCCTTGTCGAAGGCGGGCAGGAAGTGCTCCTCGCGGATGGCCGCGAAGTCGGGGAGCCGGTAGGGAAGCTCGCTCGGGGACAGGAACGGGTTGTCGGTCAAGGATCGTGCTCCTCGTTCGTCGGTACCGCCCCGCTCCCCCGCGGTCGTGTGCGGCGGAGCTCTGGGTGAAGCACCGGACTCCCCGGCGTCAGGGTTCTCGGCCGGGCGGGCTCCGGCGCTCGGGGCGCTCGTGCTGTTCTACCTTGCTCCCCGTCCCGTGTCACCCGTGTGCCCGGGGCGCCGCCGACCTCTCGACCACCTCCAGCAGTCTGCCCAGCCCCTCCTCGAACTCGGCGTCCCAGTCGACCGGGCGGTCCAGCACCTCGCCGAGCCGGTGGTGCGCGGGCACCTGCCGGGGGTCCGCCAGCCCGCGGCGTCCGCGCGTGCCGAGACTGCCCTCCCCGAAGCGGCCGTTGACCTCCGAGACCGCGAAGCCCAGGACGAACGTGCTGATCATCCGCTCCAGGGCCGCCACCTGCGCGTCCGGCACACCCGCGTCCAGCAGGGCCGCGTAGAGCGCGTCCACGACCCGCATCGCCTCCGGGAGCTCGGCGGGCCGGTCCAGCAGCAGGGGGAACGTCCGCGGGTACCGGTGCGCCAGCGCGCGGGCCCCGCGGGCGCAGGCCAGCAGCCGGTCGCGCCAGCCGGAATCGGGGCCGGGCGCGGGGGCGGAACCGTGGTCGGGATCGCGGTCGGGCCGGGATCCGGGGTCGGTGTCGGTGTCGGTGTCGGTTCGGGGGTCGGGCTCGGAGCCGGGCAGGGGCAGCTCCCGCAGCAGGCGGCCGACGAGTCCGTCCAGGAGCGCCTCCTTGCCCTCGAAGTACCCGTACAGGGCCATCGGGGTGAGGCCGATGTCGGCCGCGACCGCGCGCATCGACACGGCCGCCAGCCCCCGCTCCTCCGAGAGCCGCAGGGCGGCGTCGAGGATCTCCGGCCTTCTTTCTTGCTTGATCTTGCGCACAGCCATAGTCTACACCGTATACAACTTCACGAAATCCTACGGACAAATCGAGGAAACCCCCCATGCTGGAAGCGTTATCCCTGGTCAAGGAATTCGGATCCGTCCGCGCCCTGGACGGTTTCACACTGGTCGCCGAACCCGGCGAGATCGTCGGACTGGTGGGCCACAACGGAGCCGGGAAGACCACGTTCGCCCATGTCGTCTCGGGCCTGCTGCGCCCCGACGGCGGCCGGGTGCTGATCGGCGGAAAGCCGCCCCGGGCCGCCCGGCGCCTCCTCGGCCTGGCGCCCCAGCACCTCGCGCTGTACCCGACCGTCACGCCCCGGGAGACCCTGCGCCTGTTCGGCGGCCTGCACGGCCTGCGCCGCCGGCCCCTGGACGCGGCCGTCGACGAGATCGCCGACGCGCTCCGGCTCACCGGCTTCCTCGACCGCCGGGTGGGCGTGCTCTCCGGAGGCCAGCAGCGCCGCGTCCAGGCCGCCGCGGCGATGGTCCACCGCCCCTCCCTCCTGCTCCTGGACGAGCCGACCGCGGGTGTGGACCCCGAGACCCGGCAGGCCCTCCTCGACGCGGTGCGCGCCCGGGCCGCGCGGGGCGCGACGGTCGTGTACACCACCCACTACCTGCCCGAACTCACCGAACTGGGCGCCAGCATCGCCGTGGCGCACGGGGGCCGGATCCTCTCCCGGGGCAGCGCCCCGGAGCTGCTCGACGGCCTGCCCGGAGAGGTGCGCCTGACCTTCGACGACGAGGAGGTGCGCGTGCCCACCACCGACCCCACCGCCACCCTGGCGCGGATGCTCACCGAACACGCCCGGCCGGTGCGCGCCGTGGACCTGCGCCAGCCCACCCTCGACGACCTGTACCGGGCGGTGGCCCGTGCGCACTGAACCCGCGCGGCGGCTGGCGCTGCTGGTCCGCCACAACACGGTGCTCCGGCTGCGCGACCCCGGGCACCTCGTCAGCTACCTGGTCATGCCCATGGTGCTCATGCTCGTCTTCAGCCCGCTCTACCGTGCGGCGCTGCCCGACGGCGGGCAGACGCAGGCGGTCACCGGCATGCTCGTCATGTTCTCGGTGCTGTCGCTGTCGGTCGTGGGCACCGCGCTGCTGAGCGAACGCACCTGGCGCACCTGGAACCGCCTGCGCGCGAGCCCGGCGTCGGTCGTGGAGATGCTGCTCGGCAAGGCGCTGCCCGTCTTCGCGCTCCTGGTCCTCCAGCAGGGGCTGCTCCTGCTCTTCGGCGCCCGGGTCGTGGGCATGCCGGTCGCAGGAACACCGGCGCTCCTGCTGTTCGCGGTCTGCGTGTGGGCCTTCGCCCTCCTGGCGGTCGGCGTCGCGCTGGCGGGCGTCGTGCGCGGCCACGGGGAGCTCGCCGCCGTCTGCGACGTCGGCGCCCTGGCCGTGAGCGCCCTCGGCGGGGCCCTCGCGCCGCTCTCCATGATGCCCGCCTGGGCGCAGGCCGCGGCCCCGTTCTCCCCCGGGTACTGGGCGATGGCCATGTTCGGGGCCGCCGTCGCCGGGGACGCCGCGGCCGTGTTCCGCGCGGCCCTGGTCCTCACCGCGGCCGGAGCGGTCGCGGGCGTTCTGGCCTGCGTCCGCGTCGGCCGCGGCCTCGGGGAGCTCCGGGGGTAACGCCGGATGCGGTCATGAGGGCACCGCTCGCCGCCCGGGGCGCGGTGCGTCGTCGGCCGTCGGCCCCCGGCTCACGTCCCCGCTGACGCCTCCTGTCCCGGGGCGACGGCGCGGCGGACGCAGTCCCGCAGCAGGGCGCGCCGCTGGTCGTGCACGTCCGGGGGCTCCGCCGCGGTGGCGGCGTAGACGTTGCTCACCGGCGACCAGGCCATGGACATGGCGATGACCACGGCCATCACGTCGAAGGGGTCGCCCCGCCTGACGCGCCCGGCGGACTGGGCCTCGGCGATCGCGCGGAGCTTGTGGTCGTCGTGGCGCTCGTGCTCCGCGACGAGGTGTCCTTCCGGACGCCGCTCCAGACGGGCCCAGGTGGCGAGGCGGATGAGGTCGGGGCGGGCGAGGTACTCGTCGTAGAGGCGCACGGCCCAGTCGGCCAGGTCCTCGGCGTCGATGGGGGCGACGTTGGTGATGCGCTCCAGCGAGGCGAAGAAGATCGCGTCGAAGAGCCGTTCCTTGTTGCCGAAGTAGCCGTAGAGCTGCGCCTTGTTGGTCCGGGCGGCGGCGGTGATCCGCTCGACGCGGGCTCCGGCGATGCCGTACCGGGCGAACTCCCGTGTGGCGGCGTCGATGATCCGCTGGTAGGTCGCGGCTCCGCGCGCGCTCGACGGCTGGTCGGGCATCGGCTGCTCAGGCATGGCCTCACGCTAGCAGACAGACCGGTTTGTTTGCGGAATCGGCCCGGCCCGCCTAGGGTCAAATAGACCGAACAGTCTGTTTAAGGAGAGAGATGCGCACCACCACCGGTTGGCAGGCGGACCCCGCGACACGCGCCCTGCGACGCGCATCCCTCCAGCGGCGGGACCTGCGCCCGGACGACGTCGCGGTACGCGTGGACTACTGCGGCGTCTGCTTCAGCGACCTGCACGCCCTGCGCGCGCACGGGAGCGACGCGGACGGGGTCCTGGTGCCGGGGCACGAGTTCACGGGCACGGTGAGCGAGGTCGGCGGCGCGGTCACCGGCTTCGCCCCGGGTGACCCCGTGGCCGTCGGCAACATCGTCGACTCCTGCGGGACGTGCCCCATGTGCCGGGCCGGCCAGGAGAACTTCTGCCGCGAGTTCCCGACCCTGACCTACGGCGGCAGCGACCGGCGGGACGGGACGACCACCCTGGGCGGCTACTCCCGCGAGTACCTCGTCCGCGAGGGGTTCGCCTACCGGCTGCCCGAGGGCCTCGACCCGGCCGGAGCGGCCCCCCTGCTCTGTGCCGGCGTCACCGTGTGGGAACCCCTGCGGGCCCTCGGAGTGGGCCCGGGCAGCACGGTCGCCGTGGCCGGGCTGGGCGGTCTGGGCCACCTCGCCGTCAAACTGGCCGTCGCGCTCGGCGCCACGACCTCCGTCATCAGCCGCAGCCCGGACAAGGCCGAGGAGGCCCACGGCCTCGGCGCCGACGGGTTCGTCCTCTCCACCGACGCCGGGCGGATGGAAGCCGTCCGGGACCGGTTCGACGTGGTCGTCGACACCGTCTCCGTCCCCCACGACCTGGCCCCCTACCTGGGCACGGTCGCCATGGACGGCACCCTCAGCCACCTCGGCCACCTCGGCCCCGTCACCGTCGACACCGCCGACCTGCTCATCGGCCGCAAGAGCCTCAGCTCCGCGGGCAGCGGCGGCCGCCCGTCCACCGCCGCCATGCTGGACTTCTGCGCAGAACACGGCATCACCGCCGACATCGAGCTGCTGCCGTCGTCCCGGGTGAACACGGCTCTCGAACGCCTGGAGCGCAACGACGTCCGCCACCGCTTCGTGCTCGACATGTCCGACCTGGACTGAGCGCGGGCCCGGCCGGGCCGCTCCGCTGACACCCCCGTGGCCGTCGGCGGCCGTCCGCTCAGGAGCCGGGCGTCTCCGAGCGGTGGGAGTGCCCGTGCTGGCGCCCCAGCCCGAAGTAGTGGCGGAAGTTGTAGATCAGCGGGTTCCAGCGCGCGGGGTCGACGTGGTCGGTCCCGGGCACCACCAGGCGTTCGTCCGCGTGCACCCGCAGCACCTCGGCCTGGACCACGGTGAGCTCGCCCGAGGCGTCGGCGTCCACGCGCACCGCCCGGGCCTCCAGCTGCAGCGGGCACTCGGCCACGCGGGGCGGCGCGACCCGCTGTGACTCCTGCGGGGTCAGGCCCGCGGCGGCGAACTTGTCGGCCTCGAAGCGGCAGCCCGGCGGCTTGCCCGGGGGCACGGGATCGCGCCCGGTGAGCGGCGCCAGCCGCTCGACGCTCGCCCAGTCCTCGGCGGCGGGGAAGCTGGCCACGAGTTCGGGGCGCGCCGCCAGGTTGCGCGCGGTCTGCCCGGTGGCCCCCAGTCCCAGCACCAGCAGGTACCCCAGGGCCCAGGCCGAGGAGATCGGGGCGAGGTTGGGGGTGCCGTCGTCGTTGACGGTGGAGATCAGCACCACGGGGGTGCCGAAGTAGAGGATGCGCGGTCGGATGGTGCGGTGGGCGAGGGGAGCGGCCGGGGCGGCGCGCCCCGGCTCCGTTCGCTGGTCGGTGGTCATGACCGGGACTCTAGGAGGCCGACGCTTCGGTCGCGGCCGAACTGTTCCCGGCCCCGGTACGGAGGCCGCGGCGCCCGCGTCCGCCCTCACGACACCGTTCGGCGACGGGCTACGGACGCCGACCGTCGGCCCCTCGCCCGAACGACGGCGCCCGCGCACCCTCTTGAAAACAAAAATCCAAAGTGTTTTCATGGTTTCGGACACTCGTCGAACGGAACCCCCATGGACCTGCTCACCGACTTCCTCGCCTGGGCCTGGCCGCGCCACCTCAACCCGCTGAGCTGGTACGTCCGACCGCTGTTCTTCCTGCCCATCGCCTACTTCTGCTGGACGCGCAGGCCCGCGCCGCTGGCGCTGACCATGGTGGCCATGCTCTCCAGCTTCTTCTGGTTCCCCGCGCCCGAGGAGATCGACCCGGCCATGGCCGGGGTCCTGGAGATGGAGAGGGAGCTGTTCACGGACCCCACCTGGGTCACCTGGGCCACCCTGCCGCTGGTGCCCGCGCTGCTCGGCTCGCTGTGCGCGGCGTTCTGGTACCGCTCCCTGGGCTGGGGCCTGGTCGTCGTCAACGGCGGGCTGGTGGTCAAGATCGCCTGGGCCGTCGCCAACTCCGGCGCGGACGGGCTGGCCACCGTGCTCCCCCTGGGCCTGGCCATGGCGGTGGTCACCGCGGTCGTGGTCGCCGTGGCACGCTGGCGTTCGCTCCCCCTGTCCCTGACCGGCCACCGGCACGGCGGGCGGGACGGGCGCGCACCGGCCGCCGCACGCTGACCGGGAACCACCGTCCGCGGGCACCGCCCGCGGACACCGCCACCGAGGGAGGAACCACCGTGCCACCCGCGTTCTCCGCGCAGGAGAAGGAACGCATCACCAACCTGCTGCTGGAGTCCGGACGCGCCCTGTTCACCACCCGGGGACTGCGCAAGACCTCCCTGGAGGAGCTGGTCGCGCCCGCCGGTATCGCCAAGAGCAGCTTCTACGCCTTCTTCGACTCCAAGGAGGCCCTCTACCTGGAGCTGATGCTGCGCCAGATGGCCGAGGTCAGGGAGCGCGTCATCGACGAGGCCCTGACCAGCACCGACGACACCCGCGAGGGACTGCGGCGGTTCCTGCGCGCCAGCCTGGACGAGCTGGCCGACAACCCCCTGTACGGACGGCTCGTGACCCACCCCGAGGAGATGGACGCGGTCGCGCGCAGGGTCGCCCCGTCCCGGGCCGCCTCCTCCCCCGACAGCCCCGCCGCCGCGCTGGGCGCGTTCGTGGACGCCCGGCGCGGGACGGGCGAACTGGTGGACGCCCACCCGGCCGCCATCGTCGGCGTCCTCCAGGCCGTCCTGCTCCTGCCCGTGAACGCCGACCGGCTGGCGGCGCCGGAGCACTACCACCAGACCCTCGACCTGCTGATCGACATCGTCGCGCGGGGTCTCACCCCCCGGAAGGAATGACCGGCGTGCACGCCCTCCTGCTCACTCACGGCACCCGCGGAGACGTCCAGCCCTTCCTGGCCCTGGCCAGGGCCCTGGACGCGGCCGGGCACACCAGCGTGGTCGCGGGCCCCGCGTCCGCCGCCCCGCTGGCCGCCGAGTACGACGTCGCCTACCGCCCGGTGGACGACGGCCCCAACGCCCTCATGGGCGATCCCGGGCTGAACGGCGTGATGGAGACCGGACTGCGGGGGCTGCGCGGCGCCGTGCACGCCGCCGCGCTCCTGCGCAGGATCACCCCGCTCATGCGCAGGGTCCACGACGACACGGCCCTGCTCACCGACGAGGACGCGGACGTGGTCGTGCACATCCCCGGCATGCCGGGAGGGCACATCGCCGAACGCCTGGGCGTGCCCTCCGTCCCGGTGGCCCTCCAGCCCTCCTGGGTGCCCACCCGCGCCTTCCCCGCCCCCGGCGTGCCCTGGCCGCGGTGGGCGCCCCCGGCGCTCAACCCGCTGACCTACCGGCTGACCGCCCTGGCCCTGCGCGGACAGCGCGCGGTGGCCGAGGAGTTCCGGGACGGACTGGGCCTGCCCCGAAGGGCCGGGCGCCACGACCCGCTGCGCCAGCCGGACGGGAGACCCTCCACCGTGCTCCAGGCGTTCAGCCGCCACCTGCTCCCGCCGCGTACGCACTATCCGCCGCGGGTGCGCACCACCGGCTTCTGGTTCCCGCCGACGGACACGCGGTGGCGGCCCTCCCCGGACCTGGAGGCGTTCCTGGGCGCCGGGGGGCCGCCGGTGTTCATCGGGTTCAGCAGCCTGCCCACGGCCGATCCCGCGGCCACCGGGCGCGTGGTGGGCGAGGCCGTGCGCCGGGCCGGGGTTCGCGCGGTCGTCGCCTCGGGCCGGGGCGGCATCACCGCCGGAGCCGGTGGGAACGACGTGCTGGTCATCGACGGGGCCCCGCACGAGCGGCTGTTCCCGCGGTGCTCGGCGGTCGTGCACCACGGCGGCGCCGGGACCACCGGCGCCGCGCTCGCCGCGGGCAGACCGCAGGTCGGGTGCCCCTTCTGGGGCGACCAGCCGTTCTGGGCGCAGCGGACCCACGCGGCCGGGGCCGCCGTCACCCCGCTGCGGGGCCAGCGCCTGACCGCGGACGCCCTGGCCTCGGCCCTGGTCCGCGCGGTCGGCGATCCCGCTCTCGCCGAACGGGCGCGCGTCCTGGGCGAACGGGTGCGCGCCGAGGACGGCGCGGGCACGGCCGTGCGGCTGCTGGAGGAGGTCGTCGCCCGGCGCGGGGGCTCCTGAGCCGGGCCCGCGGCGTCCGCGTTCCCCGTCAGCCACGGCTCCGGAGGGTCCGCGCCCGGCTTCGCCCCGGGCCGGGCCGGACCAACCGTGCGGGTCCCGGCTCAGACGGCACCCCGGCCGGGACCGGACCGCGCTCCGGTCCCGGCCCTCACACCACCGCGGTCAGGCCTTGGCCTGGTGGGTGTCGACCGTCCACGCGCGCGCCTGATCGCTCAGAGTCACCCCCAGTCCGGGCCGGTCGGAGAGGTGCATGCGCCCGCCAGAGATCTCCAGGTGCTCGTTGAAGAGGGGGTCGAGCCACTCGAAGTGCTCCACCCAGGGCTCGTGCCGGTAGGCCGCGGCCAGGTGGATGTGGACCTCCATCGCGAAGTGCGGGGCCAGCTGGAGGTGGCGCCGGTCGGCCATCGCCATGACCTGGAGGAACTGCGTGATGCCGCCGATCCGGGGCGCGTCGGGCTGGATGATGTCCGCGCCCCCGTGCCGGATCAGCTCGGCGTGCTCGGCGACGCTGGTGAGCATCTCGCCGGTGGCGATGGAGGTGTCGAACGTCGCGGCCAGGCGCCCGTGGCCCTCGAAGTCGTGGGCGTCCAGCGGCTCCTCGATCCAGACCAGCCCGAACTCCTCGAAGGCACGGCACATGCGCTGGGCGTCGGCGCGCGACCACTGCTGGTTGGCGTCGACCATCAGCGGCACGCCGTCCCCGAGGTGCTCGCGCACCGCCGCGACCCGGGCCAGGTCCGTGGCGCTGTCGGGGTGGCCGACCTTGAGCTTGATGCCGCCGATGCCGTCGGCCACCGCCGCGGCCGACCTCTCCTTGACCTCCTCGACGGGCGCGTGGAGGAAACCGCCCGAGGTGTTGTAGCAGCGCACCGAGTCGCGGTAGCTGCCCAGGAGCTTGGCCAGCGGCAGGCCCGCCCGCTTGGCCTTGAGGTCCCACAGGGCGATGTCGAAGGGCGCGATCGCCTGGGTGGCCAGCCCGCTGCGGCCCACCGAGGCGCCCGCCCAGACGAGCTTGTCCCAGATCTTGCCCGTGTCGCTGGGGTCCTCCCCCAGCAGGACGGAGGCCACCTCCCGGGCGTGGGCGAACTGTCCCGGGCCGCCCGCCCGCTTGGAGTAGCCGAACCCGACGCCCTCGTGACCGGCCTCGGTGGTGATCTCGGCGAAGAGCATCGCGACCTCGGTCATCGGGCGCTGGCGCCCGGTGAGGACCTTGGCGTCGCTGATGGGCGTGTCCAGGGGAAGGGTGACCGAGGAGATCGTGACGCTAGTGATGCGGTCCTGCGTGGCCGCTCCGGCGTGCGGGGTCATGGACGTCCTTTGCTCGTGGTCGTGCGGGCGGGTGCGTGTGCGTGCGGGCGGGCGCGTGCGAGGGCGGGCGTGGCGGACGTCCGCCGTGGCGGAGCCGCGTCCGCGACCGTGGCCGTGCGCGGACGCAGGCGCGGTCCCGGGTCCTCCGGCCCCCGGGCGGCGTCCGGTGCGGGTCCCGCCCGCCCCGGACGCCGCGCCGGACGGCTCAGGAGGTCTCGATGGCCGCCTCGGCCTCGGTCATGAACTGCTCGGCGGCCTCGGCCGGGGTGAGGTCGCCGAAGGCGAGGCCGTCGCTGACGCGGCTGCTGATCTCCGTGACCTGGCTGGCGCCGATCGGCGCCGGCGGGTTGCCGTCCACGATCGTGCCCTCGATCCCGCTCATGAACCCGGCCATCCGGGCGTCGGCCTCGGGCAGGTCGTCGACGATGGCCTCGCGGACCTCGGTGTTGGCGGGCAGGCCCAGGTCGGCCAGGAGCAGCTCGGCCGCGGCCGTGTCGTTGAGCATGTAGTCGACGAAGCGGGCCGCCTCCTCGGGGTGCTCGGAGCCCGCGGAGATCGAGTAGAACATGGCGGGCTTGAAGAACAGGCCGGTCCGGTCGAACTCGGTCTCGCCGGGGTAGCGCAGGAGCTCGACCTCGCGCCCGGAGGCCTCGACCACGTTGCCGAGCTGGTTGCTCCAGAAGTGCGCCATGGCGCCCTCGTTGGTGGCCACGACCGACTGGTCGATGCCGCCCGCCTCGATCTCCACGCTCCGGGCGGCGCTGGGCTGGCCGCCGTTGTCCAGCAGCTCCCGGGTGATCTCGTACCAGGCCTCCAGGGTCTCCTGGGAGAAGCCGAGGCTGCCGTCCTCGTTGTAGAGCGCCTCCCCGTGCTGTCGGGCGAAGACCTGGAAACCGGCCTCGTTGTAGCTCATGCTCTGGGCGCCGACGTACTCGCCGCCGCTGCCCTCGCTGATCTGTCCGGCGATCTCGACGTAGTCCGCCCAGGTCCAGGTGTCGTCGTCGGGCATCTCCACCCCCGCGGCCGCGAAGGCCTCCGGGTCGGCGTGAACGGTGTAGGCGTTGACACCGCTGGCCGCGCCGAAGGTCTGGCCGTCCAGCTGGCCGCTCTCGGCGACCAGCGGGTCGATCCGCGACAGGTCCAGGCCCTCGGCCTCGCTCAGGTCCAGCAGGGCGCCGCGGTCGGCGTACTCGCGCAGGTAGCGCTCCTCCTGCATGGCGACGTCGGGTGCGTCGTTGGCCGCGGTGTTGGTGGCCAGGCGGTCCCAGTACGCGGACCAGTCGGTGGTCTCCGCCGTGATCCGGATGTCGGGGTTGTCGGCCTCGAAGTTCTCGATGATCTGGAGCATGGTGGTCTGCCGCTCGTCCGAGCCCCACCAGGAGAAGCGCAGCTCCACGGTGCCGTCGTCACCGCCCGAGCAGGCTGAGGCGAGCAGGACCGTCGCCGCGGCCGCGGCGGTCGCGGACAGGGCGGTGCCTCGGCGGCCGTGTCGGCGCCCTCGGCCCGGGGGTACGCGCATGGTGGTGTTTCCCTTCGGCTTCCGGCTCGCGCCGGTGACGGCTGTGGCTTCGGCGGGGGTGTCCGCGCCCGGCTGTCCGGGGGGACGCGGACACGGTGGTGTGCGTGGGAACACAGGGGAGGAACGGCTCGAAACGGTCTGGTAAGCGCTATCCAAGGACTATGATGGTCAGTTTTTAGCACTGTGTTCACATGTGTGTCAACGGTTCACATCCGTGGACCACCTGGTGGACCACCCCGCCGCTCCCGCCAGCCCCCTCGCCATGCCCGCCACCGCAGCCGCACGCGCGAGCACGAAGGGCGACCCGGGGCGGCCTGAGTCCCACATCGGGGCAGACCCGTGCGACAGCTCTCACCCCTCCGCTCGGAAAACGCTTACCCTCCCCCGGTGCGCGGCGAAACCTCGCGGGGGAGGAAGCCGTCACCCGCGTCGGCGGCGGGACGGCCCGCCGACGAGACCCCGCCGTGGTGGGGGCCACGCCGCCCCCGCGCGGTCCGGTCCGAAACCCCGCGCGGTCCGGATCAGGGGCGGTTCCGACCGGGGACCAGCGCCGCTCCGGCGAGCGGCACCAGGGCGAGCAGGAGCCAGGGAAGCGGCCCGCCCAGGTCCAGCAGCGCCCCCGCGGGGACGCTGCCCAGAAGCACCACCAGCCCCGACAGCGAGGACAGCGCGCCCGTGAACAGGCCCAGGTGGCGGTCCTCGACCAGGTCGGGGATCCAGGCCCGCACCGTGGGCACGATGAGCACCTGGCCCAGGGTCAACGCGGTGACGAACACCGCGGAGGGCACGAGCCCGCCCAGCGCGCCGACCGGCATCGACGCGGCGGCCCCGGCGAAGCCCAGGCAGATCAGCACCAGCCCCCACACCAGCGTCGCGCGCCGTGTCAGACGGGCGGCGGCCCAGCGCAGCACGGGCATCTGCGTGACGATGTAGAGCAGCGACGCCCAGGCCAGCAGCCAGCCCAGCGCCGTCTGGGAGCCGGTCGCCCGCTCCACCTCCGCGGGCAGGGCCAGGTAGAGCTGGTTGTAGGCCAGCAGGTAGCCGCTGTAGGCCAGGCTCAGCGCCAGGAACCGGCGGTTGCCCAGCAGCAGGCGCAGCCCCTCCCGCAGGCGCGGCGTCCCCCGGTCGGCCGCCGCGGGCGCGTCCGGCGCGGTGCGGGGCATCAGCCGCAGGTGCCCGGCCAGCACGGCGGCGAAGACCGCGGCCCCGGCCAGGCAGGCGGCGCGGAAGCCGCCGAGCAGCAGCAGGGCGCCCAGCGGCGGACCGACGAGGGTTCCCGCCTGCCCCGCGACGGAGAACAGGGCGAGCATCCGGGTACGGGGTTCGCCCGTCCGCCGCTCGTGCCGCACGGCCTGGCGCACGATCTCGGTCTCCACCGCCGGGGAGAACAGCGCGGCGGCGAAACCGATGAGCAGGACCGAGGCGATGACCGACCCGGTGCCCTGTGCGAAGCCGAGCCAGCAGAACCCGGCCACCCGCAGCACGCAGCCCGCCAGCACCACCGGGCGCGCCCCGAACCGGTCGGTGAGCGTGCCTCCCACCACGAACAGCCCCTGCTGGCTGAAGGTGCGCAGGCCCAGTACGAGGCCGACCAGCCATCCGGCCAGGCCCAGGGCGCCGCCGAGGTGGTCGGCGAGGTAGGGCAGGACCGCGAAGAAGCCGACGTTGAACGCGAACTGGGAGCCGACCAGCAGCAGGGGCAGCGCGGGCAGACCGCACACGTCGCGCAGCGCCGCGGCCCCGCGCGCGGTGGTCCGGGACAGGACGTTCCCGCGCCCGCGGGGAGGCCGCTCCGGGCTCACGAGGCGCTCGGCAGCGACCGGTCCCGGGAGGTGCCGGGGAAGGCCGGGACGGCCTCCACCAGTTCGCGGGTGTAGGGGTCGGCGGGGTCGGAGCAGACCCGGTGGGCGGGGCCGGTCTCCACCAGCCTCCCCTCGCGCATGACCGCCGCGCGGTGCGCGACGTGCCCGACGAGCGCCAGGTCGTGGCAGATGAACAGGTAGCCCAGCCCCAGCTCGTCCTGGAGGCCGGTGAGCAGGTTGAGCACCCCGGCGCGCACCGAGGAGTCCAGGGCGGACACCGGCTCGTCCAGGACCAGCAGCCGCGGCTCACAGGCCAGCGCGCGGGCGATCCCCACGCGCTGGCACTGCCCGCCGGAGAGCTCGTGCGGCAGCCGGTCGCCGTGCGCGGGGTCCAGTCCGACCTTCTCCAGCAGCTCCGCCACCCGGGCGGGGCCGGTCGCACGGTCCCAGCGGCCGTGGATGCGCAGGGGTTCGGCGACGGCGTCGCGCACGCGCAGGCGCGGGCTGAGCGAGCCGTAGGGGTCCTGGAAGACCGGCTGGAGCGCGGGGCGCAGGGCGCGCAGTTCCCGCTCGCCCAGGGCGGTCAGCTCCCGGCCCTCGAAGCTCACCGTCCCGGCCTGGGTCCGCCGCAGCCCGATCACGGCGGCGGCGGTGCTGGACTTGCCGCACCCCGACTCCCCGACCAGGGCGAGCGTCTCCCCCGCGTGGATGTCGAAGGAGATCCCGTCGACGGCCGTCACCGGGGCGGCCCGCCGGGTGCGGCCCGGGTAGCGCACCACCAGGTCGCGCACGCTCAGCAGCGGTGGGGTGGTCATGTCGTCCTTCCTCATGGTGTGTGCGGTGCTCCCGTCGCGGCCGGGACCGGTGCCGCGGTCGCCTCCGCAACGGACCCGGCGGGCTGGCCGGAAACGTCGCCGGTATGACGCAAGGGGCCGGATCCGGTGAGCCCTTCCGGTCACGCGGTGTCCGTGAACAGGGAGGACGCCGGGTCGGGCAGGTCCTGCCAGCGGTGGCAGGACACCAGCCTGCCCGACTCCCCCGCCGCCGCGGGTGAGGGCTCCTCGGCGTGGCACCGATCCTGCGCCAGCGGACAGCGGGGCGCGAAGGCGCAGCCGCCGGGCAGCGCCTCCGGCGAGGGGGGCGTTCCGGCGATGGCGGGGAGGCGGCGGTCCCCGGCCCCGGGCCGGGGCAGCGCGGCGACCAGGCCCGCGGTGTAGGGGGCGCGGGGCCGGGTCAGGACCGGCCCCACCGGGCCCGACTCGACGTGGCGCCCGGCGTAGACGACCACCACCCGGTCGGCGTAGCCGCCGACGACGCCCAGGTCGTGGGTGACCAGGACGACCGCGGTGCCGGTCCGCTCCCGCAGCCCGCACAGCAGTTCCAGCATCCGGGCCTGCATCCTGGGGTCGAGCGCGGTCGTGGGCTCGTCGGCGAACACCAGGGCGGGTTCGTTGACCGTGGCCATCGCGATGACCGCCCGCTGGCGCATGCCGCCGGAGAACTCGTGCGGGTAGGCGTGCGCGCGCCGGGCCGCGTCGGGGATGCCGACCCGGTCCAGGGCGGCCACCGCCCGCTCCCACGCCGAGGCACGGCTCATCCGGCGCACGGAGCGCAGGGCGCGCACGAGTTGGGCGCCCACGGTGTGCACGGGGCTGAGCACCGCGAGCGCGTCCTGGGGCACCAGGGACATCCGCCGCCCGCGCAGGGGCCGCAGGACCGCGGGCGGGGCTCCGACCAGTTCACGCCCGTCCAGGCGGACGCTTCCGGTGACGGAGGCGCCGGAGGGCGCCATGCCCAGGACGGCGCGGGCGGTGACCGACTTCCCCGCCCCCGACTCCCCCACGAGAGCGAGCACCTCGCCGGGGCGCACGTCGAAGGAGAGCCCGCGCACGGCGCTGACCCCGCCCCCTCGCCGTCCGGGCAGGGTGACCCGCAGGTCGCGGACCGACAGCAGGGCCTCACCGCTCACCGCCTCCCCGGTCCCGGGCGCCCCGCCGTCCGGGAACGGGAGGCCGCGCCCGCTCGTCGTCGCTTCCTTGTCGCCGATCGTCACGTCAGGGCTCCTCGGGGTGGTGCGACCGGGGCGGAACGGAACGTCCGGCGCCGCGAGGGCGTCCACGAGCCCCGGGGAAGCGTGGACGAGGAGACGGCGAACGCGGCCAGCAGCAGGAGCATGGCGGCCGGGGCCAGGGCCGCCAGGGGCGCGCGCTCCACGTAGGCCAGGGACTCCGACAGGCTCAGGCCCCACTCGGCCGAGGGCGGCTGCGAGCCCAGTCCGAGGAAGCCGAGCGAGGCGATGGCCAGCGCGATGCCCGGCAGGCGCAGCACGGCGTGGCGGGCCACCGGCCCCAGGACCGCGGGCAGCACGTGCCGGACCAGGATCCAGCGGGAGTCGGCGCCCAGGGCCCGCTGCGCGGTCAGGTAGGCGGCCGCGCGCGTCTCCTGGACCAGCGCGGAGGTGTGCGCGGCGAGCGGGGGCCAGGAGACCAGGGCCACGGCCACGGCGGCGCCGAGGGGGCCGGGCCCGGCGATGGCGGCCACCAGGATTCCGGCGATCACCGGGGGCAGGGCGTTGGCGATCTCCGAGGCGCCCGCCGACAGCGCCGGGGCGAACCCGACCAGCAGCGCGACGGCCAGGCTGGCCAGGCACACCAGCGCCGCGGTGCCCACGGTGGCCAGGGCGCCGTGCCCGAGCCGGGCCAGGACGTCGCGGCCGACCGCGTCGGTGCCCAGGGGGTGGTCCCAGGAGGGCGCGGCGAGGCGTTCGGCCACTTGGACGGTCATGGCGTCGCGGGTCAGTCCCCACAGGCACACCGCCAGGATCAGCGCCGCGCACACCGCGGGCACCGCGCGGCGCACGGCTCCCGCGGGGGCCGTGGGCGGCGGGGGCAGGGACAGGGCCGCGTCGTGCAGGCCCGGGCCCAGCAGGAGGCGGCGCGCGGCCTGGGCGGCGATCCCGGCCGCGGTGCCGAGCAGCACCAGTCCGAGCACCGAGCCCTGGAGCAGCGGCAGGTCCTGGGACTGGGCGGCGCCCAGGGCGGTGCGGCCGATCCCGGGGACGGCGAAGACCGTCTCGACCGCGACGGCGCCGCCGGTCAGGCCGACGACGACCATGGCGAACTGGGGGATGAGGGCGGGGGTGGCCCGGCGCAGGGCCGCGGCGGCGATGGCCGCCGGGGAGCAGCCCGAGGCCGTCCACAGCCCCACCCAGCGTTCGGTGAGGACGGCGGGCAGCGCGTCGTCGAGCAGCCGTCCCAGCAGTCCGCCCGCGGGCAGGCCCAGCGCCAGGGCCGGGAGCACGAGGTTCTCCGGCCCCTGCCAGCCGTAGGGCGGCAGCCAGCCCAGCCACACCGAGAGCGAGACCATGAGCAGGACGGCGACGAGGAACTCGGGCAGGGCCGTGAGCATCGCGGCGGCGGCCCCGCTGCCCGACCCGACCCGGCGGGGGGTGCCGCGCACCCCGCGCACCAGAGCGGGTGCGCACAGCGCGGCCGCGACGACCAGGGCGACGGCGAGCGCGGCGCCCATGACCGTCAGGGACACGCCCATGGCCGAGACGACCGAGGGCAGCACGGGCGCGTCGGAGACCCAGGAGCGGCCGAGGTCGCCCTGCAGGACGCCGCCGAACCAGCGGGCGAGCGTCGCCGCGGGGCCGTCGGCCAGGCCGAGGTCCTCCCGGATGGCGTCGAGCACCTCGGGCGTGGGCGCCTGCTCGGCCGAGCGGGCGCGCAGCACCGACAGGGCGGGATCGCGCCCGGACAGCCAGGGCAGGAGTCCGACGACGACCGTGACCAGGACCAGGGCGGCGACGCGGGAGACCAGGGGCAGGAGCCACCCGGCCCCGCGGGCGCCGGTGCGGCCGGGGCGCCCGGTGTGATCGGGGGCGGCGGTGCGGTCGGGGGCGGCGGCGTCCATCAGTTCAGCCGGGTCCGCGGGGTGACGAGCAGGCGCTCGCGCGGGTCCTTGGCCGAGTCCACGACGTTGGCGGCGTCGCCCTGGATGACGCGCTCGTGCAGCATGGGGATGGCGGCGTCGGTGGCCAGGACGGCCGCCTCGGCCTCCAGGATCGCGGCGCGCCGCTCGTCGCCCGCGGGGGTCCGCTCGGCCTCCTCCAGTGCCGCGTCCACCTCCTCGTCGCACAGCTGGGCGATGTTGAAGGAGCCGTCGCAGGAGAAGTCGCTCGTCATGTAGGCGGCGGGGTCACCGGAGTCCAGGACGGTCGCCCGGGAGAGGATGAACGCGTCGAAGTCGCCGTTGAGGGCGTCCTCCTCGATGTTGGCGTACTCGCGCACGACCTGTTCGACCTCGAACCCGGCGTCCTCCAGCTGCTGCTCCAGCACGGTGGCGACCTCGGGCAGCTCGGCGCGGTCGGTGAAGGTGGCCAGGGTGATGACGGCGCCGTCGGGGTCGGCGGCCTCGGTGGCCTCCTCGCGCTCGGGGCGGTCGGCGGCCCAGGGCAGCGCGGGGCCCAGCAGGCCCTCGGCCACGTCCGCGCGCTCCTCGTAGACGCCGTCCACCAGCTCCTGCCGGTCGATGGCCTCGCGTGCGGCGGCGCGCAGGCCGGGGTCGGTGAAGGGCCCGTCCTGGGTGTTGAGGTAGAGGGTGTTGGTGCGCGGCATCGGCACCTCGGTGATCAGCTCCTGGTCCAGCAGGGCGGCCTGGGAGGTGGGCACGGCCTCCACGATGTCGGCCTCGCCGGTGCGCAGGGCCGCGGCGCGGGCGGTGCCGTCGGGCACGAAGCTGACGTCGATGCCCGGGGCCAGGGCCGCCTCGCCCCAGTAGCCGTCGTAGCGGTCCAGGCTCGCGGAGGTGGTGCCGTTGACCTCGACCAGCTCGAAGGGGCCCGAGCCGGTGCCGACCGGGCTGACGGTGTCACCCTCGTAGGCGCTCTCGGCCAGGATCGACAGCTGCGGCGAGGACAGGCGCTGCGGGACGAGCGGGTCGGCCTCGGCGGTGGTGACGGTGACGGTGCCGCCCTCGGCCTCGATGCCGAGTTCGACGCCGTCGAGGATGCGCGGCTTGGGCGAGGCCTGCGCGGCGTACTCCAGGGAGTGGGCGGCCACGTCGGCGGTCAGCTCCGTGCCGTCGTGGAAGGTCACCCCGTCGCGGATGGTGAAGGTCCAGGTGGTCTCGTCCACCTGGGTCCACTCGGTGGCCAGGCCGGGCTGGGGGTCGCCGACCTCGTCCAGGACGACGAGGGTCTCGGCGGTGCTCCAGCGGGAGAGCTTGAAGGCGTCGTCGGTGAGCGGGGACAGGGCCGACCTGGGCGGCTGCATCATCGCCACCGCGATGCGCCCGTCCTCGTCGGCGGTGGCGGTGTCGCCGCCGGAGGGGAAGCAGGCGGTCAGCAGGAGGGCGGAGGCGGCGGCCAGGCAGGCGCCGGGAGGGATCTTGCGCAGGTGCACGGCGGTTCTTCCGGGTCGGGGGCGGGGAGGCCGCCGCGGCGCGCGGACGCCTCGGCGGACCAGAGCAGCATATGACAACCGTTTTCATTATTGATCCCCCCATCCCCCGCCGAACAGGGGCGAGGCGGGACGGAGGGGCGCGCCGGACCGCCACGCGCGGGAACGCGGAAGCCCTGCGGGGAAGGGGATACCCGGTTTGTCCCGGGGACCCCGGCCGCCGGGGCCGCGGGCGGGCCGAGCGCAGCGCGGGAGGTCCACGCCACGCACGGCAGTGAGGGCCGACACTCCCCCGCGTACCGTCTTGGCTTCAGCCCCGGCAGCCGACTGCCCAGGCGCCCACCTCTGCCGCCGAACGGCTCGGACACCTTGGTGGTCGCGAAGACCGCGCCCGCTTGCGCATCGGCGCAAAGCTGCAGGTATTCGGCCTCCCCGCCACCGTGCAGCGCCTCATGGAAATGGCCGGAACCGGACAGGAGCCCGCGCCATTTCACAAAGTCGCCAGCCCTCTGGCCAGCACTTTCAACCCAATCCGGAAACCGCTCCAAGGAACAATCACTCCTTGACGCGGCCACGGAAAGCCATGTTAATCTCACGATGCGCTTCAGGAGATCTTTGATGCCCCGTCGAAGGTTGACGGAAGCAGGAGACCGGGGCCCTGAAGCGACGAGGGGTTTCTGTCCAGCCAAGCCAGCGAACTTCTCTGGACGCAGAACGCGCTCGCCCAACGGTCACGACCCGTTTCGACAGCGAGAGGAGAATCGAATGTCGCTCGAAGACCTGAAGGACAGGATCGACGACGAGCTTACCGAGAAGCTCGAGGAGTACGCCCAGTCCTGCTGCGCCGAGATCTACTAGAGACCGGCGGATCGGGGCGGGCACGGGCCCTCTCGTCCGGGTCCGCCCCTCCCCGAACCGAGGAGAGCCCTGTGAGCACAGCAGCCCTGGTCAACATACCGGACGAATACCGGGAACTGGTGGTCGAGCACTTCGAGGACCGCAGCCGGGAAGAGGTTCAACGGCAGATCGACGAGTGCCTGAAGTTCCTCCACATCGTCTCGGTGAACAAGGGGCGGTTCATTCCGCTCACCCGCGAGGCGGACGAGGTCTGGCACGAGATGATCGTGCAGACGAAGTTCTACATGGACCTCTGCGAATCGCTTCCCGGCAAGCGTTACATTCACCACCAGAGTGTCGGGTTCGCCGAATACGGAGAGCGCATCGGGAAGCACAAAGCCGTTTCCCAGTTCCTGGAATGGGTTCCAGACTACCTGGAGACCTTCGGCGAGTTCACCCCGGAGACCGCCAAGGACTGGGCGGTCGTGCAATTCCTTCAGCGTGAGTTCAACCTGACACTGGAGCAGATCAACAACCTGGAACGCTGAAGAACCCATGTCAACAGAATCCGCCAAGAGAAAAGGCGGAGCCGCACAGGAATTCCTTTCGCGCGGCACGAAGATGGCCCTGGCCGTGTTCCTCCCCGGAGCCAGGGTCCTGGTCTTCTTCTCCGCGCTGGGCGCGTACGGCCCCGAGGTCACGGCGTCCTACGGAAGTACGCTCTCCCTCCTGCTGGTGGTCATGTCCCTGGGCACGGCCTACCAGATCCTCGTGGTCGCCCGCCTTCGCGGGGAAACGCTCCTGCGGGACACGGAGAAGCCGGCCGCCCTGGCCGCCGTGGTGCTGGCCGGCTCCGTGTTCCTCACCGCGGCCGCTCTGGTGGCGGGCGGCGGCGCCTTCTTCTTCCAGCACTCCCCCGCCCTGTTCGCCGCCTACTACCTCGCCTACCTTCCGGCCGTGTTCATCGCTCCCCTGATGTACGCCGCAGGGGGAATCCTGGTGGTCACCGGCCAGGAGGGCGTGCGCCTGCGCACGAGCGTGGAGAACTTCGCCGGTTACGCGGCACTCGCCGTCGCCGTGTTCCTGTGGCAGCCGTCACCGGTGGTCGCGCTGGCGGTGATCGGCGCGGGCTGCTCCCTGATCGACCTCGCGACGCTCGTCCGCACCGTGCTGCGCACCGAACCGGAGGCGAGGAGCGCCGCCGCCCGGGCCGTGCGTACCGGTGCCCGGAGTATGTTCTCCGCGCGCGTGGTGCGCTCCGTTCCGGGTTCCCTCTCAGGGGCGTTCGACGTCCTCGTGCTGGTGGCGACCTTCGCCCTGGTCGCGCAGATCGCCACTTCCCTGCCGGTGGCCCAGGCCGCCGCCACCGTCGCCTTCATCACGGTCATCCGCACACTGGTGGTTCCGCTCAAGCCCTACGGCATGGTGGCGGGCCGGCTCCTGCGCACCGTCGAGAGCGCTCCCGAGGACCACGGGCGCCGGATGCGTCTGTTCACGGTGTCCACGGCTCTTCTCCTGTGGCCGATCGCGCTGCTGTTCCTGGCCGCCCCCGGCCCGATCGCGGGACTGCTGGGCCTGGAACAGGAGCCCATGGTGCTCTGGGGTGTACGGCTGGTGGGCGTCCAGTTGCTGATGGAGCCCTGGGCGGGTTTCCTGTCGTCGGTGCTCAAGGTCGTCGTCGCACCCCATGCCACCGTACGCAGCCTCGTCGTCCTGCTGTGGTGCACCGCTCTGCCGGTGATCGCGTTGTTGGCCCTGACCGGGCTCCTGAACCTGCTGTCCCTGTGGCTGGTCCTGGTCGCGGCCCGTGCCGGATTCGCCCTGTCCACGGTGTACGCGGCCAGGCGATTCCTCTCCCGGACGGAGGCGGCGCGTTGAAGGAGACGACCGGGCCGTCCACTGCCACGCGCTTCTCACATCCACCCGTGCCCGGGGTGGACCTGACCGAGTCGGATCTGGACGCGGACGCACGGTTCAAGGAACGGGTCGCCCGCATCCTCGTCGAGGAACCGTGGAACCGGTACCCGGAGCGCATACCGGTCAACGCCTCGGAACACCTGGCTGACGCACTCGGGGTGGCGTCCGGACGCCTCGCCCTCACCTCCGGGTGCACCGAGGCGCTGCGGTGCGCCTTCCTCCACGCGCACCACCGCGGCATGGCGCTCCACGTCCCCGCCCCCTCCTATCCAGGCTATGCCCGCATTCTGCGTACCTTCGGGACGGAGCACCACACCTACGACGCGCGGACAGCGCCCTCCGAACTCGTCCGGCACGTGCACGCCCTGCCCGACCGGAGTGCCCGAGCGGTGGTGGTGGGTTCGCCGGGAAACCCGGTCGGCCCCTCCTGGACGGCCCCGGAACTGGACCGGCTGTCCGACACAGGTGTCGGCCTAGTGGTTCTCGACCTGACGTACGCGCTCTTCCACCCTGACGCGGAAGCCCTACTGCGCTACGAGCGCCCTAACGTCCTCCAGTGCCTGAGCCTGTCCAAGTCGCACTCGCTGGCCGGGGCCAGAGTCGGTGCGATGGCGGCCGCCCCCGAGGTCCTCGGGCAACTGCGGAGACTACAGCCGGACTTTCCGCTGAACCTGTTCCAGCTCAGCGTGTGCCATGCCATCGGCGAGTCCTCCTTCCTCGCGGAGAACCGGGACAGAGCCCGGCAGGTACTCGGTATCACCAACGCCATCGCATGCGTGTTGGAGGAGGCGGACAGGATCAGGGTCGCCTCCGACCGGAACACCAACTTCGTCACCGCCTCCGTGGACGGTGTGTGGTGGGACGTGCTGGCCGGTGTCGTCCGGGAGGGGGGACTCCGGGCGAAGGTGTTCGAACGAGACCGCCTGATCAGGTTCACGTCCACCGCACACAACCTGGAGTCTCTTGCCGCTCTGCTCCAGAGCCGGGTGCGTGGATGACTCCCTGTCTGACTCCTGTGGGCAGCACCCGGATCCGCTCCGACGGAAACCCGGGGTGCCGCTTGTGCCAGGCGCGGACCCCGTTGCACACATGCCGGGAAGGCGGTGAGGAGCCTCACCCCCCACCGCCTCCCCGGTCAGGCCGACGCAGGTCCTCGGAGACCGCTGAGAACGGCAGCGAACGGCTGCACCCAGGGGCGGTCGGCGGGCGGGTCGGAGTCCAGGGTGCTGTGCGGTCGCAGGGCCAGGAGGAGGGTGTCGATGTCGGCGGCCTCGGTTAGCCCGGCCGGGGCGGCGATCCAGAAGGACTGGGTGGCCTCGCCCCACCAGATGACCAGGTGGCGGTTGTGGGCCTGGGCGGCTGCGGCCTGGGCGTGCTCGCGGGCGAACTCGGCGCGGTGGCCGCCCAGGCGGGGAAGCCGTTGGGCGCGGCGGGTCCGGCAGGAGGGGTGGTCGCAGGACGGGCAGGTCGGGCCGATGAGCGGTGTGCGGCGCGGGAGCATCGGGAAGGGGCGGAAGTCGTCGGGGCGCCGGGGCGAGGGGATAGGGTTACGCATCAGATCCTCTTTCCTTATGTATGGCTATGCAGGGGTTTTCGGGGATCCAGGGCCCGGAAGAGCGTTGGCGCGCTCTCCTGGGCCCGTCTCATGTCACCGACAGGTCAGTCGTCTCGGTGGTCGGAGTTCCAGCGGCTTCCGGTGAGGTCGTAGGCCAGGTGGAACCAGACCGTGCGGTAGTGGGCGTTGCCGTTGTCGCCCCACTCGGAGGCGAAGGCGTCCACCAGGGCCAGGCCGCGTCCGGACTCGGCGGACGGGTTCAAACCGTCGGGGTCGGGCTTCAGGCGCGCGTCCCTGTCATGCAGGCCGCCCCGATCGCGGCAGGACAGGTGCAGCCCGGTGCGGCGGCGGTGCACGAGCAGGGTGTAGGTGCCCCCGGGGCGACCGGAGAGGCTGTGGCGGATGCTGTTGTTGGCCAGTTCGCTGCCGAGCAGGGTGAACAGGTACCGGTAGTCGGCGGACTTGGCGGCGGCGCAGGTGTCCAGGAAGGCGCGGACGAGCGGCATGACGGCCGGGGTTCCGGCGAAGTCGTAGCGGCGCAGACGGTAGTTCGGGCGTTCGGCGCAGCGGGTGAAGTAGTGGCGGTGCGCGGGCCGGATGAAGCTGGCCAGCGGGACCGTGGCCTCACCCAGCGCGGGCACGGGAGCCGGGGCGGTTACGGGCATGACGAACACACTCCTTGGCACGAGCAGGACAAGAACAGGGGTGACACGAGCCCGTTGGAGGAGTCTCACGGATGCCGTGATGCGCGGAACGGGCAAGGCGTAGCCTGACCGACATGAACCCTGTGTGATCTGACAGTCACTGGCCACTGCTTCAAAGTAACGCTACCGCGTAGAGTTTTCAAGTAGGTGTGCACTACGCAATCGCTTTTCGTTAAGGTGTCGCCATGAGCATCCAGCACAGCCCCACCCTCCGCCTGCGCCGCCTTGCCGCCATGCTCCGTAAAGCACGCGAGGACGCCGGGCTCACAAGCGCGCAGGTCGCAGCGCGCTTCAAGTGGAGCCCAGGAAAAGTCAGCAAGATGGAGACGACCGAGACGAAACGGATAAGTCCAGCCGATCTAGACAAACTGATGGATCTCTACAAGATCACCAACACCGATAGGCGAGCCACCATGCAAGCGCTCGCCAAGGACGCAAGGCAGCGGGGCTGGTGGTCGAAATACAAAGAAGTCTTCACCGACAGAGCTCTGCCGGATTTTGAGGCAGAGGCTTCCCTGATCCAGACCTTCCAGGCCCAGATCATCCCTGGATTGCTTCAGACTCCGGAGTACACAGAGGCTGTACTGAGGGGTGGGCGGTATGCGAACCCGGACCTGCTGCGGCGAAGGGTGGAAGCACGAATGGCCCGCCGTGAAATCCTCACACGGCACAGCCCTGCTCGGCTACGAGCCGTCATCGACGAAGGCGCTCTACACAGGACCATAGGCGGACCTGCTGTCCTCAAAGGACAACTGGCTCACCTCCTCTACATGGCCCAACTTCCCAACGTCGATGTCCAGGTGCTGCCCTTCAACGCTGGCTCCCACGCCGCCTTGTGCTCGCCCTTCACAATCCTGAACTTTCCAGAGCCACTGGACCTACCCATCGTGTTCATCGAGACCGCTTCCGATGGTCTGTTCCTGGAGGACCTTGATGAGGTCGAAGCACACAGTGCTACCTTCGGCGATGTCCAGGGGTCTGCCCTGAGCACCACGCAATCCGCTGACGTCATCACTGACCTCTTCAAGTCCCTAGAAGGCACCCCATGAACACCGACCTTGAGTTCCGGAAGAGCAGCTACAGCGGGCACGGCCAAGACTGCGTCGAGGTCGCCCACATCCCCGCCAGCTTCCGGAAGAGCAGCTACAGCGGCGCCAGCCAGAACTGCGTGGAGGTCGCCGACCTCCCCTGCGGCGCGGCCGTCCGCGACTCCAAGCACCCCGACGCCGGACACCTCCCCTTCCCCGCCACCGAGTGGAGCGGCTTCCTCTCCGCCGCCCTCTCCCGCTGACCAGCAGACACAACAGCGCCCGGCCGCCGCCGCCTCCTGGCAGCGACCGGGCACCCCCGTCTTCCCGCGCTCACTGGACAGCAGCTCCCCTGTGTGCCGTCGCGGGTGGGATCCGGGGCGAACAGGGGCTGACCGAAAACGTTCCTGATGCGACGCAAGGGGCCTGACCTGCGATGATCTTGTACTTATAGCGAGTTTGGGCACGCGAACCTCGCTATAAGTACAAGATCACTGCGGGTGCAGCCGGTCCGAGCGGGCACGCTTCGGACCGGTTCCGGTCGGCCTCGGTCAGGACGGTTCGGCGGTCAGCCTCCAGCCCCGGGCCCGCTCCCGCGCACGGACGAACTCGGCGTGGCGTCCTCCCGCGGCGAGGAGCCCGTCCGGGGTCCCGGTCTCGGCGACGCGTCCGGCGTCGAGGAAGACCACCCGGTCCGCGGCGGCCACGGTGGCGGGCCGGTGCGCGATGACGAGCACCGTGCGCTCCCGCGCCAGGGAAACAGCGGTGGCGGTCAGCAGCGCCTCGTTCTCCGCGTCCAGGGCGGCCGAGGCCTCGTCCAGGACGACGACCGGCGCGTCCTTGAGCAGGGCGCGGGCGATGGAGACCCGCTGCTTCTGCCCTCCCGAGAGGGAGGCGCCGCCCTCGCCGACGCGGGTGTCCCAGCCGTCGGGGAGCTCGGCCACCACCGCGTCGAGGCCGGAGGCGACGGCCACCCGGTCCAGGTCCTCGCGCGTGGCCCCGGGGTCCGCCAGGAGCACGTTCTCGGCGATGCTCGCGTCGAACAGGTACACGTCCTGGAAGACCATCGCCACGCGCCGGGACAGCTCCTCGCTGCCGACCGAGCGCACGTCGACACCGCCGAGGCGCACGCTGCCCGCGTCGGCGTCGTGGAAGCGCGCCAGCAGCCGGGCCACCGTGGTCTTGCCCGAACCCGAGGGTCCGACCAGGGCGGTGAGCGTCCCGGGTTCGGCCCGGAAGGAGACACCGTCCAGGACGCGGGGCCCGTCCGGTGTGTAGGAGAAGGACACGTCGTCGAACTCCACGTCCGCGCCCCGGGGCGGCACCGGGACGTCCGGTTCGGGGAGGGGACGCGCCTCCAGGACGGCGTTGATCCGGTCGAGCCCGTTCGTCGCCATCCTCAGCGCGGCCCCCTGGTCGGCCGCGCCGGACAGGGGGTGGACGAACCTGGCCGCGAGCACGAGCAGCGCGACCGCCAGGGGCGCGTCGAGGGTGCCGCCGAGCACGAGGAACACGGTGGCCACCAGGAGCAGGCCGAAGGCGAGCCGCACGGCGAAGGAGTAGCAGAGCAGGGCGGGAACCGCGCGCAGCAGCAGTCGGCGGGCGGCGCCGTGCTCGGCCTCCAGCGCCGCGTCGAGACGCTGGCCGCCCTTGTCCGTCCGGCCGAAGGCCCGCAGCACGGGCTGGGCACGGGCGTACTCCAGCACCCGGTCGGCCGCCTCGTCGGTGACGGCGTCGCGTGCGGCGTCGTTGCGCCCCACCGCCTCGCCGGACAGGGTGAAGACCATCCACAGCAGGGGCAGACAGGCGCCGGCGGCGAGTGCGATCCGCCAGTCCCACAGGAACAGGGCCAGGACCGAGACGACGGGGGTGACCACCGCGTCGGCCAGGGGCGGGTACAGGTGCACGGGCAGGCTGGTGGCCCGGGAGACGCCGTCGGTGGCGAGGCGGTTGAGCTCCCCGACCCGGCCGCCGGTGAACCATCCCAGGGGCAGGCGGACGACGTGGTCGCCGAGCCGGTGGTGCAGGCCCCGCGAGAGTGCGCCGCCGACGCGGAAGTTGAGGTACAGGCTGCCCGCGCGCAGGACCGCGTAGACGGCGGTGGCGGCGAGCAGGACGGCCGTCCAGGGCCAGGCCCGGTCCGGGTCGGGGCCCAGGAGGTGGGTCAGCACGGGCACCAGGAGGGCGAACAGCACACCCTGGAGGGCCGAGACGACGGTGGTGAGCGCGAGGCTCGCGCGCATGGGCCCGGCCTGCTCGGGGCCCAGTGCCTTGAGGAAGGCCCGGATCACTGGTCTTCTCCCGGTTCGTCTCGTGCGTCCCCCTCGGACGCGCCGCCCCCGCGGGCGTCTGCGTGGGGCGTGCCCCCGCCGCGTGCGGCTCCGCCCCGGGCTCCGTCGTCACCGGCGTCCCCGTCACCGGCGTCCGGGTGCTGGGCGCGCCACAGGTCGGCGTACCGGCCGCCGCGCGCCAGCAGCTCGCCGTGGGTGCCGCGCTCCACCACGCGTCCCTCGTCCATGACCGCGATGAGGTCGGCCCCGGCCACGGTGCTCAGCCGGTGCGCGATCACCAGGACCGTGCGGCCCCGGGCCAGTTCGCTGAGGGCGTCCTGGATGGCCGCCTCCGACACCGGGTCCACGGCGGCGGTGGCCTCGTCCAGGACCAGCACGGGGGTGTCGGCGAGCAGGGCGCGGGCGATGGAGACCCGCTGGGCCTCGCCGCCGGACAGGTCGGCGTCCTCGCCCACCACGGAGTCGTAGCCGCGCGGCAGCGCCTCGATCCGCTCGGCGACGCGCGCGGCGCGCGCGGCCTCCTCCACCTCCCCACGGGTCGCCCCGGGACGGCCCATGGCGATGTTGTCGGCCACGGTCTCCCTCAGCAGCCGCACGTCCTGGAACACGAAGCCGACCGTGCGGTACAGCTCCCCGGTGGGGACGTCGCGCACGTCCGCACCGCCCACGGTCACCGATCCGGCGGTGACGTCGGCGAAACGCGCGGGCAGGGTGGCCAGGGTGGTCTTGCCCGCACCGGACGGGCCGACCAGCGCGGTCACGGTGCCCGGTTCCAGCACCAGGTCCACGCCGCGCAGGACCTCCTCGCCCGCCTCGGCGCCGTCCTGGGCCGGGTAGGCGAAGCGCACTCCGTCGAAGACCACGCGGGCGCCCCCCGGTCCCCCGCCGGAGCCCTCGGGCAGGGGCGGGGTGGCGAGCAGGTCGCGGACCCGTCCTGCGGCGGCCCTCGCCGTCTGGATCTGCTGCACCCGTGAGCCGATCACGTTCATCGGCGCGCACAGCGCCGGGGTCAGCAGGGCGAAGGCCACCACCGAGACGGGTTCGCTCCACCCCAGGGCGGCGAAGCCCGCCCCCGCCGCCACCACGGTGACGGTGACCGTGGGCGCCGACAGCAGCAGGAAGGAGGCGACCGTGGCCGGGGTGGTGGCGCGCGACCAGGAGACGAAGAAGTCCGCGAAGGCGTCGGCGGCCCGGGTGAAGCGCTCGTGGGCCCTGCGGTGCCCGTTGAAGTGCTTGACCACCTGGATGCCGTCGACGAACTCCACGGCCGCGGTGTTGATCGCGCCCATCGCCTCGGCGTACTCGGCCATCTTGTGCATCGACCCGGCCATGGCCCGCGCGAACAGCAGCGCGCCCGCGGCCACCGGCAGCACCGCGACCAGGGTCAGGCGCCAGTCCACGAGGGCGAGGTAGGCCAGGGCGACGGCGGGGACCGCCACGACGGCGGCCAGGTCGGGCAGGGTGTGGGCGACCAGGGAGTGGACGTCCTCGATGTCGTCGTGCAGGGCCTTCTTGACCCGGCCCGAACCGCGGCCGGAGAACCATCCCAACGGGACCCTCCCCAGGTGGCGGGCCAGGGCGCGTCGCACGGACAGCTGCATGTCGTTGTCGGCCAGGTGGCCGACCAGGGTGGAGGCGGTGCCCGCGGCCAGGGCGGCGACCGCTCCGGCCGGCGCGACCGCGACCAGCGTCCACACCAGGGCGGTGTCGGTCGGCCCGTCGGCGAGCAGCGCGGCGGCCGCCTCGGCCAGGCAGATCAGGGGGACGAGGCTGAGCGCGCCGGCCAGGCCCTGGAGGAGCACGGCCGCGCGGACGCGCCCCCTGACGGGTTCCAGGAGGACGCCGAGCGGGGAGGCCGCGCGCCCGGTCTCCGGTTCCGGCGCGGCCCGGGTGTGCGGTGCGGTGTCCTGTGCGGTGCTCATCTGACCAGCGCCCCGGTCTCCGGGGTGTCCTCGCGGCCGGTCCGGGGCGGGCGCCGCACGGACAGGCCGGGGAGCACCCCCGCCGCCAGGACGATCGCGTGGTCCCGTGCGGCGGGGATGCGGCTCAGGTGGTCGTGCGCGGGGCCGTCGCCCGTCACGTCCACGTGGTCGGCTCCGGCTGCCGGGGCCGCGCCGGGGTCTCGTGCGGAACGGGTCGTGGACACGACCCTCCTCTCGTGGAATGCGGCCGCGGGCCCGGGGGTCCGCGGCGGGTGAACCGGCCCGCCTCATGAGCTGGCCGAAAACTTTTCCGGTGTGACGCGAGGGTTCTGACCTGCGGTGATCTTGTACCTGTAGCGAGTCTGGTGCGCCGAACCTCGCTACAGGTACAAGATCGCGACGAATCGGCGCCTTTTCGGCCGCCGCCTAGGTGCAGCTCGGACACACGCCCGACAACTCGAAGGAGTAGTCCAGGGAGCCGTAACCGCTGTCCTCGCGGATCCGTTCGACGACACCCCCCAGTTCGTCCGCCTGCGCGATGTCCTCCACCCGACCGCAGACCCGGCACAGCAGGTGGTGGTGTCGGGAGGAGGTCCTGCACAGCCGGTAGAGGCGCTCCCCCTCGGGCGAGTGGAGGGTGTCGAGGACGCCCTCCTCCGCCAGCCGGTGGAGCGTGCGGTAGACGGTGGACAGGCTGGGCGGCCTGCGGGCGGGGGAACGCCCTCCGGAGAGGGCGAGGTGGATCTCCTGGCAGCTGCGGAAGCGCGTGCTCCGCCCCAGGGTCTTGAGGACGACGTCGTCGTACTGGGACACCCGGGGCATCTCAGGCAGCCGCCCGATCGGTCCTCACCGCGAACGGCGCGCCCGCCGTCCCCGGCGCTCGGCGCCGTCGCCTGCCTCCAGACACGTCACGGGCCTCCGGTCATGTGACACAGACTGCATGGAAATGATTTTCATAACCGTACCATGCTCGTGCCCGTATCACCTCAGAACCTCCCTAACCGCACCGGAACCCGCTCCCCCGGACCCCGCCGAGACCACCACCCGATCGGACCCGACACGCGCGTCGCGGAACCCGCGGGGAACCCGGGGCCCGTCCCCGGAAACAGGGACGTCGGCGCACGGCCCTACGCTCGGTCCGGCACGTTCTTCTTCCACCGCGGAGGCAGGCCATGGGCGCCTCGCTCCACTACAGCGCCACGCGCGCCGCTCCCCCGGACGCACGCGAGCGCGCCTTGGACGCACCCGAGCGCGCCCTGTCCGCCGAGGTGCTCGCGGAGGGCGAGAGGGCGCTCATGGAGGAGGCCGCCGCGCTGCCGCCCCGGTGGCACGCCGTGGGCGAGGTGCCCGGGTCCCGCCAGCGGCCGGAGGAGGTGTTCGGGGGGCTCGCCCTGTACGACGGCCGCCACCCGTCGGGGGGCGAGGTGCTGGCTGGCTCCAGCAGGCTTCCCCGCCACACCTGCGGCGTCGCACCGCTCCTGTGCCAGCTGCGGCACCACCTGGGTGCGCCCACCCGGCTGCGCGGGGCCCTGTCCGACGCGCGCTGGAGCGTCCGGACCGAGGACGCCGAGGTTCCCCCGGACCGGGGAGGGCGGGTACGACATGGGCGGCGCGCCCCTCTGAGGCCGCGCCGCGGTCGGGGCCTCAGGGGCCGGACCCCTCCCCCGACGGGTTCGGCACGGCGGGCCGCAGGCCGACGAGGCCGAGGAAGTAGGCCATGTGGTCGGCCATGTCGACGCCCGAGTCGTAGGACCACTGCACCTGCAGGCCGTCCATGAGGGCCAGGCCCAGGACCGCCAGGCGGTCGGCGTCCTGCCCGGCCGGAAGCTCCCCCTCGCCCTGGAGGCGCCGGATCTCCTCCGCGATGGCCTCGCGGCCCCTGGCGTAGCGCTCCCGGAAGAAGTCGCGGGCGGGGTGCCCCTCCTCGGCGGCCTCCGTGGACAGGCGCGAGTACAGCTGCACGAGGCCGGGCACCTCGGCGTTGTGCCGGACCAGCCGGACCAGCGACTCCCCGATGTCGGGGCGCCCGTCAGCGGCCTCGGGAGGCCCGTCGGTGGCCCCGGGAGGCCCGTCAGCGGCCTCGGAACGCCCGCCGACGGCTCCGGGAGGCCCGTCGGCGGCGCCGGAGTCCTGGCCGACGGCATCGGGGCGCTGGTCGTCGGGGCGTTGGCCGTCAGGGAGCCGGTCGGCGGCGTCAGCGCCTTGGCCGACGGCGCCGGGGCGCCGCCGCGCACCCTCCCCGTAGACCAGCACGTCGAGCTCGTCGCGGTGGCGCAGGACCTCCACGAAGAGCCGTTCCTTGCTCCCGAAGTGGTGCAGCAGGCCGTTCTGGCTGAGTCCGACCGCGTCGGCGATCTCGCGCACCGTCGCGCGGCTGTACCCGTCGCGTCCGATGACGGTGAGCGCCGCGTCGAGGATCTCCCCGCGCTTGGCCACGCCCTTCGCGTAGGAACCTCGTCGTGCCATGGCGTGACTCTAACACTTGCCGCGCGAAAACCGCATGACGTACTGTTTTCGCACGGACGCGCCACCGCCCTCCGTTTCCTCTGGACAGGAGCGAGCACCCATGACCCATGACCCGGCCCCCGGCCTGAGCGGACTCTCACTGGCGGAGAAGGCCTCGCTGAGCAGCGGCGCCGACTTCTGGACGACCAAGGCCGTGGGGGAGGTCCCCTCGCTCGTGCTCACCGACGGTCCGCACGGCGTGCGCCGGCAGGCCGGCGCCACCGACCACCTCGGCCTGTCCGAGAGCCTGCCCGCGACCTGTTTCCCGCCCGCCGTCGGCCTGTCACAGAGCTGGGACCCCGACCTGGTCGGGCGGGTGGGCGCGGCCCTGGGCGCCGAGGCCGGGGCGCTGGGCGTCGACGTGCTCCTGGGCCCGGGGATCAACATCAAGCGCGACCCGCGCGGCGGGCGCAACTTCGAGTACTTCTCCGAGGACCCCCTCCTCACCGGCGTCCTGGGCGGCGCCTGGGTGAGCGGCCTCCAGAGCACCGGCGTGGGCGCCTCGCTCAAGCACTTCGCCGCCAACAACGCCGAGCACGACCGGATGCGCTCCAGCTCCAACATCGATCCGCGCACGCTGCGCGAGATCTACCTGCGCGCCTTCCAGAAGGTCGTGCGCACGTCCGCCCCGTGGACCGTGATGTGCTCCTACAACCGCATCAACGGCGTCTACGCCTCGGAGGACCACTGGCTGCTCACCACGGTGCTGCGCCAGGAGTGGGGCTTCGACGGCGTGGTCGTGAGCGACTGGGGCGCGGTGCAGGACCGGCCCGCGGCGGTCGCCGCCGGGCTGGACCTGGAGATGCCCGGTGACGGCGGCGCGAGCGACGCGCGGCTCGTCGCGGCCGTGGAGGGCGGGGCCTGCGCGGCGGAGGACGTGGACACGGCCGCCTCCCGCGTGGCCGCCCTGGCCGCCAAGGCGCGCGCCTCCCGCCAGGACCGCGCGGCGGACTCCGCGCGAACCCCTGAGGTCGGCGCGCACGACGTCGAGGCCCACCACGCCCTCGCCCGCGAGGTGGCGGCGCGGTGCGTCGTCCTGCTCAGGAACGAAGGCGCGCTCCTGCCGCTCGCACCGGACGGGTCCGTCGCGGTGATCGGCGGTTTCGCCCAGAACCCGCGTTACCAGGGCGGCGGCAGCTCCCACGTGAACCCCACGCGCGTGGACGTCCCGCTGGAGGAGATCCGCGCCCTGGCCGGTTCCGGCACGGTCACCTTCGCCCCCGGGTACACCACCGAGGCACCGGGCGGCGCGGAGCCGGGCGACGCTACGGGCCTTCGCGAGGAGGCGGTGTCCGCCGCGGCCGCAGCGGACACCGCCGTGGTCTTCCTGGGTCTGGCCGAACACCAGGAGTCCGAGGGCTTCGACCGGGAGCACATCGAACTCCCCGCCGAACAGCTCGACCTGCTCGCGGCCGTCGTGCGGGCGCAGCCCCGGACGGTCGTCGTGCTCTCCCACGGCGGTGTGCTGCGGCTCGCCCCGGTCGCCGGGCTGGCCCCCGCGATCCTGGACGGGGCCCTTCTGGGACAGGCGGGCGGCGGCGCGATCGCCGACGTGCTGTTCGGCCGGGTCAACCCGTCCGGGCGGCTCGGCGAGACGGTGCCGGTCCGGTTGCAGGACACCCCCGCGTACCTGAACTTCCCCGGGGAGAACTCCGCGGTGCTCTACGGCGAGGGCCTGTACGTGGGCTACCGCTGGTACGACGCCCGCGACATGGAGGTGGCCTTCCCCTTCGGGCACGGCCTGTCGTACACGAGCTTCGCCTACTCCGACCTCGAACTGGAGCAGGACGGCACCGGCGTCACGGCGCACCTGACCGTCACCAACACCGGGGACCGGGCCGGGCGCGAGGTCGTGCAGTTCTACGTCGCCAAGCCCGACTCGGCCGTGTCGCGGGCCCCGCGTGAACTGAAGGGCTTCACGGGCGTGACCCTGGAACCCGGGCGGAGCGAGCGCGTCAGCGTCCTGCTGCCGCGCGAGGACCTGGCGTACTGGGAGGTGCGGGCCGACCGCTGGGTGGTCGAGGGCGGCGAGTACGTGGTGTCGGCGGGCGCTTCGAGCCGCGACCTGCGGGCCTCGGCGACGATCGCCGTCGAGGGCGACGCGCCGCGCCTGCCGGTGACGCTCGACTCCACGCTGGGCGAGGTGATGGCCGACCCCGGGGCCGCGGCCCTCCTCGCGGAGGCCTTCACGCCGCCGGTGGCGGCCGACGGCTCCGCCAACGCCATGGGAATGGACATGGTGCGCATGATGGCCTCGATCCCGATCCGCCGCCTGGCGAGCTTCGGCCCGGTGGGGCTGGACGACCTCGAAGCGCTCGTCGCGAAGGTCAACGCCGGGGACTGAGCGGCCGGTCGGGGCACTCGCGACGGCCCGGCCGGGCGCGGATCCGGCCGGGCGGCGGGTCCCGCGATCCGTCTCCGCGCGGCCGCGCGGTTCCGCTCCCCCTCCTCCCCTCCCCTGTTCCAGGGCCCTGTACCTGCGGGGCGGCGGCGGGGATACTGGGGCGATGTTCGAGGGTTTCGCCTCCCGGTCCGTCCCGCTCGGCGACGCGACCGTCTTCGTGCGCCACGGCGGCCGGGGCCCGGCCGTACTGCTGCTGCACGGTCACCCCCGCACCTCGGCGACCTGGCACCGCGTCGCGCCCCTCCTGGTCGAGCGGGGCTTCACCGTGGTCTGCGCCGACCTTCGGGGCTACGGGCGCTCGCGCGGCCCCGCGCCCTCACCGGACCACACCAGCCACTCCAAACGCGCGGTCGCCGCCGACATGGTGGCGGTGATGCGCCTGCTGGGCCACGACCGGTTCGCGCTCGTCGGCCACGACCGGGGCAGCTACGTGGCCCTGCGGTTGGTCCTGGACCACCCCGACCTGGTCTCCCGGGTGGCGCTCATCGACTGCCTGCCCATCAGCGAGCACCTGTCGCGGATCACGCCCGAGTTCGCCGCGCGGTGGTGGCACTGGTTCTTCTTCGCCCAGCCGGAGGTACCCGAGCGCGTGATCAACGCCGATCCCGACCGCTGGTACACCGGTGACCCCGTGAGCATGGGGCGGGAGAACCACGAGGAGTGGAGGCGGGCGGTGCGCGACCCCGAGGTGGTGCGGGCGATGCTGGAGGACTACCGCGCCGGTCTGACCGTCGACAGGGCGCACGAGGAGGCCGACCGCGCCGCCGGGGTGCGCGTCCGGTGCCCCGCGCTGGTCCTGTGGTCGCTGCGGGACGACCTGGAGGAGCTGTACGGCGATCCGCTGCGTGTCTGGCGGACCTGGGCGGACGACGTCCGCGGCCACGGCATCGACTCGGGCCACCACGTCGCCGAGGAGGCCCCCGAGGAGCTGGCCGCGGCCCTGGGCGACTTCCTCACCGGCTGAGCCGCCCCCGCTCACCGGCTCAGCCCCCGCGGGCCCGCCCGCGCCGACGCCGTGTCCGGAGCCGGTGGTGGCGCCGGAACCGAAGCGCACGGCGTCCGCAGGAACCCGGCCCGAGTCCGGGTCGTTGCACCTCCGTAGTACCCGCCGGAGTTTTTCGACAAAAACGCGGGGAATGCGTTCGGGAAGTAGCGGATGACTGGGTAGAGGGCTGGGGATGTGCCAAAGCAGACAGCCGGAGGTTGAGATGACGCAGGGTATCGGCGACCCCGGACCGATCGTGCGCGCGCTGACCGCTCTGGGTCTCCCTCCCGTGTTCGATCCCCAGCACCGCAGCGGTGGCGCGAGCGAGGAGGACGTGCCCGCGCTGGCGCAGAGCCTGATCGCCGCGGCGGAGATCCAGGCCGGTCCGAGCCCGGTGCGTCCCGCCGAGGGCGAACCCAACGCGTGGGCCCACGCGGTACAGGACCGGGATGTGGGCCAGGCCCTGCTGTACCGCAGGATGGAGCGGACCGTCAGCGACTGGCAGTGGGCGACCGACCCGGCCCCCTCGCGGCCGGGTGCGGCGGCGGAGGCGGCGATGTGCGCGGCGCACGCGCTCATCGCCGTGCACTCCGCCCCCGACGGGCAGCATGTCCGGGCCGCGCTGGAGGAGGCGGAGGACGCCTTGTTGGCCGCCGTGGTGCTGGTACGCGGTTCCCGCTCCGCGGCCGCGTGAGGCGCGCGTCCCCCTCGTGCCAGGAGCCCGTACCGCCGAGGCGGTACGGGCTCCTGGCACGTGCGGGCCCTACCCGTCCAGGAAGTCGGCCGTCACCGCGGCGAGGCGGCGGTGGGCCTCGGCGTCGCCGATGTCGGCGGGGAGGTCTCCCTCCTGGGGCCCGTAGGCGCCGAACTGGGCGTGGTTCATCCCCTGGATCCGGTGCGTGTGCGCCCCGGGCGGCAGGTTCGCGCGGTTCTCCTCGACCGTCGCCGGGTCGGACAGGCCGTCGCGGCCGCCCGAGACCGAGATGACCGCGAGGTCCTCGCGTTCGGCCAGGCCCGCGCCCTCCGTGGCGTAGGAGCCCCACAGGACCAGCCCGACGACCGTGTCGTCCGTGCGCCCGCCGAGGTGGGAGGCTGCCATGGCGCCGCCCAGCGAGTGCCCGCCCACGTACCACGCGTCGACTCCGTCGCCGTGGTCGGCGATGGCGCGATCGGCGCGGTCGGTGTCGAACACCGCGAAGTTCAGCGGCATCCGCGGGATGACCACCCGTACGGCGCTGTCGGCGGCGATCAGCGCCCAGGGCGCGGCGTAGGCCTCGGGTGCCACGCGCGCGCCCGGGTAGAAGACGACCCCGGCCTCGGGCGGGGCGTGGGTGGAGGTGACGACCACGGCGTCGTCGGACGCGGCCACCTCCACGCCCGGGGTGGCGACCGCCTCCCACAGCGCCCGCGGCTGCGCCTGGTAGGGGTTGAGCGCCCAGACGGCGAAGCCGCCGGCCGCGAGGACGAGCAGGAGCGCCAGGGCGAGCGCGGTGATCCCCAGCGCCTTCGTGGCGCGGCCGCGTTCACGGTTCTTTTTCTTCACGCTTTCCAAGATACTTGTTTACTGAGGAAAGATCGGAGGTAGCGGTACAGGCACACGGCCGCGGACCGCTTCCGCGCAGGCGCCGACACCGGCGGGGTTCCGACGCGGACCGGGCACCCGCAGCGACCGGGCGCCGACCGCCGACCACGGGGAGAAGCCATGACCGCCGCAAGCGCCTCGCACACCCCGTCCACCCGCGCGTCCCTGCTGGGCCTGGCGGGGTTCGCCGCCGCCGTCACCGCCGCCGCGCTCGTCGGGGCGCTCTCCAGCGCCAGCACCGCCGCGGAGTACGCCGCCCTGCGCCAGCCCTCGTGGGCCCCGCCCTCCTGGGTGTTCGGCCCGGTGTGGACGACGCTGTACGCCATGATCGCCGTGTCGGGGTGGCTGGTCTGGCGCCGCCGCGGCTGGCGCGGCGCCCGCGTGGAACTGTCGCTCTACTTCGTGCAGCTCGCGCTGAACGCGGCGTGGACGCCGCTGTTCTTCGCCGCCGGCCTGCGGGGGGTGGCCCTGGTCGACATCCTCCTGCTGGTGGCGGCGCTGACGGCGACCATCGTGCTGTTCGCCCGGCGGTCCCGGTGGGCGGCGGCCCTGCTGGTGCCCTACTGGGCCTGGACGGCGTTCGCGACCGCGCTCAACCTCTCCGTCTGGTGGCTCAACGCGGGGGGCTGAGGGCGGACGCGCCGCCGCAACCACGGGACGGTTTTCGGTCGGAAAAGAAACCCCTTTGTGGCCCTGGGTAGATTGCCCGACTCGGGACCTGACCCCAGCCCGACCGCGACAGGACGTTCCCGCAGTTCACACACTCCTTTCGTCACGTTCACCCCGGTTCGGCGCACGCCGTCGGAGCGACACGGAGCACATGAAAATCGCTGTCCTGATTTTTATCGTTCCGTTATGGGGAATGACCTGAGCACCAGACGGAGAGTGCTGCCGTCACACAGGAGGAGTACCGAGCAAGAAAGAGGAAGCATGCGGATCACCCAGCCGAGCATGAAGCGCATCAAGCTGGTCGTCCCCGACACCGTCGACTTCGTCGGCATCCGCGACCTCGACGGGACCTTCACCAAGGTGGCCTCACCGAAGAAGAGCTACCGTTTCAAGCGTGAGGACGCCTCCTTCGACTTCGCCTCCACCGGCCGAACGGTGGACGAGGACGGAGACAAGGCCGAGGTCTTCACGGCGGTGCGCGTGAACTGACGGCGTCCCCACCCGCCTTCCTCGAAGAACCCCTCAGCGCACGGAGGTCACCACGGGCGGCCCGGGAGCACATCCCGGGCCGCCCGTGCCGTGCGCGGGGTCCTCAGCGGCCCCCGGCGACCCCGGGGGCCTCACCCGCGCCCGGCGCCGCCGCGGCCCGAGAACAGCACCAGGGCCTGGGCGGCCTCGGCCGGAACGGTCAGGTCCAGGCCCGTGGTCTCGCGGAACGCCTGGAGCCGGTTGACCACCGTGTTGCGGTGGCAGTACAGGGCCTCGGCGGTGGCCTTGACCGACCCCGTGGCGGCGTAGTGGGCGAGCGTCTCCAGCAGCCGTGCCCGGCTGTCCCCGTCGAGCCGCTCGAAGCGCTCCACCCGGTCGCGTCCGAAACCGGGGATCAGGCCGCGCAGCTGGTCGTGGGCGATGGCGGACCAGACGTCCTCCTCCCGGACGAACCCGCCGCCGGTGTCGGCGTAGCCGGACAGGACGCGGGCCGCCTCGACGGAGGCGGGGACCGCGGCCAGCCCCCGCACCCGCGCGACCAGGCCTCCCGAGGCCCCCGGGGGCAGGTCCGGCCACGGCGTGCGCCCGGTCTCGCGCACCAGGGCGACGCCGTCGTCGAACTCCCACGCCAGGCCCCCGCCGCGTTCGCGGACGCGGGCCGCGGGCCGCCGCTCCCGCTCCGGGGGCGACACGACGAAGGCCACGTCGAAGGTGCCGTGCTCGGGGAGCCCCAGGGTGCCCGCCACCTCGGACGCCACGGCGGCGGCCCGGCTCCCGGAGTTGAGCAGCCGGGAGAACGCCTGGGCCGCCGCGGCCCGGGAGTCGCGTTCCAGGGCGGCCCGCTCCTCCAGGAAGGCGGCCTGCACGTCGCTGATGTACTGCTCGACCGTGGTCAGGATCTCCTCGGCGTGCAGCACGAGGATCTGCGAGGAACCGGGCCCGCCCGCGCGCACCAGGCCCGCCCAGAGCACGCGGAAGTCGAGCCGGACCGCCTCCAGCAGGTGCTCGCGCGCCACGCCCTGGCGGGCCCGGCGCACGCCCAGGCGGGTGGAGAGGCCGCGCAGGTGGTCCGGCAGGGGCAGCCCGGCGATCCGCCGGGTGAGCATGTCGAAGGTCTCCGTCGCGCTCTGGCGCAGGTCGGAGTCGGGGACCATGCCGTCGGTGTAGTTGCCCAGGGCCGCCAGGCGCTGGAGGAAGTCCTCGACGAGGTTCTCCCGGTCCTCGGCGAGCAGTTCGACCATGCCCGCCCAGGAACGGGGCTCGTCGGCGGGCGGGGCCTGCTCCGCGGGGTCCGTCACGGCCGCCTCCCTTCGTGCCTCTCGGCGGCGTCCGGTGTCCGGTGTCCGGCGCGCGACGTGCGGCACCGAGTCTATGTGCACATGCACAGCACCCCGGGGGAATCTTGTGTGGATGACGATTGAGCGGCGCGGGGCGCGTGGCGAGGATGGACGTGGCCCACGCCCGGCCCCCGCTACCCGACGTTCTCCGAGAGGAACACCGCCATGACCGCACACGAACAGGGCCCGTCGCAGGACGCGTCGTCCGCCGACACCCGCTTCCTGGAGGACTTCCGGGCCATGAGCGCCTTCGGCGCCACGCCGTCGGGGGGCGTCGACCGGCAGGCCGCCACCGGGCCCGACATCGCCCAGCGGCGGTGGTTGGAGGGGCTCCTGGCCGAGCGGGGGCTGCGGGTGGTCTACGACCGCGTCGGCAACCAGTTCGGCCTGCTGGAGCGGGTGCCGGGCGCCCCCTACGTGGTCGTCGGCTCGCACATGGACTCCCAGCCCACGGCGGGGCGCTACGACGGGGCCTACGGCGTGCTGGCCGCCGCCCACGCCGTCTTCCGGATCGCCGAACAGGACGCCGCCGCCGGAGCCCCCGCGCCCGTGTACAACCTCGCGGTCGTGAACTGGTTCAACGAGGAGGGCTCGCGCTTCACGCCCTCCATGATGGGCAGCGCCGTCTACACCGGTTCGCTCCCGCTGGAGACGGCGCTGGCCGCGCGCGACGCGGACGGGGTGACGGTGGCCGAGGCCCTGGCCCCGACGGGCTTCCTCGGGGAGGGCGACGGCCCCGAGGCCGCCTTCTGCGCCGAGATCCACGTCGAGCAGGGACGCGTCCTGGAGGAGTCCTCCACCACGATCGGCCTGGTCAGCGCCAGCTGGGCCGCGCGCAAGTACGCGGTCACCGTCCACGGGGAGCAGGCGCACTCGGGTGCGACCGTGATGGCCGACCGCAGGGACGCGCTCGTGGGAGCCTCCATGCTGGTCGTCGCCGCGCGCGAGCTGGCCGACCGGTTCCCCGGCGTCCTGCACACGGCCGTGGGCCAGCTCGACGTCTACCCGAACTCGCCGGTGGTGGTGCCCTCGCGCGCCGAGCTGCTGCTCGACCTGCGCTCGCACGACGAGGAGGTGCTCGCCGAGGCCGACCGGCTGCTCCAGGAGCAGGTCGCCCGCATCGAGGCGGCGGCCTCCGTCACCGTCGAGCAGACCCTCTCCCACTCCTGGGGCGTCAACCCCTACCAGCCCGAGGGCGTGGCCCTGGCCCGCGCCAGCGCCCGGAGCCTGGGCCTGAGCAGCGGCGAGGTCATGACCGTGGCCGGGCACGACTCGATCAACATGAAGGAGCGCGTGCCCACGGTCATGCTCTTCGTGCCCTCGGTCGGGGGCGTGTCCCACAACGAGGGCGAGTACACCGAGGACTCCGACCTGGTCGCGGGCCTGGCGGTGCTCACCGACGTGGTCCGGCGGCTCGGCGCGGGCGAGCTGGCCGCCGACGGGTCCTACACCCCCGGGCGCGCGTGAGCGCACCGCTCCGCCCCGTGGTGTCCGCCAGCGGGGTGCGATCCGGTCACGCCCTCGTACGGTGACCGGGCCCCGCGCGCCGTGACGCTTCTTGTACTCATGGCGAGCTTCGAGCGTCGACATCGGCTATGAGCACAAGATCATCGCAGGTCAGAACCCTCGCGTCGCACCAGTCACGGTTTCGGACAGTCCGGACTCGGCACCTGCGGGCGGACGCGCCGGGACGGTCCCCTCGGTGCGTCCAAGGGCGCGACAGCGGACGGGCGGTGACCGGGAAATCCCCGGTCACCGCCCGTCGCGTTCTCCTCCCCGAGGTCAGCGCACCACCACGTCGTCGCGCACGCGCAGGCGCTCGCCGTAGAAGCCGCCGACCGCCGTGACCAGGGCGATGCCCAGGAACAGCGCCGAGGCCACCCAGGACCGGCCGTCCGCGCTCTCCAGCAGGGCCGTCGCGATGAACGGCAGGAAGCCGCTCAGGGCGCCGGCCAGGTTGTAGGCCAGCGCGACGCCGCTGTAGCGCAGGTTCGCCGGGAACAGCTCGGTGAGCAGCGCGCCGGAGACGGCGTAGGCGATGGACAGGAAGCCCACGCCCGCGGCCACCGCCAGCACCACCAGCACCGGCGAGGTCGTGTCGATCAGCCAGAACACCGGGAAGGCCATCACCGCCGTGGCGATACCGCCCCACATGGTGACGCGACCGGGGCCGAGCTTCTCGGCCAGGCGCCCGAAGTAGACGATCACGGCGATCTGCACCACCGCGGCGACCAGGGTGGCGTTGACCATGAGGCCGCGCGACAGTCCGAGGGTGTCGGTGCCGTAGCTGATGGCGAACGTCGTCATGACGTAGAAGCCGCCGACGCCCAGCATGGCGGAGGCGATCGCGATGAGGAGCCTGCCCCACGCGTGGCGGAACACGTCGATCGCGGGGACCTTGGAGCGCGCCTCCTGCTTCTCCATCTCCTCGAAGACCGGCGACTCCTCCACCTTCTGGCGGATGTAGACCGCGATCAGCAGCAGCGGGAACGCCGCCAGGAACGGCAGGCGCCAGCCCCAGGAGTCGAACTGCTCGGCGGGCAGGAGCAGGACCAGCGAGAAGGCGCCCGAGGAGAGCAGGGTGCCCACGGGCGACCCGATCTGCGGCAGCGCGGCGTAGCGCCCGCGCTTCTCCGGCGGGGCGTGCTCGACGGCGATGGTCACCGCGCCGCCCCACTCGCCGCCGACCGCGACGCCCTGCACGAGCCGGAGCAGGGCCAGCAGCAGCGGAGCGGCGATGCCGATCGAGGCGAAGTCGGGCAGCAGGCCGATGAGGCCGGTGGCCACACCGATGGAGACCACGGTGATCAGCAGCGCGGGTCGCCGTCCGATCCGGTCGCCCATCCAGCCGAACAGCACCGCGCCCAGCGGACGCGCGACGAAGCCGACGCCGAAGGTGGCGAACGCGGCCAGGGTGGCGGCCGTGGCGTCTAGCGTCGTGAAGTACAGCCGGTTGAACACGAGCGCGGCGGCCGTGCCGAAGAGGAAGTAGTCGTACCACTCCAGGGCGGTGCCGACGAAGGCCGCGAAGGCGATCCGGCCCGCGTCGCGACCGCTCACCTCCGGCCCGCCCCGGGCCGGGCGCTCCTCGGTCGCCTCTGGGTCGAGGTCACTCATCCTTGGTTTCTCCTATTCGCTGTCCGCGCCGGCGGCGGCGCGGTGTTCAGGGGATGGGGCGGAGCCGGGCGGACGTTCGTCCGGCTCCGCCCGTCGGACACGAGTCGGGACGGTCCGGGCCGGGCCGGGTCAGGACGGACCAGGTCGGTCCGGGCCGTGTCGGGCCCGCCGGACCTGGTCAGGCCAGACCGTCGAGGTTCTCCGCGCCGTGCACGCACTCACCGCCGACGAGGGTCGCCAGGACGCGGATCGTGCCGATGCCCTCCTCGGCGGTGTCCACGGGGTCCCGGTCCAGGACCACCAGGTCGGCGAGCTTTCCGGGGGTCAGGCTGCCCCTGCGGTGCTCGTCGTGGCTGGCCCAGGCCGCGTCCATGGTGTAGGCCCGCAGGGCCTGCTCGGCGCTGACACGCTCGTCGGCGGCCAGGACGGTTCCCGAGGCGGTCGCGCGCTCCACCATCGACTCCATGCCCAGGAGCGGCGCACCCGGGGCGACCGGCCGGTCCGAGCTGCCCGGAACGCGCAGCCCGTGGTCGAGGAAGGACCGGTGCCGGTAGAGCCAGGGCACGCGCTCGGGGCCCACGGCGGCGGCCATGCCGTCGCCCAGGGCGTACAGGAACCGGGGCTGGGGCACGGGGACCAGGCCCGCCTCGGCGATGCGGGGCAGCTGGTCCGGGCGCACCACGCCCGCGTGCTCGATGCGGTGGCGCACGTCGGGGCGCGGCAGCGCGCGCTGCGCCTCGGCGAACGCCTCCAGGGCGACGTCGACGGCGTCGTCGCCGATGGCGTGCGCGGCCACGCGCCACCCCGCCCGGTGGGCGGCGACGACCAGCGCGCGCATCTCCTCCGGGGAGTTCTGGTACACGCCGTGGCCGTGCCCGCACAGCGGTTCGGTGACCGCGGCGGTGCGGCCGATGAGGGATCCGTCGAGCCAGATCTTCATCGGCCCCAGGCGCAGCCGGTCGTCGCCGAAGCCGGTGCGCAGCCCCAGGTCGATGCCGGTGTCGATGCCGTCGTCGGCGTGCCCGCCCAGCGGGTGCATGTTGTCGGCGGCGACCATGAGCTCGACCCGGGGAAGCAGCTCGCCGCGGTCGCGGGCGAGCTGGTAGGCGGCGGCCTCCACGGGGGTGCGGCCGATCAGCCCGCGCCCGATGCCCGCCTCGACGACGTGGGTGAGGCCCTCGGAGGCGTAGACCCGGGAGGCGCGCGCGAGCGCGTCGGCGAGCTCGGCCACCGGGTAGGGCATGACCAGCGCGGTCACCAGTTCCTGCGCGCGCTCCTGGAGCAGGCCGGTGGGGGCTCCCGCGCCGTCGCGGACGATCACTCCCCCGTCCGGGTCGGCCGCGGCGGTGTCGGACACGGCGGTGTCGATCCCGGCCTGGCCCAGGACCGCGCTGCTGACGGTGCACATGTGGCCGGAGCGGTGCTTGAGCCACACGGGGCGGCCGCCCCCGGCCCGGTCGAGGCCGTGGCGGTCGGGGTGGGCGCCGAGCAGGGCGTCGTCGTAGCCGGAGCCGACGATCCACGTGTCCTCGGGCAGCGTCGCGGCCGCGCGGGCGACCGCGTCGTAGAGGGCGTCCAGGGTGGACACCGTCTCCAGCTCCAGCTCGGCGAGCGACTGGCCGAACCACGCCATGTGGTTGTGCGCGTCCCCGAAGCCGGGGACGACCACGGCTCCGCCGCAGTCGACCGTTCTGCGCGCGGGCAGGTCGGCGACCTCCTCGTCCAGGCCGAGGACGCGCCCGGCGGCGATGCCGAGCACCGTGGCGAGGGGCCGGTCGTCGTCGACCGTGCGGATACGGGCGTTGGTCAGTTTGAGGTCGAGCATGCTGGAGGCGTTCTCCGTGGGGTGGAACGGTTGGGACGGCTGCGGCGGTCGGGGCCAGGCGGAGCGCGCGGCCGGACCCTGCGGACCTGCCGGACGGGCGGGCCGGGCGGAGCGGCGTGCCGGATCCGCCGGACGGGCCGGGCGTACCGGACCCGCCGCGCGAACCCGACGTGCCGTGCGGACTCTCCGGACGTACCGCGCGGGCGTTCGGCGGCGGGCGCGGACCCGCCCGCGCCGTGGAGGGCGCACGCGGTCCCACCCCCGATGGTGCCGCACGGTCCACGCCGTTCCCACCTGGGATTTCACTCCAGGTTGCAGCAACTGTGAGCTGGCGAACAATGGCGATTCGCAGCGGATTGGGCACGCGGCGATAGGCATGTGCACAACGACAGCCCGGTGCGCGACACTTCCGAAACACGCACGTCATACGCCGTTACCTGCGCGGTGTCACATCGCACAGTCGCACGCGGGGCGGAGGGCGGGCGCCCGGACCCGGCGCCCGCGCGTCATCCCCGGACCCGGGCGTGACGGGGCGCGGCCGCGGCGGACGAGCGGCCGGTCACCGGACGGCCCTCGTCCGGCGGGCGGGCGCCCGGCCGGGGTCCGACGTCAGCGCCAGGGACCCGGGCCGGTGGACTCGCGCCACAGGATCGTGTTGAGCGGCTCGCTTTCGTCCTCCGCCACGGTGCCCCGCACGGCCGCGACCAGGCGGCGCATGGCGCTGCCGCCCAGCCGTTCGAGGTCCACGTCGACCGTCGTGAGCGAGGGCGAGAGGTAGGCGCCCACCGGGTTGTTGTCCCACCCCGTCACGCTCAGGTCGCCCGGCACGCTCCACCCGCGCTCCATCGCCCCGCGGACCACGCCGGCCGCGACCACGTCGTTGCCCGCGATGACGGCGCTGACCCCGCTGTCCTCGGGCAGGGAGCGCACGGCCTCGACGCCGGATCCGGCCGACCAGTCGCCGTCGACCACGCAGTGGGACTCCAGCCCCAGGCGTTCGACCGTCTCCAGGTAGGTCTGCCTGCGCCCCCGCGCCGAGGCGTACTGGAGGGGGCCGGACACGTGCAGGAAGCGCCGGTGCCCGGCCTTGGCCAGCCCCTCGACGAGGTCGGCGACGATCGACCCGTCGGCGATCTCGCCCAGGCCGCGCATCTCGTCGTCGTAGTCGGCGGAGACGACCACGGAGGCGCCCTCGCCCGCTCCCCGGAGGCTGTCGGGGGCGACGGGGGCCAGGGAGAGGATGCCCTCCACCTGGCCCGAGTCGGCGAGTTCGAGCACGCGCTCGGTCCGGGCCCCGACCCCGCCGTCCATGCTCACCGCCTCGACGACGAAGCCCTCCGCGTGGGCGGTCGCGATGGCCCCCGCGAGCAGGCGGCTCGGGCTGGCGGCGGGCACGCCGGGCAGGAGGATCGCCAGGCGCCCGGTCCGGCGCGTGCGCATCGACCGGGCCACGAGGTTGGGGCGGTAGTTGAGCTCCCGGACCGCGGCGTCGACGCGTTCGCGGGTCTCCTCCCTGAGCCCGCCCTCGAAGCGCAGGTAGCGCGAGACGGTCTGGTGGGAGACGCCCGCCAGGCGGGCGACCTCCATGATGGTCGGTCGACGCCTCGGCGGTTCGGGCTCGGCCATCGGCTCCTCCTTCGGCGGGGCCCGTCGGCGGCGTCCGTCGGCGGGATCGGTCTTGACCGCGGATGTGAACGATCACTATTTTAGACCCGGCCGCAGAAAGTGAACGTTCACCATGGGTTCGTGATCCGAGGGGTGTGCCAGTGCCGAGTCCCAGTTCACCGATTCGCGTAGCCGTCGTCGGAAGCGGCGGCATCGCCCGGGGCAGGCACCTGCCCGCGCTCACCGCCCTGGGCGGCAGGGTCGACGTGGTCGCGTTGGCCGACCTCGACGCGTCCCTCGTGGCCGCGACCGCCGACGAGTGGGGCGTACCCGGCCGCTACACCGACCTCGACGCCCTGCTGCGCGCGGAGTCCCCCGACCTCGTGATCGTGTGCACACCGCCCGTCGCGCACAAGGACACGGTGATCGCGGGCCTGGACGCCGGGTCCTGGGTGTGGTGCGAGAAGCCGCCCGCGCTCTCCCTCGCCGAGTACGACGAGGTCAGCGCCCACGAGGGGAGCGGACACGGCCCCTTCGCCAGCTACGTGTTCCAGCACCGGTTCGGCTCCGGCGCCGAGCGCCTGCGCCGCCACCTCGCCGAGGGCACGCTCGGCCGCCCGCTCGTCGGCGTGTGCAACACCCTGTGGTTCCGCGCCCCGGGCTACTTCGAGGTCCCCTGGCGCGGCCGCTGGGCGACCGAGGGCGGCGGGCCGAGCATGGGCCACGGCATCCACCAGATGGACCTCATGCTCTCCCTGCTCGGCGACTGGTCCGAGGTCACGGCCGTGATGTCCACGACCGCGCGGTCCACCGAGACCGAGGACGTGTCGATGGCGATCGTGCGCCTGGAGTCGGGCGCGACCGTCTCCGTGGCCAACAGCCTGCTCTCCCCCCGCGAGACCAGCTACCTGCGCTTCGACTTCGAGCACGCCACGGTCGAGCTGGAACACCTCTACGGCTACGACAACGCGCACTGGCGCTGGACCCCGGCGCCGCACGTGCGCGACGCCGACGCGGTCGCGTCCTGGCCGCCGGTGGAGGACGAGCCGAGTTCGCACCGGGCCCAGCTCTCCGCGCTGCTCGACGCGATGGAACGCGGGGAGCGGCCCCGCGCCAGCGGCCGCGACGGGCGGCGCGCGCTCGAACTCGTCGCGGGGATGTACCGGTCGGCCCTGACCGGCACGACGGCGCGTCGGCGGGACCTGACCCCCGACGACGGCTTCTACCACGCGATGCACGGGGGCGACGCGGACACCGCCGCGGCCGTCCTCACCCGGACGGAGGCGAGCACAGGTGTCTGAGATCCCCACGCTGACCGAAGGCGGCGACGCGCTCACGGTGGCGGTGGGAGGAGTCGAGATCGCGCGCTACGTGCTGCGTCCCGACTCCCTCGCCACCGAGTCGCCCAAGCCCTACCTGCACCCCCTGCGCACCCTCAGCGGCGCGCCGCTGACCGCGTTCCGGCCGTGGGACCACCGGTGGCACAAGGGCCTGCAGATGACCTGGTCCCACGTCTCGGGGCAGAACTTCTGGGGAGGGCCGACCTTCGTCCGCGGCGACGGCTACCAGTGGCTGGGCAACAACGGCGGCATCAGCCACGAGGGGTTCACCTCCGTCGCCCGGGACGGGGACGGCGTCTCGGTCACCGAGCGCCTGGCCTGGACGAGTTCGGGCGGCGAGCGGTGGATCGCCGAGGTGCGCACCCACCGGTTCCACTCGGTGGACCGCGAACGGGGGATCTGGGCCCTGGACTTCGCGACCTCGCTGACCAACGTGCGCGGGGAGGCGCTCGAACTGGGCAGCCCCACCACCCACGGACGCGCCGCCGCGGGCTACACCGGGCTCTTCTGGCGCGGCCCCCGGTCGTGGACCGGCGGCGACGTGGTCAGCGCGACCGGCCTCACCGGCGCCGACGTCATGGGCACGGAGGCGAACTGGATCGCCTTCAGCGGCCAGCACGACGAGATCGACGGCGGCGCGACCGTCCTGGCCTACGCCGGGACCACGAGCGCCTCCGTCCCGATCAGGTGGTTCGTGCGGACCGAGCCCTTCCCCGTGTTCAGCCCCTCCCCGTCCTTCGACGAGGAGATCGTCTTGGACCCGGACCGCACGCTGCACCTGCGCCACCGCCTGGTGTTCGTCGACCGGGTGTGCGCCGCGGACGAGGCCGGTGCGCTCGCGCGGGAGTACGCGCCGGGGGAGGACACGCCATGAGCACGCCCCGCTTCCCCGGCGGCACCGCCGTCAGCGGCCTGCGGGTCTACGACTGGGAGGCGCCCGACGGCCTGCACGGCGGCACGCCCCACGTCCACACCGCGTCGTCGGAGGCCTATGTGGTGGTCGCGGGCGAGGGCGAGGTGCACACGGTCACCCCGGAGGGCGTGGCGGCCGACCCGCTCGCGGCCGGCGCCGTGCTGTGGTTCGCCCCGGGCACGGTGCACCGGCTGGTGAACTCCGGCGGACTGGAGATCACCGTGGTCATGCAGAACGCGGGCCTGCCCGAGGCGGGCGACGCGGTGTTCACCTTCCCGCGCGAGGTGCTGGCCGACCACGGGGCCTACGCCGCCGCGGCGGCCCTGCCCGCGGAGGGGCCGGAGGAGGTGCGCGCGGAGCGGGCGCGGGCCCGGCGCGACCTGGCCATGCGGGGCTACCTGGAGCTGGTCGCGTCGGTCCGGGAGGAGGGCGCGGGGGCGCTGGAGGAGTTCCACCGGCTCGCGGCGGAGGTGGTGCGGCCGCGCGTGGAGGAGTGGCGGGAGATCTGGCGCGAGGGCGTGGAACGGGAGGTGGAGCGGACCCGGGACCAGCTCGCGGCGCTGGCCGGGGGCGATCCGGGGATCATGCGGGAGGCCGCGGTGGTGCGCACCGAGCCGAAACCGGGGCCCCGGGCGTTCGGGATGTGCGGACGCCTGCGCACGTGGCGGGTCGCGGACGCCCCCGACCCCGGCGAGGGCGCGGGGACCCCGGAGGGCCCCTAGGTTCCGCGGACCCGGGGCATCTCTCAGGTCCGAACACCAGAGGGCCCAGGAGGCCCCGGAGACCCGGGGCGTCTCGCAGGTCCCGGGCCCCCAGAAGACCCCGGAGGCCCGGAACGGGACGCTGCCCGTCCCGGAGGCCCGGGCACCCTCGACACCCGGAAGGCCCCCGGGCACCCCAAGCCCCTGTCCGCCTCCTGGCGTCGCACGGCGCCAGCGTTCACCGGCTGCTTGGTAAGGGCTTTCCGTACCACCTGGTCCCGCATCTCCGGACGCACCGTTCGACCAGGTCAGCGCTCTCGCGAAGTGCACCGCCCGAACACAACCGAAATACCGTTCTTCACTTGCGCACCTCGTCTCCCACCGGACGCACAAACAAAGGCCCCGGCACCACGAACACACAGCACCGCCGCCGCACCCGAGCGTGACCAAGCTCGGCGCGGAGCAGTTCCGAAAAAACGGACACCGCCCCGAACAGGAAGAACGCCGCGCCCTTAACACGAACCCGCGCGGAGAACAAGACCGTTGACGTGTTGGGAACGAACACTTAACTTCTCCGTTGAAAGCGCTTTCCGTATGCGGTTGCCACTGTTTCGTCGGCACGGCTGCCTCCCGCGGCACCGCCGCCGCACGGTCGGCCGCGCCGCACCGGCCCGCACCCGCCGAGTCCCCGCCCCCAGCCCGCCCCGGTCCCCATCCCCCTTCCGGACCGTCCCTTGCCGTTCACCGTCCCACTGGTCAGACGCACCAACCCCCCTGGAGACGAACGATGAAAACGAGACCCGCCCTCGCGTGCGCCGTCCTGCTGGCAGGCACGCTCGTCACGCTTTCCGGCACCGCGGCGCACGCCGCCACCACCCGCTACGAGGCCGAGGGTCCCTCCGCCTCCTGCAACGGCAGCATCGAGACCGAGTGGCCGGGCTACTCCGGCGACGGGTTCTGCGACACCGAGAACGAGGAGGGCGCCCACGTGCAGTTCAGCGTGGACGCCTCCGCCTCGGGAACGGCCACGCTGACCGTGCACTTCGCCAACGGCACCTCCTCCGCCCGCCCCGCCGACGTCCTCGTGAACGGCTCCCGGGCGGCGTCGGTCTCCTTCGAGGGCACCGGCGACTGGGACGAGTGGGCGACCAAGACGCTCACCGTGCAACTGGAGGAGGGCGACAACACGATCCGGTTCGACCCGACCGGCTCCCAGGGCATGCCCAACGTCGACTACCTCGACGTGGAGGTGAGCGGCGGCGGTGACGACGGTGGCGGCGATGACGGCGGTGGCGACGACGGCGGCGGTGACGACAACCCGCCGACGGCCTCCGCCCTGTACGTGGCTCCGGACGGCAGCGCGGGCGCGGACGGCACCGAGTCCGACCCCACCACGCTGACCTCGGCCATCGACCGGATCGAGCCCGGCGGGACGATCCACATGCGCGGCGGGACCTACGGGCTCACGGACACGGTCACCATCCCGCAGGGCAGCGACGGCACCGCGGGCGACCGCACGGAGCTGTCCGCCTACCCGGGTGAGACCCCGGTGCTGAACTTCTCCGCCCAGAGCGAGGACTCCGCCAACCGCGGCCTGGCGCTGGAGGCGTCCTACTGGCACATCGAGGGCATCGTCGTCGAGCACGCCGGGGACAACGGCATCTTCGTCAGCGGCAGCCACAACGTCATCGAGGGCACGGTGACCCGCTTCAACCGCGACACGGGCCTCCAGCTCTCGCGCCGCGTCTCCAGCACCCCCGAGAGCGAGTGGCCCTCCCACAACCTCATCCTGAGCGCGGAGTCGCACGACAACGCCGACTCCGACGGCGAGGACGCCGACGGCTTCGCCGCCAAGCTGACCTCCGGTCCCGGCAACGTCTTCCGCTACGCCGTGGCCCACAACAACATCGACGACGGCTGGGACCTCTACACCAAGAGCGAGACCGGCCCCATCGGCGCCGTGACCGTCGAGGACTCCCTGGCCTACGAGAACGGCGTCCTCAGCGACGGCTCCCAGGCCGGGAACGGCGACCGCAACGGCTTCAAGCTCGGCGGCGAGGACATCGGGGTCGACCACGTCATCACGGGCAACATCGCCTACGACAACGGCAAGCACGGGTTCACCTACAACAGGAACACCGGCTCGATGACGGTCTCGGACAACGTCAGCATCGGCAACGAGGAGCGCAACTTCAACTTCGACGGAGGCTCCTCGGTGTTCCGGGACAACACCTCGTGCGACAGCGGGTCCAACGACCGGATCATCGGCAGCGCCGACAGCTCGAACCAGTTCTGGTCCGGCTCGAACGGGTCGCGGTGCTCCTCCTACGACGGCGGCCTGGACTGGTCCTACTCCGCCGACGGCACCCTGGTCGTGACCTTCGGGGGCCAGCGGGTCACGCCGTGACCGGCGCCCGCGCCGGAAGCGGCACCGCGGGACGGGTGCGCTGACGCGACCGAGGCGCCCGCCCCGGTTCGGTCCCCGGATCCGCACCCGCACCCGCACCCGTGAACAGGAGGCCCCGGCCAGCGAGGAAGTCCGCTGGCCGGGGCCTTCGCGTGCGCGGGAGGGCACCGAGCGTCCCACGGGGCGTGCGCGGACACGCGGGCCCGCACGCGCACCGGGTCGCTCCCCGTCTTGAGGCTCCGCGGGAAGGGTGTTCAGTACTCCAGCTCCGGGCGCAGCGGTCCCCCCACCCTGTGCAGGTGCCGCAGCACCTCGGCGTAGGAGCGCAGCAGGCCCGTCTCGTGGTAGGCCAGCCCGTACCGCTCGCACGCGGCCCGGACCAGCGGCTGCGCGCGGCGCAGGTTGGGCCTGGGCATCGACGGGAACAGGTGGTGCTCGATCTGGTAGTTCAGTCCGCCCAGGACCAGGTCGGTCAGCGGCCCGCCTCGGATATTGCGCGAGGTCAGGACCTGGCGGCGCAGGAAACCCGTCTTGGTCCCCTCCTCCAGGACGGGCATGCCCTTGTGGTTGGGCGCGAAGGAGCACCCCATGTACAGGCCGAACAGGCCCTGGTGCACCAGGACGAAGCACAGCGCCTGGAGCGGGGTGAGCGTGAGCAGGACGATCGTGAGGTAGCCGCCCAGGTGGAGCGCCAACAGCACGCCCTCCAGGACGCGGGTCCGCACCGGCAGCGTGTCCCCGGCCAGCTCGCGCACCGAGGCGACGTGCAGGTGGAAGGCCTCCAGGAGCAGCATCGGGAAGAACAGCCACGCCTGGCTGCGGGCCAGCCACCGGGCCGGGCCCCGTCTGCGCAGCAGGGCCTGCTCCCGGCTGAAGGCCAGGGCGGCCCCGGCGATGTCGGGGTCCCTCCCCTCGTGGTTGGGGTGGGCGTGGTGGCGGTCGTGCTTGCCGACCCACCAGCCGAACCCCAGTCCCACCAGCAGGTTTCCGTGTATCCGTCCGATCAGGCGGTTGACCCGCTGACTGGCGGAGATCTGCTGGTGCCCGGCGTCGTGCCCGATGAAGGCCGTCTGGGTGAAGAGCACCGCGAGCACCGCGGCCGTCACCATCTGCCACCAGGAGGGCCCGATCAGCACGAAGGCCGTCCAGGTCGCGGCGAGCAGGGACAGTGTGACGGTGATCCGCAGCGCGTAGTGGCCCGGTCTCCTCCTCAGCAGTCCGGACTCGTCCACGGTCCGGGAGAGGACGGCGAAGTCGCTTCCCCTCCGCTGCCGCGTTCGTGTGGCGTTGGCGGAATCCGTCTGGTCACCTTCGGTCATCAACCAGGGCCTCCTCCGTTGTCGCGTGCACCGGCGGGAGGTCCTGCGTCCCGGCGGGTCCCAGGAGCCTGCGGACCCGGACCGGCGGGGACGCCAGCCGCGGGTCCACGCCCGGCGTTCGGGCCCGGATACGGGCCCCGACCAGGAGGGATATACCCGCAGAGCCGAAGAAGGTCACACCGGTCGGGTCGACGACGACGGAAACCGGGGCGGGGGTGTCGGCGGCGGAGGGCGGACGGAGCGTGCAAGGAGCCATGAGTGGAGTGCTCCACCATCCCCGGGGCGGACGGGCCGTGCTCGGGCCGCTCCGGACGAAGAGACGTGCGCGCGATGGGCGCGTCACGGGTGCGCGGAAGAGGGCACGGGTCCCCGGCCCGTACCGGGATCGGGGCGGCCCGGGTCCCGCACGGCCGGAACGCGCGTCGGCGCACCCCCGGCCCGGCGGGCCGGACTCTCTCCGAACGGAGCACCATCCCCGTTCGGTTGTCAGACTACACGCGCGCCCCTCGCCCCTCCCTGACGCGACGGGGGCGCCCGAGCCGTCCACGGCCCACGCCGTGTGTCCTCGGTGCCGTCCCTCAGGAGCCGAGGCGGCGCAGCGCGTCCTCCCAGCGGTGGCGGCGATCAGCCTCAGGCAGGTCCCACCAGGGCGTACCGCGCTCGCCCAGGCCTTCCTTGGCCAGGGCCACGCGTGCGCGCGCACGCCCCTCGGCGTCCCGGTCCCCGGCGCGCAGCGCGGCGGCCACGTCCCTGCGCGCGGACATCAGGTGTTTCACCAGGCGCTCGCGTACCGGTTCCGGCAGCCGCGGGTCGCTCGCGCGCCAACGGCGGCCGGAGACCACGACATAGCGCCCGTCCTCGGTGCGTTCGGGCATGTCCGTGTGGTGCCCGCGATCGGTCCCGGGCAAGCGCCGGTCCGACCGCCCGCGCAACGCCTCGCCGCCGTGATCTTGCTACCAGCGTCACTTTGGGCGGCGAACGTGACGCTGGTAGCAAGATCACCGCTCATAAGGCGTGTGTTGTCCACAGGTCACGAAGAACCGCAGACGTCAAGGGCGGCTCTACCGCACGGTTGGGACATGGACACCTCTGTTGCGCGCCCCTACACTGGCGCCGTCTCAGCCACTACCGCATACCACCCCACCTCAACCGCCACCGGCTCCCACCCCACCGCCGCCGCGCTGGCGACGGCCTCACGGCAGTACGGCCTCCTGAGCTGGAGCCAGGCCCGCCACGCCGGACTCACCAAGAGCGACGTGCGCAGGCTGCTGCGAAACGGAACCTGGGGGCACCCCTATCCAAGGGTGTACTCCGTGCGCGCCCTGCTCGGCCTCGCCGACCCCGCCCTGCGCCTCCGAACAGCGGCGATGGCCGCCCAGCTGGCGCTCGGTCCCCGGTCCTTCGCCGCTGGCGAGACCGCCGCGCGCCTGTGGGGGATGCAGGGTCTGCCAGCATGGGACGGGTTCTCGGTCCACATGGTCATACCGGCACTCGGTGCCCAGAGGCACGTCCACGGCATCACCCTGCACAGCTGGGACACCCTCCCCGAGGAGGTCGGCACCATCGGCCACGGCATCCGTCTGACCACCCCGGGCAGGACCCTGCGGGACACACTCCTACAGGTTGACCGGGAGACCGCCGTGTGCCTCATGGACTCGGTGCTCAACCAGGGCCTGGTCCGCGACGAGGACGTCGAACACCTGGAACTCGCCAATCGCGGACGCAGGGGGTGCGTGCGGATACGCAGCTGGTGGCCCCTGGCAGACGGTCGTTCGGCGAGCCCGTTGGAGACCCGCGTGCGCCTGGTGTGCACCGACGGCGGTCTGCCGCCCACCGACTTGCAGCGCCGCTTCCACGACGGCACCGGAAGGCTCATCGGTGTGGTCGACTTCTGGTGGGAGGAGTTTGGGCTCATCGGTGAGGCGGACGGTATCGGTCCGCACAGCCAGCCCCACGTGCTGGCCAGGGACCGCGAACGGCAGAACGCCCTACAGACATGGCACCCGCAGACCCGGGTCGTCCGGTTCACCTGGCGGGACCTCCAACGCCCCGAGTACATACTGGTGACCATCGTCCAGGCCGGGGCACGCACCCCGCGGACGTGACGATCTTGCTACCAGCGTCACGTTCGCCGTCCAAAGTGACGCTGGTAGCAAGATCACCGATACACGGCACGGTGTCCGGGTGGCCTCAGGACCGGTCGGCCTCGTCCAGGAAGGCGGCGATGTCGGCGGCCAGTTCCCCGGGGTGCTCGCCGTTGATCGCGTGCGAGGCCTCCGGGTAGACCCGCACCGTGCCGTGGGGCAGGGCGCGCTCGGCGGTGGCCGCGGCGGTGTCGGGGTCGTGCATCACCGACCGTCCGGCAATGAACGCCAGCACGGGCATGTCCAGGTCCGCGAGGGCCTCCTCGCTGATCCGGCCGGGCTGGGGCAGTTTGAGCGCGTAGTCCTGCATACCGGACTCGATCATCCGGGCGACCGGCACGTCCTCCACCGGCGCCCCGCCCGCGGTCCAGGAGTTGAACCCGTCGTGCCAGGAGCGCGGCAGCCAGGGCAGCGAGGCGGGCAGGGAGCGCAGGATCGTCTCCAGGGGCATGTCGTCGAAGACGAACACCGGGTCGACCAGCGTCACCGAGGCCAGGAGCGCGGGTTCGCGGACGGCCAGATTGGCCGCCGTCCAGCCGCCGATCGACAGCCCCACCAGGTGGAACTCCTCCTCGGGCAGACCGTCCAGGGCCTGGTGCAGCCACGCCGCCTGGTCGGCGTCGTCCTCGACGGGCCGGTCCTGCACGCTCATTCCGGGTTCGCCCAGCAGGTCGACCGTGTAGACGTCCCCGACCTCCAGCAGGGAGGGCAGGTTGTCCGCCCAGACCGGCGAGGGCGCCGCCCGGCCGGGCAGCAGGACCAGCGGGCGCTCCCGGTCCCCCTCGCCCTCGCCCTCGCCCTCGCCCTCGAAGCGGTACATCCGCACGACGCCGTAGTCGGTGCGCACGTCGATCTCGGCGTCGGTCCGGGGCAGGTCCGCCATCGCGCTCTCGTAGGCGCGCATGAAGGCCTCCCGTCCCTCGGCCGAGCGCCAGTGCCCCACCGGGGAGGGCGTGCGCAGGGCGGCCGCGGCGAGGAGCACCCCGGCGACCACGACGCACGACACGAGGAGCCAGCGGTTCCGCTTCTTCTTGTCCATCACATTCCCTAACCGCTTGGTAAGTAATCTGACCATACGGTAAGTTCTGGAGTCATGACAAGAGAGGACCCCCGGTCGCCGGGGCACGGGCACGGGCAGGAGCGGGGGCAGGGGCAGGAGCCGCGCAAGCTCACCCTGACCGAGCAGGCGCGGCGCGCGCAGCTCATCGACGTGACGGTCCGGCTCATCGCCGAACACGGGGACGCGGCGACCTCGCTGGCCCGCATCGCCGAGGCCGCCGGAATCACCAAGGCGGCGGTGCTGTACCACTTCCGCTCCAAGGACGCCCTGGTGCGCGCGGCGCACGAGAGCGCGCTCACCGGCCTGGTCGAGCACGTGGGCCGGGCCGTGGAGAGCGCCGACGCCGAGCAGGCCCCCGCCGCCTACATCCGCTCGATGGTCGGCTACCTGCGCGACCACCCGGGGCACACCCGGGTGGTCATCGCGGCGGTGAGCGACGACGACCGCCGCTCCAGCGAGCGCTGGCGCCCCCTGGCGGACCTGATGGCGGCCGCCCGGCGGGCGCGCGGAACGGATTCGGGCACGGAGGGCCCGGCCCTGGAAGGGACGGACCTGCGCACCATGGCGCTGATCGTCGGCGGCGGCATCGACGCGATCGTGGCCGAGCACCTGGACCACCCCGACTACGACCCGCTCGCGGCGGCCGAGGAGCTCGTCACCATGCTCGACGGCGTCCTCTTCCCCTGACCGCGCGTCCCCTCACCATCACCGCGCCCGGGGCTGGGTCAGGCGGCGAGCACGTCAGGGACTCGGGTCAGGCGAGCAGAGCCGGGCGGGCGCGTCAGGCGAAGGCGGTTCAGACGGGGGCTCCGGAGCGGAACCGCTCCCGGTAGGCGAGGGCCGCTTCCGTCAGACCGTCGAGCGCGTCGCGCGTGCGCACCAGCTCGGCGATGTGCTCGGTGAGCCGGTCGCGCTCCTGGGCCATGCGCTCGATCGCCGCGTCGGAGTTGCTCTCGCTGGGCGCCTCGGCGCAGGGCAGCACCTCGGCGATGGTGCGGCTGGAGAGCCCGGCGGCGTACAGCCGCTGGACGAAGGCGACGCGCTCGACGGCGGCCTCGGTGTAGTGCCGCTGCCCGCTGGCGCTGCGGATGCTGTTGAGCAGCCCCTGCTCCTCGTAGTAGCGCAGGGACCGGACGCTCACACCCGTCCGTCTGGCCAGTTCTCCGATGCGCACGGTTTCCTCCCTCGTGACCTGCGGCACAACCGCTTGCCTCTCACATCAATGTGAGGTTTTAGCGTAGTCGACGTGCCCGCCCGGGGCACACCGACCACGGAGGAGAACCCGTCGTGACCAGCCTGTTCCAGTCCTACCGACTCGCCGGCCTGCACCTGCCCAACCGGGTGGTGATGGCGCCGATGAGCCGCATCCGCGCCGCAGAGGGCGGCCTGGCGACGCCGTCCATGGCGGCGTACTACGCCCAGCGCGCGACCGCCGGACTGATCGTCTCCGAGGGAGTACAGCCGAGCCTGGTGGGGCAGTCCAACCCGGGGACACCGGGACTGCACACCGACGAGCAGGTCGCCTCCTGGACGCCGGTGACCGACGCGGTGCACGCCAACGGAGGCCGTGTCTTCGCCCAGATCATGCACGGCGGGCGCGTCTCGCACCCCGAGACCACCGGTATGCGGCCGGTCGGCCCCTCGGCCGTCGCGGCGGTCGGCGACGTGTTCACCCCGAGCGGCCCCCAGCCCGTTCCGGTGCCGCGTGCGCTGGAGGAGGCCGAGGTCCCCGAGCACGCCGAGTCCTACGCCCGGGCCGCCCGCCGCGCCGTCGCCGCCGGGTTCGACGGGGTCGAGCTGCACGGGGCCAACGGCTACCTGATCTCGCAGTTCCTCTCCGACAACGCCAACCTGCGCACCGACTCCTACGGGGGCTCGGTGGCCAACCGGATCCGGTTCGCCGTCGAGGCGGCCGCCGCCACCGCCGACGCCGTGGGGGCGGAGCGCACCGGCATCCGCCTCTCCCCCGGCGGCGGGTTCTGGGGGGTCGAGGAGACCGGCGTGCGCGAGCTGTACACCGCGCTGCTGGCCGAGCTGGCCCGGATCGGGGTGGCCTACGTCCACCTCGAAGCCACCACCGACGAGGAGCTGCTGCTGGAGCTGCGCCGCGCCTGGCCGTCCACCCTCATCATGAACCCGACCGTTCCCATGGGTCCCAAGCAGACCGACCGGGCCGAAGCCGACCGCTGGCTCGGGCTGGGGGCCGACCTCGTCAGCTTCGGCCGCGCGTTCATCGCCAACCCGGATCTGGTGGAGCGGATGCGCACCGGGCTGCCGATCGCCCCGGTGGACGAGGCGACCTACTACCAGGGCGGCGACCGGGGTTACCTGACCTACCCGGCGTACCAGTACAGCGCGTAGGCCGCGGAACGCGGCGGCCCTTCCGGGAAGCTCCCCGGAAGGGCCGCGCTGGATGGAAATCGGACGCGGACGCTGCCGCCGGGGCCCCAGACGCGGATGCCCGGACACACGACCAGGGCATCCACCCCCACAACGCGTTCCGGTATGCTCCGGACGGCATCCGCGCCGCCCGGCGGCGGACGGCGCGACGCCCTGCTCGCCCGCCCGCGAACCGAGGGAGGCCCCGTGCCGACGACCACCGCCCCTGGACCGCTGTCATGAAGCTGTCGAGGGTGGCACCGGAGTTGCGCGGCCCCCTGCTCCGTTCACCGGAGATCCCCGTACACCGCCCCTGGGCCCTGCAACTCACACGCAAACTGATGGAGGACCTGGACGCCCAGCACCTGCCCGGCGTCACACTGGAACTCCCCGAGGAAGCGGCCCCCGGCGTCCGGGTCTACCGACCCGACGAGAAGCGCTCGGACGGCGCGCTCGTGTGGATCCACGGCGGCGGCCTGGTCATGGGCCGTTCCGTGCAGGACGACCCGCTGTGCAACGCCACCGCCCGGGAACTGGGCGTCACCGTCGTCTCCGCCGAGTACCGCATGGCCCCCGAGGACCCCTACCCCGCCGCCCTGGACGACTGCCACTCCGCCTGGACCTGGCTCCAGGACAACGCCGCCTCCCTGGGCGTGGACCCCGCGCGCGTGGCCATCGGCGGCCAGAGCGCGGGCGGCGGGCTCACCGCCGCACTCGTCCAGCGGCTGCACGACGAGGGCGGAACCCAGCCGATCGGGCAGTGGCTGCTGTGCCCGATGCTCGACGACCGCACCGCCGCCCGGCGCGACCTGGACAGGGTCCGCCACCGGATCTGGAACAACGAGGTCAACCGCTTCGGCTGGCGCTCCTACCTGGGCACCGAACCCGGCGCGGCCACGGTCCCGCGCTACGCCGTGCCCGCACGCCGCGAGGACCTCGGCGGCCTGCCGCCCGCCTGGATCGGCGTCGGCGACATCGACCTGTTCCACAACGAGTCCCGCGAGTACGCGCACAGGCTGCGCGACGCCGGCGTGGACACGACCTTCCACCTGGAGCCCGGCGCTCCCCACGGGTTCGACTCCTGGGGTGCCGGGACCTCCGTCGCCCGCGGCTACCTCGCCACCGCCCGGACCTGGCTGGAGAAGGCCCTGGCCCGGGAGCTGGACGGCTCCTGAGGCCGCGATCCTGACACCCCGTTCCCGAGGTGCCCGTTCCCGAGGCCCCGAACCCGAGTCCCCTGTCCCCGGGTCCCGGGCTCGGCCCGCCCCCGGCCCCCGATCCCGCGGGCGCCCGCCCCCCGGGCGGAGAACACCGGCATCATAGGGAGGGGACGCAGCCACACGACGGGAACGTGCATGACCGGAGCAGTCGAGACGGGCGCCAGGAAGAGCGCGGACGGCCGGGCCTCCGCGCTCGCGCTCTCGCTCGCGACGCGGATCAGCGAGCTGGCGCGGACGGGCGGCCTGGACGAGGGCGCGCACCTGACCGAGCAGTGGATCGCCGACCGGCTCCAGGTGTCGCGGTCCCCGGTCCGGCGCGCGCTGGCGCTGCTGGACGAGATGGGGATCGTCGAGCACATCCCGAACCGGGGGTACTTCCTCACCCGACCGGGCAGCGAACTGGCCTCCGTGGACGCCGCGCCGGAGCGGGACGGGCAGGAGGAGCTGTACTTCCGTGTGGTGGACGACTTCCTCAACGACCGGCTCGACCGGGAGTTCACGGCCGCGGAGATCGCGCGCCGCCACGGGGTGGCGGCCCGGCACGTGCAGCAGGTGCTGGTCCGGATGGAGGCCGAGGACCTGGTGCGCCGGCGGACGGGCCGGGGGTGGGAGTTCCAGGAGGTGCTCTCCACCGCTGAGGGGCACGACCACAGCTACCGGTTCCGGATGATCGTGGAGCCCGCCGCGCTGCTGGAGCCGGGTTTCGCGGTGGACCCGGAGGCCTTCGCCCTCCACCGGGAGCGCCAGGAGGGCCTGGTGCGGGGCAGGGCGCTGTCGTCCGCGCGCGGCACCCTGTTCCAGACGGGGGCGGAGTTCCACGAGATGCTCGTGGGGTGCGCGAACAACCCGGTCCTGCTCGACGCGGTGCGTCGGCAGAACCGGGTGCGCAGGCTCATCGAGTACCGCCACCAGGTGGACCGCACGCGGATGGTGCACCAGGCCCGCGAGCACCTGCTCCTGATGGACCTGCTCAAGGAGGGACGGGTCGAGGAGGCGTCCCGGGCCCTGCACGCGCACCTGGACCGGGTCCGGTGGATCAAGACCGGGATCGGCGCGGAGCCGCCCGCCCTGCTGTGACGGACGGCTGCCGTCGCCCTCGGGCGCCCGGCCGTCTCAGGGGCGGCGGTCCGCGAAGCGGCGCGCCACGTAGGGCATCGTGCCCCCGTGCCGCAGGTAGGCGACCTCGTGCCCCGAGTCCAGGCGCAGCAGCACCGTGTGCTCCCGCGCGCTCCCGTCGGCTCCGGTGACCCTGAGGACGAGCGGCGTCACCCCGACCCCGATCCCGCCGAGCCCGAGGACGGTCAGCCGCTCGCTGCCGTCGAGTTCCAGGTCGGCGGCGGTGCTCCCCTCGGGGAACAGCAGCGGCAGGACCCCCATGCCGATGAGGTTGCTGCGGTGGATGCGCTCGAAGCTCTCCGCGATCACCGCCCGCACGCCCAGCAGGGCCTGGACCTTGGCCGCGACGTCGCGGCTCGACCCCGTCCCGTAGGAGCGGCCCGCCACGACCACGAGGTCCACCCCGGCCTCGCGGTAGGTCGCGGCGGCGTGGAAGACCGGTTCCACGCGCGAGCCGTCGAGGACGCGGGCGCGCCCTCCCCCGCCGCGTTCGTCCTCCGGCAGGAGCAGGTTGGCCACGGCCGGGTTGGTGAAGGCCCCGCGCAGCATCACCTCGGCGTTGCTGCGCCGGGTGGAGTACTGGTTGAGGTCGCGGGGCTCGGTGCCCAGTTCCCGCAGGTAGGCGCCCGCCAGGCTGTTCCGCGGGATGGCCCCGGCCGGTGAGATGTGGTCGGTGGTGACGTGGTCGCCCAGCCACAGCAGGACCCGGGCGTCCTCGACCCGGACCTCGCCGCCGGGCTCGGGGCGCACGCCGGTGAGGTAGGGCGGTCGGCGGATGTAGGTGGAGCGCCCGTTCCAGGGGAAGTGCGTGCTCCCGGCCGCGTCCAGCGCCCGCCACTGCTCGGTGCCCTCCCAGACCTCGGCGGCGTTCTCCCGGAAGGCCTGGGGGTCGACCGCCTCCTCCGCCACGCGCGCGACCTCCTCGTCGTCGGGCCACAGGTCCGCCAGGTACACCGGGTTCCCGTCGCGGTCGCGGCCCAGGGGGTCGGCGGCGAAGTCGTGCAGGACCGTCCCGGCCAGGGCGTAGGCCACCACGAGGGGAGGCGAGGCCAGGTAGGCGTGCGAGACGCGCGGGTTGACCCGGCCGGGGAAGTTGCGGTTGCCGGACAGCACGGCCGCGGCCTCCAGTCCCTCCCCGGCCAGCTCCTCCAGTTCGGGGACCAGGGGGCCGGAGTTGCCGATGCAGGTCATGCAGCCGAAGCCGACGGTGTGGAAACCGGCGGCTTCCAGGGGCTCCATCAGCCCGGCCTTCTCCAGGTAGCCGACGACCACCCGCGAGCCCGGGGACAGGGTGGTCTTGACCCAGGGCCTGACGCGCAGGCCGCGTTCCATGGCCCGTGCCGCGAGCAGGCCCGCCTGGATCATCAGCGCGGGGTTGGCGGTGTTGGTGCAGCTGGTGATGGAGGCGATGCCCACCGGTCCGCGCGGAAGGGGTTCGCCGAAGAGGTCCTCCCCCTTCGCCGCCGCGGCGTCCTCCACCGGAGCGGACGCGGTCTCCAGGAAGGAGGCGGGCACCCGGGACAGCGGAACCCGCTGGTCCGGGCGGTGCGGACCCGCCAGGCAGGGCTCCACCGTGTCCAGGTCGAACTCCACGAGCCGGTCGAAGCGCGGCTCCGGGGAGTCCGCGCCGCGCGCCAGCCCCTGGGCGCGCATGTAGGCGTCGACCGTCTCCACGTGCTCGTCCTCGCGCCCGGTCAGGAGCAGGTAGTCGCGGACCTCGCGGTCGTAGGGGAAGTAGGCGCACGTGGCGCCGTACTCGGGCGCCATGTTCGCCACGGCCGCGCGCGCCGACCAGGACAGGCCCTCGACCCCCGGCCCGCAGAACTCCACGAACGCGTCCACGACGCCCGTCTCGCGCAGCAGCTCGGTGAGCGTCAGCGCCAGGTCGGTGGCGGTGACGCCGCGCCGCAGGCCCCCGGTGAGCCGGACGCCGACGACCTCGGGGAAGTTGAGCATCACGGGTTCGCCGAGCATGGCGGCCTGCGCCTGGAGTCCGCCTACCCCCCAGCCCAGGACACCGATCGCGTTGATCATCGGCGTGTGGCTGTCGGTGGCCACGAGGACGTCGGGGTGCAGGAGGTCGGGGCCGTCCCCGCCGTCCTCGCGCCAGACCACGCGGGCGAGGGTCTCCATGTTGACCTGGTGGATGATGCCCCGGCCCGGGGGGACCACGCGGAAGCCGCGCACGCTGCGCTCGGCCCACTTGACGAACTCGTACCGTTCGGCGTTGCGCCGGAAGTCGATGTCGAGGTTGCGGGCGAAGGCGGCGGCCGAACCGTGCGCCTCGGCGATCACGGAGTGGTCCACGACCAGGTCGGTGGCGATGACCGGGTTGACGTCCGCGGCGTCGCCGCCCAGTTCGGTGACCGTGTCGCGCAGGGCGGCCAGGTCGGTGAGCGTGGGCAGGCACGTGGTGTCGTGCAGCATCATCCGGTTGGGGTGGAAGGGGACCTCGCAGCCCCCGCGGCCCGAGCGCACGCGGGCGAGCACCGCGGGCAGGGCCTCGGGCGCCCGGCGGGCCACGTTCTCCACCAGGACGCGGACCGTGTAGGGCGTGCGGTCCAGCTCGTCGGGGGTGAGCAGCCGGTCGAGCGCGACGTAGCGGAACTCGCTTCCGGTCGCACTGAGTACCGCTGTCGCGGCGGTTCTGGCCACGGAGTCGTCCATCGTCTCCCCACGGTGGTCCTCGGGTGCGCCGGTGTACCCGGCACACCCATGATTGTTCTGGCAACGAGACTAATACAAAGTGGGAATACTCCGTGGACCCCGCCCCCGGGAACGACCACCCGCCCCCTCGGGACGCCCCTCCAGGTCGCGTCCGACCCGCCCCCCTTCCCGCGATCTTGTCCTTGCAGCGGGGTTCGAGCGCCCAACCTCGCTACAAGGACAAGATCACCGAGGCCAGAACGCCGCACACCGCACCGGCAGCACCCGGTGGCACCCGGGCCGACGCGGGGCGAACCGGGAGGCCCCCGAGGCCACCGAGCACTGATCTCGGGTTCCGCATATTGCACTCGCGTTCATCTTGGTGCAATATCTCCAGGTATGTGCCCCGCCTCACGAGGCACACGTCACACAGGGGCCGGGCCCGGCACCGGTCACGCGATCCGTGGGGGAAGCAATGCAGATAACGGCTCCGAGCCGGCGCGAGGCGATCGCGGGTGCGATCGGAGCGGTCGCCCTCGCCGGTGCCCTGGTGGAGGTCCGCGCTGGCGAGACCTCCCGTGAAGCGGGTACGGGCGGTGGGCGCCTGGAGGTCGTGGTCCCCGCCGCGGCGGGCGGCGGCTTCGACACCGTCGCCCGGCAGACGCAGTACGCGCTCCAGCAGAACGGCCTGGCCAGCGGGGTCGAGGTGCTCAACCTGCCCGGCGGAGGCGGCACCGTGGGCCTCAACCACACGGCGCAGCAGCGCGGGCGCGGGGACGTGCTCATGGTGATGGGCAGTTCGATCCTGGGCGGCATCGAGATCACCGGTTCGCGGACCACCCTCGCCGACATCACACCGCTGGCCCGGCTGGCCGAGGACTACATCGTGGTCGCGGTCCGCCAGGACTCCCCGCTGCGGTCCCTGGAGGACCTGGCCGCGGCCTGGACCGAGGCTCCCCGCGACCTCGTGGTGGGCGGGGGCGCCATCGGCACCTCGGACCACCTGCTGGCCGCGCTGATGCTCGACGGACTCGGGATCTCGCCCTCCGAGCTCAACTACATCGTCTACTCCGGCGACGGCGAGGTGCTGACCTCCCTGCTCTCGCACACCTCCGACATCGCGGTGTCCAGCTACAACGGCTTCCAGTCGCAGATCGAGGCCGGGGAGGTGCGGGCGCTGGCCGTCTCCGCCGCCGAACCGCTGCCCGGTGTGGACGTCCCCACGCTGCGCGAGGCGGGCATGGACCTGGACCTGGCCAACTGGCGCGGCCTGGCGGCGCCGGGCGGGCTGGGCGAGGACGAGCGCGAGGTCCTGCTGGACCTGGTCCACGCGCTGGTCGGGACGCCGGAGTGGCAGGACACCGTGGAGCGCTTCGGGTGGCGGGAGGCGTTCGTCGCCGGGGAGGACTTCGACGCGTTCCTCACCGAGGAGACCGCGCGCCTGGAACAGATCATCGAGGGATTGGGGTTGTCGTGACCCGAGAAGGACCCGCCGGGGTGCAGTCCCCGGACACCGGCACGGGAACCGGGACGGAGGCCGGGCCCGCGGCCGAGAGTGGAGGCGGCACCGGCGCCCCGGAGCCCGGACCCGCGGTCGATCCCGCACCCGCCACCCTCGGCGCGGCCCTGGCCGTACCCGCGGTGACCCTGGTGACGGCCCTCCTCCTGCTCGTGGGGGGCGTGGCGATCCGAGCACCGGAGAGCAGCGGCTTCCTGGGCCCGCAGTTCTTCCCGCTGACCGTGGGCGCCCTCCTGGGCGTCACGGCGTGCGTGACGGGGGTGCGCGCGTTCCTGACCGTGCGGCGGTCCCCGTCCTCCGGGACCTCGACCGATCCGACCGCGACCGGCTCGGGCACCGGCTCCGTCCCTGTCACCGATAGCGCGGCCACCGGCTCCGACGCCAACGCCACTGACAACTCGGAGAGCGCACACGGCGACTGGCGCACCCTGGGCATCATGGCCGCGACCCTGACCGCCCACGTCCTCCTGCTCCAGCCGCTCGGCTGGCTGGTCTCGGGCACCCTGCTCTTCTGGGGCGTCAGCTTCGCCCTGGACCGGCGCTCACCGCTGCTGGACCTGTGCGTGGCCGTGGCCCTGGCCGCGATCGTGCAGATCTGCTTCTCCGGTCTGCTGGACGTGTCGCTGCCCAGCGGCCTGCTCGGAAAGGTCCTGTGACACCGTGGACACCTTCTCCCTCCTGATGTCGGGGTTCGCCGAGGCGCTGACCCCCGTGAACCTGCTGTGGTGCCTCCTCGGCGTGGTCCTGGGCACGGCCGTGGGCGTCCTGCCGGGTCTGGGATCGTCCATGGCGGTCGCCCTCCTGCTCCCCCTGACCTTCCTGCTGGAGCCGACCGCGGCGTTCATCATGTTCGCGGGCATCTACTACGGCGGACAGTTCGGCGGCGCGACCACGTCCATCCTGCTCAACACCCCCGGGCAGAGCTCCTCGATCGCCACCGCGTTCGAGGGCCACGCCATGGCGCGGGGCGGGAGGGCCTCCCAGGCGCTGGCCGCGGCGGTGATCGGCTCCTTCATCGGCGGCATCGTGGCCACGACCGTGGTGGCCTTCTTCGCCCAGCGCATGGTGGTCCTGGCACTCGGGTTCGGACCGGCCGAGTACTTCGCGCTCGCCGTCCTGGCCTTCGTGTGCACCGCCGCCGTCGTGACCTCCTCCCCCCTGCGGGGCATCGCCGCGCTGGGCATCGGCCTGGCGGTCAGCGTGGTCGGCATCGACGACCAGAGCGGGGCCGTCCGCCTGACCCTGGGCGTCCCGCAGCTGCTGGACGGGGTCAGCATCGTCGTGATCACGGTCGGGCTGCTGGCCGTGGGCGAGGTCCTGCACACCGGCTTCCGGCCGAGGCGGGCCTCCGCCGGGCAGCTGGTCGCGTCGGGCACGCCGTGGCTGGGACGCGCGGACCTGCGCCGCTCCTGGAAGCCCTGGCTGCGGGGCACGGCGCTGGGCCTGCCCTTCGGCGTGATCCCCGCGGGCGGCGCCGAGATCCCCACCTTCCTGTCCTACGGAACCGAGAAGGCGCTGGCCAAGCGGCGCGGTAACAGCGAGTTCGGCCGGGGCGCGATCGAGGGCGTGGCCGGTCCGGAGGCGGCCAACAACGCGACCACGGCGACCGCGATGGTCCCCCTGCTCGGGCTCGGCCTGCCCACGTCCGCGACGGCCGCCGTGATGCTGGCGGCGTTCCAGCAGTACGGGATGCAGCCGGGGCCCCTGCTCTTCGAGCAGGAGGGCGACCTGGTCTGGGCCCTGCTGGCCAGCATGTTCATCGGCACCTTCCTGCTGCTGGTGATCAACCTGCCCTTCGCCCCGCTGTGGGCGCGGCTCCTGCGCCTGCCCCAGCGCCACCTGTTCGCGGGGCTGATGGTCTTCGCCGCGGTGGGCGTGTACTCGGTCAAGGGCTCGGTGTTCGACGTCGCCCTGCTGTTCGCGGTCGGCGCCCTCGGGCTGCTGATGCGCAGGTACGACATCCCCGTGGCGCCGGTCCTCATCGGCGTCATCCTGGGGCCGCTGGCCGAGAGCGAGCTGCGCCGGGCGATGGCCGCGAGCCAGGGGGACGTGTCGATCCTGTTCGACAGCGGCATCGCGGTCGGCATCTACACCATCCTCGTGGCGGTGGTGGCGGCCTTCGCGGTCAAGCGGGTGCGGGACCGGCGCCGGTCCGCGACCCCGGCCGACGAGCGCCGGGTGGACACCGTGTAGAACCAGATGGTCACGTCATCGGATGACCCCGGGGGACCCCCAGCCCCCGGGGCGCCGCGGCGTCGGACGGGGAGTACACGGACGAGGGGGAGAACGTTGGGAAGCGGCCGCGTCAGGGGGGCTTCGTGGCTCTGGCCACTGTTACTGAGCGTCATGTGCACCCACACCGCGCTCAACCTCGCCCGCCCCCTGGTCTCCTACCGGACGATCGCCCTGGGCGGTGACGCCGTCGCGGTCGGCCTGGTCACCGCCGCCTACGCGCTGCTGCCCCTGCTGGTGGCGGTCCCGCTGGGGCGGGCGACCGACCGGTCCCGGCGCACGGCGTGGATCGTCGGCCTGGGCGCGGCGGTGCTCGGCGCGGGCTCCCTGCTGCTCGCGTACGGCACGGGACTGTTCGCGATCGCCGCGGCCAGCACGGTGCTGGGCATGGGCCACCTGCTGTGCATGGTCGCGGGTCAGGGGCTCATCGCGCGCCTGGCCGCACCGGGGAACCTGGACCGCGACTTCGGGTGGTTCACCGCGGCGGCCTCCCTCGGCCAGCTCGTGGGACCCCTGCTGTCGGGCGCGATGCTGGCCGACGCGTCGGGGGACGCGCTGCTGTCGGCGACCTCGTCCGCCCTGCTCGTCGCCGCGGTGACCGGCGGGCTGGGGCTGGTGCCGATCCTGGCCTTCGCCCGGGTGCGCATGCCCGCGCCCGCGCGCGAGAAGGGTTCGGAGAGGCCCCCCGCACGGGAGCTGCTGCGCAGGCCGGGCCTGCCCTCGGGGCTGTTCGCCAGCCTCGCGCTGCTCTCGGCCGTGGACATCCTCACCGCCTACCTGCCGCTGGTCGCCGAGAACCGGGGCATCTCGCCGATGATGGTCGGCGTCCTGCTGAGCCTGCGCGCGGGGTTCTCGCTGCTGTCCCGCCTGGTGCTGTCCCGCCTGGTGCTCCGGTGGTCGCGCGAGACGCTGATCGCGGTCAGCGCCGGAGCCGCGGGCCTGTCGATGGCGGCGGTGGCGCTGCCGGTCAGCAACCTGTTCGTGCTGGGGTCGGTGCTGGCCGTCGGGGGGTTCCTGCTGGGCCTGGGCCAGCCGCTGACGATGTCGGCGGTGGCCACGGCCGCACCGGAGGGCTCGCGGGGGGCCGCCCTGGCGCTGCGGATCTGGGGCAACCGGCTCGGGCAGGTCGGGATCCCCGCCGCGGGCGCGGGGGTCGCGGGCGCGGTGGGCGCGCCCGGGGCGCTGTGGTTCGCGGCGCTGGTGCTCGTGGCGTCGGCGTTCACGGCGGCCAAGCGGATCTGACCCGCCGGGGCCCACGGGGCGCGTGGGAAGCGCAAGGCGTCAGGTGTGCATGGGGCGCATGAGCCGCACGAGTGCCCCCGGGGCGTGCGAGGCGGGTGGTCAGCGCAGGCGCCGCAACCGTGCTCGCCCGTCCCGGAACCGGACCCGGGAGACGCCTCGGCGCGAACGCACGGACCCCGCGCACTCCCCTGGTCGAACACCCCCCGGGGGCGTACGATGAGACGTTAGGTGTGTCGGCAGTCGGGTCCATCCGGTCCCGGCGTCTCCACGGAACCAGGCAACGTGAACCACCCCGCCCCCTCCCCCGCACAGCGCGTCTACCGTTCCCGGACCACCAGACAGGCCGTCCACGACTGGTGCTGGGACAGGCTCAACGCCCAGTCCCTGCTCACCCCGCTCGCGACCGTCCCCTGCTCCCTGGGCGTCACCCGCGTCTTCAGCGCCTCCGGAGGCCCCGGCACCCCGGTCCTCGTCCTGCCCGGATCGGTCCTGAGCACGGCCACGCTCCTGGACGCCGTCGGCGTCCTGTCCGAGGACCGCCCCGTCCTGATCGCCGACCCGCCCGGGCAGCCCGGCCTCAGCGACGGCGACCGCCCCCTGGTCGAGCGCCCGGCGTACTACGGCGGCTGGTTGGACGAGGTGCTGCCGCAGGTCACCGACCGGCCCGTCCTGGTCCTGGGCCACGGCATCGGCGCGGCCATCGCGCTCTCGGCGACCCCCGGCCCCCTGGTGGCCGGGCTCTGCCTGGTCAACCCCGGCGGCCTGACACCGGCGACCGGCGGCACCGCCCTGGCAGCCGCCCTGGTGCGCTGGAGGTTCCACCCCGGCACCCGGTCCAGCTCCGCGCTGCTGCGCGCCATGTGCGGCCCCGGCGCGGCCGAAGCCCGTGACACCACCCTGCTGGAGTGGACGACCCTGGTCGGCCGGTCCTGCCGCGCGGTCAACGCGCTGCCGCCCCGGCCGCTGCGCGCGGAAGCCCTCCACCACTGGGGGCGGACCCCGGTCAGCGTCGCCACCGGGTCGCACGACCCCTTCTTCTCCCCCGATCTGCTGTACAGCCCGGCCCTGCTCTTCCTGGACGCCGCTGTCCACACCGTCCGGGGCGCGGGGCACCTCGCGCTGCACGAACGCCCCGACCTGGTGCGGGACCTGCTGCGGGGGCTCCCGGGCGCCTGAGGCCCCGGGCCGCCGGCGCGGCCCGGGGCCGGGGCCCGGGGTCAGGCCTCGGTGTCGGAGCCCGGCTCCTCGGGGGCCTTCAGCGGCTTGACCAGCGCCCAGCCGCCCATGAACACGGCGAAGGCGAGCATGCCCAGGCCCGACCACAGGTTCAGGTTCGTGCTGCCCTGTTCGATCTGCTCCGGCGTGGTGAAGAACCCCATGACCGTGAGCACGACGCCGTAGATGGCGAACAGCAGCGCGATGACGGTCCGGATGTCGAAGACCCGGGAGGCGGTGCGGCCCCTCCTCTTTCCGGGGCTGTCAGCACTCATCGGATGACCTCCTTGCCAGCTTGTCTCAGCACGGGTGCACCTCTCGGGGTCGCTCAGGCGAAGATGATGTTCAAGACGACGACGATCGCCAGGGCGATCCCGGCCAGCAGCCACGGTCGGCGGTACCAGCCGGAGTCCTCACCGGTGGTGGAGGCCCTGCGCGACTCGCGCGGGGTCAGCGAGTGCACCAGGCCCACCAGCTCGGAGTCGGGCTTGGGCCGGGTGAACATGGTGACGACGACGCTGACGAGGATGTCGACCACGAAGGCCGCGCCCGCGCCGACGAAGCTCGCACCCTGCGAGGACAGGGCCAGCACGCCGGTCTCGGCGAGCAGGAACACGCCCACGGCCGCGAGGGTTCCCGCCGCCAGACCGCTCCAGCCGGCGTGGGGCGTCATCCGCTTCCAGTACATACCGAGGATGAACGTGGCGAACAGCGGCGCGTTGAAGAACGAGAACAGCTGCTGCAGGTAGTCCATCAGGTTGGAGTAGCCCGAGGCGATGAACGCCGTGCCCACGGCGCCGACGGTGGCGCCGACCGTGACCCACCGTCCCATGCCCAGGTAGTAGGAGTCGGGCCGGTTCTTGACGACGTAGGCCTGCCAGATGTCGTACGTGAACACGGTGTTGAACGAGCTCAGGTTGGCGGCCATACCGGCCATGAACGACGCGAGCAGACCGGCCAGGGCCACGCCCAGCAGCCCGTTGGGGAGCACGTCGCGCATCAGCAGCAGGATCGCGTCGTTGTAGTCGACACCGGGGTTCTCACCGGCCTTGAGCTGGACCATCTCCGAGACGCTCACGCCCGCGATCATGCCGGGGATGATGACGATGAACGGGATGAACAGCTTGGGGAAGGCGCCGATGATGGGGGTGCGCATCGCGGCCGACATGCTCTTGGAGGCCATGGCGCGCTGCACCTCGACGAAGTTCGTCGTCCAGTAGCCGAACGCGAGGACGAAGCCGAGGCCGAAGACGATGCCGAGGATGCTCAGGAAGCTGTCGCCGAAACCGGTCAGCGCGTTGCCCGGCCAGGCGGAGAGCTGTTCGGCGCCCTGCGGTGAGGCGGTGACCTCCTCCACCAGGCCCGACCAGCCGCCGACCCGGTTCAGCCCCGCCAGGGTCAGCGGCAGCAGCGCCGCGACGATGACGAAGAACTGGAGCACCTCGTTGTAGATCGCCGCGGAGAGCCCGCCCAGCGCGGTGTAGCTGAGGACGATCGCGGCGGCGACCAGGAGCGACAGCCACAGCGGCCAGCCCAGCAGCGCGTCCACGATGGTCGCCAGCAGGAAGAGGTTGACGCCCGCGATCAGGATCTGGGCGACCGCGAAGCTGATCCCGTTGAGCAGGTGGGCGGCGGTGCCGAAGCGGCGGAGCATGAACTCGGGGACGCTGCGGACCTTGGAGCCGTAGTAGAACGGCATCATGACCAGGCCCAGGAACAGCATCGCCGGGACGGCGCCGATCCAGAAGTAGTGCATGGTCGGCATGCCGTAGTTGGCCCCGTTGGCCGACATGCCGATGATCTCGATGGCGCCGAGGTTGGCCGCGATGAAGGCCAGACCCGTCACCCAGGCGGGCAGGGAGCGCCCCGACAGGAAGAAGTCGAGGCTGTTGGAGACCGAACGCCGGGCGATGAAGCCGATGCCCAGCACGAACGCGAAGTACACCGCGAGCAGGGTGTAGTCGATGGCGTTGGCGTCCAGCCGCAGGGAGTCCTGTGCTAGCACGGTCACGTCGGCTGGTCCTCTCTCGACGCGGCGGCCCCTCCGCGGCAGGCCTGGCCGCACCATCGGAGGTGACGCGCGTGAGCCGTCACCGGATCGCGGGCGTCGGGGAACGCGGCGTCGCGAACCGGTACCCGTATCTCCACCTCAGGACGGGGTGCGCCCATGTTCTTACTCCGTTCACGCATGTGCGCCGTGCGCATGGGGACCATTCTCCACATTTTTCCACGGAACCAAACATTAACCATCAAGGTAAGCAACCATCTTGCACAAGTACCGGCGTGTCAAGGGGCTGGCGCCGCCCTGTTCGGGATGGCGTCCGGGGCACTGACCAGGCCGTGGGCACCGGAGAGGGCGGCGCTGCGGGAGGCCTCCTCCTCGGCGCCGGGGGGTGGGGCGCCTGTGCAACTACCCCGCCGAGACGGGCCTATCGTGTGCTTTCGGGGCTTTTCCTCATGAAATCCCGCCGTCGGGGACAGCCCGGAGGCAGCGGGAAAACCGTGGGCGGGCGGCACCCGAAGGAGGGTTGACGCTGCGCGACCCCGCCCTTACGATGCACGCACGGTGATGAGGCGTACTCGCCACCGTGAACGACACCCGCCCCCACCCCACGGCACACGACCCCCCGTGCCGGCACGGACGCCCGGCGTACCACCCCCGCACCCGGGCGGACCGAGAACGGACCGCGACGCGCGACCTGTCCCGCGACCGGCGCCCGCACGACCCCCGCTTCCGGAGTCCGTCACACGCCACTCGCGCGACGCGCTTTGTTAGCGCTAACAAAGCGTCGGCGACACGCTCTCGCGTGGTGGTCGAACACCCATCGCCCCTGGCCCCGACCTCCCGGCCGGGGAACTCCGCGAACCGGAACACGGCGCCGCCACGGCGACGCCACCCCCCACCCCCCAGAACCGAGCCCCGGGAGGCTCCCCGTGACACGACAACCGCACACCCCCTCCACCCCCCTCTCACGCCGCGGAATGCTGGGCGCCGCCCTGGCGGCGGGTGCGCTGGCCGCGACCACGACCGCGGCCGACGTGATCTCCCCCCGCCCCGCCGCTGCCGCCGACTACCCCGGCCCCGGCCACGTGACCGGCGACGTCCGGGTGCACGACCCTTCCTTCGTCCGGCGACCCGACGGCGGTTACCTGATCGCCCACACCGGCGACGGCGTGGCCCTGAAGACCTCCGCCGACCGGACCGCCTTCCGCGACGCGGGCCCGGCCTTCCCCGGCGGCGCCCCGTGGACCAGCCCCTACACGGGCGGCGCCCGCAACCTGTGGGCCCCGCACCTGTCCCACGCCGACGGGCGGTACCGCCTCTACTACTCCGCCTCGACCTTCGGCTCCAACCGGTCCGCGATCTTCCTGGCCACCAGCACCAGCGGGAACTCCGGCACCTGGCGCGACGAGGGCCTGGTCATCGAGTCGTTCCCCTCCGACGACTTCAACGCCATCGACCCCCACCTGGAGGTGGACAGCCAGGGCCGCTGGTGGCTGGCGTTCGGCTCGTTCTGGTCGGGGATCAAGATGGTCCGCATCGACCCGGCGACCGGCAGGCGCGGTGACCGCGTCCTGCACTCGATCGCGGGCCGCGGCGGCGACGCCGTCGAGGCCCCGACCCTCTTCCAGCGCGGCGGCTGGTACTACCTGTTCGTCTCCTTCGACCTGTGCTGCCGGGGGGCGGACAGCACCTACCGCATCATGGTCGGCCGCTCCGCCAACATCACCGGCCCCTACGTCGACCGCGCCGGAAGGGCCATGACCGCGGGCGGCGGCACCGAGGTCCTGTCCGGCCACGGCGGCGTCCACGGCCCCGGCCACCAGGACGTCTTCGCCGACACCGACCACGACATCCTCGCCTACCACTACTACGCCGACGACGGCACGGCGCTGCTGGGCCTCAACTGGCTCGGCTGGGACTCCGCCGGATGGCCCTACGTGCACTGACACCGGCCGGGGGACGGCCCGGAGCCGACCCGCCCCGAACCCGGAGCGGTAACCGGGGCGGGGCGCGGCCGCGCCGCCAGCGGGACACGTACCCACCGCGGTGGGTACGGTTCGCCCCGCCCCGCCCCGCGGGACGGGGCGCGCCGCCGACGGGACCGGTCAGCGGCCCCGGTCGGGCCCCGGGAAGGTGAGAACGCCGATCTCGGGGGCTCCGGGCAGACCGGGCTCGCTGACCAGGCGCCCGGTCGCACCGGCTTCCTCCGCGAGCCCGGCGATGCTGAGGTTCTCCCACACGTAGCTGTCGCTGGTGCTGCGCACCACCGTGTCGCCGCGGAGGACCTTCCAGGTGGTCTCCCACCGGAGGACCTCGGTCTCGGCGCCCTCGACGGGTTCGGCCCGCGTCCACCATTCGTAGGTCTGCTCGCCGATGCGTTCCCGCAGCATACGGAAGGGGGGAACGGCTCTGGCGGAACCGGTGCCCATGAGTTCCACGACGATCGGCGCACCGGGCGGGACATGGGCCCTCAGCTCGTGCCACAGCGCCAGCCGCTCGTCCTTGGTCAGGTGGCCGATCACCCCGAAGACGACCACCGCGCCGACCCGGTCGGGCAGCCGCAGGTGTTGGGCGGGTTCGGCGCTGATGGTCACGCGTCGGCGCAGGTCGTCGTTGCCGACGACCCGGCTGGTGAGCATCGCCCGCATGGGCGTGGACGGTTCCGCGGCGATGATCGGAGCACTCGGCAGGGCCTCCGCTATCACTTCGGTGATGCGGCCCGTGCCGGCTCCGATCTCGACGACGGGGCCGGAGCCGGGGGCGACCCCGGCCAGCGCCGCGCGCAGCGGTCCGGCACTGGTGCGCACATGGCGTGCCGCGACCATCTCGTAGAACTCGGCCGAGGCCGTGTAGTAGTCGGCGACCATGGTGATCTCCCTTGTCGTGGTGGCGTCAGGGTGTGCTGGGCCAGGCGGGTGCCGTCTCGGCCGGTGCGTGGCCCAGGGCCCGGGCGACGGCCGCCGCGACCCGGCGGCGCTGTTGGGCGAGGAAGAAGTGACCGCCCGGGAACACCTCGGTCGTGACCTCGCCGGTCGTCGTGGTCTTCCAGGTCGCCGCGTCCTCCTCGGAGCACTCCGGGTCCTGTGCGCCGACGAAGACGTGCACGGGCGTGTCGAGCGGTTCGGCCCGGGTGGGCTGGTAGGTCTCGATCAACCGGTAGTCGTTGCGCACGTAGCGCAGAACCGCGGTCCGCAGCTCCTCGTCGGCCAGGACCTCCGGCGGGGTGCCGCCAAGCCGGGTCAGGTCGGCCGCCAGGTGCTCGTCGTCGCGCAGGTGGACGTCTCCGGGCCTGACGTGGAGGGGCGCGGGCCGTCCCGACGCGAACAGCCGGACCGGGGCCGGGATCGCCCTCCGGCGCGCCTCGACGGCCACCTCGTAGGCGACGGCGCTTCCCATGCTGTGGCCCAGGAGCGCGTAGGGGCGGTCCAGGAGGGGGGCGAGCGCGTCCACGACCGCGTCGACGACCTCGGGCATCGTGTCGACCATGGGATCCCCGAACCGGTCCTCGCGCCCGGGGTACTGCACGGTCAGCGCTTCGATACCGGGGGGCAGCAGGTACTGCCACGGTCTCAGCGAGGACGCCGATCCCCCGGCGTGGGGCAGGCAGACGAGCCGCACGTCCGCGCGTGGGCGGTGCTGGGGCCGACGCAGCCACGGGCTGATGGGCGGGTGCCTCAGGTCCATGGGAATTCCACTCCTCGCGTTCTTTTCCGGTGAGAATAGAATGGCTTTTAATGGCACCGCTATTGGCGACGTCGGTGACATTGATCTCGGATCGCATATTGCCAATCGGGTTGGAAATCGGATCCGTGCGCTGTAAAGTTATCAGTGAAGATCAGTCGAATTCTCCGTTTCCCCGATTTTTCTTGCCGTTTTTGAACCCTGCACAGAAGGGCTGGTGTGCGTATGACCGACGCCGACCGCGCGAGGCTTCCGGGTTTTCCCATGCCGCGCGAGTGTCCGTTCTCTGCGCCGAGCGCCTACGCCGACCTGCGCGGGCGGGGGCCCGTGTCGCAGGTGCGTTTGCCCACCGGCCGCACGGCCTGGGTGGTCACCGGCTACCAGGAGGTCCGCGCGGTACTCGCCGACCCCCGTGTGAGCGCGGACATCCGCCGCCCCGGCTTCCCCGCGCTGGTGGAGGGTGAGCAGGAGGCCGGCACGAAGACGACGCCGTTCATCCGGATGGACCCGCCCGAGCACTCGCGGTTCCGCCGGATGCTGCTGGCCGAGATGACGGTGCGCAAGGCCCGCCGGATGCGCCGTGATATCCAGCGGATCGTCGATGACCGGATCGACGAATTGCTGGCCTACGGACCGCCGGCCGATCTGGTGACCCATTTCGCCCACGTGGTCTCCAGTACCGTCATGTGCGAACTGATCGGGTTGCGTCGCGGCGACCAGCTGTTTCGGCGCGTCACCGAGACCCTGGGCTCGCAGGTCTTCGGAGGGGGCGGCAGCACAGCCGAGGGCGCCAGCGAAGGCATCGGAGCCCTGGGCGCCGTGGTGGAGGACGCCGTGCGCGCGAAGGAGAGCGCCCCCGGCGAGGACCTGCTGAGCCGACTGGTCCACGAGCAGTTGCGTTCGGGCGAGCTGACCCGGCAGGAACTGGTGACCACGATCAGCATCCTGATCGTCGCGGGATGGGAGACCACCACCAACCAGATCGCGCTGAGCGTGCTCGCACTGCTGCAGCGGCCCGACCTGCTCGACCGGCTGCGACGCGACCCCGCGGTGCTCCCGCAGGCGGTCGAGGAACTCCTGCGGGCGCTCTCCGTGGGAGACTCCATCGCGCTGCGCACGGCGACCGAGGACATCGAGGTCGGCGGGACCGTGATCCCCGCCGGCGACGGGATCATCCCGTTGCTGGCGGCGGCCGACCACGACCCCGCGGTGTTCCCCGACCCCGAGCGGATCGACTTCGACCGCACCGGCAGGACCCACGTGGCGTTCAGCTACGGGATCCACCAGTGCGTCGGCCAGAACATCGCCCGCCTCGAACTGGGTGTCGCCATCGGCACCCTGGTCGACCGGATGCCCGGGCTGCGGGCGGCCGAGCCGTTCGAGTCGGTCCGCTTTCGTCACGACGGAATCGCCTTCGGACCCGAACGGGTACTCGTCACGTGGTGACCGAACCGTCCCCCGGCGCCGTGAGCGTACCCAGGTAGGGCACGCTCGCGGTGTGGGGTGCGGGCGGCGGGGTGAGGCGCAGACCGCACTCCCGGGCGAGCTGTGCGAGCTCCAGCGTGTACCAGCGGTACTGCTCCCGGACCTCGCGTACGGGCTCATCCCCCCGGAAGACGCGCCACGCGGTGTCGAGGCGCATCCGGTCCGGGCCGTCCGGTTCTCCGGACATCCACCACTCGTACCGCTGGTCGCCGAGCTCGGCGTGGCGCAGGAGGGTCGGGCGGATCGTCGTGGGCTCGCGCATCCCCGTCAGCTCGACCACGATCGGGGCCCCGGGCGCCAGGCGCCGGGCCAGCCCCAGCAGGAGTTCGCGTCGGAGGTCGGGTTCGAGGTGACCCAGCACCCCGCAGACCACGACCCCGCACAGCCGTTCGGGGAGGACTCCCGGCTCCAGCAGGCGCTCCGCGGCGTGGGGCAGGACGGTCACCCTCCGCGCGAGCCCGGGGTCGTCGCCGACCCGGGCCGTGAGCAGGGCGCGCATCCCCGCGGCGGGTTCGGTGGCGATCAGCCGGGAGTCGGGGTAGGCCGCCGCGACCTGCCGGGTGACCAGTCCGCTGCCCGCACCGATGTCCACCAGGAGCCCGGCGCCCGGGTCGATCCCGGAAAGGCACGCGACGACCGCGGGGCCGGTGCGGGCGGTGTGCTCGCGCGCACCGAGGTCGAAGAACTCCGCGGCCTCGTTGTAGTCCGACAGGTCCGCCGCGTGCGGGCGGGCCGGTTCACCGGCAAGGGCCGGGCGGGCCTCGTCGGCCCGGGGGCCGGCGGACCCCGCCGGGGCGCCGGGCGACGCGAGCACGGCGGGAGCCAGGGGTTCGGGGTCGGCGGGACGGATCAGCTCCGGTGGTCCCAGACGGGCCATCAGGTCCCGCCAGACCGCGAAGACCGCGAGGTCGTGCTGGGCCGACCGGAGCGGGTCCCCGCCCGCGGCGATCGCCGCGGCGAAGCCGTCGAGGGCCTCGCCGATCGCCTCGGGCCACAGCTCCGAGAAGATGTCGGAGATGCGGGGCGCCGGGTCCACCCGGTCCAGGACCGCCGACGCGGGCAGCCGGAGCGCCTCGGCACCGGCCTCGGGCGTGAACACCAGCCGGTGCCCGGAGTCCCGGGGGGAGTGCACCCGCGGGTGCCACAGCACCGGACCGTGGGTGTCGGCCAGGGTCAGGACCCCGCCTTCGGTACCCACCGCCACGCGGTGCCAGAAGAGGGAGTGGTTGTCGCGGTCGCCGGGATGGAGCTGGTTGTGCACCCGCAACGTCAGCGGGGCACCGGCGATGGCGCCGTGCAGCAGCCTCAGCGGCGCCTCGCCGTTCGCGGCCGCGGCGACGTCCTCGGGCACCGGAGCCGGATCGCCCAGCCGCCAGGGGCGTGTACCGCCCAGGGCGCGGGCCAGGATGTCGATCAGGGGGGCCAGAACGTGGACCGGGGCCGCCGCGTCGACGAACAGGACGCGCTGCAGCCTCCTCAGCCTGCCGGCCGCCTCGATGAAGCCGCGCACCGGGGCCACGTGGGGGTAGTGGGTGTTGACCTGGAACTGCCGGTTGGCCCGCCGCGCCGCGCGCAGGGACTCCGACAGCTCGTCGGGGTGCAGCGGGTGCTCCTGGAGCACGTGCACCCCCCTGTCGAGCAGGGTGCGCGCGAGCTCCGAGCCCCTACCGCCCATGACCGCCGCGGGAACCGCCACGAAGGCGGCGTCGATGTCGTCGGGCAGCTCCTCCGGGGAGGTGTGGCAGGGTACACCGTGCCGTGCGGCCAGCTCCCGGGAGTAACGGCTGCCCGTGGAGAGGATCCCCGCCAGGGTGAACTCCGGGTGGCGCTGGACGGCGTCGATGTAGAGGCGGCCGAAGTTCGTGCCGCAGACGACGGCGCGCAGCGGCGCCGGGGCGCTCACAGTTCACCGTCCTCGACGGCGGCGTCCGCGTCCCCGGGGTCCGGCAGCGCGGAGGCGTGCTCATGGACCGCGAACTCCGCGTCCCCGTTGGCGCTGAGCGCCGCCACCGTGGCTCGCGGATCCATCGCCTCGGCGGCGTAGTGCAGCCCCCTGCCGATGCGGCCGGCGAGGACGTCCAGGACCGCGAGCGCCGCGACCGCGCCGGTGAGCTGGTAGCTGCTCTCGCTGTACACGACGCAGGTGCGCGCCCAGTCCTGCCCCGAGAGGCCGAACACCAGGCGGTAGTAGGGCGCGCTGCCCGCGGCGTCGACCTCGGCCGCGCGCCGGATGCGCTCGGTCACCGCGGCCCGCTCCCCGGCTGTGTCCATCGGCAGCGTCGGCAGCGCGGTGAACAGTGCGCGCACCTGCGCTCCGGGGAAGACGTTGTACCAGTCGGCCTCGGCCAGGCCCATCCGCGCGGCCAGGCGCTCCACCTCGGCGGTCAGGAGCGGGTGCAGGGTGACCCGGTGGGGGAAGTAGGGGACCTCGGCGCCGTCGGCCACCCGCAGGGCCCTGTCGGCGCGGCGGCCGTGTCGCCAGGCCGCCAAGGGGCGGCCGAAGCGCTCGCCGCCCGCTCCGCCGGTGTCGAGGGAGAGCACGATGTCGGCCGCCACGCTCTCGGTCGCGTGCTCCAGCCCGCCGGCGTAACCGGTCATCCTGCGCGCCGGCCCCCTCCCGGGGTCGGCTCCGGCGAGCCAGAGGGGGACGAGGCCGGCCAGGCCGGGGACGGTCCCGGCCGAAAGGACGACGCAGCGGTCCGACCCGACCGCGCCCGACTCCGTCAGGGACTCGTGGACGGGGTCGTCGCCGAGGACGTCGACGACGTCGGCGCCCGCGGCCAGCCCGGCCCGGACGACGGTGTCCTTGAGCAGGTAGCTCGGTCCGGCGCAGTTGACCAACAGGGTGCAGTCCGCGCTGAACCGGGCGAGTGAGGCGGGGTCCAGGGCGTCGACCCCGACGGTCTCGCTGCCTTCGGGCCAGGGGCCCGGGGGCACGGCGGAGGGCCGCCGGGCTCCCAGGCGCAACGGGCCGACGCCGGCTTGGGCCAGGGCGGCGGCGGTATGGCGACCGACCGCGCCCGAGGCGCCGATGAGGCCGATCATGACGTCTTCCCTTCGATGATCTCGTGCAGGTGACCGTCCACGGTGGGGACGTTCTGACCCGTCATGCAGGTGAAGTGCTCGCCGGGGATGTCGCGGGTGCGCAGTTCGCCGAGGCAGATCCGCGCCCAGTGGTCGGCGATGGTGTCGGCGCTTCCCGGGAAGGGGTAGGCGCCGTTGTGCCGCAGGAAGGTGATGTCGCCCGCGTAGGGTTCGGCCCGGTGCCGGCTCAGCGCGAAGATGCTCTGCTGGTAGGTGCGCAGCGCCCGCAGCAGGCCCTCGGGCTGGTAGGTGTCGGCGAGCTCGGGCGGCAGCGCCTCGCACATGCGCTTCACCCGGGCCATCCTGGGCAGCGCCTCCAGGGCCTCGAAGGAGGCCCCGACATCGGCGAACTCCCCGTCCAGATCGGCGATCGCGCCGTCCAGGACGGCCTCCGGAGAACGGTCGAGCAGGGCGGAGACCGCCTCACCGACGCGGTCGGAGTCGGCGGGGAACCCGATACGGGCCTGGTCCATGCCCATCATGAGCGAGAAGGAGTACTCGGAGAGCAGCTCGTCGTCGATACGGAAGGTCGGGCTGTGGCTGCTGATGACCGTGAGACTCCGGACGGTGGCACCGGCCTCGGCGAGCCCGCGGGCCACCTCGGTGGCGATGACCCCGCCCACGCAGTAGCCGACGACGTCGACCCGCGTGTGCCCGGCGTCGATCAGGGCGCGCACGTACTCGGCGGCCGTGCGGTCGATGAGCCCGTTCGGGTCGGCGTTGCGGAAGTCCTCGGGCGCCGGCAGCTCCAGACCCACCAGGCCGTGTCCTTCGGTGGAACGGGCGCGGAGCCGGGTGACCAGGGGCCGGTACGGGAGCAGGGTCCCCGTTCCGGCGTGTACGAGCACGGTCACCGGGGCGCCGGGCCGGGGCGCGATCAGCTCCACCAGCGGCGAGTTCTCGGCCTCGTCCTCCGCTTCGGGGGCGGAGAGTTCGCGCAGGTAGGCTGCCAGGCCCGCGATGGTCGGTCGGCGCAGCAGGTGGCGCAGGACCACCTCCCACTCGAGGTCCCACTCATGCCCGGCCAACCCGTCGCGCAGCCGCCCGACGATGCGGGCCACCAGCAGCGAGTCGCCGCCCAGCGCGAAGAGGTCGTCGTCGCGTCCGATGTGCTCCGTTTCGAGCAGCTCGGCCCACAGGTCCGCCAGTGCGCGTTCGAGGTCGTCGCGGGGCGTCTGGTCACCGGCCTCCTCCGCGGAGCCGGTTCCCAGCTGGAGCGACCGCTTCTCCAGCGCGCCGCGGTCCAGTTTGCCGTTCTCCGTTCTCGGCAGGGCGTCGACGATCTCCCAGTGCGAGGGCACCGAGTACTCGGGGAGCAGCTCGTGGCCGCGGCGCGTCAGTGATTCCACCGCCACCGGGGCCTGCATCGGTTTGGCCTGGACCAGATACACGTGCTGTCCGAAGGCCCGGGCCGTTTCGGGGTCCTCGGGGAACTCCGCGGCGATCCGGCGGCCGCTGTCGCCGTCGCCGAGCAGCTCCCGCCACTGTTCGTGGCGAAGGAACGTCTGCTCCCGCTCCTGGCGGACGTCGGTGAACGGCCCCGCGTGCTCGGCCATGAACTCCGCGGAGACGCGGAGCGCGTGGTCGTCGTCATCGGTGTTGGCCAGCAGGAGCATCCACCCGCCCGGCGCCACCAGGGTGGAGAGCCGGTCCAGGGCGGCGTTCGCGTCGGGGAGGTTGTCCAGGACGCCGACGCAGACCAGCAGGTCGACGGAGTTGCGCGCCAGTCCCTGTTCGGCCGGGTCCTGCGCGGGGTCGAAGGCCGCGCAGCGCACCCGGGGGTCGTCGGAGAAGTTCCGCTCGAACGCGGAGCGGTTCTGGGCCGACCCGTCGGTCGCCAGGTAGTCGACCGGGTGGTCGGAGAGGGCGGACAGCAGGTCGGCGGCCACTCCGCCGCCGCGCAGTCCGACCTCCATGACCCGCAGCGGGTCCGGGGTGTCGCGGGTCCGGGCGATCTCGGCGGCCGCGGCGGCCAGGACCGAACGCAGTGCCGAGGAGCCCGCGTTCTCCGCGTAGGCGGCGGTCAGCGCCTGCGGATCGGCTCCGGAGAACGGCCGGGCCGCCGCCTCCTCACGGCCGGCGACCAGGTCGGACAGGTGCTCGGCGCTGGAACGCACCGTGGCGAACAGCTCGGTGCTCCACCCCGCCTTGCTTTCGAGTCGGGCCGCCTCGGCCCAGGCGCGGGCGGTGGCCTGCGGACCGGGGGCACGCAGGCCGCTCAGCTTCCCCTGGGGCGTGCGCTCCAGGAGACCGGCCGTGACGAGCCCGTTCAGCCAGCGCCGTACCAGCCGGTGGTGTGCGGGGGCCGCTCCCAGAGCGTCGGACACCTCTTCCGGTGAGTACGCGCCGCCATCGGCGAACACCGGCGCGAGCGTGTCGGCGACGGACGCCGCGGCCGCCTCGCTGAGCGCGGCGCGGAACGCGGCGAGCCCCGCGGTGTCCACCCGCCGCCCGGCCTCCCGGGCGGCGTTCCGGACGGCGGGGACCAGCGTCTCGGGGATGGGGAGGGGGGTGTCCAGACGGGCGGGTTCGACGAAGGCCGTCAGGCTCTGTCCCGCGCCCGTGGGCGCGGTGCCGCGCCCGCCGGTGAGCACGACCGCGGCGGCGCCCACCTCGGGCAGCGACTCCACCGCCGCCTGGACGTCGCCGAGTTCGATCCGGTAGCCGCGGATCTTGACCTGCTGGTCCTCGCGTCCGAGGAACTCGATCACCCCGTCGGGCCAGTAGCGGCCCATGTCACCGGTGCGGTAGAGGCGCTCACCGGTCTCCGGGTGCCGGATGAACCGGGCCTCGGTCCGCTCCTGGTCGCCGAAGTAGCCCTGCGCCAGGCCGACGCCTCCGATGTACAGCTCGCCGACGACCAGGTCGGGGCAGGGGCGCAGCGCCGTGTCGAGGACGTGGAACGTCTGGTTGTCCATCGGCCTGCCGTAGGGGATGCTGCGCCAGGCGGGGTCGACCCGGTCGATCGGGTGGTGGATGGACCAGATGGAGGCCTCGGTGGCCCCGCCGAGACTGTGCACCGCCATGTTCGGGGCCCAGGACCGCACGGCCTCGGGCAGGGCGGTGGGGATCCAGTCCCCCGACAGCAGCGCGACGCGCAGGGACGGCAGGGGCGGGTCGTCGGCGCGCAGGTAGTCGTGCACCATCTGGAGCTGCCCCGGTACCGAGTTCCAGAAGGTGACCTGCCTGTTCCGGACGGTCTCGATCCACTCGGAGGGGTCACCGCGGCGCGCGGGGTCCGGCAGCACCACGGCCGCCCCCACCGCCAGCGGGCCGAAGATGTCGTAGACGGACAGGTCGAAGCCGAGCTGGGCCAGCGCGAGGACACGGTCGTCGGCGGTCACGCCGAACCTGCGGTTGACGTCGGTGATCGTGTTCAACGCCGCGGCGTGGCTGATCATGACGCCCTTGGGCGCCCCGGTCGACCCCGAGGTGTAGATGACGTAGGCCAGGTCGTCGGGGCTGGTGTCGGGCCGCGGCGCGGGACCGGACACGGGAGGGAGGCCGTCGACGGCGACGGTCCTGCACCCCGGGGGCCACTCGCCCTCCTCGACCAGCCAGGACTGGGTCAGGACCACCGAGGCACCGGCGTCGGTGAGGATCGCCCCGCGGCGCTGCGGCGGCTGCGTGGTGTCCAGGGGAAGGTAGGCGGCTCCCGCGAGCAGGGTGCCCAGGACACCGGCGACCTGCTCCCATCCCTTCTCCATCGTGATGGCGACGAGGTCGCCCGCGCCGACACCGCTGGCGCCCAGCGCCCGTGCGACAGCCGTCGCGTGCGCGACCAGCTCGCCGTAGGTCAGCGAGCGGTCCCGGTCGAGGACGGCGACGCGCCGGGGGTCGCGCTCGGCGGCCGCGAGCACCCCGTCCTGCAGCAGGGCGCGCGGCACCGGAGCACTGGTGTCGTTGACCCGCTCACGGACGGCGCGGGTGGCTTCGGGCAGCTCGATGCGGGCCGCCTCGTTCCAGGCGTCCGGATCCTCCGCGAGGCGGGTCATGAGGGCCGTGAAGGCGGCGAAGAGGTCGGCGGCGGTGTCACCGCCCAGGACCCCCTCACGGACGTCCCAGCTCAGGGCCAGTTCATCGGCGCGTTCCATGACCTGGCAGTCGAGCCAGACCTGGGGGGTCTGGGTCTGGGCGTGCCGGATCGCGGCCGCGGGGCGGCGGGCCGCCGCGGAGCCGAGCGTGCTGGTGAACACGACCGGCATGAGCACGGTGTCGCTGTCGCTGCGACGGGTGAGGTCGGCCAGGACCTGGCTCCCGGTGTACAGGGAGTGCTCCAGGTCCTCCAGCAGGGTGTCGCGCAGGGTGGCGGCGCGTTCGGCGAACGTCTGCGCGGGCCGCAGGTCGACGGCGAGGAGCTCGACGGAGGTGAAGTCCCCCACGAGGCGATCGACGTCGGCGTGCAGGGGCAGGCGGGTGAAGGTGGGGACGTTGAGCGTGAACCGGGGACTGCGGCTCCAGCGGCCCAGCACCTCGGCGTAGGCGGCCATCGCGGCGGCCGAGGCGGTGACGCCCGCGCGGACGGCGTTGGCCTCGAAGGACGCGCGCTGTTCGGCGCTCAGCACCTCCTCGAAGCGCCGGAAGGCGCCGACCTGCCCGCCGTCCGCGGGCAGCGGCAGGTCGGGGGCGGGAGGCAGGGTGGGCAGCCGTCGGGTCCAGTAGTCGCGTGCCCGGTCGTACTCACCGGTCAGGGTCTGGTTGCGGCGCGCCAGGACGTAGTCGCGGAACCCGATCTCCAGGGTCTCGCCCTCCCGGCCGTGGTACGTGTCCTCCAGCTCGGACAGGACCAGCAGCAGGCTGGCGTAGTCGACGATGAGCTGGTCGATCGACAGGTGCAGGATGAGTTCGTCGTCGCAGCGCGTCATGCGCAGCTCGAACAGCGGCGGCACGTCGGTGGGAGGAACCCTGGAGGCCAGCTCGCGACGCACCAGGTCCACACGCGCCTCGACCTCGGCGGAGGCGGCACCGCGCAGGTCGGCGGTCGGCACCGGCGTCTCCGGGATCTCCGGAAGCACCTCCTGGAAACCGTCGGGGTGGACCACCGCACGCAGCATGCCGTGGCGGCGCACCACGGACCACCAGGAGTCCTGGAGCCGTTCCGGGTCGGTGTCGGCCGGGAAGGAGAGTTCGACGTAGACGTGACAGGCCACTCCGCCGTACCCGTAGGCGCTGCCGCGGCCGACCAGGTAGGCGGCCTGGATGTCGGTCAGCGGGAAGGGGGTGCCGGCCTGCTGGGGGTCGGGGGTGATTCGGGCGGCGCGGCGGCGCGCGGTCAGGTGGGAGAGGACCTCGGCACGGTTCTCGCGCAGCAGGGCCTTGCGCTCTTCGGTCAGCACGCCCTTGGGGGCTCGGAACCGCAGGGCACCGCCGTCCTCCCAGAGCCGGATGCCGTCCTTCTCCATTTCGGAAACGATCTGATGGGCGTTCAAAGGACTCCGCTTTCTTCGTCGTCGCGGGAGGCGAGCGCGTGGTCGACCTGTCGCGCCAGGTCGGCGAGGGTGGATGCGGTGAGGAACGAACGGACCGAGATCTCGACGCCGAACGCCTCGCCCGTGGCCGTGACCAGGCGCAGCGCGCTCAGGCTGTCGCCGCCGGCGGCGAAGAAGTCGGCGTAGCGGTGGTCGGCCCGCGTGCCCAGGACCTCGGTCCACACGGCGGCGATCCGGATCTCGGTCTCCCCCGTGGGCGGGCCCGAGGCGGCGTGCTCCTCGGCGACGGCCAGTTCGGCCAGCGCGCCGCGGTCGACGGCGCCCGCGGCGGTCAGGGGCAGGCGGGGCAGCCGGGTGAGCCGGGCCGGCACGGCGAAGGGGGGCAGCAGGTCGGCCAGGTGCCGGGAGAGGCCGTCCGCCTCCCCGTCGTCAGCGGTCACTATGAAGGCGTGGAGCCGCCGTTCGCGCCCCTCCCCCACGGTGACCACCGCCGCGTGGACGACGCCCGGGTGGGATTCGACCGCGCTCTCGACGGCGCCGAGGTCGACGCGGCGACCGCTGAGTACGACCTGCGGCTCGGGGCCGAGGAACTCGACCGTGCCGTCCGGCAGGTACCGGGCCCGGACACCCGCCGGGCGCAGGCGTCCGACCGGCTCGGACGGGTCGGCGGGACCGCCGATCCAGAGGTCGCCGATCACCTGGTCGGGGCATTCCCGGCCCACGGAGTCCACGACGCGCAACCGGTGGCCCGGCAGAGGAGTCCCGGACGGCGCGGAGCGGTCCGCGCCGCCGTCGAGCTCGACGGCGCTCGCCCAGCCGGAGACACCGTGGCCGCCGTACAGCGCCACGAGTGCTCCTCCACCGCCGGTGGCCCCGCGCAGGCGCCCGGGCAGGCCGCTGCTCACCCGGTCGCCCGAGACGAGCGCCAGGCGAAGGCCCCGCAGCGGCACCCCCTCCTCGGTCGAGGCCGCCGCGATCAACTCGTCGAGCAGCGTCGGCGGGCCGTTCCACACCGTCGCGCCGTGCTCGGCGGCCAGCGCGACCGCGGTGTGCGGGTCACCCGTCCCCTCGGTCCCGGGGCACACGAGTGCGCCGCCGACGCCGAGCGGACCGAACACGGTGAACGCGCCCACTCCGGCCTCCGGGGGGTCGACCGCGAGCACCCGGTCCCGCGCGTCGACGCCGAACCTCTCACGCACCGCCGCGATCGTCGCCACCGCCGACCGGTGATCGACGAACTCGACGACGGGGTCCTCCCCGTCCTGACCGGCTCCGACGGTGACGTAGGCCGGTGCTCCGGGATCGGCGGCGACCGCGCCCCGCAGGGGTTCGGCTGCCGCCAGATCCCCGATGTCGGCCTGCTCCGGTCCATCCGCGCGCCCGGGACCGACGATCACGGTACGGGCACCGGCCGCCCGCTGGTCGGCTTCGCGCCGCGACCGGGGCGCCCCCGGGTCGGTCAGCAGGTAGGCCGCGCCGACGGAGAGCACACCCAGGATCCCGACGACCCGGTCGGTTCCGGAGGGCAGGGCGACAGCGACGACGTCGCCGGGGCCCACGCCCCGCTCCGCCAGTCCGCCCGCGACCCGGGCGGCCCGCGCGGCGAGCCCGCCGTAGGTGAGGGGTTCGTGCTCCGGCGCTCCCAGTACGGCGGGGAGGTCCGGCCGCTCCTGCGCCCGGCGCAGGACCTCGCCGTGGAGGGTGCCCTCCGAGGCGGCGGGGAGGGCGCCCTGAGCGGGGAGGCGCACGTCCGCCTGGGCGCGCGGCAGCACCGGCGGGGCGGCCGTGTCCCAGTCGTTCTCGGCCAGCCAGGCCAGCATCGCGTTGTAGGCGTCGAACATGGCGTCGAGCACGCCGGGACGGAACAGCTCCTCGATGGCGTCCCAGGTGACCATGACACCGCCGTGGGACTCGGTGACCTGGTTGTCCAGAAGCACCTGCGGGGTCTGGGAGATGCCCCACACCTTCTCGGGGAAACCGTCGGAGAGGTCCTTGACGGTGCGGTCGCCCACCCCGACGGAGCTGCTGAAGACCACGGGCATGGCCGCGTCGACCGCGCCGGTGCGCTTGGCGAGCTCCTGGAGCAGCCAGGTCACGGAGGCCTCGCGGTTGTCGAGGTCCTCGCTCATGACGCGCTGGAGGCGGTGGGCGGCGTCCGACCAGGGCTCCCCGGTGCGCGGCTCGTACCCGAGCAGGGAGACCGAGGTGAAATCGCCCATGATCAGGTCGATGCGGGGGTGGACCGGCTGCCTGTTGAACAGGGTGAGGTTGACCGCCACGTCCGGGTGGTCGCTCCACGCCGACAGGACTTCGGCGTAGCAGGTGAGCAGGACGACCGACGGTGTCAGGCCGTGTGCTCGGGCCTTGTCGGTGATCGCCTCCCACGACTTCGCGCGGACGGGGCGCTGGCGCCGGGTGAAGCGGGGGCGCTCCACGGTGGAGGGGTCGGCGACCAGCGGGAGCGCGGGCGCCGGAGGCAGCGTCTGGAGCCGGCGCGTCCAGTGCCGGCGCGCGTGCTCGACCGCGTCGGGGTCGGGCTCGGAGTGCAGGACGTAGTCGCGGAAGGAGACGTCGATCGGCTCCAGCTCCGCCTCGGGGTCGCTGTAGAGCCGGTCGAGCTCCCCGTACAGGGCGATGATGGACGCGGCGTCGAGGACGATGTAGTCGAGCCCGATCGCCAGGCGCGTGCGCGTCGCGCCGCCGCTGGGGTAGCGCACGGCCCGCAGTTCGAACAGGGGCCACCGGGTCAGGTCGATGCTCAGGTGGGAAGCCTCTTCGCGCAGCCTGGCCAGGGCCTCCTCCGCCTCCTCCGCGGAGTCGACCTCCGTGACCGCCACCGTGACCGGTGGCGCCTGCGGCAGGATGCGTTGCCGTCCGTCCTCGTCGAAGACGGCGCGCAGCATCTCGTGCCGGTCCACCAGGGCCGCCCAGACGCGTTCGAAGCGGTCGAGGTCGAAGTCGGCGCCGTCGAACTCGCTGTAGTGGTAGGTACCCACGCCCCCGAGGGAGAGCCTGCTGTCGCGCCCGATCCAGAACGCCCTCTGGACGTCGGTCATCGGGAAGGGCTGGTGGCGGTTGGCCGGGTCGCCCTCTCCCAGGACGGCGCTGGTCGACGGCTCCTGCCGTGTGAGCGTGGCGGCGAAGTCGGCCAGCGCGGGCGAGGAGAACAGGCGCGCGACCCGCGCTCCGCCGACGCCCCGTTCCCGCAGGGCGCCGATCATCCGGGTCGCCAGCAGCGAGTCACCGCCCAGGGCGAAGAACCCGTCGTCGCGCCGGATGGCCCCGACGCCCAGGAGCTCGCCCCAGACCTCGGCCACCACGGTCTCGGCCCATCCCCGCGGGGACTGGTCCTCGACGCGCTCGCCTTCGGGTGCGCGGCCGGTCACGGCCTCCGCCAGCGCCTCGGCGCGCCGCCGGTCGAGCTTGCCGTTGGCGGTCAGGGGGAGTTCGTCCACCAGCACGGTCTGGGAGGGGACCATGTAGGAGGGGAGGTTGCGCTCCAAAGCGGCGCGGAGCTGCGCCTCGGCCGCCGGCCCCGTCGCCCCGGCCGCCACCAGGGCGAGCCTGCGCGGTGTGCCCGTGATGAGCGCGACCGCGGCCGTGACCGCCGGGCACGAGGCGGCGGCCGCTTCGACCTCGCCCAGCTCGATGCGGTGTCCGCGTAGTTTCACCTGGTGGTCGGCACGGCCGAGGAATTCCAGGACGCCGTCGGACCGGTAGCGCGCCCGGTCCCCGGTGCGGTACCACCGGCGGCCCTGGTCGGTCACGAACTTGTCGGCGGTGCGCTCGGGGTCGCCGCGGTAGCCGGTCGCCAGTCCCGCGCCGCTGACCCACAGCTCGCCCGCCACCCAGTCGGGGCGGTCGCGGCCGCGGTGGTCCACGACCCGGGCGCGCATGTTGGGCAGCGGCCTGCCCCACGGGACCGAGGCCCACGAGGGGTCGACCCGGTCGACCTCGAACACCGTGGAGTGCACGGCGGCCTCGGTCATCCCGCCCAGGGCGGTGAACCGGGCGCCCGGGACCAGGGCGCGCAGGCGCGCGGGCTGGTCGAGACCGACCCAGTCACCGCCGAGCAGCACGAACCGCAGCTGGTCGCCGAGGCCCTCGGGACGTGACTCGGCGGCGGTCAGCACCATGTCGAGCAGAGCGGGCACGCAGTTCAGGAGCGTGACCCCGTGCTCACGGATCATCGTGACCCAGTGGTGGGCGTCGCGGCGGGACTCGTCTCCGACGAGGACCACCGAACCTCCCGCGGACAGGGGGGCGAAGAGGTCGTAGACGGACATGTCGAAGTCCAGGTCCGCCAGTGCCAGGCCCCGGTCCCGCGGCCCCACGTCGAAGTGGTCGTTCAGAGCGGCGATGGTGTTCATGGCCGCCGCGTGCGCGACCTCCACGCCCTTCGGAACCCCGGTGGAACCGGAGGTGAAGATGACGTAGGCGGTCGTGTCGAGGGGCTGCCGGAGCTCCGGCTGCGCGGGTGCGAGCCGGTCCGCGTCCTCGATCCGCACGACCGGCGTCCCCTGCCGGCCCCGCGGTGGGTCGGTGAACCGGTCGGCGTGCGCGGAGTCGGTGAGCACGGCCGCGGCGTCGGCCGCGTTCAGGACGCGCGCCATCCGATCCGCGGGCTGTTCCACCCCGACGGGGATGTAGGCGGCGCCCGCGCCCAGGACTCCGAGCACCGCGGCGACCTGTTCCACGCCACGGGGCAGGCTGACCACCACGGCGTCGCCCGGCACCACCCCCGCCTCCGACAGCAGCGCGCTGACACGACCCGCGCGATCGGCGAGCACGGCGTAGGTCACCGGTTCGCCGGAGTCGGGGACCAGCGCGACGGCTGCGGGATTCTCGCGTGCGGAGCGGAAGAAGCCCTCGTGCAGCCGTTCGGTCACGGCGGGCGCGTCGGTGGCGTTGACCGCTTCGCGCACGCGCGCCTGAGCCGCGGGCAACGGCGGATCCGCGGGCCTGGTCCACGCCGAGGCGTCGTCGACCAGGTCCTCGACGAGGTCGCGGTAGGCCGCGAACGCGGCCTCGGGAACGCCCGGCTCGAACGCGCGGTGCCGCACGTCCCAGTTCAGGAGCAGCCCGCCGTCGAGTTCGGTCACCTGGGCGTCCAGCCAGACCTGGGGGCCCTGGGAGATGATCCACACCGGATCGCCGAACGCGTTCCTGACCTCGGAGTCGTAGATCTCGCCCAGGCCCAGGGCGCTGGTGTAGACGACGGGGGCCAGGGCCGGCACGCCGTCGGAGGTGCGGGAGAGGTCCCGGAGCACCTCGACACCGGAGTAGGAGCCGTGGGCGGCCGCCGTGCGCAGGCGGGTCTGTACGTGGCGCGCGGACTCGGCGAAGGTCCGCTCCTCGGTGAGGTCGACGTCGAGCAGGATCGAGCTGCTGAAGTCGCCGACGAGCGATTCGGCCCCCGCCAGGTCCAGGTCGCGGTGGAACAGCGGGAGGTTCAGCAGGAATCTCGGGGAGTCGCTCCAGGCCCCGAGGGCCTCGGCGAAGGCGGCCGCCAACGCGGCGGCGGGGGTGACCCCGTGGCCGCGTGCGGCGGCGATCAGCCGTTCCTTGCGCTCGGGGTCGAGCCAGTGGTGCAGCCGGGTGGTCGGGTGGAAGCGCGGCGAGGAGGAGTCCGGGTCGAGCGGGTCCACGACGGTGGGAAGGGCCGGTGGGGCGCTCAGCGATTCCAGGTGCCCGCTCCACCAGGCGCGGTCCTCCTCCCGTTCCCTCGCCCGGGTGGTCTCGGCCGCGCTCAGGTAGGCGCGGTAGTCCAGGGGGATCTCCGGAAGGTCCGCGTCGGGGTCGGCGTAGAGCAGTTGGAGGTCGCGCAGCAGCACCCGCATGCTCGCGGCGTCGGCCGCCAGCATGTCGAGGTCGATGTGCAGCCGGGTGGCGCCGCCGGGGCGGAGCGTCAGCGCGAGGTCGAAGACCTCGCCCCGCTCAACGTCCATCCGCCGGTGGGTGTAGTACTCGCGCAGTTCGGCCAGCACCTGGTCGACCCGCTCGGCCGTCTCCTCCCGCAGGTCGCGCACGGTCAGCGCGGGTTCGGGTTGGCGGTCCAGCACGCGCTGGCGGCCGTCGTCGAGCACGGTGACGCGCAGCATCCCGTGGCGGCGGCGCAGCGCCGTCACCGCGGCCTCAAGGCGTGCCGCGTCGACTCCCGAGCCGTCGAGCTCGGCGTAGAAGTGCGCGCCGACCCCGCCGAGGGGCTGGCCCGGCTGGCGCCCGATCCAGTAGGCGTGCTGCATGGCGGCGAGCGGGAAGGGGCCGCCGGGGTCCTCCGCCTCGGGGCCCGGCCCCCCGGCCGGACCGGTCGGCGCCAGGAGGTGCTGCCAACCGCGCAGGGTCGCCGCTTCCGCGAGTTCGTCGAAGCCGACCCCCAGACCGGCGCGCCGCCACCGCGAGGCCAGGCGCATCAGGGCGATGGAGTCCAGGCCGAGCTCGAACAAGTCGTCATCCGGGCCGACCTCCTCCGGGGGGATGTCCACCAGCGCGGCGACCGCGGCGCGCAGTTCCCCTTCCGTCGTGGGCACCGTTGGCGGATCGGCTGGCAGCGACACGCGTGATCGTCTCCTTGACTCGCAGCGGGCTTCGGGGGCCGACCTGAACCCGGTGGGAGCCGGGGGCCGATGATTCGCTTGAAAACGAAAACCGTTATCTTTTTTATCCTAAGCTGGGCGCCGAGCGCGATCCCCCCTATGTGTGGCATAGAACGCAAAAGGAGCAGAGATGACCAAGAGCGCAAACATGCCCGTAACAGCTCCGGAGCAGGACTGGCCGGGGTGGCCGGAGGAGGCGAGCCAGCGCTACCGGGCGGCCGGGTTCTGGCGCGAGGAGGTCCTGGCCGACCTGCTGACGCACCAGGCGGAGCAGCGCCCCGACGCCGTCGCGCTCGTCGACGGCGAGCGCCGGTGGTCCTACGCCGAGCTGGCCGCGGAGGCGAGGGCGGTGGCGGCCGGGCTGTACCGGCGGGGGCTGCGCCGGGGCGACCGGGTGGTGGTGCAGCTGCCCAACCGGGCGGAGTTCCTGCTGCTCTGGTTCGGGCTGCAGTACCTCGGCGCGGTCCCGGTCCACGCCATGCCCGGGCACCGGGGACACGAGATCTCCCACCTCCTGCGGGTCACCCGCGCGGTCGGTTACGCGGTGGCCGACCGCCACGCGCGGTTCGACTACCGGACGCTGGCCGCGTCCATGCGCGAGGAGCACGGGGAGCTGCGCCATGTGATCGTCGTCGGCGACACCGGCGGACTCGAGGCCGCCGTCGGCTTCGAGGACCTGCGCTCCGACGCCTCCGGTGAGCGCGCCCCCGACTCCGGACGCCCCGCCGCCGGCGACATCGGTCTCCTCCTGCTCTCCGGCGGGACCACGGGGACGCCCAAGCTCATCCCGCGCACGCACCGGGACTACGCCTACAACGCCCGCGCCGCGGCGGCCGCATGCGACCTGACTCCGGACAGCGTCTACCTCGCGGTACTGCCCGTCGCCTTCAACTTCACGATGTCCTGCCCGGGGGTCCTGGGCGCGCTCACCGCGGGCGCGACGGTGGTCATGGCGCCCAGCCCCGCCCCCGAGTCGGCGTTCCCCCTGATCGAACGCGAGGGCGTGACCGTCACGGCGCTCAGTCCGCCGATGGTGCCCGTGTGGCTGGAGGCCTACGCCGACCGGGCTCCGGGCTCAGCGGAGCTGGACAGCCTCTCGGTCCTCCAGGTGGGGGGAGCGCGGCTGGCCGACGACCTCGCGCGCCGCGTCCGCCCGACGCTGGGGTGCCGCCTGCAGCAGGTGTTCGGCATGGCCGAGGGCCTGATCAACGTCACCCGCCTCGACGACCCCGAGGAGCTGGTGTGCACCACGCAGGGGCGCCCCATCTCCACCGGTGACGAGGTACGGGTGGTCGACGAGTCGGGTGCCCCCGTGCCCGTCGGCGCCGTGGGCGAGCTGCTGACACGGGGCCCCTACACACTGCGCGGCTACTACCGCGCCCCCGAACTCGCCACCACGCACTTCACACCCGACGGGTTCTACCGGACCGGCGACCTCGTCCGGCTCCGCCCCAGCGGCCACATCAATGTCGTCGGCCGGGTGAAGGACCAGATCAACCGCGGCGGCGAGAAGATCGACGCCACCGAGGTGGAGGGCCAGCTGCTCGCCCACCCGGACGTGTCGGCGGTCGCCCTGGTGGCCGCCCCCGACCCGGACCTCGGCGAGCGGTCGGTCGCCTTCCTGGTCTGCGCGGGCACCCCTCCCACGGTGCGCGAACTCGGTGCCTTCCTGCGCGGGAGGGGCCTGGCCGGCTACAAGGCCCCCGACCGGATCGAGGCCGTCGACGCGCTGCCCCTGACCCCCGTGGGCAAGGTCGACAAGAACGCCCTGCGCGAGCGGATCCGGTGAGGGCCTTCGCCACCTTCCGCGACCGGAGCGACACGTAGAGCGCTGCGACCTCAGCCACACGGACGAACGCTTCTGGCGAAAATGATTATCATTTACGATCACACAAGCGCCTTCGGGCGTTCGGCGGCCCTGTCCGGGCCGCTCCACAGTGAGGAGGACGTCCCCGCGTGCGAGTCACCGTCCACCCCGAGGTCTGCATCGGCGCTGGCCAGTGCGTCATCGCCGCCGACCGGGTATTCGACCAGGGCGAGGAGGACGGGCTCGTGCGACTGCGCACCGACCGGCCCGGCCCCCGCGATGCCGCGCACGTGCGCAACGCGGTCGACCGCTGCCCCTCCGGCGCGATCGAGCTCACCTCGGACTGAACCCTGGGCGCGCTCTCCCCCCGCTCCTCCCCCGGCCCCGCACGGGAAGGGGATCTGGTCGGCCCCGATCGGCACCCCCCTGGACGCGAAGGACTGAGACCGGCCACGGCGGCGGTCGCCGAGGCGGCCGTGACCGGCGGATGCGCCCGCCACCGGGCCGCGGGTGGGCGGCCGCGCACGTCCGACGAAGAGGCGGGCGTCCTCGCTGGCCTCCACAGAAGACCGGAGAAGAATGTTGACCACGGGTACACCAGACGCGGCCTCCGGGTCGTCCCGGGCGAGGAGACGGCCGTGAGCAGTCGTGAAACCGAACAGGTCGAAGGGCCGCTCGACCCCGTCGCGGCCGCCGCCCGGCTCGCGGGCTCGGGGCTCTTCCCCGAATACGTCCTCTACGAACGCGAGGGGGTCTGGCTCTTCGGCGGCGGTGTGCGGTGGGGGGTCGACCTCGACAGCGACCGGGTCACGGTCCGCGGCGCCGACGGGACCGCCGACTCCCGCGACTACACCGGCAGCCCGGCCGACGCCTTGAACACGGCCCTGGCCGGGCTGCCCGACCCGTCCTGGCGGGCCTACGGCTGGGTGGGGTTCGACTTCGCGCTCCGGTCACGCGGGGCCCACCCGTCCGCCCCCGGGAAGTCCGCGCGGCTCGCCCGCCTCATCGTGCCCCGGACCGAAGTCCGCATCACCGCTGACGGGGCCCGGATCAGCGGGGGCGGGGCGCAGATGCGCGGGAAGGTGCTCTCCGTGCTGCGCGAGCAGGTCGCCGAACCGGCGCGGAACCGCGTCACGGTCGATCCACGAGCCGGTTCCCCGGCCTACCGCGCGCTCGTGGGCGGGGCCCTGCGCGAGATCGGACGCGGCGACTACCACAAGGTGATCCTGTCCCGGAAGGTCGAGCTGCCCTCGCCCGTGGACGTCCCCGCCACCTACGCGGTCGGCCGCAGGGCCAACACCCCGGCGCGGTCGTTCCTGCTGGATCTGGACGGGCTCCGCAGCGCGGGTTTCAGCCCCGAACTGGTCGTCACGGTCGGACCCGACCGCGAGGTCCTGACCAACCCGCTCGCGGGCACCCGGGCGGCGGGGCTCGGAGAGGCGGCGGACAGCGCCGCCCGCGCCGAACTGGAGGCCGACCCCAAGGAGATCCACGAGCACGCCATATCGGTTCGCGAAGCCGTCGCGGAGATGCGCTCGGTGTGCGTGCCGGACTCCGTCGCGGTGTCGGAGTTCATGGGCGTCTCCGTCCGCGGCAGCGTCCAGCACCTGGCGTCCACCGTCCGGGGGCGCCTGGGCGAGGACGCCACCCCGTGGCACGCCTTCGAGGCCCTGTTCCCGGCGATCACCGCGTCGGGGATCCCCAAGTCCCGGGCGATCGAGGCGATCACCCGTTTGGAGGAGGAGCGCGGACTGTACTCCGGGGCCGTGGTGACCGCCACATCCCGCGGTGAGCTCGACGCCGCGCTGGTCCTGCGCGCGGTCTACGAGGAGCAGGGCCGGGCCTGGCTCCGCGCCGGCGCCGGAATCGTGGAGGGCTCCCGGCCCGAACGCGAGTTCGAGGAGACCAGCGAGAAACTGGGCAGCGTACTGCCGCACGTCGTGCCCGCCTCGCGGCCGTGACCGCGCTGACGGACAAGCGCGACCGTCCCTTATCCGAGACAGCTGAGGTGGTCATGCCTTGACAGACATCCAACAGAACGGACTGATCCCCTACCTGCTCGCCAACCGGGCCTTCGTCGCCCCGGCCGTCGAACAGGCGGTCGCGGCGATGGGCCTGTCCGGACGCACGCGCCTGCTCGACGCGGGCACCGGCGCCGGAGGCGGGCTGGTGGCGCTGGCCCGGGCGGCCGGCCCGCGGGCCCGGGTCCTGGCCGTCGACCGCAACCCCGACGTGCTGGACCTCGCCCGTGAGCACGCGCGGTCCGAGGGGGTGTCGGACAGGGTCGAGGTACGCGCCGCCGACCTGGTCGACGTGCTCGACGAGGCCGCTGAATCCGGCGACGGGTTCGAGGCGATCTGGGCGTCGGACGTGGTCTGGCCCGGCAACTTCGACGACCCCGGGGCCCTGGTCGCGCGCGCCGCGCGCGCCCTGCGCCCCGGCGGCCTGCTGGGGCTGTTCACCAGCAACTACTACCAGGCCATGTTCCTGCCCGGCCGCTCACGGCTGGAGCGGGCGGCGCGCACCGCGTCCGAACTCAACTGGGGGATCCCCTCCGGGGGGACCGCCCACTATGAGCGCCACACCGCCTGGATGGCCGCCGCGGGACTGCTCGACGTGCATGTGAACGTCTTCCCCAGAGTGGGCTCGCCCGTCGACGCCGACCCGACCGTGCGCCCCTACCTGGAGAACGCCGTCTGGCCGGAAATGCGGGAGTCGGTGCTCAAGCGCGGCACCGACGCGGGCCTGAGCGGTGAGGAGGTGGCCGAAGTCGAGCGGCTCCTGACCCCGGGCCATCCGGACTACGTCCTCGACGCCCCGGGCTACTACATGGTCCATCCGACCGTGCTCGCCCTGGGGCGGCGGTCCTCGGACTGATCCCCCGGCCGACCGGCCCCTGCCGAGCGGGGCCGGTCGGCTTCGCGGGTCTGGGGGGAAGGGCTCCCACGACAGGACGCAAGCGCCGCCGCGGGCGGTGCTACGGCCCCGGTACCAGGCCGCGGTGCTCCGGGTCCAACGTCAGCACCCGGTTCGCACGGTCGGCGACACGCCGGTCGTGGGTCACCATGACGACGGCCAGGCCCTCCTCGGCCCGCAGGGTGTCCAGGAGGTCCAGGACCGTGCGTGCGCTCGCGGCGTCCAGAGCGGAGGACACCTCGTCGGCCAGCAGCACCCGGGGGCGTGCGGCCAGGGCGCGGGCGACGGCCACGCGCTGGCGCTGGCCGCCGGAGAGGCGGGCCGGCAGCGCGCGTCCGGTGTCCGCCGGCAGACCGACCCGTTCCAGGAGTTCGGGCACCTCGGCCGCGGCCTGGCCGCGGGTCAGCCCACGGAGCACCATGGCCGGGCGTGCCAGTGCCGTAGCGACTCGCTGAGCCGGGTTCAGGGTTCCGGCCGGGTCCTGGGCGATCAGCTGGACGGCCCGCAGCGTTTCCCTGGCACGGTCCGTGTGTCTGGCGGGCAGGGGCCGACCTCCGAGCGAGAACGAGCCCGCCGCGGGAGGATGGAGCCCTGCCAGGCTTCTGAGCAGCGTGGACTTACCGCATCCGGAGGGTCCCAGGACGGCGACCGCCTCCCCCGGGCCAACGGTCAGGTCCACCTCGTCGAGCAGCTCCCGGCCGTCCGGAGCCGTGAGACGGACCCCCCGCAGGCCGAGGACCTCGGCACCGCCCGGGTCCCGGGGACCCGCTGTCGCGGTGCTGACCCCGCGAACCGGTTCGGACTCACCGATGTCGAGGCGGACGTCGGCCACGCGATCGGCGAAACCCCGGTCGTGGGTGATCACGACGGTGCTCCTTCCGGGGCGCCCCCGCCGCTGTTCGAGGACGCCGAGCAGGAGTTCCACCGTGGCGGGGTCCAGGCCGCTCGTGGGTTCGTCGAGCACGAGGAGCCCGGGGTCGGCGACGACCGCCCGCGCCAGGGCCACACGCTGGGCCTGGCCTCCGGAGAGTTCGTGCGGGCGACGACGCCACAGCGCGTCGGCGTCCAACCCCAGTGAGGTGAGCGCCGCGCGGACGGCCTCGGCGTTCGCGCGCCGGAGACCGCCCGGCAGGGCTTCGGCGACCAGGGCGGAGGCCGGGCGCAGGGGGTGCAGGTCCGAGGCGGGGTCCTGTCCGAGCACGCCGGTACTGGCCCGGCGCCACCGGCGCGCCGCACGTCCCGCGGGCACCGGCGCTCCTTGCCAGCGCACCTGACCGGCCCGGCGCACCAGTCCGGGCGGCAACGCGTCCAGGGCGGCCAGGACGGCGCTGGTCTTGCCGCTTCCGGACGCGCCCATGACCGCGAGCACCGTGCCGTCCGGCACCCGCAGGTCCACCGGGCCCACCACGCGGGCGCCGTGTTCGTCCTCGACCAGCAGCGCCTCCGCGCACAGTCCCTCAGCCATCCGTGGACTCCTTCAGTACGGGTCCGCTGTCACGGACCCGGCTCGTGCGGCCGTCGGAGAGGTACAGCTGGGCCAGGAGGGCGAGCAGGACGGTGGTGACGCCCAGTGCCGCGGCCGGCGCACCGACGGCCCAGGGGTTGACCGCCACACCGGGCATGTTCTCCCTGAGCATGAGGGACCAGTCGGGGGCGGGCGGTTCGGCGCCCATGCCCAGGACGCTCAGGGCGGCGGCGACCTGGAGCGCGACCACCAGGCGAAGCCCCAGGTCGGCGGTGACCACCCCCCGCATGGCGGGGAGGACCTCCCTCGCCAGGATCGAAGCGGCCGTCTCGCCGCGCAGGAGTGCGGCCTCCACGTACCCGGAGGTGCGGACGGCACGGACCGCGTCCCTGACCACGCGCAGGGTGAGCGGGGCCCCTCCGCACACCGTCGCGAAGACCACCGCCGTGTGCCAGGGCAGGGCGATCGCCGCCACCAGGGCCAGCAGCAGGGAGGGCAGGGCGAGCAGCAGGTCGGCCGCCGCCGTGAGGGCCCGCGAGGCCGGACCGCCGAACCACCCCGCGGTCAGGCCTCCGACGGTCCCGACCGCACAGGCGCACACGGCGGCCGTCACGGAGACACTGATCAGGCCTCCTCCGCCGGCCAGGACACGGGACCACACATCGCGGCCCAGGGCGTCGGTTCCCAGGATGTGGCCGGGAGTGGGTTCCTGCCAGGGCGCCCCCAACGGGGTTGTGGGGCTGTGCGGCGCCCACCATCCGCCGAACAGGGCTACGGCCAGGACCGCGGCCGACAGCAGGGGGACGGCCGCGGAGGCGAGGAGCGGAAGGGGACGACGGTTCACGGCGAGCGCCTCCGGCGCGGTTCGGTCAGGGCGGAGACCAGGTCGCCGACCAGCAGTCCGGCCAACACGACCGCGGCGGCGACCACAGCGGTGGCCTGGACGACGGGCAGGTCCCGGGAGGCGATCGAGGAGACCAGCAGGGATCCGACGCCCGGATAGCCGAAGAGGGTCTCCACCAGTGCCGCGGCGGCGATCAGCCCCCCTGCGGACACCGCCATGACCCGGGTGAAGGGGGCCAGGAGAAAGGGCAGGACGTCGGTCGCCGCGATCCGCCAAGGGGGGACTCCCCGTCGGCGGGCGTCAGCCACGTGGGGCAGGCGCACGGTGTCGGCCACCGCGCCCGTCAACAGGCTCGCACCGAAGAACGCCGTGGGCAGCGCCAGAGCCGCCACGGGGAGAAACAGCAGTTCCGGATGCTGCCAGGGCGCGGCTCCAGGCGGGAGCAGGGAAACCGGGGGCACCAGACCCAGCACTCCGGAGAAGACGGTGACCAGCGCCGCGGCCGTGACAGCCGTGGGCACGGCCGCGCCTCCGGTGAGGACGGCCGTGGACGCCCGGCGGGCCCGCCTGTTCCCCCCCGCCCACCAGGCCAGGGCCAGGGACGCGGGGGCCGCCACCGCCAACGCTCCCCCGACGACCGTGAAGGTGGCCGGCAGCCGCTGGGCGAGGGCGTCGGCGACGGGGCGGCCGTTGACCAGGGACGTGCCGAGGTCGCCGGTGAGCAGGGATCCGGCCCAGCCGAGGTAGCGCCGCCAGGGCGCGGCGTCCAGGCCCAGCTCCTCCCGCAACTCCCGCACCTGCGCCTCGTCGGCCCCGGGTGAGGCACGCAGGTCCACGGCGTCCCCTGGCAGGAACTCGGTGGCGGTGAACACCGCCACCGACACCAGAGCCAGCAGGGACACCGCCCGGACGACGGCGAACGGGAGCGAGACCCCCGCGGCCGCCCCTGGGTCGCGGGGGCGGCCGACCGCGGGGGCGGCCTCGGGGCGAGACATCAGCCGGCGACCTCGACCCGCTCGACGAACAGGCGGTGGAAACCGGGACCGGTGGGCAGGCCGCTCACGCCGGGGCCCGTCAGGTCGATGCCGTCTCCCGTACCCCAGACCACGTAACCGCCCTCGTCGGCGACACGCTCCTGCAGGTCGGCGAGCATCGCGTGGCGGTCCTCCTCGTCCGCGGTGGCCAGCGCCTCGGTGAGGTCGGCGTCCCACTCGGGGTCGTTCCAGGCGGTCTCGTTGACGGGGCCGTCGGAGAGCAGGGACATGCGAGCGAAGTCCACGAACCCGTTCCCGCCCAGGCTGTTGAGGTAGAAGGGTTCGACGTTCCACACCTCGGTCCAGTAGGTGTCGGGCGCACCCATCTCGATCCCGACGCCTATGCCCGCCTCGGCGAGTTGTTCGGCGACCAGGGCCGCGGTCTCCTCCATGCCCGGGTAGGAGTTGGTGGCGTGCAGGGTGAGTTCGACACCGTCCGGGTGCCCCGCCTCCTCCAGCAGTTCGCGGGCCCGGTCCAGGTCGCGCTCGACCGGTTCGAGGTCGGGGGCGAAGGGCGCATCGGGGTTCAGGACGTCGGTGCCGGGCTCCCCGTAACCGAGGAAGACCGTCTCGACGAGTTGCTCGCGGTCCAGGGCGAGCTTGACGGCCTCACGCACACCCGGGTCGTCGAAGGGCTCGGTTTCCAGGTCCATGACCAGCGGGTAGTTCACCCCGGCGGGCCTGGTGACCACCTGGACCCCGTCGGACTCCTCGTGTTGTCGCGCGCTGACGGGCGCCACGCTGCCCGCGACGTCCGCCTGCCCCGAGGCCACCGCCTCGGCCCGCGCGGCGGGGTCGGGCATGGCGGTGATCTGGAGGGTCTCGTAGTCGGCGGCCCCGCCCCACCAGTCGTCGTTGCGTGTCAGGACCGCGGTGGTGTCGTCGTGCTCCTCCAACCGGAACGGTCCGGAGCCGGCCACGGGTTCGGTGATGTCGTCGCTGCCCTCGGGGACGACGAAGGTCAGGGAGGCGAGGGCGCTGCCGACCTCGGCATAGGGCTGGTGGGTGGCCAGTTCCAGGGTGTGCTCGTCCACCACCGAGGAGGACTCCAGGTCGAACACCGCCAGGCGTCCGTTGTTCTCGGCGCCCTTGCCCTGGATCCGCTCCAGCGAGAACAGGACGTCGTCGGCGGTGACGGGCTGGCCGTCGGAGAAGACGGCGTCATCGCGCAGGCTGACGGTCCACAGGTCGAGGGTCTCCCCGACCGGTTCCCAGGACTGGGCCAGGCGCGGCTGGACCGCACCCTCCGCGTCGGTCACCGTCAGCACGTCGTAGAGCATGGCGAACCGCATGTAGTCGGCCTCGTTGCTGACGCGGCCGTGCGGGTCGTGGGTGGTGGCCGCCGGAGCTCCGACCGCCGCGTAACGCAGGGTGGCGCCGTCGGCGGAGGCCTGTTCGCCTTCACCGCCGCCGCAGGCGGTGGCCGCCAGGAGCACCGCGAAGGTGACCGCGGGCATGGACCGTCTTCTCATATCGTTCGGCCTTTCTCGGGGGCGGGGCCGCGGGCGAAACGGCCTCGGGAGGTGTCTGCGACCGGGGGTCGGGTGCGGTCCCCGTGCCTGAGGGGGCGCCAGGCGACCGCGTTCAGGGCCCGCACTGGTCCCCGGACTGACATGTCGCTGTGGAACAAGGGGGTCGGATCCCCGTCGTCCTGGTCGGACGGGTCGGGTCGGCGCGGAGGTGTCGTCCGGTTCCGAGCCGGTCCACGCGGCCGACGGCCGGCAGCGGGGCGGGAATCGGGCTGTCACCACGGAGCCGGCACCCCGCCGCGCCCGACAACCGCGAGGGACGGACGGGACAGACGGGACGGAGGGTCCTCCACCGGGGGTTGGATCGGCGGGTGGGGATCCGTTCGAAGAGGGCACCCGGGGCGGCCTCGGCCTCCGGCCCGGCTTCCTTCGGCACTGAGCTGTACACCCCTGCGGTCGCGCTGGACAGGATAGTCAGTAATGAAAACCGTTTTCATTGCCGGTATGTCCATGTATAGCACCTTTAATCCCACGGATGCGACCCCGACTCCTGAGACCCCAGGAGAACCGGCGCCACGGGGCTGACCGCGCAGCCCCGGGAAGCCCGCCCGCAGGGCAGACGGACGTCCGGGACACGGGGGCACGGGGCGGCCTGGGAGCAGGACGACACCGGCGCCGGGAGTAGGCGCTCCACGCGTGGAGCGAGGCGCGGCGCGGGACGACGAGGGCGCCGAGGGCGCCGAGGGCGCCGAGCCCCCGACGGTCACGGTTCTCCTCGGAGCTGTTAGCCGTCGCGGTCACAGCGGTCAGCGTCCGCCGGACGACGCGGGCCCGTGGACGCGGGACAGCGGCCAAAGCCGATGGACGAGGTCCTCGACGACGTGGACTGACGGCCCGCATTCCCCGGTCACAGCCCCACTTCCCAGCCCACCGGAGAAGCAGAAAGGGGCCCACCTCGCGGCGGACCCCTCACTGACCTGCTATTCCTCTGTCGGGACGGCGGGATTTGAACCCACGACCCCTTGACCCCCAGTCACGCCCACCGTGGCCGCCAGGGGTCATTGGAGGTCACCAGACAACACAAACCCGCAGGCCAGGACGCCAGTCCCGGCCACCAGAGGACGGGAACGGTCAAGGAGGGGTGCCGACGGGCGCCCCTCTCCCAACCCCACCTCCACCCCACCAACAAGCGGGGAAATGACACAACCTGTTTATGATTCTATAAAACCCAAAAGGGATCATCCTATTCACTTGCAGAACGCGCCTCAGGGGGCTGCTCAAGATTCTGCTGTCGCTTTTTCTGCTCAGACTTCAGGCGATGCACTTCTGCGACAAATTCAGCAAGTTGGTCAGTTTCTTTCTTGATGTGCTTGTAGCGCCCAACTCCAATCTCAACCGCCTCCCATTCACTTTCAATTGAATCAGCGGTTTGCTGCAAATAGAAGCTGCGCTCCTTGTATTTGAAGTACCCCATAAAGCCACTGGACACCCCAACAACGAAAGTAACAGCAAGAATAACCCAACGAAGTTCAACAACCTGGACGACCAGACCGGCCATTCCCGTTGCAGCAAGAGACCCTACAATCACCATGCCTTGAAGGAAGTTATGAACCCTTCGGTAGGACCTGCTCTCCATGCGAAGTTGGTCAACATCTGAATATGCATCTTCCTTATAGGTAACCCTCCTCACATTCATATGGACACCTGCTTTCGCCATCATCAGCTTACGCTGATCGCGCTTCCGAGAAATGATCAGCTCAATCTTTCCCTCGCCGAGGCGAACTCCCTCCCGGACACGCCTGTCTTCATACGAATCATCCTGACCGTCACTTTCTTCCTCACCGGCCCCAGCCTCGCTGATTCCAGAATAATGGAGCGGGCCACCAGGATCTTTCTTCAAACGATACGAGGCCACACAAAACGCTAGCGCCATAGGGACAGCCGGGAGACAGATAGCAAACTTGAGCGAATCGCCAATCCAAGGGACCCACAACATCGCATACAAGAGAATAATGACGACCGGACCAAGAACAAGCGATACGTTTGACCACTTCCTCCTCCGCCTGGCTACGCCAAGGGCGAATTCAGCTTCGCGAATCTCATGATTGAGCAGAAGAAGATTCTCATTGACCTCTGGATCAACCTCTTCAATAGCACGTTCAGATTCACTCTCCATTTCGCCAGACCCTTCCCCCTCGGCGGACCCTTCTGGCATAATCTCATTTTCAGACATAGCACACCTCTCAAATAATTAGTCCGACAAAAACTCTCACTCGGGCGGAGTTAAAATAATAACCTTGTCGGTCACCCGAAATACCCATCCCGAAGAAAATGCGAGCATGCCGCTACAGAAATCAACCAGCCGTGCGGCCTGATTCGGATCCATTTTTCCAAAGTCAATCGAGACCACACGACCCTCACGGAATCTCTCCGAAATCAAATGCGCGGCAGCTCGGTACTCAGACGGAGAGAACCTGGCAACTCCACTAAGACGAACACTCGGCCCAGCATGGTCAATCAATCTATACGAGTTCATCTCCTCAGCATCTAATATAGACTTTTCAAACCCTCCACCGGATCGAAGTACGGGCGTTAAGTTGCTCGGGTCCTGAGACTTCCTTACTTTTCCCCTCTCCTTATACATGACCCAGAAGAACAGAAGCGCCGAGAAGACTATTAATAGACTTGGGCCCCATTCTCGAACAAACGAGGCAGCCAAAGTAATCATGGACACCGCAGCATCATAGTCACCAAAAGCGCTTAGCGTGTGCCTTTAGTAAGGACCGATGAAACATGACCAGATTCGGCCACCCTATTGCAGTTAAGACATTTCCCTGATATTAGGCCCGGAGGTGAGAACCTTCGGGTTGCCGCACGGATTCGTGCGGGTGCGGATGGCATCAGAAGCCCCATCGGAGCTTGGAGAGGCCAAGGGACTTCAGGCAGTCCGCATATGCCACCGATCGAAACCCAACTGCTATCGCATGGGGGAAATTACTAACTCCCACAGTTTGGGACGCCGATGCCACCTATCGGGAGGGTCGCTGGCTGGGGTAGGACCTGAACTGACCTGGGAGAAGTCATGCACACACCCCGACCAGTCATAGCGACTACCCGGGCGACCGACCGAGTGGCCGACTGACGGGTGGGGTTACACCTTCACGCAGTGACCAAGGAAGGCGCGTCCGACAACCTCCGGAAAGCCCTGTCCCCTCAGGGGGCTGAGCCGTAGCCTGGGAACCGCGACCTGACCAGGGAAGGACGGCGCCATGCCCCTCGACGGCACTCCGGACCCGCACGAGATCGAGGTCCCCTTCGGTACCCGGCTCAAGCTCAACCGCACCAGACGTGGCATGACCCGCGAGGTCCTCGGCGGCCTGGTCGGACGGTCCGCGTCCTGGGTGAAGGCGCTGGAGAACGGGCGGTTGGGAACCCCCAAGCTACCCATCCTGCTCCGGCTTGCGGAAGCGCTGCGTATACGCGACCTGTCCGAACTGACGGGTGAGCAGTCCGTCCCTGTCGAGCTGTTCACCGGCCCCGGGCACGCTCACCTTCCGGCCGTGACAGCGGCGATCAACGCCTTCCCCATGGTCATCTCGCGTCCCGCTCCTCCGGTCGCCCACCTCAAGGCCCGTCTGTCGCGGGCATGGAGTGCAAGGCACTCCGCGCCCAACCACCGTGAAGTGCTAGGCGATCTCCTTCCCGGGCTGATCGAGGACGCACAACTCGCCGTGCACCAAGCGGTTGACGGACCGACACGGCGTGCGGCTCAGGCAGTGCTGTCCGAGGTGTACGCGCTCGCACAGTTCTTCATCGCCTACCAGCCCGCACAGAGCCTCCTGTGGCGTGTGTGCGAGCGAAGCGTGGTCGCTGCCCAGGAATCAGGCGACCCGCACGCGTTGGGCGTCTCCGCCTGGCTCATGGCCCAAGCTCACCGGGACGCCGGCGACTGGGATGCGGCCGACGTGGTCACCACGAACACCACACGGCAACTGAGCGGCAACCTCGAGGACGGCACGGATGACGTTCTCGCCATCTGGGGTGCCTTGCAATTCGAAGCCGGATACACCGCCGCACGGCGCGGTGAGACCGGAAACGCATGGCGACACTGGGACACCGCCCAACAGGTCGCTGACCGGCTTCCCGGTTGCTACTACCACTCGGTGACGTCGTTCTCCCAGGCGATCATGGGTGCCCACGCTGTCACCGTGGCGGTCGAACTGCGCAATGGCGGCGAGAGCGTACGCCAGGCCGGACGAACGGCGTCGGACGTCATCCCGTCGCGCCCCCGACGAGCACGGCACCAGATCGAAAGGGCACGTGCTTTCTACCTGGACGCCCAACCGGACGAAGCCCTTCGCGTTCTGGCTGAGGCACACGAGGCAGCGCCGGAGACGATCAGGTACAACGGGTACGCACGTCGCATGATTCTCGAAGAGCTGGATTCCCGGCAACGGGAGCGGCGAGAGCAAGCGAACACACTGGCTGACAAGATCGGCATTCTCGCGTAGCCACCGATCAACGGCAGGGGGCACACTTTGTGCCCCCTGAGTCATGTCCGGCGACCTAGCGTCAGGCAACGAATCGACCCCCGCAACGCGGATGAGGCGTCCGGGGGCACGGCCAACGCTTACCAGGAGCGCTGACATGACGCACACTATCGCCCGTTTCTGGGCGATGCTGACACGACCTTTGTCCGGTCCGCAGGGACGGCATCACCGCCGCGGAACGCCCCCGCCCCTCCCCCGCCGAACGCCCCGATCAACCCATCAGCGTCAGAGTGTGGATGCGCTGGCTTGGGTCTCGCGTACGCGGCACCAGCCCGGTGAGTTCGACGAACTCGCCGCTCTCACCCGCTGCTATCTGGCGATGCGGGAGGAGCGATGAGCGACACCACCACGTTCACCGCCAAGAACCGCGCGGTGCTCGAATCATGGGCACGATCCATGAACGCCAAGGTGACCCAAGTCGCCGAGGACTGGCGGTCCATCACCTTCCAGGCCGAGGCCACGGACTCCGAGGGCACCCGGGTCCGCTGCCGGTTTCGTCAGCCCATCCCCCGCATGGTCGCCCTTCGGCGTCTGGCACGGACCTACGTCGTCGGACTCGTCCACAACGTGGACGGAGGGCAGTGCCACCACGTGCGCCGTGTCATCCCCACCGGAGGCACCGAGGTCGACGCCCGACGCAGCGCGATCCTGATCGCTTCGGCCCTGGTCGAGATCCAGCGCCACCACATGTGCGGAGCGACCGTGAGCAATCTGGAGCCCTACGTCGTGGAACGCGCCGTGAACTGGAAGCCCTGATCCTGAACCGCCCCTGAGCCCCGCCGCGCACCAGCGGCGGGGCTCACTGCTGTCCGCTCACGCCCTGCGTACGCAACGATCCCGACACGACCCCCGAGCACATGGCCCAGAAAGGCCCTCTCGATCGCAACCAGTAGATGAGAGCAGCAATCGCGATGGGAGGCAGTGCCAGTGGGTGAGAAGGTCGCGTACTCGGTCGAGGAAGCAGCACAGGCTCTGAGTCTGGGACAGACCACGGTCAAGAAGCTCATCGCCACCGGGCGACTCCCCTCGGTCCGTGTTGGGCGTCGGCGGCTCATTCCTCGTTCGGCTCTGGAGGACTACGTCAACCAGCTCATAGAGGACCAGGCACCGGCTTAGGCTGTACGGGACCGTTCCCGGGAAAGACGAGGAGTGGTGCCCAGGACGCCACGCAAGCCCACCAGGGCATTTCTGACCGACCGGCCCGACGTCTCGGTCTACTTCGACCGGGCCAAGAAGCTCTGGCGCGCGGAGATCCGCCTCCGGCAGGACCCGCACACCGGCCGCTGCCAGGTCAAGAAGGTCAGCAGCAAGAACAAGAACACCCTCTACGACAAGCTGTCCACGGTCCTCGAAGAGCTGGACCAGGGGGTCAACTCCCCCGCCCGCTACACCGTCGCCGACTGCGTCGCAGAGTTCCTGCGGGACCAGATCACGGACCTGGACCCCAACACCCAGGACAACTACACACGGCTCGCCAACACCCACATCACGCCCTACCTCGGCCGGTACCTGCTGGCAGAGCTGCGAGTGGCCGATGTGCTGGCGTGGCTGCGGGGACGCAAGCGGCATCTGTCGTCGCGGACGCTGCGGCTGGTGCTCAACCTGCTGGAGCGCGCCATCCGCTACGCACAGGTACAGGAGATGGTCGCCCGCAACGTCGCGGAACTGGCCAGACTCGACCAGCGGGGCAGGCTCAAAGGCGACAAGCCCGGACGGCCCTCCAAGTCCATGACGCTGGAACAGGCGGTCGCAGTGCTCGGTGCGGCCGAGGGCACACGGTGGTACGCCTACCTGGTGCTCTCCCTCGTCATCGGCGCGTGAACCGAGGAGATCCGGGCCCTGACGTGGGACCAGGTCGACACCACCGGTGACATCCCCACGATCCACGTGTGGACGTCAGTGCGCGGCGACGGGGACACCAAGACCAGGCAGTCACGGCGCTCCCTGGAACTGCCTTCCATCGCCGTCAAAGCCATCAACACCCATCGGGTGATGCAGGCCCGCGAACGCCTCGCGGCAGCCGAACTCTGGCAGGACAACGATCTCGTGTTCTGCACGAGCAACGGGACCCCGCTGGACCGCCACAACGTCCTGCGGGACCTGAGACGGACCATCGGAAAGGCAGGACTCAACGAGAACGAATGGACCGCGCGCGAACTGCGCCACACGTTCGTGTCCCTGCTCTCGGACCACGGCGTGAGCATCGAAGAGATCTCACTCCTGGTCGGCCATGACGGCACCGACACCACCGAACGCGTCTACCGCCACCAGCTCCGGCCGGTGCGCCGGTCGGCAGCCAAGGCCATGGACGAAATCCTGCACGACGTGGGCTGACGGCCCACCCGACCCCGGTTCAACCCCACTTCCCAGCCCACCGGAGACGCAGAAAAGGGCCCGCCTCACGGCGAGCCCCTTCGTGACCTGCTATTCCTCTGTCGGGACGGCGGGATTTGAACCCACGACCCCTTGACCCCCAGTCAAGTGCGCTGCCAAACTGCGCTACGTCCCGTTCGTCGAGCGGTCACCGTTTCCGGCCCCGCCGACGCAGAAGACTCTACCGCATCCGCCGGGGCGCTCGCACCGGCGGAGAGTCCGCCAAGCCCCGGGCCGCACCGGTCGCCCGGGTGGGCAAGATCGGTCAGGCGCCCGCGCGCCGCCGGTGAACATACTGGGTTCCATGACCGAGCCCACCCCAGGCCGGGACCGCCTGCGCGAACTGCTCGACGCGGTCCTGGACGAGGAGAACACCCGCCTCGCCGACATGGCGGACCACGCCTTCGCCTCACCGTTCCACTTCACCCGCAGACTGACCCGCGACACCGGGGAGTCACCGGTCGCGCTGCGCCGCCGGGTGCTCCTGGAACGCGCCGCCTGGCAGATCAGCCAGGGCAGCAGCGTGACCGACGCCGCGTTCGCGGCCGGATACGAGTCGGTCGAGGGGTTCACGCGCGCCTTCGGACGCGCCTTCGGGCACCCGCCCAGCGCCACCACGGCGGGCAGCGGCACGTGGCTGCCCGCGCCCAACGGCATCCACTTCCATCCGCCGATCCACCTGTGGATCGAGGACAGCCCCAGGGAGCGTCCCGGCATGGACCTGACCACCCTCCAGGTCCACCACGACGTGGACGACACCGCCCACCTGATCCGCCTCGCCGGGCAGCTGCCCGAGGAGGCCTACCGGCGGGTGCGGGCTCCCGGACAGACCGTCCTGGAGTGGGACGGGCCGGAGGAGTCCGTGGCCGCCGTGCTGGACCACCTGGTCCGGGCCAAGGAGATGTGGCTCGCCTCGATCGACGGCGCCGACCTGCCCGAACGGGGCGCGGACGGCGTGGAGGCGCTGGCGGAGCGGCACACGCTGGCGGGGGCTCGCTGGATCGCCGCGGTCGACGACATCGGGCGCAGGGGAGCCTGGGGCGACCGGCTGATCGACGCCCTGTGCGACCCGCCCGAGAGCTTCGTGCTGGGCAGCGTCGTCGCGCACATGCTCACCTTCTCCGCCCACCGCAGGCAGCTCGTGCGCCACATGCTGCGCGCGGAGGGCCTGGAGGTGGACCACGGCGACCCCATCGAATGGCTTCAGGACCGACACCACGACGGAGGTACACGATGAGCAGGACGGTCTACAACACCGCGACGAGCCTGGACGGTTTCATCGCCACCGAGGACCACTCCCTGGAGTGGCTGTTCGCCGCCGACGGGGGCGATGCCCTGAACGAGACCGAGGCCTTCATCCGCGGGGCGGGCGCGATCGTGTCCGGTGCGGGCACCTACGAGTGGATCCTGAAGCACGAGGGCGGCGATCCCTGGCCCTACCAGGTCCCCACCTGGGTGCTCACCCACCGCGACCTGCCCAAGGTCGAGGGCGACCTGCGCTTCGCCAGCGCCGACACCGACCAGGAACTGCGCGACCTGCACGGGGAGATGGTCGAGGCGGCCGACGGGCGCGACGTGTGGGTGGTCGGCGGTGGCGGCGTCGCCGCGGACCTGGCCCGGCTCGGCCTCCTGGACGAGGTGGTCGTGTCCGTCGCCCCGGTCACCCTGGGCGCGGGCTCGCCCCTGCTGGCCGGGCGCGTGGACCTGAGGGTGCTGGACGTGCACCGGGCCGGGGACTTCGCCTGCATGCGCTACGAGGTCGTCCGCTCCTGACCCGGGGTGCGCGGGGCCCGCCGCCACCGGCGGGCTCCCGGAACCCGCGCCTCGCTCCCGAACCGGGGCCCGCCCGCGCACCACCGGCCGGGCCCCGGGGCCTGCCGCTCTCCGCCCCGGCCCGGACGGGCGTCCCCGCCACACGGGACCGCTCCCCCGGTACACACGGGGCGGGCGCCGCGCCCCGAGCGCCGACGGCGGCACCTCGACGGCGTTCCGGCGCCGCCCGACGCGCACGGGAGCGCGGACGGCGTCCTGTCGGCGCCCCTCAGGCCCCGTCCAGCTCGCGCAGGCGCGCGGCGGCCCCGGCGATCTCGTCCTCGGTGAACACCGCGACACCGCCGTCCGCGAGCAGCCGCGCGGTGACCCCCTCGCCGGGCACCCTGCGCCCGCCGAAGGCACCGTCGTAGACCCGGTGCACCCCGCAGGAGGGACTCGACTCCTTGAGCACCGCCACCGCCACGCCGTGCGCGCGGGCGGTGGCCAGCGCCGCGCGGGCACCGTCCACGAAGTGCCCGGTCACGTCCCGCCCCTCCGGGGTGAGGATGCGCGCGCGGCCCGCGAGCACGTCGGCGGCACTCGCGCCGGGCTCGATCTCGGCGGGCGGCCGGGGCACCGGGAGACCGCCGGCGACCTCCGGACAGTGCACCACCAGGCGCCCCTCCGCGCGCCAGCGGGCGACCACGTCGTCCTCGACCGGCTTCGCGCGCCCGTCGTAGCGCACCCGGCGTCCCATCAGACACGCGCTGACCAGCACCCTGTGCATGGACTCCCCCTCTCGGCCGCCACCACGCTACCGGGGCGGCGACACGGACAGAGCACACACTCTCGTCACCCAGAGTGATTAAGTGGGGGGAGCACCAGGACCGCGGGGCAGCGAGGGGGAGACGTGAACGAGCCGCAGCCGCAGGGGCGAACGGCCCTGGCCACGGACCGCAGGGCGACGCGCAAGGCCGTGGTGGCCGCGGCGGTCGGCAACGCGACCGAGTGGTACGACTTCGGCGTCTACAGCTACCTGGCCGTCACGATCGGCCTGGTGTTCTACCCGGAGCAGACCCAGGGCACCCAGCTCATCGCCACCTTCACCACCTTCGCCGCCGCCTTCCTGGTGCGACCCCTGGGCGGCCTGTTCTTCGGTCCCCTCGGCGACCGGATCGGCCGCAAGCGCGTCCTGGCCTTCACGATGCTGCTCATGGCGGTGAGCACGTTCTCGATCGGGCTCATCCCCTCGGCCGCGAGCATCGGCTTCGCCGCACCCGTGCTCCTGCTCGTCGCGCGGATGCTCCAGGGCTTCTCCACCGGCGGCGAGTACGGCGGCGCCACGACCTTCATCGCCGAGTACGCGCCGGACCGGCGGCGCGGCTTCCTGGCCTCCTGGCTGGAGTTCGGCACGGTCAGCGGCTACGTCGGCGGCGCCACCGTCGTCACCGTGATGACCCTCCTGCTCGGCTCGGACACCATGCAGGACTGGGGGTGGCGCATCCCCTTCCTGATCGCCCTGCCGCTGGGCGCCATCGGCCTGTACCTGCGGGTGAAGCTGGAGGACACCCCGGTCTTCGAGCAGAACACCGAGGGCTTCGCCAAGGACTCCCACGGCGGGCACCGCGAGGGCCAGCTGCGCGCGACGGTCGTGGACCAGTGGCGCCACATCCTGCTGTGCGTGGGCCTGGTGCTGGTCTTCAACGTCAACAACTACGTCCTGACCGCGTACATGCCCACCTACCTGGAGGCCGAGCTGGGGTACGACCCCACCACGGCCCTGGTGCTGACCCTGGCCGCGATGGTGCTGATGCTGTTCGCGGTGACCGGGTTCGGGCACCTGAGCGACCTCGTGGGGCGCAGGCCCGTGCTGCTCTCGGGCAGCCTGCTCTCGATCGTGCTGGCCCTGCCCGCGTTCTGGCTGCTGCAACGGGGCGGCCTGTGGACGGTGGCCCTGGGCATGGTGGTGCTGGCGGTGACCCTGGTGCACTTCTCCGGCGGCGCTCCCGCGGCGCTCCCGGCGTTCTTCCCCACCAGCGTGCGCTACGGCGCGCTGGCCATCAGCTTCAACGTGTCGGTGGCGCTGTTCGGCGGCACCACCCCGCTGGTCGCCGAGGCGCTGGTGCAGTCCACCGGGAACCTGTACGCACCGGCGTGGCTGCTCATGGTCGCGGGCGTGGTGGGGCTGGTGGTGGTGTGGCGGATGAAGGAGAGCGCGAACCGCCCGCTGCCCGGCGCCCCCGCGATCCCGGTCCCCGGAGAGGAGACGGGCCGACCGCCCCGCACCCGCAAGGGCGGACCGGCGGGAAGCCGCCCGACGCAGGGCAACGTACGCCGCCTGCCCGGGGAGTCCTGACCCGGGCACGGGGAAGGCGTCGACCTGCTCGCCGCCGGGGCCGCGCCCACCGCTCAGGCGGCGCCCGCGGGCATGAGGCCGTTCCGGAGCAGGCTCAGGTAGGCGTCGGTGGCGGCGGAGCGCCGGTCGGCCGGGTGCTCGCTGACCGCGTGGATCAGGCCGCACAGCAGTTTGAGCAGGTTCTCACCGGTCAGCGGCGGCTGCGGGTGGACGCGTCCCAGCAGGCGCGAGGTCTCCCCGACCAGTTCGGCCTTGGCCCGTCGCAGGGACTCCCTCTCGTCGTCGAGGGCGATCAGGACGGTGAACAGGCCGGGGCGGGCGAGCGCCTCGGCCAACGCGGCCCGGAGGAACCCGTCGAGGGCGCCGCGCGGGTCCGGTTCGCGTTCGGCCTCGGCGGCCAGGCGGCGGAGTTCGACCACCGCGTCCTCCACCACGGCCTCCAGCATCGCCCGCTGGGTGGGGAAGAGGCGGTAGACCGTCCCCACTCCGACACCCGCGCGCCGGGCGAGCGCGTTGAGCGTGAGGTCGGTCTCCCCGGCGGCGACCGCCTGTCGCGCCTCCTCGAAGATCCTGCGGTTGTTGCGCGCGGCGTCCGCCCGCATGGGGCCTCCTCGGTCCACGAAGTGGATAACTTATCGACTTATCGTGCTACGTTGAAGTGGATAGCTTATCAACTTCCTCCCCAGGAGTAGGCATGACCATCGTGTTCGTCCACGGGGTCCCCGAGACGCCCTCGGTCTGGAACCCCGTCCGCGCGCTCCTCCCCGAGGCCAGCGTGGCGCTGCGGCTGCCCGGCTTCGGCGGCCCCCGACCGGCCCGCATGCGCGGCAAGGAGGACTACGCGACCTGGCTAGCCGAGGAGCTGCGCGCCGTCGACGGGCCGATCGACCTCGTCGGCCACGACTGGGGCGCCCACCTGGCCATGCGCGTGGTCTCCGCCCACGACGTCCCCGTCCGCAGCTGGGTCTCCGACGTCGCCCACGGCTGGCACCCCGACTACCGGTGGCACGACGCGGCCACGCTCTGGCAGAGCAGTCCCGGGGGCGAGGAGTCCCTGGCCGGGCTGCGCGAGGCCGCTCCCGGCAGCGGGGGCACCTTCGGGGACCTCCTCCAGCCCCGCGGCATGAGCCCCGAGCTGGCCCGGGAGGTCGACGACGTCCACGACGAGGAGATGAGCGCGGCCGTTCTGGCGCTCTACCGTTCGGCGTGGCCCAACTTCCACGCCGACTGGGGCCAGGACCTCGACGGCCACGCCAAGGCGCCCGGGCTCGTGCTCGCCCCGACCGGGGACCCGATGGCGCACCCGGAGCAGGACAGGGAGGTGGCCCGCCGCCTGGGCGCCCGGTTCCAGGAGCTGGACGGGCTCACCCACTACTGGATGCTCCAGGACCCCGAGCGGGGCGCCCGCGTGCTGCGCGACTTCTGGGCCTCCCTGGACGCCTGAGCACCCGGACGCGACGGCCGACGCACGCGACGGCCGCGGGTGCGGGAAGCCGGACAGCCGGGCCCCGGACACCCCGTGCGCACGGCGAAGGGGGCTCCCCGACCGGGGAGCCCCCTTCCTCATGCCGTGGCCGGAGCGGTACGGCTACCGGCGGCGGTGCTTGCGGTCCGGACGCACGCTGCCCTTGGAGGCGCGGCCCTGGACCCCGCCCTTCTTCTCACGGATGCGCATGCTGATGTGCACCGGGGAGCCCTCGAAGCCGAAGTCCTCCCGCAGACGCCGCTCGATGAAGCGGCGGTAGTTGTCCTCCAGGAACCCGGTGGTGAACAGGATGAAGTGCGGCGGGCGCGAGCCCGCCTGCGTCGCGAACAGGATCTTGGGCTGCTTGCCGCCGCGCACCGGCGGCGGGGTGGCGGCCACCAGCTCCTTGAGCCAGTTGTTGAGCTGCCCGGTCGGGATGCGCTGGTTCCACCCGCCCAGGCTGGTCTCGATCGCCGGGACCAGCTTCTCCATGTGGCGGCCGGTCTTCGCCGAGACGTTCACGCGCGGCGCCCAGGAGACCCGCGCCAGCTGGCGGTCGATCTCCTTCTCCAGGTAGGTCCGGCGGTCCTCGTCCAGGATGTCCCACTTGTTGAAGGCCAGGACCAGGCCGCGGCCCGCCTCCACGACCTGCTCGACGACCCGGATGTCCTGCTCGGCGAGGGGCTCGCTGACGTCCATGAGCACCACGGCGACCTCGGCCCGCTCCAGGGCGGTGCCGGTGCGCATGGTGGCGTAGTAGTCGGCGCCCTGGAGGGCGCGGAAGCGTCGGCGGATACCGGCGGTGTCGATGAACTTCCAGGTCCGCCCGCCCAGCTCGATCAGCTCGTCCACCGCGTCGCGGGTCGTGCCCGCCACCGCGTCGACGACCACCCGGTCCTCGCCGGCGAGCCGGTTGAGCAGACTGGACTTGCCCACGTTGGGGCGGCCCAGCAGCGCGATGCGGGGCGGGCCGTCCTCGCCCTCGTCCTCCTCCTCGCCCAGGGGCTGCTCGGGGAACTCGGCCACGAGCGCGTCCAGCAGGTCGCCGGTGCCGCGGCCGTGCAGGGCGCTGATGGGGAAGGGCTGGCCCACGCCCAGCTGCCACAGGTCGAGGGCGTCGGCCTCCTGCCTGCTGCCGTCGACCTTGTTCGCGGCCACCACCACGGGGCGCTTGGTCGAGCGCAGCACGCGGGTGACGGCGGCGTCGGCGTCGGTGACGCCCACCGTCGCGTCGACCACGAACAGGATGACGTCCGCGGTCTGCGCGGCGTACTCGGCCTGGCGGGCGACCATGGCGGCCAGGCCGCTGACACTGGTCTCCCAGCCGCCGGTGTCGACCAGGGTGAACCTGGTGTTCTGCCACTCGGCGTCGTAGGCGACCCGGTCGCGGGTCACGCCCGGCACGTCCTCCACCACGGCCTCACGGCGGCCGATGATGCGGTTGACCAGGCTGGACTTGCCCACGTTGGGGCGCCCGACCACCGCCACCACGGGGAGGGCGGCGGGCTCTTCGGCGTCCGCTCCCCCGTGGACGACGTCGGAGATGTCGAAGTCACTCATGAACTGCTCCCGGTTCTGGGTCCTCGCGCGCCCAGGATGCGTGCCGCGAGGATGCGAAGGGCCGACCCGACCCGGTGTCCCGGGCCGCACGGGTCGACGCGGGCGCCGACGGCGCCCGTGTACTGGCCACGGGGAGGAACCCCCGCGGATGTCGTTGTGTTCCCCCGAAGGGGCTGTTGGGGACGGATGTGTCCGGTGTTACGGCCGAGGAGTGTCCCCGTCCGCCGCGGCGCGGCGGCGCCCAGCCGTGTGGGTCAGTGGCCGCGGGCCTCGTCGGCCAGCTTGACCACCAGGGCGACGACCTCGTCCAGGGTCAGCCCGCTGGTGTCGAGCTCGGTGGCGTCCTCGGTCTGGCGCAGGGGCGAGTGCGCCCGGCTGGAGTCCAGGGCGTCGCGCCGGGCCAGGTCGGCCTGGGTGGCGGCGACGTCGACGCTGCGCACCTCCCGGCTGCGGCGCTGGGCACGCGCCTCGGGGCTGGCGGTCAGGAAGAGCTTGACCGGGGCGTCGGGGGCGACGACGGTCGTGATGTCGCGTCCCTCGACCACGATGCCCGCGCTCTCGGCCCTGGCGGCGGCGATGATCTCGCGCTGGGTGCGCACGAGGCGCTCGCGCGCCGCGGGCACGGCCGAGACCGCGCTGACGTTGGTGGTGACGTCCCTGCCGCGGATCTCGGCGGCGACGTCGCGGCCGTCCACCGCCACGGAGGGCGCGCCCGGGTCGGTGCCCATGGTGATGACGGGGGTGTCGACGAGGGCGGTCACGGCGTCGGCGTCGTTGACGTTCACGCCCTGGGAGAGCATCCACCAGGTCAGCGCGCGGTACATGGCGCCGGTGTCGAGGTACCGCAGCTCCCGCGCCTTGGCCACACCCCGGGAGGTGCTCGACTTGCCCGACCCGGAGGGACCGTCGATCGCGATGACGATGCCCTCGGTGCTGTCCTGCGCGCTCACTGCCGTTGACTCCCGCTTGCGTTCACTGTTGCCGACGCCCAACCCTACCCGCGGCCCGTGCGTGCGCGGGACCGCGCGGCCCCTGTCGGACCCGGACGGGCCGGAACCGCCACTGGTGTGACACGAGCCCCCTGACCTGTGTCTTGGCGAGTGTGGAGCGCCGATCCTCGCCATGAGTACGAGATCACGGCGAAGGGGGTTCACAGTCCGGGGTGGACCGACCAGCCGTCGGCGGCCAGCGCCCGCGCGAGCGTGTCCACCGCCGCGGGCAGCACGTACAACTGCGCCACGCCCAGCGGCAGGCCCGGCGTGTGCTCGATGCGCACGTCCTCGATGTTGACCCCGGCATCCGCCGCGGCGGCGAACAGGCGGCCCAGCGCTCCGGGCTCGTCGGGGATGACCACCGGCATGACCGTGTAGTCGGGCAGCCGTACCGTGCCGTGCTTGCCGGGGATGCGGCCGTGACCGGACCTCCCCCGCTCCAGCAGGTCGTGCACCGGAGCGAGGTCCGACGCCGGCACCGCCTCCGGCCGGTCCGCCAGCGCGCGCAGGGCGTCGGCGGTCGCCGCGAGGTCGGCGGCCACGGCGTGCAGGACCTCCGCGACCGGGGCGGCGTTGTGCGTGAGGATCTCGGACCACATGGCGGGGTCGCCGCCAGCCACCCGGGTGACGTCGCGCACGCCCTGCCCCGCCAGGGCCAGGGCGGCGTCGTCGCCCGAGAGCAGCCGCGCCGCCACCGCCGACGAGGCCACGTGGGGCGCGTGCGAGACCAGCGCCACCGCCCGGTCGTGCGCCGTCGCGTCCAGCACCAGCGGGTCAGCGCCGCACATGCGGGCGACCTCGGCGACGACGGCGACGGCCTGCGCGTCGGCCTTGCCGGTGGGGCACAGCGCCCACGAGCGGCCCAGGAACAGGTCGGCGCGCGCGGCGCCGGGGCCCTGCTTCTCCCGGCCGCCCATGGGGTGCCCGGCCACGAACGTGGCCATGTCGCAGCCCAGCCGCTCGGCCTCGGCCAGCACACTCGCCTTCACACTGGCCACGTCGGTGTAGACGTGGGCCAGCCCCCGGTCCTGCGCCCGGCGCAGCACGGAGGGGATGACGGCGGGCGGCGCGGCGATGACCGCGAGGTCGGCCGGGGCCGGGGGCGGGTCGTCGGACTCCTCCAGGGGATGTCCCGCGCCCAGGTCGCAGGCCAGGCGCAGGGAGGCGGAGTCGGGGTCGGAGAGGGCGACGTCGACGCCGCGCGAGCGCAGGGCGAGCGCCACCGACGTACCGATGAGCCCCGTCCCCACCACCGTGACCCGGCGCACCGGGAGCCGCTGCTCCCCGTCCCCCCGCGCACCGCTGCTGTCGTCCACTGTTCTCCCGCCTCCGACGCGTACCCGTTCCCCCAAGCCTACGACCTGCCCGGAGTCCGGTGGCGGGGACTACTGGGCGATGTCCAGCCGAAGGGCCTGGGCCCCGCGCAGGTAGACGTGCTGGAGCTCCGAGCGCGGCCGGTCCGTCTCCACGTGCGCCATGAGGCGCACCACACGCGGCAGGGCGTGGGGGACGGCGATCTCGGTCGCGCACATCAGCGGGACGTCGGAGAATCCGAGCTTGCGCGCGGCCAGCGCGGGGAACTCGCTGTTCAGGTCGGGGGTGGCGGTGAACAGCACGCTGATCACGTCGTCGGTCTCCAGGGCGTTGCGCCGCATCACCTCCGAGACCAGTTCGGCCGTGGCCTCCAGCACCTGCTCGCGTTCGTCCGCGTCGACCTGCACCGCACCGCGGATGGCCCGTACCGCCACGTTCGATCCCGCCTCGTCCTCGTTCACCGTGCCGTACCCCGGAAAAGGGGAACGGCGGCCGCCGCCCGGTGTCCGGGTAGGCGACCGCCGTCAACTGTATCTACAGGCCCGCCGCCTCGTAGAGTTCGCTCACCTCACGCGAGGTGAGCGCCCGCATCGTGCCCAGTTTGAGGGCGTTCAGGTCGATCGGGCCGACCTGGGTGCGGGCGAGGTCGGCGACCGGGTGGCCGACGGCCTCCATCAGGCGGCGCACGATGTGCTTGCGGCCCTCGTGCAGCCGGATCTCGACGAGCGACTTGGGCGGGTCGTTGTCGACCACGCGGAAGGAGTCGACCTCGACCGGGCCGTCCTCCAGCTCCACGCCCTTCTGGATCTCGCGGACCACGCGGTGCGGAACCGGACCGGGCACCTTGGCGATGTAGGTCTTGACGACCTTGTAGCGCGGGTGGGTGAGCCGGTTGGCCAGCTCGCCGTCGTTGGTCAGCAGGATGAGGCCCTCGGTCTCGGTGTCGAGCCGACCGACGTGGAAGATCCGCTCCTCGGTCTGACCGGTGTAGTCGGCCAGGGTGGGGCGGCCCTCCGGGTCCCACATGGTGCTGACGACGCCGCGCGGCTTGTTGAGCGCGAAGTACAGCTTGTCCGGGGCGGTGACCACGCGCATGTTGTCGACGCGGATCTCGGAGGACTCGGGGTCGACCCGGGCGCCGAACCTGCGCACGACCTGGCCGTCCACGCTGACGCGTCCGGCGGCGATCATCTCCTCGCTGGCCCGGCGGCTGGCGACCCCGGCCGCGGCGAGCGCCTTCTGGAGGCGGATGCCGTTCTCGACGTCGGTGTAGGTGTCGCGCGCCTCGTCGGCGTGGTCCTCGTCCTTGGGGTCGTAGTCGGCGCGCAGGGCGCTGAGCCGCTCACGGGCCGCCTTGGAGAGCTGGTTCTCGCTCGTGACGCGCTTGGCGCCGGAGCGGTCGCCGCCAGGGCGGCCGTCGCGGTCCTCACGGGGCTCGCGGTCGCGGAAGTCGCGCCCGCCGCGCTCGTCACGATCCTGGAAACGGCCGCCCGAACCGCGGTTGTCGCGGTCGCCGTGGGAACGGCGGTCATCGCGGCCGCCGCCGAAGGAACGGCCCTCGGCACGCTGACCGTCGCGCCCGCCGCGGAAGTCGCGCCCGCCGCGGCTGTCGCGGTCGCCGCGGAAACCACCGCGGTCGTCACGGCCGCCGCCCGGGCCGCGTCCGCCACGGTCGTCACGACCGTAGGAGCGAGCGCCCGAACCGCGGTTGTCGCGGCCGCCGCCGAAGGAACGGCCCTCGGCACGCTGACCGTCGCGCCCGCCGCGGTTGTCGCGGTTGTCGCGGTCACCGCGGAAACCGCCGCGGTCGTCACGGCCGCCGCCCGGACCGCGGTCACTGCGGAAGCCACCACGGTCACGGTCATCACGACCGCCCCGGAAGTCACGCCCGCCACGGTTGTCCCGGTCACCGAAGGAACGGCCCTCACCGCGCTGGCCGTCACGGCCACCGCGGTTGTCCCGGTTGTCGAAGGAGCGGCGGTTGTCGCGGTCGCCGCGGAAACCACCGCGGTCGTCACGACCGCCGCCCGGACCGCGGCCGCCGCGCTCGTCACGACCACCCGAGAACGAACGCCGGTCCCCGCCGTCACGGAAGTCACGGCCGCCGCCGGGGCCACGGCTGTCACGCCCACCTCGGTTGTCGCGGTCGCCGCCGAAGGAACGGCGGTCGTCGCGCTGGCCGTCGCGGCCGCCGCGGAAGTCGCGCCCGCCGCGGTTGTCGCGGTTGTCGCGGTCACCGCGGAAACCGCCGCGGTCGTCACGGCCACCGCCCGGACCGCGGTCACTACGGAAACCACCACGGTCACGGTCATCACGACCGCCCCGGAAGTCACGCCCGCCACGGTCATCACGACCGCCCGAGAAGGAACGTCGGTCCCCGCCGTCACGGAAGTCACGGCCTCCGCGGTTGTCGCGGTCGCCGTGGGAACGGCGGTCGTCGCGGCCGCCGCCGAAGGAACGGCCCTCGGCGCGCTGACCGTCGCGGCCGCCCCGGGAGTCGCGTCCGCCACGGTTGTCGCGGTCACCGCGGAAACCACCGCGGTCGTCGCGGCCCCGGGGGCCGCGGTCGTCCCGGTGACCGCCGCGGGGACGGTCGTCCCGGCGGTCCCGGCTGTCGCCGCGGCCCTGTCCGCCGCGCTTGTCGTAGTCGCCGCGCTCACCGCGCGGGGCGTCGTCCCGCGCACCGCGGGAACTGTTGTTAGGTGTGCTCACCGGTGTCGTCTAGACCTTCGATGTCGTCGGGGAGGAACGGCGCCAGATCAGGCAGCTCGTCGAGGCCTCGCAGGCCCAACCGTTCCAGGAAATAGGAGGTGGTCCGATACAGCAGCGCACCGGACTCGGAGTCGTGTCCGGCCTCTTCGATCAGGCCCCTCAGTACGAGGGTACGCATAACCCCGTCGCAGTTGACACCGCGCACGGCGGAGACCCTGCCCCGGGAGACCGGCTGTCGGTAGGCCACCACCGCCATCGTCTCCAGTGCGGCCTGGGTGAGCCGCACCTCCTGCCCCTCCCGGAGGAAGTGCTCGACGACGTCGGCGCATTCGGGCCGCGTGTACACACGCCACCCGTCGGCCACCGCCCTCAGGTCGAAACCCCGGCCCTGCTCGGTGTATTCCCGCGACAGCGACTCCAGCACCCCGACGACCACCGTGACGGGCACGTCCATGGCCCGTGCCAGGTCGTACTCCGACACCGGCTGGTCCACCACCATCAGCACGGCCTCCAGGTCGCGGCGCAGAGTGGCCGGCGCGTCCCCGGCGGTCTCCACGGCCGCTCTGGCCGCCTCCCCCGCGGCTTCCCCGCCGACCGCTCCGGCCGCGCCGACCGCCTCCCGGTCCGCCGTGTCCCCCGCCGTCGTGTCCCGGACGCTCATGGGCGCTCCTCCGTCTCCCCCGGCCCGCTCCCGCCGCCGGTGTCCCCGGCGCCGTCGGCCTCGTCGTACTCGCTCTCCAGCTCGACCTCGCCCTCGCCGCCGGTCCAGGAGACGAGCAGCTCCCCCAGCGGTTCGGGCTGGTCGAAGCCCACGTTGGAGGCCCGGTACAGCTCCAGCAGGGCGAGGAAGCGGGCGATGACCTCGAAGGTACCGGTGCAGGCGGCCGTGAGCTGGGCGAAGGTCAGCCGCCCGTGCTCGCGCAGCTCCGCCACCATCAGTTCGCCCTGCTCCTTGACCGACGTCTTGGCCTGGTGGATGTGGGTGACCGGGACGCTGGGCGGCTCCTTGGGCGTGAAGACCATCCCCGCCAGGGCGGCGAACTCCTGGGGGCCCAGTTTGAACAGCACGTCCGGCCGCAGCCCCGCGAAGCGCTCCTCCAGCGGGACGGCGCGCGCGTAGCGGCGCCCCTGCGAGGCCAGCCGCACCCGCATGAAGGAGGCGACCTCCTTGTAGGCCCGGTACTGCAACAACCGGGCGAACAGCAGGTCGCGGGCCTCCAGCAGGGCCAGGTCGGCCTCGTCCTCGACGTCGCCGCGCGGCAGCAGGCGCGCCGCCTTCAGATCCAGCAGGGTCGCCGCGACCAGCAGGAAGTTGCTGGCCTGGTCCAGGTCCCAGTCGTCTCCGTGCGCCCGGATGTGCGCGATGAACTCGTCGGTGACCTTGGACAGCGACACCTCGGTGATGTCGAGCTTGTGCTTGGAGATCAGCCCCAGCAGCAGGTCGAAGGGCCCCTCGAAGTTGTCGAGGTGCACCTGGAAGGCGTTGTCGTCCACCTCCGCGCCGGTGTCCGCCGACGTCCCCTCAGCCCCCATGGCACCGGCCCCGCGTCGTCTTCCTCATGAGACAAGGGTGTCACCGGCCAGAACCCGCCGGTGACACCCGTGCCCCCTCCGTCATCGAACCGGCACCCCCTCCGGTACCGGTGCGCGTGCTTCAGTCCTCGGTCAGCCTGCGTACCAGCATGCTGGCCGGTCCGTGCTCCTCGAAGTCCGCCAGCAGCACGGCGACGGCCTCGCGGACGAGGCGCCCCCTGTCGGCGGACAGCCCGTGCTCGGCGCGCAGCGAGAGCCGGGTCTGTTCCAGCGCCAGCAGTTCGGGCCCGGAGATGTAGACGGTGATCTTCTCGTCGTGGCGTTGGCGCCCGCTCGGTTTGGGCGCGCGTGCGGCCTTCGCGGCGGACGTGCCCCTGTTGCTGCCGTTGGAGCGCGACGACGCCTCGCCCCTGCTGCCCTGCTCCGGTGCCTTGTGCTGGCGGTCGGTCTCTTCCGGCACCTCCTCGGTGCCGCTGGGACGGAAGAACAGTTCGTCCGCCCCGGGTAGGGTCACACGCCGTGACCGCTGAGAGGCCACCTCGCCAGCACCTCCTTGGCCAGCTCCCGGTAGGCGTTGGCCCCGGCCGAGGACGAGTCGAACCTGGTGATGGGTTCGCCCGCCACGGTGGCGTCGGGGAAGCGCACGGTGCGGTTGATGACCGTGCCGTAGACCTTGTCCCCGAACCCGTCGATGATGGTGGACAGCACCTCGCGCGCGTGGAGCGTGCGCGGGTCGTACATGGTGCCCAGGAAGCCGTCGATGACCAGGTCCTCGTTGAGCCGCTCCTGGACCTTCTGGATGGTGTCCATCAGCAGCGCCACACCGCGCAGCGCGAAGAACTCGCACTCCAGCGGCACGATGACGCCGTCCGCGGCGGTGAGCGCGTTGACGGTGAGCAGGCCCAGCGAGGGCTGGCAGTCGATCAGGACGACGTCGTAGTCGTTGATGACCGGTCTCAGCGCGCGGCCCAGCATCTGCTCGCGCGCCACCTCGCCGACCAGCTGCACCTCGGCGGCTGACAGGTCGATGTTGCTCGGGATCAGGTCCAGGCCGTCGATGTCGGTCTTGAGCAGGACGTCCTCGACCGTCACGTCCCGCTGCATGAGCAGGTTGTAGACGGTCAGGTCCAGTTCGCGCGGATCGAGGCGGCCCAGGCCGACGGAGAGCGCGCCCTGCGGGTCGAAGTCGACCAGCAGCACCCGTCTTCCGTACTCGGCGATGGCGGCGCCGAGGTTGATCGTCGTGGTGGTCTTGCCGACCCCACCCTTCTGGTTACAGAGTGCTACAATCCGTGCCGGGCCGTGTTCGTCGACGGGCCCTGGCTCCGGATAGGCCCGGTCGGGTCTTGAGGTGTGCAGATCAACCCCCGTGTTGCGTGTCGTCCCCCACGGGTTGGTCACCGGGTCGACGCGCTCCCCCTCGCCGACAGGTGCGGTGTTCGCAGCCTCGTTGTCCCAGTTCACAACCCTTGACCTCCCCTACGGATCGGCCACGGCTAGGGATGCCGCGCGCCCCTGCTCCCTGGCCGCCGTCGGAAACTCAATATGTCGACAGCAACGTACCTCCGCGCGGCGACTCTAGAACGCCGACACGACGCACTTCAACAAAACGTACGGGTAGAATCCCACGCCTGCGCCCCTGGGGGAAATCGGAACCTCGAACCGGGTTGTTCCGCTTCGCCCCCGCGCGCGGGCCCCGCGCGGTCGCGTCCCCGCTCAGCGCCGTGCCCTGGGATGGCTCGACGCGTACACCTCGCGCAGGTGCTCGACCGTCACCAGCGTGTAGATCTGTGTGGTGGTGACCGAACTGTGTCCCAGCAACTCCTGCACGACCCTGATATCGGCACCGCCGTCGAGCAGGTGGGTGGCGAAGGAGTGACGCAGGGTGTGCGGTGAGACGCCCTCGACCCCGGCGCGCTCGGCCACGGCCGCCAGGATCCCCCAGCCGCCCTGCCGGGTGAGCCTGCCCCCGCGCGCGTTGAGGAACAGCGCCGGACCGCCCCGGCCGGAGGCGGCCAGACCCGGCCGGGCCCGCACCAGGTAGCCCGAGAGCGCACGGCGGGCGTGGGAGCCCAGCGGCACCACGCGCTCCCTGCCGCCCTTGCCTCGGAAGCGCACCAGGCCCACGGCCTCGTCGCCCTCCACCGCGTCGGCGACGTCGTCCACGTCCAGCCCCACCGCCTCGGAGACGCGCGCGCCCGTGCCGTAGAGCACCTCCAGCAGGGCCCGGTCGCGCAGGGCCAGCAGCCCGGCGCGGTCGCCGGAGGCCGGGGACCCGGCCGGCCCGGCGGCGTCCAGGAGTCGCTCCACCGACGCCAGCGGCACCGCCTTGGGCAGGCGCATCGGCGGCGCGGGCGGGGAGACGTCGGCGGACGGGTCGGTGGCGGCCCAGCCCTCCCGGGCCGCGAAGCGGTGCAGGCCGCGCACGGCGGCCAGGGCCCGCCCGGCCGAGGCGGCGCCGAGCGGCGGGTGGTCGGCGTCGCCCTCGCGCAGGGCCCGCAGGAAGTCGCCCACCCGGGCGGGGCCCACCCGGTCGGGCGAGAGGACGCCGTGCTCCGCCAGGTACCCGCGGTAGCGCTTCAGGTCGCGCCGGTAGGCCGCGAGGGTGTTGTCGGCCAGGGCGCGCTCCGCGCTGAGGTGGTCCAGGAAGGCGGCGCACACCCGAGCCAGCGGATCCTCCTCCCCCTCGCCCGCCCGGTCGGCCACGGGTCAGTCCTCCGCGGGCTCGCGCAGGGAGGCGAACCCGTCCGCGGCGGCGGCCTGGGCGGCCAGGACGCCGATGACGGTGGCGCCGTTGTGCAGCCTGCCCGCCATGACCAGGGCGACCGCCTCCTCCAGGGGGACCCACTCGGCGACCAGGTCGGCCTCCTCGTGCTCGCGTTCGAAGCCGACCTCCTCGGGCGGCACCACCGACAGGTCCCGGGCCAGGTACACGTGGATGCGCTCGTCGGAGAACCCGGGCGAGGGGAAGAAGTCGGCCAGCTCGTGCCAGCGCCCGGCGCGCAGCCCCGCCTCCTCGACCAGCTCGCGCTGGGCGGTGCGCAGCGGCCCCTCGCCCTCCTCGTCGATGAGCCCGGCGGGCAGCTCCCACAGGGTGTGCCGGGTGGCGTGGCGGTACTGGCGCTGGAGCAGCACCCGGCCGTCGGCGTCCAGGGCCAGGGCCGCGGCGGCGCCGGGGTGCTCCATGTAGTCGCGGGCGGCCACGGTCGTGCCCTCGCCGTCGCTGCCGACCATGCGCACCCAGTCCGTACGCATGCCGCACTTGACGCTGCGGAAGCGTTCCTCGGAGCGCTCCACCGGCCATGACTCGGGGGCGTCCGCGACCTTCGCGTCCGCCCCCGTGGAAAAGGCCGGGTGGGTGTCACTGGGCATGGGTTCCGCCTCTCAGGACTCACTCGTGCCCCGCCCGCCCGGCCACCAGGTCAGGAGTTGTGGTACTCCAGGGCCGCCGAGACCAGCCCGCGGAAGAGCGGGTTGGCCTTGGTCGGGCGGGAACGCAGCTCCGGGTGCGCCTGCGTCGCCACGAAGAACGGGTGGGCGTCCCGGGGCAGTTCGACGTACTCCACCAGCTTGCCATCCGGGGAGAGCCCGGAGAACACCAGGCCCGCCTCCTCCAGCTGGGCGCGGTAGGCGTTGTTGACCTCGAAGCGGTGGCGGTGCCGCTCGGAGGCCTCGGCGCCGTCGTAGAGCTCGCGCACCACGGTGCCCTCGCCCAGCGCGGCCGGGTACATGCCCAGGCGCATGGTGCCGCCCATGTCGCGCTCCCCGGCGACGACGTCGGTCTGGTCGGCCATGGTGGCGATGACCGGGTCGGCGGCCTTGTCGTCGAACTCGGTGCTGTTGGCGCCCTCCAGGCCGAGCACGTCGCGGGCGTACTCGATGACGACGGCCTGGAGACCCAGGCAGATGCCCAGCAGCGGCACCCCGTTCTCACGGGCGTAGCGGATGGCGCCGATCTTGCCCTCGATGCCGCGCACGCCGAAGCCGCCGGGGATGAGGATGCCGTCCGCGCCGTCCAGCTCGGAGGCGGCGCCGGAGGGGCTGGCGCAGTTGTCGCTGGCCACCCAGCGGATGTTGACGCGGGTGTCGGTGGCGAAGCCGCCCGCGCGCAGCGCCTCGCTGACCGACAGGTAGGCGTCGGGCAGGTCGATGTACTTGCCGACCAGGGCGATGGTGACCTCGTGGTCGGGCTGGTGCACGCGGCGCAGCAGCTCGTCCCACTCGGTCCAGTCCACGTCCCGGAAGGGCATGCCCAGGCGGCGCACGACGTAGGCGTCCAGGCCCTCGCGGTGCAGGACCTTGGGGATGTCGTAGATCGAGGGGGCGTCGGGGGTGGAGACCACCCCGGCCTCGTCCACGTCGCACATGAGGCTGATCTTGGACTTCAGGCTCTGCGTGATGGGGCGGTCCGAGCGGCACACGATGGCGTCGGGCTGGATGCCGATGCTGCGCAGGGCGGCCACGGAGTGCTGGGTGGGCTTGGTCTTCATCTCGCCCGACGGGCCGAGGAAGGGGATGAGGGACACGTGCAGGAAGAAGCAGTTGTCCCGGCCGATCTCGTGGCGGATCTGGCGGACCGCCTCCAGGAAGGGCTGCGACTCGATGTCGCCGACCGTGCCGCCGATCTCGGTGATGACGATGTCGACGTCGGGGGCGTCCATCGCGTAGATGCGCGCCTTGATCTCGTTGGTGATGTGCGGGATGACCTGCACGGTGTCGCCGAGGTAGGCGCCCTGGCGCTCCTTGGCGATGACGCTGGAGTAGATCTGGCCGGTGGTGACGTTGGCCGTCGCGGACAGCTCGGTGTCCAGGAAGCGCTCGTAGTGACCGACGTCCAGGTCGGTCTCGGCCCCGTCGTCGGTGACGAAGACCTCGCCGTGCTGGAAGGGGTTCATCGTCCCCGGGTCGACGTTGAGGTAGGGGTCGAGCTTTTGCATGGTGACCCGCAGGCCGCGCGACTTCAGGAGTCGTCCCAGGCTGGAAGCGGTCAGGCCTTTACCGAGACTGGAGGCGACGCCGCCGGTAACGAAAAGGTGCTTGGTACTCGCGGCGGATGCCAAAGTGGTGCTCCCGTGGGTTGAGTGGCTACGGCGGGCTCGGGTCGGGCTGAGCGGCCGTGCGGCGGTCCGGTTGCGGGCGGTTGAATCGTCGCTCCGGCCGCCGGACTCCACGGGGCACCAGGATAACAGGCACCCCGGACGTCCACACCCGGGGAGACCGCCGTACACCCCCCTGCTCCCTCCCGCCACCAGCGCGATCGCCTTCTCCGCAGAGGTTCGGGCCCCGGAGCGGCGCGCGGAAACCGTTCGTGGCGCCCCGGGGGCCGGGGCCCGCGGAGTCGGCGGAGGACGGGGGCCGGGCGACGAACGCCACAGGGGCGCCTCAGGCCGGGAACGCCCCGGCGCGGCCCAGGTAGGCGGGCGGCCGCTTGTCCAGGCGCTGGCCCATCCACTCGCCCAGGGCCGCGGTCCCGGAGAGGCTGATCCCGGTGTGCAGGCCGCTGCGGTGCAGCGCGTACAGCAGGTCCTCGGTGGCGATGTTGCCGGTGGCGGCGGGCGCGAACGGGCAGCCGCCGAAGCCGCCCAGGCTGGAGTCGAGCACCCGCACCCCCGCGTCCACGGCCGCGAGCGCGTTCGCGTAACCGGTGTTGCGGGTGTTGTGGAAGTGGCAGCGCAGCGCACGGCCGCCAGCGACCTCGCCGACCGCGGCCACGAGTCCGGTCACCTGGCGGGGCACGCCCACGCCGATCGTGTCGGCCAGGGCGATCTCCACCGCGCCGGTGTCGGCGACGCGGCGGACCACCTCCACCACGCGCTCGGGCGCCACCTCGCCGTCGAAGGGGCAGCCGAACGCGGTGGAGACGGTGACGCTCAGCGGGATGCCCGTCCCCTCCAGGGCGGCGTCGATGTCGGCCAGGGCGGCGAGCATCTCCTCGACGGTGCACCCCTGGTTGCGGACGCAGAACCCGTCGGTGGCGGGCACCGCCACGTTGACCTCGGAGACCCGCGCGGCCACCGCGCGGTCCAGGCCGCGCCGGTTGAGGACCAGTCCGATGTGGGAGACCCCCGGCGCGCGCGTGACGCCCGCCATGATCTCCTCGGCCCCGGCCATCTGGGGGACGCGCTTGGGGTTGACGAAGCTGACCGCCTCGATCCGGCGTGCGCCGGCGGCCGCCGCGCGGTCGATCAGTTCGATCCGGTCCTCGACCGAGAGGGTCCTCGCCTCGTTCTGGAGGCCGTCGCGCGGCCCCACCTCGACGATCTCGACGTGCTCCGCGCCCTCGGGCCCGCTGTCGCTGGCGGCCATCGTCCGTCCCCTTCCACGCGCCGTTGCGTCAGCGCACAGGGTAGTGGAGCCCCGGGGGGCGGGCCCGCCCCGGGCTCCGCCTCCCGTTGTCCACAGGCACGGGAACGGGCTGGCGCGGGACGGGCGGAGCGCGGTGTACTGGATACCGGGGGGCCATCCCCAGCTCCCCGTTTCGTGCTGCCCGGTTTCGCGCTGTCCGGACCGGCGCGCCTCCTCCCGCCGCCGCAGCCCGGCGCCCGGCCCACCGCGCGTCCCCGGCGCTGGTCCGCCTCCGAGCCGGATCAGCGCAGAGCGAGCGCGGGGCGGACCTCCCAGGTCGTCCACACCGGGCGGTACCCCATGCGGTGCCAGAACGGCCCCGACAGCGGGTTCATCGCCGCGTAGTTGAGCACCGAGACGCCCACACCGTGGCTGTCCAGCGCCTGGTGCGCCTGGCCCACCAGCGCGGTGCCGATCCCGCTGCCGCGCTCCGCCGCGGTCACCACGCCGTAGCCGATGTGCGCGATCGGGCGCGCGTTGACCAGCGACTTGGCCCAACGGGAGCGCTCCGGCGGGGACACCCACAGCAGGCCCACGGCGCGGCCTCGCCGCTCGGCCAGCCAGATCCAGGACCGCGAGCGGTTCAGCGCCCTGGCGGCCACCTCACGGGTCTGCTCGGCGGTGTCGGGTTGCAGGAACACCCCGCCGAAGTGCTGTTCGTAGCGGTGCTCCTCCATCAGCAGGCCGACCACCTGGGTCAGGTCGCTGCGGTCGGCCAGCCGGATGGTCACGTCGCGCGGCGGCAGCGACGGGGGCACGCCGCGGCGGCGCTGACGGGCGGCCAGCACGGTGTAGGGCTGCAGGCCGTGGCGCTGGAGCGGGATGATGCCGCACACGTCGCGGGCGGGCCAGCTCACCAGGGCCGCCGACTCCGACCCGGTGCCGGTCGGCAGGTCCTCCAGCTGGTCGCGCCAGCTGGTCAGCAGCGAGTCCAGGGCTCGGCCGGGGTCGGGGCCGCCCACGATGGGGGTGAGCCAGTGCTGGTCGGGCACGCCCCATATCCGGCCGACCTCGCCCGGCTGGTACCAGGTGTAGTGCATGGTGCCAGCGGCGACGGCGCGGCCGTCCTCGTCGCTGACGGTCAGGAGGGGATAGGAGCCCGGAGCGAAGTTGATCGGCTCGGGCAACAGCGAATCCACGGCCGCCCAGCGCTGGGCGGCCGAGCTCACCAACGGGTCCAGGCCGACGTCGCCCCCGGGCGACTCATCATGCCGCACCCGTGCGACATAACCGCTCATCCACCCCTCCCCTAGCGGGTCCTCACGTCGAACGCGCGCCCTCGGAACGGCTCCGGCAGGGCGCGTGCGCCGCACCTGGGCCGTCGTGCCACCCCGGCGGGATCGTGCCACCCGGGCGGGAACAGGCCGCACCGCAGGCGGGACGAAACGACCGTACCGCCTCAGAGCCGGCCAGGAGGACGAAACAGCCAACTGCAACCAAGAATTCACTGCGCGTCGCCACGCCCGCTCGGCCTCGGCGTCCCCGCGCCGCCGTTTCCTGCGCGCGCACGGACGCGCACCACGGTAACGGATCGAAGATCACTCTCGGGTGCCGGGGCGGTCAACGCCCCGACACGGATTCCCCGACACGGCCTTTCCGGCGCCCAGCACCCGCCGCAGCGGGACCACCACCGCACGGTCCTCCCGACGCGGACCTCCCGACGCGCGGCCCCGGCACGCGCGCCCACGTCCGCGGGATCACCGCTGCGCGGTGCCGCCCTCGGCCACGGTGGTGTTGCGCCCGTGGTTGATCACCTCGGGCTCACCGGAGGCGAAGGAGATCCTGTTGTCCACCCCGACCAGCACGATCTTGTCCGCCGATCCCACGTCGACGGTGGACCCGCGGCCGGTGGCGCGCACCAGTCCGCAGTCGCCGTGCAGCACGACGACGGCCTCGTCCGCGGTCACGACGACCTCGCGCTCGCCGCAGTCCTCGCTCACCTCGGCACCGTCGTCGACGACGATGAGCACGTCCTCGGTGCTGACGTTGTGCTTGGGCATGTCGGGCCCGTCCTCGCCGGAGGCGCCCTCGGTGCCCGGGGCGCCGTTGGGCGGCTCGACGTCCTCGTGCCCGAAGGCCAGACCACAGCCGGGAAGGAGGCCTGTGATCAGCAGGCCGCCGCCCGCGGCCACGAGAAGCCGAACTCTCATGTTCTCCCCCACAACCGGATAACCGGCAATTGCGACATACGGCTTGCGCGAAGCCAAGAGTATGTCACGCGGAGGTAACTGCGCGACCTCACCGTTCTCAAAAAGTTTCCGTTCCGAGATGTGAGTGCCGATCTGACCCCGGTGTTCCCAGAGCTGGAAACGCTACCCCATGGGCACTGGCGTCACTTCACCCCGGCCGCGTCCATGCCGCGAAGCTCACGTTTGAGTTCGCCGATCTCGTCGCGCAACCGGGCCGCCAGCTCGAACTGGAGGTCGGTGGCCGCCTGGTGCATCTGCTCGCTCAGCTGCTCGATGAGCCCGGCCAGATCCGCGCGCGGCATGTTCGACACGTCCGCCGAACGCTCGCCCAGCGCGGGCACCGGCGCCCGGCCGCCCCTGCCCCCCGGGCTGCGGTACCCGGTGGACATGAGCTCCTCGGTGTCCACGTCCTCGCGGTTGAGCGTGTCCAGGATGTCGGCGATCTGCTTGCGCAGCGGCGTGGGGTCGATCCCGTGCTCGGCGTTGTAGGCCAGCTGCTTGTCCCTGCGCCGGTTGGTCTCGTCGATGGCCGCCCGCATGGAGTCGGTGACGTTGTCGGCGTACATGTGCACCTGGCCCGCGACGTTGCGCGCCGCGCGCCCGATCGTCTGGATCAGCGAGGTCTCCGAGCGCAGGAAGCCCTCCTTGTCCGCGTCCAGGATCGCCACCAGCGACACCTCGGGCAGGTCCAGGCCCTCACGCAGCAGGTTGATGCCCACCAGCACGTCGAACTCGCCCACGCGCAGCTCGCGCAGCAGCTCCACGCGGCGCAGCGTGTCCACCTCGCTGTGCAGGTAGCGGACCCGGATGCCGAGTTCGGTGAAGTAGTCGGTGAGGTCCTCGGACATCTTCTTGGTGAGCGTGGTGACCAGCACCCGCTCGTCGCGCTCGGCGCGCACCCGGATCTCGTGGACCAGGTCGTCGATCTGCCCTTCGGTCCGCTTGACCAGCACCTCGGGGTCGACCAGCCCGGTGGGGCGGATGACCTGCTCGACCACCTCGCCGCCGCCCTGGCGCAGCTCGTAGCGGCCCGGCGTCGCCGACAGGTAGATGCTCTGTCCGATGCGCTCGGTGAACTCCTCCCACCTCAGCGGCCGGTTGTCCATCGCCGAGGGCAGCCGGAAGCCGTGCTCGACCAGGGTCCGCTTGCGCGCGGCGTCGCCCTCGTACATCGCGCCGATCTGCGGGACGGTCACGTGGGACTCGTCCAGCACCAGCAGGAAGTCCTCGGGGAAGTAGTCCAGGAGGGTGTTGGGCGGGCTGCCCGGCTCGCGGCCGTCGAAGTGCCGCGAGTAGTTCTCGATGCCCGAGCAGGTGCCCAGCTGGCGCATCATCTCCAGGTCGTGGGTGGTGCGCATGCGCAGCCGCTGAGCCTCCAGCAGCTTGCCCTGGCCCTCCAGTTCGGCCAGCCGCTCGCCCAGTTCCGCCTCGATGGTGGCGATCGCCCGCTCGGTGCGCTCCTCACCGGCCACGTAGTGAGAGGCGGGGAAGATGAACATCTCCTGGCTCTCACCCAGCACCTCGCCGGTGAGCGGATGCAGGGTCAGCAGGCGCTCGACCTCGTCACCGAACATCTCGATGCGGATCGCCAGCTCCTCGTAGACCGGGATGATCTCGATGGTGTCGCCCCGCACGCGGAACGTGCCGCGCGTGAACGCGGTGTCGTTGCGGGAGTACTGCATCTCCACCAGGCGGCGCAGCAGGTCGTCGCGGTCGACCTCCATGCCCACCGCCAGCTGCGCCATCCGGTCCACGTACTCCTGAGGGGTGCCCAGGCCGTAGATGCACGAGACCGAGGCGACCACGATCGTGTCCCGGCGCGTGAGCAGCGAGTTGGTGGCCGAGTGGCGCAGCCGCTCGACCTCGTCGTTGATCGAGGAGTCCTTCTCGATGAAGGTGTCGCTCTGCGGGACGTAGGCCTCGGGCTGGTAGTAGTCGTAGTACGACACGAAGTACTCGACCGCGTTGTTGGGCAGCATCTGGCGCAGCTCGTTGGCGAACTGCGCCGCCAGGGTCTTGTTGGGCTGCATCACCAGGGTGGGCCGCTGGAGCTGCTCCACCGTCCACGCCACGGTCGCCGTCTTGCCGGTGCCGGTCGCGCCGAGCAGCACCGTGTGCGGCTCCCCGTCCCGCACCCTCCTGCTGATCTCGGCGATCGCGTTCGGCTGGTCCCCCGCCGGGGTCATCTCCGAGACCACCTCGAAGGGCGCCTCGCTGCGTTTGATGTCGCTGACCGGTCGCACGTCGCCTCTTCTCCCATCGAGCTGCGGGCCGCCCCCGCCGCCCGCGTGTCCCTCACCCCTAACGCTACAGACCGCGTACGACATCCCTTCCCGGTCGCGGGCGCGGAGTTACCATCGAGACCAGCGCTCTGCGTCCGAAGCGAGGTGACAGCCGTGTCACACCCCTCCAGACCGACCTTCGACCCGGACCTCCCCCCACGCGCGGTCGCGCGCATGCGGGCCCGTCCCGAGAAGCTGCTCCCGGCCGCGGCACGCCCGCGGCGCGGGCCCACCTGGCGCCAGGGCGCCGCGATCACGGCCGCGGGGTGCACCTCCCTGGCCGCCCTCGCCCTGCTCTCCCCGGCAGCGGGAGTCGTCCTGGTGGCCCTGCTCTGCCTGGGGACGACCGCGGCCGTCCTCGGCCTGGCCTCGCTCAGGGGCTCCTTCACCGACGACTGGGCCGACCTGGTCATGCACGCCTTCTGGGCGCTGCCCGCCTCCACCGTGGGCGTCCTGGGCGCCCGGACACTGCTCGACCAGGCACTCGGGCCGGTCGGCGCCGCCGTTCCCGGTGACCCCGCGACCGCCGCCCTCTACCTGACCGCCGCCGCGGGCGGCGCCGGGGCCATCCTGCGGCCCGGCATGGTCGCCCGCCTGGCCTCGGAGTACGCCGACCGGTACGTGCTGCCCCAGGACTTCGGCCGCACCCATGGCTACGCCTCCCGCAACGAGGAGCCCGAGGCCCACCTGTTCGCCGCGCTCCAGCAGGCCACCGACCGGGTGGAGGAGGGCGTCCGGGTGCTCGGCGACTCCTTCGACGCCGCCCAGACCCTGCCCCTGCTCCGCGAGGAGGAGTGGCGGCTGTCCCAGGAGCTGCTGCGGCTGCGCTCCCTGCGCAGGGAGCTGGTGGCGCGCCGGCGCGAGGCCGTGTCCGAGCAGGTCACCCGGGCGCTCCAGCCGCAGGAGGAGGCGGTGGCCCGCGCCCACGAGGCGCTCACCGAACGGGTCGGGGTGCTGACCGGTTACGGCGAGCGGGTGCACGCGGCGGTGACCGCGCACCGCGAGTGGGAGCAGTGCCAGGAGATCGCCGACCGCGCCGGGGACTACGCCGACCTGGCGCTGTCCTCCGCGCGGGAGCAGGTACGTCCCCAGGAGATCGACGACAGCCTGCTCAGCGTGGAGGCCGCGCACTCGGTCCGCGAGGAGCTGGTGCGCGAGGCCGTGGCCGCCGGGTCGTCCCTGTCCGAGGTCCTGCGCCGCGGGCGGGACTGAGGGGAGGGGTGGCGGTGGCGGAGACGGTGCCCGTGGCAGGCGACGGCCCAGGGGGCGGGGCGGCCGCGCGCGGCCGCCCCGTCTCCGTACGGGCGCCCGCGGGTTAGCCTTCTCCTCCACCCAACCGGACTCCGCTCCCCCACGAGGACCCCATGCGTGCGCGCGCCACCCTGCACCCCGACCTGCCCATCGAGCTCGCCGAAGGCCTGCCCCCGCACACGGCCGCCCCCCGCGGCGGCCCCGCCGGCCGGACCGCGCAGGGGCCGCCCCCACGCGATCACCTGCACTCGTGGCTGGCCGCGGTCTGCTCGGGCGCCGCCGTGCTGCTCCTGTTCTCCGGAGAGCCCCTCGCCGGGGCGGTGGCGACCCTGCTCCTGGGCGTCGGCGGGTGGGTCTACCTGTTCATGGGCCTGCGGTACAGGTATCCGGGGTTCAGCACCCGGCAGTTCGTCCTCCTGGCTGCGGTGTCCAGCCCCGTCACCGTCGAGCCGCCGCTGCTGAACTCCCTCCTGGCGCGGGTGCTCGCGTCCCTCATGCCCGGGGCCGTGCCCAACACCGCCGCGGCCCTGCTGTTCGCCATCACCGCCCTCGTGCTGTTGGCCACCGCCCGCCTCGGCCCTGCCCGGCAGGGGGACGGCACGCTCGTCCACGGAGCGGACTACCTGCTGCCGCACGTGGGCGGCGGCCCGGGCCGGTCGGACGAGCCCTGGCCCGAGCACCGCCTCCTGCTCGACCTCCAGGAGGCGACCGACCGCGTCGTCGAGGCCCACCACGTGCTGGGGCCCGACAGCGGGACCGCCGAGGCGGTCGCCCTCGCGCGGCGGGAGGAGTGGGCGGCGTTCGTGCGCGTGAACCTGCGGTACGGCCGCGGAGCCCGGAGGAGGGGCACCCCCGGACCACTGGAGTTCTCTGAGGGGGACGTCCGCCGCACGCTCCGGCTCGGTCTGGCTGCGCACAGGGCGGTCGAGGCGCACCGGCAGTGGAGGCGGCTGGCGGAGGCCGCCCGGGGAACGGTCTCCCCGACCGGGCCGTGGAGGTCCCGCCGGGCGTCGGAGCGGCTGGAGCGGGAGTTCCGGAGGCGGGCGGCCGAGCTCGGCGAACCCGGCGCCGGGCTGTGGAGTCCGACCCCCTCCGCCGCCGACCTCCGTGAGGCGGTCCGCCGCCCCGGCAGGGCGCGCCCCGCGTCCCGGGTGGCGACCGCCCTGGCCGGGTTCCTGTTCCTGGGTGGAGCGGCCCTGTCACTGACCTGGTACGACGCCTTCCACCTGCTGCTGGTCCTGGGCTGGACCACGGTCGGCGTCCTGGTCGTGTGGGCCAGGCTGCGGCGGGGAGAGTGGATGCCCTGGGGTGAGGCCGCGGCGTACGCCGTGGTCGCGGCCGTGGCCTGTGTCGGGTTGATGCCGTTCCTGCGCGACGTCGCGGTGTACCTGGTGGAGCAGCTGGCTCCCGACCTGTTCCTGCACCCGGGCGACGTCGCGACGGCGCTGCTGTACCTGACGGCCGCCCTGATCTGCTGGGGCGTCGCGGCCCTCGGCGCGGGCGGGGTCGGGGGAGGGCGCGCTACCGCGCCCGTTTGAGGAGTTCGCGCCAGAGCTCGGCCACCCGCTCGTCCAGCTCCTCACGGGTGCCGGAGTTGTCTACCACCAGGTCGGCGGCGGCCAGGCGGGTGTCCCGGTCGGCCTGCGCGCTGATACGGGCCTCCACCTGCTCGCGCGGCATGCCGCGGTCGGTCGCGACCCGCTCCACCCGCACCGCGTCGGGGGCATCCACCACGACCACCACGTCGTAGAGCGGCCCCAGGCCGTTCTCCACCAGCAGCGGGACGTCGTAGACCACCACCTCCACGCCGGAGGAGACGGCCTCCTCCATGAGCTGGGCGCTGCGCTCGCCCACCAGGGGGTGCACGATGGCGTTGAGCCTGTTCAGGCTGTCCTCGTCGGCGAAGACGATCTCCCCGAGCCGGGGCCGGTCCAGCCGCCCCTCAGGGGTGAGCACCCCCTCACCGAACTCGGCGACGACCGCCTCCAGGCCCGGCGTGCCGGGTTCGACGACCTCCCGGGCGATGGCGTCGGCGTCGACCACGGTGGCGCCGTAGGCGGCCAGTCCGGCCGCGACCGCGCTCTTGCCCGAGCCGATCCCGCCGGTGAGTCCCACTTTGAGCATGTCCGAAACCCTAGACGTCCGCTCCGGTCCGGTCCACGGCGCCCCCGCCTACCGCGCGGCCCGGGCGTCGCCGTCCGCGCGCTCTCCTGCCGGTGTGAGCTCCTTGCGCATGTGCACCATGACCAGGTGCTCGGCGACGCGCTCCCGGGAGGTCTCGGCGTACCCCAGGCCGCGGTAGAGCCGCTGCTGCCCGGTGTCCTGGGCCCCCGCGGACAGGGTGAGCGAGGCCAGGTCGGGGTAGCGTTCGCGCAGGCGGTCTTCGAGGTCGGCGAGCAGCGCCCGCGCGATCCCCCTGCGGCGCAGGTCGGGCACGACCGCCAGACGGGAGAGCACCGCGCTGGTGCCCATCACCCGCGCCCGCACCGAGCCGACCAGACGGGTCCCGGCGACCGCCTTGAGCACGAGGGTGTCCTCCTGCCCCAGTAGTCTCTCCACTCTCTCCAGGCTCTCGGTCAGCGCCAGCACGAACGGGTCGCCGAAGGCCTGGGCCTCGTCGACGAACGCCGCCCGCTGGAGGGTGAAGACCTCGCCCGCGTCGGCCGGGGCGGCCGGGTGGATGTCGAACACGTCACCTCCTGAAGGGCCCCTCCGTCGGGGACACGCCACGAGCCTAGCCCCCGGTCCCGGCGGCGCCGCGGAACCCGGCCGGGGCCGGGCACGGCGAAGGGCCGCCCCCTCCGGAGAGGGGACGGCCCCAGGCTGCTTCTCAGTACTGCCTCAGAAGCCGGTGTGTCTCAAAGCCGGTCAGGCCTCGCCACCCGCGAGCTTCTCGCGCAGGGCGGCCAGGGCCTCGTCGGAGGCCAGGGCGCCGCTGGAGGACTCGGAGCCGGACGAGCTGGCGCTCTGTCCGCCGCCGGTGTAGTCGTCCTCCTCCACCGGGGCAGGAGCGTTGGCGGCGTCGGCCTCGGCCGCGCGCGCCTCCTCGACCTGCTTGCGGTGCGCCTCGAACCGGGCCTGGGCCTCGGCGTAGCTGCGCTCCCACTCGTCGCGCTGGGCCTCGAAGCCCTCGAGCCACTCGCCGCTGTCCGCGTCGAAGCCCTCGGGGTACTTGTAGTTGCCCTGCTCGTCGTACTCCGCGGCCATGCCGTAGAGGGTGGGGTCGAAGTCCACCTGGTCCGGCGAGACGCTCTCGTTGGCCTGCTTCAGCGAGAGGCTGATGCGGCGGCGGTCGAGGTCGATGTCGATGATCTTGACGAAGATCTCGGTGCCGACCTGGACGACCTGCTCGGGCACCTCGACGTGGCGCTCGGCCAGCTCGGAGATGTGGACCAGGCCCTCGATGCCCTCCTCGACGCGCACGAACGCACCGAACGGAACCAGCTTGGTGACCTTGCCGGGAACGACCTGGCCGATCTGGTGGGTCCGGGCGAACTGCTGCCACGGGTCTTCCTGGGTCGCCTTGAGCGACAGGGAGACGCGCTCGCGCTCCATGTCCACGTCGAGAACCTCGACGGTGACCTCCTGGCCGACCTCGACGACCTCGCTCGGGTGGTCGATGTGCTTCCAGGACAGCTCGGAGACGTGCACCAGGCCGTCGACGCCGCCCAGGTCCACGAACGCACCGAAGTTGACGATCGAGGAGACCACACCCTTGCGGATCTGGCCCTTCTGGAGGGTGTTGAGGAAGGTCTGGCGGACCTCCGACTGGGTCTGCTCCAGCCAGGCGCGGCGGGACAGGACCACGTTGTTGCGGTTCTTGTCCAGCTCGATGATCTTCGCCTCGAGCTCGCGGCCGACGTAGGGCTGGAGGTCGCGCACACGGCGCATCTCGACCAGGGAGGCGGGCAGGAAGCCGCGCAGACCGATGTCGAGGATGAGGCCGCCCTTGACGACCTCGATGACGGTGCCGGTGACGACGCCGTCCTCCTCCTTGATCTTCTCGATCGTGCCCCAGGCGCGCTCGTACTGGGCGCGCTTCTTGGACAGGATCAGGCGACCTTCCTTGTCCTCCTTCTGGAGGACGAGGGCCTCGACCTGGTCACCGACGGCAACAACCTCGCCGGGGTCGACGTCGTGCTTGATCGAGAGTTCCCGGGAGGGGATCACACCCTCGGTCTTGTAGCCGATGTCGAGCAAGACCTCGTCTCGATCGACCTTCACGATGGTGCCCTCGACAATGTCACCGTCGTTGAAGTACTTGATGGTCTCGTCGATCGCCGCGAGGAAGGCTTCCTCGGACCCGATGTCGTTGACCGCTACCTGGGGTGTCGAGGTGGCCTCGGTGCTGCTCGTCATGTGTGGGTGGACTCCGGATACGGACAGATTCAGAAAGATGGTCACATCGCGGGTTCGAACCCGTCGATCCGTCGTCCGGGGAGTGGAGCCGAGGCGGCGATGAACCGCCTGGACGCCAATCGCCAGGTGCAGAGTGTCGACCGGAGCGGCGCGACCCCGCCGACCCTCACCGGAGACAGCGGACGCACGCAAGAACCCACAACGCTCCCGCCAGAATATGAGACAAGGGCGTCCTGGTCAATCGGAACCCAGGGCGGTCAACCTGGCGTAGGTCGCAATGGCGGCAATTTACCCGAGCATGGCGGTCAAGATCAACTGGGGGGTAGACCCACGTCCGAACGGGGGTTTCGTCCCCGTGGACGGTCCCGCGCCGGCGGTTGGAGCGCCGGCGCGGACCCCGGAAGAAAAAAGTACGAAGAGCCGGTTACGGTCAGTCCGCGGAAGGCTTGGAGCGTGACCGTTTGACCGCGCTCCGCTGTTTCTTGGCGTCCAGGCGGCGCTGCTTGGCCCTGCGGCTCGGGCGGGTCGCGCGGCGCTCGCGGGCGGGCGGCGCGATCGCCTCCTCCAGCAGGGCGGCCATCCGCTCCCGGGCCTCGGCCCGGTTGCGCGACTGCGAGCGGTGGGTCTGCACCGTGACCGTGAGCACGCCCCCGACCAGGCGCCCCCGGAGCCGCTCCAGCGCGCGCTGGCGCCGCGTGCCGCCCAGGCCGGGGCAGGTCGCCACGTCCAACGACAGCGACACCCGGGTGTCGGAGGTGTTGACGTGCTGGCCGCCGGGCCCGGAGGAGCGTGAGAAGCGCCACGTGAGGGCGTCGGCGGGGACGGTCACCGGACCCGCGCTCAGCCCCTCGTCAGCCGTGCCCCGTGTCGTCACCCTCCCCGCCCTCCCGTCGTACGCGGGCCGCGGACCCTGTCAGTGCGCGGCGTCGTGCCAGTTCTGGCCGCTGCCGACCGAGACGGCCAGCGGCACACGCAGATCATAGGCGGAGCTCATCTCGCGCGCCACGATGTTTTCGACCTCCCCGCGCTCGCCGGGGGCGACCTCCACCACGAGTTCGTCGTGCACCTGGAGCAGGACCCGCGAGGTGAACCCGCCCTCGGCCAGGGCCGCGTCCACCCGGAGCATGGCCACCTTGATGATGTCGGCGGCCGACCCCTGGATCGGCGCGTTGAGCGCCATACGCTCGGCCATCTCCCGGCGCTGGCGGTTGTCGCTGGTCAGGTCGGGCAGGTAGCGGCGCCGCCCCAGGATGGTCTCGGTGTAGCCGACCCGGCGGGCCTCCTCCACCACGGCGTTGAGGTAGTCGCGCACCCCGCCGAACTCGGCGAAGTAGTCCTCCATCAGGCGCTTGGACTCCTCCGGCGTGATCCCCAGCTGCTGGGACAGGCCGTAGGCGCTCAGCCCGTAGGCCAGGCCGTAGCTCATGGCCTTGATCCTGGACCGCGCCTCGCCGTCCACCCGCTCGACCTCGACGTCGAAGATCTGCGCGGCCATCTGCGCGTGGAAGTCGTAGCCGCTGTTGAAGGCGTCGATCAGCGCCTGCTCACCCGACAGGTGCGCCATGATGCGCAGCTCGATCTGGCTGTAGTCGGCGGTGAGCAGCTCCTCGTAGCCCTCGCCCACCACGAACGCGCGCCGGATGCGCCGCCCCACGTCGGTGCGCACCGGGATGTTCTGGAGGTTGGGGTCGGTGGAGCTGAGGCGCCCGGTCGCCGCCACCGTCTGGTTGAAGGTGGTGTGGATGCGGCCGTCGTCGGCGACGGTCTTGATCAGCCCCTCGACCGTGGTGCGCAGCTTGGTCTGGTCGCGGTGGTGCAGCAGGACCGCGGGCAGCTCGTTGTCGGTCTGGGCGGCCAGCCACGCCAGCGCGTCGGCGTCGGTGGTGTAGCCCGTCTTGATCTTCTTGGTCCTGGGCAGGCCCAGGTCCTCGAACAGGACCTGCTGGAGCTGCTTGGGCGAGCCGAGGTTGAACTCGCGGCCCACGATCTCGTGCGCGCGCTCCACCGCGCCCCGGCCCGCCGCGGCGAACTCGCCCTGGAGCTCCTCCAGGTAGGCGCGGTCGGCGGCGATCCCCGCCCGCTCCAGGCGCGCCAGCACGTCCACCAGCGGCAGCTCGACCTCGTGCAGCAGGTGGGTGCCGCCGCGCTTGTCGAGTTCGGCGGAGAGGACCCCGGCCAGGTCGCGGGTGGCGCTCGCGCGCACGGCCAGCAGGTGCTGGCGGCCCGATCCCGCCCCGCCCTCGTCGCCCAGGTCCAGGGTCAGCTGGTCGCCGGAGGAGTCCTCCTCCAGCTCCCGGCCCAGGTACCTGCGGCACAGGTCGGCCAGGTCGAAGCGGCGCTGGCCCGGCTGGACCAGGTAGGCGGCCAGGGCGGTGTCGCTGACCACCCCGCCCAGTTCCCATCCGTGCGCGCCCAGGGCCAGCAGGGCGCCCTTGTACTCGTGCACCGCCTTGGGGCGGCGGGGGTCGGCCAGGAAGTCCGCCAGCGCCTCGGTGTCGGCCGGGTCCAGGGCGGTGGGGTCGACGAACACGGCGTCGCCGGAGGGCACGCTGATCGCCAGCGCGTCCACCCGGCCGGTGCCCTGCCCCCAGGTTCCGTCCAGGGCGAGCCCGGCGGGCGCGGTGGGCGTGAGGGTGTCGGAGACCGCGTCGTCGGGGGCCGCGTGCGCGGCCAGCCATGCGGCCAGCTCACCGGTCCCGGCCACGGTCAGCTCCACGCGGAAGCCCTCGACCGCCTCGGCCCCGGCCTCCCCGGAGCCGTCCTCGGGCAGGCGGACGACGGCGTAGAGGCGCTCGCGCAGGTTGGAGGCGAACTCCAGGTTGTCGAAGAGCGCGTCGATCCCGGTGCGGTCGGCCTCGCCCAGGGCCAGGTCGGTGACCTCCGCGTCCAGCTCCACGTCCGTGGCCAGCCGGTTGAGCCGCTGGTTGCGCAGGACGTCGTCCAGGTGGTCGCGGAAGCTCTGCCCCGCCTTGCCGCCGAGCTCGTCGGCGTGGGCGACCAGATCGTCCAGGGACCCGTACTTGGTGATCCACTTGGCGGCGGTCTTGGGGCCCACGCCGGGCACGCCGGGCAGGTTGTCGGCCTTCTCCCCCACCAGGGCGGCCAGGTCGCGGTAGCGCTCGGGGGTGACCCCGTACTTGTCCTCGACCGCGGCGGGGTCCATCCGCCGCAGGTCCGACAGGCTCTTGCCCGGGTACAGGACCGTGCAGGAGTCGGTGACCAGCTGGAAGGCGTCGCGGTCGCCGGAGGCGATGAGCACCTCCATCCCGGCCTCGCCGCCCTGGTGGGCCAGGGTGGCGATGACGTCGTCGGCCTCGAACCCCGGGGCGGACAGGTTGGCGACGCCGATCAGCCGCATCAGGTCCTGGGTGAGCGGCACCTGAGAGGGGAACTCCGGCGGCGTGTCGGAGCGGCCGTCCTTGTACTCGGCGTACTCCTCGTGCCTGAAGGTGGGGCCGGACAGGTCCCAGGCCACCGCGACGTGGGTGGGCTCCTCGTCGCGCAGCAGCTTGACCAGCATCGACGCGAAGCCGTACACGGCGTTGGTCGACTGCCCGGTACTCGTGCCGAACTTGTCCACCGGGAGCGCGAAGAACGCGCGGAAGGCCATCGAGTGGCCGTCCAGGAGGAGGAGCCGGGGGCGCCTGCCGCCGTCGCCGGTCCGGGATGTCTGTTCGGGGGTCTCTCGCTTGGTCACCACAGACGAATCCTAGGATGCGACGGAGACACTTCGCGGCCATACCGCGAGGGCAGTGACACGACGGCGGGGACGCCGCCCCCGGTCCGGCGCGGCCCGGGCCCGGCCGCGGCGGGGTCCCGAGGAGGCGGAGGGCACATGACGACGGACTCCGAGGCGATGCGGCGGATGCTCGACACGGGCGCCCTGACGGGCGGTCTGGGCGAGCGCATGGGCATCGAGGTGACGGAGGCGTCCGCCGAGCGCGTGGTGGGCCGGATGCCGGTGGAGGGCAACGTCCAGCCGTTCGGCCTGCTGCACGGCGGCGCGTCGTGCGTGCTGGCAGAGTCCCTGGGGTCGATCGGCGCCACGGCCCACGCGTCCCGGTTCGGCAAGGTCGCGGTCGGCATCGAGATCAACGCCACGCACCACCGCTCGGCCACCGAGGGGTACGTGACCGGGGTGGCCACCCCGGTGCACCTGGGCCGGACACTGGCCACGTGGGACATCACCATCACCGACGACGGGGGCCGGAAGGTGTGCACCTCCCGGCTCACGTGCATGCTGCGCGAGCTGCCTGAGGCGTAGCGGGGTCCGGCGGGGCGGTTCCGCATCCGGCGGACCCGCCGTCCGCGGCCCGTCCCGAACCCGCCGACGGCTGCCCTGGGACAGGACCGCGGTGTGGTCCCCCCGGTGTGGTCGCGCCTTCCGTGCCGCGTATAGCGGTCAAGGGTTTTCTCGTTTTAAGGAAGGACCGCTTCACACCCTCGTGTAGCCCGCCTGTGGCTTTCCTCCGGCCCGGCCGCCACCCTTGACGGTCGGGCTTCGTCATCCCTGCTCACCGCGACAGTTCGCTACCCCGCGAGCACGGAAAGCTGTGATCTGTACAGAGACGAAACACCGGATGTCAATGATGACTACAGAGCCATAACAGCCTGACGGCGAGTCGGCACCAACGCCCGTTCCGTCCTTTCCGCACCAGAACTTTCATGATTAAGCTCCGCTAACGCTCCTGATTAAGTCATGCCACACATCACGGACATTCAGGACGCGCATGCTCATGGCACGGCTGCCCCGCGCAGCGCGTGCTTCGCCGGTTGAACGGAGTGACCACGATCATGGCTAGCAAGAAGGTCCTAGGCCTCACTGCCGCAACCGCGGCCCTCGTCCTCGGCCTGACCGCGTGTGGCAGCGACGGGGGCGAAGGAGGCGGCGGCGGTGAGGGCGGTGAGGAGTTCACCTACGGAATCCTCTACCCGCAGACCGGCAACCTCGCCTTCCTCGGCCCGCCGCAGCTCCGCGCCGCCGAGTACGCGATCTCCGAGATCAACGAGGCCGGCGGCATCCTCGGCACCGACGTCCCCGACCTGGTCGAGGGCGACGAGGCCGGCGACAACGCCCAGGCCAACGAGGCCGCCAACAACCTCGTCTCCGACCAGGTGAACGCCGTCATCGGCGCCGCCGCCTCCGGTATGACGCAGGCGACCTACGACACCATCACCGGTGCCGAGATCGTCCAGTGCTCGGGCTCCAACACCGCCGCCGAGCTGAGCGAGATCGAGGACAACGGCTACTACTTCCGCACCGCGCCGAGCGACCTGCTCTCCGCCGTCGTGATGGCCCGCACGATGGTCGAGAACGGCAACCAGAACATCGCCATCGTCGCGCGCGCCGACGACTACGGCGGCGGCTACGCGGGCGCCCTCCAGGCCGAACTGGAGAGCCTGGGCGCCCAGGTCGTGGTCAACGAGACCTACGACCCGCTGGCCACCACCTTCGACTCGGTCGTCACCAGCGTCACCAGCGAGGAGCCGGACGCCGTCGCGCTCATCGCCTTCGAGGAGGGCGCGCAGGTCATCGCCCAGCTCCTGGAGAGCGACGTCGAGGGCGAGCAGCTCTACGTCACCGACGGCCTCAACGACCCGAACCTGGGCGAGACCGTCAGCGCCGACAACCCCGAGAGCGTCACCGGCATCACCGGTATCGCCCCCAGCGCCGACAACCCCGAGTTCACGGAGGGCCTGACCAGCTTCGCCGAGGACCTGGAGGTCTTCCAGTTCGCCCCGCAGGTCTACGACTGCGTCACCGTGATCGCCCTGGCCGCCGAGGCCGCGGGCAGCGTGAACCCGTCCGAGTACGTCGCCGAGCTGCCCAACGTCAGCCGCCCCGAGGGCACCGAGTGCGGCACCTTCGCCGAGTGCCGCGACCTGCTGGCCGACGGTGAGGAGATCAACTACCAGGGCGTCAGCGGCAACATCGACTTCAACGACAACGGCGACCCGACCGCCGCCACCTTCGAGATCTTCCACTACGGGGAGGACGGCCACGAGATCCTGGCCTACGAGGAGCACGCCCTGGAGGAGTAACGGCTCGCAGCGGCCCGCGCCGCACACGGCCTGATCCGTCACGGCACGGAGCGGCGCCCCGGGAGGAGGTCCTCCCGGGGCGCCGCTCTCTCTTGCGCGCGTCCCGCACCGGGCGGCCGAGCTCCACGGCGCGGGGGACGCTGGGAGCGCGGGAGCAGGAGAGACGGGGGGTGGGGGCGGCCCGGAGCCGTCCCCACCCCCCGCCGTGTTCGACGGGGCTCAGCGCCGACCGGGCCCGGGGTCACCCGAGACCAGGCGTCACCCGGGGCTCAGCGGGCCCAGCGGCGGGCGATGTCGGCGGCCAGGGCGCGCAGCTCGTCCGCGGAACGGGTCATGGCGGCCTCGACCGAGCCCGAGGACTCCACGAGGGAGTAGGTCTCGGTGATCCCGGCGGCGGCCGCCTCGGCGCGGCCGACCTTGACCGCGCCCGCGGTGACGACGCAGGGGACGCCGTGCTTGTTGGCGGCCTGGGCGACGCCGTGGGGCAGCTTGCCGCGCAGGGACTGGGAGTCGAAGGAGCCCTCGCCGGTGATGACCAGGTCGGCCCCCGAGAGGCGCTCGGCCAGGCGCACGGAGTCCAGGACGCGGCTGATGCCCGACTCGACGGTGCCGCCGAGCAGGAGCAGGGCGAAGCCCAGGCCGCCCGCGGCACCGGCTCCGGGGGTGTCGCGGACGGTGCCCGCGGGGTCGACGCGGTCGGCGAAGGCGGTGAGTGCGGCGTCCAGGCGCTGCACCTGGTCGGGGTCCGCGCCCTTCTGGGGCCCGAAGACCGCGCTGGCTCCGTGGATGCCCAGCAGGGGGTTGTCGACGTCGGTGGCGGCGACGACGCGGACCCCGGCCAGTGCCCGGCGGGCCGCGTCGAGGTCGACGTCCCCGGTCTCGGCCAGGGGGCCGCCGCCGTGGCTGAGGCGGTCGGCGGGGGCGGCGCCCAGGGCGGCCAGGAGGCCTGCTCCGGCGTCGTTGGTGGAGCTGCCGCCGAGGCCGACGACGACGGTGCGGGCGCCGGAGCGGACCGCGTGGGCGACGAGCTCGCCGACGCCGTGGGTGGTGGTGCGGCCGGGGTCGCGGTCACCGGCGGGCACCAGGTGGAGACCACAGGCCTGGGCGCTCTCCACGTAGGCGGTGTCGCCGTCCAGGAGGTACTCCGCGGTCACGGGCGCGCCGAGGGGGCCGGTCACCCGGGTCCGGTGCACCTTGCCGCCGAGGGCCGTGTGCAGGACCTCGACGAAGCCGGGGCCGCCGTCGGAGAGCGGCAGCAGGTCCGTCGTGGCGGAGGGATCGGTCCGGTGCCAGCCGTCGGCGACCGCCTGCGCGGCTTCGAGGGCGGAGAGGGTACCGGCGAACTTGTCAGGAGCGATGAGGATACGCACCGCACCAGTGTGCCAGGCCACATTCATCCCGGTGCGGGGTACCCCCCGCTGGTCAGAGGCCGGGCGCCCCGTAGACGGGGAACCAGCGGGAGCGGTCCTCCTCCAGGGGCAGGTCGCGGCCGATGGCGGCCTCGGCCTGGAGCTCCAGGGCGTTGTCCCGGCGGCGGCCGTCGCCGACGGGGGCGAAGGGGTAGAAGGTGCCGCGCTTGTAGAGGTAGACCAGTCCCAGTGAGCGCGTGCCGTCGGTGAAGCCGACCAGGGAGCACAGGAGCGAGGGCCCGTAGCCGTTGGCCTCCAGCGTGGAGTTGACGGCGTGCAGGTCGGTCACCAGGCCGGTGATGTCGGGGGCGGCGGCCCCGCCCGGCTCCTGGGCGGGCTGACCGGAGCGGACCACCAGCCAGGTGTAGCCGTAGTCGTCGGTGACCTGTCCTACGGGCGGCCCCCCGTCGGCGTTGAGCAGCTCGGTGACGTCGCGCTCCAGGTCGGCGAAGGCGGCTCCCTCCGTGGCGCGGAAGGCGACGGATCCGGTGCCGGTGGGCGTGAAGCCCGCGGCGGCCCGCAGGGTGACGGACGCCGAGGGCAGGCCGAACAGGGCGTCGAGGTCGGGTTGGGCCGGTTCGGAGCGCCCGAACAGCGCTCGCCAGAAGCTCATCGTGGCCGGTCCTCTCGTCGTGGTCGTGTCGGTTCCGCGCGGGCCGGGTCGGCCCCGCTCCGGGGCGGATCGGTACGGCCGCCGTCCGCTCCCGGAGGGAGCGGCCCGACGCGGTCGTCCCCTCCGGCAGGCCTCCGCGTACGGGGTCAGTGCCCCTGCCCGAGCTGGCGCGAGATGTCGGACAGCTGCTCCAGCCGCTGCTGCACGGGCGGGTGGGTGGCGACCAGCTGGCTGAAGCTGAACCCCTTGCGTGAGGAGGCCGGAGCGAAGAAGAAGGCGTTGAACGGCTCCGCCTGGCGCAGGTCGCGGGTGGGGATGCGGGACATGTCGCCGGTGATCTTGGTCAGGGCGCTGCCCAGCACGGACGGGCGCCCGGTGAGGTAGGCGGCGGCGCGGTCGGCCGACAGCTCCCGGTAGCGCGACAGCGCCCGGGTGAGCAGGAAGCTGAGCGCCCAGGCCGCGGCGCTGACGACCACGACGAGCAGGGCGACCGCGGCCGGTGCGGGCCCGTTGTTGTTGTTGCCGCGCGTCGCCCCGGCGAACATCGCGAAGCGCAGCCCGGCCTGGGTCAGGAACCCGGCCACGATGCCGAGGAACCCGGCGACGGTCATCACCATGACGTCGCGGTGGGCGATGTGGGACAGCTCGTGCGCCAGGACCGCCTCCAGCTCGGGGCCGTCGAGGCGGCGCATGAGGCCGGTGGTCACGCACACGACCGCGGACTTCTCGTTGTGCCCGGTGGCGAAGGCGTTGGGCACGTCGGTGTCGGCGATCCCCACGCGGGGCTTGGACATGTCCGCCATGGCGCACAGCCGGTCGATGAGGGCGTGCAGCTCGGGTGCCTGCTCCGGGGAGACCTCCTTGGCCCCCATGGCGAACATGGCGATCCTGTCGGAGGCGAAGTAGCTGAACAGCGCGAACCCGACGACGATGACCAGCACCAGCCACACGTTGAGGCCCACCAGGACCAGCCCGACGACGAAGGCCGCGTAGACGAGGGCGAGCAGGCCCATGGTCGTCACCATGCGGGCGGTCAGTCCCCGGTCAGGTCTGAACTTGGATCCGGCCATGCCGCAGTCCTCTCCGCCGACGCGTCGACTGTCTCGGAGTGTAGTTCGCCCAGGTGGGAAAGGGTATGAGGCGGTCCGCCCGCCGCGTGTTCGCCGGTCCTCCCCCGGCCGGCCCCTGCCCGCGGGACCGGGCGCGGCCCCTGTTCTCCCCCTCGCGTCTCCACCACGTCCAACGGACGGGGGCCCCGCCGGGGTTCCTCTGCCGGGGGCGGCGCACGCCACACGACCCGCGCGCGGCTTCCGTCACGGGTGCCCCGGCGCGACCGCGTCATGCGCGGTCCCGTCGCACGGCCCGCGTGCCCCGGACATGCGAAGGCCGCCGTGACACGTGGTCACGACGGCCTGGAAACACGCGCGCGGGCACCGAGCGTCGCACCGGCCGCCCGGCGGCCCGCCGGGCGCACTCACCGGTCCGGACGCACCTGGACGGAGACGGTGCGCCGGACGGAGAAGCCGGTCCTAACCGGGGATGAGTCCGTCGTCCTGGAGCATCTCCCGCACCTCTTCCATGGTGGCGTCGGCGTGCGGGAGGATGAACTGCGAGGGCTCCAGCGCGTCGGGCGGCAGCGGCCGACCGTCCTCGCGGACCCTCGCCAGGAGGTCGTGCAGGGCACGGCGGAACGTGGCCTCGTCACCCGACTCGATCGCCGACTCCAGCGCGGAGTCGAAGGAGTTGAGCAGTTCGAGGTCGGCGTCGGTGAGGTCGAGCTGCCCCTCACCCATGATGCGGACGATCACGCGCCCTCCCGGTTGCCGGTGCTGCCGGTGCTGCCCGCACCGTTGCCGCCCTCGATCTGGGGGGTGGAACCGCCGCTGCCCTGGCCGAGCTCCATCTTCATGCGCTCCAGCTCGGCGTCGACGCCGGTGGTGCTGGCCATGCGGTCCAGCTCGCTCTGGATGTCGTCCCTGGCGGTGCCGGTGACGTCGTCGAGCGCGCCCGAGGCGAGGAGCTCGTCCACGGCGCCCGCGCGGGCCTGCATCTCGGCGGTCTTGTCCTCGGCGCGCTGGACGGCCATGCCGACGTCGCCCATCTCCTCGGAGATGCCGGAGAAGGCCTCGCTGATCTGCGTCTGGGCCTGGGCCGCGGTGTAGTTGGCCTTGATGGTCTCCTTGCGCGTGCGGAAGGCGTCCACCTTGCTCTGGAGGCGCTGGGCCGCCATCGTGAGCTTCTGCTCCTCGCCCTGGAGGTTGGCGTGCTGCTCACGCAGGCTCTCGATCTGCTGGGACAGACCGGAGCGGCGGGTCAGGGCCTCGCGGGCGAGGTCCTCGCGCCCCTGCGTCAGGGCGGCGCGGCTCTGGTTCTCCAGCTTGCCGGACTGCTGCTCCAGCTGCTGGATCTGGAGCTCGACGCGCTTACGGGAGGTCGCGACGTCGGCCACACCCCGTCGCACCTTCTGTAGGAGCTCAAGCTGCTTCTGGTACGAGTAGTCGAGGGTTTCCCTTGGGTCCTCGGCTGCGTCCAAGGCCTTATTGGCCTTGGACTTGAAGATCATCGAAAGTCGCTGAAACACGCTCATCGGCGTGGCCGTCCCCTTCTCGGTGCGTACATCGGCTGTTCCCAGCGGGCGCTTTGCCCAACCCTACGCGCTCTGGTCCGCGGTCGCCATAAAGCTATGACCGGCTACCCTGAAGGTGTGTTCCGACGTCGCTCCGCTTCCGCAGCCACGGATCCGGCCTCCGCCGAATCCGCCAGCCCTGAGGCCACTGAGTCCACCCAACCTAAGGGATACACACCCAAGAAGGGTGTGCCCACCCCAAAGCGCAGGGAGTCCGAGGTGGCCCCCCGCCGACCGCTCAAGGCGCCCGAGACGCGCAAGGAGGCCTACCAGGCCTACCGGGACCGTCTCGACCGCCAACGCGGGAGGGGCACCGCGAGTTCCGCGATCAAGGGCGTGCCCAAGGACGAGGCGCGCTACTACCGGCAGCAGGACCTCGGCGAGGCCCGGGCGTTCGCCCGCGACTTCGTCGACTCGCGCCGCAGCGCCAGTGAGTTCTTCCTGCCGTTCTCGATCGTGATCATCGCGCTGCTGTTCGTCAACAACCCGATGTTCCAGATCGGCGTGGCCTACGTTCTGTGGCCGCTGATGATGGTCACCATCATCGCCGAGGGCGTCATGGTGGGCCGCACGGTCAAGAAGCGCGCCGCCGAGTACTTCCCCGAGGACCCCGCCATCAAGGGCATCGGGATGTACGCGGCCATGCGCCAGCTCCAGTTCCGCCGCCTGCGCCTGCCCAAGCCGCGGCTCAAGGTCCGCGAGGACCCCACGCCCCGCCGCACGCGCTGACGCCTCCCACCACCGCCTCCCCGACGACGTGAGCCCGGGCCGGTCACAGCACCGGCCCCTCACTCCCTCTCCCGAGTCCTCGCCGCCCCGTGGTTGGGAGCGCTTCCACTCGCCCTGCGCGGAACCTCGCGAACGAGCACAATCCCCCACTAGAGTGCTCGACATGGAATTTCGGCATCTGGGCAACAGCGGTCTCATGGTCAGCGAGATCGCCTACGGGAACTGGATCACGCACGGCTCCCAGGTGGAGGAGGACACGGCCAAGGCCTGTGTCCGCGCCGCGCTGGACGCCGGTATCACCACGTTCGACACCGCCGACGGCTACGCCGGGGGCAGGGCGGAGGAGGTGCTCGGCCGCGCGCTGAAGGGCGAGCGCCGCGACGGGCTGGAGATCTTCTCCAAGGTCTTCTGGCCCACGGGCGAGGGCAAGAACGACCGGGGCCTGTCCCGCAAGCACATCGTCCGCAGCGTGGAGAACTCCCTGCGCCGCCTGGGGACCGACTACCTGGACCTGTACCAGGCCCACCGGTTCGACTACTCCACCCCGCTGGAGGAGACCGTGCGGGCCTTCGAGGACCTGGTCCGCCAGGGCAAGGTCCTCTACGTCGGCGTCTCCGAGTGGCGCGCCGAGGAGATCGAGCAGGCGCTCAAGATCGCCGACGAGCTGGGCTTCGACCGGATCGTCTCCAACCAGCCGAAGTACAACATGCTGTGGCGGGTCATCGAGCCCGAGGTCGTTCCGCTCTCCGAGCGCGAGGGCGTCGGCCAGATCGTGTGGTCGCCGATCGAGGGCGGTGTCCTGAGCGGCAAGTACAGGCCAGGACAGGAGCTGCCCGCCGGTTCGCGCGCCGCCGACCCCGGCGGCGGCCGCTTCCTGAGCGAGCAGATGAAGGACCAGGTCCTGCTGGAGCGCGTGCAGAGACTGGAGCCGCTGGCCGCCGAGGCGGGCCTGACGCTGGCGCAGCTGGCCGTGGCCTGGGTGCTGCAGAACCCGAACGTGTCGGCCGCGATCATCGGCGCCTCCCGCCCCGAGCAGGTGGAGGGCAACGTCAAGGCGGCCGGGGTCAGGCTGGACGCCGAGCTGATGGCGGGGATCGACGAGGTCCTGGGCGACAGCGTCCAGCGCGATCCTGCGCTGACCAGGAGCCCCGAGAACATCCGCGGCTAGACCGCCGCCGGCCCGCCCCCGGCCTCCGGTCCGTGTTCGGCGCAGCGGGCCCGGCCGCCCCCAGGGCGGCCGGGCCCGTTCGCGTTCCCGCCGTCCGCGGCTGGCCGGGTCGCCCGGCCCGAAGCGTCCGTCCTCCCCCTGGTGTCACGCCGCCAGCCCTGGGTAGCTGCTGGCCCGCACGCACGCGGCACAGGGGGGCTCCATGGACATCGCGCACGTCATCGAGGCGGTGGGCACCGCCGTCGACGTCGCCGGGGTCGGCGTCATCGTGGTCGGGGCACTGGGCGCGACCGCGCTGTTCCTGTACCGGTGGGTCAGCGGACACGGGCTGGACGCGGCCTACCGGCCCTACCGGCAGGGGCTGGGCCGGGCGATCCTGCTGGGTCTGGAGCTGCTCGTCGCCGGGGACATCATCCGCACGGTCGCGGTGTCGCCCACCTTCGCCAGCGTGGGGGTGCTCGCCGGGATCGTCCTCATCCGGACCTTCCTCAGCTTCTCCCTGGAGGTGGAGCTGGAGAACCGCTGGCCGTGGCAGGGCCGCCGCTCCCTCTCCGGCACCGGCTGACCCTCTCCCGGGGCCCCGGCCGACCGTCCGCGCAGGGACGGTCAGCGCGCCATGTCGTGTGACAGGTGGGAGCGGTGCAGGCGCCGGGTTCGCACCAGCCGCGCCAGGTCGGCGCGCGTCTGGTGGGACAGCTGGACGTGGAAGTAGTTGACGTGCTCCAGGAGGGCGAAGAGCCACAGGCCCAGGCCCGGCCACACCCTCGTCCACGGGGCGTCGGCGAGCAGGGCCGCGGCCACCACCGCGCCGCCCGCGAGGAACAGTGCGATGTTGGCCCGCCCCAGGGCGCGGAAGAGCGCCATGCCCGCCGGGCGGCGGGCCCGCGCGCGCAGTTGGCGCGCCTTGACCCACCAGTAGGCGCCGCCCTCCGCCAGCAGCAGGGCGAAGAGGGCGAAGCCGACCAGGTTGGCGGGTGAGGCGGGCACACCCAGCAGGAGGAACAGCACCGTCGCGAACAGGGGGATGTTGACCAGTTCCAGGACGGCCAGGTTGCGCAGAGCGGGGATCACGCCCCCATTGTCACGGAGGCGTCCCACCGCTCCGGGGGCCTTCGCGGCCCCGGCCGGGCGGCTCGGGTCCTACTCGACGGGATCCAGGGACATCGCGTAGACCTCCTTGTCGCCGTCGAGCAGGGCGACGCGTCCCACGCCGCCCTCGGCGAGCTCCTGCCAGTTCTCCCCCAGCCAGCTCTCCGCGTCGCCACGCGAGGTGAACGACTCCGAGGGCAGGTCCGCCCCCAACGGGTCGGCTCCGTCGGCCTCGAAGTACCGCCAGGTCCACGCCATGTTCGACCGCCCCTTCGTCACGGAGGTCACAGCGCCGGTCACCGTGATCCTGGCCCGAGCTTAGCCAAGGCATATCAGTTTTCTCGGTTGCCCTCGGTTTTCTTCAACTTCGCTCCGGCTGGCCGGAATGTACTGACCGCGGGGTTCCGCTGAAACCCCTTCGTCTGTCGCTTCCTCATGCCATGGTCCCCTTCATGCACACCCTTTCCTGGCACACGTCCGGGATCTCCCGGGGGCGAGTGGCCGTAGGGGCCACCCGCCCCGGACCGGGTGCACTGGTTCGAGTTGGTCGGGATGGTATCCGGTGAGCCGCAAGGTGCCTCTCGCCCCGGGCGAGACCTCGCGTACCGCGTGCGCCCCGGTCGTGTTGCGCACCGGAGTGGAGGAGAGAACCGGCGAGCCCGTGTCAGCCTCAGTGCTGGCTCAGCGTGTGGGCTGGTGCGCCGACCTGGTGTCGGCCATGACCACCGAACTACTGAAGGCACACTTCAACGCCGCCGACGTGAACACGCTGGCCGCGGGGGTGGACGCGGCCGGTAGAAGGCTGCCCTCGAACGCATGGATGGCGCCGCGCCGCTTGGGTTGGTCCATCGCTCCGCCGCAGGGTGTGCGGGTCAACGACCGGATCATGCGCATGGCCCAGGAGATGGCCGGACGGATTTTGCGCTCCGCGCAGTGGCGCGCCGACCTCACCACCGGGGTCTTGGCCGTCTGGCCTGCTGACCCGGCCAAGCGCACTCCTGCCGAGTGGGGCCAGGTACGTGCGCGGGTGTCCGGTGGGAAGCACCTGCCCTCCACCATCATCGGTTCCCGTACCCGGCAGATCACCGCGTTCGCCCACAAGCACGGCCGGATGCCGGTTGACGTGTTCGATCTGGAGGGTGTGCCCCGCGCCGCGCGGATGCTGGTGTTGTCGGCGTGCGATGCCCAGCAGGCCACCCTGGAACGGCACGAAAGTGATCCGGGACGGATCCTGCTGCGGCTCAAGCTGCCCACCCGCCCTGACCCGCGCACGTATGCGGACTGGACGTGGGTGGCTTGCCCCCTGGCGTTGCCGCCCACCGTTCCCCCGAGCGCGGTGCTGCACCTGCCCGCTCTGCGCCCACGCGATGGGAAGGTCCGCGCAGATGTGGCCTACAGCCATGCTGTGCCCCAAGCTCGCCGCAGCGGGCACACGGTTGCGCTCGGTGTGGACTGGGGTCTGAACACCCTGCTGTCCGCCGGGGCGGTCCGGCTGCACGGCGATGGGCATATCACCGCCCTGGGTTCGGGTGCGATGTTCCGGGCCGGTGGTGTGCTGGCCAAGCAGCACCGTCTGCGCCGCCAGGGCGAGTTCCTGCACGCCAAGACCGACCACCACCAGCGGCTCACCACCGGGGACGCCGCACATCCCCTGCACACCAAACACGCCGTCCTGGCCGCAGAGGCCCGGCGGGTGTCCGCCAAGCGCTCCCGTCTCAACGACGCCCTGGCCGCCTCCGCCGCCCGGTGGGCGGTGGACCAGGCCGTCGCCGCCGGTGCCACGGTGATCTACGTGGAGGACCTGCGCTCCATAGAGGCGCGGGGTATGGGGCGGACCATGAACACCCGCCTGTCCCAGCAGGTGCGCGGACGCGTCGTGGGGCGGATGCACCATGCGGCCGCCGAGGTGGGGATCGCGGTGGTCACCGTCCCCGCCCGAGGCACCTCCAAGCACTGCCCCCGCTGCCTGGCCCCACTGGGGCACCGTAAGACCCCTGACCGGCTCACCCGGGGGTGGAAGTGGGCCCTGTGCCCCGACTCGGGCTGCGGGCGGCAGGGCGACCGCGACACCGGAGCCTGGCAACGCGTGGCCGCACGCGGCCTGACCCACCAGACCAGGACCGTCACCGACCACGCCACGGGGGCGATGGGCATCCGCACGGTGGTGGACACGCTCGAAACCCGCGCGGTCACCGCACCCGCCACCACAAGAACCCGCCAGAGGGATCGGTCCAAGACCGGCCCCACCCGGCGACGACTCACACGCCCTGCGCCCAGGCGACGCAGGGCGCCCTCCCCCACCAGACCACACGGTCGGGCGGGTCAACGTCCGGAGGGACACGCACCACCGGACCGGTCCCGGCTGCCCCGAGCGGCCCACCGGCACCAGGGCGTGAACACGATCAGCACACCCACCATCCGGCACAGGCCGAGAGGGGCGGCATTGGGCGCGGGCTTCCACCTGCACGCCCACGCCACCCCACCACGGGGGCAGATCCCGTTACCAGACACCACGTCTTACCTGGGATTACCAAGCTGATCAGAGACGCTTGGCTGACCATGCTGTTTACTTTTTTGGTGCGTATCCGTTTTCTCGGGACAGCCGGGCACTCGGGGTGGCCCGCCCCCCAGTGCACCTGCGCCTCCTGCAACAAGGCCCTCGCCGAGCGCCGACTGCCCCTGCGCGTGACGGTGGACGACCGCTTCCGCGTCCGGGAGGCCGGGGCGGTCGGCCCTGTGCCGCCGGGGTACTCGGTGACCCCGACCCCCGACGGCGTCCTGGTCGAAGGCCCCGACGGGGGCAGGCTGATGTACGCGCGCACGGGCCCGGGCCCCCTGCCCGGAGTCCCCCCCGCGGAGGCGCGCGCCGAGGGCTCCTCCGGCTACTCCTCCACCCGCCCCGACCAGCAGGTGGACATGGTCATCGTGGACGCCGCGCAGCGCCCGGAGGTCATCGGCGAGCTGCGCCGCTCGGGTGTGATCGGGGTGACCACGGCCGTCGTGGCGGTCGGCGGCGACCACCGCGTCCGCTCCCCCTGGGAGTTCGCCCGCCGGGCCCGGCTGTGGGGCGCCCTGGTGCCGGGTGACGGGCAGGTCCTGTCGTGCCCTCCTGTGGTGTGGCCGGAGTCGCGGCCGCGCGGGCCGCACCGGACCCTGGTGACCGGGGGCGCGCGCTCGGGCAAGTCCACCGAGGCGGAACTGCGCCTGATGTCGGAGCCGAAGGTGCTGTACGCGGCGACCGGTCCGGTACCCGACCCGGTCGCGGACCCGGACTGGGCCGACCGGGTGGCCCGGCACGTGCGGCGCCGCCCCTGGTGGTGGCGCACCGAGCAGACCACCGACCTGGCCGCGCTGCTCAAGGGCGCCCGGGGCGCGGTCCTGGTGGACTGCCTGGGCACCTGGCTGACCTGGGTGATGGGTGAGGCGGGGCTGTGGGAGGAGAGCCCTCCCCCCGGCGCGGAGGACGAGGTGGAGGCGGCCGTCCACGGACTGCTGGAGGCCTGGCGTTCCTCCCAGGCCTACGTCGTGGCGGTCACCAACGAGGTGGGGTCGGGCGTGGTGCCCGCGACCCGCGCGGGGGGTCTGTTCCGCGACCACCTGGGCCGGTTGAACCAGTGGATCGGCGCCGAGTCCGAGGACGTGGTGCTGGTGACCGCGGGCCGCGTCCTGGAGCTGTCGTGAGCGGTGCCGCCGGTCCCCCTCCGGACGGCCCTTCCTCCGACGGGCCTCCCCCGAACGGCTCGCCGTCGGGTGGTTCCCCCTCCGGCGACCCTTTTCCGGACGGCTCCCCGGCGTACGGCCCCTCCCCTGACCGCTCCCCGACCGGCGACTCCCCCTCCGGCCCCTCCCGCGCCGCCGACGCGGTCGCGGGGGCCCGGATGGCGCTGGGGACGTTCACCGTGTTCCCGGTGCGCGCGGGGCGGCTGGACCGCCGCGTGGCCGGGTGGGCGATGGTGTGGGCACCTGTGCTGGGCGCGCTCCTGGGCGGCCTCACCGGCGCCGCGGCCGTGCTCGGGACGGCGGTCGGCCTGTCCGCCGCGCTGGCGGCGGTGCTCGCCGTCGGGCTGGGAGCGCTGCTGACGCGGGGACTGCACCTGGACGGCCTGGCCGACCTGGCAGACGGGCTGGGCAGCGCGCGTCCGGCCGAGGGCGCCCTGGAGGTGATGCGGCGGTCCGACATCGGCCCGTTCGGCGTGGTCACCCTGGTGGTCGTGCTCGCCGCGCAGGCCCTGGCCCTGGGCCAGCTGGCGCAGGCCTCGGCGGAGGCGGCGCTGGCGGGCGCGGCGGCGGCCGGGGCAGCGGGGCGGCTGGCGGTGACCCTGGCGTGCACCCCCCGCGTACCCTCGGCGCGGCCCGAGGGCCTGGGCGCGTTCGTGGCGGGGACCGTGCGCCTTCCGGGCGCGCTGCTGGCCGCCGCACCCGTTCTGCTGGTGTGCCTGACGGGCTGGGCGCACGCGCCGGGGTTCGCGCTGGCCTGCGTGCTCGCCGCGGCGGCGGGCCTGCTCGCGGCGGGCCTCGTGCTGCGCCGGGCGGTGCGGCGGCTGGGCGGTGTCACGGGCGACGTGCTGGGCGCACTGGCGGAGACGGCGGTGACGACGGCGCTGGTGGTGTCCGCGGCGGCCGCGGTCCGGCTGTGAGGCGCGGCACGGGGATTCACGGCCCCGGTCCGCGGGCCGCGAGGCGTCCCACCAGGCGGTTTCCTACCAGCCGGTAACCCGATCGGGGGTTCCCGATGTCGCGATCATCACATTTTTTCACACGGGTTTCACGGTTCTCCCGCGCGGGAAGGCGGAGTCCGCCCCGGAGGCGGCCCACGACACCCTTCACCGGCGGCCAGAGGCACCCTCGCCGCGCGCGCGGACCGGAGCCGACCCCGCACACCCCCGGCTCCCGCGACCCCCGCAGCGCCGCGTCAGGGCCCCCGCGACCCCGGGGCGCCGCGTCCCCGCCGGGCGCGCGAGGCGACTAGCATCGGGGACGTGAGCACGTCGTTGTCAGTAAATACGGAGTCCCCCAGTTCGCTCGACGCCGACGCGGTTGTCGTCGGTTACCACTCCGGAGGCGACGCTCCGGAGCCCGCGTCGGGCGCTCATGACGTCGATGCCGCCTTCTCCGGCGGCCTCGCCCAGACCCTGTCGCTCCTGGGAGCGAGCGGCGCCCCCGAGGAGGTGCACACCCTTGCCTCCCTCGGAGCCGTCAAGGCCCCGGTCGTCGTCGCGGTCGGTCTCGGCCCGGCGCCCGCCGAGGGCCCCGTCGACCCCGACACCCTGTCCCGCGCCGCCGGTGCCGCGCTGCGCTCGCTGACCTCGCGTCCCGGGGGAGCGGGCCGCGTCGTCCTGGCCCTGCCCGCGGGGACCGCCGCCGAGGCCGGCGCCGTCGCCCTCGGAGCCCGCCTCGGCGCCTACGGCTTCGACCGGTACCGCACCGGCGCCGAGGACAAGCCCGCCGCCGAGCTGGTCCTGGCCAGCTCCGCCGCGGAGGCCGCGGACGCCGCCGAGCGCGCCGCCGTCCTGGCCGAGGCCGTCAACCTCACCCGCGACCTGGTCAACACCGCACCGGCCGACCTGGTCCCCGAGGACCTGGCCGCCACCGCGCAGGAGATCGCCCAGCAGTCCGGCCTGCGCGTCGAGGTGCTGGACGAGGCCGCCCTGTCCGAGGGCGGCTACGGCGGCCTGACCGGCGTCGGCCAGGGGTCGGCCAACCCGCCCCGCCTGGTCCGCCTGGCCCACAGCCACCCCGAGGCCACCAGGACCGTCGCCTTCGTCGGCAAGGGCATCACGTTCGACTCCGGCGGCCTGTCCCTCAAGCCCGCGGGCTCGATGGACTGGATGAAGTCCGACATGGCGGGCGCCGCCTCCGTGCTCGCCGCCATGCGCGCCATCGCCGCCCTGAACCTGCGGGTCAACGTCGTCGGCTACCTGGCCGTGGCCGAGAACATGCCCAGCGGCACCGCCCAGCGCCCCTCCGACGTGCTGACCATCTACGGCGGCAAGACCGTCGAGGTGCTCAACACCGACGCCGAGGGCCGCCTGGTCATGGCCGACGCCCTCGTGCGGGCGCAGGAGGACGAGCCCGACCTGGTCGTGGACATCGCCACCCTGACCGGCGCCCAGCTGGTCGCGCTCGGCACCCGGGTGTTCGCGGTCATGTCCAACGACGACGAGGCGCGCGACCGGATCGTCGCCGCGGCCGCCGAGGCGGGTGAGGCCTCCTGGCCGATGCCCCTGCCCGAGGAGCTGCGCGCGGGCCTGGACTCCGCGGTCGCCGACATCGCCAACGTGGCGGGCGAGCGCTGGGGCGGCATGCTCTCCGCGGGCGTCTTCCTCAAGGAGTTCATCGAGGAGGGCGTCACGTGGGCGCACCTCGACATCGCCGGTCCGTCCTTCAACCAGGGCGGTCCGCACGGCTACACCCCGAAGGGCGGCACCGGCGCGGGCACGCGCACCCTGGTCCGCATCGCCGAGGAGTACGCCGGGTAGCACCCGCCCAGGGGGCGGCCCTCCACCAGCCGGAGCGCCGCCCCTCCCGGCCACCGCGGCCGCGCACACCCTCCCTCCGCCCGCGCGGGGCCCGGCCGCGGCCCACCACCCATCACCAGCCACAACAAGGAGTTCGTTCCCGTGAGTGAGAGCGGCGGCACCTTCGACCTCGTCGTCCTTGGCGGCGGCAGCGGCGGCTACGCGGCGGCACTGCGCGCCGCGGAGCTGGACATGAGCGTCGTCCTGATCGAGAAAGACAAGCTCGGCGGCACCTGCCTGCACCGCGGCTGCATCCCCACCAAGGCCCTGCTGCACTCGGCCGAGGTCGCCGACTCCGCCAAGGAGAGCGAGAACTTCGGGGTCAAGGCCACGTTCGAGGGCATCGACATCGAGGCCGTGCACACCTACAAGGACAAGGTGATCGGCGGCCTGTTCAAGGGCCTGACCGGCCTGGTCAAGTCGCGCAAGATCACCGTCGTCGCGGGTGAGGGCAAGCTCACCGGCAAGGACGAGGTCACCGTCGACGGCACGGTCTACAAGGGCCGCAACGTCCTCCTGGCCACCGGTTCCCAGCCCAAGACCCTGGGGCTGGACATCGACGGCGAGAAGGTCATGACCAGCGACCAGGCCCTCGACCTGGGCCGCGTGCCGGAGTCGGTCATCGTCCTGGGCGGCGGCGTGATCGGCGTGGAGTTCGCCAGCGTGTGGCGCTCCTACGGCGCCGACGTCACCATCGTCGAGGCCCTGCCGCACCTGGTGCCGGTGGAGGAGGAGTCCAGCTCCAAGCTGCTGGAGCGCGCCTTCCGCAAGCGCAAGATCAAGTACGAGCTGGGCACCCCGTTCGAGTCGGTCAAGACCACCGACTCCGGTGTGACCGTCACCCTCAAGGGCGGCAAGACCCTGGAGGCCGAGGTCCTGCTGGTGGCCATCGGCCGCGGGCCGGTCTCGGAGGGCCTGGGCTACGAGGAGCAGGGCATCACCCTGGACCGCGGCTTCGTCCAGGTGGACGAGAACCTGCACACCGGCGTGGGCAACGTCTACGCCGTGGGCGACCTCATCCCCACCCTCCAGCTCGCCCACGTCGGCTTCGCCGAGGGCATCTTCGTCGCCGAGCACATCGCCGGGCAGAACCCGCCCGCGATCGACTACGACGGTGTCCCCCGCGTCACCTACTGCGAGCCCGAGGTCGCGTCCGTGGGCCTGACCACCAAGGTCGCCAAGGAGCGCGGACACGACGTCGTGGAGATGAACTACAGCCTCGCGGGCAACGGCAAGAGCCAGATCCTGCAGACGCAGGGCGCGGTGAAGGTCATCGCCGAGAAGGACGGCCGGGTACTGGGCGTCCACATGGTCGGCAGCCGCGTCGGCGAGCTGATCGCCGAGGGGCAGCTGATCTACAACTGGGAGGCGCTGCCCTCCGAGGTGGCCCAGCTGATCCACCCGCACCCGAGCCAGTCCGAGGCGCTGGGCGAGGCGCACCTCGCGCTGGCGGGCAAGCCGCTGCACGTCCACGACTGACCGCACCACCGGGGGCGGGCCGCGAGGGCCCGCCCCCGCACACATCCGCGCTGCCCATCAAGGGGTTGGGCAGAGACCGCGCCCAGATCCAACGAGGAAACCCATGCCGACTTCCGTTTCCATGCCCGCCCTGGGTGAGAGCGTCACCGAGGGCACCGTCACCCAGTGGCTGAAGAACGTGGGCGACACCGTCGAGGTGGACGAGCCGCTCCTTGAGGTCTCCACCGACAAGGTGGACACCGAGATTCCGTCACCCGTCGCGGGCGTACTCACCAAGATCCTCGTCGACGAGGACGAGACCGTGGAGATCGGCGCGGAGATCGCCGTCATCGGCGGTGAGGGCGAGAGCGCCGACGAGGACGGTGCCGAGCCCGCCGCCGAGGAGTCCGCGGAGGAGCCCGAGCCGGAGTCCGCCCCGGAGCCCCAGGCCGCCGAGGAGCCCGAGCCGGAGCCGGAGCCCGCCCCGGAGCCGAAGGCCGGGTCCGACGCGCAGGCCTCGTCCTCCGACGAGGGCCCGACCACGTCGGTGACCATGCCCGCCCTGGGTGAGAGCGTCACCGAGGGCACCGTCACCCAGTGGCTCAAGAGCGTCGGCGACACCGTCGAGGTGGACGAGCCGCTCCTTGAGGTCTCCACCGACAAGGTGGACACCGAGATTCCGTCACCCGTCGCGGGCGTACTCACCAAGATCCTCGTCGACGAGGACGAGACCGTGGAGA